>CAZMKE010000021.1:0-103399 GCA_964566945.1 uncultured Verrucomicrobiota bacterium | reverse complement strand
AATTTCTCCCACAGCCCACCCGCGGATCACACGTTGTTCCTAAGACGGATACACTTGAGGCTTGCACCAGAGATTAGAAGCTCAGCAGGCATTGCCAGATGAAGGTGTTTCCCAGCGAATCGATATTCTGCCAGATGCGCTCCAGCAGCTCGCGGTCGCCGCTGATCTCCGGCAGTTCAGGAACTTTCTGAGCCCACGGGAAACAATCTCCCGGCTGGCTTTTGCTCGGAGGCAAATTCGCCAGCCCACCCAGCCGGGAGCAGTTCGCTCCCTCTGCGGGAACATGAATTTCTCCGTTGCGCTGCGGGCCGCCCGAGGAATAGACGCCATGTTCCCGGGTGCACTCCGTCAGGGCGCGCAGGTTTTCCGGGTTGGTGTCGTTTTGCATGATGGCGCTCGCGTCCATGATGTAGCCGCCGTCCGGCGCGATTTCGTCAATGATCTGGCGGCAGCGTTCCCGGACCTGGTCCGGCGTCCCGTAGCTGAGCAGGACATTCGGAATGCCCCCGCTCAACGCGAATTTGTGATGGAGTTTTTTGTGGGCGAGATGGATGTCTCCCCGGTCCACATGGAACAGGATGCTTCTCTCGGGCAACTCCGCAAAAGCATCGAGATGATGATCCCAGTTGCCCTCCGCGTAGAACAGGGTTTGGTTCCCGTGTTTCCAGAATTCTTCAATGCACGGCTTTAATGTCGGCCAGACGTGGGATTTGAACTGGGCCGGGTTGATGAAGGGAACGCAGCCGCGATGCAGCCAGAAGCCGATCGGGACTTGCTTCGCCGGATCGGCCGTGCCCAGGCCGACGTGAGTCAGGTGCGGGGCCAGCGCTTCGCAGGCTTTCAGCACTTTCTCGGGTTGAGTGTGCATGTCCATCGTCAACCCGATGTAGCCCCGCATCTTGTCCGCCAGAATGTCGAAAGGAGCCTTGAAAATCCCGGCGATGGCCGACACCACCCCGGCTTCCTGGCGCATGCGTTGAATCTGCGGGCCGAGCGCCATGAAGTAGAGCATCATCGCCATCCCTCCCTTCACCAGCGCCAGATTATTGCGATAGGTGGATGGCTGGCCGAGGGCGACGACTTCGGTGGAGACGCGCGGAAGCCAGACGTTGTAGAGGAATGCCGTCGGATCATCGATCAGCGCGTCGTACTCGTCGGCGCGCATGAAAGCTTGATCTTCGGGCGGCTCGATATAATTGAAGCCCACCGTCGGCGGAATCCCGATTCCGGGTATGCCGTAATATTTCAGGCCGATCGCCTGGGTCAGCCCGGTCCAGACCCAGACCATGTTTGGCACCACCGCGTCCCAATCGTAATCCTGGGCGGTCTTGATGACCGCGTCGAAGGCTTTGTTGAAGTCGTGGGTGATCTCCTGGCAGGTGTAGCCGGCGTGTTTGGCCACGAATTCAGCGACAAACGGACGGATCGGAATCTTGTCCGGCTTTTCGTTCCGCAGCGCGGTCACGTAGCGCCGGAGCCGCTCCTGATAGAGCTCTTCTGTCCCTTTCTTCGGCGTTTCAGGCGTGAGGAGCATGCGCCCACGTTAGCGAAGCGGGTTGGAGCCGGCCTTGAGCCAGGTCAATTTTATCCCGCGAGGTTCATTGACTCGAATCAAGGAATTGGCCGGCCGGGCGTTCCAGACTGTCGGCGAGCCTGCCAGCGGGCTCACGATGAATATGAATTTAGCTCAGGCGCTTTTGATGGGCGGACTGGCCGCGGGCTTTGGGACATGGCTTGGCGGACGGGCTCTGGCCCAGGCCCAGCCGATCAATCCTGCGCCCCGCAGCCTGGATGAGTATCGCCAGTTTGCCCTGACCCATGACGGCGATGCGGCCCGTGGGCGGGCGCTCTTTGAAAATGAGGAGCGTCTGGCCTGCACCAAATGCCATTCGATCGATGCGAAGGGTGGGAAGGCGGGCCCCGATCTATTCTCGGTCGGGGATCAATTTCCCCGCCGCGATTTGATTGAGGCGGTTTTGCAGCCGTCGGCGGTCATCGCGGTTGGTTACAGCACAACCATCGTGGAGACCAAATCGGGCGAGGAATACCAGGGCGTGCTCAAGCAATCGACGGACGCATGGATTGAACTGGCCGGAGCGGACGGCCAGCGGCTGCGGATCGCCCGGGAGGAGATCGAACGACAGCGCGGGAGTTCCCTGTCGCTCATGCCGGACGGCTTGCAGGCCGGGCTCACCCTGCCGGAATTCACCGACTTGATCGAATATCTCGTCAGCCTCAAGGAGTCGGCTCATTCTCAGGTGAACCTGCGCGGGATGCCCGAGGAGATTGCCGAGATCAATCCGCCGGCCATGCTCCGGCCGTTCTTAAACCAAAACCTGCGGTTTCCCAAGGCCAGCGCCCACTCCTCTGGCCCGGTGCAACCGGGGCTTGTCTGGTTTGCCCAGGCGCCGGGCTGCGCAGGTCTGTTTCTGGCCTTGGATCAGGCTGGGATCGTCTGGACGGTTCAAAAGGATGCCGCGGGTGACACTGTCTCGGTGTTCGGCGATTTCACCTCGGAGGTTTTCAGCGCCCGCGGCCCTAACGGCCTTCTCGGCCTCGCCTTTCATCCGCACTTCAAGGAAAACCGAAAGTATTATCTCAAGCACCAGGTGTTCGAGGGCGGCGAGATTGCAACCGTGCTGTGGAAAAAATCGCCTCGCCCGACGCGAAGATGGATTCCGGCAAACCTTCGCGCCGGTTGCTGAAAATTGTGGCTGGCGCGGAACATCATAACGGCGGTTGCCTCCAGTTTGGTCCCGACGGCTTTCTCTACGTCGGCATGGGGGACTCTGCTCCGAATCACGATCCACAGGGGCACGGCCAGGATTTGACGTTGCTCCTTGGCAAAATGCTGCGGCTGGATGTCGATCACACCGACGGGGAGCGAGCCTACGCGATTCCCTCGGACAACCCCTTTCTCGGCCGGCGGGATGCGCGCCCCGAAATCTGGGCGTGGGGCCTGCGCGAGCCGTGGCGGTTCAGTTTCGATTCCGTTACCGGCGATCTCTGGGTGGCCGATCTCGGCCAGGAGCGAGGCGATGAGCTGGATATTGTGCGCCGCGGCGAGAACTGCGGGTGGAATGTTTACCAGGGTTTTGAACTCTTTTCCCCGCAATACCGCCGGGACGGCGTGGACTATCTCGCCCCGATCTTCTCCACCCGGCGGAAGCAAGGGTCCGCGATTGTGGGCGGCTGCGTGTATCGCCGCGACAAAGCCTCGCCCTTTTACGGCGTCTATATTTTCGGCGACTACACCTCCAAACGCATCTGGGGTTTGAGGCAAGAAGATCGATCGATCCAAGCCGTCCGCCAACTCTGCGTGTGCCCCCAGTCCGTCACCGCGTTTTCCGTGGACGACTATGGCCAATTCTACGTCGTTGGCTACGAGGGCATGGTCTACCAACTCGATCTGGGCGGAACGCAGTTCGAAAGCCCGCGCCCAACCGAAGCGCGAGACCTCGCGAACCGGCCGCATCCTTTGGCCCGCGGCGATTGAGCTTGCTCCGAGTCTTCTTCGGTGCGCACGGCAGTTGCCCCTTGACGGATGCTGATTTTCCGCTTGATCGCCCCCGCCAAAAGCATATGGCCAACCGTGTCCGTCTCCAATTATTTGTGATCACTGAGCGGTAGCCGCGGCGGAAGTCTATCTGCGCCATCGCGCGCCGGGCCGCCTCCTCAAATACAAGATGATCCGGGACTCGCTGCCTGTCGTGCTCGATGACGGCCGGAATTGCCCACGGTGGTGCGAACGCGAAGATAGCAACGAACCGATCAGCGTAAACCTCAACGACGATGTCTGAGCGGAAACCTGCTTCACCCGGCTGTGTTCAAGGCCGACGGGATGAGAGCGACCGCAGGGGGGGGCGCGGAAGTTGAATCATTGACCTGTGCCGGGCAGCCGCTAGGTTAGCGGCGCTCCAGATTTAAATATGCAGAAAGCAGCTCAGGAGACGCCACGGAAGCCGGACGCGAACATGTCGTCCGGAGATGTCGCCTCCATCGATAAACTTCGCGTTCTTTACGAGAAAATGCGCGCGGAATTGGGCCGGGCGATCATCGGCCAGGAAGAGGTGATCGAACGGCTCCTGATTTGCATTCTGGCCCGCGGCCACGCTCTTTTGATGGGGGTGCCGGGGCTGGCGAAGACCACGATCGTGAATGCCCTCGCGCAGGTGATGTCGCTGGAGTTCAACCGGGTGCAGTTCACGCCGGACCTGATGCCATCGGATATTACCGGGACGGACATTCTGCAGGAGACGGACCAGCCGGGGCGGCGGGCGTTCGTGTTCGTGAAAGGGCCGGTGTTTGCGAACATCGTGCTGGCGGATGAGATCAACCGGACGCCGCCGAAAACGCAGAGCGCGCTGCTGGAGGCGATGCAGGAGCATCGGGTGACGGTGGCTGGGCGGGTGTTTCCGCTGCCGGCGCCCTTTTTCGTGCTGGCGACGCAGAATCCGATCGAGCAGGAGGGAACGTATTCGCTGCCGGAAGCGCAGCTGGATCGGTTCATGTTTTTCATTCACGTGAACTATCCATCCATGGAGGAGGAGCGGCGGATTGCCCGGGAGACAACGGGCGCGGCGGCGCCGAAGCTGAACAAGCTGGTGAATGGCGAGGAGGTGCTGCATTTCCAGGAAGTGGTGCAGCGGGTGCCGGTGCCGGATCATATTTACGACGCGGCGGTGAGCATGGTGCGGAAGTCGCGGCCGAACACGGCCGAGGCGGCGGACAGCGTGAAGAAGTGGGTGACGTGGGGAGCGGGACCGCGCGCGGTCCAGTACCTGATTCGCGGGGCGAAGGCGCACGCGGTGCTGCAAGGGAGTTACCTGGTGCGGATGGAGGATCTGGAAGCGGTGGCCCATCCAGTGCTCACGCATCGCATTTTGACGAACTTCCAGGCGCAGGCCGAGGGCATCACCAGCCCGATCATCATTGATCGCCTGGTGGCCGAGATGCACGGGGAGCAGGATCGTGGCTGACACCCCTCCGGCCAGCAGCGCAACGCAGTTGCTCGATCCGGCGGTGCTGAATCGCCTGATGGCCCAGTCGCTGATGGCGCGGATGCCGATGGAGGGGACGATCTCGGGGCATCATCGGAGCCCGCACCGGGGTTCGAGCGTGGAGTTTGCCGAGTACCGCAATTATGTGCCCGGCGACGATATTCGGCGGCTGGACTGGCGGGTGTTCGGGCGCACGGATCGGTTTTACCTGAAGGAATTCGAGGCGGAGACGAACCTGCGCTGCTACATGGTGCTGGACACGAGCGGCTCGATGCGGTTCAGCGGGAAGCACGGGACGAAACTGGATTACGCGCGGCGGCTGATCGCCACGCTGGGGTACCTGGTGATTCACCAGGGGGATGCGGCCGGCTTGATCTGCGCGCGTGAAGGAGCGCCGATCGATGTGCCGGCGCGGCGGACTCCGACCCACGTGCAGTTGATCACGGATTCGCTGATCAAGACGGAAGCGGAGGGGGCTACGAATCTGGTCTCGGTGCTGCATGATCTGGCCGAGAAGGTCCGTTCGCGCGCGTTGGTGGCGGTGTTCTCGGATCTGTTTCACGACCCGGAGGAATTGTTGAGCGCTTTTCAGCATTTGCGCTTCAAGAAGCATGACCTGGCGATTTTTCATCTGCTCGATCCGGCGGAACTGAAGTTCGAATTCGACCGGCCGGTCCGGTTTGTGGATTTGGAGACCGGCAGCAGCCTGGTGACCGAGCCTTCGTTGATTCGGGAGCAGTATCTGGCGGAACTGAATCGTTTTCTGGCGCGCATCACCACGGGCTGCCGGGAGTTCAAGGCGGACTATCGCAGGGTCACGACCGATCGGCCCTATGATCAGGTGCTGGCTGATTTTCTGGTGGAGCGCGCGCAGGCAGCGGCGACAGCGTAGGGTGGTGGAAATCGTGTTTGGCTGGTCTCGATGGTGGTCCGTTCGGGACCAAATCTCGGCTCACAGTTCTTGCCGGGTAAAGATCGTTTTTTGGGGACAGCTGCTCAGGCTGGGCTCTTTTTCTCAAAACTGAGGCAAACGCCTCAAATCCAGCCTCCGCTAAATCAATAGAATTTTTGATGAAGTTCCTAAAGTTGCTCATGGCACCCAAGGTGCTCGTTCGGTTTTTGTCTGCCTATCGACCGCTGGGCGGCAAGCCTTGCCCCTCCGGCGTTTAGAGCAAGCGGCGTCGACGTATGGAACGAAAGAAATATCAGGGCGGGAAGAAAATCCGCTGCATTCATCAGATTCTCTGCGGTTTTGGAGCGTTGGCGGCTGTGGCCGTGGCTCTGAGCGTGAACACGCGGGCCGAAGCGCAGATTCCGCACGTGCCCGGACAGATTCTGGTGCGGCCAAAGGCTGGTTTCTCGGAGAAAAGCCTTAAGGCCGTTTATACTCAGCAAGGCGCGATGGAGGCTGGGGTCATTCAGCAGATCAATGTGCGGCTGATCCACGTTCCAGAGGACCGCCTGACCACGGTGGTGGATGCCCTGAAACACAATCCCAACATCCAATTTGCGGAGCCCGATTACCTGTTAGCACCCACCGTGATCCCGAACGACCCGTACTACGGGCAGGAATATCATCTGACGAAGATCGCGGCCCCGGCCGCGTGGGATTACTCTATCGGGAGCAGCGCGGTGACGATTGCGATCCTGGACAGCGGGATTGATTCGACTCATCCAGAGCTGGCGTCGTTGTTGGTTCCGGGCTGGAATTTTTACGATAACAACTCGGATCTGACCGATGTGACCGGGCACGGGACCGCGGTGGCGGGGGTGGCGTCGGCGTTGGGAAATAACGGAGCCGGGGTCGCGGCGGTGACTTGGGCCTGCCGGATCATGCCGTTGCGGATCGCTTCCACGAATGGGAGTGCCAGCTCTTCCGCCACGGCGAGCGCGCTGACCTGGGCGGCGGACCATGGGGCGCGGGTGGCGAATATCAGTTACGGGAACGTGACCAAGATCACAGCGATCAACACGGCGGCGCAATACTTCCAATCCAAAGGCGGAGTGGTGACGGCGTCGGCGGGCAATTCGGCTACTTTCGATTCAACGGAGAATCCTTTGTTCCTGCTGGTGAGCGCCACCGATCAGAATGACGTGCTGGCCTCGTGGTCCAACACAGGCAACAACATTGACCTCGCTGCCCCGGGAGTGAACGTGGTGACGACCGCCAGCGGAGGGGGATACGCATCTGGGTCAGGAACCTCGTTCTCCGCGCCGATCGTGGCGGGGGTGGCGGCTCTGGTCATTTCCGCGAATCCCAGCCTGAGCGCGACTCAGGTGCAGGACCTTTTGAAGAATAATGCGGATGACCTCGGCAGCCCGGGATGGGACACGAGTTATGGCTGGGGGCGCGTAAACGCGGCCAAGGCGCTGGCAGCGGCACTGGCGGCGCCCGCGGCTCCGGCGGATACGACAGCGCCAACCGCGGTGGTGAGCGCGCCGCTCGCAGGCTCAACGGTGAGCGGGACTGTAACCGTCTCGGTGAGCGGCTCGGACAACGTGGGTGTGACAAAGGTGGAGTGGTATCTGGACGGGGTGCTGGGCGGTGCCAGCGCTGGAGCGGCCGCCTCGTTCGGGTGGAACACAGCGACCGCCGCAAACGGGTCCCACAGCATTTTGGCCAAAGCATATGATGCGGCCGGGAATGTCGGCACCTCGGTGATATCTACCGTCACGGTGAGCAATCCGGTTGCCGATACGACCGCGCCAACCGCGAGCCTGGCTTCGCCTGTTTCGGGCGCAACGGTTAGTGGCAGCGTGAGTGTGAGCCTGACTGGCAGCGACAATGTGGGCGTGACCAAGCTGGAGCTTTACATCGACGGGTCGCTGGCGACGACGATTTCGGCAAGTTCGGGCACGTTCTCCTGGGATACAACTAAAGCCCCAAACGGTTCGCACGGTCTGGCGGCCAAAGCGTATGATGCCGCTGGCAACGTGGGAACCTCTTCCACGGTGACGGTTACCGTGAGCAACGCCGCGGCCGACACGACAGCGCCAACGGCACAGATCACCTCGCCGGCGGTAGGAACCAAAGTCGGCAAGGCGGTGAAAGTCACGGTAGCCGCGAACGACAATATCGGCGTAACGAGAGTGGATCTCTACATCGACGGGACATTTTTTCAGAGCGCAACCGGCGGGTCGGTTTCCTTCAGTTGGAGCACGACCAAAGTGGCCACGGGCAACCACACGCTGCAAGCTTTTGCCTACGATGCGGCAGGGAACAAAGGGTCCTCCGCCATTGTGACAGTTTCCAAGTAAGAGTAGTTCGGACAATTCGACGCGGTGGCGGATGGGATTTCGGTCCGATCCGCCGCTCCTCTTTTTAAGGGGCAGCCGTCTGCGAAGAAAAGAGAGTGTAACGGAGGGCTCCGCGCCGGGCCTGCACGAAGACGATCAGCAGCGCGGCGAGAATCAGGAGCGAGTTTTCGAGGATCTTGCCGCAGATCGCGACTTCGCCACCGCCGCAGCCGCAGTTGAAGCGGATCAGGCAAAAGGGCGTGCCGTTGGCCTGTTGAAGGGCTAGGGCGCGTTGAATCACCGCCAGGGTGAACGGAACCAACATGCCGATGGAGACCAGAGCCGCGCCCCGGACGGCGACGCCGCAAACCAGGAGGGCGCCGGTGAAGACTTCAAACCACGGCAGGGTGGCGGCGATCAAATTCAGGAGGGTGGAACTCTCGGTCAGCTCGTACTGCCGGACGAGCTTTAGGAATTCCACCGGGTGAGCGGCCTTGACAAGGCCCATGTAGATAAACAGGGCTCCGAGGCCGAGGCGAGCTAATGGGACGAGCAGTTCCAGGGCTCTTTTTGCGGGGCTGTGGTTCATGGATTTTCTCGAATCGCACCGCTTTTGCGCGGGCCGCTTTCGACCGGGAGTTTCCGTGCGAGCCAGTCGGTCATTCCGCCTCCGTAGACCGAGGTGCTTTGCGCCGGAATCCCACTTTCCACGAGGGTGATGGCGGCGAATTCACTGTCCTCGCATTTTCCGCCGGTGCAATAAACGACGATCCGGCTGGCGGTGAGGCAGGCCGGGAGCACGGTGGGGAGATACCGCTCGGGATAGTAGCGATCAAATTGAAAAGCCCCGGGAATGTGGCCCTCGGCGTAGTGGTGGTCGTCGCGGGCGTCGACAAAAACGATGAGTTCCTGCTGGTATTGGGGGTCGTGGTAGAGCTTTTCCGCGGTTTCGCCGTCCACCAGAGAAATGCCCCGGGAGTCGAGGCGCTGCTTCAGTTCCGCGTATTCTGCCGGGGGGGCAGTTGGGGTGTTGGTGCTGGAGGCGGCCAGAGAACTGGCGGCAGGGGCAGGCGTGGTGCGAGCGGCGGGAAGCGCGTTCGTGGCGGCCCGCGGGGAGGGAGCGGAACTGCGCCCGAAGTAATCCCGGCGCAGGGACAGGCCGCGCGGCGAGAGGGAATTGGCCACCAGCGAAAGCACGGCGCCGGTCACCGCGATCAGCAGCGCCTCCGCCAGCATTTTTTGCCAATTTGGCATGAGGCATTGAGCCCGAACCAGCCGCCGGAAGCAACGCGCGATCCGGCGCCCCGCGTGCCCGGTCAGATCCGCGACCGAGGGGCGAAGTTATTTCGCCGGGCCTGCGCTCGAGAGCTTTTGGGCAGGTTTGGCCATGATCTGGGTGACCGGAATCGTCAAAACGGGGTTCTTGGGAGAACTGGTTTTGACCGTGACTTCCATCTTCTGCCCCGGCGTAGATTCAAATGCTGCCGGGAACGTGAGGAGAAGATTGTAGGACTTGCCGGCCTGCACGGGTTGAAGCTGGACCGATGCGCCCGGAATGCTGATGGCGGCATCGGACAGCACCACATTGTTGGTCGTGTTGTTGCGGACGGTGATCGCTGGACGGTAATTAGCCGCGACCGGGCCGGCGGGCAAGGTCAAGATCTGCGGAATGATGGAAAGGGCTGGCAGGACCGAGACGTAAGCGGTGGTGTTGATTTCCGCCATCTCCTTGGAGGAAGTTTTGATCTTGATCGGAGCGGAGGTGTAATTGTTGGTGAAGGGCGGGATCGAGGTGACCACCAGGTCAAATTCCTTGCCCTCCTTGATGGTCTTCAGTTCGGCCTTAAAGGAGGGGCTGTTCAGAATCGGGGGCTCGAGGGTGATCGGTTCATCCACGTTGCTGGTGATGCGGATGGTGCGGGTTTCACTGGGCTGGCCTTCGGCCGGCACGTTGAAGACCGCCATGGTGGGGCTGTAATCGATCGGCCGCCAGATGGTGCCGGTGATTTGCAGGACGACGTTGGATTGCTTCGGATCATTGCTGGTCACGGTGGCCGATTTGGATACTTTGCCGCCGAAGCCGGTCGAATTGAATTGAAGCGGAATGGAGCCGGTCTTGCCGGGTTCAACCTTGGTGTCCCAAGTCCCAGCGGTCGTGCAACCGCAGCCCGGCTTGACTTGGAGAATATCGAGGGTCGATGTGCCGGTATTCGTGAAGACGAACGAGTGTTTCACGATTTCGCCGGATTTTACTTTGCCGAAATCGTAGATCTGGTTTTCGAACTTGATGGCCGGTTCGCTGGTTCCCTGGGCTTCGGCCCGGTGGCAAAGAGAGGCTCCAATGGCGCTGAGCAGAGCGCAAGTCAGGATGGATGGGATCTTCATAAAATTCACAATAAAATAGCAAATCTGAGGATTTATGCACGAAAATTGAGCTGGACGATTTCCGACCAAGTTGACGGGGAAAAGGCGGCGTCAGGCCCGGAGCCTGAAGCAACAATCAATAAATGCAAAAAGGGCTCCCCTCGCGGGGGAGCCCCATGCGCATCCTTTGATTTGGAGCTTATGGGCAAATCACGGGTTGAATGTTGTTGTTTAACTGATCACACATGTTCTTCAGGCATTCCTGGTAGTTGCGGTTTGCCCCGGCAGACGTGGTGATTGGATGCAATCCCAATTCGAGATTGGCCGCGGCAAGCATGTCCGTGATCTTGATATAGCCGTTGCCGTTAATGTCAGTAACAAAGCCGGGCACGCTGTGGCCCTGCAGCATGGCGACCACGTTCGCGCCGTTGACGGTCAGACTTTTGCTGATGAACAGAATCGTGCTGCCGTTGAGGCCCTTGTAATTGACATTAAGCGTGGTAGCCGCCATTTGCGCGGAAAGCATGTATGCCATGTTCACGGCATTCGCGCCTTGCAACCACGAATTCAACGCGCCAAACGCCGTGGTAAATGTGTTTGCCGGCGCGGCGGGAATATTGAAGTCCGCCCCGGCGCCGTTTTTGAGGTTCAAGTTGCTCAAAAGTGTGCGCCAGGCGGTGTCCTTGCCTTGCAGAGTGGCCTTGCCGTTGTTATTGCCCCAGTAGCCAATGGTATAGCCGTTGGACGGGGTGCAGAGACAGACCTTGATGGTGATGGTCTGCTTGACTTGGGCCGCAGCGTTGCCGCAGTTGTCGGAAGCGGTCCAGGTGATGGTCGTATCGCCCAGCGGATACGGCGCTGACAGTGGTTGTCCATCGCTGCGCGTGCCGGTAGCGGTGGTGATTGTCAACGGACAGTTGTCCGTGACCTTCGGGGCGGTGACGGTTACTGTGTTGTTGGCATTATTGAACGGATCATAACACTTGGTGATCGGCGTGACGGCGGCAATGATCGGAGGAGTGGTGTCCTCCTTCCAAGTGTAGGTGACCTGCTCAGTTGTGGTGTTATTGCAGGAATCAGTCGCCGAATAGGTGAACGTCTGGCTGTAACCGCCACAGGCCGTTCCGGTGATATCACCGGCGGTGCAGGTTACGCTCAGAGTGCCGTCACAAGTGTCTGTTGCGGTCAGCATTTGGTTGCAGATCGGGCGGCTGGGATTGCAGCCGAGATCCCGGCCTTTTGGGACGTCGTTGATGATCGGCGCGTCTTTATCGACCTTCCAGGTGTAGACGACGTCCTGGGAGGTTGGGTTGCCGCAGGTGTCCTGGGCGGAGTAGGTGAAGGTTTGTTTCCATGTGCATCCCTCGTTGGTGATTTCACCCGCTGTGCAGATCACTTTGACGTCGCCATCGCAATCGTCAGTGGCGGTCACGTTGGGATCGCAGGAAGGCAGCTTTTCGGGTGCCGGATTGCAGCCAATGAAGCCGCCTTTGGGCAGGTTGTTGAAGGCTGGACCTTGCTTGTCCTCCTTCCAGGTGTAGTTGACCTCCTGTGTTGTGGTATTGCCGCAAGAGTCAGAGACCGAGTAGGTGAATGTCTGGCTCAAGGCGCATGAATCCCCGTGGATTTTTCCAGGGATGCATTTCACCGAAAGGCCGTCGCCATCGCAGTTGTCGGAGGCGGTCAGATGCAGGCAGGCGGGGCGAGCCGGGTTGCAGCCCAGATCTCCGCCTGTCGGGAGGCTATTGATCACGGGAGCTTCCTTATCTTCCTTCCAGGTGTAGGTGACCTCCTGGGTCGTGGCATTGCCGCAAGAGTCAGAGACCGAGTAGGTGAATGTCTGGCTCAGGGCGCATGAATCCCCTTGAACGTCTCCAGCGGTGCAGTGCACCACCAGACCATCGCCGTCACAGTTATCGGAGGCGGTGAGGCTGCGGCAAACGGGGCGCTTCGGGTTGCAGCCAAGATATCCGCCGTTGGGGAGGCCGTTGATGACCGGCGGTTCCGTATCGACCTTCCAGGTATAGGCCACCTCCGTCGACGCGGTGTTCTTGCATTTATCCTGTGCGGAGTAAGTGAAGGTCTGCTTCCGCATGCAGCCGTCAATGATGACATCGCCGGGCGTGCAGACCACGGTGACCGTTCCATCGCAATTATCGGTCGCGGTGACTTTGGGGTCGCAAGAAGGCAGGGTCGTCGGATTACAACCAAGGAAACCACCCGAGGGGAGGTCGTTAAAGGTTGGAGCCTCCTTATCTTCTTTCCAAGTGTAGGTGACCTCCTTTGTCGTGGTATTGCCGCAAGAGTCAGAGACCGAGTAAATGAATGTCTGGCTCATGGCGCATGAATCCCCCTTGATGTCTCCCGGGTTGCATTGCACCACAAGTCCGTCTCCGTCACAGTTATCGGAAGCGGTCAGATCCAGGCAAGCGGGGCGATCCGGGTTGCAGCCCAAATCTCCGCCCGTGGGGAGGTCATGGATCACGGGAGCTTCGGTATCGATCTTCCAGGTGTAGGTGACCTCCTTTGAAGTCTGATTCAGGCATTTATCCTGCGCGGAATAGGTGAAGGTCTGCTTCCGCATGCATCCTTCGGTGAGGACATCGCCCGGCGTGCAGGCCACGGTGACAGTCCCATCGCAATTGTCGGTTGCGGTGACTCCGGGATCACAGGAGGGCAGCGTCGCTGGATTGCAGCCTAGGAAGCTACCTGTGGGCAAGTTATGGAGTTCCGGAGCTAGGGTGTCCTTGACATGGATGGTTTGGACGAGCTTGACGGGATTCCCGCAGGAATCTTGAGCGCTCCAAGTGCGGGTGACGGTGTTGTCGCAGCTGGAATCTCCGCTGGAGGTGCTCTGATCGTAGGTAACCTCAACCGAGCCGTCGCAATTGTCGTCCGCCGTGACCATTGGAGGCGGGGGGAGATCCGCAAAGCATTGAACAGTTCCGCCATCGGCATCGGGTGTGCCGAGGAGTTGCGGAGGCGTGGTATCGTTCACCAGAATCGTCTGCACGAACTGGACCGTATTGTTGCAGGAGTCCTGGGCGCTCCAAGTGCGGGTCACGGTATTGTTACAATTTCCAGAGCCATTCGAGGTGGTCTGCGCGTAGCTTACTGGCACTACCCCGTCGCAGTTATCAAGAGCGGTGACGGTGGGAGGTGTCGGAAGGTCCTTGAAGCACTGCACTGTTCCACCGTCGGCGTCTGGCGTGCCTGAGAGTTGCGGAGCGGTGGTGTCTTGAACCGTGATGGTCTGACTCTTTATCTCGGAGAGGTTTCCGCATTGATCAACGGCCTGCCACTTGCGGACAAGGGTGTAAGAGTTGGCGCAGGCGCCATCAAAGGTCGTTTCGCCCAAATAGTTGATGGTGATATCGCCTGGGTCGCAATTGTCGTTCGCGGTAGCCTGCCCGACTGGAGGAATGCTGTCGCATTCAACGGTCACGTCGCCCGGGACCTTTAAGGTTGGGCCGGTATGGTCGACGATATTGATGATCTGCGTGCAGGTGGATTGGAGGCCGGAGGCTATGTCTTCACACTTCCAGGTGCGGATGATTTGACCGGATTTCCCGCAGCCCTGTTTCCACTCGTCGGTGTAGGAAGCGGTGCAGCCGTCGCCAGAGCAAAGGGCGAACCCCGACACGAGGGGATCGGGGTCGTTGGCCGCGGTTCCGTCCGCATTCGGATATTCATCGCAAGTGAACTCGATGTCGGCCGGACATTGGACAGGACATCCATTGCCATTGCAGTCGAGAAAGACAACCTCAGTCTGGCCGGGTTGCGAGCAGCCGGGATCGGGCACTCCCAAGTCGGTTACGATCACCGAGTAAGTTCCGGCCATCAGCGGGACAAAGCTGGAAACGTTGCCGGGTTTGGACCCGCTCGGATATCCGGGGGGAGTCGTCCAAACATACTCGAGAGGGCCGACCACGGTTCCCAACACCGAGGCGCTGACGAGGGGATCGTCACCGACCGCACAAAAAGTTCCACCGTTAACCGTCACGCCGGTCAGCCCGCAAGTAATGGTCTTGCATTCGAGGTGAATTGTCACATAGCCGCAGGCGCCACTTGGGAAGGTGGTAGACGATGTTTGACCGTTTTGTCCATTTACGTCTCCCACTTCAGCGTGGAAATTCAAGAGGTAATCGCCAACGGCAGGCAGATGGAAGGAAGCCTCGTAGCCGTCCGCAGTGCCCTTGGCGTTATTCGGATTGACCCAGGCAAAGGCGTCCCAGGGAATCGGACTGGGATGGACGCTGTCGCGAACCCACGAGTCAACGGTGCTTTGCAGGAGCGTCCCCGCTGTTGTGGCCAAAACCAGCACATACACTGTAACCGATCCGTCCGCGTTGCAGTGCTGCTTGAGGTAAATGGTGGAAAGTTGAGGCTTGGTCGAATCACCGCCTGTGTACATGGGAATCGAGGTTTCAGTAAGGCTCCAATCATTGGAGAAGCCATCGACAACGGCTGTCTCGGTGGTCGGCGTGTAGGTTTTGGTGTTGGTTCCTCCCGCGTTGCAGTCACCCGATGGCTTTTCCGCCTGGACGCGGGCGACCAACCCCAAGCCGATCGCACAACAGATCGAGAACCAATGCTTCCAACATCTTTGCCCGCTGAGGGCGTTGGGCCACTTAAGCCTGGGGATCAATCCTGTTTTCATATTTTCTTATTGCATGTTCTGCCTTCCTGGCCTCAAAGGCGGAACGGTTTTAGCCGTTTCAGCGCGTGACTTAGCACCGTTACGGGACCCACCGCTATCGATATGGAGATGGGTCAGCCATTTTTCGTTCCTACAAAGTCTTCCTTTTCTTAGTGAAGTTTCCTTATTCAAAAGGTGTAACTACCGCTTAAGTTTCTCAAATTGATGCCGACAGGGGAATTGGGAGGGGGGGCTCAATCAGACACCGGACCTTTCCCGGGGGGCGGTGGCCAGATGGATCTGAAGTAGGATCGCGTTAAAACGGTGCGTGACCGGCGGAATCGACCGCTCAATTATTGGCGCGTTGGCGCCTTGGGATGTTGAGCTCTGTGCGGCGACTGCCTCAGAAGGCCCCTTTGCTGAATTCGACTGCGAATTGCGTCAGCTCAGCGGCGGACTTCAAATTGAGCTTATCCTTGATGTTCTGCTTGTAATATTCGACGGTTTTTATGCTGAGGCTGAGTTCGCCTGCGATTTCGCGGGAGTTTTTCCACTGGCCGAGCATGGCCAGAACCTGCATTTCGCGATCGCTCAGGCGTTCGAGCGGTGGTTTGGCCACGGCTTTGGCGGAGCCGACCTGCCCCTGGATCATGCGGTGGGCCGCAGCGGAGCTCAGGTAGATCTTGCCGCTGAGAATGGCCCGGATGGCGGGGACGAGATTCTCAATGGAACTCTCCTTCATCAGGTAGCCGCGGGCCCCGGCGCGCAATGCGACTTCGGCCCAGACCAGTTCGTCATGCATGCTCATGATGAGCAGGGGGGTGTCGGGACTTTCGGCCCGGACGACTTTGACCAGTTCCAGGCCGTTGCTGAATTTAAGCGAGATATCCGCGACGATGAGGTCCGGCCGCAGTTGGCGGATCAGGGGCATGGCGTCACCCACCGAGGCCGCTTCGCCGCAGGTTTCGAGATCGGGCTGCCGGGAGATAAGCTGAGCGGCGCCGAAGCGAACGACATCATGATCATCGACCACGAAAATCCGCTTTTTTAGGAAAAGAGGAGGAGTTGCTGAGTCTGGTCCCATGTTGGAGGGTTTATTGCTGGATCGGGGAGAGTGCAGGTAATGACGGTGCCGTGGCCGGGGCTTGATTCGATGCCGAGCCGGCCGCCAAGCCGCCGGGTGCGGTATTCCATGGTTCGCAGGCCGATGCCGTTATCCTGCTCCTTGATCTGGTCGCACCCGTCACCGTCATCACGGATGGTGAAGATAATCCTCGGGCCGTCGCGCTTGAGCTGGAGTGAGATGTTTTTGGCATGCCCATGTTTGACGGCATTGGATATGGCCTCCTGGGTGATGCGATAGAGATGCAGATCGGCTGCGCGATCTGACAGATCGATGGTGCTATCGGCGTCCAGGGTGCATTGCACCTGAAAATTCTTATCGGCGAGACTGGCGAGTTCTTGAAGGGCGGTGACGAGGGAATCGGAGCCGAGTTCGTAGCGGAACAACCCGCGGGAAAGGGCGCGAATGGCGCCGATGGCGCCGCTGAGCTGCTTGCCAATGGCGGAGGCCTGGGCGGCAGGCTCCTCCATTTTGCGCTCGTTCAGTTCGAGCTCCAGCAGCTTGGCAATGAAAGCAATGGCAGTGAGCTGCTGGCCGAGGCCGTCATGCAATTCTTCTCCAATCCGGCGCTGTTCCCGGATGTTGGCTTCCACCACCTCGCGCTCGAGCCGGGTGATTTCGCTGATGTCACGGACGACGGCGAGGATCTCCGCATCGCCAGCCGGGACGAAACGGGCCTCGTAAGTGGTGTCTTGTTCGGGAAAGCGCAAGCTGACCGTTTCACCCGTTTCGATTTTTTGATTCTGGCGGACCCAACTGACGATTTGATCGGCCAGCCCGGCGGGCATTTTCTCGAGCAGTTGGAAATTGCCCGGGACGTTTTGCGAGCGGGGGCAGCGCAGGTCGAGCAACGTTCCATCGGTGCGCAGGCGAAAAATCCAATCCGGCAAAGCCGAGATAAGAGCAACATTCTTGGATTCGCTTTCCCGCAGAGCCTGTTCGATGGCGCGGCGGTTGATGATTTCTTTGCGCAATTCGTCGTTGAGCAATTGCAATTCCGCAGTGCGTTCGGCCACGGTTTCCGAAAGGGAATTGTTCATGGCCGAGAGAGCGTCGTCGGCCCGCTGGCGCTCGCGCTCGGCAAATTCGAGCCGGCGGCCGACGCGGCGGGCAAAGACGAGAACGACGCCAGTAATAAAGATGGTCGAAATCAGCGTCTGCAGGGCGTCCTGAACAGTGGAGGAACCGCCGCGGTCGCCGCGGAGAAAGTCGGAAAGAAGTTCGCCGAGGAGCATGGCTCCACAGGTGACCGGGAGGAGGGAGCGCAGGAGTTGGGCGGTGATGTTGCCGCCGGCCAGCAGGCGCAGAGGGAGGCGGTGAGACCCGGCGGAAGCCATGAGCGCGAACCCCATCAGCAGGGAGGCCGAGGCGGAAGTGATGCCGACGGTGCCGGCAACGCCGCCGTAGAGCGGGGAAGAGTGGTAAAGGTATCCCAGCAGCGTGGTGGCATTGAGCACGATGCCACCCAAGGCCAGCCACGGCACGGCGGTCACCGCGGCGTTGACGCGGGTCTCGAGGCAAAGGAGGGCCAACGCAAAGGAAAAGAGAGTGATGGCGCTGAGGGACGGGATATAGAGCGGATTGCTGGGGGCAGCCGGAACAGCCATTCCGCAGAACCCGAGGGCCAAGATGTGAAGCGAGGCCAGGATGCGAATGGCTCGGAGATAACCGGAATGCGGGACGGAAAGGCTGGCCAAGCTCAGACAGATCAGCAGGCGAGCCACCCAGGCGCTCTGGGACACGCCCCACAACGCAGGGCTGGGAGCTCCCAGCCAGCCATGGTGGCCTGCGAAAGCCAAAGCGATAAACACCAGAGAGCCGGCGATCGTCCCTCGGATCAGGAGGAACATCCGCCGGGTCACAGGCAAGGGTGGAATCGTTTTAGCGAGCGATACCAAGCATTGGAATAGAAACACTTATTCGAGTCAGGAGTCAACGATTTCTAATGGGTTTTGAAGGGCAGCCGGGGGGGCGGAGGGGAATCACCGCCGCTGGGGGGCGAGGAAGATGGAGCCAGTTTCGGCTTATCAGGGGATCGCGCGGATTTTCTGCACTCCAGGTTTCAGCGTGCGGCGATTGCGCGGTTCGTTGCCGGCGGGAAGCCGGTCATTGCGCTCCGCTCCATGACCGCAGCCCAAAAAAGGGAACTGCGGTCCGGCAGAGACGACGGGGGGAGGCGGTTAAGCGCCTAAGGATTGCCGGAGAGGCCCACGTCGATGTACTGGCCGCCGGTGGTCTGGTGGCAATGAACGGCGATGACATTTGAGCCTGGCCGGAGGGCGGCACGAGCGGGGCCGCTGATGGGCACTTCTTCGTAATCCGAGGTGTAGCCGCCAACGGTCGCCGCAAGGACGCCGTTAAGGTAGACCTCCATGTCTTCGTCGTGGTGGGCGGTGAGAACGAGGCTGGCCGGCAGCGGGGAGGGGAGGGTGATTTCGCGGCTCAGCCAGATGTCCGCGGTTTTCCATTCGGTTCGGATGACCGCTCCGGGCGTTCCGCGGGTTCCAAAGCCGGCTTTGCCGACGGGCCAAGCGGCGGGGCCGGAGGCGTTTGGTTGGGACCAATCGCCGGCTGGTTTTTCCGTGGTGTAATGCCACTCCAGGTTCGCATCCTCCCGGGCGGTGGGAACCACCGGCGCGGGCGGGGTGTAAACGGGAAGGGGCGCCCATTTGGCGGCTTTGGTCTTGTCCCGTCCGGCGTATTTGCGAACCACATCTTGGTTGTAGAGAAGTTGGGCGAAGACGCCGCCGACCACCGGGCGGGCAGTGAAGCCGACCTTCTTGCCGGTTTTGGTCTGGTACCAGTCGGTCATGGGCGAGCGGTTGGGGGTTTCGTTGAGGAAGAGGTAGACGGGGTCCAAAAGCGCCTCGAAATCGGCGCGGTTCTGAGTGAGGGTGGCCGTCCAGAGGATCCAGTCGAGCTTGGTGTAGGTCTCGCGATTATCGAGCGGGAGGCCGTAACGGTTCTGGATCTTCTTGTAGTAGTCCATTTCGGTGCGAGCGACGGAGAGGGGGAATAGGTTCAGCCCGAGGATGCGATCCCAGATGAGATTGTATTTCTGGCTCCAGGTGCCGGGCCGGTCAAAGGCGAGGCGGTAGTGATCGCCGTCGCGGGCCTCGTTGACCCAGCGTTGGGCAAAATCGCGAGCCAATTGGGTGTAGGCGGCTCCTTGGGCCTTGTCCCCGCGCATTTCGCAGAGCCGGCCGAAAGCGCCCAGGCCGCAGATGGCTTTGGCGCTCAGGTTCACGTTGTGGGCCAGGTGGCCGGCGAAATCATCGGTGCAGAGCTGGTTTTCCGGATCGAACCCTTTGCTTTTCAGGTAATCCGCCCATTGCTCAAGGCGCGACCAGTACAGGCTGGCGAAATCCGCGTTTCCTTCGATCTGCGCCACCGCCGCGAGGAGAAGGAGCAGGTTGCCGCTCTCCTCGACGGGCATCTGATCGGTCTCGGTCCGCTCCCCGCCGCCGTAGACTTGCCCGTTGGCCTTGGGATAAGTCCCGAGGTCATGCGGGGCGAAAGGGAACCTCCAGCGATCCGAGACGGCGTATTGCATGAACGGGGCGATAAACGCTTTGGCCAGTGACGGACTGAAAAGCAGGAACTGCGGCGCCATGGGATAAAAGACGTCGGAAGTGGCAATGCACCCATTGGAGTGGTTTTCTTTGCAGAAGTGCAGGGGCTGGCCGTTGTCATCGGCGACGAATTTGCCAGCGGCAAAACATTGGCGGTAAGCGAGCGCGCCGAGCCGGGCGTATTTGTCCCCGCCCGCCGCCCGCAGGTCCTCCATCAGCTCGGAATCGAAAGCGGCGGCCCGCTGGGTCAACTCCGGCAGCTGGAGGGCTGAGGCTTTCAGAAGGTCTGCCGCCTGCCAGCCGCTCCGCCGCCAGAAAGGCCGGAGATTCTTGTGCATGTACTGGATCGAGTAGAGATCATCGTAAGCCACCAGCAACCAGCTCGAAACGGGGCGACGACCCACGGTGACGGGCTTCAAGATGAGGGCGGCAGCCAGATCGCGGGCCGCGCGGGGCGTTTGCGATGCCACGCCCACGACAGCGCGTCCGCCGCTTTCGGCGAAGCTGGATTGCAGGGCCGGGCGGCTGGCGAAAGCCCGGGTCTCGACGGCCTGGCCGGGAGCGGCGGCGTAGAAATAGCCCCAGTCAATGCGCAGGTCGTCGCCCTTCTTCCCCAGAATGCTTTGATCGGCGGAGCCGAGTTTCACAGCGGCCAACGTTCCGATCTCTTCCGAGGACCAGGTGACCGTTTGATCGGGAGTATTGACGGCGAGTTCGGCCGAGGCATCGAAGTAGATTTGGACGGAGTGAGTCTTGCCGTCGGCGCTCGCGAGGTTGTAGGTGAGATAAGTAACCGGGCGGGACAGCAGGTCGATGTCTTCCGGGAGCATCGGGGTCAGGAAAGTAAGCGAGAGATCAATGCCAGCCCCTGAGAATTGATAAATCGTCCGAGTGGGAAGAATCTCGAGCCCGGTCTGGGGCAGGGCGGGCACGGTCGTGGGGGAGGCCCCCATCAGGCGGAAGGGCTGGCCATCGACGCGAATCATGCTGCCCAGCCGGTGCGGCTTGCCGGTCCAGTGGCTGGTTTCGACATCCGTCAGTTTGTCCCCGGCGGACCAGATGCTGAAATAAGGATCGCACGCGACGAGCGGGGTGGCCGGGGGCGTCAGCTGATCTCCGTGCGCGGTGCGGGGGCCGGGAGATTCTTGCGCCTGGAGAAGGGAAAGCGTCAGCGTTGTTCCAAAAAGGAAACCGGCCAGATCACGGATCGACTTAAACATTATGCGAGGATGTTTTCAGATTCGGAGGTTTTCGTGAAGATGAAACGCGATGCGCCGCGCCGTATCGGCGGGGCCTGAGTGGCTTTCGCTTGCTCGGTGATAGGCAAAAACTGAGCCGGCGCGTATGATTATGCCGGAGGCCAGTTGAAGCGTGCTGTTAAATGGTTGATCGCGGCAGCGGGGACGTTCGTGTTCCTGGCCGCGGCGGCGTTTCTTACTCTGCCCTATTGGTTCGGGGCGGCTCTGGGACGCGTGGGAAGCCGGCACGGGTTTGCGTTTGCGCGGTA
Source organism: uncultured Verrucomicrobiota bacterium (assembly GCA_964566945.1). Taxonomy (GTDB): domain Bacteria; phylum Verrucomicrobiota; class Verrucomicrobiia; order Limisphaerales; family SXQI01; genus DASVNK01. The sequence continues at coordinate 81,957 of CAZMKE010000021.1, read as the reverse complement.
TGAGCGGCTGGCTGGCGGCCGTTTCGCGCTCACCGATTTCGCCGGCACGAATCAGTTTGGCGAGCTGCGGGCAGCGCGGGTGGAAGGACTATTGCCTTACACTTGGTATCGCAATTTGCGCCAGCCGGACGGGCCTTCATTTCTGCAGGTGGGCGCCTGGCGGCTTCGCATTCGCACGAACCCTTCGGGAGCTACGAACGCAGCCGGGCTTTTCCCGCTCTGGAAGATGGTGGAACCGCGGGCGGTCGAGGTGCGGCGCTGGCTGCCCAGATCGAGCTTGAGAAACGGCGTCATTCAATACGGGGGGCGGGAATATGCGGCGCCGCTGGCGGAGTGGAATGCGGGCAGCCTGAGCCTGCGAGCGGCGCTTTCTCCCTGGGCGGGTGCGGTTGAGCTGCAGGTGAACCTCGCGGGCCCTCGGTACGAAGCGGCTTTCCAGATTCCGGATCAAGAGGTGCGAGGGCTTGGACGATGGGGCGAAACGAACGGGGGGCTGGCGCTGCAGTTGTCTGTCTTTCTGAAGGACAGCCGCGGAGATTTGACGGCGAGCTTCGGTTCGGAGGGGTTCCGGCCGGCCACCGCCACGTTGAATTGGCCGGATTTGAGGGTTCCCGGGAAGCTGCTCAAGTTGGAGTCGTACCGCGAACTCTCGGGCTCAGCGGCAGGCGAGTGGCGAGCCGGAGCGTTTCAGCTGCGCCTGGCGGCGCACGCCGATGCGGTGGGCGCGTTTCCACCGATTGATGTTCAGCTCCTGGCGCGGGGTAACGCCGATTCGGCAACGATCGAGCAGGCCCGCAGCACCTTGCCCGGGTGGGAAGTGGCGATGACGGAGCCGATCCAGATTTCCTATGGCGGCCGGTTGTTGAGCGATCGCTCGGAATTGCGCGTAGCGGCGGACCTGGAAAAATGGCCGTGGCTGAAAGGCAGAGGCCGCCTCGACGGATTCCTCTCGCTGACCAAGGGGGAGCCGTTCCCAGCGGCGGCCTTCAGGCTCGCGGGGTCCGGCATCGAGGGCTTTGACCTGCGGGCGGAGCGAATAGAGTTATCGGGCGCGTTTCGCTGGCCGCGGCTCGAAGACCTGCGAGTGGCCGCGAGTTTCGCGACCAACGGGACGGGGGGAACGCTTTCGGCCGCCGGTTCGATCGATCTCGAACGTCGAGCGCTCGGTGAGACATCTTTAAATTTTGAGGGAAGTCTCCCTGCGCGCCTTCTCCCCGACTCGATCCGTGCTGGAGGTGTGAAACTGCGCGCGGTGGCTTCCGGAAGTTTTTCGAATGTGACGCACTCCGGCCAGGTTGAGTTGAAGGATTTCATCGCGCCCGGCATCAGGCCTTTGGAGATCACAGCGGGGTGGAAAGGCCGACAGCGCGTGGTGGACGAGATGACCTTGCAGGCACGGGCAGGGACGGCTGCCTGCCGCCTGGCGGGGAGGGCTCTGGTGGAGAATGCTCGCGCGCGGGTCGTGCTGCGCGAACTGACTTTAAGCGACCAGGGCGGGGAGTCGCTCCGGCTTGAGGATGAGTCGGTGATTTCGGCGTCTTCGGCGGGGCTAGTCGAGGTGGTTGGTCTGAAGCTCGCTCATGCTGAGACAGAGCTGGACGTGCGTGGGGCGATCGAATGGCCGCTGCAGGGCAAAGTCAACCTCCGGGCGCGCGGCTTTGGCTTGAAGCCTTTTCAAAGCTTTATCACCGCGCCGTTGCGCGAATGGCAGGCGCGGGAGCTGGAGCTGGCCGCGCATTGGAGCAACGGGCCGGTCCTGGGAAGCTTGAATGGAAGTTGTTCGGTGATCGAGGAGCACTTGGGGAGGGTGGAGACCGACGTGAAAGCAGATTTGACCGATGAGGGGTTGAACGTCGCCGCCCTGCAGCTGTCGGGAACCTCTGGCGTGTTGGGGATGGCGCAGGGCTTTGTGCCCCTCCGGCTGGAGATCGCCCCGGCTCCGCGATGGCGCTTCGTGGAGGACGGGCGTTTGGACTTCGAGCTGAAGACCGGCACGAACCAGCCGTTTTGGTCCGCCATGGCCGACCGGGCGCAACTGCGATTGACCAACGCGGCGGTCGATCTCGCGGTGCGCGGCTCGATGGCGCACCCCGCCGGTGAGTTTCATCTGCGCGCGGACGCTCTGCAGATCCTGCTGACGAACCGGGAGTTGCCGGTTATTGGTCCGATCGAGGCCCGGCTGGCTCTAAACGAACAGGTGCTGCGGGTTCGCGAAATTTCAGGACGCGTTCTCGACCAGCCAGTGCGGCTGAGCGGGCAGGCGCCGCTGGGAACAAATTTTTGGGTTCTGCCCCGGGCGGGGATGGCGGCGCATTTGCGCGAAAATGCGGAGGTGCGATTGGAGGCTCCGAGGATTGCGCTGGCGCCGTTTAGCAATTACCTCCCGGACTATCTCAGCGCGCGCGGCGAACTCTCGGTGGATGTGGCCATGAAACCGGGGCGCAAATGGGCAGGGCGGTTGGCGGTACGCGACGTCGAGACGCGGCCGCTGCCGGATGTGGGGGTGATCCAATCGGTGCAAGGCGAGGTAAAGCTGAGCGGCAACGAAGTGACGATTGAAGAAGTCAGCGGGGTGCTGGGTGGAGAGAGGATGGTCATTCGCGGACGAGCGGGCCTGTCTCCGGAGAGCGCGGTTTGGGGGCATCCCGACCTGGACTTGCGGATCACCGGGAAGGACCTTCCGCTGGCGCGCAATCCGGATGTGATCCTTCGGAGCGATCTGGATCTGCGAGTTTCAACCGGGACGAACCAGACCCCGGTCATTTCCGGGACGGCCACCTTGCGGGACAGCTTTTTGTTGCGGGACGTCTCCACGCTTGTGCCGGGCCGGCTGGCGCGGCCATCGCGCCGGCCTCCTTACTTCAGCATCGAACAGGCGCCCATCCGGGATTGGAAGCTCGATGTGCAGGTGCGGGGCGAGAATTTCATGCGGGTGCGGAGCCCGTTCTTCCAGGGAGTGGTGTCCGCCAATTACCGGCTGAGCGGGACCATGCTGGAGCCGATGGCGCTGGGCGAATCGAGGATCAGCTCGGGGCAGATCATTTTTCCGTTCGCGACGCTGGACGTGCGGCAGGCGCTCGTGACGCTGGCGAGCCAGGAGCCGTACATGCCGCATCTGTTCGCGGTGGCCACGGGGCGGGCGTTCGGCTTCGATATCCGCATGGAGGCGGAAGGGCCCGCCAACGCGCCGGTCATCCAGTTCAGTTCCGTGCCGGCGCTCAGCTCGGAACAGATTGTCCTGATGTTGACGACCGGCCAGATTCCACGGGACGATTTTAGCTTCTCGAACAAGGAGCGGGTGAGCAAACTGGCTTTCTTTCTCGGGAAGAGTTTGCTGGCCAAACTGCGGCCCGGGAAAGCGGACGAGGAAAAACTGACGATCCGTTCCGGACAGGACATCACCGAGCAGGGGCGGCAGACTTACGAAGTGGAATATAAACTGTCGCCCCGGTGGTCGCTGGTGGGCGAATACGATCGATTTGGCGCGCTGAACGCAAACGTGAAATGGCGGATCATCTCTCGATAAAGAGCCCAAGATTCGGCTGGTCCCGCGGCTGGGTCCTCCTTTCGGGTCTCTTCTGGAGTGCCAGCCTGCTGGCCGCGACCAATGAGCCTCCGGCCACAATCTCCATCAAAGGCTACGGAATTTTCGGGAATCGGGAGCTGAAAAGCGTTGTCTCCATGCTGGAGCGTCCGGGTGAAAAGCCAGCGGCGTTTGGCGCGAATTTTGTGGAAGACGCCGTGTTGATTCTGTTCTCCCGCTTGAACCGGGACGGATACCTCCACCCCGTGGTTCGAGCCCATCTCGCCCTGGCGGACGGGCAGCAGCGAACCTTTGCGTGGACGGAAGCGGTTGGGGAACCGCTGCCCCGCCCGCTGGCCGCGAAGGAAGTGATTTTCCAAATTGAGCCCGGGGTGCGCTTTTGGTTTGAGGAGGTGCATTTCGACGGCGTGACCGCTCTCCCGTTGCGGGAGGCTTCCCACTTTTTCATCCAGACGGATGCGCTGGTCAAACTGAAGGAGAATCGCATTTACACGCCGGAACGGCTGCGGGCGGGAGAGAGGAGCTTGGAGGAGGCGCTCGAACGATTGGGATACCAGGCCGCGTCCATTCTCTCGACGAACCTGGTCGTGAATACCAATACCGGGGCCGCCCGGGTTGACATCCTGGTACAGGAAGGGCCGCGCTCCGTAGTGCGATCCATCCGGAAGGAGATTTTCGACGCCGACACCAACAAGCCTCCCAGTGTGGAACTCATTCGCACCAACCTGCTGTTCTCCCGTTTGTGGGAGCAGGACTATCGGCAGTTGCTTCGGCGGGAGCAGTACCTGGAAGGCCGGGCGGACGCGCGGGTGGAAATCTCGCAGCGGACGCAGGAGTTGCTGGGCCCGACCAACTACGTGGATGTCACTGCCCAGGTCTGGCCCGGTCCGGTGATCCATGTGGCCGAAGTGAAATTTGAGGGGGAAAAGCATACGAGCGAAAAAATGATGGCTCGGCGGGTGAAGATTCACGGCGGCGACTTGTTAAACCCGGTCCAGGCCGAACAGGGGAGATACCGCCTGGCACGCCTCGGCATTTTTGATTCCGTGGATCTGCGTTACGACAAGGTCGAGCCCGAATCGCGGGACGTGACCTACTCGGTCAAGGAGGGCAAGCGGCTGAAATTCAGCCTGCTGGCGGGCTACAGCAGTTTCGAGCAGCTGCGCGGCGGCGTGGAACTGGAGCAATTCGACATCTGGGGGCTGGCGCATCAATCGCGGCTGCGCGTGATTGAATCGTTTAAATCCTCGAGTGCGGATTACACCTACACGGTCCCCGATCTGGTGGGGGAAGACCTGGACGGCTTTCTCAACGGCTCCGGGTTGATTCGAGACGAGCCAGCCTTCACCCGCAAGGAGTTCGGCGGCGGGGCGGGCGTGAACCAGCATTTCCGGTCGATCAACACCGATCTGGGGGTGCGCTACAGCTATCAGGTGTTGAGCGCCAGCCGGAGGGATATTCCCGCGGAGTGGGGGCTCAAGGAGGCGGACGTGGGCAGCTTCATTTTCGATCTTCGGCACGATCGGCGGGACAATCCACTGTCTCCGCGGGAGGGTTACAAGATCTTCTCGACCTTTGAAGTCGCGTCGGAAGCGTTGTTCGGTTCGGTTGATTTCGAGCGGATGGAAACGAGCTTTTCGTTTCATCAACCGGTCGGGGAACTGCAGTGGGTTCATTTCGGCCTCTCGCACGGCTTCGTGGTGACCGGAACTTCCTCGGCGGAGGATCTGCCGATTAATCGGCGGTTTTTTCCCGGCGGCGACCTTTCGGTGCGCGGTTATCAGTTTGGCGAGGCCGCTCCCAGGAACGCGGCGGGGGACCTGGTGGGCGCCGAGACTTATACGCTCGCCAACCTCGAGTTTGAGCAAGGCCTGACCCGGTCATGGTCGCTGGTTTTCTTTTTCGATGCTCTGGGCGAGGCGGCGCGCATCCAGAATTATCCGTTTAACGAAGGGCTCTATTCGGCAGGCTTGGGGATTCGTTGGAAAACGATGATTGGTCCGGTGCGGCTGGAGTATGGCCGGAACATCAATCCCCGTCCCCAGGATCCCTCCGGCACGCTGCAGGTGGCGATTGGTTTCCCGTTCTGACGCGGGGCAGGGCCGGGCGATTTCACGGTCGGGCGCGGCGGCTGAACAGCTTCTTGATCGCTTTGATCCCGCGGCTTTGGTGCCGGGCCATGATGCGGTTGAGGGCGTAGGGATCGGAGTTCGGAGTGATCAGGCCGGCTGTGGTCGTGCATGCGCTCTCGTAACCGGCTTCGATCACCAGGTCTTTAATGGCCGGGTTGAAATCGCCAAACGGATAGCAGAAATGCCGCACTGGAACGCTGAATCTGTCTTCGAGCATTTTGCGGCTGGCCAGGATCTCTTCCCGAGCCTGGGCGAGAGGAATCCGAGTCAGGTAAGGGTGCGATACGGAGTGAGCTCCAATCGTTTGGCCCGCTTGGAGCCAATCCCGGACTTCGGCCGCGTCCATCAAAGGTTCGGCGACCTCGCCAGCGCGTTGTTCCCATTCATTGCTGCGGCCGATCAGGCCAGCCACCAGGAATTGGATGGCATGGAACGAGGCGGCCTCGAGCAGGGGAAGCCCGAGGCGAAATACGTTTCGGAAGCCGTCATCGAAGGTCAGGGAAACTGCGCCAGCCTGGCAGCCGGGGAGACCTCGAAACGGCGGGCATTGGATGCCCGCCTTGCTCAATTCAGCCAGTTGCGAGCGAAAGAGGGGCTTTCGGACGTAGAGCCCCCTCAGGCGGGTGCGAAACGGCGGCGAGCCCAGTTTGTGATACATCAGGACCGCGGACCGTTCGCGGAGCGCCTCCTGAAACGGCGGGAGCCGGGTATAGTATTTGGGCAGCACGGGAGCGGAGGTTTTCACGCGTCAGATTCGCAAAGCACGGTAGAAATCGCGCATTCGATTGATATGGGCTTCGCGCGAGAAATTTCGAACGACGTGGTCGCGTCCGGCGGCCCCAAACCGGGCGCGAACCTCCGGAGATTGGAGCAAAAGACGCATCGCCTCGCGCAGAGCGGGGATCTCCCGAGGGGGCACGACCAGGCCATGCTTCCCCTCGATAAAAGCTTCGGGAATGCCATCGAGGCGGGACCCGATCACCGGCTTGCCGCAGGCCATCCCCTCCCACAAAACAATGCCAAGCGCTTCGGGTTCGACGGCGGGATGAACGATGACATCGAGGGCCTGCATGAGGGCCGGCATCTCGATGGTAAAGGGAATAATTGTCGCCGCCTCGCCCAGGCCGGTTTCGGCGATGCGCCTTTCCAGTTCCGGGACCATCCGTCCTTTGCCGATCATGGCGAACCTGGCGTTGGGAAACTCGGCGTGCAGTTGAGCCGCCGCTTCCACAAACTCTCGTTGGCCTTTGCCTCCCGGCAGGCTGATGCGGCCGATCACTCCGAAGACAACGGTCTCAGGGCCCCATTTCTGGCGCAGCCGGATCGCTTCGGCCTCGGGAGAGCGGTTGGGATGAAAGGCTTGGGTATCGACACCCCCGTAAATTTGGTGGAGGCGGCGGGAGGGACCCTTCAGGTTTGCGCGCAAAACGTCCTCGACCGCTTTCGAGACGGCGATCACATGGGCCTGCCTGAGCAGGAAGAGGCGCGACATCGCATGGGGGCGGGTGACGAGGTGGCGGGTGATGACGACTTGAACGCGCCGGCCGGAGAGGCGGGCGGCGAGGATTGCGGGCCAGTAGTCCCGTCCCATGTGCGCATGAATAATGTCGAATCCGCCCTGGCGGATTTCCCGAGCCCAGGAGCGGATTGAGGCATTGTGGCCAGGGCTGATCGGCGGAAAGAAAAAGTGCTGCACCCCTGATTTATCCAGGAGAGGTTGCAAGCGTTGGCCGGGCGGAACGCCAAGCATCACGCGTTCCCCGGCGTCTCGGAGGCCGATCGCCAACTCCAGAGTCTGATTGTCGATGCCTCCCCCGGCGAATCCTGAGTTGACCTGAAGAATGCCGTGGTTGCGATCCATCGTTTGAATTGGATTCGGAATATTGCAAAGGAAGGCGGGCGCGCAAAGGAAAACTGCGGGCCGGGGTGGAGATCCATCGGCAGCCCCTCGACGCCGGGCACGGCCGATCGCCGGGAGCTTTCAAGTGGCGGTCCGGCCTGATTGTGGGTAGCATGCTGCGTCCTGGCGGGTTAAAGCTCCCGGGATCAAGCGAATTAGTGCAAAATATTTACATCGTCATCAGCTCCGGTTTCCGCTTCATGCGCCGGTACTGGTCCCGGCTGGTTTGCGGAGTGCTCCTGGGAGTTCTCTACGGACTGTCGAATACGGCGCTCCTGGGGGCGACGAAATCGTTGTTGGATCGCGTGTTTCCGCCGACGAACACCGCGAGCGCAGTGGCCTCCGCGCCTGCGGCGGGCACGTTTTCCTTTCGGGCAAATTTGCGGAAGGCCGGCGATTTCTTGACCGGGCAGATGGACCCGTGGCTGCCGCGGGCGGGCCGCCCGCTGGATTGGCGCCAGGCCGCGGGACTGCTGGCGATCTTGCCGCTGCTTTTCGCGTTTCGCGGGTATGCGGGCTTTCTGAGTAATTACTGCATGGGCTGGGTGAGCGAACGGGTGGTCCACGATCTGCGCCAGCAGGTGTTTTACAAACTCAGCACCCTGTCGCTCGACTATTTTAATCGCGCCACCATGGGCGACATGATTACCCATGTGCAAGGCGATACGCAGGCGCTCCAGAAGGCGCTGAACCTCGGGGTGGGGGATCTGGTGAAGGAGCCGGTGACCATTGTTTGCACCCTCGCTTTCATGCTTTGGATCGATTGGGAATTGACCCTGTTCGCCGCAGCTTTTCTGCCGATTTGCGTGATTCCGATGCGGGTGTTGGGCCGCAAGGTGCGGAACGCCAGCCGCAAAAATACCAAAACGGCCGTATCCCAGCAGAGCCTGCTGGTGGAGTTCCTGTCCAGCATCCGGTTGGTGAAAGCCTACAAGCTGGAGAAGGAGGCCACCGAACGGTTCGCCGAGCACGCCAGCGCTTCGGTGCACCAGCGGATGAAAGAGATTCAGGCTAAAGAGCTGATCAATCCTCTGATCGAGACCATTGGCGCGTTCGGGTTGTCCGTTTCGATCATCTATATCTTGTGGCGGCAAAAAACAGGTTCGGATCTGGCTCTTTTCGTGGCGGCGGTAGTGGCGATTTACAGTCCGGTGAAGAAGCTCGCCGGCGTTCACATGTATTTTGAGCAGGCGGTCGCCGGGATTGAGCGTCTGACGGCGATTCTCGCGCAGGAGCCGACCGTGAAGGATCCGGAGCGGCCGCGCGCGATGCCCGCCTTCTCCGGGGAAATCCGTTTCGAGAACGTCACGTTCGGCTATGGGGATCGGCCCATCCTGCGCGACTTCAACCTGGTGATTCCACGAGGGATGAAGCTTGGGGTGGCCGGAGAGAGCGGCTCGGGCAAAAGCACGCTCGTCAACCTGCTCTACCGCTTTTATGACCCGCAGGCCGGCCGGATTACCATCGACGGGCAGGACATCCGCGAGCTTTCCACGTCCGATCTGCGCCAGCAAATGGCGTTGGTGAGCCAGGAAATCGTGCTGTTTGACCAGTCGGTGGCGGAGAACATTGCCTGCGGCAAGCCGGGTGCGACCCAGCAGGAGATCGAAGAGGCGGCGCGGGACGCGTTCGCCCATGATTTCATCATGCAAACGCCGGAAGGCTACAAAACCCGGGTGGGAGATCGGGGGATCATGCTCTCGGGCGGGCAGCGGCAGCGCATTGCGATTGCGCGCGCCTTCATTCGGCAGGCGCCGATCCTCGCTCTCGACGAGGCCACGGCTGCGCTGGATGCCGCCTCGGAGGCCCAGGTGCAGCAGGCGATCGACCATCTGGCAGAGCATCGCACCGTGATTTCCGTGGCGCATCGCCTTTCCACCCTGGCAAAGATGGACCGAATCATCCTGCTCTCGCATGGAGAGATCGTGGAGGAAGGGACCTTCGAGGAGTTGATCGGTCAACGGCAGCGGTTTGGCGAAATGGCTCGAACGCAGGGCATCTCCAAGATTTGGCATGCGAGTTCTGCACACTGAGTGGTCCGATGGCTGGGGCGGGCAGGAGATTCGGGTGGTGAGCGAGATGACCGGATTGTCCGCTCGAGGCCATGACCTGACCCTCGTCACGCGCCGTCAATGCAAGCTGGCCCGGCCCGCGTCCGAAGGGGGCATTCGCGTGCAGTATCTGCCTTTTCAACGCGCCTTTGATTTTAAATCGATTGTCCGCCTTTCCCAATCGTTGCGCCGCGAGCGGGTGCAAGTGGTGAATACGCATAGCGGAGTCGATTCCTGGGTTGGTAGCCTGGCGGCGCGCCTGGCCGGAACTCCGGTGCTGGTGCGGACGCGGCATGTGAACATCCCGGTGAAGCGGCATCTGCTGAATTTTGTCCATGCTCTGCCGGATTGCATTATCACCTGCGGAGAAGCAATTCGGGAAAATCTGGTGCGCTCGGGCTTCTCTCCCGATCGCATCGCGAACATCCCGACCGGCGTGGATCTCGAGAAACTCGCGCCGCGGCGCGATCGGGACGCGGTTCGCGCGTCATTGGGGGTTCCGCCGGGCGCGTTTATCATCCTCATGGTCGGAATCTTGCGCCGGGTGAAGTCGCATGAAACCGCTTTCGCCGCAATTCAACAGGTTCGGAAGATTGTTCCGGATGTGCGCCTTCTGCTCGCGGGCGATGGTCCGTTGGACGGGCATTTGCGGAAAGCAGCGGCTGAGATGGGGCTCCAGGCCGCGGTGCAGTTTCTCGGTTTTCGCGACGATGTGGCGGATCTGTTGCTGGCCGCGGATTTGTTTCTGCTCACGTCCACCTCGGAGGGCGTGCCTCAAAGCGTGGCGCAAGCGCTGGCTTTGGGACGTCCGGTGGTGGCAAGCAATGTGGGGGGCGTGCCGGAACTAATCCAACATCAACGAACCGGCCTGCTCTTTCCCGCGGGCGATGCCGCCGCCGCCGCTGCCCTCATTCGACGAGTCATGGCCGACCCTTCCGAAGCGCGAAAACTGGGCGAAACCGGTCAGGCACACGTGCGCGCTTCGTTCAGCCGCGACGCCATGGTGGGCAAAGTGGAAGGTTTGTGCGGGCAAATTCTGGAAAGAAAGACGGGGGCAAGCCCGAAGCGGCCATGAGCCAGTCCATTCCAGTGTTGATGTATCATCATGTGAGCCCAAGCCCGGGCTTGGTCACGGTCTCGCCCCAAACGTTCGCTGTGCAGATGGACCACCTCGTTCGGGCAGGCTACCACACCCTGACTGCGGACGAATTTCTGGGATTCATCAAAGGAGAGCGGAGCGTTCCCCGGCGGAGCGTTCTGATCACCTTCGATGACGGGTTTCTCGATAACTATGTTTATGCCTTTCCGGAGTTGAAGCGGCGGCGATTGCGGGCGACGATTTTTGTAGTGACCGGCTGGGCCCACGATGGACCGGCGCGGCCTTTCGCCGGAGGAAATCAAAGTTTGCCGCCGACGCCCGACCACAAGGCCTGCAAGGCAGCCATTAATGCCGGACGCGGGGACGAAGTGATGATGCGTTGGTCGGAAATGGCGAGAGCGGAGAAGGAGGGAGTTTTCAACATCCACTCGCATACCCACAGCCATATTCGCTGGGACGAAAAATTTCCCGATGCGACCGTCCGCCATGGTGAGTTGGCAGCGGACCTCGCGGCGTCGCGAAAGACGCTGCGGGAAAAGCTCGGCAAGGAATCGCTTCACCTTTGCTGGCCCTGGGGTCATTTGGAGGAGGGCTACGAAGAGTTGGGCAAGAAGGCGGGTTTCGTGGCGCAATACACCGTCGAACGCGGCATCAACCTCGCCGGTTCCGATCCGGCGAAAATCAAGCGCCTCGTCGTCAAGGACCGGCAGGACTCGTGGTTTGGCAATCAGTTGCGCATTTACCGGAATTCCTGGCTGGGGCGCTTTTACGTGCTGCTGCGCGGAAAGGAGTAGGGGATTATGCGTATTGCCTACCTCGCGGATGCGACTCTGCCGAGTCCCGCGGCGAATACCGTGCAGATCATGAAGATGTGCGCGGCGTTTGGTTCGCTGGGGCATTCCGTGACGCTTTTCGCCCGTCCCAATCGGACCGTGCCCGTCCAGGAAATCTTCGATTTCTACGCAGCGCCCCGGGTGTTTGAAATCGCACGCGCGCCGCGATTGATCCCATTTCGATCGAGCAAGGACCGATGGAGCGTGTCGTTCAGCCTGTCGCTCCTGCCCAGCTTGGCCAAGTGGTCTCGCGAGTATGATCTCTTTTATACGCGCATCCCCCTGCTGGCGGCTCTGACGGCGCGTCGGCGCAGGAAATGCGCGTTCGAGGCGCATCGTCCGCTGCCAGACGGAAGGTTGTCCGGCCCGCTGGGCCGCTACTTTTCCGCAGCCACGGAACGGGCGGATTTTTTGGGCCTGGTGGCGATCAGCGGCGTGCTCGCCAGGCTCTACCGGCAGGCGGGTGTGCCCGAATCGAAGCTGCTGGTCGCGCATGACGGGGTGGATCTGGAAAGGTTCGAGCCAGAACTGGACCGCGCCGCGGCCAAGGTTCGCGCCGGGCTCGCGCCGGACCAGCTCACGGTCGGCTACTGCGGGCATCTTTACCGCGGCCGCGGGATCGAGGAATTGCTGGACTGCGCGGCGGCCCGGCCCGGGCTTCGGTTTATTTTTGCGGGTGGAAATCCGGGAGATGTGCAACGTTACCGCTCAGAGGCGGAAAAGCGGAAGGTCGACAACGTCCTGTTCACCGGTTTTGTGCCGAATCGCGAGATTCCTCCGTGGCTTTACGCGTCGGATGTTCTGGTGATGCCTTACACGCGCGGAACGCAATCGGCCGAGTTCATGTCCCCCATGAAAATGTTCGAGTACATGGCGGCGGGACGGCCCATCATCGCGCCGCGCTATGAATCGACCTGCGAGGTGCTGGAGCACGAGCGGAACGCGCTCCTGATTTCCGAATGCACGCGGGATGCTCTCCTCCCGGCCATTGACCGCGCCGTGAGCGATTCCCGCTGCCAGGATTACGCCCGAAACGCGCGGGAGGATGTCAGAAAGTTCGCGTGGAAAAATCGCGCGGCCGAAATTCTGGAGTTTCTGAACCGTCCTACTTGATGCCGCACCATTTTCGCACCCGGCGCAGAAGGGCGTAGGCCGTATTCGGGAGGGCGTGACAGCCGCAGTACGGCTCAAATCGATCCAGGGGTTTTGACGGGTCGACAAAGCCGGTCTTTTTTGGAATCCGCCCGGCCCATTTCTCCGGATGGCGGCTGGCGATGGAAAAGACATACACCGCGGCCTTTGGGTGGGAATTGAAAGAGAGGTAGAGCGGTTCCAGTTGATTTTCCTGCCAGAGTTTTTCCACCGCCTGAGGGCTGAAGCGCCAGTAATCGCCGTAGTCCGAATGCATTGGCTGGAGGAAAGGCACCACGATGATGGCGATGTCCCGCGTCATGGCGCAAAGGTTCGCGAAAGCTGCTCGCATCTCATAGATGTGCTCCAGCGCGGTATGGTTGAACACGACATCGAACCGGCCGCGCAGGTCGGCGGAGAGCGGAGCGGTTAGATCGAGGAAGATTTCGCCTTCCATCCCCTGAAAGCCGCGGGCTTCGGACTTGTAATTTGTGATGGAGTAGGAGCGGGCCGAGGTAAAGTAGTCGCGATAATGCCTCCCTGCCTTGTCCTCGTCCTTCCATCCGCTGACGTTCGCCACGTCCCCGTCGAAAAGCGGCGCGAAGCGGGCCAACTCTTCGTTGGACCAGAGGCGGGGCAATCTGAACTTTTTATCGACGAACGGCTGCATAATCGAACGGCCAATCCGGACCGCTGGAAGCCCTGAATAGTTCGGCAGCGGGACTTTTTGTCAAGCAACGCAGCAGGAGGCCCGCGTATAATGCCCAGAGCCAGGAGGTTGGTGAGCCCTCGGGCGTTCGCCGGGGCTTGACCGAGGCGTGGCTCTTCGCAATCTTGGCCGCCCATGAAATTAGCTTTGATCCGTCGCGCCTTCTCCACGGTCGGCGGAGCTGAGCTGTACTTGCAACGGCTGCTCGGCGCCCTTGCGGCCCGGGGCCATGAAGTCGACCTGATCACAGAATCGTGGCCTGGCGCGCCTGCGAACATCAAGGTCCGGGCCATCGCGGCGACCGCCTCCCGAGCGCAACGCGCGCGAGCTTTTGCGGAGGCGGCGAGGGAAGCAGTGAGCCAGGAGCGCTACGACTGCGTGTTCAGCCTTGAGCGAACGCTGAAGCAGGACGTTTATCGGGCGGGCGATGGGGTGCATCGGATGTGGGTGGCTCGGCGGCGGCAATTCGGACCCTGGTGGCGCCGTATTTTTACCGGCCGGTTCCATCGCGAGATGATGCAGATCGAACGGGAGGTTTTCAACCCGGCCAACACCGGCTGGGTGATCGTGAACTCCTTGATGGTGTGGCGGGAGATTCGCGAGTGCTTTGGCTACCCGGAGGACCGGATGGTTCTGGTGCGCAATGGCGTCGACGTGAAGCGGTTCCGCTCCGGCAATCGCGAAGCGGTGCGCCGCCAGTTCCAAATTGCACCGGATGACTTTCTTTGCCTGTTTGTGGGCTCTGGTTGGGAGCGGAAAGGGTTGAAGCAGGTCATTCGCGCTCTCGAAAAGGTTCGAGCCCGCTGGAGCGGCCCAGGGAGAATCAAGCTCCTGGTTGTGGGCAAGGGCAAACCGTTCGGGCGCGATCGGGATGTTTTGTTCGCGGGGCCCGTGAAAAATACCGAAGACTTTTATGCGGCTGCAGATTTGTTTACGTTCCTGCCGATCTACGAACCATCAGCCAACGTTTGCATTGAAGCGCTGGCCGCCGGCTTGCCTGTGATCACTTCGGCCTGCAACGGGGCTGGGGAGTTGATTGTGCAGCCTGGCTGGGGCGAGGTGGTCGCGGATCCGTCGGACATCGCTGCGGCAGCCGGGGCGATCGAACGCCGAGCCGTGGCGCGAGAGCGCATCGCCGTTCCAGACGAGTTGCTCAGCCTCGACCGGAACGTGGAAGAAACGCTGGCGGTGCTGGAAAGGGCGGCGGCCAGCCGATGAAGATTACATGTTGCATCATCACTTTGAACGAGGAGGCCAATCTGGGCCGTTGCCTGCAGAGTCTCCAGAGCCTGGTGGACGAAGTGGTAATCCTCGATTCCGGCAGCACCGACCGAACGGCCCGGATCGCCGCGGATTATGGTGCGCGCTTTCAGTTCCAGGCCTGGCAGGGCTACGTGGGCCAGAAAAACAAGGTGCTCTCCCTCGCTGCGCATGACTGGGTTTTCAGCCTGGATGCGGACGAGGAAATCTCTCCCGAACTGCGGGAAGAAGTCGCTTCCATCAAGGCGCAGGAGCCTCCGTTGGAGGTGGCCGGTTTTAGCATGCCGCGCTGTGTTCTCTATGAAGGGCGCTGGATTCGCCACGGCGATTGGTATCCGGACCGGTTGGTGCGCCTGTTTCGGCGCGATCGGGCGCGTTTTGCCGGAGGCAAAGTGCACGAGCGGCTGGAAATCAGCGGAAAGGTAAAGCCGCTCACGGGGGACCTCTACCATCATAGCTTCCGCGACGCGGCGGATCACTGGGCGCGCTGTCAAAAGTACGCCCGTCTTTGGGCGGAAACGCAGGCAGAGAAGGGGAAGACCGCCGGGCCGTGGTCCGGCTTCAGCCACGCGGCCTACCGGTTGTTGCGCGCTTATATTTTGCGGGGCGGCTTTTTGGACGGGTCGCTCGGCTGGAGGATCGCCCTGTATTCGGCCCGGGAGACGCAGCTAAAATATTCACTTTTGCGGAGGATGCAGAGGAGCGGGGCGGGGGCTTCGGTGTGAACGATATTTAACGATTGGATGGATTTTGTTCATCCAAGCCGCAAAGGTGAGTTTTTGGAAGCTTGCACCGTCCGAAAATTCTTGCGTGCTCTTCGGGTTTCACGAACGTTGCGATGTTTTGAGTTCGCGACGAACTCGTTTGAAACTTGGTGATTATGCAAGGTCAGGATGCCCTTAGTGAACACGCCTCCGCCCAAATTGTTCACTCCGTGAATTTGAAGCTGGCCGCGCTTGGGTGCGCGCCGGTCGACAGCCAATCGGAGGAGGAATTTCACGAAATTGCCCGCGCCATTCTCCATTCGCGTCCTGACTCGGAGGATGCCGCGGCCGAGACGGCGCCGGTGGACGCGCGCATCGAAGCGTATCTCGCCCGCCTGCTCGGGCCGGGCCCGGCTCGTTTGCCGGGCCGAACGTTTGTCTTGGACCGCGTGGGGCTGGCTCGCGCGCTTTCGGTGCCGGTGGATAACGATGAGTTTGCGTCGGACATCCTGAATTCCTACCGGGTGCGCCAGGGTGTGCTGCACAATCCGAAAAGCGATCGCCGGACCACCGAGGGAATTTTTCATGTGACCGAGGGCGGCTTGCCGATCCCGGACGACAAACGGGCGGTGCCCAAAGAAGTCTTTGGCCGGCTGCTCGCGCGGGCTTTTCAGCCGCCAAACGATTTCCTGAAGCTGCCCTTTACCTCGCGGCAATCGAAACCGGCGGAGTGCTTCATCTCACTGTTGCTGCGGCCGATTGTTTGCCCGAGCGTGCCCGGCTTCACTTCCTACAAGTCGATGGAGATCCGGTTTTTCGCGCCGGGCAGCCTGGTGAGCAACCTCGATTTTGTGGAGAGCATTTTTGGCAACGCGGGCGATCCATACCTTTCCCGCAATGATGCCGCGCTGGATGTTTATCATTGGACCGGCCATACCGGCTGCGTGATTCTGGCCCCGCATCTCATCACTCTGACAAAAAAAGAGGTCGGCCTGCCTCACTACGATCAGGCGACTGACCGGCAGCGGCGCGACGGGATGTGCTGGCGCGACGAGAGCGAGAAATACAACAACGGCGGCGCTTTCAAGATCACGTCCCGGGACGCCTCCGGAGGGATGGTGACCGTCATCGCGGACAACTACTACGGCTACTGCAAAAAGGAGGTTAAGACGCAAATCAGTTTTGCCGCCAATCTCTTTGGCAATACTGAGGAAGAGCACGCGGGCGGCGCCCTGGTCTACCCGAGCTATGACTTGGGCGAGGAATTCAGCGGCAACCTGCACGTCCGGCAATTGGGCCATAATTTTCAGGAGGTCCAGGAGCTCTACGGCAACGCTTTCGAGCTGCAGCCCGAAGGCCATGCGATCGACAAACAGCATCCCGAGATCGTTTATGTGCCGGAGAACGTCTTTTTCGACCTGAAGAAAGGCTCGGTGAGCTGGCCAACAGAAGGCGGGCAGCAAACCATCCGGCTTCTGGCCGGCAAGGTCTATCTGCGCCCGTCCGGTTACAAGGTGCACATGGAAAAGGTGCCGGGCACGCATTCCTGGCGGCTGGTCGGCACGGTGGCGGAAGGGCTGCTCTGCCACAAGCCCTGCACCGTTTCCGGCGGCGGCAAATCCGAAATCTCCAAGCCGATCAGCGACGCCATCATTCACGGCCCCATTTACGTCGCCGATTTTCAGAAGGACTTCGACCGCGTTGCTGAACTGATCGAGCGTGATTATTCGGACCGCTTCCAGGAGGCGTATCGCACGCGCAAGGACAGCCGGCCGGTTCTGAGCCATGAGCGTTCGCTCGGGTCCGTGATCAAGCTGCTCACTCCTTCCGAAGCCGAGTACACCCCGGAGTACAACGCCTGGATCAATGCCATTCCGCAATATATCAAGGAGCTCGTCTTCGTGGTGAAGCGGTTTTACAAGCCGGAGTGGGGTCGGAACTGGCGCGAGCATTTCACCGTGGACGCGGTGAACGGGATTCCGGGTAACGAGCTGAAAGTCGATAACACCAAGGTCATTTCGAACTATCTGCGCGTGGGGTTCGAGAAGGATGGATCGTGGCGCACCTTCGGCTTGCGCAAGGACTTTCATCCGGCGGCCAAGCTCTCGATGGAGGATGACATTACCGCGTCGGTGGTGGTGCCCCCGTTCATTCTGCGGAGTTACCGCACCAACGATTACTCCGCGAAGTTCGTGCTGAATTGCGAGAGCCGCCTGTTTCAACGGCCGGACGACGCGATTCATCGGGGCTACGACAAGCAGACGGAGGCCGACTTTGCCCGCGGCGGCAACTTCTTCTCCAACTACCAGCCGCTCACGCGGAGCGATGCCCGGGCGATCATTGAGGACGCCATTGTTTACGACGAATTCACCGAGCCGATGCAGAAGCTGATCGAACAAGCCGCCAAGGAGCGGCATCCGAAGTTCTTCGTCAGCTCAGCCAGCCCGCGCCTGGTGGAAGGGAAGCCTTCGAAAAATCCCCGTTACCTTCAGCTCCGTCCCGATCTGGCCTGCCCGCGCGACAAGTACCTCGCGGAAATGGCTACGCGGCTGCAGCGGCGGTTGGCGTTGAACGAACCGGTGCTGACGCCCGTGGGCGCTGTTGTGCCTGGCCGCCGGAATAATCCGCCGGACACCGCGGCCCGGATCCGTCCGCTTGCGGTCTATAATCCGATCCATTTCATGGAGCTGCCAGAGCTTTTCATGGAGTACATTTCGTCGATGACCGGCAAGTCCCCCTCGACGACCGGGGCGGGTTCCGAAGGCGCTCTCACCAAAGGGCCGTTCAACGCGTTGCCCACCATTTACGACTTGAACGTGACGCTGGTCTCTTATCTCCTCACCGGGCACAGCGCCTTCGTGACCGCGGCGGGCTATGTCGGGCCGCATATCCGGGTCGATCACGATATCAGTCTGCTCGTGCCGGAGATTTGGTCGCGCATGACCGAGCAGGAGCGGGATCCTCAAGACATGATTGCCAAGGGCTACCTGGAGAAATGCCAGGATTTCACCCATGACGGAAAGCCGGTTCTGGCCAGCCGTCTCGGCCACCGGATCACGAAGCAATTTGTCATTCATTACTTTGGGCGCGTTTTCAACCACCCGCATGTTGTGCTTACGCCCGAAATGCTGCGGCCGGAACTGCAGGACCTGGAGATTTTCGTGGACGGCATGGATAATATCGTCGGGACCCACAAACGCGTGGCGGAGCAATATTTCAACGACGGAACGGTGGAGTTCGCCTGCCCGCCGCTCAAAGCTCTGCTGCACATCATGGCGCGGGGATCCTACGAGGGGAAAAACCTGAACTCGCCTGAGATCCGCAGCCTCTTCACCCGGCGCGCTCTTCAGGGCAGCGACTGGTATCGGAAACGTTTGCTCGCCAAGCAGCGCGTGGACACCGCGCTTTGGCAGCGCCATGTGGACGCTCTCCAGCGGTTTATCGCCAATTCGAACGAGGTCGATGAAGTTTACCTCCTGACTATCGAGGACCGCCTGATGGATGCCCGGGCGCATTTTCGGCGGGTCAGCTCCGATACTTATCTGGAAGAGCTCCAGGGAACCCTCGGAGCGGAGCCAGCTTTGATTCTCTAACCCGTTCCGTTCGACCGCTGGAGGCCGATTTTCCAACGCGGCGCCCAGCCCTGGATGGGGAAAATCTCCGATCTGCCGATCAGGCGTTGCCTGCTGATCCGCGTGAGTCACTCCCGGATTGAGCCGTTAGGCGTCATATTCCCAAAAAGGCGGCGACGGCGGCCGCTGGCTTGCGCAACTTTATCCCGTTCAACGGCTGGTATGTGATTCGCTTATACTAAAAGCTTGCCTTCCTTTTCGATTTTCTCTATTCACAGAGCTGCGGAGGGTTTTCGCCCGGTGCGGTTCGTTGGATTCAGTCTGTATATTGGATTTTGGATTCAAGGTTATTCAGAGCTCTGCCGATAGACCGATGGACGTAGAATTCTTTCGTTTTGGAGACGGGGAGTATCTCTATGAAAACGTTGACGCGGGACATCGTTCCTCTCGAGCAGATCGAGTCGGAAGCGGATTTTATTCTGTTTTCGGAAGCCGAGGGGTTGATTTCGGAACATTGCACGCAGGGGGAAGCGCGCATGGCTTTTTTTGAGGAAGCCGGGCGCCATCAACTCGGGGATTGCCTGCCTCGAATCTACCGCCGCGACGAACCCCACTGGGTTCCGCTTTCCTAAATCCGCCCCACCGGGCGCGCCTCATAATTCCTCGTTTCCCGGCAGTCCGGGGGGCGCTTCCTTTTCTGGCTATCCCCCGCAGAACGGAGTGGGCTGGTAATCTCGTTCTTGATATTCGAAGAAGTCGAAATCCGCGTGTTTGGCCGCGCCCCCCATGTCCTGGCATGCCATCCCTACGAACGCGCCTGTGAAATTGGGGAAGCCTGGGACTGTCGCCTCGTCCGAGAGAATGCTGGCGTCGAATTGTTGGGGAAGCCAACGCCATTCCGCATCTGCGCCCTCGATGCGATAAGCGAAGTGCATTCGGTCGTAATCGACTTCCACCCGCAGGCCGACGGGCTTGCCCGATGGAAGCGGAATCTGGGGGGTGAAGGAGTCGCTCAAGGTCGAATCGGGAGTGCCGGTCATCACCCGGAGATGTTTTCCAATCTTTTCGTCATGCGAGATGCATAGGTAGTGGAATTTTGCGCTGTTGTAGTAGCAAACCAGCCCGGCGAGTTGCTGGAAATGGTCCGGCTCAAACTCGACGGCGGTGACCGCGCTGAAACAATGCGCCTGCTGGCGACGGGCCACCAGAGACTGGCGAAAGAGGCTGCCCAAGGTTTCCCGTCCGACGAGCCGAAGGCAGCCCGGGCGCGCGGAAAGGCTGAAAATTTCTTCCGGCCATGGGGTTCGAAGCCATTGGAAATCGATCGGGAGTTCCAATCCATCAAAATCTTCGCGCGCGGGGGGCGCCGGAAAGGGGTGGGGGGGCAGGGAGGGTGCGGGTGTTTCGATGGTCGGAAGGCCTTGCCCATCGAGCGTCCGCAGCCAGCCGTCTTCTCCCCAGGTCATCCGTTGAATCGCCGTTTCCCGTCCCAGCGTGCATCGGCCGCGGTTGCGCAAAGGGCGTCCGCAAAGGTAGGCCATGTAGGTTTCGCCGTTTGGAGTTTCCACGAGATCGGCATGCCCGGTGCGTTGCAGCTCGCAATCGGGCCGCTGCCGGGCGCTCAGAATCTGGCCGTCCGGATGGAGTTCATACGGGCCGGTCAAGTTGCGCGAGCGCGCCAGAGTCACCGCATGGCTGAAGTTGGTTCCTCCTTCCGCGGTCAACAGGTAATACCAGCCATTTCGCCGGTAGAGGTGCGGACCTTCGGTCAGCCCCAGCGGGGTGCCTTTGAAAATGTTGACCCGTTCGCCAACCAGCCGGCGCTCTTTCACCGAATATTCCTGCAGGACAATGCCTGCGAACCGATTCGCGCCCGGCCGATGATCCCAGAGCATGTTCAGCAGGTGCTTCCGTCCATCCGCATCGTGAAAAAGCGAGGGATCAAAGCCGCTGCTGTTGAGGTAAACCGGGTCAGACCAATCCCCGTCAATTCGCGGGCTTGTGACCAAATAGTTGTGGAAGTCCCGCATGGAGGCTCCGCTTGCCCCCGCAACGCTGGCGCGGCCGAAGCGCTTCACGTCCGTGTAGATCAGCCAGAACAGCCCATCCGCCCAGCTCAGGCAGGGAGCCCAGACGCCGCACGAATCCGGATCGCCGAGGAGGTTGAGCTGGGAGGCGCGGCGCAGGGGGCGGGCAAGCAAGCGCCAGTGAACCAGATCGCGCGAATGATGAATCTGGACCCCGGGAAACCACTCAAAGGTCGAGGTCGCGATGTAGTAATCCTCACCTACCCGCACGATCGAGGGGTCGGGGTTAAATCCGGGAAGAATCGGATTGCGTATCTTCATGCAATTTTAGGTTCAGAAGCAGCGGCCCGGCGCGCGATCAGCGCTTGCTCTATCTCGTCCACGCGCTGCTGGTTCAGCGGGTAGATCAGCAGAGCTGCGCATTTGAGCAGCGCGAAAAGCGCGGGCCCGATCGAAAACGCGAGAGCGATGCCGAGCAGCGCTCGCGGCGTTTGCGTTTCCGCGCCTTTCACGTAGCCGAATTGGGCCAGGAAAAGGGGAACCAGAAAGCCTCCGGCGAGAATGCCGGCCTTGATCGAGAAAAGCGACGCGGAGTAAATCAGGCCTGTGGAGCGGCGGCCAAATTTCTGTTCCCCGTAGTCCGCCACGTCCGCATAAAGCGCCCAGGT
Source organism: uncultured Verrucomicrobiota bacterium (assembly GCA_964566945.1). Lineage (GTDB taxonomy): Bacteria > Verrucomicrobiota > Verrucomicrobiia > Limisphaerales > SXQI01 > DASVNK01. The sequence continues at coordinate 60,327 of CAZMKE010000021.1, read as the reverse complement.
CAGAGCCGAGGTCGGGCCGGCGCAAAATTGCGCGGCCATGTTCAGAGCGATCATCAGGCCGAAATGGCCTTTGGACAGGAAGAAGAACAACAGAAAGCACAACCCCGTCATCAAGCTCAGGGCGGCGGCGTAGTATTTTTTATCGATCTTTCGCGCCATGGGGCCGAGGCACAGCGTGCCTAAAACCAGGCCGAGCGCCCCGCTGGTCAGAAAAAGCGTTGTATGATCCAGGCCCCAGAGTACCGGGGCCGATCCGTAGCCCTGCACGTATTTGAAGTAGAAAATCGTGCTGCCGGAGCGAAGCGCGGAGAAGGCATTCGAGAAAATGGAAGTCAGGAGGAGCACCACCCACGGCCAGTTCTTGAAGAGTTCCCCCAGTTCCTCTCGGGCGTTGCTTTTTTGCTCCGGGGAGGGCGTGACCCGTTCTTTCGTGGTGATAAACGTGATGAATATCAGGATCACCGCGATGATCGCGAAGATGGCCATCGTCAGTCGAAAGCCTCGAATCTCGCTTCCGGCGCCCAGATATTTGACGAGCGGCCGCACGAACAATGAGATCAGGAACGCGGCGCCAAAGGCACCCACGAACCGGTAGGTCGATGCGACCGTGCGCGTTCGCGGCGACGGGCTGATCACGCCGAGCATGGCGGAGTAGGGCACGTTGATGACGGTGTAGCTCAAGAGCATGAGCGCGTAAGTGGCGGCGCCGTAGATGATCTTTCCTTGAGGACTAAAATCGGGTCCCAGGAACATCAGGTAACCGCAGATGCCGTAGGGAATCGCGCCGAAGAGCAGATACGGCCGGAACTTGCCCCAACGCGTGTTTGTCCGGTCGGCGATCAGTCCCATGATGACATCATCAAATGCGCCAAAGGCGCGGACTGCGGGCAGCAGCCAAAGTAAAACCGTCGCCGGGATGCCCCAGACATCGACGTAGTAGTAGGTGAGGAAAATGTTGAAAGTGTGAAAGAACAGGCCCGAAGCGGTGTCGCCGAGCGCATAGCCGATGTACTCGATGGGCCTGATGCGGCCGCTGTCGGCTTCGGAGGGTTGCGTCGGTTGGGTTGACATGGCAGCGGGCGGATTCGGGTTATCGGCCCGCTTCGCGCTTGTAGCCGAGCGCCGACAGCATCTCCAACCCATACCGCGTTCCGAGCTCCCGATAGCCGGCGGGGGTGAAATGCAGATGGTCGCGCCGCGTCTCGCAACCCTCCGAAGGAACAAAACGGGCGGCAGGAACGGTCTTGGGCAGCTCCTCGATGATCGCATTCATCCCAGCGCACGCCCCTCCCTGGTCCGCGGGGGCCAGCCCGCCCGCGAGCAGCGGGGTCTCTTCGGCTTTGAGGTTCAAATCGTGCAGCAGATGGTCATAGATGCCTTTGACCTTTTTCGGCCAATCCTGGTCCTTATTGTTCGATTCGCCCTGGTGCAGGAGGATTCCTTTGATGACCCCATCCTTTTGCGCCTGCTTCGCGGCATCCACCAAATATCGATACGGATTGCCTCCGTACGTGGCGATGATGTTCTTCATCCAGGAGGGAGCATTCGTGGCGTAGGCGTGATAACTGTCCGGTGCGAACAATTCGATTTTGCAGCCGGCGACCGAGACGTTCACGACGCCGATTTTGATTTGCGGCGGCAGGTTGGAAACCATCGTTCGGCCGAAGTAATCGGCCGGGCACAGGCCGGTGGACGGCCGGCAGAGCGGCGGCACGGCGGGATACCAATGCCCATTGGTCCGCGCCTGGCTGGGAAAGTCGACGGCGGCGAACACTTTGAAACGCTCGTCCACTCCGGTTTTGTCCTGCTCCTCAATTCCTGGAAATCCCTCCATGTTGGATTGGCCGAAACAAAGGAAAATCCAGAAATTCGTGTCTTTGGCGGAGGCATTCAGGCCGAAGACCAGCAGCCCGCAAAACGCGAGGGCGCAGCGGGCGGTGTGGAGGAAAGTTGAGATCATGGGTGCGTGTGGTCTACTCGCGCCCTCTTAAGGCGCGCCTCGGCTTAGGGTGGTCGTGAAGGCTCTCAGCGGCTTTTCATCTGCATCGAGGAAGCGGGCGCAAAAATCCGTGGCGCCGCCGCCGTTGAATACGGCGCAGCGGATGACGTTCGGCCCCTTTCTGAGCGTCAGGCGTTTCGACACGCCGTCGTCGATGACGGTTTGGCGGTCACCGTAAATGCCGATGACTTGCTGCCCATTCACCCACCAGACGGAGGCCGCGTTGGAGCCGATGGCGAGGCGGACCGCGCGCAGTTCCTCCGGGCAATTGATGATCGTCACCGCCCAGAAAAGGACGAAAGACGACGGCGCTCCGTGCTGATGCGCGAAGTGGTAGAGGTTGACATTGTAGGCGGTCGTGTCGACGGCGTGCCAGGTTAGTTCCGCGCCTCCAGCCTTGACCTTGTCACCGTCGCCCGGCAGCACGCTCATCTGGTCGGGAAAATACTCCTTTTTTACCGCTTCCAGGATCGCGTTGTCGGTCAAAGGGGTGTTGGAGCGAATCGGTTCCAGGATCAGCCAGCGTTGAATAAAACCGTCTGGATCAGGCGCCTTTTCGGCAGAGGCCGGGCGGAGGAGCGAGGCCGTTGCGGAAGGTGCGGATTCCGCTGCAGAGCCGTTGATCAATGGGGCATTGATCAACGCGAGCGAGAGCAGCAGCATTCTTTTAGGCAGGTTCATCCTGTTCATTCAAGAGGTCAGGGAGCTTTCAATTTCCACCGATGCCGGTCGCTGGCGGCATTGAACTTCGACAGCGTGGCGGAACTGCCGCCGATGGCGCACAGGGCCAGCGGTTCCCGGGAATCGGGCGCGGCCTTGGGGGCGATGCGCCACGTGCCGTCGGTGAGCTGGTCGATGCGCCAGAGTTGTTCAGGCGCTCCCGTGAACGCGGATGTCGTGATCAGTTCGCCCTCGGCCGACGCCGCGAGGGCTCGACCCGTTCCGGCCAGCACGATCTTGAAGTAAGGGGAGCCGGGATAGCCGCCGGCGTTGGTCACTCCGCTGATCGTCCATTTTTGCTGCGCTTGGCCCAGAAAGTTCGCCAGCCGGACATCGATCTCACCGCCCGGCCAGTTGGTGGAGACGTCGGCCGCGTTTTGCGGGGGAATCGGACCGCGGCCTGTTCCGGCGAAAATGCCCCCGGGTGGTCCGCCAGGTGAATTCGTTCCACCGGATTCCCCGGGCCCGGGCGGTCCGCGCCGGACTCGGGCGCCGCCGACCGGCACGCCTTGAACGGCGAGTTCGAGCGATGTCCCGGTGCGGGCGGATTCAATGGCGTAGATGCCTTCCGGGAGATTTTCGCCAGCGGCGGGCCAGCCGTCGGTCCAGAGCAACGGGCGAATGTCGAGCACGCTCGCCCCGCCGCGGTCGAGATCTGCTTCGTAATGACAGGAGAATTTCTCCACGCCGTCACCGAGGTCCAGAAGGCCAAAATGTCCCGGACCGATATGCCGACCGGTTGATCCGGCGAAGAGCGTGCCGCCTCCTTTGATCATGTCGAGGCCGGTGTGGTCCAGGTACGGCCCGGTGATCTTGCGGGAGCGTCCCATGCGGATGTTGTAACCGGAGTCCGCCCCGCGGCAACAGCTGCCGTGAGTGGCCAGCAAATAGTACCACCCGTCGTGCTGGATGAGAACGGAGGCCTCGCAATTAATCGCGAGGTTGACCGGGGTGTCGCCCGGGTTCAGGCGCTGGCCGGTCATCGGATCCAGCTCAACCAGGCGGATGTAGCCAAAGTAAGAGCCGTAAACGAGCCAGAGACGGCCGTCCTGCGGGTCCCGCAGCACGCCCGGGTCGATCGCGTTGCAGTCTTCCACCCCATCCGATGCGGCGACTACGCCGGCTTCTTCCCATTTGTAGTCCGGGGAATTCGGGTCGAGGCTTTTGCTCCAAAGCAGGTTGATTTCCGCTTTCGGCTGAGCCCCGACATTTCGCGCGACGTACAAGCAGTAGCGATCGGGCAGATGGATCAGATCGGGCGCGAGGCCCCGGCGCGGAGGGGCGGTTCCCCGCATCCAGGTCCAGCCATCATCAGAAACGAGGCAGGAGCCTCCTGTCCCGTAGGTGTAGAACCTGCCATCGCAGCGAACAATGGTGGAGGGATCATGCACCTGGATTTGCCCTTCCAGCGCCCAGGATCGCGAAACCAGGAGCAGAAAGGCCACAACGGACAGTGAGGCTCGTTGCAACGCCGAGCGTCGATGTGGGAGCAGGCCGTTCATCGGGAGCCTGAAGATTTCCTGGCCTCGGTCACCACCGCCTCGAAAGCCGGTTTCGGCTGGCAGTCGCCGTCAAACAACAGCGGCTTGCCTTGCGCCCGCCAGGAGACGGCGTCGTTCGCCCCCCAGAAGGTGACCATTTTGATCGCGTCCTGGTGCTGGAGAAATGCGCGGAAGATTCCGGCATAAGCTTCACTCAGCTTTTTGTCAGCCTCACTCACCAGCCCGCCCTGGGTGGCGTTTGCGTTTGCGGCGATATCCGCTCCGAACCCGCGTTGGCCGCCCGTGGCGCTGTTCACGTCGAGTTCCGTGATGTGAATGGGCAGGCCCAGGGTGGCGAGGTCCTTTAGAGCCTCGTCCATCGTCTCAAAGGTCATCGAGACGTTGACATGCGCCTGGGAACCGATGGCATGGACCGGGACCTTCTGCGCCTGCAACGACTTGATCAGCGTGATCAACTTTTTTCGCTTGGCCGGATTTTCCAGGCCGTAGTCGTTGTAGCGAAGAATCGCGTCCGGGTCCGCTTCATGGGCGTACTGAAAGGCCTTGGCGATAAAGTCAGGTCCGATGATTTCCAGCCAGAGCGAGTTCCGCAGCAGATTCGTGTCGGAGCCATCGGCGATGGCTTCGTTCACCACGTCCCAGGCCTTGATCTTGCCTTTGTAACGGCCGACCACCGCGTGAATGTGGTTGCTCATGCGCTCGAGCAGTTCCTCGCGCGAGGCCCTGGGGCCGGCATAGCGTCCGAAGCCTGGACCAAACCGGCCCCTCCCGACCTGGTTCGTCCCGGCCGGGTTTGCTTCCGCGGGGGCGGCGCTGGTGGCGCTGGCGGGCGGCGGATTCGTTCCCGCAAAGACCCAGTTGGGCGTCTGGCTGTGCCAGACCAGCGTGTGCCCGACCAGATACATTTTGTTGCTCAGCCCAAAGTTCACAAAAGCATCCGCTGGAGCGAAGTCGTAGCCTTCGTTGCCTTCCCGGGGATGAATGAGCTGCCATTTGAGATCGTTTTCCGGCGAGATCTGATTGAATTGTGCTTTGACCAGCGCGATGTCCTTCTCATTTTGCTGCGCGGTTCGGCGGAAGCCCGCGCCGCCCGCCACCATGCTGCGGTTGACCGCCACGCCCACGAGGAAGCGGTCCTGAAACACATCCTTGAGCGTAGTCGCAGTGGCTGCCTGGCTGGTGGAAACAATAAGGGCCAGCGCCGCGGCGAAAAGGCCAGTGGCGCGAGATATGGAGGTGAGTGCGTTCATTTGATTTGGGCCTGGTCCGCGGCGGCTCCGGGCGAGAGTTTGATCTGAATGCCTTTCAAGGGCGCGCCTGTTTTGTCGAGAAGGCGCATCGCTCCCTGCCAGGCGTTTTGCTCGTTGATCACTTTGAAAACGATGACGTTGACCCCCTTCTTCAGGGTGATCCGGCCTTTATCGGCGTCCAGCAGCAGCGGGCGTGGTTCGCTGAATGCGTAGATATCGATTCCGTTGAAATAAATGCGCCCCTCGTCGTTGCTCGCCACCGCCAAAATCACTCCGGGGATTTCCGTTTCGCACTCGATATAGGTGGCAACGTAGCCGGCGGCGTGATCATTCTGCGTCTTAAGCACGGCGTTGAAATCAAAGTAATTCGTCGAGGCGGTGATCTTCTGCCACGTGAGCTCCTTTCCGCCAATCTTCACCGTGTCGCCGCTTTTTGGCCGGAGCGCGGCTTCACCCCGGATCTGTTCCTTGAAAAGGGCATCGGAACCGGCTTCGCCTTCGGCCAAGGGAATGGGAGCGAGTAACAGCCAATCTCGGATGTATCCGTCGGAGTCTGGCCTTAACGCATCCGCGGCGCAGGCGCTGACAACCGACAGGGCCGAGAGGAGAAATGGCCCCGCGGCGGCGACAATCGCTTTGCTGATGTTTTGTTTAAGAATCGGCTTCATGTCGATTTACGGCGGGACGAGTTTGAATAATTTCCCTCGGCCATTGGCGACCGAATTGATTCCATTGGCCATGACGTAGAGCTCTCCGGCTGCGTCCTCGCCAAGCGCCCAGATATAGGACCTGATGCGTCCGCCCTTGAATCCCTTTACTCCGAGCGGTTGAGCCGTCCAGCGGGCCGCGCCGGGGCCAGTCGGGGGGATGGTTGCCACTAAAAGCGTCCCGTCCGGGATCGCCATGTTGCGCGACCAATCCGCGAAAACGTATTTGCCCGCCAGGGAGGGGAGGGCCTTTCCGCGGTAGACGTACCCGCCTGTGATCGTCACCCCGAACGAGTCTGGATCGGTCCCGCGGCCCCGCATTGTTTTGTAGGTAAAGACGGGATCAATAAAAGGCTTCCCATCGGCGCCGACGGAAACTGAATTCGTTGGCGCGTGCAGCGGGTCTTTCGGGTCAAATCCGTCAAAGCCTTCGCGCAGGCGCCAGCCGTAATTCCCGCCGTTGACGACGACGTTAATTTCCTCCCAGCGATCCTGGCCCACGTCGACCACGATCAAATCATGCTTCCCGCCGCGGTCAAAAGAAATGCCCCAAGGGTTCCGGAAGCCGTAGGCGAAGATCTCGGGAGAACCTTTCTTCCCATCGGCGAATGGATTGTCCTTGGGAATGCCATAGGGCGCGGTGGCATCGATATCCAGGCGAAGAACTTTGCCGAGCAGGGTGTCGAGCTTCTGGCCATTGCCTTCGGGCGGATGGCCGCGTCCGCGCTCCACGTCGCCGACGTCGTTGAAAGCGCCGCCGTCGCCGACGGTCCAATAGAGATATCCGTCCGGCCCGAACGCGAGACGGCCGCTATTGTGGTTCCAATCAGGTTCATCAATCTCCAAGACCACGCGCTCGGACGCCGGGTCCGCGGCCGAGAAGTCATCGCCGCGAGTTTTGAACTCGCTGAGCCGTTCCACATGATCCCACTTCGGCGGCGCGCTGCTGCGGAGCGGGGCACTGTAGACGACATAAAATTTGTGGTTCACTTTGAACTGGGGATGCAGCGCCACGCAGAGCAGGCCGCGCTCTTCCATGCCCGGGCTGAGGGCGACCAACTTCTCCCGCAAGTCCAGAAACGGCTGCTCAGACCGTTTCCCGTCCGCGGCGATCAGATGAATGACGCCCCGCTGGTCCGCCACGAGAAGCCGGCCGGAACCGTCCGGAATCGAAACCAGGGCGATAGGGGCGCTGAGTTGGTCGGCGACAAGTTTGAGGCTGGCGTCGGACGGCTGCTCCGAATCGGCTGCGCGCACCGGCGGCGCCGCGGCGAGAGCCAGCAGGGCCGCGATGGCGCCGGCATAGGCCGGTCGGAGGAGGCGAGGAAGCGAGAATCGCGATTTCATGGACAAGGGGTCTGGTGCTGGGCGTTTTGGGTGGTTATTCGAATGAGGTTGTTTTTTTGGCCGGGGTGGTAATTCCGTCCTTCGGCGGCGTGCGCAAGGTATCCAGGAACGCGAGAATGTCCGCGACCTCCTGTTCTTTCAGCAGCAGTCCGAGCGGGGGCATGGGAGATATTGTCAGATTCTCAAAGCCTTTGGCGAGCTTTGCGTTCGGGTCCATCAGGCTCTCCACGATGTAGGCTTTGTCCGCACGAATGGCGATCCCATCGAGGATGGGGCCCACCTCGCCGCCTTTGCCTTTCGCAGTGTGGCAGGTCGCGCAGGCGGCGATCGGGCTGTTGTAGAAAAGGTCCTCGCCACGCTTGGGATCGCCAGCGGCGACTTTCGCTTCGTCGGCTCCCACGCCCGTGACTTTATGAATCCGGCCGAGCAGGGTGAGCGCATCGTTTAAGAACGGGTCGCCCGTGTTGATGGCGATCCGCGGGAGCTGCGCCACCACAGTTTGGATTTCCGGAATGGTGGGAAACTCCGCCAGCTTCACGAAGGCCGCCTGGCGGGTCAGAAGGTCGGAGTCCTGGATGACCGGGCTGCTGAAGAACAGTTGGCGGCCGGCGTCGTTCGCGGGCAAGGCGCGAATGGCGTTCCGGCGCAGCGCCGCGTCCTTGTCGAGCAGCGCCTTTTGGTGCGTGTCCTTGTCGAGAGCGCCGAGGCCTTCGAGCGCCCAGAGGGCGTGAATCGCGCTCACGCCGCCTTTCCCGGAAGCCACCCGCTTTCTGAGGGCCGGAACGGCTTCGTTGATCTTTTTGTCCACGATCAGCCGCTGAGCGGTGAGGTTCCAGAATTGATTCTCGCTGTCGAGCGCGGCCGCGAGTTGGGGCGCGTTTGCCTTGGCGAGCGACTGGATCGAGCTTTTGGGGCCGTCCTTCCAGACGACGCGGTAGATGCGCCCATGCGTTTGGTCGCGCAGATCGTTTTCTGTCTGATACGCTCCGCCTTTGCCGGTTTGGGCTTGAATGCCAGCGGATTGAACGCTGGGCGTCGGGTTGTGCTGAATGATAAAGCTGTAGAAATCGATCACCCAGATCGCGCCGTCCGGACCCACGTCCGAAAAGATGGGCGACATCCATTCGTCGGTGCTCGCCAGAAGATTGAACCCGTCGCTCGCCTGATATCCGCCGCCATTGCGATCGATGTCCATGATGCCGATCAGCTTGGCGGTGGGCTCATTGACCAGCGCTTTACCCTGCAGCCGCGCCGGCAGGGCGTCGCTCACCATAAACGCGTGCCCCGCCGCGGCGGTGTAGCCGCCAAAGTTATCGACCATCCGGACGTTGGGAGTGTTCGGGTGCATCCGCATTCCCGGCGCCAGGGATTTGGCGGACGCGAGCCGGCGGACATTGGCGGGCGCGCCATCCGCCGCGTCATTCGAGTCGAGCCGGTAGCCGGGACGAAATCCGTTGCCCCCGCGCCGGGCGGGGCCGGGCTGGGTCGGGTTCAGGATGTAGGCGGGGAGATACCCGTAAAAAGTCGGGTTTCCGTTCGCGGTCGAGCCGAACACATCGCCAGAGGCGTTCTGGCCGAGGCCCCAGGTGTTGTTGTTGAATTGGTGGAGAAATTCCAAAGCGGACCCGTCGGCCTTGAAGCGAAAGATGCCCTGGCCGAATTGCTGATCCTTGCCGCCCGCCTGGCCGCGAAAGTTGGAATACCCGACCGCGCCGTAAAGCCAGTTATCAAAGCCGCGCCCGAGATTGCTCTGCATCGCATGGGTGTCGCCCACTCCCCAACCGGGCAGAAGGGCTTCCCGGACATCGGCTTTGTCGTCGCCATTCGAATCCTTCAAAAAGAGCATGTGGCGGGCTTCCGATACGATGATGCCCCCGTTGGCGAATACCAACGCGGTGGGGAGGTTCAATCCCTCCGCGAACAGGGTGAACTTGTCTGCCTTGCCGTCGCCATCGGTGTCTTCGCAGATCTTGATGTCCGCCTTGCCCGGCTCTCCTTCGGCCGTCAGGCCGTGGGGGTAATCCCGCGCCTCGACCACCCAGGCGCGCCCGCGCTCGTCCCAGGCGATGTAGATGGGCTTTACGAGGTCCGGCTCCGCTGCGAAAAGTTCAAGATCGAAATCTGCCGGCACCTGCGTGTAACGCATGCTGTCCTCGGGCGACAACGGCGCTTGATATTGGACCGGCTCGGGACGGCGTTCGTAGTTCGGCACCTCGCCCGGCAGCCGCTGCAAGGGCGGGCGCGTCCGGACGAAAGATTCCCAGGCGGACTTGGCCTTTGGGCTGACGCCGCCGAGCACGGCGTCCTGCAGAACGGCGTCGGTGGGCCGCTCGCCATATTTGATCAGCGGGCGGCCCGCGCTCCGGAAGTCCTCGAGCATTTTGAGTTGGGCTGGGCCGATCTCTTTGTTCGGCATCACCTGCACCACGGCGTCGAAGTGGCCCAGGTAGGGCCCGGTCAGGTTGGTGCTGCGGGTAACATGGTCGAAGTAGATCGCCCCCGGGGCAAGGGTTTGCCCAGGCAGATAAACGTAGTTTGTCCGCCCGCCGCCGAACCCGCCACCGCGTGAGCCGGCCTCCACCGGGCCGAGATAGAGAACATGCAGGGGACGAGCCTGGGATTCCGCGGCCTGAGAATGGGCGATGATGAGTCCACCGGCCGACAGGAGGAAAAGGCGCTTCCAGTAATTCATCGTGCGATCAAAGGGCTAATCGCCCAAGATTTCGAGCGAGATCTGGGCCTCTTGGGCGTGTTGGCGATCAGGGCGTGGCGTTCGCCTTGAAGGTGATTTGCGCAAAGTTGTAGAGCGCTTTTTTCCAGTGTTGAAAGTCGTGCGAGTGCTCATCCACATGCCAGATGTGAGGCACCCCTTTCTCTTTTAAGTAGGCATGCACCCCCTGGCTGATGCGGATGAGGCCGTCTTTATTGCCGCAGGAAATCCAGAGCAGTTTCAGCTGCTTCTTCGCCTTGTCCGGGTCGGGAACGAGTTCCGCCGGGGCTTTGGTGTTTGGAGCCGAGGAAAAACCGCCCACCCAAGCGAACGTGTCCAGGTTCGCCAGGCCGAAATTCAACGATTGTCCGCCACCCATTGAGAGGCCGGCCAATGCGCGGTCCTCCCGATCGGCCTTTACCGAGTATTTCGCTTCGATAAAGGGAATGAGATCACCCAGCAGGTCTTTGTCGAACTTCCCAAAAGCGGGCGCGGTCGCCATCGCGTTGTCGCCGGGGCGGTCGTCCGGTTGCGCCCGGCCGTTCGGCATCACGATGATCATCGGCACGGCCCGCCTGTCGGCAATCAAGTTGTCGAGAATGATCTCGGGATGCCCGCCGCGGCGCCATTCGTTCTCGTCCCCGCCAATGCCGTGCAGCAGGTAGAGCACGGGATACTTCTGGGCCGAAGAGTAACCCGGCGGCGTGTAAACAAGCGCTTTGCGCCGGGCCCCGACCGATTTGGACTCGTACTCGACCATTTCCAAGGCGCCGTGCGGGATTCCGGCGCGCTCTTGATCGAAACCCTGCGGTGGATTTGGAAAGGCGGCTTTGTCATCCGGACCCAGCTCGATCGGTCCGCCGAAGCCGCCACGGGGACGGCCGCCGGGCCGTTCAGCCCCCGCAGGCGGCGGGGGCACGCGGGTCGCCAGCGCCTCCTGACTGCCAAAATCACCGACCTTGCGGGTGAACTGAATTCCCTTTTCGCCGATTTTGCCGCTGAATTCGATCGCAATCTCCCGGTCTTGAATCTGGCGCATTTCCACGAAGGTCACGGTGCCATCCGCCAGCTTGGCATCCTTGAATTCAATGTTCCGCTTCTGATCGCCCGTTTCAGCTGTCCCCTTGGCGGTGACCTTCCCGTCGCGCACCTGAAAATCGAAGCGATATTTTTGATGGCCAACCTGCGTGTCGAACTCCGCCTGCCATGGACCGTTCAGATCAATGATAGGTGCGCTTCGTTTGGCCACCAGTTGCTCGGTGATGGCATCGCCAATCTTGCGAGTGAACTTGATTTCATTGCCGTCCACCTTGCCGCTGTAGCTGATTTGCAGTGCATTGCCCTGGAAGTTCAAAGGCTCAATGAAGGAAACGGCGTCATTCTCAATCTTGCCCTCCTTCAGCTCCGTTTGGCGCTTTTCCCCGCCGATATCGGAAGTCGCCTTGCCGGTGAGGCGGCTTCCTTCCTGCTGGAAGGTGAAGCTGTATTTCTGCAAGCCGATTTGCGTGTCGAATTCGGCTTTCCAGATCCCGCTGATGTCGGCGGCCACGGCGGACAGGTGGATCAACGCCAGAGACGCGATCAATGCGATTTTCATAAAGAGGGTGGGTCGGAAGGGGTTAGTTCTTTCGTGTTTCAATCTTTGAATAGCAGAGGCGCGATTTCATGCAAGCTGCGCCGCCAGCTCTGCCATTCGTGCGCGGTATTGGGCGAGACGTAAAAGTGGCTGTTGAGGCCAGCTTGCTTGAGCGCCTCCATGTCCGCTTTCGGGTCTCCGCGCCGGCTGCGATCGCCTTCCAGTTCCCGGCTCCCGTAGCTCACGAAGACCAATTTGACCTTTTCCTTGAAGCCGGGCGTCTTGTTGGCGTCGTCCAGCGTGATCGACCCGCCGCTGAACAGGCCGATTTGGGAAAATTGATCGAGATTCTTGAGGGTGATCATCTTGGTTTCCATGCCGCCCATCGAAAGGCCGGCCATGGCCCGATGAGCCGGGTCGGCCATCGTGCGGAAATTGGCGTCAATGTGCGGGATGAGTTCGCGCACCAGCACCGTTTCGAACGGCGCGATATCAAAGTTCCTCAGGCCGCCCGGCTTTGTGTCATTCGTCATCCCGTAGGTCATGACGATGATGAAAGGCTTGGCCTGGCCTTCCGCGATCAGGTTGTCCATGATCCAGGCCGCGTGCCCTTGCGCGCCCCAGCCATATTCGTTCTCCCCCCAACCGTGCTGCAGATAAAGCACCGGATAACGCTGGCCGGAATTCAGATCGTATCCGGGCGGGGTGTAAACAAAGGCCCGGCGCTCCGCGTCGGTGCTTTTGGAGTGAAAGTAGATTTCCCGCAATTGCCCGTGGGGGACATTTTTCAGAGCGTAGAAGTCGTGATCCTTGGCCGGCAGTTCGACGGCGCTCCCCCAGCGCATCGCGCCAAAAAAATAGAGGCTGTTCGGGTCCGGAACTTCGGCCCCGTCGACCTTGATGGCGTAATAGTGAAAGCCTTCGTCCAGCGGCCGGGTGTAGCCATACCAGGCGCCGTCCTCGCCTTTCACAAATTCACTGCTTCCCCAGAAGGTGCAGCCCACGCTTTTGGCTTCAGGCGCGACGATGCGAAACTTGACGCGTCCTTCCGAATTCACCTTGGGGTATTCCTTTCCCGCCTGGTTGGAGGAGGCGGGCTTCCAATCATCGGCCGGCGCCTTGTCTTCGGCGAAGCAAAGGCCGCTCGCCACCACGAAGGCGAAAGCCACTGCGGATAATTCTATTTTCATGCTGTGTTAGAGTTGACTGTTTCAGTTTTGTCTTTGGAGATTCCCGATCGGCTCCGGCGATGAGCGTTTCCGCTTCCCGCGACCTGGCCGCAAGCCAAAAGCAAAAGCTCCCGTCGTCCGCGCAAGAACAGCCAGGTAATCTGTTCGCGCGCAGCGGCTTTCCAGGCGGCTCGCTGGTCCGAAATTTGCGATTTCAAGGGTTTCGGGAGTACTTCCGACAATTGCGAAGAATTGGACAGTTTTTTTGGCCTCGAATTGGAAGCGCCACGCAAGCGCCGATGCAAGGCGATCGTTCTTGCCCTTTTTGTTTATGGTGGATATAAAATCTTCGCTTATGTGCTTCCAAGGGTTTTCGGCGGTTTGGGTTTCTCTTCTCTGCTTTTCGTTCCGCGCCGCCGCGGGTGTCGACGGTTGGGTTGAGGTTCCGCATCCCGGTGCAGGAGCCCTCATCTCCGTCGCCTACGGGAACGGCGCCTTTGTTGCCGTGGGCGAAAAGGGCCTCGTTTTGCGGTCTCCAGATGGGGCGACCTGGACGGAACAGGCTGCTGGCGGGAGCGCGGATTTAGCGCGGGTGAAGTTCGTTCACGACCGTTTTTTTGCCTTTGAAGCGAATTCGCAAAATGTCGGGAATGAGACCTTGGTCTCGGTCGATGGAAGGAATTGGAGCAAGATTCAGAATCTGGCCGACATTACCTATTTTCAGGAAGCATTCTACGCCCTGGCTTGGCCCGAAGGAGGAATACTCCGGTCCGTGGACTTGCAGAGTTGGGAACTCAGGGCGACATGGTCGCAGGCGGGCACGCCGGGAACGCTCGATGCACTGCCCGACAAGCTCGCGGGGCGGGATGCGAATTTTGACGTTTACCTCTCGACGGACGGCGTGGCGTGGAAGAACTCTGGATTCTCGTTCGGTTTCGCCGATTCCCTGGCTGCGAGCGTTCAGAACGGCATTATGTTCACGAGGGGCAGAACGACTGAATTTGTGCAGGTGAACCCGTTCGACCCCTTTCCTACCGCGCTGCCCTTTCCGACAGTTTTCTGCTCGTCGGATGGCTTGCATTGGACCAACACGCTGGAGTCTCGTTATGCAAACTTCTCCCGAGTGGCCGCCGGTGGAACGAACTACGTCGTCGCTGACCGGGGAACCGTCTTCTTTACGGGCGATCTCACTGCGGGCTGGGCCGCCACCAATCTTCCGATCGAGAACGGCGCGTTCACCTACACGACCGATCTCGTGTATGGCGCTCCTTTCTTCATAGCCGTCGCGGATGGCCGTATCTTTCGTTCCAATCCGTCCGTTGGCGCGCTCGCACCCCAGATCTACCTGCAACCTCAACCATTTTTCGCGACTGTCGGAGGAACGGTCACCCTCAGTGCGGGCGCCCAGGGGGCGGACCCAATGCTGTACCAGTGGCGGAGGAATGGCTCGCTGATTGATGGGGCCACGAATCGCACGCTGGTGTTGCAGAGTGTTACCGTGGACCTGGCGGGTGTTTATGATGTCGTGGTCACGAATCCTGGCGGCACAGTCACCAGCACGCCAGCCCAGCTCTCCGTGAACTTCGCGGAGGCGCACACCTATTCCGGCGTAACCTTGCGGGGCTCGATCGGAGATAAGTTTCTCATTGAATCGCAGGACCGATTGGACGCGCAGGCTCCGTGGAAACTCGTCACTAACGTAACGCTGTCCGCCACGACCTACGTCTGGATCGATCTCGAATCCCCCGATCAACCCAAGCGCTATTATCGCGCCACCTTTCAACGATGAAGGGGCCGGAAGGGGCTTGAATTTCACGGGAAATTCGCCCGAGGTTCCGATCCGTTTGTACAGCTCTTCCGGTGATTTGGGTCAAAGGCGGCCCGTAAACGCGGAGAGGTAGTTGATTGGCGTGTGATCCGCCAGATCGCGGCTTGCCACCTGGCCTCCGTTGGACAGGCCGGCCACCGCGCGGACCAGGCTCGCAAACTGCTCGCGGGGCGACGGGTTTCCGGTCGTCAAGACATTCCGCAGAGTTGAAGGGAGATCATTGAGCCGTTGCAGGAAGCTTTGGAGGCTTGGCCGAAACGGATAGCTTTTCCGCGCGGCCGCTTGGTCCGCGGCGAGGTCGGCCGCAGAGATGGCCCGATCCAGCTGGCCGTCCGCGCGGATGTAGGTGGGATCGCACACGTGCGAGAATTGCAGGCCGGGAGCGAGAATATCCAACAGATTGGCCAGGGCTGTTCCGGCCGCGCCGCGAGCCGCGCTCTCCAATTCTTCGATCGGCCGTTCCGGCTCTGATTTCGGACCAGCCAATTCGGCCAAGAGCTGGGACAGAGTTGCGGCGTCAAACGCCTTCGGAGGCACCCGCGCGACCACGTCGCAGCAATCGACAAAGCGTTGAATGTCCAGGCCGGGGATGCTTTGGGCCAGATTCCGGAAGGCGTCGTCGCCAACGCGGGGCGATCCGAAGGTGATGAGCCGGGCCGGGACCGCCAGGAAAACCGCGGCCACGGTTGCCAGCGCCGCACCGAGGCTGTGGCCGGTCACCAGCAATGGGCTTTGCCGGGCTTTCAGAAACGGCGTGATCTGGTCCTTCACTTGGGCAAAGCGGGTGGCGAAGCCGTCATGCACCCGGCAGTTGGGAAAGAGCAGCGAATTCGTTTGGAAAAACAGGGCATCGGTCAGCACATCTTCGGGCGCCGACGATTCGGTGCCTCGAAAGGCCAGAATCGTCGCGGGATCGCCTCGAACTGCGCGGGCGACGAAAGCCTGGGTGCCGAGCGTGCTGGCCCGGGCGGCTAAATCGTCACCGCCGATAAAAGCGACGAGTTCAAAGCCGGCTTTCGGCAGGGATCCAGCGACCACCTCCTGTCGGGCATAGGCGAGCCGGGACATCTCAGCGCAGAGCATTTCCGGCCTTTGGACATCCTCCGGGCTCCAATCCTCGAAAAAGACGGCGCCCAAGGCGGGGCGCAAGAGTGCGTCGGCCGAGGTGGCGTAACTATATCGACGATGGCTCATTCAAAATTGGCGGTCATTCAAACAAACGCTCCTTGGGGTTGAGCGAGATTCTGACTCGGGGGAACCGGCGGGACAAGCAAACAAAGCTGGCCAATCTTTGCCAAGCGAGCGGCGTGACTGGATTGATGGCGAACGGGCGCACCGCCAAACGGGGGAATAACAACCTCGCTACGATGGTTAGGAATGTTAAATCAAGCAATGAAACGTTCGGAAGGTCAGGGATCGGCAGAGCCTCCCCCCAGGGGCGGCGAGGTGGGAAAAAGCTCGAGCGGAGCCTCGGCTCCACCTTGGGTTGCGGTGTCCGGCCGCTTGCTGACGTGCGCGGCTCTGTGTGGGTCGGCCTTCCGTGGATTCGGCTGCGTTCGGTGAGTGAGTTCGGCGTGGTCGGGCCTACTTCAACCTCCCAGGGTGGGGACTTCGCTCCTGTGGGTTGTTGTAACCGAAATGTCACAAAGGCTCGGTAGACATTTGGAGAAGGGAGGTAGAGGTTGCGGCATGAGTTTCGCCGTCCAAGCGGTCGTCTTTGCGACGATATCTCTCCTTTCGGGCTCCCTGCTCTTCAGACAGTACCGGCTGGCATCTGCGATGCAGCGGCGGCAGATCGTTCTGGCCGGCATCTCGGCCGCAGCTTTAGCGGTGGGTGGAGTTCTTATTCTCGTTTTCCGCTGACAGACCTGCTCAGCGCCGCTGAAGCAAGGGGCTTGGGGGCTGTTCAGAGAGTCAGGGTTCGGCGGAGCCTCACCCTCCCGGGGGGGAAGCTCGGTCGGAGCCTCACTCCACCTTGGGGACGGGGCCGCGACTTTTCGGGATGGCTTTGGGAAAGCCGACAGGATGTTGAGAAGCGCGACGTCCATCCGCTTGCTGACGCGCGTGGCTCTGAGGGGGCGGCCGGCGGATGGGGATGCGAAGTGAAGTGAATGGCCCCGGGCAGGATGAAGAGCGGCCCTGCCCGGGGCGGACGCGGCGAGCACCCGAGTGCCAGCCGCGAAAATGGTAGAAAAGGGAGAAGATTATTCAAAATGCGAAGGCACGCGCTTTCTAAGCTAAGGAAGGTTGTTGAGCTGGTGCAGCCGGTAGAAGCGGCGGCCGGAAGGGGCATTCGTGTCGACAAAGCTTTGGAGGTTGTTGTTGCCGCGCACGGGTGCGCCAAGCGGCTGCCACGGTCCAGAAGCGAAGGCGGCGGTTTCGACGCTGCTGTTAATGCCGGGCGGGCCGCGGAACGAGAGGGTAACGCGGTCGGGAAACGCCTGGATATTTTCGATGCGCAAGCCGGCTTGAAATCTGACCTGCAGGACGGGGGACGGAGATTGGATCGGGCCTCCGCCGAGTCCGTTGGTGGAGAGGTCGATGACGCGGAAGCCTACAAGGTAAGTTCCCGGCAGGCTGGTGGTGAATTCCCGGCCGTGGATGTGGCCATAAGGATCAGAGCCGGGAGCGCCGTCGTTCTCGCTGATGACCAGGTAATGGGTGCCATTGGTTGTCCCAACGGGCACGGAAAAAGTGAGCGCTCCAAGATCGCTCTCACCGTCGCCCTCCCAGAAGGCGAAGCTGCCACCGGGCGGTCCCAGGACGGAGACGACCTGAACGGCCAGGCGGGCGCCGAAGGCGGCGTGGCCGGGGATAGGCCCGCCGTTCGGCGGGGTCCCTGCCAGCGCTGAAAAGGTCAGCGCGTCGCCGCGGTAGTAGCCGGCATTCAAACCGTTGGTGCGAAGGATTTGCGGCAATGAGACGCTGCTGGAAGCAGCGTCAAAAAGGCTGCCGTTGCTGAAGAAGCACGGGTCGTTCTGGTTCGTGCCCAAGGCTCCGGCGTAGAGATGGGTGTCCGCCCGGCTGGGCGTCAAGCTGACGGCCCAGCCGAGTAGAACCGATCCAATTTTCAGCAGGGATTTCTGGCGGGTTGTCATGGGGCTTGGGGCGTGCGCAAGCGGAAGAACTGCGCGGTCGCGGCGCTGTCGAGCAAGACCCCGCGTTGTCCGTCGACGGTGATCGGCGCATAACTGACGGCGGTCCAATTTGTGGCGGCCAGGGAGGATGCGGATTCCAGGGCCCAGTGAGCGGGCTCGCCGGTGGGCAGGGCAACAAAGACTTTGGCGGCGAGGCTGACTTGAGGCGCGGGGGAAACGGAAATGGTCACGGAGATGCCATGAGGAGAGAGGGCGGTGTTGGCGTTCTTGTTGGCCAGATTGTTGCCGCCCACGAAGACCGTGTAGTCCCCGGCGGGGAGGGCCAGGCTGCCGGTGACGCTGCCCCCGCTGGTGGTCGAGGCGGCCGACCCCTTGTAAACAAAACTGCTGAGTTGAGAAAAGTCTCCGGGCAGATCGCCGTCCCCGCCGATCTTCCAATCGCCGAGCGCGTTCCAGCTGCCGTCGGTGGGGGCTTCACTGGTGGAGGCAGGGTCGAGGTTTTGCCGGACCCACGAAATTCTCCACGCCACGGAGGCGGCGCTGAAATCGTGATCGGCGCTTGGGGGGGTAGTCGTCTGGCTGGCGGGGAACGGGGCAATGGCCGCGAGGCCGGAATAAACGGAAAAGGCCGGGGTGAAGCCGCCCAAGGAATTCGTGGTGGCATTCGGATTCGCGGCCACGGTCAGAGTGACATAAGCGGGATTGTCCAAATGAAAACGAAAAGCGCGGCCCCGGTGGCTGTCGCCAAGAATGCCGTCGGCCGCGTCCGCCCAGCCGTAATTGCCGGTCACCGCCTGGTTTGTAATGGTGAAGGTTCCGTTGGTCAGGCCGGAGTAGGCGCCGAGGTCGCGGCCGGAGTAAGTGACATGCGCCTGGGTGACGCTGGCCGCCAGGAGGCAGGCGCCCAGCGCCGCGAGCGTGCGGGTGAGTTTCGCCCAAGGGCGGAGGATGGATCTAGGTTGGATGGGTTTCATGGTGATTTGCTTCGGTTTGTTTTTGCATCCGACTCCGGTCAGTCGGAACGGAGCCGGAAAAAGAGTTTTGGCGCGGCGGAATTGGTGGCGGCGGTCAGGAGGCGGTTGTTGCCGATGAATCGGCCCGCAAGCGGAGTCCAGTTCGGCGCGGCCAGATCGGGAGCAGCCTCAACGGAATAGGTTTGGCCCGCGGTGGTGCCGAAAGTCACCGCGAAGGAATCGGCGCTCTTTGCCCAGGAAGAAATCGTGGAGCCCGCCTGAAAATAGAAGGAGTAAACCGGCGAGGGTTGGTGGATGGGCCGGCCGGATGGACCATTGTTCGACGTATCGACGAGGCGGCAGCCCAGGGTGTACAGGCCCGGTTTGGTAACCGTGAAGGTCCGGCCATGGATGTGCCCATAGGGATCGGCGCCCGGCGAGCCGTCGCTTTCGCTAAGCGCGATCAAGTTGGCGCCGTTGGTGACGCCCACCGGCAGCGTGAACAGGGGATAATTCGCGGTCGGGTCTCCCTCTTCCTGCATCCAGACGCCGAATTCGCCTCCGGCAGGGCCGTTCAGGGCAACGAACTGAAGCTGCAGGAACGATCCCTCCGCCGCATGACCTGGCGCCGGGCCGCCGTTGTCCGGAGTGCTGGCCAGGGCGGTAAAAGTCACGCCCGCCCCTTGATAGAGGTTCGAGAATGACCCGGACCTGGCGAGGGAAAGATAAACGTCGTAGAGGGCGTTGGTGGCATAGGCGTCGCCGTTGGCGAAATAAAGCGGCGCGTCTTGCGCAGGGCTGGTGGCTCCGGCGTTTACGTGGATGTGTTGCGCCTGGAGAGAGCGGGCGGCCGACAACAGGAGGACCGCCGCCGAAAGCCTGCCCGTGAGCAGAACGTTTTGAAGGAATTTGCAGTTCATGGGATGAGCTAGGGGTTGCCGTCGGGCCGCACGAAACGGTCGCCGGGGGTTTGAATCCGTTTCAGAACATTTGGCCAGCCGAGCTTGGAGGCATGGCCATCCGCGAAGAGGTAGTTGGCTCCAGACTCGTGCCGCTGGACCGCGACCTGCGACGGGAGGACCGGCGGGGTGTAGCCGCCGGCCGAGGCATCCGCGAAATGGAAGTGATCCGAGTCCTCGTACTGATCGGCGCATTCCGCGAGGTAGAGGGTCTCCGCCGGGGAGGGCAGAGAGGTCAACCGGGAGAAGTCGAGCGTCTCGGCGCCAAAGGGATGGACGGTGAGATAATCATTAATCGCGTAGCTATAAAGGCGCAGCCGGTTCTTGTCGTCGGGGCAGCGATAGATATTGGTGCTGGCGTAAGCTTGAAGCTTTCCCACCCAGGAAACGTGCTCGTGCGATGATTGCGGGAGCCGGTCGTCATTGTCGCCGCAGTACATCATGGCTCCCAACCCCAATTGCTTGAGCTGATTGAGGCAGGCCGTGCCGCGCGCCTTGGCTTTTGCCCGGCTCAAAGCCGGCAAAAGCAAAGCCGCGAGGATGGCAATAATGGCAATGACGACCAGGAGTTCAATCAGGGTGAACCCCCGCCGGACAACAGGATGAAATTTCACGGACGACGGAACGGAATGCGTTATTTAGAACGCAATAGGGATATCTCTCCGCGGAAAAACACGGAGCCAGGAACGGATGAGGAGGACTAGACGGACTTAGGAGGGGGAAGGGAAGGGGCGAGGAAGATTAGATCGCTGGATTGGTCCACGGACGGAAACGAGACTTCCGTTTCGGGCGACCAGAGAAGCTGGGTGTGTTCAACCAGCATCCAGGTGATCTTCAGATCGGATTTGATCAGGGTCTTGCCGGGGCACGAGTCCTGGCGGGCTTGATCGACGGCCTTGCAAAGCTTGCACGGATGTTTTCCGTCAAAAGTCTTCTCCAGAGCCGTGGCGAAGCCGTCCTTTTGAGAAAAGGAAACGAGCATGCCCATCCACGCCACGCCCTGCAAAATCACCAAGTGGCCGCCGATGGCTATAAGCAGGAGGCTAGCGGTGATAATGTTATGGAAGCGTGGCTTCAGACTGGGTCGATGTTAGAGGATTGCGGATGATTGTCAATACGGTTTGAGCAGGGCGCGACGCGGCGGAAAGCGGCGGTTACTGGCCGTCGAATTCCCAATGAATATCGGGGCGTTTGGGGTCGGTGATCTTGCCATTGGCCAGGCCGACAACATAACCGTAGCGGAAATTGCCGGCGTGAGCATCGCCGAAGACGATGTTGCCATTGCCGGCGTGGCGCCCGGAGAAGCGGTTGCACCAGTTGAAGGTGCTGCTGAGATCGGCGGGATTGCTGCCGTAGTAGGGGGTCTCGCTGGCATGCACGCGCTGTTCGGAAAAAACGACGAACGCGGAGGGATTCACCGCCTGAGTGATTTTGAAAGGGGTTTCCGGCACGTTGTCGGGCGGCGGGAGATTGAAGTTGATCCGCTGATTCATGCCGTAGTTGAAAGTCGGTCCGGGACCGACGCCCGGCTGAATGCCTTTCACTGAATCTGGATCGGGCGGCGAAACGGTGGGGGTGGAGGAAGCGGTGGGGCAGAGGTAAATGGAGCGGGAGCGAGTAAAGACATTGTTGCTGGCGCTGTTGGCACCGTAGCGCCAGAGGGGCAGTTCGGAAACGTAAGGCGGCAAAGCATTGAACCAATCCGAAAGGCCGATCGGCGGCGACGCCGTGGCGAGGGCGTACATTTCGGCCCAGACGGGGTTGTGATCCGCCGTGGCCACGTAGTTCAAATCGCGGGAGGCCGGGTAGTACTGATTATGGTCGTCCGCATAGACGGACATGGCCAGGCCCCATTGCTTGAGGTTGTTGAGGCAGACAATGCGATTGGCCTTGGCCTTGGCAGTCGAAAGCGCCGGAAGCAGAAGCGAGGCAAGAATCGCGATGATGGCGACGACGACCAACAATTCGATGAGGGTGAACCCGCGGAAGAAGCGGGACCGGGGCGCAATCCGATCGTGACGCAAAACCATGGTGACGAACCCTTGAGGGTGGTGCCCCGGTCCGGACTCGAACCGGAAACCAATTGATTAAGAGTCAACTGCTCTACCAATTGAGCTACCGAGGCAGCAAAGAGCGAGTATGATAATGCGGGTTTCGGAATTATCAAGTTCCGGTCGCACTTTAAGGCAATTTTCTCCAAACGGTGTTGGAAAGAATGGTTTCGAGCAGGAGGATGACGAGACCGGCCAGGATGAACCAGGGATACAACTCGCGGTAACGCTGGTATTTTTTCACTTCGACCTCGGTTTTCTCGAGCTTGTCGATCTCCTCGTAAATCTTGCGCAAAGTGGCGGTATCATGGCCGCGGAAGTACTTGCCGCCCGTCATCTGGGCGATTTTGGTGAGAACTTCCTCGTCGATGTCGACTTTTTGTTCGACGTAGGCCTTTTGACCGAAAACGTTCACGTAGGGGACGCGAGCGATGCCGCGGGAGCCGATGCCGACGGTGTAAATGCGAATGCCGAGGGCCTGGGCAGCTTCGGCGGCGGTGATGGGCGGGACTTTGCCGGCGTTGTTCTGGCCGTCGGTCATGAGCACGAGGATTTTGCTTTTGGCCTGAATCTCCCGAAGGCGGTTTGCGCCGGCGGAGATGGCCGAGCCGATGGCGGTGCCGTCCTCGAGCGTCCCGATATTCAAGCGCTCGAGATTCTGGAGGAGGAATTCGTGGTCGAGCGTGAGAGGACTGGCGATGTAGGCCCGGCCCGCGAAAGCCACAAGGCCGAGGCGGTCGCCGGTCCGTTTTTGGACGAATTGGCGGAGGACATCCTTGGCAATGGCGAGGCGGCTGGCCGGCTCCCCCTTCAATTCAAAATCTTCGGCGGCCATGCTGCCGGAGAGGTCAATGGCGATGACGATATCAATGCCGCTGGCATGGATCTTGGCGTGTCCTTCGCCCAGGCGGGGCCGGGCGACGGCGGCGAGCAGGAAAGCGAGAGCCACCCAGCGAAAACGGACCAGCATGCGGCCGACGCTGCTGCGGTTGATGCCGATAATGTTTTTGACCAGGCCGACGGACGAATAGACAAAAGCCGAAGGTCTCCCCGCTTTGCCCTTGAGCCACGCGAGAACGGGCAGAACGAGCAAGAGGAGCAGAAACCAGGGATGGGCAAAAGAGAGGCTCATCGCCGGCGGTTTTCCAAGATCAAGTTGCTACGAGACGGCATTGCGTTCGGATGGGCGCAAAGATGCAATGAGGGACCCGTCGACGCAAAAGGTTTGTGCAGCGGAACGCTCGCCGGCTGCGGAGAGGGGCGGAGGGCAGAGCGATCGATTTTTTATTGGGCATTGAATCGGCGGGGGGTAAAGCTTGGGAGCATGAGTCAGCCGGTTGAGCGACAGGTGGGAAGCGGGAGGTGCGGACGTTGAAAGGTGGGAGACTGGCCGGGTGTTGTCTGATCGGGCTGCTGGCGCTCCTCGTGCTGAAACGGCCGGAGCCGAGCCCCATGGGGCCGCGCAGGCTTCCTCCGGAGGGTTTATCACCGGCGTTGGCGCGGAAGCCTGTCGGGGGAGGATCGAGGGATCGGTTTTTGGCAACGAGCCGCGGCGAGTTGGGAAACAGTCCTGTGAAATGGGGCGTTTGCGAGGATGCTTTTGGGGTGGTGAGGGCGTTTCGGCAGGGGGTGGTTCTGGCCCGGTTCCGCGATTCGGATCGAGTGGAGGCAGTTAGGGTGGTTCCGGGGGAAGAACTCGCGGCTCTGGCGGCGTTGCGAGCCAGGGGCGGGGTGGAGTATGCGGAATTGGATGTGCAATTGACGCGGCAATACGCGCCGAACGACCCGATGCTCGGCCAGCAATGGCATCACGGCACGATCCGCAGCGCCGGGGCCTGGGCGGTTTCACTGGCGACGCACAAGGTGACGGTGGCCATCGTGGACACGCCCTTTCAAATGAATCACCCGGACCTGGCCCCGAACGCGGTCACGGGCTGGAGCATGGTGACGAGATCGCCGATCAGCGGGGTCACCGACGGTTTGTATCACTCGACGATCGGGGCCGGCCTGGCGGCGGCGGTGATCAACAACGGGACCGGGGTGAGCGGAGTGGCGAACTGTTTCCTGATGCCGATCGACATCGGGGACACGCCCACCGCGAGCGACATGCACGACGCGATCGTGTGGGCGGCCGATCATGGGGTGCGGGTGGTCAATGTCAGCTGGGACGGCGCTTTCAGCAGTGTGATCAACGACGCGGGCGGGTACTTGCGGCAAAAGACGGGCGGCATGCTTTTCATGTCGGGCGTGAACGGGCAGCGATTTCTGAATTACCCGAACCAACCGTATATCTATGCCGTGGCAATGACCGACCGTGATGATCTGCCGCGATCTTCCTACGGCCCGCACATCGATTTCGCAGCGCCGGGCTGGCAGATTTATTCGACGACCACCAATTCAACCTACGAAGTGGATTCCGGATCGAGCTATTCCTCGCCCTTGCTGGCCGGGATTGCCGCGTGGATCATGTCGGTGAACCCGGATTTAGGGCCGGACGAGATCGAGGGGATTTTGCAGGCGAGTTCCGTGGATCTGGGCGATCCCGGCTGGGATCAGCACTACGGGTGGGGGCGCATCGATTTCAGCCAGGCCGCGGAGAAAACTTTTGCGACTCTGCCGGTCAGCCGAATTGCCGCGGAACGGGCCTCGACCGTGACGATTGTCGCGGTGCGGGTTGCCGGGGCAACGTATCGCCTGGCGCGCCAGTTGGATTTCGGAGCCCCGTGGGAAACGGTGGGTGACGTGATTTCGGAGGCGACCGACGCGACCGTAAAACTGGTCGATCCGGCGCCGCCGCACGGACAAGCGTTTTACCGGGTGGAAATCACGCTGCCCCACGAGACGCCGTAAGCCGCCGGAGGCTGGAGGCGATCGGTGGGGCGATCAGAGCGTCCAGCCAGCGCGGTAGTGATGTTGGATAAAGATATCCGCGTCGCGCGTATTGGTGACGCGGAGCTGCTTTGAATCCCACTGCAGCTTTTTGCCAGCGCGGAAGGCGACATTACCCAGTAGTGCGGCTTCCGTGAGCGTGCCGGAATAGGCGAAGTTGCAAGTGGTCGGAGAGCCCGTCTTGCAGGCGTTGATCCATTCCCGGTGGTGGCCGACCGATTTTGGGATAAACGGTTCGGGCGCCGTGAAGGTGGCGAATTTATCCTGGGGCAACAGGGTGTGCCGGCTGTAGTCGGAGAGGATTTCACCTTTGTCGCCGACGAAGAGGACGCCGGACTTCCACGCTTTGGCGATTTCCGGTGAAAGGAAATCCGGCTGTTTGCCGCCCTGATACCAGGTGAGCTTGAGCGGTTGGCCGGTTTTAGGATTTTTGTATTCGTAGTGGACGATCATCCAGACGGGCGGGCATTCGGGATCCAAATCCGGTCCTTGAGCTTCGATCGAGGTGGGAGCTTCCAGGCCGAGAGCCCAATGCGGCAGGTCCATGTAATGGCAGCCGAAATCCGCCATGGTGCCGCCACCGAACGCCCACCAGTTCCGCCAGACAAAGGGCAGGTAGTCCGGATGGTAGGGACGATAATCGACCGGGCCGAGCCAGAGATCGTAATGCAGGTTCGGCGGCACCGGAGGAGTATCGGTGGGGCGCTTTTTGCCGCCGTAAACGGTGGGAACCCAGACATGCACCTCCTTGATCGGGCCGACGGCTTCGCGCTGGACCAGTTCGACGACGCGGCGGTAGTTGTCCCCGGCGTGAATCTGCGTGCCGATTTGCGTGGCTTTCCGGGCTTTTTCAGCGGCTTTTTGGACGGCGCGGCATTCGGAAACCGTGTGGGTGAGCGGCTTCTCGCAGTAGACATGGCGTCCGGACTGGAGGGCGGCGATTGTGGCGACGGCGTGGGTATGGTCCGGCGTGGCGACCACGACGGCGTCAAGGTCGGTTCTCTCCAGGAGTTTCCGGAAATCGTTGTAACCCTTGGCCTGGGGAAAGTCGTGCAGCGCCTTGCCGAGGAAGTTGTCGTCCACATCGCAGAAGGCGACAAGATTCTGGGAGGTGAGATTGCCGATGCTGAAGCGGGCCTGATTCGCGGTGCCGATGCAGCCGATGTTCAGCTTCTCATTGGGCGATTGGGCAAAGCCGTGGCGAGAGAAGTAAAACGTCGAGCCCAAAGCAAGGCCGGCGCGTTGGATGAAAGTCCTTCGACTAAGTGCTGGCATGTCGAGAGATTAAAGGAGGGCTCTTGGGGATCGCGAGGAAAAAGAGGGGAGCCCGCCTGGTTTTTGGGCGGCCTGATGCGGGAGATTAAACCTGCACGGCGATCGGGTTGGGCAGCGCGAGATTCAGGCTGCCCCGGCGGTAGCCTTCGAGATCGACGGTGACATGCTGGTAGCCGGCCTTCTTGATCTCTGTGGCGACCTCCACGAACAAATCATTTTGAAAAAGGCGCTGCAGTTCTTTCGGGCCAATCTCGAGGCGGGCGAGATGCCCCGTTTTCAATTCGTGATGGCGGACGCGCAGGTCGTAAAAACCGCGCTGGCGCAGAACGGCTTCCGCCTGTTCGATCATGCGCAGCTTTTCCGGGCTGACCGGTTCGCCGTAGGGAATGCGGGAGCTGAGGCAGGCCATTTGCGGCTTGTCAGCGGTGGGCAGGCCGAGTTGGGCGGAGAATTCCCGGATCTCGATTTTGCTGAGGCCGGCTTCCTTGAGCGGAGCGCGGACCTGGAACTCAGCGGCAGCGGCGGCGCCCGGGCGGAAATCACCGACATCGCTGGCGTTCTCCCCGTAAGCGATGACGGCGAAGCCTTCGGCTCGCGCAAGCGGATTGAGCTCGGTGAAGAGTTCGTGCTTGCAGAAATAGCAGCGGTTCGCCGGATTCGAGAGGTAGGAGGGGTTATCGAACTCCTTCGTCTTGATCACGCGGACCGGGAATTGGAATTTCCGGCCGAGATCGAGCGCCTCCTCCAATTCACTCCGGGCGAGGCTGGGAGAATCCGCGATGGCCGCGAGAGCCTTGGAACCAAGCTCCTGATGGGCGACGTAGGCCAGAAAAACGGAATCAACGCCGCCCGAGTAGGCCACCAGGCAGGAGCCGTAGGAGCGCAACAGTTCGCGCAGATGTTCCAGCTTGTTCACCGGAGGTATGATGCCACTGGAAACCGTTCTTGTCGAAAGGGCGATTTCGCGAGAGCAGGATCGGAAACCGCCGGCCGATTAGATCGTGATGGTGCGTTTGCGCGCTTCGATTTTCCACGGGGCGACCGCTTCGCCGTTGACGACTGGATAGACCGCATCGTGCAGATTGACCGTCGGGCAGATGTGGCGGGGAACGCAGTAGATCGGATCGCCCACCTGGAAGTTTTTGGCGGAGGCCGTTTCGATGACGAGGTGCTCCTCGCTGTGCATGACCGGACTGGCATCCGGCAGGTCGAGAAACTGCGCGCGGGGCTGAGGATTCTCGGAGGCCACCGCTTTATGCCCGAGATCAAGGCAAAGCCGGCGGGGCGCGGGCTTGCTCACGACGCGGGTCAGGAGGACGGCCGCGAGGGAGAAATCCAGATCCGAGAACTTCTGATAACCGAAATCCCAAAAGACATAGGTGCCCGGGCTGCACTCGCGGTGCCCAAGTTTCGCGTGGATCGGGAAGCTGGGAGTCCCGCCGGCGACCAGCACCGGGACGGGCAGGCCGGCTTTCTTGAGCTTTTTGCTGAATTGATCGACCGGCTCGAACGCCTGCAGGCATTCCTTCTCCCGTTTGGCGAGATCGGGTTCGTGCACATGACCGTCGTAGGCGTGCAACCCGGCCGCTTCCAGGCCGGGAAGGCGGACGATGCTTCTGTAGAGATCAAGCGCGGCGGCTCCGGGCGCGATCCCGGTCCGGCCCATGCCACAGTCGAGATCGAGGAAGACTGAGACCGGCCGGTGTTTGGCGCGGCCGAGGGCGTTTAGCGCCTCGAGGGTCAGGGCGTTGTCCACAATGGTGGAAAAGTGGACGTGGGGAAAAGCTTCGCGCAGTTTTTGGAAGCGAACAAGGCCCGGCCCGGACAATTGCATGGCCACCAGGAGATCATCCGCGCCGGCTTTGGCGGCCATCTCCGCTTCGGCAATCGTGGCGCATTTGAATTTACGAATGCCCGCTTTGAGGTGCAGGCGGACGACGTGGGCGCACTTGTGAGTTTTGACGTGCGGGCGGAGGCGATCGACATCACCGCAGATCTGAATCGCCCGGTCGATATTGGCCCGGATACGGTCCGGATAAACCAGCAGAGCAGGGGAGGGAACGCTGTCCGCGTTCGCGACGGTGAACCAGGGCATGAACGCTTACTCCAATTCGAAGATGACCTCGATCTCCACGGCGATGTTGCCCGGGAGAGATCCCATGCCGACGGCGCTGCGGGCTCCGATGCCGTTTTCGGCGCCCCAAAAGTCGGCGAACAGCTCGCTGCAACCGTTGATGACCGAGGGGTGCTGTCCGAAGTCCGGTGTGGAATTGACCATGCCGAGAATCTTGACGACCCGTTTGACGCGGCTGAGAAGGCCGTGGGCCTGCAAAGTGGCGAGGATGGCCAGACCGACCTGGCGTGCGGCCTCCTTGCCCTGCTCCAGGGTGAGGTCCGCGCCGACCCGGCCGACGATGAGAGATTTGTCGGGCCGCAGGGGGCCGTGGCCGGAAACGTAGGCCATGCGGTCGACCACCACGACCGGTTTGTAGACGGCCACCGGCTTGGGGGCAGGCGGCAATTCCAGTTTCAGTTCCTTAATCCGTAGTTCAGCGTTCATGGGACTCAATCAGCTGCGCATTCCTGTATCAGGCGGCGGTAAGCGACGCGAGCATGTTCGTAATCGGCCTTGGCGCCGGCCATTTCCGCCTCCTTGATGAAACGTTCCTTCTGCGACCAGCATTGATCGACCCCCTTGAGGCACCACTCGGCGCTGCGACGGGAAGCGCGGATCGGCTGATCGTTCACGAGGACGAAGATCGGATTGGTGTGGGACGAGGGCAGGATGCGCAGGGCGACCCAGCTGCTCTTCTCGATCGGCACTTCGAATTTAACGTCCCGGAGCGTGCCGTCAGCGATCAGAGTCTGCTTTGCCACCGGGTAGCCGTTGACGATCAACTCCACGGGCACGGTGCGGGTGTCGCCGATGCGGGCGCGCTCGACATCCCAGTAAGGTTTCTCATCGAAGCGGCGTCGTTGAATCTCGCGATTGGGCGCTTCGTTCAGGCGGGCGGCGACCTGGGCGGAGATCTGGACTTTGCCCGGGGAGGAGAGTTTAACCTCGCTGTCATTTTCCCCCATGTGGCGCTGGTTCAGCTGGAAATCGATGATGTGGCTTTTGCCATCGCTGACGTAGTTCCGCCCCTGGCGAATTCCTTCGCACCAATCATCGTAGTTCAATTTGCCATCCAGCCGGACGTAGGAGCGGCCGAGGCCCACTCGTTCGCCATAGATGCAGGGAAAGTCAGTCTCGCCACTGATGCGGGTGCGGAAGCCAACGTTCAAGGTGTGATACCAGATGTTCAGCTCCCATGGGTAGGGAGTGTCGACGGTGGAGATGAAATCGACCGCGCGGATCATCTTGCCGCCGGGACCGGGAACTTCGTGCGTGACGTCGACAATGTATTCATTGGCCCCGATGCCCTTGAACGGTGGAACGGTGTAGTTCGGCAATTCCGTGGAATCCATTTCCAGGCCCCAGCCGGAATGGGCGGGGCCTACGACCGCGCCCTGCTGCTTGGCCCAGCGAAGCGTGTTCAGGCACAAGGTGGGCCAATGCTGCATGGAATCGCCGCCGGGATACATCTGTTCCCGCAGGCGCAGCAGGCAGAGGTGGCCGGATTGATGGGACCCGAAGCCCGAGACCTCGACATCATAGCGGAGCAGGTAGGGATATTGGGAAACCTTGTCGATCGCTCCGGTGAAGAATTGCTTCTGATAATCGAAGCAAGGCCCCCAGGTGAGGTTGGCCCCGATCTTCACGTCTTCGCCCAGGCAATGGCGCATCATGTCGGGGGCGTGCACCCCTTCGCTGGGCTTGGTGTAGTGGGCGCAGCCGGCGGCGTGAATGTGATGATCTCCTGACCACCAGCCGAGCTTGGATGGATCAATCCAGCGTTTGACCTGAAACGAAAGTTCAGCGGTGGAGGGCTCGATTTTGACTTCGCGGCTTTCCAGGATCGATTCCGGCCCGCGGGAGAATTCGATTTTGTAAGTTCCGGCGGGGAGCTTCAGCTTTTCGCCGTCGTGGCGGTAGATCTGGGGATGAAAGCCGAAGTCGGGGGCGAGGCGCTTGGCCTGCGAAGGGTACACGCGGCCGGGAAGGTCTTTGACCAGGAAACAGCCGGTGGTGGGCTGCCCATCTTCGTCCTTGATGCGGAGGGTGAGTTCGCGGGCCGGTTCGCAGCTGAAGAGCACGTCGGTTTCGTTGCGGAAGCCGATGTCCTGCGATCCCTGGCCGACGTTGAACATGAATTTGGCTTCACGCTTGCCGGGGTCGCGGCTGTAAATGTGGATCAGGCGGTATTCGAGCGCGAGTCCGCTCAGGTCTTTCTTCAGCGGCTGGGAGTTGAACATTTGGAGATCCATCCAGCGCTCTTCGTTCGAGAGTTCGCGGTTCTTGAACTGTTTGTCGGACGGATTGCTATAGCCGCCGCCAGAGAAGAGCGACTGGGCATGGGGGCTGAGAGCGCGGAGTTCGGCAGTGACGCCCGATTCATTCTGCACCTTGACGAGGAAGGTGCGCCAGCCGTCCTCGGCCAGCGCGGCGCGAGCCGGGCCCTGGGCGACTTTCACGCGCGACTCCGGGTTGATGTTCACGAAGAAAAGGCAGTAGGGATCCAGGATGGCCTGGAGCTTTTCCGACGCTTCCTTGTCCGGGGCGGCCAGGAGCTTGTCGAGTTGCTGCTGGTCGGCCGGGGAGAGGGGCGCGCCCTGGTAGTTGAGCGCTTCCACGACGCGTCGGACTTGCGCACTCAGGGGCTGCCATTCCACGTCTTCGACCACGGGCAAGGCTGCGGCAAGCTGGAAGGCAAGGCTGGCGAGGGCGGCAGCCCAAAAAGCGGCGCGGATGATTTTCATAGGCGATAGCAAGCACTTAAAAGGAATTTGGACGGCGCGGGAAGCAGAAATCGTGGCGAGATGAAGCGGCAATTTGGCAAAAAACGGGTTGCGGGCATCGTTTTTGCTATATAGCAATGGATCAAACCAACCCTTCGAGTGAAGGGGGATGGCGGTTCTCCTGAATCAGGAGGGCCGCTTTTCGGTCTAAAGACGAAAAATTCAGATCGCTTGAACAGGAGATTACCACCGCCAGATTGCCACTATGTCGACGGAGCGATGGGCTGGCTCGAACTAGGGAATCCGCGGGAGGCTCTGGCGGAACTGGAGTTGGTCAGCCCCGGGGTGCGCAAGGACCCTCTGTTTCTGGAAACGAAATGGCAGATCCTGGCGCGGACCGACCGTTGGACCGAGTCGCTGCCGGTGGCGCAGGCCTTTTGTGAGGTCGCGCCCGGGCTGCCCCAGGGCTGGCTGCACCAAGCGGTGAGCCTCTATCGTTTGAAGCGAACCCAGGAGGCCTGGGATCTCCTCCTGCCGATGGTTAAAAAGTTCCCGAAGTCCTGGGTGGTGGCTTATGACCTGGCCTGCTATGCCTGCCAGTTGGAGCGGGTAGAAGATGGCCGCTCCTGGCTGCGCAAGGCCTTTAAATTGGGGGAGCCAGCGGACGTAAAGCTCATCGCGCTGGCGGACCCGGATTTAAAAGTGCTCTGGCCCGAAATCGAGCAAAACGCGTTCGGGGCGGAGCAGGCCGAACCGAAGAGCTGACGCTTACTTCGGCAGCAAATCGGCCACGAGGGATTTCTCCTCTTTCAGCTCGTTGATGGTTGCGTCGATCTTGCCGCGGCTGAATTCATTCACCGGCAGGTTCTGGACGATTTCCAGCTTCTGGCCGTTGCTGCGAATTGGGAAGGAGGTGATGAGGCCTTTTTCAATCCCGTAGCTGCCGTCGGAATGAATGGCGACGCTGTGCCAATCCCCCGGAGCGGTGGGTTGGACGATGGAGCGGACGCTGTCGACCACGGCATTTGCGGCGCTGGCAGCGCTGGAGGCGCCGCGGGCTTTGATGATCGCGGCGCCGCGTTGCTGCACGGTGGCGATGAAGTCGCCCTTAAGCCACGCCTCATCGGTAACCACCTGCGTGGCCGGGGCGCCGTTAATGCGGGCATTGTAAAAGTCGGGATACTGGGTGGAAGAGTGATTGCCCCAGATCGCGACGTTGGTGACTTTGGTCACGTCGACCTTGGCTTTCTGGGCGAGCTGGCTCTTGGCGCGATTCTCGTCCAGGCGGGTCATGGCGTGCCAGCGGTCCTTGGGCACGTCCGGCGCGTTGTTCATGGCGATCAGGCAGTTGGTGTTGCAGGGGTTGCCGACCACGAGAATGCGCACGTCCTTGGCGGCATTGCGCTGGATGGCCTGGCCTTGGCCGATGAAGATCTTGCCATTGATGCCCAGAAGGTCTTTGCGTTCCATCCCTTGCTTGCGCGGCACGCTGCCGACCAGGAGAGCCCAGTTCACGTTGCGGAACCCTTCATCGAGGCTGGAGGTGGGGACGATGCCTTTGAGGAGCGGAAAAGCGCAATCATCCAGTTCCATCACCACGCCGTTCAGCATCGGCAGGGCGGGTTCAATTTCGATGAGGTGCAGAATGACCGGTTGATCCGGGCCGAACATGGAACCTGAAGCAATGCGGAACAGCAGAGAGTAACCGATCTGGCCGGCAGCTCCGGTCACCGCAACTCGAATAGGCGAATTTGTCATAAAGAAACCCCAGTATTCAGAAAGGAAAGGCGGCAGGCAAGTGCGTCGAAAAAACTCGTCACGTGACGCGCGCAATCGCCTTGCCCGGGCGGACTGGGGGCTTATCATCCGCGCCGCGATGAGCGGGATTCTTGAACTCGTGCGGAACCACCGGGAACAGCGGTTTGAAGCTGGGGCCAGGATCATCGAGCAGGGGAGCCCAAGCGGCGCGATGCTGGTCTTGATCGAAGGCGCGGTGGAGGTGTTGCGTGATGAGACGCGCGTGGCGAAGGCGAACCAACCGGGCGTGGTGTTCGGCGAGATGTCCGTCCTGCTGGGGACGCCGCATACCGCTACCGTGCGCGCCTTGGAGCCGTCGCGCTTTGCCGTGGTCGAGAATCCCCGGGAGTTTCTCGAGAATTCCGCGCAAGCCAGCTTGTATATAGCGGAACTACTGGCTCACCGGCTGGATGCCCTCAACAAATACCTGATCGACGTGAAGCAGCAGTACGAGGGGCATGACCATCTGGGCATGGTCGATTCGGTGCTGGAAACGCTTATGCACCGGCACCGGCCGCGGTCCTAGCCGGGGCGGCGGCGGAGTCGGCGTTGACGGAAAGGTCGCGTTCCTCCGCATTCTCGACGGAGGTCCAGGCGACCGCCATTTTCTCCAGGTCGATCGACAAGCAGGTGGGATTGGATCCCAATTGCCGTCCCGGGTTGAATACCCAGGTTTTGCCGAGGCGGTCAATCCACGAACCTTCCGCGTAGAAGGGGGCATTATGGATGTGCCCGGAGAGGACAAGGTCCGGCTGATACTTTCGAATCCATTCCACGAGGAATTCGTCCCCGCCGAATTTGCGGCCGGTCCAGCTCACGGCCATGCGGTCCGGAGGGGCGTGATGGACCCAGATCCATTTTTCCTTCGGGCGGGCGGCGTCGGCGGCGAGCTGCACTTCCAGTTCGGCGCGCGAGATGGGGCCGTCCCACCAGGGACAAACCGTGATGAGCGTGCTGCCGAGTTCCACGGAGTCGCCGTCCACATAAAGCTGCGGGGCCTTGGCTTCGGCGAGCCAGCGGGCGATCGATTCATTGCCCGCGTTGCGGTAGTTGCCGTCATGGTTGCCCGAGCAGACGATGACCGGCGTGAGCTGGCGGAGCCGGTGCAAATACTTTTCGATCACCACGATCTGCACGTCGATATCGAGGGACGAGGCGAGTTCCAGGACGTCTCCGCCGATCACCACCACATCGTAGCGGCTAGCTTGAGTGAGTAACCAATCAAACTGCTTCAGCGCGTAATGGAGATCAGCGACAAAAAGCATCCGCATAGAACCACTGCTGTTCTGCGGGAAAAAGAAGGTGAGGTCGAATGAAAATCATTAATTCCTCCCGGTGAACCCCTTGGAAATGAGATGCGGGGTTTGGCCGACACAAAAACCGGGAATGCATAAAAAAAGAGCAAAGCGGCGGGCGCTTTGCTCTTTCGAAAAAAAATCGAATCCAGCTTCTCAGCTCTTGGGCTTGGCAGTGCCGATGATCTTCTCGAGGCGCTTCACGTAGGCATCGGCCTTATCGCCTTCGTAACCTTCCAGTCGGCCGAGTTCCTTGCCATCAGCATTGAGAACGACGACCGTGGGATAACCTTCGATTTTATACTTCTCGCGGAGAGAGTCGTTCTGCTTTTGGAGGTCTTCAGGCAGCTTCTTTTTGTTGGGAAAGTCGAGTTCCACCAGAACGAGGTTCTTGTCCGCGTAAGTGGCGAATTCTGGCTTGTCCCAAACCGCCTTTTTCAGGCGGATGCAGAAACCGCACCAGTCCGAACCAGTGAAATCGAGCAGGAGGACTTTGCCATCCTTTTTAGCCTGAGCCTTGGCGGCTTCGAGGTTGGTTTGCCACTTGGGTTCCGCGTGAACCGCGAGAACAAGGGCGGCGAGCAATAAAGCACTATAAATTTTACCCATAAACACTCCGTTTGACGGGGAACATGCGCTAGGTAATCGATGTTCGCCAAACAATTTTTCCGGCCACAATAGTGGCAGTTGCCTGACCGCGCATCGCCCAGCCGTCGAAAGGAGTGTTTTGGGACTTGCTGGCGGTCTGTTCTTTCGAATAGGTCCAGCGCCGCTCGGGATCAAAGATCGTCACATCCCCGTCCGCGCCGATGTCTAGCGTTCCTTTTGCAATTCGCAGCAGCTTAGCGGGTTGCACTGTGAGCTTATCCAGGAGTTTCGGGAGCGTGAGCCTCCCGGTATGATAGAGGCGCATCAGGGACAGGGAGAGCTCGACTTCCAATCCGGTAATGCCAAACGGGGCGTAATCGAACTCCACCTCTTTTTCGAAATTGGAGTGGGGGGCGTGGTCGCTGCCGATGATCTCCAGGGTGCCATCCGCCAGGCCGTCAATGAGCGCTTCGCGGTCCTGGCGGGAGCG
The DNA here is from genome assembly GCA_964566945.1 of uncultured Verrucomicrobiota bacterium. GTDB lineage: Bacteria > Verrucomicrobiota > Verrucomicrobiia > Limisphaerales > SXQI01 > DASVNK01. The sequence goes on along the minus strand of CAZMKE010000021.1, from coordinate 25,285 downwards.
CAAGGGTGGGTTCATCTTGAAATTGGTGTCGAACAGCGGCCACGAGGGGAGGGGGTGTCCCGGCGGGAACTCACGCGCCAGAATCTCGCCATCCGCTCCCCAGAACTCTTCGCTACCGGCGATGGCTGCGTCCGTGAGGGTGAAGTGGTGGGGGCAAGCTTCGCCAGAGATCCGGATGCCGCGGAGCTTCGCTTCGCGGATCAGGCGGACGCTGTTGGCGGAACTCAGATGCTGGCAGTGGATATGCGTGCCGGTGAGCTCGGCCAGGAGAATGTTGCGGGCGACAATGACCTCTTCGCCGATCGCGGGCCAGCCGCGCAAGCCGAGTTCTGTGCTGTAGTATCCCTCGTTGATCACGCCGTCGCTGACCAGGGTGTAATCCTGGCAATGGTCCAGCACCGGCAGGTCAAACATGCGGGCATACTCCATCGCGCGACGCATGATCTCGTTCTTCTGCACGCAATGGCCGTCGTCGGTAATGGCGACCACGCCCGCTTTTTGCAAAGAGCCAATGGGCGCCAGTTCTTCACCGGCGATTCCCTTGGTGATCGCGCCCGTGATGTAAACATTGACCGCGGCGTCCTTGTCCGCCTTCTCGCGCACCAGCACTACAGTGGCAGCGTTATCGATCGGAGGATTGGTGTTCGGCATGCACAGGACCGAGGTAAACCCGCCGCGCGCCGCGGCCTGGGTTCCGGTGGCGATGCTTTCCTTCGCGGATTGCCCCGGTTCGCGGAGATGCACGTGGGAGTCAATCAACCCGGGGCAGACCACCGCGCCGCCCGCATCGAGCCTTTCGATGCTGGCCGGGGCTTTGTGCTGTGCGTCCTTCCCGACGGCGGCGATTTTTCCGTCGAGAATCAGCAAATCGCCCGAGGCGTCGAGACCGCTGGCCGGATCAATCAGCCGGCCATTTGTAATGAGCAAGGAATTCACTTAAAACAGGGTTATTCTCTTCAACTCCGGGCGGAAAGCAAGATTGACAACGGCAGGCCGCTCCTTGATAGTTTCGTCGCTCGTGCGGGTGTAGCTCAATGGTAGAGTTCCAGCCTTCCAAGCTGGCCACGTGGGTTCGATTCCCATCACCCGCTCCATTCTTCTTGCTGGGTATCCAATAGTCTACAGCCTTGACAGTCAGAGTCTGGCTGCGAGACAGTGCGCGAGCGCTCCACCTGCTGACGAGCGCGGCTCATGAGCCCTGCGGAAGCTCTCAACACTCAGCCATCGAAGTCCCAGCGCGTCATTCTCGTGGTCGACGACGAGAGTGGCATTCGTGATTTTCTGGCGGCGTATTTGCAGTCCAAGGAATTCCATGTTTATACCGCTCGTTCCGCCGAGGACGCGCTCGATGTCTGGGCGAAAATCCCGGAGACGGTGGACCTGTTGATCACGGACGTCATCATGCCGGGCCTCGATGGGAAGCGGCTGGCGGAGCGGTTGCTGGAGCAGAGGCCGGACTTGCCGGTCATCTATATGAGCGGGTATCTGCCGGAAGAAATCGCGGAGGAAGCGCTGGGAGGGGTTTTCTTTCGCAAGCCATTTCATCCTTCGGAACTGTTGCAAGCCATTCGCCGGGCTCTTCATTAATCACCCGGACAAGTTTCATTTTTGGAAGCCGGGCGGCCTGCTTTTGCGGTTGCGCCCCTGCCAATCCCGACCAATCTTTTGCCTGCATGCGATTCGCAGGAAAAGTGCAGTGTCTGGCGGGCTCGGTTGTTGGCGTTCTGCTGTTGGCCGGCGCCGCCGGTTGCGCGCGCAGTTCGGAGACGGCCCCCCTCAGCCCGGCCCAAGGCGCGTCGGAAGGGAAACCTGTGGCCGCTGCGGAACGGCAGGTCTTTCAAGTGCGGGGCGTCATTAAAGAACTCCGCCCCGAGACCCGGGAATTGGTGATCAAACACGAGGAGATTCCGAATTACATGGCGGCCATGACCATGCCGTTTGAGTTAAAGAACACGAATGAGTTCGCCGGGCTGGGGACGAATGACCAGGTCAGCTTCACGATGGTGGTTACGGAGGAGGAAGGGTGGATCGAGAACGTCAAGAAGATCGGCGTCGACACTAACAGCGTGCCCGGCACGCCGCGGCCTGAGATGCGGGTGGTGCGCGATGTGGACCCGCTCAAAATCGGCGACACGATGCCGGATTACTCCTTCACGAACAGCCTCGGGAAAAAAATCAGCTTGAGCGACTTCAAGGGGCAGGCCTATGCGTTCACCTTCATTTTTACCCGCTGCCCTTTCCCCAATTTCTGCCCGCGCATGAGTTCGAATTATGGCGAAGCGTTCAAACAACTCGTCGCGATGACCAACGGCCCGGCAAACTGGCATTTATTCAGCATTTCGTTTGATCCGGACTTCGACACGCCCGAGCGCCTGCGCGATTACTCCGAGCATTATCACCCCGACCCGAAAAAGTGGGATTGGCTGACGGGCGCCATGATCGATATCGATGCGATCACCGAGCAGGTGGGGCTGGTGTTCGCCTTTGAGAACGGCACCTTTAATCACAACCTCCGCACGGTCGTGGTGGATAAAAACGGCCGCCTGCGCAAGATCTTCGTCGGGAACGAGTGGAAGCCGGAGGAACTGGTGCAGGAGCTTCTGGCCGGCGCCGAAGGCAAGCCGATTCCCAAGGACGAATAGCTTCGTTCAGCCGCGCGAAAACTTGCATGGCAAGGTCCCGGTCCACCGGAACCCAAGCCTCGATTTCTTCCGGCAGGAACGGGGTGGTGGCTCGTTCCTGCGCTGGCAAGAAACCGAATGCTTCCCAAAGGAAGGGGTTGCCATGCGAAGCTGAGAAGGCAGGACCGATGCGGCCAGGAGTAGGAGACTGTTCGCCACACACGCGGCGGACCCGATGATTCCCCGGCTGGGCCGAAGGCGCCGCACACCAAAGGGCGCGTTCGGTCTGCAAAGGCCTGCCAAAATAGTTTCGACTTTTCTGGAGTCGAGAGAGGTTTGGCCGCGCTCTTCTTCCGCGGCGTTATCCTGATTCGAGAAATCCGTCAGCGCTTTGAGGGCGCTGGCGAACTCATGCGGACTGCGCCCTGGGGACCGGCGGCTCGGGCTTTGGCCCCGGGTCTCAACTCGATCGTAGTTCGCGTCATTTTCCAACATCCACCCTCCGTAGGCTACCGGCGTGCCACGCTGGCCCGCTCCCTGCTTTAAGATTTTAATCGATGATCGGATTCTTGCTCATAGATGAAAAACCCAATCGACAGCAGACAGCTCAGAGCCTTTGTTTCCCTCGCAAAACATGGAAGTTTCACGCTGGCCGCGAAAGAACTTTGCCTCACGCAATCAGCCGTCAGTCATTCGATGCGGGCGTTGGAGGAAGATTTGGGGTGCCGCCTTTTTGACAGAATGGGCAAAACGGTTCTGCTCACGCTCGCCGGGGAGCAGTTACGGCCCCACGCCGAACAAATTCTTGATCAGATGGAGCAGGCTCGCTCCGGCGTGACGAAACTCTCGCAGTGGGGCTTGTCCCGGCTTCGGGTCAGCGCGAGCACCACGGCGTGCCAATACATTTTGCCGGGAGCGGTGCGCGAATTCCAAAAGACCTTTCCCAAGGTCCAGGTGGCCATCGAGCCGGCGGACACCGCCGAGTCGATGGATTTGCTGGAGGCGAAGAAAGTGGACTGCGCGATCTGTTTGCAGCCGGATCGGGATGAGCGGTTTGAATTCCGCCCGCTGTTTTCGGATGAACTGCTCTTCATCGTGGGAGCCGATCATCCCTGGGCGCAGCAAGGCCGGGTCGAGCGCAACGAGATCCCGAATCAAAAATACGTTCTCTACAACAAGGGGACCTACACCTTTGCCATGATTGAACGCTACTTTCACCAGGAAAGCATGGCGTTGAATACCGTTATCGAGTTGCGCAGCATGGAGGCGATCAAGGAGTTTGTGAAATTGGGGCTCGGCATCAGCATCCTCGCCCCGTGGATCGCCGAGCATGAGTTGCGCGAGAAATCATTGACGGCGTTCCCCCTGGGCCGGCGCAAGCTGCAGCGCCAATGGGGCGCTTTGAATTGGCGGGATCCAAATCTGCCCCTGGTGCAGACGCACTTTCTGGAAATCTGCCGCCGGGCTTGCGCGCGGTTTAATCCCTGAGGGTTCCGAGGCCAGCCAGGAAAACTGCGGGCGTCCTAATTGGATTTCGCCCGGAAGGCTCCGATGTGCCCGGCAACCTCGTTGGTGACGTTCACCGGTGAGGCGTCGGCCACAAAACTGGCCACCGGGCTCCAGGAGGCGAACCCGGCGGTCTGCTCGATTTGCACCGTTTTGCCGGCTGTGGCTTGAACGGTGAACACCAGGCTGTTGCCCAAAAGACGGGGATTTCCCACGATCGGCTGCGGGCTGCCCGTGCTGCCGCCGTCATCCAAAACCACAATCCCTCGCATCCACGCGACGCTGGGATCCGCGGCATGCAGGATCACCGGGTTGCTCCCATCGAGTCCGGCGCGATGCAGCGCGTAGAGGTCGGACCAATAGATGAAATCCTTGGTCAGCCAGATGCCGTTCACGAAGTCGACCGGGAACAGAGTCTTCATTTCCGTGCCATCCAGTTTGGCGCGCTTCATCGCCGCCGGGAAATTATTATCCCCGAAGTAAATGAAATCTCCGCTGATTTGCATGTCGTAGACATAGACGCCGGTAACCAGCGTGACGATATTCCCTCCGTCCAGGTCCGACCGCCGGATGGTTCCACTGCCCGTTACTTCGGACCAGTAGATGGCCGAACTCGTCACTTCGATCGCGAAAGGAGAGGTGACGCTGCGGCGGCCGAGAAGCTGGATCGGGTCGGTGCCGTCCAGTTTTGCCGAGGCGATGTAGTTCCTCTCTTGGGACGTCCAGTAGACCCGGTCCGAGCTGATGAAAACGTCGTAAGGATTGCTGGCCGTCGCGAAGAGAGTGGTAGAACCGTCCGGGGCGGTTCGTTTGACCGCGTTCAGTTGCTGGTCCGGCCAGAAAAGCGCGCCATTTCCGTACTCGAGTCCGTTGGGGCCCAGGATCGTGGCGGCGCCCGAGACAAGTTCAGTCACGCCCGAGCCATCGGCATTCGCGCGCATGACGTAGCCTCCGGAGCCATCGAATCGCGTTTCCGTCCAATAGATCGCGGCTGGAGTTGAAAGAGCCCCGGCCACGGCCGCCAGGAAGATGAATATTTTGCGGTTGGCGATCATGCCATTTTTGTCCCCGCCCGCTGAGGGGTTCGTCAATGGCAAGAGCTACTGGTTTTTCCTGATATTCCTCCCGGTGGAATTCTGGGGTTTGGGCTTTCGCAGGGCCGGATCGCTCAGCGTATGACTTCCCTATTTTTTCGGCCGCTTCGCCCGCAAGGCCTGCTCGAGTTTGGGCAGGGGCAGCGTGTTGATCACGTCTGCCTTGGTGAGTCCGCCCTTTCGAGCGAGGGTTGCGCCGAGCCGCAGGAACATGGCGTGTTCGTTGCGATGAGCGTCGCAATTGATCACGCACTTGACCCCCTTATTCCTGGCGTAATCCCAGAGCCGCCAGTCCAGGTCGAAGCGGCTTGGGTGGGCATTCAGTTCGATCCAGGTGCCATTGTCCGCGCACGCGTCGATCACCGCTTGCTGATTCACGGGATACCCTTCGCGTTCCAGCACGAGGCGGCCGGTGAGATGCCCGAGCATATGCACATAGGGGTTTTCCGCCGCCCGGATCAGCCGGCGGGTCATCTCCGCTTCGTTGCGGGAAAAACCGGCATGCAAGCTGGCCACGACGACATCCAGCTCCGCCAGGAGCGCATCATCGAAATCGAGCCGGCCATCGGACAGGATATCCACTTCACTTCCCGTCAGAAGCCGGAAATGGCCGCCCCGCGCCGCGATGCGGCTGTTCAAAGCCCGCACTTCGGCCAGTTGCTGGTGGAGCCGTTCGGGGGTGAGGCCGTGCGCCTGGACGGAGGATTTCGAATGGTCGGTAATCGCCCAATAGTCGAGGCCGAGGTCTTCCATGTAGGCTGCGGTTTCCTCGAGAGTGCAACGGCCGTCGCTCCAGTTGGTGTGGTTGTGCAGCGAGCCGCGCAGTTCGGTCCAATCGATCAGGCGCGGGAGCTTGCCCGCTTCGGCGGCGGCGAATTCGCCGTGGTCCTCCCGTAATTCCGGCGGGATGAACGCCAGGCCCAGCTTTTCAAAAATCTCTTCTTCCGTGCGGCAGTGTTCGCGCAGTTTCGGATCGCGGGTTTCTTCGGCGGAGCGGAACAGGCCGTATTCGTTCAGGCGCAGGCCGCGCTGAATGGCCCGCTGGCGCATCACGATATTATGCTCTTTGCTTCCAGTGAAGTAGGCGAGCGCGAAGGGGAATTCCTGATCGCTCACCACGCGAAGATCGGCCTGCACTCCGCCTTCCAGAATGACGCTGGCTTTCGTGTCGCCTTGCGCGTTCACGGAGATCACCCCCGGGAGTTGGACAAAGTAGGCGATCACGGAAGCCGGGTTCTTTGACGACGCCAGGAAGTCGATGTCCCCAATAATCTCCTTCCCGCGCCGGACGCTGCCGGCGGTGCTGCAGCGGATCACATCCGGGTGCACGCGCAGGTCATCGAGAATCGGGTCCGCGAGCACCAAGGCAGTGCTCAAAAGATGGCGGCTGGAGTAAGTGGCGCGGAATTTGATCCCTTCGAGAATCTTAGCCTGCGTTTTTTCTCCGAAACCATCCAGTCCGGCGACGCGCCCGTCGAGACAGGCCTTCTCCAATTCCTCCACCGACGTGATGTTGAGTTTCTCGAACAGGGCTTTGACCTTTTTCGGCCCGAGGCCGGGAATTTGCAGGAGGGCAAAGAGGCCGGGCGGGAACGATGCTTTTAATTCCTCGTAGTAGGCCAGTTTGCCCGTGGCCACCAGCTCCTGGATCTTTTTTTGGATGGCGTCGCCGATCCCTTTGATCTCGCCGAGCCGGTTTTCGGCGATCACCTTCTCCAGCGGTTCGTTCAGCACTTCAAGCGCGCGCGCGGCGTTCGCATAGGCGCGCGTTTTGAACGGGTTTTCCCCTTTCAATTCGAGCAGCGTGCCAATTTCAATCAGGATATCCGCAACCGCATCCTTATTCATGCGGCGCAACACTACCGCAACCACCCATCAGTTCAAAAACTCAGTGCGAAAATTGCTCCAGCCAGGGAGCGACCCGCTCGAACCAGAGCGCGGCGTGCTGGCGCAGGCCGGCCGCGCTGAAATGCACCCCCTGGCCGTGGTTGTCGCGCATTTCCCCTGTGAGAGTGTCGGTGTTGGGGCCTTGCAGGGCGGTCCCGTCCTGCCACAACGCAGCCTGCGCCGCCTGGATCTCGGCCGACCCGGGATCGGACGGAGTGTGATAACTCGCTTGGGCAACAAACCACGGAGCGTCCCATCCGATAACGGAGCGCGAGGATACAATGAGCTTCTTGAGAAACGCCGTGTAGAGCGGCCCGGACAACGTGCGCGTGGAATCGCTCTGATTCGCGTCGCTCTCCCCCTGGTGCCAGAGCACCGCCCGGAAGCCGTGCGGCCCGAGCTGTTTCATCCGGGCAGTAAAGGAATCGTAGATGGCGCCTTTGCTCTCCCATTCTCCGTTCGGAAGCTGCTGGACGTTGCCCACCAGGGTGGGGGGATTTGGAAATTTGTCCCCTTTCGGCAGCCACTCGCGGACGCTGGTTGCTCCCACTCCGCAGGCCACGATGCCGACCGGGACGTGGAATCGTCCGGCTATGGCGTCCCCAAACGGCGGGATAAAGCTCCCGGCGTTCCCGCTGGCCCCCGGTTGAGGATCGTTGGCCAGGCGCCACGCGCGCCCGTCGAAGCTGGCTACGAGGCCGGTCGTGGTGTTTTGCTTTTCTTCCCCATGGTTGGCCGAGTTGGACTGCCCCGCGATCACAAACACCTCCCCGACGCCCACGTGATCTACGTGCGCCTCCGCCAGGACCGCCGCGCCGGAACGGGCGCGCACGCTCAGGGAATGCCAGCCTCCAGCGGGCAAATCGAAGCGGATTTGGAAATGTCCATGATCGATCTGGACGCTTTTTCGCGCAATGGAGGCATCGCTTCCGATCTGCGCCTCGATCGCCACCGGGCCGAGATCCGTCCCCGCCAGGTCGCCTTCCACCAGAACGACTCCCAGGTTCTTCGCGGAGCGTTGAACCACCTGGTAATCCAACGGCGAGGAAAGGGTGAGATTGGAGCCCGCGTGAGCCTTGACGAAGCGCACCAACTCGGCGCTTCGGAAAAAGCCTTCCCACATGTTATGACCCTGGCCCTCGGGCACGATCAGCTCCATTGATCCACCCAACGCTTCGTAACGTTCCTTCATGAGCCCGGAATTCTGCGCCAGCGGCACCACCTGGTCCGAATCGCCATGAATGGCAAAGAGCGGCACGCGGGCTTGGGCCAGGCGTTGGAGGCGATCCACCGGGTTTTGGCCGGCCAGGGCGGCCTGAAGGCCTTCGACGGTCATTTCGTAGGCGGGCGCGGCTTTGGCCACGCCGGGGTAGCTCGCGATATTGCAGACCGGATAGATGCCGGCGAAGCCGCCCACTTTGTCTGGATTCTCGACCGCCCAGCCGAGAGTCATCAGGCCGCCGCGGCTGCGGCCGAGAAGAACCGGTTTCGCTGAGTATCCTCGGTGGAGCGTCATCTCCTGGTAGAAATCGGCAAAGAGCTTCCGCCCGACGGGGCTGCCGTACGACTCTCCAACGTCGATTCCTCCGATGCCGATGCCGGCCTGGGTGAACTGTTCAAACATCCATTGCTCCTCCCGGGCCGGCAGTCCGGGCAAGGTCGGGGCGTACCAAACCCACGGTTTGGCGGCGCGATTCGCCGGGGTGGATGGAGCGGAGATCACAAAGGCAGGCTTCGGTCCGACGGAGAACACTTCTCCCGGAAGGGGCAATTCCTTGCGAGGTGGCGCTGGAGCAGCCTCCGCTGCAACAGATTGAGTCTTGTTCAGCGGGCTCAGAAAGATGGCCAGCCCGCAGGAGAGCAGCTGAGCGAGGCGCGCGGCAGAGTGTGTCATGTGGGCGACGATTTCGCTCACGTTCACCTATCAGGAGTGGAATTCGAAGAAAAAAAAGAGCGAGGCGGCCCCGCACGTCGCCAGGAAAGAGCAAGATTTGTTGCGTAAATTGACTTGGCTGGAGGCGGAACTCCTTGAAAGGTTAATTGGCGTGAGCTTGATCGCTCCTCAACTGCCTGCCCGCCAATCGATGGACTTGTCAGAAAATGCATCCGTGGCCGGACCTCCCCTCGCGTTGCGTCGGACTGCCCCAACCGAGAAGCCGTTGATGGCCGAGCCGGAGTCGGCGCCCGGATGACCTGCTGTCGTCTCGGAAATGATGAGAGTTTCGATTCCATTAAGATTTTCGATCCCGCTGTCTCTGGCTGTGCTGGGAGTATTGCTGACGGCCACCGAGTCCCTTCACGATTTGAGTGTTTCCTACCGGGGCCTTGAGGAGACATTGCAACAACGTGCGCTTTCGCTCAGCCAGATCATCGTTCCTAACCTGGAGCGGGCTGAATCGCAGGGGGATGCCGCGGCCGCGGCCGACCAGGTGGCTCGGCTGGCTTTTGATCCCGACGTGGCGCTGGCGCTGGTGATCGATCCGCAAAACCGGGTGCGCTATGCGGCGGACTCTGCGCTGCGCGAGAGATCTCTGGCCGATACTCCCGCGGCCGGGATCGAGCCGATCGTTGGCCGGGCGAGGGCCACCCTCAAGCCGCAGTCCGAGCTCAGTGCGGACCGCGCCAGCATTCATTCTGCGTTCCCGTTCTATCTGAAGGCGCGATCGGGAGAGCCGGTAGCGGGTGTGGCGGTGCTCTATACGCGCACCGATCTGACCAAATCCAAGCAACAGGTCAACGCCGAGATTGGGCAGCGCGTGCTTCTGTTGGCCGCGATCGTGTGCGTGGCTTGCGTGCTGGTGTGGGTTTACCTGCGCGCCTCCTTTACCCGGGAGTTCGGCCAGTTGCTGGCCGATCTGGGGGCCCGCCCGGCCGGGGGGCCGGCGGCGGCTCTGGCCATTCCACGCAATCACGAGCTGGCGGAGATCGCTCGGGTTCTGAATCAAACCTTTGCCGAATTGGCCGCTCACCACGCCGCATTGCGGGACAGCGAGGAGAAGTTTTCTCGGGCCTTCAGGAACGCACCGATGACGATGATCCTGGCGGAGGCCGCTCGAGGCGTGGTCCGGGAGGTGAACGAGGAGTTCACGCGCCTCACTGGCTTTGCCCGGGACGAGATCATTGGAAAGACCTCGGTGGAACTGGGCCTTGTCGCGGTTGAGGATCGGGAGGCCATGCTGAAGGCCCTCGGGAAGAAGGGGCGCCTTTTCGGGGTCGAGTTCAGCGCGAAAGCAAAGGATGGGCGAATTCTCGATTGTCTCTACACCGGCGAAATCATGACTCTGGCCGGCCAGCCGCATATCTTTTCGATCGTTCAGGATATTACCGGGCGAAAGGCGCTGGAGGCGCGCTTGCAACAGGCGCAAAAACTGGAATCGATCGGTCAGCTGGCCGGCGGGATTGCGCACGACTTCAATAATATCCTCGCCGGCATGATGATGCATATCAGCCTGCTCCAGGCGCTGGAAAACCTCCCGGCGGATGCCCGGGCGTCGCTGGATGAACTAATGGCGGAAGCCCACCGGGCGGCGAATTTGACGCGGCAGTTGCTCATGTTCAGCCGCAAATCAATGCTGCAAATGAAGAACCTCGATCTGAACGAGGTCGTCAGCCAGCTCCTGAGAACGCTCGCGCGATTGCTGGGACACGAAATCGGGATTCGCTTCAGCAGCGTTTCCGGCCTCCCTCGGGTGCAGGCCGATCTCGATCTGATCGAGCAGGTGATGATCAATCTCTCCCTCAACGCCCGGGATGCCATGCCGGACGGCGGGGAGGTCGTCATCACCCTTGCGACCGAACTCATTGACGAGGCCGCGGCCGCGAAAAGAAGCGCCGCCCGCCCGGGGCAGTTTGTTTGCTTATCCGTGGCCGATGCGGGTTGCGGGATGGACGCTGAGACTTTGCGGCATGTGTTTGAACCGTTCTTCACCACCAAGGATGTGGGCCGCGGGACCGGGCTCGGGTTGGCCGCCGTTTACGGCATCGCGGCCCAGCATCAAGGCTGGGTGGAAATACAAAGCGCGGTGGGCCGGGGCACGACGGTGAGCGTTTTTCTGCCGGTGGTGATCGAGGAAGAGCCGGCCCGACCGGCTGACGATCTGCGCGGCGCCTTCCAGCGCGGGACGGAGACAATTCTATTTGTCGAAGACGATCCCACCGTGCGCCGGATCACCAAGCAAGCGCTCCAGCGCCTCGGTTACAAAGTTTTCGAGGCCGCTGACGGTCCGGAGGCGCTCAAAATCTGGCAGGAACGGCAGGCGGAAATCCGGCTGATGCTCACCGATGTGATGATGCCCGGAGGGCTGTCGGGCGTGGAACTGGCCGAGCAGCTGCTGGCGGCCAGGCCGGATCTCAAGGTGATTTTATCGAGCGGGTACAGCCCGGAGCTGATCGCCGGGCGGCTCTCTTCGACTGTGAACGTGACTCGACTGCAAAAGCCCTACCAGTTGAGCGTTCTCTCTGCGACTATTCGCGCATGCCTGGACGGAAGATAGGGTTGGCCCGGCGCGATTTCGCGCTTTTTACACTGCTTTTTCTGCTGGGGTGGGGGCGTCTGAATCCAGGCGCCTGCGCCGCCAGCGTGCAGGAACGAGTCGTCCAACTCGTGCAGGACGCCATCAGCGGCAGTTCCACCAATGCGGCCAAGTCCTCCACAAACAGTTCCTGGGAAAGCACCCTGCGGGTGGAGGCGGATTTTCGGGAGGCCTGCCAGTTGCTGCCGGAGCGCCTGGATTTGCGCTTTTGCCTGGCGTCGGCCTTGATCGGCCAGGCCATGCACACTAATGGAGCGCCTCTGTTTAACGCCAAAATGCGGGAGGCGCTGGCTATTTATCAGGAGATCGGGACGCTCGATCCGCAGAATTCTTCCGCGCCCATTCTTTGCGCCGCCTACGCCCGGGCGATCGGGGACGCCCCGTCCGCCGAGGTGGCGATAAATCAGGCCATGGCGAGAGCCCCGGAGCGAACCCGGGAGTACCTCGAACGGTTTCAGCGGGTGGAGGGCTTTCTCGAAATTGTGCCGAATGAAAAGCTCGGACCCCCGAGCGGCGGAGGGACGCAAGCGATTGTGATTCTCGGGGCGGCCCTGGAGACCAATGGAGTGGCCAAGCCGAAATTGATTCGCCGGCTGGAGCAGGGGCTCAAACTGGCGCGCGCCTGTCCGGCAGCCGCGATCATCGTCACCGGTGGAAATCAAAAGAACGGGATCACCGAGTCCTATGTGATGGGCCGCTGGCTCAGACGGCACGGAGTGGCGGCCAGCCGGATTCAGCTCGATGACCAGGCCAGAGACACGGTCGGAAATGCGCTCTATTCCGCCGCGATTTTGAAACGGTTGGGCGCCACGGATGTGACTGTCGTCACCAGCGCCAATCATATCCGGCGCGGACTGGCCGACCTGGAAGAGGCCTGTCTGCAAAAGGGGCTGCCGGTGCATCTCTCCAATCTGGCGGCGGGCGGCGAGCCTGAATTGGAGAAAAGGGTCGAGCGGGTCGGCGCCTACCGGGATGTCCTGCGCGTGAGTGGCCTTTGGTCTTATCCGGGAATCCAGCGCTAATCAGCCGGTTCTTTCTCAGGCGATCTCGAGCACCGGTTTGCCCAGAACGTCCATTTTCGGGCGGATGCCGAGGCCGGGAGCCCGCGAGGCCGCCATGCGGCCGTTGATCCTCTGGGGCGCTCCCTCAGCCGTGCTGACCGTCACATAGCTGTTGAAATCGGTGGTGCTGAACAGGAATTCCGGCGGCGTGCTTTGGGCCAGGTGGGCGATGGCGGCGGTCGCGATATCGCCGCCCCAGGAATCCTCGAGCGTCATCGCGATTCCCATCGAGACGCAGAGGTCGCGCGCCTGCCGAATGCGCGTGAGCCCGCCCAGCTTGCTGATCTTCAGATTGACGACATCCATCGCCAGGTCCGCTTTGGCCCGGAGGAGAATGCCCAGATCGTCGATATTCTCGTCCAGCACCAGCGGGTGGGGGCATTGCCGCCGGACCGCGAGGCACTCTTCGTACGTCAGGCACGGTTGCTCGATGTAAACATCGATCTCGCGGACGGCTTTGGCCACCCGCACCGCTTCATGCTGCACCCAGCCGGTGTTCGCGTCGGCCACCAGTCGATCGCCCGGCTGCAGGCGGGCGGACACGGCGCGGATGCGGGCGATATCCGTATCGGGATCACCGCCCACTTTCAATTGGAAGCGGCGATACCCCTCGGCCCGGTAACCCGCGACTTTCGCCGCCATTTCCTCCGGGCTTTCCTGCGAAATCGCCCGGTACAGGTGAACATCGTCGCCGTAGCGCCCGCCGAGCAATTCGCAGATCGGCAGCCCGGTGGCCTGCCCTAAAATGTCCCAGCAAGCGATATCGACGCCGGTCTTGACGTAAGAATGTCCCTTGAGGGCGGCATCCATCTTGCGATTCAAGCGCATCACCTGCCGGGGATCCTCTCCGAGCAGGTGCGGCCCCAGTTCCCGCAGCCCGGCGCGAACCCCCTCCGCATAAGCAGGGAGATAAAACGGACCCAGCGGGCAAACTTCGCCATGCCCGGCCAGCCCGGAATCGGTTTCGACCCGGACGATCGTGCTGTCGAAGACAGTGACAGATTTGCCGCCCGACCATTTGTAGGTCGTTTCATGGAGCGGGAGTTCAACACGGTAGGCGAGGATGCGGGTGATTTTCATAGAGAGCTATCGAATGGACCAAAGGCGTTCCAGGAGTTGGGCCATTTCGGGATCGTGCTTTTGCAGTTCAGCGCGGTTGAAAGGAAAGAAATCGTTGCGGCTGAAAAAAGCCTCGGTGGACTCGGCGAAGTATTCCTGAGGCGAGGTCATCGCGTAGGCGCGTTCGAAGGTGTTGGGGCGTCCGTTGCCAAACCAGCGCTCGACGCGATCGTACGATTTGCTGTCCCGAGCCCGTTCGAACGCCGCTTTGATCTCCGCGTTCTCAAAGCCCGAGGGCAGAGCTTGATCGTGATAAGCGTGGGCGAGTTCATGCAGGGTGAAGTTCGGCATCCGGTTCATTTCCTTTTGAAAATCGCGAATGTCGGTGAACTCGACGCCGCGCGCCATGGCCGGATTCCGTCCGTGTTCCCGCAGCCAGTCCGCGCCGGGATGATACTCCGCCTTGGGCTGGATGCCGGGGTAGGGCGGGGAGAACCAGAGCGGAACTTTTTGGAGGCGCGCGACCGCAGGAGCCGGAACGACGGGGATCATCTCCGCGAGCTGCATTTGGAGCAGTTGCAGGGCGGTTTCCGTGGCCACTCGATCTTCGTCCAGCAACCGGCGGTCAATATGAATGACCCATCCTTCCACCGTCCGGTCCGCATAGGTCCAGGCGGGAGCCCGGTGGGCCGCGGAGGGCTGCGCCTCCGCTTGGCCGCGGGCGGCGAAGCCGAGCAGGCCCAGAGCCGCAATGCAGGCGCCGATCACGGCGCGCAGCCAGCGAGTGGGCGGGAGACAGGCGTTCCTGCGTTCAGGCACGGCGATTTGGCACGTTGGCACGCGCGAGTGAACCATGAAACCGCGCGGAGGGCGAGCGCGGCCTGCTGCGCGCCCTGCCGCCTGCGGAAAGAATGGAATGGCGGCTTGCCGCGGAGGATTCCCGATAGCACCTTAGCGCCGTTGAGATGACGCTGGGTCATGCAGAGGAGAGGGTGGTTCGGGCGGCCGAGGGCTGGCTGATGCTGGGGGACGTTGCTTCCGCCCAGGCCGAATTGGCAACGCTCAGCGCCTCCTTGCATCGGGCGCCGCCGGTGCTCAAAGTGCGCTTCGGCATTTTCAGCGCGCAACGGGATTGGGCCTCGGCCCTGGGCGTTGCGGAAACGCTGTTTGGGATTGATCCCACCGATATCGATTCCTGGGTGAACCGGTCCTTTGCGTTGCACGAACTGAAACGCACCGCGGAGGCCGAGAAGCTCCTGGTTCCCGCTCAGAAGCTTTTTCCGGAGGAACCGATCGTCCCCTACAATCTGGCCTGTTACGCCTGCGCGCAGGGCGATCTCGCCAAGGCGAGACAGTTGCTGGCTCAGGCTTTCTTAATCGGCGAGGCCGACGACCTAAAACGAATGGCGCGGGAGGATCCCGATCTGGCCCCGTTGCGCCAGATGCTGTGAAAGCCTTTCCGCGCGAAAAGTTCAGAGAATTCCGGGTCTGGACGGATCAGGGAAAATCTGGCAATGAGCATTCTTAGATCCGAATGGACCTAGTAAATTTTCTCGATTCGTTTTCCGAGGCGCACCTGCTGGCCCGCGTGGCCAAGAAGGATGCCGAGGCTTTCGGGGAATTTTACGAACGCACCTCGCCGGTCCTTTTCAGCGTTGCGAAGTCAATTCTGATAGATGCGGCCCTGGCCGAGGATGTATTACAGGAGGTCTACCTCCAAATCTGGGAGAAAGCCGAAGTCTTTGATCCCGCGCTTGGAAAGCCGATCTCTTGGGCCATCGCGCTCACCCGGAACAAATGCCTCGATCGGCTGCGTTCCGGCAAGCGGCGCGCTGCTGCGCTGGAACAGTTTGCGGAGTTTGCCGAAAAAGACGCATCCGACTTGGGGGTGCCAAGCGTAGAGGTCAAGGAAGTGGCGGATATCGTGAAACAGGCGATGGCGGTCTTATCAGACAAACAACGGGAGGCGATCGAACTCTCGCTGCTGCGGGGGCTGCCCCATCCGGAGGTGGCGGAGGTGATGCAAGCGCCACTTGGCACGGTGAAAGCTTGGATTCGGCGGGGCGTGATTGAAATTCGGGAAAAGCTGAAGAATCATTTGTAACCGCGGGAAGAATGAAGTCGTGAATCTGGAGCGTTTTAAGGAATTGGCCGCAGGCTTCGCTGTCGGCGCCCTCGAAGGGGCCGAAGCAGCGGAATTCCGCACGCTGCTCCACACCGCTTCGGCCGAGGACCGGCGGGAAGCGGCCCAGATCATCGACGCCGCCGGGTTGATCGCCCTTTCTTTGCCTCGGGAAAATCCGTCCCCGTCCCTCAAAGGGAAAATCATGTCCCGGATCAAGCCTCCTCAAGCGACGCCCGAACTTTTCGAGTTTGTGCGTGGCGGGGAGGACTCGGGCTGGCATGCGCTGAAGGTTCCCGGGGCCTTTGTCAAAGTGCTCTCCATTCAGAAGGAGCGGGGCTACGCGGTTCTCTTGGGCAAGCTCGATCCCGGCACATCCTACCCGGCCCATCACCACCTCGGCGCGGAGCAGTTATTTATCCTCGAGGGGGATCTGAATATCGGCGGGGTGACGCTCCAGGCGGGCGACTTCCACAACGCCAAGGCCGGCAGCAACCACGGCGTGAATTCATCCGCCCAGGGCTGCAAGATCATGGCCATCGTTTCGATCGACGATCTGCAAGGGCTGATGACCCAATAACCGGGGCCGCTCGGCCAACCGGTTCTACTCGGGGTCAACCCACTTGCCGTGCTCGCGGATCAGGTCCACCAGGCGCTCCACCGCTTCGGTCTCGGGAATGTTGAACTTCACCGGCTTCTTGCCCACGTAAAGATTGATCTTGTTCGGCGCCCCGCCCACGTAGCCGAAATCCGCGTCTGCCATTTCCCCCGGGCCATTCACAATGCAGCCCATGATCGCGATTTTCACCCCCTTGAGATGCTGGGTGCGTTCCTTGATGCTCGCGGTGACCGTCTGGAGGTTGAACAGCGTCCGCCCGCAGGACGGGCAGGCGACATAGTCGGTCTTGAAACTCCGGCAGCCTGCCGCCTGGAGAATATTGAATGCCAGGCGCAAGGACTGGCCGCCGCCGGACTCGCCGCGCACCAGGATCGCATCGCCAATCCCGTCCGCCAGCAACGAGCCGATCACGACCGACGCCCGCAGCAGCGCGATATCCGGAGCGAGGGGAGTGGACTCAAACGTCAGGCAGTCCTTGAGGAGGATCGGATTGTTCAGCCCGAGGCGCTGCAGTTTGGCGGCGAGCAGGCGGAACGCGGTGATCCCCGGCAGGCCCACCCCATCCTTCACCGTCACCAGCTGCGTTTCGCAGTTGATCTTGAAATCGATCGTGGGATCGACTTCGTAAACGTTCAGGTCTTCGTAGACCGCTTCCGGACGGACATCGTCTTTTGGGCGGATCTTGGGGGCCACCTTGTCCCACACGCCTTGGGTGACGACAACGCGCACCGTCTGTTCGCCCCCGCAGTGAACTCCCGCCCCTAATTCGATCTCCGGAGTCTCGCGGCGTTTGAAAGTGAACGGATCGTACGAAACCGCGATTTCCTGCACCGCGCCGCCCCGGTTCGACAGGACGGGAATTTGCGCCAGCAAGTCCCGGCAGACCGGGATCTCGCGGGGAGAATCTTCCGTCAACGAAACCCGGATGGTGTCGCCCAGCCCGTCGCACAGCAGGGAACCAATCCCGATGGCGCTCTTGATTCGCCCGTCCTCACCCTCGCCCGCCTCCGTGACCCCCAGGTGGATCGGGTAATTCCAATCCGGCCCCAAATCGTTCAGCCGCGCCACCAGCAGCCGGTAGCACTCAATCATCACCTTCGGGTTGCTCGATTTCATCGAGAAAACGAAGTTGTGATAGTTGTGTTTGCGGGCGATCCGGGCAAATTCGAGGGCGCTTTCCACCATGCCGAGCGGCGTGTCGCCATACCGGTTCATGATCCGGTCGCTCAGTGAGCCGTGGTTGGTGCCGATGCGCATCGCCCGCCCCAGTTGCTTGCAGAGCTTCACCAGCGGCGTGAACTTCTCTTCGATCCGGATCAGCTCCGCATCATACTGGTCATCCGTATACTCCTTCGTGGCGAATTTCTTGGAGTCCGCATAGTTGCCCGGATTGATCCGGACTTTTTCCACCCACTTGGCCGCTTCCATCGCCGCTTCCGGCTTGAAATGGATGTCCGCCACAATCGGAACGTGGCAGCCCTGCTTGCGCAGTTCGGCGACGATATTCTCCAGGTTCGCGGCATCCTTCACGGTCGGCGCGGTGATCCGGACGATCTGGCAACCGACCGCCACCAGGTCCAGCGTTTGCTGCACGCACGCCGCCGTATCCATCGTGTCGCACGTCAGCATCGACTGCACGACCACCGGGTGGCGGCCGCCGATAATCACCCCGCCCTGGGATGGATTGCCCACCACCACCTCGCGGGTGAGCCGGCGTTCGAAGTGAAACGGGGAATGGCAGTACTGCATTTTACGGCTTACTTGCTGGGTGCGGGTTCAGTGCGGGGCGCGCTCAGGGAAGGCTCGCTCCGGGAGCCTCCTTGTTGTTCGATCCGGTTTTCCTGCTGGAACATCGAGCGGAAAAGCTTGAACCGCTTGATGTCATGGAACGAAACGAAAAGCATGAACGAGATCAGCAGCACCGCGAACGCCGTGGTGGCGTACTCCTGGATCTTCGCCGGGAGCGGACGGCGGATCACCCGCTCGATAATCGCCATCACGATGTGGCCGCCATCCAGGACGGGCAGCGGCAGCAGGTTCAAAATGGCCAGGTTCACATTCAGCAGAACCAGGAAGTTCAGCGCCAGGCGGTAATCCACATTCACCTGCGACGCCAGCAGGGCGAAAATGCCGATCGGCCCGCTCAGATCCTTCGGGCTGACCCCGGTCTTTTTGGATTGGAAAAACACCGCGTTCAGCGTGGCGAACGTTTTTGAGACCACTTCGCTGATCGTTTCCCACGGTTTCGGCCCAGGCTTCTGCACTTCGTAGACATTTTCAGACGAGGACCCGAGTGCGATTCCCAGCAGCCCGCTCCCCTTTTCCCCCTTCGGCGTGACCGTGAGCGTCAGCCGCTGGCCCGCCCGGTCCACTTCCATTTGGGTGGCCTGGCCGCCCCGTTCCTTGATCAGGCCCTGGAGCTGTTTCACCCCGGAGATGCTGACCCCGGCAAATTTCGTGATCACGTCCTTGGCGTGGACTCCCCCTTCTTTGGCCGGGCCGTCAAAAACGTCGGACGCTTCCGGGTGGTCGCGCGAGTCGAGATTCAAATACTTCCCGCCGAGCATCGCGTTGCTCTTCGCTTCGAGATTGTAGGTCTTTGTCTCCGTCTTTCCGTCCACCGTTCGCTCGATCACCACCGGGACGATCGAGGTCGTTGCAAAAACGGTTGCCTCCTGCGCTTCATGCCAGGAGCGCACCTTCCGGCCGTCCACCATGATGATGCGGTCCCCCTCGCGAATCCCGAGCTTGCCCTCCGCGGATTGAGGATCGACATAACCGACAATCGACGGGTCGATCAAAACCGGCAGGCCCACAAAATAGAGGACGCTGGCGATGACAAACGCGAACACCAGGTTCATGAACGGCCCGGCAAAAGCGACGAGGATCTTCGAGAGCGGATCGGCGGGCGGGAGCGGTTCGGCGTCCTTTTGTTTCCCTTCGAGCGCATCCGAAGTGATCATCTGGGGAATGCGGACAAAGCCGCCCGCCGGGATCCAGCGCCACGAATAATCGATCCCGTTCTTCCGCCAGCTGAAGACCTTGGGGCCGAAACCGATGGCAAACGCCTCGACTTTCAGCTTCCGGACCAGGGCCATAAAATAGTGGCCCCATTCGTGGACGAACACCGCCGCCCCAAACAGAATTACCACGGCTGCACCCACATACAGCCAATTCCAAATATCATTCATGCGGTTTAGCCGCCCGGCAAAGGGCGCAAAGAATCCCTCGAAACTAACCGCACCAGGCCCTCTTGTCGATGGGAACAAGTTTGGGCAGAAGGTCGGAAGGTCGGAAGGTCGGATCGCTTTACGGCTCTTCGCGAAGGCGGTGCATCCCGAACCTCGGAGAGGTTCACAGCCACAGCCCACCGTTGCGCCCGAGCCGCGCGCAGCGCCGGGCGCTACGATGGGTTTTGCATCAAACCACCCAATCAACCTCGGCGAGGTGTGGCCCGGCGCTGCGAATCGGCCGGGCTTCGCGGAACCCGAATTGGGGCGAGGTCCGATCCTGTCAAACCCGTCTTCCGCCCGAACCTCGGAGAGGTTCACAGCCACAGCCCACCGTTGCGCCCGAACAGCGCGCAGCGCCGGGCGCTACGGTGGGTTTTGAATCAAACCGCCCAATCAACCTCGGCGAGGTTGTGGCCCGCCGCTGCGAATCGGCCGGGGCTTGGCGGAACCTGAATTGGGGCGAGGTCCGATCCTTGTCCCACCAGCTTCTCCCTGAACCTCGAAGAGGTTCACAGCCACAGCCCACCGTTGCGCCCGAACAGCGCGCAGCGCCGGGCGCTACGGTGGGTTTTGCATCAAACCACCCAATCAACCTCGGAGAGGTTGTGGCCCGCCGCTGCGAATCGGCCGGGCTTCGCGGAACCCGAATTGGGGCGAGGTCCGATCCTGTCAAACCCGTCTTCCGCCCGAACCTCGGAGGGGTTCACAGCCACAGCCCACCGTTGCGCCCGAACCGCGCGCAGCGTCGGGCGCTACGGTGGGTTTTGAATCAAACCACCCAATCAACCTCGGCGAGGTTGTGGCCCGCCGCTGCGAATCGGCCGGGGCTTGGCGGAACCTGAATTGGGGCGAGGTCCGATCCTTGTCTCACCCGCTTCTCCCCGAACCTCGAAGAGGTTCATCCGGGCTTGTAGGTCCGGACTCGTCGGTTGGCCCGCGGCGCATGCCGGAGGAAATGTAGCCGCAATCCTTTAGGTTGCGGTGGCTCTTGTTTCCATTCCGCAGCGATCGAATTGGCCGGGCCTTTGCGGTCCCCAAATTTGGTAAAAGGTCGAGTCTGTTCACGGCTCCTCGCGCAGGTGGTGCGCTCCCCGAACCTCGGAGAGGTTCACAGCCACAGCCCACCGTTGCGCCCGAGCAGCGCGCAGCGCCGGGCGCTACGGTGGGTTTTGAATCAAACCACCCAATCAACCTCGGAGAGGTTGTGGCCCGGCGCTGCGAATCGGCCGGGCTTCGCGGAACCTGAACTGGGGCGAGGTCCGATCCTTGTCTCACCCGCTTCTCCCCGAACCTCGAAGAGGTTCATCCGGGCTTGTAGGCCCGGACTCGGCGGTTGGCCCGCGGCGCATGCCGGAGGAAATGTAGCCGCAATCCTTTCGGTTGCGGTGGCTCTTGTTTCCATTCCGCAGCGATCGAATTGGTCCGTTGTAGCGCCGACTGGCAGTCGGCCATACCGCCGATTGGCAATCGGCTCGATTGCCTGACTGCGCCCGTGAGCGAAAACTTCTGCAGACTCCGGGCTTGTAGGCCCGGTGCCCTCACCGGGCTCGCCTGTAAGAGGTTCACAGCCACAGCCCACCGTTGCGCCCGAACCGCGCGCAGCGTCGGGCGCTACGGTGGGTTTTGAATCAAACCACGAAATCAACCTCGCGAGAGGTTGTGGCCCGCCGGCTCGGAGGCACCCCGAATTGAAGGAATACCCGGCGTCTGCCTTCCGGCTGCGAAGGGCTGACCAATGGCGCGAACAGCTACACCGCAGTGGACTCGGATTCGTTCGGTCGCTCCAGCACAAACACCGCGACCGCGACCCTCCCATCCACTGTGCCATTCGGTTACGATGCGAACGGCAACATGCTCAGTGACGGAAACCTCGGTTACCATTATGATGACGCAAACCAGCTGATCCGTGTGCGTGCCACGAACTGGATGTCCGAATTTGTCTGCGACGGCAAGGTCCGCCGGGGGATCTCCTGCAAGTACGAGAAGCCCGGACCGACGACCACCGCCGTTACCAGCGTCACAACCTTCAACGGCACCGGCTGGGATGGAATGCGCTTCACCGTGGGTTCCACCCCCATCGTCGTCACCGGTCTTGGGCGCTGGAAGCTCAGCGGTCACAGCGGAAGGCACACCCTCAAGCTCGTCGACGCGGGCCATGTCGATGTTCCCGGCGCATCTGTCACCGTCCGCCTGGCCAGCGGATCTTCCGGTCAGTTTATCTACACCACTCTTGGGAGCCGATCTTCCTCGCAGCCAACACCAATCGGCGGACTTCTGGCGCGAACCGGTCACACGGTCGCAAAAGGCCGCACCGACTTGTATCACCAGGACGGCAGCGGAAATGTTGCGTATTTGGCTAATCAAAGGCAGGGTCTCGCGGCGAAATGCACGTGTGATGCGTATGGTCGAGTGCTCGCGCGGTCGGGAACGAGTTGACGAATAGAAATGAGTGCGCGCCTGTTGCTCGTTTGGTTTGTTCTGCACCTTCCAATCGGCAGTGCTTTTGGAAGCCCTGAGTGGGACGCTCTCGACTCTTACTCTTTAGTCATTACTAATCAGACTGAGCTGCGGAGAGGTAACGGCCCTCTATTTACGAATGGAAAGACAATTATTTTCAGACAAACGATCGAAAAGCCCCTGCTATCGTTGCCGTATTACTTGCCATTGGTTTTTGCATATAATGGTTCAAACACCATTTACACGGTTGGATGCATGGCTGGGCACGTATTCTCGACGAACGCGATGTCCATAGCGTTCTTCGGCGGAACCAATGTCATCAAAGCGTACAGCGTCTCAGATTTTATCCCAAAGGGGCAAAGCTTTTGGCCCGGGACCTCACCGATTGTCCGACACTTCGATCTGGTGAGAAGTCCGCCGAACACATTTGCGATGGAAACGAGCGCGGGGGAGATTTGGAAATTTGACATCACAACCGGTGAAATTTTAAGTCGAGATTTGAAATTTGAAACATTACTTTACCTTCCATGGTTTTCGTTACGCAGCCGGGCAGTTCGCGGCAGGTCTGCTCATCTGGTAGTGGGATCTGTCTTCTTTACCGAAGGCGAAACAAAAGTGGTTCTTACGCGGGCGAACGAACTATTTTCACGCAGAGCGACTGCGGCCTACGTTGTCGAGTTGGGAGGAAGGGCCATCCAACCACCTCCAAGGCGCGAAGAAATCTTTTGGTTTCTGACAACACCTTCTGGTGAGAATGTCGGCTCGCTACTGGATGGAGGTCCGCTGGGCATTGAGAAGTGAAGATGTTAAAGCATGAAGGTCGATCTTGCCCTAAAGAGGTCATAAAGGGACTGGTCCCTTTATGGAATACAATGGCGGCCAGGAGGATTTGATTGAAAACGATTTTACTGATATCTCTTTCACTGCTCAGCGGCTTTGGTGCGCAGCTAAACACGACATTTTATCAGACGAAGGATAAATATCGTTTGGAAACTCGCCGCGCGGAGTCCGGCCTGAGTGACGAGGGTTTTCCAAAAGGCCGCACTTCCATCCAACTGAGGAAGGCAAATGCTCAACCTGCCCTGATTTTCAATTGGTACGCACCCGAGGTCTACTTGTTCGAGAACGAGTCAAATCCGATCGTTGTGGCTTGTGCCGGATCGAAAGTCTATTCTACAAATCAAGTCTACCTGGCTTTCTTTAAAGGGACAAATATCATGACATCGTACAAGGCCTCCCATTTTCTTGAGTCAGCCATTTATTACAGCCCTGGGGTTTCTCTTACGGCAAGGCGTATTGATTGGTATGGCGACAGTGCAAAGATGTTTTACGTTGAACGGAGAGACGGATATGTGGAAGGCTTTAACTTGATCGACGGAAAGAGCACAAGTCTCGACCTGAAGTTTCGCTCCATCGGTTTCTCCCCGTGGTTTGCCGGCAAGGTGCGAAAGTATCCCCCGGAGCAGAAGTTTCTGCTTGTGATCGGCAGCTTTTTCGCTGCAAAGGAGGACAGCAATACGGTTTATTTGAGCGAGGTGAACGAGCTTTACCGTCAAAAAGGCCTGCACCAATATACGGTGACAAATGTTCCACTGGCAAAGCTCCGGTTGGAATCCGGCCGCGTCCGCTGGTTCGTAGTTTCGGAAGAAGGCCCGGACGAGGGTATATTCGTAGACGGCGGCAAGCTGGAATTTGACGATCTTGATTGGGACGGATTCTGAATCGAATGCCTCGCCGACTTCAGACGAAGATGGAAGTGGAATGCCCCTCGTATTCCTCCGGCTGCGGGTTTCCGCTCCCGGCTGGGCTGGGTGGGAAAAGGAAAAAGTAAGAGCATGTATGAAGGAACATTGCTTTTGAAGCATGCGAACTTGGATGAAATATTCAATAACTCATCCTCCGGTAATGCAATAAACAACTGGCTAACTCACCAGATGAACGAGGACGCCTGAAAGTTGCCACACCCGCTTTAGCTTTATGAAGTTTCTGTTTTTAACTGCGGCCCTGTCCTTCGGCTTTGCCTTTGCTGGTTGCCAAAACCACCCGGCGGGCCTTGGAAGCGAGCCCGGATATGCAGAAACAGGTCGAGGTGCCGAGAGTCGTTCGCCCCGGGAGCCACTCTTCTTTCCGCCAGGGCGAGTTGAAGATCCTACGCAACGACGGGAGCTTCTGACTCGGCTGGAGGCTGCTATCAGGTCAGGTGACAACAGATCTGCAACAAATATGATACCGCTTCTTTTGCCACTTACCGAGCAGGAATCTGAGGAGGATAATCCTCTCCACTGGGCGGCCGAAATGGGGAGCCCGGAGATCGTTGCCTATTTAGTAAGCAAACGTGTGCCGATCGATCGATCGGATCCATTTGGCTACACCGCACTCATGCTCGCGGCTTCAGGTCCGCCTGACGAGGCGGCGAACTACCTCGCTACGAGGAAGCACACACCTGATTTTGAAAGGAAGAATAGAAGCTATCTGGAGGTTATTCGCATTCTCCTTAACGCCGGGGCGGATCCGAACAAACGCAGCAATGAAAGCGAGACCGGCTTCACTGCCCGAACTTGCGCAGAAGGCTCCCGCAATCAACGTGCCCTTGAGCTTTTGAAACCGTCAAGTGGGCGAGCGCGTTAATCTCAAGCGGGTTGCCGGTGAACCACAACGTCGGCCAGCTCAAAACCGCCCTCCGCAAGGAATCCGGCGGTGCGTCCCGGCTGCAGGAAAAATTCGGCTATGCCTACGACGCTGCTGGAAATCTTCAGTACCGTACCAACAACGCACTTATCCACACCTTCACACGCACAGTCTGAATCAGCTCCGCTCCATAGTCCGCTCGAGCACCGCCACTGTTGTGGGAAACAGCGGTTCCGCTGCATCAAGCAAATGTGTCCGCGTCTTCTCAAAAGTGCGCCTTTGCGGCCGCTTCTTTCCCGATTGTCTCCAGCGGAGGGCGCGGCTAGAATCAATGCATGTCGCCCGCAAGTTCCGACGATCGGCCGACGGGCGCTCCGGAGCACTTTGCTTCGACGCATTGGAGTGTGGTGTGTATCCGTCTTGGCAACGCCGGATAGGCGGAGAGGAGTGGGGATGAGAAGCTGAG
>CAZMKE010000020.1:54051-108556 GCA_964566945.1 uncultured Verrucomicrobiota bacterium | reverse complement strand
TATTTCTTCAGTTTTCTTTAGCTTTTTTTTTAACCGGAGTTTTCAGACAGGCTCTGAGAAACTCGTGCCAGTGGCGACCCCAAAGAGTGATCCTTGAGCGAGGCTCACGCCTCTGACGCAGCCTCCACGGGCGTAGCATACCTGGGCTAACTCCGTACCGTTGGTCTTGACTCTCCAAACGCTGGGTGAGACGTCCAAGGTTTTCGATGAGGCAACAAAGTATAGGAGGTCGCCTGCTAGCGTGGGCGGTCCTTCAATATTACCGACGGAGGCGTAGGAGCTTTCAGCTGTCGACAGTCCCTGGAAGATCTCATAGCCGCTGCCATCGATATTCAACTTGAACAGCCCTCCCACCGTGGGATCGAGCCCCCCGCTGACTGTCGAACCATAGAGTGTGTCTCCGGCGAGGACGAGGCCGCCGGAAGGATTGGCTCCGTCCGCCGCGGCAAAATCGGGTGCGACGCGTTCGAAGCGTTTGAGAACCTCGAAGCCCGTCCCGTCGTCGTTCATGCGGAAGATTGAGCCGAAGAACGAATCACCCCGAACGGTAGTTCCGTAGAGCACCGAGCCTGCTGTCACCAGGTCACCGCAAGGTCCGGCGCCATCCTTTCCCGTGAACTCCTTCAGGATCTGGAAATTGGCGCCGCTGGCATCCAGCCTGAATATCGCGCCGCAGTTCGATTTGCCGCCGATGGGCGTTACCCCGAAGAGGTTTGATCCAGCCAAGGTCAGCCCGCCTACGGGTGAGCCGTGCTTGTCTTCGAAAGAATGGGCTGGCAGCGGAGCGAGGACTCTGAAGTTATCTCCGTTAGTCCTTGCGGCAAAGACGGTGCCGCCGCCCAACGGCCCATCCAGAGTCGTAATCCCGAACAGGGTATCGCCGGAAAGCTGGAGCCTTCCTTGGGGCCGGCTGCCATCCAATGCGTTGGTAAACTGCTTCAGAACGGTGAGTTGAGAGCCATCTTGAGTGATTTTGAAGAGGGCGCCGCGTAAAATTCCCGCACCCACCCCCTCGCTGGTTGAGCCGTAGAGAAGGCCGTCTGGGCCAAGCAGCAACGGGGCAGCTGGCCGGCCGCCCGCCTGGTCGGTTGCATTGCCCAGAGAATAGAGAGTCGTGAAAATCTGCCCCGGCGTTTGGGTAGAACTGAAGGCAGCGCCCAGAACGAGTAGGGAAGGCACGTAAAATCCGAAGCCTCGCAAAGCTCGGGAAAACCAATCGCCATTAAAGAATCCTTGATACCCGCCGTTTCGCGTTCCGCCTTTTTTGGCGGGAAGGTAATCCAGATCGTGGAAATCTGCGGAAATAAGCACAATCACCCGACGCCATAACTTCCCTATGCCGCTCATAGCGCAAGAAGTTAAGCAATATCTTGGCCAATTGGCGATTAAGATTTGGGTTTTGCTGTCAGGGATTCAGCTTCCGACCTCGGTCCGATCAACATAGCTCCGCAAACGAGGGCCGGTCCGCAGTGCTTACGCCGCCGCTTTTCCCCGCTTCGTCGGCGCGCTCGCTTTTGCGCCCGGCATGACGGTGGTTTTGGCCTTGAAACCGAGAATCTCGCCCGCCTCCGCGAGGCTGGCGCAGGTCACGATCCGGGGGCGCTTTCGGTAATGGAACCGCGAAATGATGTTCATGCCGATATCTTTGGCTGGATCAGGAATAATGCGCACCACCAGCGCCACCCCCTTCTCATCGCAGAGCTCCATTAACTCGCCGAGTGGGCGCGCACATTGCACGTCCATCGCTTCCAACTGACTAAAGTCCGCCAGGAGCCGGAAGCCAGCGGACAGGTCCTCCAGCAACTTCGCGATATTCCCCCGGGCTTGCTCCAGCTCTTCCACCGCCACGCGATCGGCGTAACTCATGTAGAGCAACTGATTCGGTTTGTTGATCGTCGCTAGAAACATGCGATTAAGGCTTCCGGTCGAGCTCCGCGTGCCGCCCCAGGCAGCTCGTATCGCTCGCCGAAAACAATCTTGGCCAAGCTACCGGCTCATTCTCGCTTGGACAACCGAAACGCTTGCCACTTCTCGCGGTCTGTCCCTCCAACCGGGCGACGAGTGGGCCGGAACAGTTCCCATCCCGTAAAACCAAAAAGCCGCCCCGGCTTTGGCCAGGGCGGCTCTGGTTTTTCCAAGGACTATGATTTGCCTTGGCATGATTCGCACTGGCAGGGAGCGCAGGTGCAGCGTTCGCACGAACAAGCACGGCACTTGCAAACGGGCTTGGCGGTTCCAGCGGTTTTCGGAGGGCGGTTGCGATTTGTTGTCATAGTAATTGATTTTCTGATGTTTACGGAGCGTTTCCAGTCACTTTGACCGGTATTCCCGTCCGTTCATCCCAGCTAACGAAGGAGCCTCAAAACCATTACACTGGCCTCGTTGGACTCCGCTTGATTCGTGTCGGGTGCCGATTCAGTGCGCAGGGGATTCATCGCATGTGCAGTCCAGGCAACCATGTGTGCTGCAGGCCCGGCAATTCTGGGAAAGCGCCTCTCGCAGATGTTTCCGAGCGCGGTGCAGCCTCACGGCCAGATTATTTTTGGTCACGCCCAGCTTCGCCGCCACCTCGCCGATATCGTTCCCTTTCAGGTCCACTTCTTCCAAAAGGTCCCGGTACTGCTCGGGAATCAAGGGCAAAAGCCGCCGAAAACACTGGCATAACACGCGTTCGTCACTGGCGTCCGGGGTTTCGGGCATTTCCTTCTCAAAACGCTCGAGGGCCCGGCTCCGAGCACCCTGTTTCCGGTAAACGTCAATAATCGATCGCCGCAGAATGCGATAAAACCATGGGGTCGTCTCCTCATCGCTCTCCGGCTGCCGCTCCGATGCTATCGCTTTGATCAGGCTCTCCTGCACGACATCTTCCGCCAGGTGTTCATCCCCCAGCCGGCTTCTGGCAAAAGCCACGAAAACGTGGAGGTTCTTGAGGATGGAGTTTTCAACGCGCCCCATGCCCCGAGGCTAATGCCGGGCACTGGCTTCGCAAAGAAAGATTCACAGCGGTGTAATGAAAATACGGATGGTGCGTTGGTGGAGTGAAAACGCCGATTTTCGGCTTCAAACAAAGAAACTGTGATGAAATCGATGAAATCAGAAATCCAAAGCAAACGCCCCGCCCGCCATACCAAAACGTCCTTGCGTGCGACGCGATTCTGTTGCCGCTTTGACTGGCCGGCCTCGCCCTCGATTCGCATGGCCGTTACCCCCTCAAATCGTGGCGCCCTTCGCCTGCTGCGCGCCGCGGAAATGCAGGCGTGGCTGGAAAGTTGAAGAAGGCTGCCGCCCCGGAGGGTGGCCCTTCGCCGTTCGCCGGAAACGCGCGAAACTCCGCTTGCCCCTCCCGGAAAATCGGCGTGTAATGGCGGCATGCTCACTAAAGCCGAGCTTTCCCGGCGCGAGTGGTTCATGGCCATGGCGGCGGCCGGCCTGAGTGTTCGTCAACTGGCTCTCAGCGCCCAGACTTCCCCCTCCCGGGTTTCCAGTTCCCGCCTTTCCATGCCCGGTCTGGCTCCGGGACGGGTTGTGGCGGTCTCCCATCCGGGTTCGATCATTGACGGCCGATTCCAGGAAGCGCCGATCAAAAAGATGATTGCGGAAGGGATGATGGACCTCGCCGAAGCACCCGATCTGACCTCGGCCTGGCGTTTATTCTTCGAGCCGGGCGATGTTGTCGGCATCAAGGTCAACCCGGTGGGCCAGCCTCACGTGGTGAGTTCGCCGGAAGTCGTGCGGGAGATCATCCGCGGCCTTGAGAGTGCTGGCGTGCGTCGCCAGGACATTGTGGTCTACGACCGTTATCGCGCGGAATTCCTCACGGTGGGGTTCCAAAAATGGCTCCCGGACGGCGTGCGCTGGATGAATGCCGCGGAGAAATACGATGACGTCCAGCAGGACATCTCCGGTTACGATCCGGACCATTACCTGGATATGGCGCTCACTTTGCCGGGCCAGGACGTGAAGGACGAGCGGGCTCGCCGGTCTTACGCCGCCCGTTTTATCAGCCGCGAAGTCAATAAGCTGATCAATCTCCCGGTGCTGAAGGATCACCAATCCGCGGGAGTCACGCTTTGCCTGAAGAATCTCTCCCACGGCCTTGTGAACAACGTTTGCCGCACGCATTCCAGCAGCACCCTGAATGCTTGCGGCGCATTCATCCCGGCGGTCGTCTCCCTGCCGGTCATTCGCCAGAAAACGGTCCTGCACATTCTCGATGGCATCAAAGGCCTCTATCATGGCGGGCCTGGCGCCCGGCCCCAATTTGTCTGGGATCATCAAACCATGTACTTCGCCACCGATCCGGTCGCGCTCGACCACATCTGTTGGAAGGAAATCGACAAAAAGCGCCTCAGCGCCGGCATGAAATCGATCGCTGAAGCCAAGCCGGATCAGTTCAGCACTTTCCTTAACCGCCAGCCTGAACATATCGAAATCGCCGGAGCCATGGGCTTGGGTGTCTTTCAGGAGAGCAAGATCGACCTGCGAAGAATCTCCCTCCAGAGTTGAATTAGGCTGAGTAGACTCTTTCGACCACGGAGTCAGCGGGCTCGAGGCTGGGATCTTCTTCTGGGTGGCGTTACTGCGGAGTATGCCGGAGTTCGATCGTTGTCACCTCGGTGGCTTTCGATTCGGTCCGGTTGAATTCCTTGGTGAACAGGATCTCTCCCGAACCGGACCCTTCAAAGTCGGTGACCTTTACGCACGGCCCGCCAAGCATCATTTCTTCGAGGCTGCCAGACTCAGGCGAGATGATTTCGTCGTTGTGCAGCGATAGAAAGGTCGGGCCGTAAATGTCGCCTAGGTCCACCGGGTCGCTTCCTTCGCAGTACATGGTTCGGTCTTCCCGGGGCATTTCGGACTTGCTGGCGCGGAGGTATACCTCCAGATGCGGGTCCAGCACATAGGTCACAATGGCGCCGGCTTTGGGATCGTTCACCGTCTCTTTTCGGAAGAACTTCACGTGCACGAGCGGAAAATTCGCCTGGCCTGACTCGGGATTCGCGGCGATCGGGCACTGGGTCTCGAATTCGCGCACACTGGTGATCTGCCATTCGGCGGTTCCCTGGTAGGAAGCGGTGCCGTGCAACAGCCATTGGTCGACCACGTTGGCTTCAATTGGCTCCAGCTTCACTTCCGCTTTCGTATGGGTCAGGAGAAGCCCTGCGGGAGTGTCGGCATAAATCTCGGAGTCGATTTTCATTTTGAAAACCATGCATTGATTGAAGCAGTCGAGAAGTTGCTGTTCGTGGCTCCAGCCCAGCAATTGGGCGTAGCCCTCAAGCGTCAGCATCCGTTGCATCCGGCCGATATCGTGCTTCAGGCATTGCTGGCAGGCTTTGGTCATGCCGTTGGCGATGGCGGTGGAGGCCAGGCTGGTCATGCGGCGCAACCGCTTCCCCAATTCGCTCTCCTGGTTCTGGTCCTGGCCCAACGGATCATTGGAGATGCCGATCCACTGCACGTCATGCGCCCAGCCGATATAGGTTTGCAACGCATAGTCCACCAGGCCGTCCTCCGCCGATTTGGAGGCGGAGGTTAGCTCCGGGATCACCACCTGGTCGGCCATCTGCAGATAGTATTTGAGCAGCGAATCTTTCAAATCGTCGGGATTGCAGTCCCCCGCCAGACATTCCCGGCGCTTCGACTCCGTCTCCTGATCGGCCGCGGTCCAGGGATCGGTCGGGGTGTTGCCGGCCTGGCTGGCGACGTCGGATGAAGTTCCTTCACCAAACCCGCCGACGGTGAAATGCCGCAGGTAGAACGATACGGTGCGATTGGTGATAAAGGTGTAACTGAGGGCGAACTCGCTGCCGTCGTGCCTGGCGTTGAAAGCAGAGACGCGGCTTGGAATTATGTCACGCGGAGCGGCGATATCGAGACGCACCGGGCGGTCGAAATAGATTCCTTCCGGTTGGAGGTCCACCGCGGCCTGCAATCCGCCGCTCAGCGGGAGTGCGCCGATCTGGGAAATCTCGGTCATGGTGATTTGTTGATCGTTTTGCAGTGCGCCGGGTGGCACATCGAGCGTCACCACGTAATTCGCCGCGTTGGTCAACTTCAACTGGCCTCCGAAAAAGCCAATGTGCGCGGAGGCGCTTGAGGCCGGGTTGAGCACGGGGGCCACTGTGAGCGGGTGGGGCGGCGCAGTGCCCGTGCTGCGAACGCGGAAAAACGCTGTGCCGCTGGCCAACGGAGCCTGAATGAGAACACGAGTGCTTGTGGAATTTGTGGCCAGCCACGAGTTCCAGGAAACCAGATCGGACGAGCGTTCGACGTAAAAATGGGCGTTGGCGTTTCCCACCACCTCGAACTGTAAATCACCTCCAGGCCCGCGGGTCGCGTTTTCAATTCGAACCACCGCGGAATCCGATTGGGCTACGCTCATTCGCACCCGGTTCGTCGTCGTTTGGCCCAAGGCGTCTTCGACCTGGATGCTCACCGGATAATCGCCTGCGGCGGTGGGTTGGCCGGCAAGAGTGCCATCGGGCTGCAAAGCGAGGCCGGGCGGCAGCGACCCGCCCGCGATGGAAAACTTCAAGGGCCGCGCCCCATTCGTGACCCGCATCGGATAGAGAAAGGATTCGCCCAGCGCCAGGCTGGCGAAGTTGGTGCTGTTCAGGAATGGGGCCGGGGTGGCTGGATCAAGAATCGGCAGGGCGAACGTGCTGGTGCGATGTCGCGCCGCGCGCAAGGTGAGGCCCGGGACCGAGTTGGTGTCCAGGCCGGTGAACGTGAATGTGCTTATTCGCACCTTCGCTCTGCCTGCCTGCGAGAATGCGCTGGAGGGGACCATGACGAAATTCGACGCGGAAGCCAGCGCTCCCGGGGAGCCGAGGTGTGGAGTGGCGAAGAGGATTCGGCCGTTCTGTTCCACCGTCACGCGAATGTAATCAACCCCGCCGCCCTCCGCGCTGAGCGTCCATGACACCGCCAGCGGCTTGCCCAGCACCGCCGGTTGGGGCGGCCACGCCGCCGCCACCGCGAGCTTCGGCCATGTGCCGTCCGACAGGCTCACCACAGCGTTCGAGAGTCGATTCGCCCGTCCGCTCAGCAGGTTGTACTTCCCGGACGGATATTCCGCGGCGAACGTGGCCGCGTCACTCACCCCGTCGCGGAACTCGACGGTCTTTGCGGCTCCGTTTCGTCCCAGGATGTTGGTCGTTTGGCCGGGCGCGGCAAACGCCACTCCGAGGCCCGTGATGGAATCCGCCAGTGCGCAGAATTCCAGCCCATCATTCCGGAAGAGGTTTTCGCTCGTTTGCTCCGCCCGATCGCCGCGCGACAATATCGCGCTGAAGACGATGTTGGTTTGGCGGGTGCCGGCCGTGGTGAACCCTCCGCCCCCCCATGCGAATGCTTCGCCTGCTGCCCCGATTCCTTGGATGCTCCAGAGAATGATCGTCCCGGGCGGGAAGGCGGCTGACGGAGTGCAATTTAGAGTTTTTCTGTCGGCAGACCACGAGTTCAACACCGCCAATTTGACCTCCGGATGGTCATATTCAGTAAAGGCAGCCTGCGTCTGCGCAGGGTCCATCCCGCTGCTAAAGGTGAATTGCACCGTGGCGTTTGTGGGCACGTTCACCGCTTGATTAGGCGGCGAAACCGAGAGCAATGAGACGGTCCCTGGACTCGCCGTCAGGAAGCCGCCGTTCAACGTCCCGGTGAGCGCCCGGCCCCACGCGTCCACGCCGCTGGCGAACCACAGGATGGCTTTTCCTGCCGGAAAGACGGGGTTCGGAATATTGGTCATCTGCGTGCCGTCGGCATTCCACGCCGCCGTGAGAGCGAGGGTGGTGGGCGGTACAACCGAGCCGTTGATGAACTGCACGCGGGTCAATGCCGTGTTCATGTTCGTGCTGAAAGTGAACACCACGGCCGAATTCACAGGCACTCCCGTTTCTCCGATGCTCGGTTCGATCTTCGAAATGATGGTCCCAGATTGTGCTCGGGCAAACGGCGTCATCCCGAGTAGAAAGAGCCCGAGAGCCAAGAGGGAAAGAGACCGGAATATATGGACGCGGCTGCAGCCAGGCTGAACGCATCCGGACCTGCCCAGGAATGCTTCCTGCCACTTCATGATGACACAATCCCACCCGGCATCGAGAGTCAGCAACCCATTTGTTGACCGATTACTGACGGAACTTGCTCGTATGCTTTGTCCTCAGTCGGGCTGTTTGTCTTTGTTCTAGGAGAGCTAAGAAGGTAGGCGAAAACCTGGGCGAGCAGAACGTGACAGACAGGTAACGTTGCCGGCAATCTGGCTGAGCACGACACAAGCACTGCGATTGCAGCAATCGATGCGAGAATCCAGCGTCTCGAAAGCCTTTAAGCAACCAGGATCAACGCGACGAGCAGAAGATGCTTTGTGCCGGGAGGCTTTGAAGCAGGCTTCGGTTCAGGATGGTCTTCCGCCGCTCTGACAGCGTAAGTCTCGATGAGAAAACTTCCAAGCAGCCTGCATTGGGGAAAAAGTTAGGGCGGAGATTCAGCTTCTCAACGTTCGAAGAGTCCAGTGAGCGTTCGTCAGTGCAAGCTGTTCGACCATTGCAGAAGATGCTATCGTAACCACGTTATGAGTGGGCAATTGTGCTTTATCGCTGCTGCCGTAATTCTTGCTTCGGCAGATTTGCGTCCGGCGCAGATTGCGGACACCGACACGTTTGTGGTTCCGGCCGGGTTTGCGGACAAGTTCGGACCTAGTGTCGGGGGTTTGCTCTTTCCTGGCGAGAGGGCTCAGCAAATTTACGGGGTAGCATTATTTGCTTCCGCCCCGACCGACGTATTCGAGATCCGTGGTATTGCGTTTCGATTCGACGAAACGGTCGGAAGCGGCTTCGATCTTCAAGTTCCCCATATCGCAATTGACATGGGAGTTTGCGCAAGCTCTAGCGCGGACATGTATGGGAATCTTCCAGTGCCGTTTCGGGTTTATTTGGCTGATTCTCTCGCGTTTCCTGCGCGCGCGAATCGCTTGCCAACTGACTTCGACATCGTCTTCCCGTTTATGACGCCGTTCAGGTATGATCGGCGCAATGGCGATTTAATCCTGCAGGTGGGTCTTCGTGGTGCCGATTCATACGATGTTGACGCTGATCTTGGCGCCTATACGAAAAGCTCCTTCCTTTACTTAAGTCCGCTGGGCAACACGGAGGTGCTCCGGACGGTTATGGTGACTCGTTTCTCTGGTCAATTCGTTCCTGTAATCAAGGGGCTCTCAGTGGCAAATGCAATGGTCAAAATCGCATTTGCAACTTCACATACGAATGGCGTGACCCTAGAAGGGGCGGCGCGGGTCGATGGACCGTACGTGGCCGAAGCGTCGGTTCAGTTTTCAGCGATAACGACGAACGTAATCGAGGCAGCCGTAGCCCTTCCAAGCCGGAGCCGATTTTGGCGCGTCCGGTGCGATAACTAATCGCCCTCTGACCCTGTCGATGAGCTCTCCTTCGTAAAAAGGGGGTCAAACAATGGTTTCCTATGATGAGGCCGTTTGTTATCGCTTAGGGGTCACCAATCGATAGAACCGGTTGGAGCCGCCAAATGAATCCCGAGCGGTTCTGAGCTGATCGACGCTGTCGGGACCGAAGTCGATCAACTTTTGCCACCCCTGTTTTCCCAGTGAATCGGTGAATTCAACAGAGTAGCTGTGGCCTGCGACGGACTGGAACTCCAGAGCGGATGTGGCGGCGCCGTCGAGAGAGAATTTGAGTTTGAGGCAGCTCGCGGGGTCGACTGGGTTGGTGCCGGCGATATATTCAGCGAGGTTGCTCTGGCCGTCGCTGTCGCTGTCGAGATTGGCATCGGCCAGGAACGGGTTGAGGCCGTAGCGCCTTTCCCAATCATCGGGCAGGCCATCGCCGTCCGAGTCAAGTGTTCCGCTTCCCCCGGCTTTCCAATTCGATTGTTGGCTCCACGTGTCTGGGGCGGCGTTTTCATCCACCACCACCAGAGCGGGACCACCGCCGTCGGTTTCCGGATGCCAATCGTTGCGGTAATGGAAATCGAGGATCTCTTCACCCGATGGGTCGAGCAGGCGGATGCGTTCGCCGCTGTTATCGAGCGCGCCCCCGTACTGTCCGGCCAACGTTCGGCCATTTCCATAGCGGCTGAGGAAAGCGGCAGGATTCCGCGCCAGGAAAACCGTGGCGCCCGGGGCGAGCTGAGTGGTTGTGCTCCCGGTAAAATTGAAGCTGATCCCGTTCGTGAACCGGATACCAGAAAGATTCAAGGGAATGTTCGTGGAGATATTTTTCAACGCGAGGTATTCGTAATCTTCGACGGTGAAAAGGTCCCCCGGAACCGCGGCCGGATGGTACATGATCTCGGTCACGCGCAGGAACTGCTGGGCGAGCGTGGGAGCTCCGGCATACGTGAACGTGTGGACGATGTCGCCGGCGAGGTTGCGCACCCGGAGAGTTGCGCCGCGCGCCGAGAGTTGGCCGGAGTACGGCCCGACCACGAAATGGCCTTCGCGTCCCTTCGGGCTGAGAGTCCGCGCGCGAAAGGCCCGCACGTTGGGTGAGAGATAGCAACTGCCGCCAGCGGGCACAACCGTCCCCGGAGCAAACGTGAAATCCACTGCCCCTTCCACCTGCCAACCCGAAATATCGAGTGTGATCGAGGCGGAATTGGTCAGGCAAATAAACTCCTGATCTTGATTCCCCGAAACGGGATTGAAATCGACGCCCGCAATCGCGATGGCGCTGTCGGCGGGCTGCGACAGCGGAAAGCCCGCGTTCTGCGTTTTGGCGCTGCCGATGCTCAGGGCGGTGTTGGTCACGCTGTGCTTGCCGTAGAAATGCTGCCGGCGGAGGTTGAAGAATTTCTGCAGGAGATCGTTCACTCCATCGGCCAGGCTGGCAGGCGGGAGGTTGTTCTGGCCGCCGATTCCGGGCCAGCCCCACTTCGCCCGATCGAGGGCCGCTTCCGGAACAATCAAGTCGCGCCAGGCCAGGACTTTTTTCTCAATCGGGCTGGTGTTGGCCGGTGATCCGGGCGGGAGCGCCAAGCTGTCGAGCACGGTGCGCATGCGCCGGCGAAACATCTCCAGCGTTTGGGGGATGTCGAAGATGACGTCGTAGATCCGGTTGTAATTTCCACTCGTGAGCGAGAGGGCCTGGGATGAGCCGTAAAGGGGGAAGCTTTTGTGGTTATCGTTAGTTGCCTGGATGCCAAGGTCGTTCGCCGAGTTGTCGAGAAAGAACGCGCCCCAGGAAAGGTTCATGTCGAAGCTGATGATCCGCCACAGATTGTCCCCGTCGTTGTCGTGATAGAGGCTCATGTTCGCCCAGACATCGTCGTTTTCCTGGGCGAACCGGGCGGCGACGAGGTAATCGATCACGTTCGGCAGATCGAGCATGTCGAAGACGTTCGTCTGCCGCGCGCCTATCGTCAGGGATTCCGAAATGGCGTTCGCGAGTTGCAGATAATCTCCGTTGCCTTCCCAGCGGCGGGTTTTCTTTTCAAACCCGCCGGTGCTGAACTGGCTGGGCTGGACCGTGCCAACCGCGTTGTAGAGCGCCCCATTGGGATCGTAGCCGAGCCGGGCGAGCAATTCCTCGGTCTGCACGTCACTATGGCTGGCCAGTTGATAGAACGCGCCGTTCAACTGCAGGCGGACCGGATAATAGAATGAACTCGGTGATCCGGCCTGCCGGCACAGCCAGAAACTCATCCCCTGCCGCATATAGGTGGGATCGGGATAGTCCGCTTCAAACGACGTTTTCCGGATGCGCGGCGCCGGCTGGTCCGGCCATCCGTACCCAGCGCCGGGATGGCGGAACGGATGCTCGCGCGGGAATTCGAAGCGGTGCGACTTTTTCGGGTATCCGGCCGTGGTGTTCCCGCGCAGGGCTGCGTAAACGTTGTCGTAAAACTCGCCGTCGTAAAAGACCGAGACGCCATGGCTGCCCGCCTGGGAATCAGCCCCGAGCGCGCTGGTGTTTGGGCCGGGCTGCAAAATGTTCGCCGGCGCGAAGAGATGAATCACCGGAATCGCGCTGGTCACGTAGCCGGGGTTGACCACCGTGCCGAGATACTCGGGGCTCGCGGCGTCGAGAAAAAGGGGCCAGCGCGAGGGGCGGCCCGTGACGTCGGCGGCGGAAACGGAGTAGCGAACCATTTGACCGGCGGCGAGCCCGGCCGAGGGGATGAGCGCGCCGTAGATGCCATCGTTCGCCGCTCCATCGTCATGCGCCCCGTCATCGAACATCGGGATCGTCACTTCGTTCTCGAACATGATCCGATAGTGCAGCGAGACCTCCCCAACGCTGTAAAACGAGGGCGCAATGCGCGCCGTCACCCGCAGGTCCTCATGGGGCATCGGCGTGTTGGGCGAGTGCCGCACGTTCAGAATGGCCGGGCCGGGCGCGTCCGTGCCGCCGACGTTTCCTTCTCCTGGCGTCGGACGGAGGAAATACGCGGTGTTCGTGCCGGACGTGAAGAAGGGCGGATCGCCCAGTTGCGGAATGCCGTAGGAAACGTCCGCGACCTGGACTGGAAATGTCGGCGCAAACTCGCTGGTGGCGGTCGTGCCATCCGCTTGGACCAGGGCGAGGTACTCGCCCTCCGCCGCGAGCTTGAAATTTGTGTGAAGCGGCCCTCCGGGCGTGCGCCGATCCTTTTCCGAAGCAAATACGACCAGAAAGCTGCCCCCGGCCAGATTCGTGGCGGGGAAACGCCACTTTGCGAGATTGTTGGTTGTATCCGTGAGAGCCCAGCCCTCCAGGTTCACCGCGCCGGCGCCCGGATTGTAAATCTCGATCCAGTCCGAGTAATCGCCGTTCTCGTCCGCCAGCGTGCTTTTGTTCGAGGCCATGAACTCGCTGATGTAGGGAAGGGCATCCCCGGCCGCCGGATCGACGCGATACGTCCAGCTGCCGCCCGCAAAATCGTGGGAGGGAGTGTCGGCATCGTGAATGCCTTGGCCGGCGGCCCAGGCGATTTCGACCGCTCCCAACGGGGATTGCGGCCAGTGGAAAACGTATTGGCTTGGCGTGATCGCGGTGACGCTGGTGGCTGGCGCGCCGTTCATCAGCAAATCCGCGGCATCCACCCCTTGCACCGGCTTGTTGAACAGGAGGGTGATTTCGGTCAGCGAACGGACCGTGGTCGAGGCGGGCGGCAATGCCGCCGCTACGGCCGGCGGAAAATCCGGCGGCGGCTGTTTCAGGACCGTTTCGAGCGAGGCATCAAAGCCGATATCGCTGCTTCCGAAGCTGCTTTGAATGACCTGCACCGCGATCACATTGGTCCCGCGAACGAGGTAGGAGGCGGGCGGCGGCAAATCGTAGGTCACAAAGGGCACCGGCTCCACCGCATTGTTCGCTAGCGTGCTGATGGTGACGGGAGTTCCAGTCGGGGTGGGCATGTTCACCCGTTGCACTTCGACCCCGTTGATCCAGGCCACAAACCCATCGTCGACGATTGCCCCCAGTTGGAGCGACTCGATCTCGGCGAGATTCGTAATCACGAACGCTTTCCGCAAAAAGAGGCAGAGATAAACATTCTGCATCCCGCTGATGTGGGTCCCGCCGTCGTAAGGATCACCGTACCAGAAGGGTGCGGGCGCACTGGTGAATTGCCCGTCGTTGAAATTGGTGGCGCGCCAGGCGGTGACCGGAGTTGAGGCCTCGTTTGTGCCCGGCCGCCACCGCCACGTTGATCCGCGGCCAAAGAGAACATCTCCGTGCGCCGGCAGCGCGAGGGCGAGCAGGATGTAAACCGCGACTCGGATCATAAGGATTCTTCGGAATTGAAGCGCTATTGTTCCAGCAAAAGGAATGCCACGCCAGACTGCGGCGTACTTCTTGACGGCGGGCCACCGGTGAACCTGCCGTTTGGCCTGTCCAAGTTGATAATCCAGCTTCCATCCCAGCGGCAGCAGGATGCTTTCAATTTACGCCGGGGGAACGAACTGCTTGCGGACGCCGAGGAGTGCCCGATCTCGACCGCGGACGGAGTGCGCGCGACAGACCTGGCGTGGGCTTCGGACCAGACGATGCGTGAGTTGGGAAATCGCTCATGTTTCATCATCTCCCGCGACAGCAGAAACTGAAATCCCGGAGGAATGATACGAAAGTAGCCCCGGGCCTGCCGCGAAGCGGCGCATCAGACTTGCAGTTCAGATTCAAGCCCGGAAGCAGCGAAGCACCGCGCGGCTACCCGGGGTAACCGGCTGCCATCCATTCTGCCCCTCCCGGCCGCGCTCCCAGCTCTGTCCCAAGTTCCCCAAGAGCGTTTCGCGCCGGTGAGAGCTTTTGCCGCCGGGCCTGCTCGGCGAAGCCCGATCGCCGCTCTCGCGAATCCACTACTGGACGCTCCATATTCGCGTTGTGATCTGGCAATGGTTGCAGTTGGCTCCGGCAGCGATTCCTGTCCGCGCGTCTATGTTAAGGAATTAAAGTAACTAACACTATGCTCAAAACCTCCTCACCGGCTCTGGGCATGTTCATTGGTCTTGTGTCGCACGCGTTCGCTCTTTCGATATATTGTAAACAGTTGGAGACGAATCGCCGTAACTTGCCCTCGCCGGCCGAGAACCAGAACTCTCAAAAACTTCTGCTCGAACCTCAATCAGGGAGAAAACGATGAAAGACCGAAGATCGCTATTCGCGCTTGTTTTAGGTCTGCCGTTCACGTCCATCAATTCGAGGACGCTCGCCGATGATGCATTCGTCCCGACTCCACCGCCCTCGCAGATATGGTCACTCAACAACGCGGATAATACCCGTGGCTGGTCGTTTCACCCGTTTCTTGCGCCTGGCCAACAGCTCGTGATTACGGCAATCGGCGTGTTCGACCCTGGAGGCGATGGCCTGGCCGGCGCTCATGAAGTTGGGCTGTGGGGGCTTAGTCCCGGTCAGCCTCTGCTGGCTTCGACAGTTGTTCCGGCCGGGACATCGGCGCCACTGATCAACGGCTACAGATACGCCTCCTTGTCTCCAGTCATTCCGCTACCTTCGGGATTCGCCGTGGTGGGCGCGCACTTCGCCGCCAACGATCCGGACGACGTGGCGCGGCCCGAAAACGGCGTTTTATCGCCCTTGATCACCGGACCTGCCGGCATTTTGAGCGCTCCCGGTTCCGGTTTTAGCATTCCAACGATGGTAATAAGCCGCGGAGAGGGAGAGGGCCTGGCGCAGTTCTTTGAGGTAAACTTCCAGTTCAAGCTCATTCCAGAACCCAGCACTTGCATGCTGCTACTATTCGGCGTGGCGACCGCCGGCGTCGCGCGCTATGGCGGAACGGTTTGGGAACGGCCCGGAAGAGGTGAGCGGCATCGCGCCGGCCCAAAGCGTGAAAGCCATGTGCACGAAACAAGATTTTTCCGACGGTAACCATCTGCCGGACAAGCCGTCCATTACACGCGTGCCTCTTCCGAGAGAGCTTTCGGGGCTCGATTCACTGGCACAGGCTGCTTATCTGGTAACGGGTGTCGTCCAGGACAGCCTGGAGATCAAAGTTCGCATTGGTGACAGTTGCGGAATCGAACGACTCTCGGCTCAAAACCCAACAGTCGGAGAAATCGAACTTCATTTGAAGCACGTAGTAGTCGGAAGTCTTGAAGAATTCGTAGTACTCATAATCTGATAGTCGCCTCAATCCTCGAATTCGGTCGGGAGACAGTGCCGTTCTGTAAAGCGTAATTACTTGCGGGAACTTATGTTCCTTCTTTTTCGTGATAGCTTCAAAACTGTCCGAATACGATGCTTCGGGAGGAAGTTGCTTCCAGGACCTTTTCGCGAGTCTAAGGGTTTTCGTAAGCCCTCGCGCGAAGATTACCCCTTCTCCAAGGGGTTTAATCTCTGCTGGATTGATTGCCTCCATCAAATCGGCTGCGTAGTTAGATGGGATACAAAAACCGATTCCCTCACCTGCGTTGGCCTTTGAGACAGCGATGCCCACGACCTTTCCGTGGCAAAAAACCGGTGAACCGCTCGAGCCGGGAGAAATTGGTGCCGAGATTTGCAGGATTTGGCCTGTAGCTCCTGCTTCCCGGCGTTGCGAGACCAAACCGTCAGTAATCGTTTGCTCCAGCCCTAACGGGCTTCCGATTACGGTGACCCTTTCTCCCGGACTTGGCTTCGTTCGAGAAATTTGAAGGAATGGGGTGCCTCTGGCAGAACTTTGTAAGACCACTAAGTCGTTCCTGGGATCATTCCGGAGAATGCCGGTGATTTCATATCTTGCTCCGTTGGGGGCTTTTATGTAGGCGGATTCCGCGCCTTCGATCACGTGCCAGTTCGAGATCAGCTTGCCATCGCTGGCCACCCAAAAGCCAGTTCCATTACCCACCGGCCTTCCAGCGGAATCCTCAGTCACGATCGAGACGACCGCAGCCGACTGGTTGACCAGTGTTCTGCGGGAGCAACTTGTGAGGAGTAGAAAAAGGAGAATGCTGAGGTGGGTGCTTTTCTTCATGAATTAGATCTCATGTCCGCTCGTTTCGAGAGAACATTCACGCTTTCTTTCGCGCTCCTCGACAGAATGCTCCGGTGTCTCAAGCTGCTCTCCTTTCGGCCGATTTTTTTGGGATTTCGATAAACCGGGTCACTTGCTCGCGCGAGCACATTCCGTTGCACCGGAGCGGCACCTATCCCACCGCAGGCGGGCTCGAAAACATTCAGCGGCGGGTCACGTTCATT
Organism: uncultured Verrucomicrobiota bacterium; assembly: GCA_964566945.1. Classification (GTDB taxonomy): domain Bacteria; phylum Verrucomicrobiota; class Verrucomicrobiia; order Limisphaerales; family SXQI01; genus DASVNK01. Next base: position 91,910 of record CAZMKE010000020.1, on the reverse strand, counting down.
CAGTTTTTGAGAGCAAACCGATGCGAAGCGCAATTCAGAACCGCCGAACCCAGAAACCGTCGAACTCAAATCCCGGAGGGATGATACGAAAGTAACCCCGGGCCTGCCGCGAAGCGGCGCATCAGACTTGCAGTTCAGATTCAAGCCCGGAAACAGCGAAGCGCCGCGCGGCTACCCGGGGTAACCGGCTGCCATCCATTCTGCCCCTCCCGGCCGGTCGGGAGGGGTTGGGGTGGGCGCGGTTTCACCGAAAGGATGGATAGACGCCTTAATATCCCCAGTCCCGCGGTAGCTTCGCGATAGAAAATGAGGAAGCAACGCGGCTCAAAAACACAACCAAATCCGGACGCTCTCGACAACGGGAGTGCCCCCTGCCGCGTTGGCTCCAGCCTCGTGTCAGGCACCGGGAGGCGGGTTGCCGAGTGCGGACTCACCGCGTTCCGGTCGTGTTTAACACGCTGTCCATCCAAAAGCCGCACGTTCGCCACACGATAATTCGCACAATAACACTTTATTTTAACACAATAACACGATGAAGTGGGTTTATGGAAAATGGCAAGATTCTGAGCCGGAACGGCTTAGGTTTTGGTTGAGCTTTGCCTCGCACGAAATAGCCATCGACGACCAGTAGTTCGATCAGGGGCAATGGGCGGTTTGCGCAACCGTTTTTTCGGGGGGACGGATTGAGTGGTCTGGTCTACGTTTTGCCCGTGATTGAAAGTTCTGCCGCTCTTCGCCGAGCATCTTGCCTGGCGCGGAGCGCGACCGCATGAGCGCCGCCAAGCCTGTTCTGACCGCTTCAGTTCGGGACGTGGTGGAGTTTGTTCTCCGAACCGGTGATCTCGGGGGCTCGGGCCGTTTCGCCGGTCGCAATCGGGCTTTGGAGGGCGTTCTTGGACACCAACGCGTGCAGAAATCACGCCCCGCCGGGTATGAGGCGGAAGTTCCCGTCCGCTGGCAGTCCGAGCAGGCGGATTTCATCTTTGAACTCAAGGGGCGGATCGATGGCGTTCTGCCGGAGTTGGGATCGGTGCTGATCGAAGAGATCAAGACCGTGCGCCAGCGGTGGACCGGGCCGGCAGATCCTTTGCACTGGGGGCAGGCCAGGATTTACGGGTGCCTTTATGCGCTGGCGAAAGGGATCGAAGCGGTCACGGTCCGCATCACCTATCTGGAGCTGGCGACCGGTGAGACCTTGTCGTTCGAAGAGAGTTCCTCCGCGGCTGCCTTGACGGAGTTTTTCGAGCGCGTGGTGGGGGAATACCTTCGGTGGCTGGGCGAGCACAGCGTCTGGCGGCGGCAACGGGACGAATCGATCCGTGCCCTGGCTTTCCCACACGCGAGCTATCGACCGGGACAACGGGATTTGGCCGTGGCCGCCTACCGGGCGCTGAAGTCCGGAGGACGCCTGTTCGCGGAAGCGCCCACGGGGATTGGCAAAACCATCTCGGTGTTGTTTCCCACAATCAAGGCGATGGGCGAAGGCCGGGTGGAGAAGGTCTTCTACCTGACGGCAAAAACGGTCGGGCGCACTGTGGCCGAGGAAGCCCTGGCAACGCTGCGTTCGGCCGGGCTGCGCTTCCGCGCGGTGACGCTGACTGCCAGGGAGAAGGTTTGCTTGCATCAGGGGCTGCCGTGCGATCCGAGCTTATGTCCACTGGCCGTCGGGTATTACGATCGCATCAAAGCCGCCTTGCGCGAAGCCTTCTCAGAAGAGGTCTTTACGCGGGAATGCCTGGAGAGGATCGCGCAGCGGCATCAGGTTTGCCCGTTCGAACTTTCGCTGGACCTCTCGGTCTGGGCCGACGGGCTCATCTGCGATTACAACTATGTGTTCGCCCCAACCGCTTCGCTGAAGCGCTATTTCGATGATGAAAAGCATGCGTACGCCATTTTGGTCGACGAGGCGCATAACCTGCTGGATCGGGCGCGCGAAATGTTTTCAGCGGAATTGTCGCGCGCGGACTTGAACGCGTTGAAGAAGGCAACGGCCGAGGCGGCGCCGGCCGTCGCGAAAGCTCTGGGCAGGCTGACGCGCCGGATGGCGGCGCTGACGCAGGATGAAGGCTGGATCGTGCGCAAGGAGGCCTGCACGCGAGCCTCGGCTCCGGAGGATTTAGAGGAGCCGCTGGAAGCGTTTCTGGAGCAGGCCGAACTCTGGCTGGCTCGGGAGGAGCAAACCCCGTTTCGGGAGGATCTGCTCGGCGCCTATTTTTTGGCCCTCGGTTTTCAGCGAATCCTGGAGATCTACGATGACCGGTATGTGACCATCGTGGAGGACGGCGGACGGCTGCGGCTGTTCTGCCTGGATCCGGCCCGGCAGCTCGCCCGGGTTCTGAAAGGGATGGGGACGCCGATCTTCTTTTCGGCGACGTTGCGCCCGGGAAATTACTTTCGCGAAGTTCTGGGCGGCGAGCCGCTCGACCCCATGCTTCAGTTGGGCTCGCCGTTTCCCCCGGACAACCTGGCGGTGCTGGTGCAGGACCAGATTCCGACACGGTTGGACGCTCGCGAGGCCTCCGGCGAAGCGGTGGCCGCGGCGATCGCTGCGCTCGTGGAGGCCAGGACAGGCAACTACCTCGTCTTTTTTCCATCCTACGCGTACCTGGCCGCGGTGCTGGCGCGCTTCCAGGCCTTGCGTCCCGAAATTCGCGTCGAAGCTCAATCGCCCCAAATGGACGAGGCGCAACGCCAGAGATTCATGGAGTTGTTTCAATCGGAGCCATCGGCAACGCTCGTAGCGTTCGCGGTGCTTGGCGGCGTGTTTGGGGAGGGGATCGATCTGGTCGGAGAGCGTTTGATCGGCGTGGTGGTCGTTGGCGTCGGGTTGCCGCAGATCTGTCTTGAACGCGAGCTGATCCGAGAGCACTGCCAGGCCAGAAGCTTGCCCGGCTTTGACTATGCCTACACCTTTCCGGGCGCAAACCGCGTCTTGCAGGCCGCTGGCCGGTTGATCCGCACGGAGTCCGACCGGGGCATTGTGCTGCTGATCGACGAACGCTTCCGCCGCGCGCAATATCGCCAGCTCTTGCCGCAATGGTGGTCTCCCCGTGCGGTGCGATCGCCGGAAACGATTCGTGCGGCCGCAAACGAATTTTGGCGGAACGGCAGATTGGAATCGATGGCGCTGTGAAACCGGGGGGGTCTCAGAATTTGGAGGCGCGCACCCGCGTCTTAAGATCCGTGATCACCACGAAGCTGCTTTCCCAGGTTTGCACGGGTTCTGTGGCAAAAGCTTCGCGTATCCGGCGAGCCAGCCCTACGCGGCCGGGTTCGCGCAGACGGATTAAAACCAGGCCATGATGGATGCCGGGTGTGAAAGGGCGAATATCTGAAAAATCGAGGTCTTGAGTGACGAGAATTCGGCCCGCCTTTTGCGCCGCGTGCCAAATTTCGTCATCGTTGCTCCCGAGAGGCGACTCCTCTCGTTGTCGACACAACTCCCATCGCCCGCAGTTCCCTCAGCGGGGTTTCCCGCAGGTTTTCGTCGAGTTTGAACTTCATGCCGGAGACGGCACGGACTGGACGGGGAGATCTTCCTCGGCGGAGGCGGCTGCAAACGCGATGATCGCTTGGACGGCTTCGGGTGAAACGCCGGGGAAATCGGCGGCGATTTGCCCCGCGGCGCTGCCTTCCGTGAGGCTGGACAGGATTGTCCGGACTGTCACGCGGGTTCCTCTGATGACAGGCTCGCCGCCGCACAGGCCGGGACGACGTTCGATGAACTGATTGTAATCGAGCCGCATAACCTTGAACTAATATCCCTAGCCAGAAATCAGCAAGGCGCAACCTTGCGGTTTTTAAGTCGTTGACAGCGAGGCAGGGTCTCCCGATGTAATGAGTTCAAACGCATGAAGAAAACGGACAACAAGGACCGATTCGTCATTATCATGGCCGGAGGGCGCGGAGAGCGATTCTGGCCGGTCAGCCGCGAGAAAACGCCGAAGCAGTTGATTCGTTTGCTCGGGAAGGAATCGTTTCTCCAGCAAGCGGTCAACCGGGTGCTGCCTTTGGTTCCCCTGAAGAACATCCTCATCATCACCAATGAGGCCCAGGCCCCGGAGGTGCAAAAGCAGCTCCCCAAATTGCCGAAGGAGAACATTGTGGCTGAACCGGTCGGGCGCGACACGTGCGCGGCGGTCGCCCTGGGCGCGGCGCTGGTCGGCGCAAGGTCCACCACGGGCGTCATGGCGGTGCTCCCGGCGGATCACGTGATTCCGGACGAGAAGAAGTTCCAGCAGTGCCTGGCCGATTGTTTCGATCTGGCCAGCCGCGGCCGGGCGATCGTGACGATCGGAATCAAACCGACCGAGCCTGCCACCGGGTATGGCTATATCCATTTTGGCGAAGCTCTGCCTCCGGCCCACGGAGCGAAAAAGACCAAGACGGTGTTCCACAAGGTCGAGCGGTTTGTGGAAAAGCCGCTTTACGAGAAGGCGGTGGAATATCTGCAGAGCGGCCAGTACCGTTGGAACGCGGGCATGTTCATCTGGTCGTTTGTGACCATCACCGAAGGGCTGCTCAAGCATCAGCCGGAAATGGCCCAGGCCTGCCAGCGCTGGTTCGAAGTGGCGGGAACTCCCAAATTGAAAAAGGTGCTGGCGAAGGAATATCCCGAAATAAGAAAGATCTCGATCGACTTCGCCCTGCTCGAGCACGCCCAAAATGTTGTGATGGCAGAAGGCAACTTCGAGTGGGATGACCTGGGATCGTGGACCGCGCTGGCCCGCCATTTGCAGGCGGACCCGGAAGGAAATTGCGCCGTGGGCAATTTCATTCACGTGGATGCCGCCCGGAACATTATTTTTGACGCACGCACAAAGAATCGGACGCCAATAGCCGTGGTCGGCCTCAGGGACTCGATTCTTGTGCAGACAGATGACGTGACAATGCTCGCCCACAAAAGCCAGTCGCAGAAGATCAAGGACATGGTGCGGAAGCTGGCGGAGCACAAGGATTTCAAGCATTTGGTATGACCGGCCTTGAAACCGGACGGAGCGCTTTGTAGCGTTCGCCGCGACGGTGAGCGAACCACTTTATCTCGGAGTTGAAATCGGCGGCACGAAACTGCAGGTCGTGCTGGGGAACGATGACGCGGCGATTATTGATCGCCGTCGGTTTGCGGTCGACCGGGCAGCGGGAGGCGCAGGCATCCGCGGCCAGATCGCCGAGGCCGCGGCCGATTTCCAGCGGAACCATCGCATCGCGGCGGCGGGCATTGGCTTTGGCGGGCCGGTCGATTGGAAGACCGGCCGGATCGCCTGTTCCCATCATGTCGAAGGATGGTCCGAATTTGAGATCGCCCAGTGGATGCAGCACCTCGTGCAGGCCCCCGTGAGAGTCGACAACGACGCGAACACGGCCGCGCTGGCGGAGGCCGTGCGCGGAGCCGGGCGTCAGAACAACCCGGTGTTCTACGTGACACTGGGGAGCGGCGTGGGCGGTGGGCTGGCCGTGAACGGCGCCATTTTTCACGGCGCCACTCCCGGTGAGGCCGAGATCGGCCATGTGCGCCTGGATAAGAGTGGCATCATTCTGGAGGATCGCTGTTCCGGTTGGGCGGTGGATCGGCGCATTCGTGAGAGTCTGCCGCAGCATCCGGATTCATTGTTGGCCAAACTGGCCGGTGGCGTTTCCGGTGGCGAGGCCCGGCATCTGGCCCAAGCCGTCGATGCGGGAGACGCGTTGGCTCGACGGATCTTGGATGAAACAGCCGAAGATCTGGCTTTTGGCCTTTCGCATGTGACCCATTTGATGCATCCCGAGATGATTGTCCTGGGCGGCGGCCTCTCGTTGCTCGGAGAACTCCTGCGGGAACCCGTGCAGCGCCATCATCGGCGCTTTTTGATGGACGCCTTTCAGCCGGGGCCGGTCATCCGCATCGCCACTTTGGGCGAGGATGTGGTGCCGGTTGGCGCCTTGCTGCTGGCGAAGGCGGCCGCCGGGCGATAAGAACTTGACGCCGCCGCGCGAGCTTCCAGAAACTTCGCTGATGGATTCCAAATCGAACGCCCTCTGGCGGATTGTTCCTTTCACGGAAGCGGAAGTGGAAAAGCTTCCCGGGAAAACCCATTACTGGCACTGCAAGCCGGGCATGGTGGCTGATACGAACCTGATGTTTGTGCGGGCTCAGTTGCCCCCGGGTGAGGCGCACCGTTTTCATCACCATCCGGAGATGGAGGAGATCCTCTACATCCTGTCGGGCACTGCGGAGCAGTGGATCGAGAAGGAGAAGCGGACGATGCGCGCCGGGGATTCGCTCTACATACCGGTGGGGATGATTCACGGGACGTACAACGTCGGTTCTGAACCGCTGGACTTTCTGGCGATTCTCTCACCGGCGAAAATCAAAGGGCCGGTGACGGTCGAAGTGGCGGACCAGGAGCCGTGGCGCTCGCTGAAACCGTAATCCTGCTGAGCTTGTGCTTCCCTCGGTGTGCTTCAGTTCGGCTCTTGACGGAAGGTCTCCCCGCGCACAAAGTTGGATTAAATTCAGAGAGAAAAGCTCCCCCGCTTTCTAATTTGTATTTTTCGGGAGCCTCTTTCTGAATCCCAAAAGCACACTATGAATGCCCGTCGGACGTTTCTTCTCCGCTCTTCCTTGCCTTCCGGGCCGCGCGGCGGCTTTACGCTGATCGAACTGTTGGTGGTGATCGCAATTATCGCGATTTTGGCGGCGATGCTTTTGCCGGCCCTCTCAAAGGCCAAGGCCAAAGGCAAACAGACCACCTGCGTCAGCAACCTGCGGCAGATCGGCCTGGCCAACACGATGTACGTGACCGATACGGGCCAGTACACCGGCTCGCTCTCCACCGCGCGCGGCGTCTACTACGTTTGGCCGGTCCGCTTGTTCAACAACATGGGGGATAATCGCCAGGCTTTTCGTTGCCCGGCGGCCTTGGCCGAGGCTTCCTGGGATACCAATATCAACAAAACGCTGGGGGCGACCGGGTTCGATGGCAAGCGAGACCCTTATGGCATTAGTGAAAAGACCCGCTTTTCCTACGGGATCAACGACTGGGGCTTGAACCTGCAAGCACGCCCGCAATTGGGGCTGGGCGGCGATATCGATGGCGGTTTTAGCCAGGGGCCGGTCAAGGAGTCGATGGTGGTCAGCCCCACTTCGATGATTGGTTTTGGCGACGTCCGGGCTCTAAAGAACCCCGCCGGCATTTCCTACAATGCCAATATGGATCCCACCGCGAATTCTCCGGATCATACGGAGTGGCCTTCCAGCCGGCATTCTGGCCGGGCGGATTTGCTTTTTTGCGATGGCCACGTCGAGTCGCCCAAGCGCGGCGATGTGATCGATCCAAAGTTGGACAATCCGTGGCGGAACCGCTGGAACAACGACAACCAGCCCCACAACGAGGTGAAGTGGACGATCAACCAGACCTACGCCAACGCGGTTGATTTCTAACTTTCCCGCGCGGGCTCTTCCGGCGGTTCGCCGGTTATCTGGCCCGCCAGCGCCCGGGCGGCGATGCGCGTCACCAGCACGGTGACCACCAGGGTTGTGGCGAGCCCAATCCCCGTGACGATCCATTTCGTCTTTCCCGCAGCCATCGGCTGGCTGCCTAGGGCGGCGATATCCCCCAGCAACGAACCCAGGTAAACGAAAAGGCACGACATCGGGATGATCGAAATCCAGGTAATCCCGACAAAGTGAGGGAAGGGGATTTTCGTCAGGCCGAACACGAAATTGAGCGGGATGAACGGGAAGGCCGGGGAAAGCCTGATCAGTCCGACGATCTTCCAACCCTCCCGGGCCACGGCTTCGTCAATCGCGCGAAAACGCAGGTTATTGGCGAATTTCCGCACCACCCAGCCGCGCGCGCAATAACGGCTGACGAGGAAAGCGCAACCGGCGCCGATGGTGGCGCCGATCGAAACGAAAAACGTCCCCTTCACCACGCCGAACAGCACTCCGCCTCCCAGAGTCAGGATCACTCCCGGGAAGAAAGTCAGGCACGCAACGATGTAGGTGAGGATGAACCAGAGCGGCGCCCATGGGCCCAGATGGCTGATCCGTTCGAGCAGGGAGCGCAGGAGCAAGCGCGGATCGGTAAAGCGGAGGAGCGCTAGGACCGTCCCAACGATGGCGAAAATGACTAGAAATCGAAAGATCTGAGCCGGCTGCATCCACGCGGACCGGCCCTGCTTTCGAGATCGGCCTAGCTCTTCCACGCGTTTCGGAGGAAACGAATGAAGTTCGCGTGCATGATATTTTCGACGTCCTGCTGCTTGTAGCCGCGGCCCGCGAGCAAATCGGGGAGGCGCTGCAGGTCGGCAATGGTCTTGAGGTCAGCCGGCGTCTGTTCAGTGCCGAAGGCGCCATCGAGATCGCTCCCTACGCCGCAATGCCGCGAGTTGCCCGCGATTTGGCAGATGTGGTCGATATGGTCGACGATGCGCTCGATTGTCAGGCCCGCGGATTCCGGCGTTGTTTTCCCGCGTTGCCAGCCCGGAACCATCATCCAGGCGTCAAACACCGCGCCGATCACCACGCCGCGTTGGATGAGAAGCTTGATCTGTTCATCGGCTAATTGCCGGTTGTGCGGGACCAACACCCGGCAATTGTGGTGGCTGGCCCAGACGGGGCCGTGAAAGTTGTCCATCGCTTCCCAAAAACTGTCATCGCAGAGATGGGTGGCATCGAGAATGATCCCGAGGCGATCCATCTCCTTGAGCAATTCGCGGCCCTTGAGGCCGATGCCGCCGGTGGCATCCGTGCCTTGGGCATAAGTCCCGGGCCCGTAATGGGCCGGCCCCACCGCGCGCAGGCCGTTTTCGAACGCCCGCTCCAGGTGGCGCATGCTCAAAATCGAGTCCGCTCCCTCAAGGCTGAGGATGTAGCCGATCGGCAGTTTTTCGTTTTGCCCCGGGGGCTTCGTCCACCGGTCAAGGTGCTGGTCCAGGGCGGCGCGGTTGCGGATGGAAACCAATTCGCCGCATTCCTCCATCGCTCGGTACCAGGCCAGTTGCCCTTGGGTTTGGGCCCAGGCCTGTTCGGGGGAGTGCCAGCCGGGCAGGCGATTGGACGGTTTTACATAGCGGGCGATCTGGGTCGCGACGCATAAGCCGATTTGAGCCCGCCGCATTTCCGGAAAGCAAACCGTGGCATTGCCCCGGTCCGGCTTGTCACAGAAATGGCGGTCGCGTTCGCGCAGCGTGTCGAGCGGTTCGCGCAGATCGCGATTCCACTCGAGGGCGTTCATCGAGAGATCCAGGTGAGCGTCCAGCAGAAACATAGATTCGGATGCGGTAAAAGGCCGGCGGATCAGTACTGGAGGATCACCCGGTAAACGCGATCCCGGTCCGTGGAACTGTCGACCACGGTGAAAGGGGAGCCGTTCCCGAGCACGTTGGTGTAGGTGGTCCAGGAGTTCGTCTTCAAAGTCGTGCTGAATTGGAGGCTGTTCGTCACCCCTTTCACGGTCGACCAATTAACGACATGCTGGCCGGACGCGTTCTGCGACAGGGCGAGGCTGACATCCCGGCGCAGCAGCACTTTGACGTAGATCAGGTCGCTGTAGGTCGGTGAGGGGCTAAGCGTGGGGAGCGTGTTCAGAGCCCCGCCGAGATTGACGGAGTAGATGCCGTTCGTGGGAGGCGGGGGCACGAATAAGTTCAGGATGTTCGTTCCGCCGATCACATGCCCAAAGACGGTGAACCCGCCATCCACATTGTCCAGAAAGGCGTTGTTCGTCAGGTTCAGGAACCATTGCGAAGAGGCCGAATTCGTGACACCTCCCTGCCGGGCCATGGCAATGGTGCCGTAGGTGTTGCTGTACTTTTTGCCGACCGAATACTCGTTCGTGATGTTGGCGAAGGTCGGCACCGCGTCGATGATCGGGCCTGTGGAGTTATTCGTGACGAAGTACCCGCCCCCTTGAATGACAAAGTTGGGCTCCCAGCGCTGGATGAACTGGCGGTCGAACCGGCCGGAAACCACGTACTTGATGAAGTTGGAGACGGTGACCGGTTTGTCATCATCGTAGAATTCCAGATCCATGTTCCCGAGGCCGGTCTGGAAGGTCGCAAGGGTGCCGGCACGGCCCGGGCGCAAGATGGCCACGGCCGCCAGCACGATAAGGGCAAGGCGTTTCATACAGGCATATCGAAGGAATTCGACTATTTCTTAATCGGCCCATGCACTTGGGCGGCCACCCGCAGCCTCAAACCGTTCAAGCGGATGAACCCGGTGGCATCATCCTGGTTGTAGGCTTTGGTCGGGTCGGCTTCCATCGTGGCGATGTGCGGATTGTACAGGCTCACCGGCGATTTGCGGCCCGCGTTGATGATGTTCCCCTTGTAGAGCTTGACGCGGACGGTGCCGGTCACGTTCTGCTGGCTTTCGTTCACGAGGGCCTGCAGGGCATAGCGCTCGGGCGAGAACCAATAGCCGTAGTAGACCAGCTCCGAGTAGCGGGGAATGAGCGAATCCCGGAGATGCATCACCTCGCGATCCATCGTAATGCTTTCCATTTGCCGATGCGCAAAGTGCAGGATGGCCCCACCCGGGGTTTCATAAACGCCGCGGGATTTCATGCCGACGTAGCGGTTTTCCACCAGGTCAACCCGGCCCACGCCATGTTTTCCTCCGAGCTTGTTCAACTGGCGCATCACGCCGAGGGGATTGAGCTTCTTGCCGTTCACCGCCACGCAGTTGCCTTTCTCGAACTCAAGCGTGACGTATTCCGATTTGTCCGGCGCGTCTTCGGGAGAGACGCTCAGCGTGTACATCTCCTTGTGCTCTGGAGCGGAGGCGTCGAGCCAGGGATCTTCCAGGATGCCCGCCTCGAACGAGATGTGCAGAAGGTTGCGATCCATTGAGTAAGGCTTCTTGGCTGTGGCCTGGACAGGAATCTTCTTCTCCTCGCAGTATTGGATCATCTCGGCGCGGCCAGGAAAAGTTTCGCGGAACGAAGCATCGCGCCAGGGGGCGATAATCTGGAGGTCTGGCGCCAGAGCGGCGGCGGTCAGCTCAAAACGCACTTGATCGTTTCCCTTGCCGGTCGCCCCGTGGGCGATGTACTGGGCTCCTTCGGCGCGGGCGATTTCCACCATCCGCTTGGCGATCAATGGTCTGGCGATGCTGGTTCCCAGGAAATATTGGTTCTCGTAGATCGCTCCGGCCTGGATCATCGGGTAGATGAAGTCCGCGGCGAACTCCTCTTGCAGGTCATCGATGTAGATTTTCGAAGCGCCCGTCTTTTTCGCCTTCTTGTCCAGTCCTTTCAGTTCCTCTTCCTGCCCGATATTCGCGCAAAACGCGATCATCTCCGCGTCGTACTTCTCTTTAATCCACGAGAGCAAAACCGAAGTGTCCAATCCGCCCGAATAGGCCAAAACAATCTTCATATTCAAAAAATGCGCGGGGAACTTAAACGGGAACCCGGACGAAGCGCAAAGCAGAAAAGGAGCCGGGCGGGCTTTGCCGCTCCGGGGAACGGAGGCTCAGGTGCCAACCGAGGACAAGGATACAGGGCTATGTTCCGGTTCAGGAGCATAGCCGGGATCGCTGACCGATGGAGGTTTGGAAGGCGTTGCTGATGCTGTAAGGGGTTCGGAATGAGGCGCTTCAGATTCCTCATGGCCGCAATGAGGGCACGGTTCCGAGAGGGCCTGCTTTAATTGAGCCTGAGCGGCCTGCAGCGCCCTTTCGGCGTCATGTCGCCGGTCAAGGTTCGATTTGATTTTTGCGACGGTGACAGCGTTGATGATGAACGAGCTGAAATGCATGCCGGTATTCCAATACGCGTAGAACTGCGATGAATAGCGGTCCCCGGCAAAGCGGTCCGCCATGTACCAGATGATCGAGGCGATGAAAGCGACGACGATGCCGAGCCCTTGCCCGCTGCTCCACGCCACCATCCCGACTGGCGCGGTGTAAAAAGCGAAAAGATCCAATTCATAACCGGTCGTACGGTCCACCCAACCCAGGACCGCGAGCCAAACGGCCGAAGCGAAGAGGATCAGAATCGCTTTGAATCGAGGTTTTTCGCGTGGGATCGACTGCCAAGCACAGGTCCCCGGCGCACAAGTCGCGTTATCACCAGAATCCACCATCTCTTTTCTCCTGGATCGTTTTCCAGCCGGTCATTGGCTCGGATAAGTAATGCACCAGTTCCGGGCTGCTGCACGCAAATTCGATCTCCATCTCCTTGAAACCAAGACAGGACGCAAGTCCTGATGGTTACGTTAAATCATGGGGAGCCGAGGGCAAGAGGGCGTTTGTGGGCCCAGCCCTTGCGTGGGGGCGGCCTGCAAATGAAGACGGGCGGCAGGTCTTCAGTCTGCCGCCCGAGCGGATTGAGGTTACCTACAAAATGAGTGTTAGAATCGCCAGATCAGGTCGACCGTGTAGCGGCTGTCAAACAGGCCTTCCGGCTTGGTCACGCTGGTCTCAAACGAAAAGCCGAGGTCGACCGACTTGGTCAGGCGGGACCGCAGGCCGGTCGCAAAAACCACCTGCGAGAAGCCCTCGGCGTGCTGCGAACCGAAATTGATCAAATCGAAGCCCTCCACGTTCAATGCGAGCCCCTTCGCCTCGCTCAGGACGGTAAAGCCGTTGAACCCGACGAACGGGATGAAATACTGGCAGGTGTAGTAATCCAGTTGCAGGCTGTAGTGGGCCGAAGCCGTTTCAGCGTCCCAATCGTTCGGCAGGCGCACGCCGCCGCTGCCCGTCAGATGGAGGTTTCCAAATCCCTTGCTCGAGGAGAGGAACAAATCCCACACCCCGGACCCATTCCCTTGGAACACATCCTTATTCCCGGTCGGAAGCTCGATCTTGAGGCCGGGCGTCAGGATGAATTCATCCTTCTTGTCATCGATCAGAGCGTACTTTACGCCCGCCCCGATATTCGCCCAGCCGTCTTGATGGGGAAGCGCGTCCGAGCGCAACTGGATGAAACCGTCCTTGGTGGCGATGATCGCGAAACGATCGTTCACCGCATAGCGCAGCTGGAGCGCGTAGTAATTTGCGTGCCCGCCGATGAATTTGTCATCGATCTGGTGGTAGGCAAAAATAGGGCGGACTTCCGAGTTGACCTGCGGGTCTTCGAAAAACAAGGGATTGGAAACCGGCGAAATCGTCTTGTCCTTCCAATCATCCGCCACCGATTGAGAAACATTCAATGCAGCAGCAGAGAGGATAACAGCCGCCGCGAGCGATTTTTGCGTCATAATAAGATAGTGGCGCCTTCGTTGAAGCTCGATGCGCGCCAACGCATTTCCGGAGCGATCCCTCCGGCGCTTCACGAAAAACGCACCGCCAGTAACGGCGAACTGAGTGCAAAGCGCTTTCCATGATTTGCCAAAAGTTGGCCAAGACTTGTTCTCTCCAGCGATTTCCTCGGCCGTCGCCGCCTTCTCGTCCGAGAAACTACTTCAAATTGGCGGAATGAGTTTGGAGGATTCCCAAGTCGAGTCGCGCATGGGAACCGTATGGCGACAGGGGGATAAGAACGCGGCGCTGGCGCGCTTTTTTTTGAGCTGCTCTCCGAGGGGGGGCGGCCATCCTCCAGGAACCGCAAGCGGAGGCCCAGTAGGGCCTAGTAGTAATAGGTCGTGTCCGGCGAGGGGCCTCCCTTGGCCCGGGCGCGGATTTGGGCTTTTGGAAGGACCTTGACGCTGCCGTCGGCGTAGCCAACAGGTTGATCCGGCGCGATGGAAAACGCCCAAAGCGGTTTGCTGGTGGAGCCAGCGTTGAATCGGCCGAGATGTCCGGCATCCCAGAGAGCTACTCCGGGGCTGTCGCTGATGCGATGGGTGACGAACGCACGGCGGCTGTCGCAATCGCTTACGGTGACGGGCCAGGGAGGTTCGTTCTGTTCGGCGTCGGCGCTCACTTTGCCGTCCGCGGCCACGTAACGCATGCCGGGGAAGTTGGCGAGCCACATGTAAGGCGTATAGACGTAGGCGGCGGAGGTGTCCCAGCCGCCGTAATCTTTGGTGGTTTTGTCGGCGAACGCGGCGGGATTGGCGTAATTGAGCCAGCTGTTGCCGAAGCTTTTGGCGGTGATCGGGCAAATCGTGATCCAAGGATTGGCCATGTAGCTCTTGCGCATCACGCTCACGATGCTGTTCGTGCCGGTGAACGGGGTGCGATGATAGTCGGGGCTGACATCTTCGTGGTGGGGGAATTTTCCATTGAAATCATCGGCATAAATGATCTGAGTTAGATGCTGCTGCCGCAGGTTGCTGATGCACTTGGCTTTCATTCCGGTGTATTTGGCCCGGTTAAGCGCGGGCAGCAGAAGCCCGGCCAGAATGGCGATGATCGCGATCACCACCAGCAGTTCAATGAGTGTAAATCCGGCCCGGTTCTGTGGTCTGGCGTTCATAACCCCCATGCACTCACTTCAGCAGAAATATCCGGAGGCGGCAATCGCCATATCGTAATCCCTGCGATCTCCAGCGATCTCCGGAGGCTGGATGGGGCAAACGCTCGGCGACTCTGGTCAACGTCTGCCGCGATCCAGCCGGTCGTAGGCCGAGTCATCCAGCGTCTCGGAAATGATTTCGTAGTTGCCACCGTACACTTTTTCGCCCGAGGCGTTCCTCTGTTCCTTGGCGTAGAGAACGCACGTGCGCCAAGTGGAGGCGGCCGGTGGCTGAACGGTCAGTCGCGCGAATTGGCCCGATGGAATCGGGTCGCGGTCCGATTCAGGATAATCATCCGAGATGGTATCCCAGCCAAAGCCGTCAGTGCCTCTGCCCTCTGACTTCTTTTGCACCCGCACATTCCAAATCAGAATCTCTTCCGGCTCGTTGTTGCGCACGATGAAAGTAAAGCGGTTGGCCTGGGTATTGAGTCCTCGCAATCGTATCGAGGCGTTGTTTTCGTCAGGAGGATTCGTCACCACGGTGACGCTGGACGGGCCGCCCGCCTTGAGGATATAGGAGCGGTTTGGGCGCGGCTCGGCCGAGGTTTCAGATGGCGTTTTGGCCAAGTCCACCGGGAACGAAGGGGAAGCGCAACGCTTGACGGATGTCACGGTCCCCCTGGCTTGGAACTCGGTTTGAAACATGCCTTTGCGTCCTGGGAGAGGTGAATACTGCATGGCTTGGAACGCGAGCGGAAATTCCCAGCCAAAGTAATTGGTGCTGCTCGGGTTGGGCCCGCGGCCATGTTCCAGCCGATATTGGAAGAGCGGTTGGCCGCTTTTTGTCGACACCTCGATGCTGATCGGCAGGCCCAGCTCGTCCTCGAAGGCCACCGTTTTATCCGGAAAACCGGACGGCTCCTCTTTGAAATCCCTGAATAGGTAAGTTTCCTTCCAAATCGGGCTGGGCAGCGGCACTTGCCGACGCGGGCGTTTGAGGAAAGGCCCGGAGCAAAACGCCGTCCAAGCGGCTTGAACGTGGGGAGCGAGAAAAGGGCCCATGGGGCTGTTATTCGGGTCTCCGTCGAAATCGAAAGTGCGCGTGCCAACTTGTCCCGCGTCACTGCCCTTGCCCGGCTGGCTCGCAATGTGAAACTGCCAGACGAGGTTCGAGCCGGTGTACCACCAGCTTTGGCTCGGAGTGCGAGAGTCGGAAGCGGTGATCGACCAGGTGTTGGTCCCGACGATGCACCGCACCCTCCACTTATGGGTGTCAAGCTGCGGCGGTTCGTCAAGGGACGTCCATGAGGTCATCTCCAAGTCGGCAGTGACTTCGACAAAATCTGCGGGCAGAGCGCTCAGGCTGAACAATGCGAAAAACAGCGCAGCGGCTCGTCGCCAAACCCGGGAGATCGATGGTTGAGCCCTGCACATATGGGGTTGGTCGCAATCTTAGTCGGTGGGCGGCCGGGGGCAATGGGTTTTCAGGTTCTGGGACGTGAAAACGTGGAAGGCCGGTTCGGACCTGGACCGAATTGCGGGCCGTGATCTGTCGATGGCTAATGGGCGGAAGTTCGGGTAGCGTTCCCTCATGCGCCATCTGCTTCTCTTCGCCGCGCTGTTCCTTTGGGCCGGCCTGCGGTCCGAAGCGGCGGAAGCGCAACCGGGGGCGGAGTTCACGATCGGCGGGCGGGCATGCAGGGTCGTTCAGGCGCGGACGCTGCCTTTCGTGCAGAGCGAGTATTCGCGGCGGTTTGTCTTTGATTCCGCGGCCAATCCGAAGTTGAAGGAGTTGCGCGAACGCGGGCGCCTGGATGAGGTCGTGGCGGAAGGAAAAGGCGAGTTTGCGCGGCAGGTCCTGCTCAATGATTGGGTGCACCGGCAGTTCAAGAGGTTCGGGCGGCCCACCAGCGGGGCGCGCGGCGGGCTCGAGGTGCTGGCCGGAATCGACCGGGGCGACTCTTTTTTCTGCGCGCAGTATGCCGAGTTGCTGGTGTCGGCCGCTGCCAGCCTCGGCTGGAACGATCGCCTGCTGGCGTTGCGCCGGCATCAGGGAGTGAACGCGCACGGCGGCTCCACCGAGCACACCACGACGGAAATCTGGTCCAATGAGTTTGGCAAATGGGTGATGCTGGACCCGACCAGCAACATGTACATTGAGCGCGCCGGAGAGCCGTTGAACGCCTGGGAAATCCGGCAGGAATGGTTCTATCATGGCGGCACGAATCTGACCTTCGTCGTCGGCAAGGAGAAGAGCCGCCACAAAAAACGGGATTTACCGGTTTTTCTCGAGCGCTTTCCCGATTTTGGAGACCTCACGATCGATCCGGATGAACTCGATAAGTACGGGTTCATCGGCTACATCCCGAACACCAATGTGATGGATGCCGGCAATGACTACGGCCAGATGTTCATCGTCAAAGACCAGCTCTGTGCGGGCACGAAATGGCATGAACGGGTGCTGCCCGCCCATCCCGAGAGTGATCCGTACTTTCCCATCAACCAGGCCGCGATGGAACTGGAACCGGCCACAGACCACATTGAGGTCGCTCTCCAAACTTTTACGCCGAATTTCCGCGGGTTTGAACTGCGCCGGGATGGAGAGGCCGCCTGGCGCCCGAGTGGCGGGAAAATCTGCTGGAGCGTCCATCCGGGAGCGAACCGTTTGGAAGCCCGGGCGGTCAACCAGTTCGGAGTGGCTGGCCCGGCCTCGTTTGTAGAAGTGAAGGTGGAACCCTGAGGTTGCGGCTGGGTGAAACAACGGTTGGCGGGAGGCCGAACGTCCTCTAATTTGCGCTCGATGTCGGAGTTGGATTACAGGTTGGCGCACGCGTTGAACTCAGTGATCGGCTGGATCGAGCTGGGGAACCGGACCGAAGCGCGCGCTGAACTGGAAGCGCTTCCGGCGGCCTGCCAGTGCCAGCCGGACGTTCTTGAGTTGCGCTGGCTGCTGCATGCCGGGGATGGGGATTGGGAAGGGGGCTTGCGCGTCGCTGACCAGCTTCTCCAGGCAGACCCGGACAATTGCGCGGCCTGGCTCCATCGCGCTTACGCTCTGCGCCGAGTCGCTGGCGGCGGGCTCCGACGGGCTGCCCAGGTGCTTCAGCCTGCCTTCGAGAAATTTCCGGGTGAACCGACCATTCCCTTCAACCTCGCGTGTTATGAATGCCAGCTCGGCAATCTGCCGGAGGCCCGCCGCTGGCTGGCGGCCGCTTGCGACCGGGGCACTCAGGCGGTGATCAAAGGAATGGCGCTGGCAGACAACGATTTGGAACCGTTATGGCCAGAAATTCGAAAGTGGTAGCGCCGGAGGTCGACGAGATCACTCGCGCCCTGGATTACCTTCGTGAACGCGACCCGGTGCTGGGTGCAGTGATCACTCGCGCCGGTCCGTTTACGATCAAACGGGAGAGGGACCTTTTCAAATCTTTGGTTCGCGCCATCGTCGCTCAGCAGATCTCGACCGGCGCGGCCCGGTCGATCTACCAAAAGCTGCTCGTGGCGGCCGGAGGAGAAGATCGGTTGCTGGAAGGCCTGCTCCGCCTGCGTCCCGAGGAACTGCGGGCGGCCGGGCTGTCGTTGCAGAAGCAGCGCTACTTGCGGGATCTGGCGGAAAAGGTGGCTGGCGGGCAGGTGCGCCTGTCCGAGGTGGAGCGCATGAGCAACGAGGAGGTAATCCTCGAAGTCACCCAGGTGGTGGGCATCGGGAAGTGGACCGCGCAGATGCTCCTGATCTTTTCCCTGGGCCGCTTGGACGTTTTTCCAGGGGACGATCTCGGGGTGCGCGCGGCGATTCGGAAATTGTATCGGAAACGGTCGCTGCCGAAGCCTCGGCAACTGGCCAAGTACGAGAAGCTCTGGCAGCCGTATGCCAGCATCGCGAGCTGGTATTGCTGGCGGAGCTTGGAGTTTAAGGAATAAAAGGCGCGGCGCGACCTTGTCTCGAGCGGCGGGGCGCAACTTTTGTGAGAGCCGGTTGTTTGACAGGGGGTGGCAGTTGACGTTGGATAGCAGGAGTCTCATGCTGGAAAAACTGATTCGGGCGAGCACCAGGCTCGGCAAAGCGGGGCCATGGCTGTCGATGGCGCTATTATGCCTGACGTCTCTTCAGGCCCAAACGACCAACCTCCTCAATTTGTGCACCGAGGGCGCCGTTCAGGCGGCGGTGGGGCTGGGTGGAATCTATCAATTTGGCGATTGCGGCACGAACACCTCGCCCCTGCTTGTGACCCTGACCCAACCGCTGGTGGTGGCGCGCGACCTTTCCTTGATGGCGACACAAAGCGTGCTGCTGAGCGGGCAAAGCCTGACCCGCGTTTTCGTGGTGAAGCCGGGCGTGAAACTCACCCTGCGCAACATTTACATTTTCAGCGGCCGCCAAAGCACTACGAATGCGAATGACGGCGGTATTCCCGACACGGCGGGAGGAGGGATTTACAATGATGGCGGAACTGTGACCGTCTTGGACGGGCATTTCGAGGGGAACTCTGCCTTTGGCCTCGCGGGTGCGGCCGGGGCAACGGGCAACAACGAAAAGGGGGCGGATGGCGGAGATGCGGCCGGTGGAGCCATTTATAACAACTGCGGGCAGGTGACGCTCTCGAACGTCGTTTTCGTTGGGAATAGTGTCACGGGCGGGACCGGCGGAGCCGGAGGAACGGGCAGCGCTTTTGGGGGCAATGGAGGAGATGGCGGCGGTGGAGGCTCGGCGGCTGGAGCCGCCATTTATTCCAAGGGCGGCAGTGTGACGATTTACGCCAGCAGCTTTACCACGAATAGCGCGGTGGGAGCGGCGGCGGGCGCGGCGGGCGTGGGCGGAGGACTTTTCGGATTTCCGGGAACACCGGGAGATGCCGGTGATGGGGTGGGCGCGGCGGTGGCTGGCGAGAGCGCGGACGTGACCATTTATGGTTGCACTTTTTACGGGAACAACGTTCGGGGCGCGAACGGTCTGGCTGGCAACGCCGGCCTGCAGAATCATGCTGGCGATGCGGGCAAACCCGGTGGCGACGGAGCCGGTGGCGCTTTGTATTCCACCGGACGTCTCTGGGTGACCAACAGCACGTTCTTCGCGAATACCGCGATTAGCGGCAATGGCGGAGCGGGTGGAGCCGGCGGCGTGGTCGGTTTCGGGGGCAGTGGCGGCAAAGGCGGCGATGGCGGCAGCGTGACGGGGGGAGCGATCGAAAACAGCGGCCAGGCGGTTGTGGTCAATTGCACGTTCTCGGACAACTTGGCCACGGCGGGAACGGGTGGAGCCGGAGGCGCAGGAAGCGGGCTTGGGGCCACCGGAGCAACTGGGAACACAGGATTCGCTGGCGGCGGGGCGATCTATGGGCGGGCCGGGTCCGTTCTTCTCGCGAACAGCATTCTGGCCAATTCGACAGTGACGGTGAGTGGGGCGGTGACTGATCGGGGTGGCAACGTCAGCACCGATTTGAATCTCCTTTTGACCAATCCGGCCAGTTTTCGGTTATCGAATCCTCTTTTAAGCGGACTGGCCAGCAACGGCGGGCTCACGCAAACCATGGCCATTGCGACCAATAGTCCGGCGGTCAATATCGGCGTGGCGCTTTTTTGTTCATTGTTCGATCAGCGGGGAAGCAACCGGGTATCGGCCTGCGATAGCGGCGCCTACGAAACGACGGTCTCTTCGGCGGACCAGAACTTGCCGGCGATCCCGGATTCCGCCTTGAACGGCTTGAGGGTCTCCTCGAACCCGAACGCCGCCATCGTCAGCTGGCCCTTGGGCTATACCAATCTCTTTTTGCAGTTCTCCACCAATCTGCTCTCCAGCAACACGGTTTGGCAGCTGGCGCCCCAAACTCCGGCGACGAACTCCGGATCGAACGTGGTGACGGTCAATACTGCGATTTCGGGCCGGCCACGAGTGCTGTTTCGCCTATTCGGGCTGACGAATCTGTCCTACACGAATCTTCTCTCGACTGTGAATGCCAGCTCTTCCACCAACACTCCGCCCACGCCGTAAGAGTCTCAGAGCGGCTTGGTGAGCCAGGGAAAATATCAGCCCACGGTCTTCGGGCTGGGGGTGGCGGTTCTCGCTGGGCCGTAGGCCTCATGCCTCAGGTAGCGCCATTTTCCCAGAGCGCACGCCCGCAGCTTGTCGGCCGCGTCTCTGACCGGGGCGGGAAGCAAACGGGGATGCCTTTTTTCCTGCTCCAATTCCCATGAGATCAGTTCACGAAACGTTTTCATGGAATCTCCAATCCTCTCGGAACGCCCGTCATTATATCCTTGGAGCAGGTTGCCACAAGATGGGAATCTTCCGCATCGCGTCTAAGGTTTTCCCTGCATGGGAATCGTGACAAGGGGCGGCGGGAATGTTTACATCGCGCGATGCAAAATCCGATCATCGTGGCGTTGGACGTCCCCTCCGCCGCCAAAGCTCTGGACCTGGCCGCGCAGTTGGCTGGCGCGGTGGCAGCCGTGAAGGTGGGGAGTGAGCTTTTTACCGCGGCAGGCCCGGACATCGTGCGGCAGTTTCGCGGCATGGGGCTGGATGTCTTTCTGGACCTGAAGTTTCACGACATTCCCAACACCGTCGCCAAAGCGGTTGCCTCTGCGGTGCACCTCGACGTGCAAATGCTGACCATTCACACCGGCGGCGGATCGGAGATGATGCGGGCGGCGGAGCAGGCGGCGCAGGAAACGGCCGTGAAACTGGGCCGCAAACCGCCCCTGGTTTTGGGGGTGACCGTGCTGACCAGCCTCGATGGCGCCGCTCTGGCCGAGGTGGGCCTCGAGCCGCACCCGGCTCGACAGGTGGCCCGGCTGGCGCGGCTCGCGGCGGGCGCCGGGCTGCGCGGACTCGTTTGTTCGCCGCTGGAGGTCGTCGAACTGCGATCCATTTTGCCCTCGTCCGTCCAGTTGGTGACGCCGGGCATTCGGCCTGCAGGCAGCGGCAGCGACGACCAGAAGCGCACCCTTGCGCCCAAAGATGCGATCGCCGCTGGATCGAGCTGGCTGGTGGTGGGTCGCCCGATTTATGGCGCTCCAGACCCGCGCGAGGCGGCGAAACAGATTCTCGCGTCGCTTGTCTGACCTCACATGGGGGAGCTTCGCCTTGAGCATCTCACTCGAGTTTTTCCAAACTCGGGGAATCGGGCAGCGGTGGATGACTTGTCCATCACCGTTCATGCCGGGGAATGTGTCGCCCTGCTCGGCCCCTCCGGGGCCGGCAAAAGCACGGTGTTGCGCTTGATTGCCGGCCTGGATTCGCCCACGGGCGGACGCGTGTCTGTGGATCACGAGTCCATCGCCGCGTTGCCCCCGGGCGACCGGGGCGTCAGCATGGCTTTTCAGGCGCCCGCCCTTCTGCCGCAGTTGACCGTCGACGAAAATCTTTGTCTCGGCGCGAAATTACGCGGGCGGCAAGGCTTTGCCGATCGGGCGGGGCAGATTAGCGATCTGCTGGGAATCGAATCTTTGCGCCTGCGCCGCCCGGAGACTCTTTCGGGGGGCGAGCAGCAGCGGGTCGCGCTGGGGCGTGCGCTTATGGCCGAACCGCGCGTGCTCCTGCTGGATGAGCCCCTGGCCAGCCTCGATCCGATTGCGCGCCTCGAGCTGCGCGAGGTGATCCGCCGGGTGCAAAAGGAACTGAAACTCACCACCCTTTACGTTACGCATGATCAAGGGGAGGCTGCAGCCGTCGCCGATCGAATTGCCATCTTGCGTGGAGGCAGGTTGGAACAGTTCGCATCGAGCCTCGATCTCTATCAGGATCCCGCGAATCTTTTTGTGGCCCGTTTCTTCGGCGCGGACGGCTTAAACCTTTTGGATGGTCGCATTGATCCCGTTCAGCCCGCCGACTTTGAAGCCGGCGGAGTGTGTTTTGCCCTCGCTCGCCCGCTGTCTGCCGACGTCCGGGGAGGGGGGCTCTGTCTCGGATTTCGCCCGTCCTCCGTCCAGGTGCTCCGCTCCTCCGCCGGGGAATGGACCGTCCATGAACGGCGGGATCTGGGCTGGGTGACCGTGGTGAAGGTCGCGCGCGGGCGCCAGGAATTGAAAGCCTGGTTCCCTGGCGAAACTCCGCTTGTCTTGGGCGACCCGGTGCAGGTGAAAGTCGATCCAGGCCGGCTGATGGTATTTGACGCGGGCTCCGGCCGCCGTTGCCGGTGACATCATCGCAACGGAGAAGGGCGGCAGACCGCCAGCGGGTTCGTTAGCCAGCAAATGAAAAACCCGCCTGCTTGTGCAAACAGGCGGGCGTAGTTTTCGGTTCCTCTTGCTCGGCGCGCGGGCTTACCAGCGGCGATAGCCGTGATGGTAAGGTCCATGGCCGAAGCCAAATCCAAAGCTGATCACCGGCGCGCAGACGGGTCGGACGTAGACGGGCGAGGCATAGACCACCGGGGCCGGGGCGTATACCACGGGCGCGGGTTGAACCACCACCGGTTGCTGAACGACGACAGGCTGGGCCACGGCCACAGTTTGGACGGGCTGTTGCAGGACCACCTGTTGAGGGACTTGCTGAACGATCACCGGCTGCTGAACGACCATCGGGGCGGGAGCAACGTAAACGGGCGGAGGCTGCAGAGCCCTGGCGAGGAGAAGTCCTCCTCCGATGCCTGCGACCACCCCTACGGCGACCGCACCGCCACCGCCACCCGCTTGGACGCGCGGTCCGGCGGCAGCCAGGAGAGCCATTGTTGTCACTGTCATCAGGGCCTTTTTCATACAATCTCTTTTCTTCTGTTGGTTTCGACGGGGTCAGTGGTAGATTATTCAGCGGCGAGCGGGAACTCTATTAACGACAGAGACTTGTGATGAAACCCGAGCAGGGAACTGGAAGCCACCGGCGCAAACGCCGGATTCCGAGATCGTTCAAGGAACTCACTCCTAGCAACCATTTCAATCCACGGACGTTTTTTTACGAAATGATCTGGAAGGGGTGGTTCACTCCCCGCCGCGGCCGCCACCACACCCCGAACTTTCCCCAGCTGATCCCGGGGCAGGTGGCGATCACCTGGATTGGCCACGCCTCTTTCCTCTGCCAGTTCACCGATCTGAACTTGCTGATCGATCCCAACTTCGGGAACTGGATTTTCTTCATGAAACGGCTCAAGCGGGCTGGCTGCAAAATTCAGGACCTCCCGAAGATCGATCTGGTCCTCATCACGCACGCCCACTACGACCATTTCCATCGTCGAAGCATCAAGCGCCTGCCGACCTCCTCCCGCATCGCCATCGTTCCGTGGGGCATGGGCGACCTGGCCCACGGCCTGGGCTTCGAGCGCATCGTGGAACTGCAATGGTGGGAGACCTTCTCTTACAAAGATTGGCGGGTGACCCTCACGCCGAGCAAACATTGGGGCGCGCGCATGATTCGCGATGAACACCGGGGCTACGGCGGCTACTACATCGAGCATCAAGGCCGGCACATCTATCACGCCGGGGATAGCGCTTACTCGGATTGCTTTAAAGAAATCGGCCGCCGTCTCACCCCGGAGATCGCCATGCTGCCGATCGGCGCCTATTACCCGGATTCATTCCGCCACGTGCACATGGGCCCGGATGAAGCGATCAAAGTTTTCAAGGACATCCACGCCAAAACTTTCATTCCAATGCACTACGGCACCTTCAAACTGTCGTTCGAGTCGTTGGACGAGCCGCCCCGTTGGCTGAAGCAGCTCGCCATTCGCGAGGGCATCAGCCATCACCTCCAACTTCTGGAAGAGGGCGTTCCAGCCATCTTTTAAAGACATGTTTCCAGGCGGTGAAAAATTAGGAAGAGGAAGAATTGGTTGCGGGGGCAGGATTTGAACCTGCGGCCTTCAGGTTATGAGCCTGACGAGCTACCGGGCTGCTCCACCCCGCGATTTAAGCTGTCCAGACGGGTTGATCTCGGATTCGACCCTATCTGAATGGGAATCTGCCGCCCCGCTTGTCGCCCGGTTGCCGCCAAATTTGTAGTAGCGTTCTGGGACATTCAGCTTCCTGACTGAAAGGACTTCGATGCTGGGAGAAATACCTGTTCGGAATTCAAAAGATGAGGAAAAGGACGGGCCCTGGGGCCTCGGGCTCCTTTTTTTGAGGCTACGGCTGCAATGGCGTGCCGCCGCTTTCCTCTCGGACATTTGCAGGCGTAACTGTCCAATACCGTGTGACATCTGCTTCTCGCACAAGTGCTCGGTAGTGCTTGATGATCACTGCGGGCGAATTGCCCATTTCAGAGGCGGTCAGGTTTTCGTCCTTGGTCTTGCCGAGGAAGTAGCTGCCAAAGCTGTGGCGCATTGCATTGTGCGGCCAAGGGACGATCGTGGCTTTCGCAGCCAATGCGCGCAGACGCTCCGCGAAGACGTCGATGTTGTGTTCGGGACAGATCGTGCCGCTCGCTTTGCGATCAAGATTCAGCCAAGCCAGTAGGTTGTCTGCGATGCTCACAATGCGGCGCTGACGCGTCTTAGCCTTGATCCCTTTCACTTCAATCGTGCGATGTTCATAGTCGATCTCCGACCAGTGAAGGGCGAAAAACTCGGAACGTCGAAGTCCTGCAAACAATCCGATTGCGAGCGCGGGAAGCATCTCAGGATCGACTTCGCTCGACACCCGCAGCAACCGTTTCACCTGCTCCACGGTCAGGATGCCTATGGGGCGATCATCAAGAATTGGCCGGTCAATGCTGGCTGCGGGGTTGTCCGCGCGATAGCCCTTCTTCATTGAGAAGTTCAGGATCGTTGTCAGGGTCACGAGGTAGTTCCGGCGCGTCCGTGGCGACCATTCCGACTCCTCAACCCAGTCTTCGATATCCTGCCGAAGGAGCCTGGTTACATCAATTTTCCCAAAATCTTTGCATATTACCCTGAGATAACTCTCGTACTGAACCAGGGTTCGCAGTCGACAGTTCATCGCCTTCCGCGACTGGAGAAAATCGTCCTTCAGTTCTTCAATGGATTTGGCGGATTCAGGGCGTGGAACGTTGCGGAGGAAAAAATCAACGGCCTCAGTCAAGGTTGTGTTCAACGCCAGCAGCCGTTGCGAACACGCCAGAGCCTCCGCTCGCAGGCTCAGCGGAAGGAGGAAGGCCTCGCAGCCAAGACGGTGGCGAGCTTCTTCGGTTTGGGTGAGGAATGCGGTCGCCTCCTTGCGGGTGTTGAAGTAACGCCGCTGGCGAGGGCCGCCGGTAAATTTTCGCCCCAACGAGACAACCCAGTAAACGCAGTTTCGCCTGCGCTCTTTCCTGGGGCTGATTCGTTGCGGCATAGACTCGATACGCGATTAAAGGCAGTCAGCAGTCCTCGTTTTACTCCGCCTTCCTGGATGGGCGGGGAGGGGGAAGTTCGCCCGCCTCAATCCGTTGCAGGCACGCCAGGACGTCGGCGAGTCGGTAGATGGTGCGTCGTTTGCCCTGCACGATCGGCTTGAGCCATCCGCTCTTTGTGCAACGATACGCGAGATCCCAGCTGCCAAATAACTCTGGCAACTGTGTCGCCCGCATCCAAGGTCCGTTGGTGCGTTGAACGAGATCGCTTAAGGCGCTTGCGAGCTTCTCGATGGTGAGTTCTAGGCGCTGTATCCGCTCTTCGGTCTGGTCTTTGCTGGGAAGGAATTTCGACCTTTTCAAATCGGTTTTGGCGTCGTACATATCTTCGGAAACCGTAACATCGGATTCCGAGAATTGCAACATATGTATTCGGAAACCGTAATTAATAGGCTTCGGAAAGCCCGAGAGATGGCAGGACTCACACTTGCCGACCTCGCGTCGACAACTGGGTATGCCCAGACGACCTTAAGCAGTATCGAAAACCACCATGACCAGCCCAGCAAGCGGTTGCTTGCGAAATGGATCGATGCTTTGGGGCTTAGCGAGACTTGGTTGAATACCGGGGAAGGTGATCCGTTCGCAAAACCTGGACTCCACGAGACTCAAGCAGCGCGGGCTGACCTGGCTGCGCCGATCCGTTTCCGAATTCAGAAGGCCCGTGAGCATGCTTCGGATCTTCTGCAAGAACTTGATCAGATCGAGAGAGACCTGACTTCGGGGCAATTGCAAGACGGAAGGAAACGCCGCCTTAAGCAAATTTGATCACCGGCAGTTTGGCAAGTATCCGGAGACGCGGACCGGTCGTGCAATTGATGTTTACGACTTCCGCTTGGTGATTCGTGCGCACTGGGATCACAGTTGCCCGAGAGGAATAGGGCATACGTCTTCTCAAGCAGGGACAGTCTGAAAAACAGAATTGTCGCAGGCGCGCGTTCGGCCATACTCACGACATGCTGGCCAAACCATTTGTCCTCGCCGTCAAAGCGGTGATTCTTGACGTGGAGGATCGCTGTCTCCTCATTCGCCGGTCATCGCAGAACCGGAATTTCATCGGCTGCTGGGAGTGGCCCGGTGGCAAAGTGGATCCGGGAGAGGATTTCGCAACGGCCTTGGAGCGCGAAACCAGGGAGGAAACGGCTCTAGAGATCGAAATTGCGGGGCTGGCTGGGGCCACGGAGTTCCAAATGCCCAAGGTCAACGTGGTGCTGCTCTGTATGGAAGCGCGGGTGACCCGTGGTGAGTTCCGGTTGAGTGAGGAACATGACGCCTCTGCTTGGGTTCCATTGCGCGAGTTGGCGCACTGGCGCCTCGCCGAGCAGGTGCGCCCTTTAATGCTGGCGTATGCCCTCGAAAAAGAAGTGCCGTGATGAAGCCCGTCTTTTCCAATGACGTCCTGAGCAATCCGGCGCAAGCCGCGAAGCTCACTGACTCCGAGTGGATCGCTCTGCACGCACCACGTTTCAACAAGGCGCGCCCTGCCTACGAAGCTTACGAATCGTTCCTGCGGAATGCTCTTCAACAGGCCGCGAAACGTCTGGCCCCCATGGCGATTGTCGAAGTCCGAGTAAAGAAGCTCGCGAGCTTCGCCGAGAAAATTCTGCGCAAGCGCCGTCTCTACCAGGATGCCAAGGATCCGCTGCCTCCCGATCCCTTGGTGCGGCTCACTGATTTGTGTGGCGGACGTGTGGTGGCCCAAACCGCTGAGGAGGTGCAGATCATTTGCCGGTTCATCGAATCGGTGTTCGATGTCGACTGGCCCAATAGCGAAGACGTGAGCCAGCGGCTGAAGCCGAGCGAGTTTGGTTATCGCTCGGTGCATTACATCGTGCAAGTGAACCCGGTGAAGCTCAAAACGGTGGGCATCACCGGAACGGTTCCCCGGGCAGTGCTTGGTTTTCCCCCGAACATCCTTGGCCCGCTGGCAGCCGGACGCCCGCTCAAAGCGGAGATTCAGGTGCGCACTTTGCTCGAACATGCCGCAGCCTCGCTCGGTCACGATACACTCTACAAATCCGACCTCAAAGTTCCCAATCGCATCAAGCGTCATCATGCAACGCTCTCTGCGATGTTGGAGAATGTCGACACGGGTTTTGGCCAGCTGCTCGCCTCGTTAAAGGAATACCAGTCGAGTTTTGGCGCGTTCCATTCTCGCGACGAAGTGGAGGAGGAAATTACCCGCTTGCGCATTGTGCTCGGTTGCGAACCGACGAGCACGTCGCTCGCAGTTCGCGTCGCCTGCCATGCCTTGGCTATTGGCGAGCATGAAATGGCCGAATCCGTGCTCACCCCCTTCGTCTCCGAAAAGCACTTCGGCGTGCAGCGTACGTTGGGGCAGGCACTGACTGAGATGCATTGGGAAAACCCCACCAGCGCGAAGTTCCGTAAAGGCCGGACGCTGCTGGAGGCGGCGTGTGCGCATCCGCCGAAGGATTCCGAGACCCTCTGTCTCCTGGCCGAGAGCATCGCACGCGATGACGATGACGGAGCCAGAGAGTTGTTCCATGAAGCCATTCAGGCAGACGCGACAGAACCGGTGACGCTGGCCCGCTATCTTGAGTTCGAGATCGCACACGTGAATAACGACAACCCGGTGCGTTTTGCCGCGCCGATGATCCGCTCTGCGATAGATCGTTGCCACAAGCAAATCGAAGCGCAGGTCAACCTTCCCGCCGCGTGGTCGAGCCTCGGGTTCTTCCATCTGCTTCTGGGCAACTCGTTCGAGGCGCTCGACGCCCTGACGCACGTCGGCGTGCTTTGCCAAGGGGGCGGAGAGGGTGGGGGCCATTGCGACAAGCCAGGGCGTCCGTGTGCCGCGGGCCGGGCATTGCAGCGCTTCCGGGCCGCGCTCCGGCGCGTGCGATGCATCCGCGAAAAGCTCAATGCTTACGATTCGTGCGAACGCACCGTGCTGCTGGTCCTTGCCGCGCGCGTTTCCGATCGCGACGCCGCCAGGGAATTGCGAGAGCAGGCTTCCTGGAAGCGGGGGCGCCCGCATTTCTTGCCAGAGGATAGAATCGTCATTCTGGCTGGGGCTTGCGTGCCAGAGTTGGAGACTCAAATCGACGTGCTCAAACCCCATCTGCTGCGCGGCTCTGAGGGCATTCGTTTCAAGCTGCTTTGTGGTGGCACCAAGACCGGCATCAGCGGGCTGGCCGGAGATATCGCCGAAAGATCCGACGGAGCGATCCAAGGATTCGGTTACATGCCGGAGTTGTTGCCACGAGGCGTGAAGGAGGATGAGAACAAAAGGCGTTTCGCCCTGTGCTTCAGTTCCAGGGGCAAAGACTTCACCCCGCTGGACCCCATGCAGGGTTGGACAGATCTTTTGGCCGCCGGGGTGCTAGCCTCGCGCGTCAAAGTTCTTTGCTACGCGCCGGGAGAGATCAGCCGTGTGGAATGCACGCTCGCGCTGGCCCTGGGCGGCAGGGTGGGGTTGATTGAAAACAAGAGCCTTCCGCCAGAGCGCCAGTTTTTTGATCCCGCCTGGGAGGAGCACCCGAACTTCGTCCGCTTGCCGATGGACGCGATGACCTTGCGCGCCTTCCTGCTGGTGGATGAACTGCCGATCAGCAATGAGCAACAGAAGCGTCTGGAGAAGGCAGCGCGCAAGGCCCACGAAGACTATACTGCATCGGCCACGCCACGCGATCCTTCGTTCAAAAGCTGGGACGAGCTTGACGAGGAGCTCAAACTCTCAAACTACCATCAAGTCGCCTATTGGGAGCATCTGCTCCGGGGACTCGGTCTGCGCGTTAGAGCCTTGGCCGACGCCGACAAGGCCCGCCCGCCCCTTAAAATGGAGGAGGTGGTCGGAGAAAACGGCATCCAGATTTTAGCAGAGATGGAACATGGTCGATGGAACGTCGAGCGCCTCAGTCGTGGCTGGCGGTTTAATCCGCATAAGGATATCTCTCGTAAACTGTCGCCCTATTTGGTTGCGTGGGAACAGGTTCCGCCAAACATTCAAAAATACGACGTGGATGCCATTCGCGGACTTCCCGCCAAGCTCCGGGAAGTTGGTTTGGAGCTCGAAAAGATTGAGGCGTCCTCCGGATTCAAAAATTGATTATGCGTTCTCAGAATGCGATCCTCATTGGCTGCACTACCCTTAACAATCGCCTGGCCTGCGATGCTGCAAGGTTTGACCACCAGAGTAAGCCATCCTTACAGGTATGAAATCGACTGCCGATCGTTGCTGGTTCCGATTGTCGCAAACGATGTCGTCTGGGAAGTGAGTGAATTTGGAAAATGGCTGCCGAACCTTCAATTGGTTCCGAGTCAGCCAGCGGTCCCGCTGCGCAACTACTGCAAGGAAAAACCCATCAGCTGGGGAGCTCTGAGAAACCAGATTTTGGCCACGATGATTCGGTATGTCGATGATGCCGCCAGAATCTTGCCACCCCCTCCGCCTGCCACGTTCAGCCTGGCGGTCAGCGGCGGCACTGGGAGCGGCTCTTATCCTGCGGCAACATCCGTGAAGATTAGCGCTGGGCCCGCGCCGGACGGGCAAGTCTTCGACCACTGGGAGGGGGCCATGGTGGCGACCCAATTTCTCCGACCACCACTCTCCTAATGCCGGAAAAGCAAACGGCGGTCGCGGCAACCTACAAAACTGAGATTCCTCCCCTTCCTGCGGAACGCAATTGGCTCGTGATAATCGGGGTGGCCGTATGCGTCGTGATTTTCGCTTCCTTCGCCGCTCTCCATTGGCCCCAGCGGCACACCCCAGAACCACGCCCTCCACCTGGGACAAACGCTCTGCCCATTACTGATTTGCGAGTGACGGACGATAAAAACACGGTCTCCGTCTTGAGAAATGCCTATCTCACCTATCCTGGCGGGTTCGGACCCAGCCGCGAAACCAGCGGCATCCATGTGAAACAAGGCACGGCGGAATTCACATTGGCCTGGACAAACGTTGAGAGGCTGAATTTCTCAACCGTGAAGCAAACGAAGAAGGACGGCCAGACTGATAAAGAAATCTACGGGTACAAAGTGAACGCGGAACTAAGAAAAGGCAATCCGACGTCGGTGGAATTGGTGAATTGGTGGACGATTGGAACATGGCTTACATGGGGGGCGGGGGTGCCGGCCTCCTTTTTGGCCTGACCGACTTGGGCGATGTAAAAATCCGATTCTGCGATATCAAAACCATAGAGACGCTTGCGGCGGAAAGCAACTCGTCGCCAATCTTCCGGCTCACCTCACCGGAGGGACGAGCGTTGGTTCGTATCAAGCTGGCTCCGTTGTTCAAGTCGGCGCAAATTCCCCAGGCCGATGGGCAAGTTTTTGATCGTTGGTCCGGCGCGAGTGTCGCTAACCCGGCATCATCGAACACGTCGCTCATCATGCCGGCGGCAGACGCTACGATCTCGGCAAATTACAAGCCCGTCCCATCGACGAATGAAGTGAAGGAATTGGTTCAGAAAGCCCTTGCCGCAGCGAATGCACAGATTGCCATCGGCGGAGCTTACAGTGGCTCGTACGTGAAGGAGGGAAACTCAGCCGTTATCTGGCGGGCCCTCTTTGATTCTTTAAAGGGTGGAGAAATTCCTGAACTGCGGCGCATCATTTCGCTTCGCCGCGGACAAAACGATTCCTTGATGCATTGGAAAGCCATAGCTTTCCTCACATACAGCCTGCGAATGGACGAAGGCAAAGCCCAAGCTGAAGCGGTCTTTTCCCAGTTAATGAGTTATGAGATTTACGAGCCTTGGGATCCCCTCATAAGAACAACCGTTGACGACGCACTTTTCACTGTGCCCAGCCCACCGGAGAGGAAGAATCAAATGATAATCGATTACGTCAAATCTGGAGACCCAAGGCGCGGTTCCGACCTTCTCGGCATTCTGTCCTCCGCTCCAAACGACAGCGCCCGGGAAAATACCAGAATTGCGTTGATGGCATTGCTCAAGGACCGTCCGGACTTGCCCGCTAGCGCATTCCCAAAAGCCATCGAAAAATGCGCGCCACCCGACAACCGCTTCGAGACAGCCGAGGCATTGCTCGGGCGTTTGGAACAATCGCCCAATCAGGTCGATGGATCTCCTCTGCTGCTTTTTAAGAGCTGGAGTTTTACGAATTCAATTCCTCGTGTCCGCCGGCTATGCTCAATGGTGAGTGACTCATCTGTCCTCAACCTCACGCACCTTCTTGCGGACTGGCAGGATAAGAGCTCAGAGCCTGATATCCGCGCAATCGTTGAAAGGTATCGCTATGGGGAAAACGATGGATACTTCCTGGATGCGGCTCTTGCTGACTTCTCGGTGGTCGGCGGTCCCGCGGCGGACGGGTACGTCGCACAGGTGATTCGGTCCGCTCCGCCGAGCGCGCAGAAAATTCTCCTGGCTGGCAGCCTCCGGAAGATCACGAGCAGCTTAGTCCGGCAGTCTATCGAGGAGTTAAGCCGAAACTCTGTGGACCCCGAAGTGCGAAGGTCGGGTGCACCCTGGCTGGGAAGCGACGCCCGGAAGTAAGATCGCCCTCGAAGGTCTAACGGTTCGCTCGGTTCGCGGCGCCCACTCAATTGCCTTGCGCCAATATCCGGGCTCGACGCATTGCGAGACTGAGTGAGGACACGAAAAGGAATTTCAGTGCTCCAATTTAGTTGCGAGAGAATAGGGACAGTGGTTTACTCCCCTCATGCATTGCCAGTCCTCCCCAACGAGTGCAACGGCGCCTAGTGCCTGCTCTTGGACTTCGATTCTGCGCCTTCCCGCGTCGCCTTCGCGGCTGCTCTGCCCATGACTCCCGACCCGAGAATTCCCGTTCTGGTCGTTGGCGACGTCTGTTTGGATGTCGTGGGCGTACCCATCCCGGAGAAGCGATCAGGTCCGGATTCGGAAAACTGGCGTCAAAGCGGCGAAATGCGGACTCATTTCCTCCCAGGAGGCGCGATGCTGCTTGCTGAGTTCATCAGGGCGCGCCGACTCGGTGAGGCGGCAGAGCGCATCAACGGAGAAATCGCCGCCCGAAAGTTAACAGGGGATCTTGCTCTCGAGCGCCGGAGGGCGTCTTTCAAGGAGGCCAGGCTGCAAATCGAGGATGAAGTCGCCGGCCCGAGACCCGAGACTCCGCCGGAAATGGCGAAAGGAGCCAACGATCCTCTCTCCAACGAGGAGTTTCTCGCACTTGCCGAACGGTTGCGTCGCGATGAAATCGTTCATTCCCTCATTTCACTCGCGCCGTTTCCCACTACAGCCGCTAAAGAGGATAAGAGCAAAACTCTCCGCGTGGACCAAGTCCACGGTTATTCAGGGCCGACCAGAGGAGACCCTTCACTAGCGTTTAAATATCCCGTCGGCCAGAAACCCAGGATTCTGGTTTTGGATGATACTGGGAACCGTTTTCGGACGGATGTCGCGAGCAATCCGTGGCCCGAGGTTGTTCGGCAAAACGGAGAGACCGGCAGCGCGCCTCTGATCATTTACAAGCTCCATCGCCCTTTGCCTCGCCCAGATAACAAGAACGAATTGTGGACCGAGGTCACCCGGCACCACCCGTTTAACCGACTCGTCGTCACTTCCGTGGATGACATACGGCAACTCGGCGTCCCGATTAGCCTGGGTCTTTCCTGGGAACGAACTGCTCTTGATCTCGTTTGGCACCTCCTGAACGTCCCGGCGCTTGCGAAATTAAGGGATTGCCCGCGGTTGATCATACGATTAGGCGTAAGCGGCGCTCTCTACTGGCAGTTCAGCCCGGAGAAGGCGGTCACCGATGGCAAGAAGACGCCTGAATCCGCCCGTGCTTGGCTGATTTACGATCCGGCCGAGATTGAAGGGAGCTTCACCGCCCGCTTTGACCATCGAGGGTCCATGGTGGCGTTCGGTTCCGCCTTCACGGCGGCTCTCGTCCAGAAAATCGATGAGGATGCCGCCTCCATCCCGGATCTCTTATCCGAGCCCCAGTCCGCCGAGATTGAACCCGCGGTGCTGGCGGGCATCCGAGCGGGGCTTCTCGCCTCGCGCCGCCTCTTGCAATGCGGGTTCGGGATCGACTTTGAAAAGCCGAGCTACCCCGGGGCCGAACTTTTCGCCGATCCCGCTAAAGACGATGCGGCATTTGCCTGTCGGACAATTCCCATTATCCCGGGCGCTCTCCAGCCGGATCGCGCCTACTGGCGGCTCTTGGATGATATCTTTGCGGATGCCGCCCCTGAGTTGCGCATTGCCGTGGAACTCACCGCCACCGCCCGCAGGCCGGAGAAGGCGCTTCGTGTCGATGCCCCACCCGCCTTGGTAGGCGCCTCAGATATTGAAGAGAAAGCGGCTTATCTCCTCAGTCAGGTTCCGCAAGCGGCTTTTGCCGACTTGCGCACTTACGATCGCCGCGAGATTGAGAACTATCGCGCGCTCTATTCGTTAATCCATGATTACATCCGCCTTCGAGAGCCGGAACGGCCTCTGAGCGTGGCGGTTTTCGGCCCGCCGGGAGCAGGAAAATCCTTCGGCGTCAAGCAAGTGGCGAAGCACCTAAACCAGCAAAGTCCGAAACGTCCGATAGTTGATCTTACCTTCAATCTGTCGCAGTACCAGACCTCGGACCAACTGGCCGCCGCGTTTCATCTCGTCCGGGATCTGGTTCTTCAAGGCAAAATCCCGCTCGTCTTTTTCGATGAATTTGACACCGCGCTGAACAGCCAGAAGCTGGGGTGGCTGCGCTATTTTTTGGCACCGATGCAGGATGGCATGTTCCTTGACCGGGGCGCCCTGCATCCCATCGGTCAGGCGATTTTCATTTTCGCCGGCGGCACGTGCGACACCTATGACGATTTTGCGCAAAATCCTTCAGATCAATGGTCCGAAGAATTCAAGGCCGCCAAGGGCCCCGACTTCCTCTCCCGCTTGCGGGGCGCGCTGGACGTTCCGAGCCTTAACTTTACTCAACCCCAGGAACCTCGAGACCCGCCCACGCCTAACACCTTTGATCCCCATGGCCCCGCCGAGGCCCTCCCGTGTGAGGCCGCAATACTCCTTCGCCGTGCCGGAGTCCTTGCCTACCAACTCGGCCGAAAGGCGCCCGCGCTCAAGGATGCGAAAGGCGCCTTTCGTGTCCGTCCTGAAGTGTTACGGGCTTTTCTATACATTCCAATCTTCAGGCATGGCAATCGTTCACTCGAGGCGCTGCTGGATATGAGTCGCCTCTACGGGAACAGCGTTTACGTCCCATCCCTCCTGCCTTCTCCTGGAAATGCCGACATGCACGCTGATGCCGGCCATTTGGCCCAATTAATTGGCACCGGCTATCCTTTTCCTGACCGGGACCGGGACATCATCGCTCGCTCCATTCACAGGACCTACTTGGCGTCGAATCCTCCCAGTCCCGACCCATCTGCCCTGTTGGATTGGGATGATCCGAAACTCCCCAATCACCTCAAGCAGACAAACCTCGAACAGGCTGACCACATTGCCGCGAAACTTCGCTTCGTCGGACTTTGGTTTCGAAAAACCCCTCGAAATTCACCCCCTCCGGATTTCGACCGCATGAATCGCCTCATCACCGAACACCTGGTCCCCCTGGCGATGTTTGAACACGATCGTTGGGTGGCCCAGAAACGGCGGCAGGGCTGGGCTCCGGGTCCCGATAATACGCCCTCCAGCAAAATTCCCGGGCTTAAGCTCCACAACTGCCTCTTTTCCTGGAACAAGCTCACGGCCGAGCAGCAAAAGCTCGATTATGATACCATTCGCGCCATTCCTATTCACCTCGCAGCCGCCGGATACGAAATCGTCAAACTCTCCTCCAACGCGGCCAAATCGCCATGAGCAACTACCATTGTTACGCCGGCGACAACTACCTTCTGGGCGAATTCCCAGGAGGCTCAGTTGGGTTGGACGCTTGGTTCGACCTGCTCCGGCAACTGCCCAATCTTTCACCAAACGAGAGCGAAGATCCTCTGCGAACATTGCGCGTGCTTCACAGTCAGCGCTCCACGCCGCTTGCCATTCCTTGCCCTCGAGTCTTCATCTCCCACCGGCAAATCGACAAGGCGCCCGCCCTGCGCGCCGCCTGGCTGGCGAATGGCGAAGGGTTCGATTACTGGCTCGACATCCTCGACCCTGGCCCTGCCGCTGCGGGCCTGAGCAAAACACTTACCCCATATCAACAGGCGGTTCTCATGGCTGCCATCATCGAGCTCGCGCTGTTGAATTGCACCCATGTCCTGGCGGTGATGACTAAGAACGTCCCTGGTACGATGTGGATCCCGTATGAATATGGGCGCGTCAAAGACTCGGCCTTAATCAGTATTCAGGCGGCGGGCTGGTTTGATTCGACCTGGACTCTGGCGAACACTCCGGAATACTTCCATCTTGGCCCTCAGTGGCGCACTGAGCTCGAGCTCCGTACTTGGTTCCAGCGGGAATTGGCTGGCTGGCGATTGGGGAACCCGCAGGCGTATTGCCCGCCCAAGCTATGGCCTTTCGGCGAAATGCCGCCTTTTCCTGAAACATACAAATCGGCCTAAGGACCGCTCCGCGGGATTACTATTCGAGGGGCGGTCTTGAAGCGAAATGGGGAGCTGGAGTTTAGCAAGTGCAGTCCGAGTGTAAAACAGGTCAATCGGATGACCTTTCGAGTTAACCCATGAATAGGAGGGGAGCCGTTGAACGCGAGCCATCAGTGGGGTGCGCCTTACCGTGTCGTTA
Organism: uncultured Verrucomicrobiota bacterium; assembly: GCA_964566945.1. Lineage (GTDB taxonomy): Bacteria > Verrucomicrobiota > Verrucomicrobiia > Limisphaerales > SXQI01 > DASVNK01. The sequence goes on along the minus strand of CAZMKE010000020.1, from coordinate 55,644 downwards.
TCACCGGGCGGAAATTCCGGCCGTCAACCACTGCAGGCAGAACCCTTCCCACCGAAAGTCAGGGCAACCTCCAGGTTTCATTAACCGAATGTCGGCCTTGGTCAGGTTTTTTACATTTTTAATCTTCTTCCCTCTTTCGTTGGGCTCAGCCCGCGGAGATGCTTTCTTTTATCTTTACGAGGAAAGTTTTCCCGGGGCTTCGGTAAAGCGGCTGTCAGCCAGCACAGCTGTGGTCGATCAAAATATCTCCTTGGCGAATTCCTTGCCTGCCAATGGCTTTGCTTATGGGGATGGCTGTTTCTGGATTTTTCAACAATCCTTTCCTAGCGCCACGGTCCAGAAATTGTCACTCAGCTCTGGGCAGGTGCTGCAAAAGATTGATCTGGCGCCTTCCACAATTGTGAGTCGCTTTGCTTACGGCGATGGTTATATCTGGCTTTATCATGAAACGGTGCCGAGCCCCACGGTGGAAAAGTTTTTGGTCAGTTCGGGAAAAATCGTGCAGACGCTCACATTAGCTTCTTCCTCGGTGGCAAGTGGCTTCGCCTACGGGGACGGTTACTTTTGGACTTATCACGAAACATTCCCGAATGCGACAGTGGAAAAGTGCTCGGCGAGCACGGGGCGCATGGCCCAGAAGATAGTCTTGGCGTCAACATTGCCGACACAAAACTTCGCGTACGACAATGGTTCCTTTTGGCTGTATCACAAACTATTTCCGGCCGCCTCGATCGAGCAAGTGTCCGCAAGTGCAGGGCGCGTTACGCGGACCATCCAACTAGCGCTTACCGAAAGCCCAAACGGCTTCGCGGTTGCGAATAGCGCTACGATACCCCCTGTTGCATACACTCTCATCGTATCTGCCACGGAGGGGGGCACGGTGCTGCCGCGAGGCAGTGTCATCAAAAACCCCGGCGAGAGCCAGAGTTTCACGGCCAGTCCGGATGCCAACCGCACGGTCGACCAGTGGTTGGTCAATGGTCAGGTGGCCCAGAGCGGCGGAGCCACCTTCACCCTCGCCAACGTTCAATCCGACCAGACCATCCAGGTAAGCTTCCGGGCGCTCACCTATTCGCTCACCGCTTCCGCCGGTGCGGGCGGCACTATCAGCCCCAGCGGGACGGTGGTCAAAAACCCCGGCGAAAGCCAGACCTTCACCGTCGATCCGGATGCCAACCACACGGTCAGCCAGTGGTCGGTCAATGGTCAGGTGGTCCAGAGCGGCGGAGCCACCTTCACCCTCACCAATATTCAGTCCGACCAGACCATCCAGGTAAGCTTCCGGGCGGTCACCTATTCGCTCACCGCTTCCGCCGGCGCGGGCGGCACCATCAGCCCCAACGGGACGGTGGTCAAAAACCCCGGCGAAAGCCAGACCTTCACCGTCGATCCGGATGCCAACCACACGGTCAGCCAGTGGTCGGTCAATGGTCAGGTGGTCCAGAGCGGCGGAGCCACCTTCACCCTCACCAATATTCAGTCCGACCAGACCATCCAGGTAAGCTTCCGGGCGGTCACCTATTCGCTTACCGCTTCCGCCGGCGTGGGCGGCACCATCAGCCCCATCGGGACTGTGGTCAAAAACCCCGGCGA
>CAZMKE010000020.1:0-53951 GCA_964566945.1 uncultured Verrucomicrobiota bacterium | reverse complement strand
CGGGACTGTGGTCAAAAACCCCGGCGAGAGCCAGACCTTCGCCGCTAGTCCGGATGCCAACCACACGGTCAGCCAGTGGTCGGTCAATGGTCAGGCGGCCCAGAGCGGCGGAGCCACCTTCACCCTGACCAACGTTCAGTCCGATCAGACCATTCGGGTTAGCTTCCGGGCGGTCACCTATTCGCTCACCGCTTCCGCCGGCGCAGGCGGCGCTGTCAGCCCCAACGGCACGGTGGTCAAAAACCCCGGCGAAAGCCAGAGCTTTACGGCCGTCGCCAGCCCGAATTATACAATTGCAAAGTGGCTCATGGACGGAACGGTCGTTCAGACAGGTGGCCTGACCTTTACGCTGCAGAAGGTCGACGCCAATCACGAAATTCAGGTCACTTTCAAGAACGCGCTTTCGGATTCGACGACCCTTGTCAGTTCTGCCAGTCTCGGCCGTCTGCGCACGGATTTTGATGGCTGGGTGGGAATGGACCTTACGCTTGGACGTGAGGCTGTCATTGTGACGTCCCTCGGCCGGATAGCTGCGCCCGGCAATATCAATGTTCACCAACTGAGCCTCGTGGAAGCGGCGAGCGGTCAGATCGTCGGGAGTTCGAGCGTGTTGATGGCGGGCGTTGCCGAAGGAGAATTTGCCTACGCCCTGCTGCCCGTCCCCGTCCTCCTAAAGCCCCAGCAACGCTACTTTCTGGTTAGCCGGGAGGAATCCAACGGTGATGCCTGGCACGACGTCGATTCAGCCGTTACGACGGCATCGGTTGCAGTCGATAACGGCGGCGTTTGGTCTGATTCCGGCGTCAAGTGGTCCGGGTTCCCTGGAAGCGGGAGAAGTTATGGTCCGCTGAGTTTCCAGTATTCAACCCTCCCTGCGGGGAATTTCGTGGCCGAGGCAGTTCCTGGCCGGCGGCGAAGCGATTTCAGCGGCTGGATCGGCCTGGAGTTCAGGGTCGGAGAGCGCCCCGTGCTGATCACCTCCTTAGGGCGCATGGCGGCAGCCCACAACACTCGAGTTCATCAACTGAAAATCGTGGATGCGACCAGTGGCGAGACCCTTGCCAGCACCAGAGTATCCATGGCGGCGGTTCCGGATGGAAAATTTCAATACGCCGCCTTGTCGGAACCTGTGACTCTGGGGCCGGCGCGCCGTTACTATCTTGTCAGCGATGAGACTTCCGGCGGCGATGCTTGGTATGATGTCGACTCGTCAATTCAAGCTTCCTCCTCCGTGGCTTCGGCAGAGGGAGGCATCTGGTCTGAGGCTGGCGTCAACTGGTTTGAAGCTCCCGGGGCCGGCAGAAGCTACGGGCCGGTGGACTTCCGCTACTCGACGCTTCCAGAAAGAGAATTCATATCCAGTGTCGCGACGGGCGGACTGCGGACGAACTTCACCGGCTGGGTAGGGATGGACTTGACGGTCGGGCTTGAACCGTTCGTTGTAACTTCTTTAGGCCGCATGACCGCGGCGGGGAATTTTGAACCCCACGAATTGAGCCTCATTGAAGCAGACAATGGCGAAGCAGTGGCGAGTTCAACCGTGCTCGCGGACGGCCGCCCGGCGGGTGATTTTGCTTATGCTCCCTTGATCCAGCCAGTTGTCCTAAAGGCGCAACGGCGCTATTTCCTCGTGACGTCCGAAACCTCCGGAGGTGATTCTTGGTACGATAGAGATTCGGTTGTCAAGACGGCCTCTAATGCAACCGACCAGGGTGGAGTATGGTCGGCTTCCGGTTTCGATTGGTTCGGGGCGCCCGGCGTCGGGACAACCTACGGCCCGTTAAGTTTTAAGTTCATGCTTTTTCCGGAGCAGGCGTTCGTGGTGCGTGTTTTGCCAGGCCGTCTACGGACCAATTTTACTGGCTGGGTCGGGATGGATCTCACAGTTGGAAGTGAGCCTGTTATCATTACGTCCCTCGGGAGGATATCCGCGCCCGGTAATACCGGTCTTCACGAGCTCCGTTTGGTGGAATCTGGAAACGGTCGGCTTGTCGGGAGTGCGAGCGTATTGATGACGGGCATCGCCGAGGGTGACTTTGGTTATGCGGCGTTATCGGAGCCGGTCGTTTTGCAGGCACGAGGCCGTTACTACCTGGTCAGCGAGGAGGAAGCCGGCGGTGATGCCTGGTACGACGTGGATTCAGCGGTGCAGACGGCCCCGGTCGCAATCGACAACGGCGGCGTTTGGTCAGATTCTGGCGTCAACTGGTCGGCGATCCCTGCCTTCGACAGAAGTTATGGTCCGCTCAGCTTCCGTTATTCGATGCTCCCGGAAAGGCATTTCCTGGCGGAGGCTGTGCCCGGAAGGCCGCGGAGCGATTTCACCGGTTGGGTTGGCATGGAGTTTCGGGTAGGAGAAAACCCAGTGCTGGTTAGGTCCCTCGGGCGCATGGCGGCAGCCGGCAACACCGGTGTTCATTCGTTGAAAATCGTAGACGCCTCAAGCGGGGAGGCCCTCGCGAGCACCGGCGTATCCATGGAGGGAGTTCCGGTGGGGGATTTTAAATACGGCGCCTTCCCGGAGCCGGTGACGCTGGGGGCGGGACGCAATTACTATCTCGTCAGCGAGGAGACTTCCGGCGGCGATGCCTGGTATGATGTTGATTCGTCCGTTAAAGCGTCTTCCTCCGGAGCAACGGAGGAGGGAGGGGTCTGGTCCAAAGCCGGTGTAAACTGGTTTGAAGTTCCTGGGCCGGGCAGAAGCTATGGGCCCGTGGACTTCATTTTCTCCACCTCAGATCGATAAAATGGTCGTAGCCGCAGGGAGCAAATATTGTTTCGTGAACGTCGAGCTGAAATGCAGCCTTTACGGGAAGCTGCTTGCGCAAGCCAGCAGTCCCGCACGGCGCGAACTGCCTGCCGGTTTGGGGCAAAGGGAAATTTTCACGCTGCTCTTTTACAGCCTCAAGAGAGAGAAATGAACTTGTAATCCTATAAATCCAGCATGCCATCCTTTCAGACAACCCAGTCAACATTCGGACACGCAGACGCAGCTTCCGCGCGTGGGACGGCGCTCGATAATTTGCTGCAAAACGCCGTGCGAACCCGTCAGATCAACGACTTTCTTTCCGAAGATTCCAAATCCTTTGTCATCGGCGCCAAAGGCATGGGAAAATCTCTCGTTCTGCTGCAGAAGGCGCATCTAAAGGCGGCCAACGCGTCTGTGATCAAGATTCCCGCCGCCAAATCAATTCTCGTGGATCGGCTCACGGCTGCGGAAGATGTGGGCCTGACATTTTCGCGGCGCACTACCCAACCTGGAATCGGACAGACCGCATGGATTGCGGTTTGGAAAAATGCGATCCTGAAATCCTGCTTAAACCACCTGGCGCCGGGCGGAAAATTTGCCGACGTTGACATCTCCGGAGCAGAAACCCAGAGAGTCATCTTATCACAGATTACAAATCACGTCACTCAACTGGTTGGCAAACACTACAACCCGCGCGGGCCATTTGAGTTCTACGCCGACATCCTTCACCAACTGGACGATTCACCCAATTCAATCCAGCAAATCCGGCAGCAAAACAGCGAGCTCAAGGACCTGCTCAAACTTAAGGAGCAGCCAATCCATGTCTTTATGGACAATCTGGATTCCTACTACGAGTCCGAGCCTGAATTGTGGTTTGACAGCATGTTTGGATTGTTCAAGTGCGTTCCGGAACTACGATTCGAATTTCCTCATATCCATGTCTTCTCCTCTCTTCGGAAGGATGTTTACAATAACTTTGAAACGGAACACCGGACCAACCTGCTCGACTACGCCACGGACCTGCACTACACCAACGAGCATTTGCTAAAGATCTTCGAGAATGGCATTCGTCAGCTCGACCCCAGCAGGCTAAGAGCTCGAAACTGGCTGGAGAAAAAAGGAGAACCGTTCAATGCGTTTTTTGGCCCCGAGAATCAGTGGATTCCCTGCCGATTTACCGATGAGCAAAAACACATCAGAGAGGTGATTCTGCACCACTCGCTGCTGCGCCCCAGAGATATGATCACTTTGGGCAACATGCTTGTTGAACTGGATCAGGTCCGGCTTAGCCCTGGCGGCATTCGGAGCTGCGTCGAAAATGCGGCCGAAGAGATAGCTCGTCAATACTTGGCGGAGATTAAGCCGTCTCTCCCTGGGGCTTTCGCGCTGCCTCACTTTCTGAAGAACTTCGTTCCGGGGAATATTCTGACTAGGAATGATCTTGCAAGCGCCACCAAACGCTTCAATCAGACAGACGAAGGGAAGGAAGCAGCTCTCTCGGAGCAAGATCCGAGCTTATTCAATCCTTTTGCGATCCTGTACACCACTGGTCTTCTGGGCGTGGTGCAACACCAGAGTAGCGGCGCCACGCAACGATTTCTTCTTCCCGGAGAGGAGAAGGTCTCGGCCACAGCCGGGCAACTGCCCGAAAGTTCTCACTACTTCGTCCACCCGATTCTCAATCCATATCTTCCCATAACAGGAGTTGCTCGAAATCATTATGTGGGCTATAGTGTGTTTTGTTCATGGACACTGACGGGTTGATTCGCAAGGGGGTTCGCATTCTTTGCTTGAAGAGTTCCCATCAAAGGAACCGCGCGCATGGGGAGTGGCTGCAATTGGCCCGAGCTCTGCTCCCGGAAAGCACAAAGCAGACTCTGCAATTGACCGCCGAGTCTCTTCGCGATGACTTGACGGTTCTGAAAGCTCTCGATCAGCGCATTCGCGCCGAGATTGCCGCTAAAGGTCACCTTGAAGTTGCTGACGATTCTCTGTCCAACGACACCGGGCTCATCGGAAAACCACTCGGTGGCGCCCGGGTGAAGCGCGACCAACGCTCGGTCTGTCTCATTTCGGGTCGCGACAAGGGCTTAAAGCGGGGTTTGAGCGATTTTCTGGGGGCCCTGGGTTTGGAGCTGTTTGCCTTCGAACAAGCCCTTGATCGAACTGCGGGAGCAACGCCTTTCGTTGGGGAGATCATCGAAAATCTCTTCCGGCGAACCGCGGCGAATATTGTCCTTTGGACTCCTGAGGATGAGGCGCGGCTGAAGCGCGAATTTCGCACCGAAAAGGACTCCCACACGGAGTGCGACCTTCAGGGGCAGCCGCGTCAAAACGTAATCTTCGAAGCGGGAATGGCTTTCGCCCTGGCCCCACAACGCACGATAGTCTTGCAGAGGGGCGTTGTTCGTCAAATCTCCGACTTAAGCGGTCGTCATGTCCTGGAAATCGAAGATACCGCGGAATTTCGCGTCGCTTTGCGAAAGCGGCTGGAAAAGGCAGGCTGTCGCATCAAAGCGCGCGGGGAAAGCTGGCAAGAGGCTGGGCGATTCTGACTGTTGACCCAAAGGAATAGTGCCTAGGCGCACTGCTCTCCTTTTTAGCGCGGCTAGCCCCGACCAGCAAGACGGGCACACCGTGACGGCCGACCATTGACCTTCTGCTTCACTCTTTCTCCCGGGGAACGTGATTGATGGTGTGGATGGCGAGAGCAACGTCGGAGCGGCCTTGCAGGCATTGAAGTTTGAATTGGCCCAGCAGGTCGCTGGAGCGGGTGACTTCTTCAGCGGGTTCGCTAAAGCCTTTCGCTTTGGGGGCGGAACTGCCAGCGGGTGTGAGGGAGATCCAGTTTTCAAGGTTGAGCAGGTTTCCGGTGGCGAGGGCGGTCTCGATTTCTGGAAGGGGCCGGCGACTGAGCATGACGAAGATTTCTTCGGTGCCCTGGGGAGGGGTAAGTTTGGTTTCCTTTCCCTCAGGAGGAAAGCAGAAGGTCGCTCCTTTGGCGGTGGGATTGCCGCCCGAGGAGAAGTGTTTGTCCTTAAAAGCCGGGTAAAGCGGCTCGATCTTGCCCGTCGCGTCTTTCCAGAAAATGTAGAGATAGCCTGGGGTTTGGGGCTCCGCAAAAACTTTGACGTAGGCGCCTGTGGGAAGGCTTTCGCCAGAACGAAGGGTGGTGTAATTGCCGCCTGCGCGCTTGACGAAAACGGAAGACGCTACGCGGGGATGCTGGGGCCGGAAAACCAGGACGGCGGTTAAAATCAGGACCGCGAGAATCGCGGAGCGCAGGGCTAAGGCCTGGAGGCGCAGGCGGCGGCGGGAATGTGTCAGCGCATGGGCGATTTCGGCGCACCGTTCCGGGGTGAGTCCATCACACGCGACGGGACCCTGTAACCGGGCGGCATGGTCAAATGGGGTTTTGAGTTTCTCGTCTTTGAAATCTGCCAGGAATACTGGGACGATGGGAACAGAGTAGGCGATCGCTTGAGAGGTTTCGTGGCTGACGAACGGCTTGCCCAAGGCCGTGCGCGAAAGAAGCAGAACGAAAACGGAGGAATCATTGATTGCCTGGGTGATCTTTTCGGAGAACTCCTCAGTGTAACGCAGATCGTCTTTGTCGAGCCAGGGGATCAGCCCAACGCTCCGCGCGGCCTCGGCAAGCTCAACGGCGCAGGCGGCGTCCTCGTGGGCGTGGCTGATGAAAAGATCCCAGGGGCGGGAGAGGCCGAGCCATCTACGGAGTTTTGCGAGCAAACCTTTCACGGGCTTCGATCCGCTTTTTGCCGGCTTTGCATTCGTCTTTAATGCGCTCGCTGAAGGTCGTATTGGCGTAGCCCTCGGTATAGGCTTCGCGCGCTGCCGCGAAGTGTTCCGGGCCCAGTGCTTCCCGGCACACGGCCAAGGCGAGCCAAGCTTCGGGAGGCGGGCTCTTTTCCGACTGAACGAGGGTCGAGAGCTTTTTCTCCGCCGTGGCGAAGTCTTTGTCGAGCATGATCGAAAGCGCCGCCTTGTACTGCTTGTTCCGTCCTGGCGGCAGTCTGACTATGACCTCATTTCCGCGGAAGGGCAGGCTCACTTTTTCTGATGAACCAATTCCGAGAAAATCGCCAGCGAAGGCAGCGGGGATCAATGCGATGAGCGCGAACGCCCAAATGACGGTGATCGGGGAGCGAAACCGTCGAGGAGAACAGCCTGTGGGCGATCGCCTCCCTTGCCCGATTTGCCGATCGGCAAGTTGCGGCCGCGGGCAGGTTGTGAATGCAGCCCAGTTTCGCGAGCGAGGAAAGTTAGAATGGCTTGAACGGGAAGCCTGGATTTTTCTTTTCATTGTCGGGGTTGGAAGGGAATTTATCTGCAATGGGCCGGAGGAGGAAGGGGAGTTCCGCGAGATCTTCCAAGGCGGAATCGTAGGCTCCGAACTCGAGCTCCTGGGCCACGAGGTCGATCAACTCCTTGATTTCTGACACCTCGGCGTGATTCACTTTTCCGCTGCTCTGGTTGACAATTTCGTCGGACAGCTTTTTTAATTCACGGCATTTATCCAGTCCGGCGGAACGATTGTTTTCCCTGGTTACATCGAGGAGTCCTTTCGAGACACCCTTGAAACTCTGGAGGGCATTCTGGCTGAAGGCATCAATCAGTCCGCCGATCTGTTGCGGGTTGATCCCGCCAGAGTTCATGGCCCCCATTATTGCAAAGGCCTTGGTCATGTCTTTTTGCACCTGCGCGTTGGCCTCGCCGGCGTCACGCGCTTCCGCCATCCATAGTTTGCTGCGTGCCGAATCTCTTTTTACGCCGATGCCCAGCCGATAAACCTCCGAGGCGGCATAGGCTGCGAGCGGGTCGCCGATGGATGCGCGATATTCAAACCGCTCGTGATACTGAGCAAGCTCATCGTCCGTGAGCTCATATCGCTTGTATTTTACCTTCCGCACTTCATCGTCGGTGACAGCGCCATCGAAGTTCGCACCCTTGCCACGCCGGCCGTTGCTGGCGAATAGCACCGGCGAACTACCTGACCAGTTTGCGTATTGCGACGGCGGAACGAAAACGAACGTGCCCTCGTCATAAACGAGATAGCGATGCTGAGGCGTCATCATTCGGCCGCCTCCCTTTTGCTGAAAGTAATCGCGGATATCGACGCGCAGCGGGAGGAAGATTTCTTCCATGGTGCGCACTTTCGAGTCCTGAAGTTGCTTCAAAAGCGCATCCATGAAGACACTTTGCTTGAGCCGGGAGTCTTCGTATGCGAACTCGGTGTCAAGACCGGCGGTAATTAGTTGGATGCTGGGTTTTCTGATCACGCTGTCGTAGGCGTCTTCCGGCGGCTTGGTCAGGACCTTTTGATCCTTGAAGGCTAGCCCGCTAAAGCAGCTGTCGAGAAAGATGATCCGATGGCGGGCGGAATTGAGGCCTATAACGCTGTCAGTGAGATCCTTCAAAGCAAGAGCGTGAGTTTGCAATTGCTGGAGATTCGTTGTTTGCAGGGACACTTGGTCAGAGTAGGGAAGAATAAAGCCATGGCGGTGGCTGAGGTCAGTGCCTTTGACCTGGAAAATCTCCGTGGCCGTCAGGCCGTGGCCCGAGTAATAGAAGATAAAATCGTCGTTGTTATCCTTGGAAAGCTGAGCCCCGATCTTTTCGATTTCAGCCAGGATATTTGTGCGGGTCGCTTCGTCGTTTAGGAGGAGCTTGCTGACGGTGAATTTGTATTTTTCGGACAGGACTTGTGCAAATTTGCGGGCATCGCTTTCGGCAAAATCGAGGCGGTCCTGAGCGTGCGGATATTTACTAATGCCGACGGCAAGGACAAAAACCGTGTGGTAGGGGCGTTGAGCGGCGCCGTTCGTCGTCGGTTCCAACGCGCTGGGACCTTTGCTTCCCGAATTCTGAGCGGCGGGCGCCTGAATTGGTTGAGGCAAAGAAGTGGAGACGAGCGCGGCGACGAGCGGAAAGACCGCGAGGAAGGAACGGAGACGTTGCCTCTGGGCGCTAAATGAGAGCAGAGCATGCATGTGCTTCGAACCTAGGCTAAGGATTGCAGCCTCGTCTTTTCGGAAAAATTATCCAGTAAAAAAAATTGAAACAAGCATTAAATGGTGTTCTCATTGCGTTATCGATCTTTGTTTGGCGGGATGATCGCAGGGCGCAAAAGGGAGGGGGCGTTGGCGGGGGCCTTTCCTGGCAGTGGCTTCCTTGTTTGCTGCTTGGCCGGCCTCGCGCGCGAGCCTGGCTTGTCGCTCGATGCTTGCCCATCGCGTCCCCGCGTTGCGTCCCATGACCGCTAAGGGAATGACACGGAAAGGAAACAACAAACAGCATGTCGCACTTCGATTTTGATCACCTTCACGAGCCTCGCCCTTTATGGCTTTGGGTGGTTTTTTTCAGCGCTTTGACCCTTGTTTTCGGCTCCATTGGCACCTGGCAGTACGAGCATGAAGAGCCGGCGGCGCCGGATCAAAAGGCTGCGCACCCGCACCATGGATTCAGTCCGCTTTATCACGCGGCTCAAATGCTCATCCTCCATACCGCGCACTACGATCGCGGCGTCAACGGCTGGCTTGAAGCGGGACGTTGGTGTGGCGCCGCGGCGTTCTTCTTGACCGGTTTCACGCTGTTTCGGAAGCGGGTCCTCCGGGAATACAATTTGCTGCGGCTCCGATTTTGGGAAAGGCACACCGTGGTCTGCGGTCTGGGGTGCAAAGGTCTGGCGATCGCCCGGTGTTTAGGCGCCAGCGGTGACGGCCCCAAAGTGCTTGCGATCGATCCAAAGCCCGCCGAAAGCTCCGCGGAGGCCTGCGGCGATGTCGGGATAATCGTCCTCGCGGGCGATGCCACCCAGCCCGATGTGCTGGCCCAGGCGCGCGTCTGCGCCGCCCGCGAAGTCATCGCCATTAGCGGAGAGGACGAAACCAACGTTCGCATCGCCAAAGCGGTTCAGGAGTTGTGCACGCAGGCTTCTAAACCTCCTGTGCCTTGCCGCGTTTACCTGGATGATATTCATCTCACGGACGCTCTTCAGAAATGGGAGGAACAACGCGGAATTTCGCCCTCCGTCCTGACCTTCTTTGACGTCTTTGATGCGGAGGCCCGTCGGACGCTTCTACAGCTGCCGATCGACGGGTCCGGTTTGCCCGCGGACGATCCCCGCTCCGTCCACTTGGTCTTGCTCGGTTTCGGCCGTTTGGGGCGGAGCCTCGCTCTTCGCGCCGCTAAGATGGGCCATTTTCCGAACCGTAAGTTGCTGCGGATTTCCGTGATCGACCGTCACGCCCAGCAGCAGCGCGAACGTTTCCTCTTTCGCTATCCGATTTTGGAGGGAAACAAAGTCTGCCTTCTCAAGTTCCATGAGATGGAGGTCGAATCCCTCTCGGCCAGGAGGCTCATCGCCAAATGGAACGATGAACCGGCCCAGATAATGCACGTCATGGTTTGTCTGGATCGTGATGCGCGGGCGGCCGAAGTCGCCCTGCGCCTCCGCGGTTTGCTTGTCGCGCCCGATCGAAATCTTTGGGTGCGCTGCCGCGCCCGTTCGTCGGTCCCGAGTCTCCTCACCCCCCCGGCGGCTGGGGAGGCGCCGGTAACCCCCTTCGGCCTGGTGGAGGATGCCTGTTCCGACAAAGCCTTCCGGGACCAAAATCGCGATTCGTTGGCCCGCGCTATCCACGAAGCTTTTGTCGATGCGAGGACCGCTGGTTCTCGACGCAACCCGGCCAATGACCCGGCATTGAGGCCGTGGAATGAGTTGAGGGAAACATTCCGCGAGTCCTGCCGCCAGCAGGCCGATCACATCGAAATCAAGCTGCGCGGGATTGGCTGCATATTGGCTCTCGAATCGGATCCGCGGCCTGGCTTCGATCAGTTGAAGCAGTCGGAAATCGAGATGCTCGCTCCGATCGAGCACCAGCGCTGGAACGTGGAACGCTGGCTGGCCGGCTGGCGGTATGGCACCCCATCGGTCAAAGAGAGGCGAATTTCCGAGTACCTGGTTTCTTGGGAGGAACTCGATCCTTCCATTCAAAAGTACGATGAGGAAGCCGTCGCGAATATTCCGCAGATCCTGAAACGTGCCGTCCCGCGGTTGAAAGTCGTGAGAGCTCCGGGCCGTTAACTCGCGCGGCTCCCGCCCTTCATTCAGCCCGCCGCCATCACCCAGCGGCGAAAGGGGGAAACCGCTCGATGGACCCCGCCCAGGAGATCCAGCTCGTTCTCGTAATAGTGGACCTGCCAGTCGCGAAACATAAAGACAGGCCGGCGCGCCGGCCCTTTGCCGGCCAAAAAGAGGCGGGTGCCGAGCGCGCGCGCCATCCCGGCTTCCACGCAAGTGTTTATGTTTTCCTCGGAGATATCGGCCACCATCAGGTAGGCCGTGGAGATGGCGCTGATGATTTTCTCCTGCAGGCTCCCTTCGCGAATGTCATGTCCCGTCACGCACGGAAGTCCCGTCAGCCCCTCCAGCAGGGCCTTCACCGTTTCGTTGCGCCGCCGGGCCTCGTCTGAGAAATCGGTCGCGAGAAAGCAATGCTCGCGCCGCGCGCGGACCTGCGCTTCCGCGAGCCAGTTCAACTCCTGGGTCAGGCGTGCGAGGCTGTCACGCTCGCCCTCCGCCAGTTTGTCATATTCGAATGGATGCGCCTTGGCCGCCACTGCCTCGGGCAAATGCGGGAGTGACGAGGGGTCCGCGATGACCAGCTGGGGCAGGCCCTCCGAGGCCGCCAGGCGCAGCTCACTGTCGAAATACTCGCTGAAAGTCCGCCCGGCCCGTTTGGGCAAAAGGCAAAGATGCCCGACGCACGTGGACATGATTCCTTGAATCCTTGCGGGGTCGAATTTCTGCTGGCGAGCGTCACCTACGGCCCAGAGCCCAAGGTTCGAGAGCGCGGCTAAGGCGGTGGCCGCCACCGGTTGATCCGCATCGCTCCAGCCCCGGCTCACAAAGACGTCGCGGCGTGAACGATGCGGCGGGCGGAACGCTTCCCCGTGCAATCCGGCGATCAGCAAGAGCGCTCCTTCCGGCGATAGTTCACCCGCCGGGGCGTCCAGCCATAATTCGATCCGCTGGTCCTCCGGCGGCTCGACGTCGTCGATTCGTATCCCCACGATCCGGAAGCCGGGATGCCGGTTCCGCTGATCTTTCGCCGCGCGTAGCTCCTGCCTCACCCAGCCGCTGCTCAGGGAAGCCCTGGACAGAAGGATGAGCATGCCCCGCGCTTGCGTGACCATTTCGTCCAGGCAGCTGGCTATGGGCTGGCCGGGAGCCAGGTGTTTTGCGTCGAACCAGATTTGGAAGCCGCACCCATTCTGCAGCCACGAGTAGAGGCGCTCCACGATGGGTGTCCGCTCCACATGCGCATGGCTCAGGAACGCGTCAAACGGCCGTTTATGGAAAGGTGGAGCTGCCATAGGTCGCCGCGCCGGAACTCATGGGGCGAGGCCGCTCAACCCGTTTGATAATGCCCGCGTCGCGTTATTCACTTCGGATCTGCCTTGTATTCAATCTCAGGGCTTTAGGCGAGTTTTGATTTTTCGGAACCGCTCCCGCCCCCTAGACTCTCCGCCATGGCACGCGAAAGTCAGCAGCCGGTGTGGGAGCGGGCCGCGGGGCAGGCGGATTTTACCCTCGCCCTGCCGAACGGCCTGCCCATGTTTTTCCGCCGGATCGCGCCCGTTTGTTTTCGGATGGGCTCGCGCGGGTTTGATTCAAGCGAAGAACCGGCGCACTGGGTCACCCTCCCGCACGAGTATTACCTCGGCACGTTTCCGGTCACCCAGGAACAGTATGAAACGGTGGCCGCCCGCGCCGGTTTGCCTCCCCGCCCGAGTCATTTTCCAGGGGCGCGCCGCCCAGTCGAAAAGGTCAGTTGGAATGACGCCACCGCTTTTTGCCGCTGGCTTCAGGCCGGGGCTCAATTGCCGCCCGGCATTGGGCAGGTGCGGTTGCCTTGCGAGGCCGAGTGGGAGCACGCCTGCCGGGGCGGAAGCGACGCGGAGTATTACACCGGCGATGGAGAGGAGGCGCTGGCTCAGGTGGGATGGTATGAGGGGAATTCCGGCAACGCCACTCACCCGGTGGATGAGTTGGCGGAGGATCACCCTTTTGGCCTGTTTGGGATGCATGGAAATGTGTGGGAATGGTGCGACGACGTCTATGACCCGCACGCCTACCGGAAGCGGATTGACCCGTGGGAGGCCTATTCCTGGAGTTTCGAAGAGGCGGGGCGAGAGGCCTGGGATGGGAATGTGACCGAAGCGAATGCATTCCGCGTCCTGCGGGGCGGTTCGTGGGGCGGCTCCGCGAGGGACTGCCGCTCGGCCTTTCGCGGCAGGGTCGGGCCGGTTGCTCGCTCCGGGGGCATCGGCTTCCGGGTCTGCCTGGTTCCCGGTCCGGCGAGCGGGCGCGGAGCGCCCAGTCATGAAGATGCCAGCAGAGCGCCGGGAGGTGCAGGCCGAGGGACGAGGCCGGAACCGGACGGCGCGAGCGCAGCCGGGCCGGATTTGGCGCGGGCGAGCCTCCCCCGTCGGACGCTCTAATCTCCCGGTTCCCACGGTCCCACGGTCTGGGGCTTGACTCGGCCGGCCTCCGTGGCACGATTTCGTCCGCAAGATGTTTCCCTTTCTCCCTCCCGCGTTTTGAAAAGGATCACCGGAAACCCAAACACTCCGAGAGCCGGTCCGGGTTTGCTGCGGCGGAGAACATGTCCCAAGGCGGTCGCGGTGGCCGTTTCTGCTGGATGAAAATGGGTGCCGCACCGGTCGTTGGCCGCAAGCACATTCTGGACCTCGGAAAACGAGGCGGAACGATGGCCTTCCGATTTATTCCGCCTGGGAAATTCTGGATGGGGAGTCGCGGCTACTATGGGGACGAGGAGCCCAGGCACCAGGTGGAGATCACGAGGGGCTTTTGGCTGGGGGAAACGCCGGTGACACAACGGCAATTTGCGGCCTGGACGGCTGCTGGGCGGATTGAGCATAAGAACGGCTTTTCCGGGCTGGAGCGTCCGGCGGAAAGCCTGAGCTGGCGGGAAGCCAGCCAGTTCTGCGGGTGGCTGGCCGAAACTCGGGGGAGGGAATTTCCGGAGGGAGCTGGGCTGGCCTGCCTGCCCACGGAGGCGGAGTGGGAGTATGCGTGCCGTGCGGGGAGCGAGAGCGAGTATGCCGAGGGTGACGGAGAGGAAGCATTGCGGGAGGCGGGCTGGTTTGCGGGGAACGCCTCGGGGGAGACTCAGCCGGTGGGAGCAAAGCGGGCGAACGCTTTTGGCTTGTTCGATATGCATGGGAATGTTGAGGAATGGTGTCATGACGTCTGGGAAGCCGACGCGTACCGAGGGCGGCTCGAGCGGGTGGCGGATCCAGGATTCGACGCCCGCGCGGCCGACTGGGAGGCTGGGCTGCTGAAGATGTTGAAAGCCGATGATCCTCGAGTGCTGCGGGGCGGTTCGTGGATCGGCTCCGCGGGGGACTGCCGCTCGGCCTTTCGCGACGGGAACGGGCCGGATGAACGCTTCGGGTACTTCGGCTTCCGGGTCTGCCTGGTTCCCGGTCCGGCGAGCGGGCGCGGAGCGCCTGGCCACCAGGGCGGCAGCAAAGCGCCTGGAGGCGGAGGCCGAGGGACGAGGCCGGAGCCGAAAGGCGCGAGTGAAGGCGAGACGCTGGACTTGGCGCGGGCGAAGTTCCCGCCCGGGCGGCCGTAAGTGCCGCGTGCGTCTGCGGTTCGCCCCGGGGTAAGCTCTACGGCGACTTGACGCCCCACCGAGATTCGGCAGGATGAAAGCGCAATTGATGGAAACGATAATTCAACGGGCAGCCGTTTTCGTTTTGTGAGGTTTCGCATTTTCCAGTACACGTTGCCTGCCCCTCCCGAGCTTGATGAACTGAATGCTTTTCTCGCTTCCCAACGGATCGCCGCCGTGGCCCATCATATCGTTCCGGCGGGCGGCGCTTCGCTGCTCGTCTTCGTCGTCGAGTGCGCCCAGGGGCAGGCGCCGCGGTCGGCTTCAGGGGCGGTCAAGGTGGATTACCGCGACGAATTCAGCGCCGAGCAGTTCGCGGTTTTCAGCCGCTTGCGCGAGCAGAGAAAGCGCTGGGCGGAGGCGGAAGGGCTGCCCGTCTACGCCCTTTTCACCAATGCTCAACTGGCTGAACTGGTCCGGCGCCGTCCGGCCAGCCTGGCCGATCTTGGGCAGATTGAGGGGTTGGGATCCGTCCGGGTGCAGAAGTACGGGGCGATCCTGCTGGAACTCGTGAAGGAAAGCCACCCTCCGGCGCCCAAGGTATGAAGCGGGTGGGAGGGCTATTTGAGCAGATAGCGGACGCTCGCTCGCTCGTCCTGGCCGCCTGCCGGGCCGCCCGGGGCAAGAGGGAGCGGCCCGAAGTGAGGCGCTTCCTGGCGGCCGTTGATCGGGAGTGCGCGAGCCTGGCGCGCACGCTGGCCGAGGGCTCCTTTGAATTTGGGCGGTATCGGACCTTCATTGTGCATGATCCCAAACGGCGGGTCATCCATGCCCCGGAGTTCCGCGACCGCGTGGTGCATCACGCCATCATTGCCGCCGCTGGACCGGTCTTCGAGCGGGGCGCCATCCCTCGTAGTTACGCCTGCCGCGCCGGTTTTGGGCAGCATGCGGCCTTGCGCCAGGCTCGCGCCTGGCTTTATCCGGGCGCGTGGTTTCTCAAGCTGGATATCCGCCGGTTTTATGACTCGATTGGCCATCAGCTTCTGCTCGAGCTTTTGGAGCGACGCTTTCGGGAGCGCCGTTTTCTCGCCCTCTGGGAGCGGTTGATCCGTTCCTACGCGATTTCGCCGGGCCAGGGTTTGCCCATCGGGGCACTCACCAGCCAGTATCTGGGCAACTTCTATCTGGACCCTTTTGACCATTGGGTGCTGCAAAAGCGCCGCTGCCACCGCTATCTGCGTTATATGGACGACTTGGTATTCCTGGGCGCGCGGGAACTGCTGGCGTCCCTGGCGGATGAGGCCGCGCGCGTTCTCGAGGGGCTCGGCCTCCGCTCAAAACCACCCGTCCTGAATCGGGCCGCCGCGGGTTTGCCTTTTCTTGGTTTTGTGCTTTATCCGGACCGCACCCGGCTGAACCGCCGTGGGCGCAAGCGCCTGCGCGGCAAACTGCGCGCCTTGGAACGGGCCGCCCACCGCGGCGCCTTGGACGAGGGGGAGCTGCAGGAGCGCTCCTTGAGCTTGTTTGCCCACGCCCGCTTTGGGGATGATCTCGCCTGGCGCCAGATGGTGGCGGGCTTTTCTCGCTTTGGGGAGGCGCAAGAACCGGGCAGCCCGGCTGCGGGGCGGTTCGTGAAACAACTCCGCGAGGAACTGCCGCTCGGCCTATCGCAACAGGAACAGGCCGGATGAACGCAACAGGAACATCGGCTTCCGGGTCTGCCTGGTTCCCGGTACGGAGGCGCCAGCCGCCGGACGACGCGCCTTCCCGCGCCCGGCCTGTGCGGGACGAAACCAAAGGGTCCCTGGTGCGGGCCGAGATTTGCCCGAAAGCCGTTTGGGCGAAGAAGGCCTGCACCGGGGCAACTTATCCTGGGAGGGCGAAATGAGTGCCGACGCCATTTCCCGCCTGGCGTCCCAACACGTTCTGGATCTCGGGAGGAAAGGCGGCAAGATGGCCTTCCGATTTATTCCGCCTGGGAAATTCTGGATGGGGAGTCGCGGCTACTATGGGGACGAGGAGCCCAGGCACCAGGTGGAGATCACGAGGGGCTTTTGGCTGGGGGAAACGCCGGTGACACAACGGCAATTTGCGGCCTGGACGGCTGCTGGGCGGATTGAGCATAAGAACGGCTTTTCCGGGCTGGAGCGTCCGGCGGAAAGCCTGAGCTGGCGGGAAGCCAGCCAGTTCTGCGGGTGGCTGGCCGAAACTCGGGGGAGGGAATTTCCGGAGGGAGCTGGGCTGGCCTGCCTGCCCACGGAGGCGGAGTGGGAGTATGCGTGCCGTGCGGGGAGCGAGAGCGAGTATGCCGAGGGTGACGGAGAGGAAGCATTGCGGGAGGCGGGCTGGTTTGCGGGGAACGCCTCGGGGGAGACTCAGCCGGTGGGAGCAAAGCGGGCGAACGCTTTTGGCTTGTTCGATATGCATGGGAATGTTGAGGAATGGTGTCATGACGTCTGGGAAGCCGACGCGTACCGAGGGCGGCTCGAGCGGGTGGCGGATCCAGGGTTCGACGCCCGCTTGGCCGACTGGGAGGCTGGGCTGCTGAAGATGTTGAAAGCCGATGATGGTCGAGTGCTGCGGGGCGGTTCGTGGTTCAACTCCGCGAGGGACTGCCGCTCGGCCTTTCGCGACGGGGACAGGCCGGTTGGGCGCTTCGGGCTCATCGGCTTCCGGGTCTGCCTGGTTCCCGGTCCGGCCAAGCCGAGCGGAGCTCGGGAAAGGGACCAGCACGGGCGGGCGACGGGAGACGGAAGCCGAGGGACGAGGCTGGAGTCGAACGGCGCCGCTGTTCCGGAAAGGGTCATTCCAGATCTCGCCCGGGCAAAATTTCCCCGCAACGCGGGGTCAAAAAAATTATGACCAGAACGGAATTTAGCAAAATTCTGCCTTGGAGAAGGCAACGAGATCTTGGCCGATCCTCTCGTCGACCGCGATTCACCTCTGCCTTGCCAATACCATGAGCGCTGCGCCTACCCCCATCGACCGCCGGGTCATTAACTGGCCCGATTCGGATGCACCTGGCTTTGAGAAATGGGACGCCTATCCGGCCGCCGAAGTGCGCAAGATCGTTCTCGGCCCCTCGCCCGGAAAGGAAGATGCCAAGCCGCTTGGGCTTAACCTGGAAGAACTCGCCCGCCGACTCGCCGGTTTTCCGAACCTGACCCACCTTTATCTCTGGCAGATTCACGGGCTGAAATCCCTCCCCTCACTCCCGGCCAAACTCGAATGTCTGGATCTGCGCGGATGCCCTGATTTGATTGAACTGCCACCGTTGCGCTCCATGCTGGCCACTCTGGTGCTCGAGGAGTGCCCAAAGCTTCGCACAGTGCCGGCGCCATCGGAGGCAAACTTGGCCAAACTGACCGACCTCAGCTTGAAAAGTTGTCCGAACTTGTCGGAGGCGTGGATACATCGCGTGCTCAAGGCCGCGCCAGCCTTAAGGTTTCTGGATGTATCGAACTGTCTCCAACTCGAAGGCATACCGGAATGGCCTCCCCTGTTGCAACGGATTGAACTGAATGAGTGCATCCGCCTCGCGGCTCTTCCACCGCAATGGCCCAAGCCCCTCTCTCGTTTGGGGGCACGGCACGCCAAGGTGCTGGCGGCCCTTGCGGATTTCAACCCAGCGGCGGTGCTCGATCACGTGAATCTGGCGGGCACGGAGAGCCTGCGATCGCTGCCCAGGTTTGGAGCAAGGCCTCCGAGGACATTGTTCCTCCATGGATCAGGAGTGGATCTTGAACCGGAGCTGCTGGGCGAGTCCGACGAAACCAACGTTGCGCCCGATGTCTTCGCTGACCTGGGCGAGGCGGCATACGGGCGGGCGCTGGATCATGAGGTGAAGATCATTCTTCTCGGCAACGGACGGTCCGGCAAGACGTCGCTCGCACGCCGCTTGGTGGGGCAAAAGTTCAACGGCCGCGAGGAGTCCACCCACGGCGTCCGCCTCTGGGCGCTGGATCTTCCGTTTACGCCGGTTGACGAACCGGGCGGCACAGCGGTGGCGAAACTCAACATCTGGGATTTTGGCGGGCAGCATTTGTACCAGAACACGCACCGTCTGTTTCTTCAGAACCGGGCGGTGTTCGTGATCTGCGGCACGGACGCCGGTAAAGGCGCGGATGAGCAGGGCGACCGGGAGGCGGAACGCCGGCACGATTGCGACGAAGACATCGGGCAGGGCTGCGCTTACTGGCAGGAACAGGTGAATGCGCTGGGAACCGGGGCCAGGGGAGAACGCCCTCCCGTGCTGGTGCTGACTACCAAGGCCGACCGGCCTGCCATCAGCCAAAAGTGGGCGCGGTCGGTCATGAAGGTGCCGCCCGAGAACCGGCTGGAGATTTCGGCGAAGAGCCCCGGGGCCTCGCTGAAACACCTGAAGGAGATGCTCGGCAAACAGGTGGCGCATCTGCTCGGGCCACGCGGCGCGCGGACACTCGGGAAACGACCCGCCCAGGTAAAAGCCGCCCTGTCTAAACTGAAAGCCGCGAACGACAAAGCCTGGAGCACGGCTGAAGCAAAAGGACAATCGGTTACTCCGAAGGCCGCCAGAGTCTCCCTGGAAGACGCGAGGCTCCTGATTCGGCAGCACTGTCCAGACGGCGCCTATTTTGACCAACCCGAGCTGTTGATCCGCCGGCTTCACCGAGCCGGGTTTTTGTATTGGAACGAATCGCACCTGCGTGACTCCGTCATTCTCGACCAGCGCTGGGCCATTGACGGCATCTACACGGTGCTGAATCGCACCAGCCGCGGCTTCGGATTTCTAAAGGAAGCCAGGGGGCTTTTCACTCCGCGCGACCTGGCTGAATGGGAGTGGAACGACGCCGGATACGGGAAGGCGGAACAGGCCCTTTTCCTGAGTTTCATGGAATCGTGCGGTGTTGCCATCCGGATCCTTGACGACTACGCAACCGGGGATCAGCCTTGCTTTATGGCGCCTGGCTTTCTGCCGTCGGGCGACCGCGCAGGACTCGCTGCTCCCGCTAATGCCGAGGTATGTGAAACGCCGCTCCGCGATGTCGAGTGCGGTGTAATGGTGCGCCTGTTCCAAGCCATGGCGCAGCGACAGGGCCGGGAGTTTGTGTTCTGGAAGTGGGGCTTGAAATGCAGCGACGACACGGCTCCTGCGGACGTTCGACTGGGAGAAACTCTTTGGGCTCAATGGACCCCTACGTCTCCCGAGGGTGTCACCGGCGACCTGCGCATTTGCATCCAGACGCCGGACCCGAGGCGGAGCATTTACGGCGCGCTTGTCCGGAAGGCGCTCGGCGACGGGGACGGCGGCGAGATGTTGTTTCTCAGGTCCGTCGGTGACCTCGCCAGGGAGGTCGGGCGGGAGAATATTTCCCTGAGCCATGCCTCGCTGGCGGCTGGAGACGGGTTTCTGCCCTTGCCACCGCTGCTGCGAATCAACACGTCTTTCAGTGGCGACCTGAAAGCGGAAGGAAAGGCCGGAGAAAAGGCGCTGGCGCCGAATTGGAAGCACACGGCCTTCCCGACAGCCCTGCGTCAGGCGCTCGAGGTGGCGGAGCGCCGGGAACGAGGTGGTTACCGGGTTTTGGATTATCAAGCGAATGAAGCCGAACGAATCGCGAGCCTTCGGGAGTTGATGGCGCAGCTGGTGAAGGGGGACGTGTTGATCATTGTTCTAAGCCGGCGCTATTTCGAGTCGCCGTATTGCATGCAGGAACTCTTCGACATCGCCCGGACACTCGAAGGAAAACCTCCCGGCTCTTCGCCCGACTGGATGCCCGAGGCGTGGAACTCGGAAACGATTCGCACCAAGCTTTACTGGTTGCCCGATGCGATGAAGGAATCGCGCAGCCAAGAATGGAAAAGGGCGCTCGAAACCGCGTGGGAAAGAAGTTCGGCGGGCTTTACCAGCTCGGTCTCGGAAGAACACTTCCATAGCATTGCAACGGCCGCGCGGGCCGTTGAGCGCGCATCGCAGGGTCACGCTTATCTCGATAAAGAACGCTCCCAGCCGATCCCAGACCTCGGCCCTTGCGTCGGTTGGTTCGCAGCGAGCGACACTCCGGCAGAACGCCGAAAAGTAATCACCTTCCTCGACTCTCTCGTCGAGAGGACCGTTCTAAAGCCCGACTTGCTGAATGACAAAAGGAAACTCCAAAACTTCGCCGACCGTGAAGCCGACGAATTGGCTAACAAATCACGGTCCATCCACAAGAAGCTGACAGGCGATGAAAAATGCGCCCGTTATGCGAAAGAAATTGAGAGAGCGCTGTCGACTGCGGGCGCCGGCGGGCACGCAGAGGCGAGCACTTTGTTCTTCGCCTGGCTGGATCTTAATCCGGAATCAAAACAGCAGTTTGAAGCTCAGGACGGCAACGCCCCCAAAGAACTCCCCGAGCCGATCCGGCGCGCTTGGCAACTGACGGTGGAACAGAAAAGTCGGAGACGGTTGCAATGAAGGCAAGGTATCGGCCATAAAGCCTGACCCTCCCAACTCCGTTTCAAACACATGCAACCTCCAACTCTCCCCACGCCGGCCGCGATGATCACCCACTTGGACCGTTTTGTCCGGAGCCAGGTGCGGGCCAAGCAGGACATCGCGGTGGCGGTTTACAATCATTACCTGTCGCAGGCCTACCGCGAGCGGGAAGGGATCGAACTGGGACCACACCACATTCTGCTGATCGGGCCGACCGGCGTGGGCAAGACCTATCTGGTGCGGAAACTCGCGGAGTTTCTGAACGTGCCGGTGGGGTTCAGCAGCGCCACCAACCTGGTCGAGGCCGGCTATAAGGGGGATTCGGTGGAAAGTGTGATTCGCGGGCTGGTGGACCGGGTGGGTGGCGATCCGAAGAAAGCGGAGAAAGGGATCATCTTCATTGATGAGATCGACAAGATTCGCCGGGCCGATGGCGCCCAGCGCGATGTGAGCGGCGAAGGGGTTCAAAATGCGCTTCTCACCCTGCTGGACGGCAGAACTTCCCGGGGATTTGAAGGCATGGGGCACCCGCCGGTCGAAACATCGCGCCTGCTCTTTATCTGCGCGGGCGCTTTCGCTGGATTGGCCGACATTGTCGGCCGCCGGGTGGGCAAGGCCCGGCGGCAAATCGGCTTTCTGGCGCGCCCGCAGGAGAAAATCAGCGAGCTGCCGGAGCAACCCATCTTCACAGCGCTCTGCCAGGCGCAGACCGGAGACCTGGTGGAATATGGCATGATCCCGGAGTTTGTGGGGCGCTTTGCCACGGTGACCGTCCTGCACGAACTCACGCGCGGTGATTTGCGGGAGATTATCAGCAGCCGCACGGAACGATCGCCTCTGGAAAAGCAGCAGCGCCTGGCGGAAATCCACGGCATCGAGCTGGAAGTGGCAGGGGACGCCCTGGACGCGATCGCTGAGGAAGCGGTGAGCCTGGGAACGGGAGCGCGCGGCCTCCATCGGTTAATCGGCCGGGCGGTGGATGCCGTGGAGCATCGCTGGCCGGAGCTGGCGGACCAGGGCGTATGCAAGGTGATCATCACCCGGGATTGCCTCGAACAGGGGGCCGAACCCCAGCTGGTTCAGGGGCCGGCCTTCCGCCCCCGGCTGGACGGTGAACTGCGGTTGGAATCCCTCGCCGGACTGCCTCCCCGGCCGAGACCGGTTTTGCCCGCCAGCGGCCGGGCGGAGCTGCCGGCCGGGATCACCGACGTGCGCGAGTGGTCGGACGAAGAGATCTGGAACGGCCTGGAAAAGCTGAAAGACGATCAGCTCGATTGGAAGAACGCCACCGGCAGCGCCCGGAAGTGGTGGGACGCCTTCCAGGAAGAGAACAAACATCGTCCCGCCCTGGTTTTTCGGCTGGCCGAGGAACTCCGCAATCGCAAAGCCACCATCACTGAATTCTTCCTCGCCTACGCCTACTCGAACACCGACAACATTCAAGCCAACCTACATTACCTCGACTACAAGCGATTGAAAGAGGCTTCGGAGACGGGTGACAAGGCCTAGCGAGAGCCTTTTCGGAGCGCAGGCTGTCGGCCGGGTTTGCGTCCATCGCTGCCCGGCGCGTCGTTCCAGAAAGCGTCGTCTTCATGTCGCGTCACTGTCTCGGCCTCCCAAGCAAGCTATGAATTTTTTGAAGCGCGGCCGCAGGCGAAGATGGGTCACATTCAACTACCTCGCGAAAAGCCAGCGGTCTCGGAAGCGCATTTCGGTCTGGCTTTGCGGCAAGCGTGACAAGCGGCGTTTCCCACGGCTTGCGGCGCGCGAGGATGTCATTGTGAAACGATTGCCACTCGTAACGCACCCAAGGCTTGAAAAAGCGCTCCGTCTCTGTGCCGACGACGATCAAGGATTTGGCCGCCGCGAGCGCGTTATCGATGGCGTCGCCGAAATTGGACTGATGCAGGGTCTCTTGGCTAAAAAAAACTTGCCGGCCGGAACGTTGGAGAAAATCGAATACCTGTTGTGCGAGCGACAAGTCTTCGGAAGCAAAACTCAGAAAAACATCTGGCATCGCAAGCGACGACGGCGTGCCGGCGGGTGACGCGGCTTCGTTTCCTTCATCCTGTTCCAGAAGCAGGAAGCGTCGCACCAGATTTCGAGTGACTGGACAAAGGCCGAACCTGCATTCAGTGGCCTCCCACTCTCGACGCACGTCTATTGCCCAGACTCCTCTTTCCGTCACGTCTTTCAGGTATTCGTTCACCACCGATTTAACGTCGTCATGGGAACGGTCTTGCCCGCTGTGGAAAATTCGATCCGGGCGAAACTCCTTCCTTCCGGCAGCCATGGCCGCGTTGAAGCGATTAACCTCAAAGAGACCGACGACGCGGTTGAGGAGGTTTCCACGAACGACTTCGCCATCGCATAGGACGGCTTCCGGGCCGATGGCAATCTTTGCCACGCGGTCAATCTCGATTCCAAAGTCCTCGGCGTTGACGTTCAGCAAACAATCTGTGACTTCAATTTCAGTCGCGCACTGAGGCGGCGGATTGTTAAAGCGGATGATAACCGAATCATTGGCCGGCAGCCACTTGAGCGGAAGCGCGAGGTCGCGTAGTTGGCGGAAGTTTCGCCGCTGAAAGATCTCGTGCCAGACGCGCCGCGCAACTGCGAAATCCGGGTGGTCTGACCGCCGGCCTTCGTTCCAATCGAACACATACCTGTGACCGGCTGCAGGCTCGACGATGATCAGTTCTTCGCGCAGTTCGCGTTCAATCGTGGCGTGGGGGTCGAGCAGTTCGGTCACCGATTCCGCGCCGCCGTTGGCGATGTTCCATCCAACGGGCGGGATTTCCCGGTAGAAAAGGCAGTAGTAATCTTTGTCTCTGCATCGGATTACCGGCAAAGTCCCGCCATTGCCGAACCGGAATGGGAACGCGGAATCGTTGTGCGCCCAGTCCTTCACATCCTGCGCCAACAAGATGCGCTCGAGTTCTTGCTGGTAGCGTTGCGTAGAGTCTGGCTTGAGTTGGCGGCGAACGTGAGTTTTCCCGCGTCGCAGCCAAAGCGCGGGCGAGTCGAAGTCAAACTCTACCTCGAGAACCAAGCCCCGCTCCCCTTGGCGAATCAAAAAGGTCGAGAGAAGAACTTGCAGAAACTCGTTCTGCGCTTGACCCAGAGGTCGGATGAACGATGGGTCGGTATCGATCGAGAGCGCGCTGTTCATGCCACTGATTCTTTGATGAGGTTAACTGCCCGATGGGTGACCATTGTGTCACCTGCCTCCGTCAGTAAAGAGCTGCGGGGTTGTTGGCCCGTCAACACATCCACCATCGTCTGAAGGGGTAATTCCCTGCCTAATGGACGAGAGCGGAGGTCAAAATTCCGGCTAACTGAACCGTCGCGGGATTTGTAGAATACAAAAGGGGGATCAGTATTCCACTCGCGACAAAATCGCCGGGCAAAGACCGATCCATTCGATCCAAAAATCGAGATTTCCTCCTGAACAGATTGGCGGGGCGAGTGATAACCGCCCGCAGCACTCACCATCGATCCGCAATCCATCTCAAAGATTGCCGAGAATGATTCGGGTGAACCAAAAGTAGAACTGAGAACATGGCAACCCGCCAATCTTTTGATTTCACCTCCTGCGGCCGAAAGCAAAACGTCGAGAATATGGTAGGCGCTGTCATCAAGAATGCCAGCGCCTGCAAGTCTTGGCTCGCACCTCCAACCACTAGGCCCAATGGAGTCGAACGTGTGCGCAAAAATGCCGTGTGCGTGGAGTATCTTGCCGAGGCATCCAGTGGATTTCAGCTCGCGGACGATTGAGCTAAACCCCTCGTAGCGCCGCTGGAGTCCAACAACCAGCATGAGACCTCGAGCCTTTGCCTGTGAAACCAACTCGACGCCTTCGTTGAAATTAAGGGCCAGCGGCTTCTCTACAAAAACATGGCTGCCATTCTTCAGAGCGGAGCCGATCTGAGCTGCATGAAAGGCGTGAGGGGTAGAAATTACAGAAAGGTCGGGCTTCAGACGTTCTATCGCCGTCTCGCAGTCGTCAAAAACAGGCACGGTTGGAATCTCACCGATCGGATTCTGGTCTCTTCTCACCACTCCTGCCACGCTGACTGCCGGTGAAGCCTTCAGCAGCGTCGGCAGGTGAAAACGCCGCCCCATCTCGCCAAATCCAATGAGCAGAACGCGCAAATTCATTTCAGGTGGGTCGAACACGCCGCGTGATGCTATGCTCTGACTCGAATTTGCGGAGCCCTTCAAGCTGCTTTTCTTTTAGGTCGCCGCGCTCTGTTTCTTTCCACTTGCGGCTCGTGAAGAGAAGGTCAAACGCTCGCTTTAACCACGCGTCCTTGTCAATGTTTGCGCCCCACCGAACCACTGTGATGTCAAAAAGGTGGCAATTGATTGGTCCAAGAGGAACACCGTGCGGCCACTTTTCGAACAATTCTGCAAGTTCGTTGTACAGCTCTTGACTGTCCACTCCGACCGGCCTCGGTGAATCGGAATCGGTTGCGAGTGAGTATAGCCGGAGAGCAAACCCGGTCAGAAATGCCGTAAGAACGGGTTCTCCTTGGTTATGCTTTAGGCATAGAGTTCTACTGTGGATCCAATCCGAGAGTTCGAATTCGCCAAGAACCTTCTTAACAATTGCTAGTCGAGCATGGGCGGCCGGGTGTTCGGGTTGGATAGAGATGCAGCTCTCGAAGACTCGCCGGGCCTCAGTTAGTTGATCCGTCTGCTCGTCTGTCAATTGCCACGATTTGGAAGAGACTGATTGGCTGACTGCGTCTTCGAAAAGAAAATATCCGAAACTGTATAGAAAGTCAGCCTGGATCCGCTTCGGCACGTCGTCGCGGTTGAGGAGTTGTTCGCCGGCTTTGAAGTGTTCCAATGCCGAGCCGCGTTGGCCCATCCTGCGATACGCCGCGCCTAAGCCGCGATGGATTTCGACCAACAGCATTCCCTTTGGGCAGTGGCCGGGGCATTCGCACACGTCTTGGCGCCATGCCGAACAGTGATTCAGGGCCAGTCGATATCTGGCTACAGCGTCGTCCAAGTGCTCTTGATGTTTTCGGGCGCATTGTCCCCAAGCGTATTCTACGAGTGCACAATTCTCGAAAGCTGAATGTGCTCTGCCCAGTTCCTGAAAGAACCGCTCTGCTTGCTGGTAATCGCCTTCGCTCAGGCGCATCCCATGTAGAAGTTTAGCAAAGTTGGGTTCAAGTAGTTGACTGACGGTTGATATTTCCAGAAGCTGCAGGTGGGTGGGTGCTTTTGGGAAGCCCGCCTTCAGAAGCTCCACCGTTGGCTCGTGCCCAAGATCCAGTTTCGCCCTGCGATTATTCAACTCCTCATGGAACCCCATTGCCAATTGGTGCGCGGCTTCGTGGTTCCTTTTGCCTTCCCAAAGAATCCAGAACGTGAACGCGAGCCCGTAAATTGCCTCGTCTGGGATCTGACCGTAGAGGTCGGCAAACTTTTTCGCAAGCTTTTGCAGAGCCCCCTCCGTTATGCTATCTGGGGGCTTCAGATCGATTTTGCGCCGGCAAAGCCTTCCGGCTGCAACTGCGCAACGATGCAAATCAGCGAATGCGGGTTCGACGGCCGCCGGCGGCAGATGAGAAGCGCTAACCAAGCGGCCTTTTAGTACGGGCCACGCCTGAAGGTCTCTGAACTCTGCTTGATAGTCCGAAGGTAGGAAATCGCCAATCTTGATTGGCAACATCACCATAAGATTCTGAGCTGCCCTAGCCCTGATGGCCGGCAATTCGACATCTCGGATAAACTCAGACTTGAAGAAATGGTCGCTGATGAGGAGTAGGGCAATGTCGCTGGTTTGAATTGCGTGGTGAATCTTCTCGCGAAACGGTTCGCCGGTTCGAATGTTCTTGTCCACCCAAATGCTATCAACGGGTTTGTCCACTAAATGTGCTGCCTCACGCAAGGCAGAGACGATATTTCGGCTGGCGTCGATGTTCTCGTGAGAGTAGGATACAAACGCTTTCATCCGCGGAATCCCTTCTAAACTTCACAGTGATCGCGAATTTCGACCTCCTCCCCGTCGGGGCCCAGGAGATAGGCAATCTTTGACGCCCCCTCGACCGGCGGAACAAAAGGAGCGGGATGCGAGGGGTGGAAGTGCGCCCCTTTCGCGAGGGCTTGGGACAGGAATGCATCCAAGTCTGTGACTCGAAAGGCGATGTGAACCGGGCCAGAATAAAAATCACTCCACCCTTCCAAATTCTCTCCTGTGCGCTTGCTGAATAGCTCGATTTTTGTTACGCCGACTTTGAGCCAGGCCATCTGGCGCCTCTTGAAGGCCCGACGCTCCAGAAGTTCCGCGCCAAGGACTTCAACGTAAAAGTGGATGGCTGCCTCAATGTCGCTAGTCTGCACTGCGACGTGATCGATACCCAAGACTGTGTTCGTTTTCATACTGTTGATTTCTACTGAAACACCGCCACGGACGGCGGATTGATAAGCGGCTTCGAGGATGCACAATACGGGAATGCTGTCGGCCGCGGGACTGGAGACTTTGCCGCTTCCGGCTGCGACGACATCGAAAAAATCCTTTAATGGAGCCCAACGCTTTCCTTGTGAATGTCCATCGTGATCTTCGTAGGATTCGCCCGTTTGGCGTTGAAAGGTGAGCCTGCCCGCAGACATTGGGGATTTGGTGAGTTCGTCCCGCACGTAGCGCAAGGCGCCGCGGTCACCAAATATTTTGATCGTTTCATCGGTGCTCCCTGTAGGATTCTCATAAGAGGCCGCGATGTTGAAAATGCAGCCGTTGGACATAACGATACGGATAGCTCCAATAAGCTCGATTCGCTCTTTTGGTTCGCGCTGGGAAGAATCGAGAATCCAATCGGCTGACAATCGAATAGGGTAAATCTTACGCCCAGTGGGTAGGTGCCTCAGGAGCCATAAAATTGTGTCGATGCCATGATACGCTGAGTCCAGAAGAATGCCTCCGCCGGCGAGGCGCTTCTCCCTGCGCCAACCTTGTGGACCAAAACTGTGGGCGGCGAAGTAGTTGATGAGGCGAATGTTGCCGAGGTCGTCTGCGGCCAAACGCTTCTGCATTGCTAGGTAAGCATCCTCGTAGCGGCGTTGCGATATGGTAAGAAATAGGCGACGCTTCTGATCTGCGATGCGAACCAACTCCGCGCAGGCTTCAGGGGAAATAGTGGGTGGCTTATCGACTGCCACATGAATGTCAACTGCCAGCGCGCTGCGAATCATTGCCTCGTGCGTGGCGTTCGGGGTGCTAATGATAACCGCGTCGGGGCGGTCTGTTTGCAAGAGGCTCTTCCAGTCATTCAGGTTTTCCCCCTCAGTGCAGTCAGATACCAAACCAAGTTTCTTCAATGGGCAGTCCGCCCTTTCGGAAGGCGTGCAAGCGCATCCGCTGGCCCAAGAGAGCTCAACATCCGCTCTGGTTAAAAGGTAAGGGAGATGATGTTTGCGCACTTGGAGTCCGTTGCCGATAATTGCAACTCGCATTTTCATGGCGGATTTTAAGATTGGCCGATGTTTGCGCCAAGGAATCAAACAGATTCAGCGCCAAATTGCAACGAAAGGTTGAAAATTAAGCGCGCCTACTGCGCGGGGCGCAGTTCTCGATGGAGTTTGGGGTCTGCGAGCTGTCGTCGCATCGGTGGAAGTGCGTGGTTTTCTGGGAATCGCTCCTGGCGGTCGAGTGGGAGATTGTCTTGCTTGAGGTCCGGGTGGCAGCGTTCAGCGGTCTTCACTTTTGTACGCAATCTGCCCGGCAAACCGATCGGTGCCGGTCCCGCGGAAGTTGGGTGACCAATTCGTGAAGGGAGGTGGTCGTGCGATCTGGTCGGGCGGGGCGCGGCGGGCGGCGCAGGCGGTTGGCGAGGATTGGGTGCAGCCTCGCCTTGCTTCTTTGAGCGGTCAATTGCGAGGAGGGGGAACTCCGGTGGTTATTGCGGGCACGCGCGGCGAGGCCTGGCAACGTGAGCCGGAGCTTGCGATAGGCGGGACGCTTCCGGAGGATTGATTGCGCCGGTGTTTTCGGGAATAACTGAGGCGTGCAGAGATGAGCCTCCCCGCCCAACCGAATAGTCGCCAGATCCGCGTGTTCGTCTCTTCGACGTTTCGAGACATGCAGGCCGAACGGGATTATTTGGTGAAGTTCATTTTCCCGCAGCTTCGCCGGTTGTGCGAATCTCGCGGAGTCGTCTGGGGTGAGGTGGATTTGCGCTGGGGCGTGACGGATGAGCAAAAATCCGAAGGCAAAGTGCTGCCGATTTGCCTTGAGGAAATCCGACGCTGCCGCCCCTATTTCATAGGCTTATTGGGCGAACGATATGGATGGATACCGGACGCCATCCCGGACGGCGTGATCGAGCGGGAACCTTGGCTGCAGGAGTATTTGCACGCCGGGAAGTCCGTCACGGAATTGGAGATTCTTCATGGCCTTGTTCGAGAGGAAGGGACGCAGGGGCATGGCCTGTTCTATTTCCGCGATCCTGCGTTCATCGCCAACGTCACGCCCGAACAACGTCAGAATTTCGTCTCTGAAGACTTGGAGAGCGCGGCAAAACTCCAACGATTGAAGGAATTAATTCGCAATGCTCAACGAGAAAAAAAATGTCAATTGCGCGAAGGCTTTTCCGATCCGAAGGCGCTGGGTGAACTGGTCCTCGCCGATCTGGGAAAAATCATCGACGACAACTGGAGCGAGGGCTCCCAGGCGGAGCCGCTTGACCGTGACGCCATGGATCACGCCGCTTATGCTCAAACTCGCGAGCGCGTCTACATTGGACGCCAGGAATATTTCGATCGCCTCGACACGCACGCGGCTGCCCACGACGCCCAACCGCTCATTATCCTCGGCGAGTCCGGTTGCGGCAAGTCGGCCCTGCTTGCCAACTGGGTCGCGCGCTACCAGAAGGAGCAACCCGGCGCCGTAGTGCTGCAACACTATGCCGGGGCCACGTCCTATAGCGCTGATTGGGCAGCCCTGGTGCGCCGGTTGATGGGGGAGATCAAAAGGCGCTTCGGACTGTCGCAAGAGATTCCCGAGAAAGACGACGCCCTTCGCGACGCCTTCCCCAACTGGCTGCACCTGGCGGCTGCCCAAGGGCGGCTCGTGATCGTGATCGATGCGCTCAACCAACTGGAGGACAGAGGCGGAGCGCCGGATCTGGTCTGGCTGCCGCCGGTCATGCCGGCGAACGTGCGCCTCGTCGCGTCAACCCTGCCGGGTCGGGCGCTGGAAGAGATCAGGAAGCGTCAGTGGCCGGAAATGCAGGTCCAACCGCTCGAGCCGGATGCGCGCCGGCAACTGATCCAACAATACCTCGCTCAATCCGCAAAGAACCTCAGTCGAAAACAGCTTGATGGGATAATTAATGCGCCTCAATGTGCCAACCCGCTTTACCTCCGCGTTTTGCTGGATGAACTGCGTATTTTGGGCAAGCACGAGGAATTGGACGAACGGATCCAGCAGTACTTGGAGGCCGAATCGCCGCAGGCTCTTTACCGCAAGGTGATCGCACGGTGGGAAGCCGACTACGGCGCAGGAGCAACCCTGGTGGGGGACATTCTCACACTGCTGTGGGCGGCCCGGCGCGGGCTTTCCGAGTCGGAACTCACTGACCTTTTAGGCGTTGATGGACAACCGCTGCCACGAGCGGTCTGGTCACCTCTGCTTCTTGCGATGTCGGATTCTTTGGTCAACCGCAACGGCTTGCTCGCATTTGCCCATGATTTCCTGCGCCTGGCGGCATGCGATGTCTACCTGCGTGAAAAAGCGGAGGAGCGTCGGGTCCGCTTGCGCCTCGCCGCCTACTTCAGTCAGGAACGCAGTCGGACGGTTGTCCTTCGCGACGGCGCGGAAGTGACGCTCATCGCCTCCGACCATTTTGGCCGCACGCAGCTTGGGCTGCGAAGAGCGGACGAGTTGCCATGGCAGCTTGCTGAGGCCGAGGCTTGGCAGGAGCTCTTTACCGTGCTCAGTGACGGGCACGCACTCGAAGCTCTTGGTCTCACCCACGAGTCTGAGCTGAGACGGTACTGGGCTCGACTGGAGGAGCAAGGGCTGAAACTTGCAGACGCCTACTGGGCCGTCCTAAAAGCTCCGGATTTCCAAAGCATGGAAATGCTCGTCACGCCTCAAATACTCTCCACGCTGTCCAGTCTTCTGAACGATTTGGGGCATTCGCAAGAAGCACTAATCCTGATTGAGCGCACTCTGGAGTACGCTCAAAAGGAAAATGACGAGAAAGCCCTTGCGGGCGCGCTGATCGCCAAGGCCCATACGACTCGGGGACAAGGTGATTTGGACTCTTCCGTCAGACTCTGCGAACAAGCGCAGGCGATCTTCTTGAAAAGAGGAGATCTTGCAGGCACGGCATTGGCAGTGGAAAATGAGGCCGTTGCCCGCAAAGGCAAGGGGGAACTGGAGCGAGCGCTGCAACTTCAACATCAGGCGTTCGAGCTCCACCAGAAACTGGGGGATCGGCCGGGAGTGATGCGCTCCCTCGGGAATCAAGGGGTTATCCACCTGTTGCAGGCGGATTTTGAAACGGCCCTGGCGCTTTTTCGCCGACAGGAAGCCTTGTGCAAGGAACTCGGCGATCAGACCGGTTTGGAAGCCTGCTTTGGAAACCAGGCGGCATCTCTCATCGATCAAGGGAGGCACGACGCTGCGAGGTTGCTGCTGCGACAGCAGGAGCGCATCTGCCGCGATCTCGGGGCCAGGAGCGGCCTGGCGACCTGTTTGGGCAATCAGGCCGCTTTGTTGATTGAACAAGGAGAGCATGAGGACGCAATGCCGCTGCTGGAGGAACAGTTCCGAATTTCTCACGAACTGGGGGACCAGGGGGAGCAATCGAGGGCCCTGGCAAACCAAGGGACTGTGTGGCGGCACCGGGGTCATTACCATCGCGCCCTGGAATTCCATCGTCGGGCCGCGCAAATCGAGCGCGAGTTGGGCAATAGGTTGGGCCTCCAGACTGCCCTGCTTAACCAGGGAGACGACTACCGGACGATGGGGGACTTGGAGATGGCCCTGTCGCTCTACAAGGATTCTGAGCTTGTATCCCGGAAGCTCGGGCATCCAAAAGGCGTTGTCTATTGTTTGGCGCAACAGGCTGGGATCTTGTGGGAGTTCCCGGAGCGACGCAGCCAAGCCACGCGCATGTTTAAAGAGGCGGAGAGCCTGGCCAGGCAGCACGGGCTCCACAAGTGGCAGAAAGAATTCGGCGAGGCCGGCGCTTTGATGAATGATCTCCTTGGGAGCGGCGATCATCAAATGCCTTCGGCAAAGGGCGCCTCCACGCAGGACGCGCGGCCCCCGGGGGACGAGCTGGCAGGGCAGGGAGCCAACGTCGGCATTCGCATTAAATGTCCAACGTGCGGTTGCTTTGTGATTCCGAAGGACCAGGACCTTGCTCGAACAGTTTTGGAGCTTGGTTTCATTGGAATGAAGTGCTCGAAGTGCGGGTGCGAGTTCTTCTACGATCGGATCCATGGAGAAATTGGGCCGATCAAGGTCGCTACGGAGACGGCGCCCATCGCAGCGGCTTTCGGGCTTCGGGAGGCGATTCTTGGGGCGATCGCCAAGGCGGATTTCGAAACCGCTGAAAGGCTGATGGCAGAGCATGAGGCCTTCTGCCGGACGTCCAAAGTCCCCGGAATGTTGGAAGAGGCTTTGAGCTGGCACGGGCAGGTTTTGCTGGACGCCGGCCAGATCGATGAGGCGTTCCGGAAGTTTCTTCAAGGAGAAGTCGCGTCGCTGGAATCTGGAAATCAATCCGAGCTCGCCAATTCGCTTCGCGGTCAGGGGCGGGCGGCCCGCCGCCAGAACCGGCTTGCGGACGCCGAACAACGGACACGCAAGGCCATTGAATTGTTCGACAGAGTGGGCGATAGGCGGTCAATATGCGGCTGTTTGGCGGACTTGGCGCTTGTTCTGGAAGCGAAGGGGGACCTGGCGGGAGCCCTGGAATCGCATCACCGATGCCAGGCAATGTCCCGGGAGCTAGGCGAAACGAATGCTCTTCAAAACAGCCTTGGCAATCAAGCCGCGATCCTGGCGGACACAGGGGATATTCCGGGCGCCGTTGAATTGTTGGCCGAACAGGCGGACCTCTGTCGCCGCGCTTCCGATGAACGATCGCTGGCGCAGGCCGTGCTTAACCAGGGCATTCTCACAATCCGCGGGCTGCACCGTCTCGAAGACGGGTTGATCCTGCTGGCTGATGGTTGCCGCAGATGTCTTCAGCACCAGCTTCGTCCACCGGTCGAGCAAGCTCTGGCCGTCCTGCGCGCGGCCGCCGCCGAGCTTTTGACTCCCATTCTCGAGGGATCGACGCGGGAATGGGATGATCGAGCGTTGAGACAATGTTCGGCCTTGCGCCAGTTCGCATTCGAATTTCGTGAAACGAGCGTTTTCGTGTGGACCACCCAGGCGCTCGCTCAGGCGGAGCTCAATCGCGGAGCCTCCTCTAAGGTCCTCGAGGTTATTGAATCGACCCTCGCCTCGTGCCGCCAACAAGGCTGGCATGAGCCGGTATCTGCAGTCGAGACCCTGCAATCCCGAGCCAGGGAGATCCAGGGCGAAGTGGAAACCAGGAACCCGAACGCGGATCTTCCCCTCCCGATAACGTTTCGCTTTCAAGCGCCAGAACATTTCCTTCCGAACGCATCATACTCATATTGGGTGGTCCATCCGAGAGGTTTAACGCCGGTTCCGTGCATGCATGTCGTCAAGCTGCTCAGTAGTGTTTCAGGGGAAATTTACGTCGAAAGAGACGGAGAAACCGTGAACGGCAAGAGCATCATGGGTTTAATGATGCTGGCGGCTGGCCCTGGCAGCTCCCTCAAAATTTCCTTTTCCCTCGCCCAAGATGGGCATGCGCTCGATCCCCTTATTCAGAAGGGGATCCTTGCTCCCGATGGAGCGGAGGGAAGTTATCGCTGTCAGAAATGCGGGACCGAAAATCTTCTCAACATCCGCCAACTTCCCGGTGAGCATGCGTGTCCGAACTGCGGACAAAAAAACGTGCTTCGGGTGGCGGGTGATGACACTGGGGCAAAGCACGAAACATGACCGCTAAATCGAAACTTCTGATCGTTTGGGGAATCGGCGCGATTCTTCGTTTCTTTGCCGTTCAGGCAGGAGACCTGAGTTGGGAAGAATTTTCGGACCGCATTCGTCGCGACGGCAAGGTCGATTTTCCCCTGTCCACGTTTGCAGAAGCTCCGAGGGCGAATGACTCGACTTTTTCCACCAACAGGTTGCGGCAATGGACGGCCGACGACGGTTTGCCCCAGGCTGACGTTCACTGCCTGCTCCAATCGCGCGGCGGATATCTGTGGGTCGGGACAATGGGTGGCCTGGTTCGTTTCGACGGAAAAGCGTTTGTCCCCGTTCCGCTGAATCCGCTGCGAAGCGTCTTTTGCCTCGCATTGGCGGAAGACCCTTCCGGAGCCATCTGGGTGGGGACTACCGATGGCCTGGCCCGTTTGGCGGGGAACAACGTTACGACGTTGACGACCCAGGATGGCCTATTAGACAATCGAATCGAAGCTCTCTGGTCCAGTCCGAGCGGCGCGATCTGGATCGGCACTGGCCGCGGGCTTAATATCTGGCTCCAGGACAAGTTAACGGCCCCAGAGCTCAAGGGGCGGGACAAGCACGAACGAGAGATCCTCTCGTTCCATCAGGAGCGGAAGGATCGACTTTGGATTGTGGGAGGCAATGTCGGGTACGTTGACCCGCGGTCTGCTGACGGTCAGGCTTTGAATTACCACACTATTCCCGATCTGCCGGTTTCACAGGCGCGCCGAGTGGCATCGGACCCCTCTGGATCTCTCTGGTTCGGCGGCAAGGAGGAAATGTGGCGATGGAAAGAGGGCGGCGCTGCGATGCTGGTTTCGCGGGACAACGTATGGGCCCTGGCTGCGGACAGCACTGGAAATGTTGTTGTCGGCACTGACGCCGGGGTGAATCTCTACTCGCAGTCTGCGACCTTGCTGCTTCAGCATGACCGCCGAGTGTCGTCTCTCCTATATGATGGGCACGGAGACCTTTGGATCGGAGGGGTTAGCGGACTCTTTGAAATTCCTAACACTCCCCTTCGACCCGTTCCCGCGGTCGTGAGTGATGGCGATCTTGATACCTGGAGTATTTACGCGGCCCGGGATGGCACTGTTTGGGTTGGAACCGAAGGCGGACTGCGCGCGATTCGCGACGGGATCAGCCGGCGCTATTCCTTTTGGAAGCCATCGTGGCCGCCCACGTATGGGATCACGTGTATCGGTGAAAGCACCGGCGGCGAAATATGGGCGGGAAATCGGAACGGCTTTCTCTTCCGGCTCTACGATCGTCTGGAGGGAGAGTTCCGCAAAGTCGAGATCTTCCGCTTTTATCCTGAAGATACGGGTTCGATTTGCTCGATTTCAGCTACTTCGGATTCCGGCATCTGGCTCAATTGCGAGCGCGGAGTCCTTCAAGGATTGGGTGGTCAGGTAAAGAATAGAGGGAAGGAATTGGGTCTGCCTTCCGTAACATTCTTGAGCACTTTTGAAGCTCACGATGGAACGGTTTGGTTCGGAACGGACAAAAACGGCCTCTTCTGCCTCGAAAAAAATGGGCTGCGCGCCTCGCGGCCGCCCGAAAGCCTTTCTTCAGATGGAGCAGTGGTCCGGGTGGAAGATGAATTGGGCGCCTTCTGGATCCTCAGGCGCCGCGGCCTTAGCCGCCTCAAGAATGGCCGTCTGTCGAACATTGCCTCCGGACAAGGACTTTATAGCGAAAACATCCTTGATATGCTGGATGACGGTTCGGGCAATTACTGGTTTAGCTCGCTTCAAGGCATTTTTCGCACCTCCAAATCAGAGTTGAACGAGGTCGCAGACGGTACAAAAGCTTCATTACAATGCGTTGTTTACGGCCTCCCTGACGGCGCCCCCAGCCTGGAAGGGAATGCCACCGGTCTGCCGAACTCCTGCCGGGACAATAACGGGATGCTCTGGTTTCCCACCACCAAGGGGCCGGTGACGGTTGATCCGAAAAAAGCGGCTGCAAATGATGAGCCCCCAGGGGTCTTCATCGAACAGGTTCGAGCCAATACGAACAACCTGCTGACCCAGCCATGTCACAGCAATAGTCCCCGCGTCGTTCGGATCCCTCCGGGGGAGGGGCGCGGCCTGGTCTTTCACTACACCGCGCTTGAGTTCAACGCGCCCGAAAAGGTCCGCTTTAAGTACCGCCTCGAAGGCTACGATGCAGACTGGATTGAGGCCCAGAGTCAACGGGTCGCGCTCTATGCAGCGGTTCCCCCGGGGAGTTATGTGTTTCGGGTGAAAGCCTGCAGCCGCCGGGGAGTTTGGAACGAGGCGGGAGCCGCCTTTGCTTTTCGGTTGGAGCCGTTTTTCTATCAGACCAAGAGCTTCTGGATCAGCCTGACCGCGGTCCTGATCTCGGGCGCCGGTCTCATGGTGCGTTATCGGTTTCAAACACAGCGGCGAATCTTGGCTCTGGAACAAACAGCCTCCCTCGCGCGCGAACGGGAGCGAATCGCCCGCGATTTGCATGACGAGTTTGGGGCGAATCTCACCCGGGTCGCGCTCTTGACCGAGGCCGCTCGCTCGGAGAGGAACGCCTCCGGCCTCGATCGACTCGGCGAGATGTGCCGCGAAATGCTCGACGGGGTCGGTGAACTGGTTTGGGCGACCAACCCCAAGTACGATGATCTGCGCAGCATGACCGCCTACTTCCGGAGCTATTCTGGAAAATTCCTGAGCGAAACTGGGATCGCTTGCGACTTCAGCGCGGAACTGGATTCCCCAAATGCAGTCGTCACTCCCGAATTCCGCCGCCAGCTATTCTTAATTTTGAAAGAGGCACTAAACAACGTGGCAAAACATTCGCGGGCCAGGAAAGTTCAGGTTCGTGTGCTGGCCGAAGGCGGAAAGCTCGACCTGCGGATCGCCGATGACGGCATTGGCTGTCTTTGCGACGAAAAGCCGGATTTCCATCATGGTCTGGACAATTTGCGGGCTCGCGCTGAAATGCTGGGTGGCAGACTCTCGGTCGAATCCGCATTGGGCAAGGGCTTTGAAGTGCGGGCAACGGTGAATCTTTCGGACGGGGAGCGGTGATCTGGGTACGTAATTCATCTGACGTCTCCCGCCCGTGCAAACTGACACAATGAGCGAATTATGACGCAGCAGGATGTTCGAGTCGCGGTGGTGGAAGATAGTCGAGCGGAGCGGGAGGCCTTGACCGTCATTCTGCGGGGCTATCCCGGTTTTCAGTGTGTTGGAGCCTTTGCCAATGGCGAAGAGGCGATCGAGGGCCTTCCAGGCCTGAATCCTGACGTTATACTGATGGATATTCATCTGCCCGGGGTTTCCGGGATCGAATGCGTGCGCATCTTGAGATCGATGCTGCCTCAGGCTCGGCTCCTGATGCTGACGGTCTTCGAGGACGGCGCCCACATTTTTGACGCTCTGCGGGCAGGCGCCCATGGCTACCTGTTGAAGGCGACAAGAGCCAACGATCTCTTGGAAGCGGTTTGCCAGGTACGGGACGGCGGAGCCCCCATGTCGGCGACGATTGCCCGGCAGGTGGTCGAAGCCTTCCACACTTCCCCCGAAAGCACAGAAATAATGCGTCTATCTCCGCGCGAACGGGAGATTGTGGAGCTTCTCTCGCAGGGCTTTCAATATAAGGAGATTTCGGAGAAAATTGGAATCGGCATCGCCACCGTCAGGACGCATATCGGCCGGATCTACGAAAAGTTGCACGTCCGCTCCCGGGCCGAAGTCATGCTCAAAGTGTTTTCGAAAACTCCCCTTGCGAAGCGCTGACCGGCTAACGCCGTCCTCCTGGGGTAGGGCATTCATCTGACTACCGAAACCGGCGTCGGGAGCCTTTGATGGGCGGATGAAAAGGGAGCGAAGAGAACTTCAGACGAGAGCGAAACTCGGAAAGGCTTTACGGTCTTGCTGTCTCTATTTTACCATAATCTCGGCAAATTTCGCGCAAACCGTTCCTCAACTCATCAACTATCAGGGCAAGCTTACGGATGCCAATGGTTTGGAGTTGGCCACCGCCAACTACGATCTTGCCTTCAGCGTCTACGCGTCGCTCAACGGCGCCGACCGTCTCTGGGGGCCGCAGACGATTAAAGGCACTCCGTTAGTTAAAGGGAATTTCAATGTGATTCTTGGGCCTAGGGACGATAGG
Organism: uncultured Verrucomicrobiota bacterium; assembly: GCA_964566945.1. Taxonomy (GTDB): domain Bacteria; phylum Verrucomicrobiota; class Verrucomicrobiia; order Limisphaerales; family SXQI01; genus DASVNK01. The sequence continues at coordinate 15,882 of CAZMKE010000020.1, read as the reverse complement.
CAGAATAGTCTTCTTTCCGCCTTTGACGGGGGGGACCGCTGGGTGGAGGTCACCGTGGGAACAAATACGATCTCGCCCCGGCAACAAATCCTGAGCGCTCCATTTGCCATGAAGGCTCAAATGGCCTTCGGGCTCGTACCCGGGGCCACAATGTCGGCCCCTGCTGGAGGGGCGGATCTGCTGGTTGCCACGGCTTCAAGTGCTAATCAAGCCCGTTTGATCCTGCAATCTGGGGCGGCGCATGCGTACATTGGTTTCGGGGGTGGTAACTATCGCGACTGGGGCGGGCCCAATTCGCTGAACGTCGTCAACCAATCTGATGGTCCCATCACATTCAATCAATCCATAAACGATTCCACCCACGAATTAATGCGAGTCTCCGGCAACGGCGATCTTGAGGTAACTGGGAACCTTCGTATTCAGGGCGGCGCTCAAATTGGCGGAAGCATCACTGGTGATGCAGCGACGGCATTGTATTCGCGCTTAACGGCCCTTGAGCAAAAGGTGCAAACCCTTGAGGCGAAAGCAGCTGATCTTCAAGATCAGTTGAACAAGGCGAACGGACGAATTTCAGGCATCAAGCTTGAGGCCCCAGAGTTTGCAGTGACTCAAAGTTTCTCGTGTGGGGGCCAGTCGATCGTTGGTGACGGGCCGGACTTGTGGGTCATGTACGGAAGCCGGGATGGCACGAGTTGCGGGGTACAGAACGTGAACTGGTATAAGCGACTGCGGTTAACGGTCCCGTAACTCGTTGCTTCTGGCAAAAGCGGGCGTTTTGGTCACTTTCGGGAGCGATCCGCGATAATCGGCCCCTAAAGCCTTCAGTTCCAAACAGCGGAAGGGACATTCTATTTTTGTCCTGATTTGGAGGGACACGAAGGGCCGATTTCTTCCGGGGAGCGATCCTGCGTCCGCTCAAGAGAGGATACTTATGGTTCCGATGATTCGATACGATGACGGCCTGCTGAACGCGGGTCATTTAACACGCGGATGTACGTAATTCATCCGACTGTCCGGGAAGAATGCTCTGGTTATCGTGGCGGTCGGTTCGCCCTTGGTGGTCGTGAGTGCGCTTATCGGATGGGAAACACCGATGCGCCAGTGATAATGTATGAAGATAGGTTAAGCTCTCGCATTACGAAGGAACTGTAACTTTTGTTGCGTGCGAAAGGATTTTGGAGGCGATAGGAAAGGCTGCTCCCAAAATGGGGAGCGAGAATAGGTAATGGAGGTGTATGAAAGATCTGCTGCGAAGCAGTTTTGCTTGTTTGATGTATCGAGCTATGCCCGTGGTGCACTGTGTCTTGGCCACGTCGCAGGCGCAGGGCATACCTGAGCCGCCCTTGATTTTCTACGGATCTGTCGTCGATAACAGTTCTCCGTCCTCGGTTTTGGTGACCAATGGCGTCCTGCGGTTGACCATCACCAATGCGACTGAGGCACTGGTTTACAGCACTTCACTGGCAGCAGTAGACGACAGTCATTCTTACCTTCTCGCGCTCCCGGCGGAGACGCGCGTCCCGGGCTTTCAGGATTCAACGAACTATCTACGCCTGCTCTCGCCACCGAGCACTTACGGAATCGCCTCCGCCGTCCTGGGGCAACAGCAGCTGTTCCTCCAGGCGCCCGACCAGGGGACTTTCGTGATGAACGGAGATGCCAGGGGCGCGATTCGTCCTGTGAACCTCTTATTCGCTCCTCCACCCAGCGGGAACATACTTCCCGACGACTGGCAGATTAAGTACTTCGGCCGTCTTGGCGTCGATCCGAATGGCGATCCCGATCGGGACGGGATTAGTAATCTCGATGAATACAAGGCGGGAACGGACCCTATGGACCGGACCTTTGTAGACATTCAAATTATTTCGCTTGATCCCCGGAAGATTCGGGTGAGGTGGAACTCAAAGCCGAATTCGCAGTACGTTCTGGAGGAGGTGAGCAAACTGAGCCCGGATCACGCGTTTGCGGCACCCGCTGCGACGACGCAAGGCGCGAGCTCGAAAACGAACGATACGATGGTTTTCGATATTCAGATTGACAGCGCTGGACCTCAGAGGTTTTTCCGAATCAAGAATTAGTCGTCAACCGACCGCTTCATTCATTATGAAATATGGCCTGCTTCTCGCGGTGATTGCCTTCAGTCTTGTTCTGGAGTCATCCGCCCAGCTTACCACTCAAGTAATCGAACTGAACCCAGGATGGAATTCGGTCTGGCTGGAGGTTCAGCCGGAACCGCGGACACCCGGTTTGGTGTTTGCCGGAGCGCCTGTCGAGAGCGTTTGGATGTGGAACCGGCAATTCTCGCCCGTTCAATACCTCGCTGACGCTTCGCAGCTGAAACCTGAAGACCCGAGCTGGCTCGCATACTTGCCGTCCGGGCTGCCGGGCACGAACGCACTGCGGTTGAACGCGGTTCTTGGTTGCAAGGCCTATCTCATCAAATCAACAAATTCGACGCCTTTCACTTTGCGGGTCCAGGGCGTGCCGTTTGTCCGTTCGCCGGCGTGGATTCCGGACAGTTTGAATCTGGTGGGCTTTCACGTGGGATCGGGCGCTTCCACCTTTTCCTCCATCCTCCAACCGGAACCCGCCCTGCGTGGCTCGCCGGTTTATCGTCTGGCGGCGGACGGGTCCTGGTTGATGTCCTCCGCTCCGAACAGTGACCTGGTCAGGCCCGGGGAAGCATTCTGGACTGTGACTTCCGGAGCCACCAGCTATGGAGGCCCGATTGGCCTGGCGCTGGATCAAATCGATCGGATTGATTTCGGGCGTACGCTTACCGAGGTTTCATTCAAAGTGCAAAACTTGTCGTCCGGCTCGAGCCAGTTGCTTTTGAATCTGTTGTCGAGCGAGCGTCCTGCAGATCCTACGCAGGTCGGAGCGGCTGGAGATGTGCAGTTGTCCATCTGGCTCCAGGATAGTTCGAGCCGGGTGTATGGCTGGTATCGCGTGACCAACAACCTCTCGCTCGGGGTCTTTGGCCCGAGGGAGCAAAAGACGGTCCGGCTTTCCGCGCGTCGCCGGGATTTTGGCGTGGCGGTGGGCGACGCCTCTTTTCAATCGATTGTGGAGGTTCGCAATGCCGATCGTTCGGCGGTTCGATGGATTCCGGTTAACGCCCAGCCCGCGCTTTCCGCGGCGACGGCTTTGCCAACTACCTCCGTTGGAAGGCTGTCTGCTCAGTCTGCGCCGAACCCGAATGCGGGGTTGTGGGTGGGCGATGCGATCATCAACGCGGTAACCCAGATCGGGCTGTCCGACGAAACTCCCCAGCCAACCCCGACCGAGCTGCAATTTCGGCTGATTATCCATGTGGGTGTCGACGGTCAGGCGCGCCTGCTCCAGCGGGTTTACCAAGTGACGACGAACGGAGCGGCCGTGCTGGTGACCGACGAGAGCAAGCTGGCGGCCTTTCAGGGGGCATTGATCAGAGATGGGGTCCAAACGGGGCGTCGGATCAGCAGCGTTGCGTTTGGTTTCACCAACCCGCAAGACATGGGAGGGCAATTTGCCGATGCAAGCAATCCGCTGACGTGCAGCGTGGCGATGGATTACGATGATCCGCTAAACCCATTCAAACATCGATTCCATCCGGACCATAATAACCTTTCCGAGGACTACCGGAAGCGGCTTCCCGAAGGCAAGGAATCTTACAGCTTTACCCGGGCTCTGTCGCTTGCTTTTGCCACCGATGGCTCGCAGGACGGGGCAATTCCTGATCCTGGTTCCAAGACGTTCACCGGAGTTTACCGGGAGACGATAACTGGAATCCACCAGAAGACAATTCGCGCGCAAGGTTCGTTTCGACTCACGCGTGTCTCCACGGTGGGAATTCTAAATGCTGGGCTATGAAGCATCCGCTAAACCACCGTAAACGTCGCATGACTCTTCAGGTCACCTTTGCAGTGTTGGCGTTCCTTTGCTGCCGAGTGCTGCACGCGCAGGGAGATTACCAACTCGACGCGGACTACGAGAATCAAATTCAGCCTGGAATTGCGTCCGGCGTCACATTTTTCAGCGGGTCTGTCGGAGCCGCGGGTGCGGCTGGCACACCCAATGCCGGGGGCGCCATATTTTTGACGCGTTCGGTGATTGGGCAGCCCGTCGCGGGAAATCCGGCTCGGATTCAGGGGGAGAAAGTCTATAAATTTGGGGAGCCGATTGTGCCTGCACCGTCCCTGAACGTGGATAGTACGGTTCCCCCCGCTTTGATTTCTCCCGCCATCGGCGCGGTGTGGATTTCCGGCCCGAATCAGCTGTATGCGGCGAACCCACCATTTGTTGAGATCAGCTGGCTGCGGCCTGATAAAACCACCAACAGTCCCGTCCGCTATCGGGTCAGCAACGAGCCGTTTAAGGACCCGGTCCAACTGTATTTCACTCATGCCAAGGCCAGTAGCATCGGCACGAATTTGCCCGCGGACTTTGCGGTTCCTATGGTGTCGATTCCCGCCAGCCTTGATCCCGTTTTCTTCTGGAACGACAAGATCGGCGATCAGATTGTCACCAACGGTCTTCTGAATATTTTTGTCCGCAGGAATCCCGTGACAAGGACGTTGGAAGCAGCAGAAAGGCCAGGCTTCATCCTGATGGAATATGTTGATTCAGGCAGCAGGTCTTATCGCGGGCATGAAATCGTTCAGGTGCTCCCTTCGGATAATCCCACGGCCTCGCAAGGTCAATTCTCGATTGGTGACAAACTCCTGCCGGAGAGGGTCTTCAGCACGGCGGTCGGCGTGCCTCCGGTGGTGTCACACGGGACCAATACTGTGAATCGGGAACAGGCTTTCGTTTATCAGCATCCCGACTCAAACTCCCCGCAATTTGGGGAAGTCTACGCGGTGCGGGCAACTCGTCTGGCGACGAATTCGATCCCGGTCGAGATCTTCTGGTTGCGGCGAGGCTCCAATGACGTGATCTGGCCCTATGAGTTGCGACGCTATGCCGCAGATTGGCCGTTCGCCGATCGGACAAAATTCCAACGCTACGTTCGCGATCCTGTAGCGGCGCAGCCTGGTCCTGATGTTCCTCTCGATTCGGCCTTGAGCGGGGAGCTTTGGCCGTTTCAGGAGCCCTCAGATCATGCGAAAGCGATCAGCAACAGTCGTTTTTTGACCGTAGCCGACGGTTGGTCGTTGATCAAATACGCGCCTTCGAGCCGTGTTGCGTTTCAAGTGGTTCATTCGGTTAAGCATGACGATGCCACGGAACCCGGATTTGTTTTGTCACCGCCGTTGGCAGCGACGATTGGGCAGGAGATACTGGACTCGGGCCATCAAGGGCCGCGCCCTGGCTACATCCATGTGCCCGGAGGGGATAAATATGATTGGGAGATTTACGATGGAGACACCAACGCTCCCCCTGGATTCAAGACGTCGCAGATTTTCGCGGTCAACGTGGGAGTTCTGGAGGTTTGGTGGTCCACATTGGACTCCTACGGCAATCAATGGCCGTCGTATGTGAAGCGCTACACGAACAGCTGGCCGGCCAACCCGTCCAAGATCATCGTTGCCAGCGAACAAGGGACTCGTTCCGAGTTGTCGCGCGATCTTCACTTTGATCTGAGCATCTACTTTCAAAACAATCCTACGAACGTGGGATTTAATCCGAACGACGAGCACGCCGTTAAGATCGACGACAAAGTTTACGCGCTTCGGGACGATCTTGGCGCCGCTCAGACGTCGGATCCGTTTGTGCTGGTTAAGTATCACTCCTCTCCGGGGAGAGGCCCTTGGTCCTACAGCGTGTTTCGAGTGGTCAGCGAAGAAGCGCCTTACTTTTTTTCGTACCCGTTTCGCGCCGGGACCCCCCTTCAGCCGGTTTACCCGATCAGTACAATGCCGTATTCCTTTTCGAATACGGGAGTTTCAGGCCCATTCTGGCAGGATCGGAAAACGAACTTCTGGGCGCGAGCGGCTGGCGATGATGGGGGAACCGCGAAAATCGTCATGCATTGGTTCTACGTCGCGGATGATTCTTTTTACTTTCCGTCTGAGCCGCATAAGCGAGCGGGCCAAAGCATCCCGTTCCTGGATGCACGCGCCGGCACGCCCGGAGTTCCGATCAATGTGGGCTATACCACCTACTGGCCGGACAAGATCCCGGATGACCCTGCGGTGACCAACCGGATCGGAAGCAAGGATGTTCTCGCCTCCCTGGACGTCGGCGAGACGCTCGTCACGCGCAAGAAGGGGCTTCCCGCAATCAACGGGCAATGCAGTGCGGAATTGATCTATCAGCAGGCGGCGGCGGCGGGCAAAGGCCCGAGCGTTGCTTTAATTGACCCGTTGCGCGAGCGGAGTGTTTCGCTGGCCAATTTGCCAGCGGATGTCGCTCGGGAGAATGTCGCTGGGCAAATTCGGTTTTCCAAATTGCCGCCCTCGCTCCGTGAGCGGTTTGTCTATGATCCCGTCCAGAAAAAGCTCATATTTAGGGGAATTTTGAACACACCCGCTGCGGGATTTCCCTGGCTTTTGCTGAATGTTATTACCCCTCAGGATGTAGCCACGTTGCACGGTTCGGCACCGGATGGCAGCCGGATACTGGGATCGGATCCGGCGTTCCTTAGCGCCGTGGATCAATTGGCGACCCTCTGCAATACTGTGATTCCCGTGAGCGGGAGCGACACAAATTTTACTTCGCTGGCTCTGACTGCGGGTTTTGCTTCGGATGCCGGTTATGTCACTCTCGCTTTTCAGAATAATCGAACAACCTGCGATCCGGGTCTCCCGGTATCGGTGGAAGTTGTGCGTGTCGATTGCCCCCTGTACCGCGGGGTTTTGCGAACGATTCTGCCTGCGTCGCCCTTTGATGAATCACTCACGCTGCGCTTTGACGGGGATTTGGCGGGTCGTCCGGACCAATACAGGTTTCAGTGGCAATACGCGCGGGACGTGGATGGCCGCCCTCCCCCGGATGATGATCAATCCTGGCATACGGTGATTTCGACGAACGACCCGGCCAGCACAGGCGCGATTGAGTACACCATCGCAGGCCCTGGCATCTTCACGCTGAGCGACAATTGGTTTCGGTGTCTGTATCGGCCGATCTCGGCAAACAGCGCTTTGTGTTCAGGGGTGAGCAGTTATACGCCGCCTCAACTGGCGGAGGGTTGGATTAAACGGGTGCTGAAGGGGATCAACGCGTTTGATCAATGTTTTTCGGATCTCGGCGATCCGACCCGTACGGTCGATACGCTGGTGACGATGATTTCGCGGGCGGGCAAGCGCTGGCAAGGCAATGTGCCCTTGAACGGTGACGCCTGTGGCAATTATGGATTAATCGAGATCTACGAATCGGTCTTCCGGCGAGGGATTTCGTTTAGCCTTGAGGCTGGGATTGACGACCCGGCCGTGAATCAATCACTCATGCTGGTGGCGGGCCGCCTGGCGCAGCTGTATCTGCTGCTGGGAAATGAGGCTTATGCGGATGCAAGCGATCCGACAATCGCCATCAGCAGCGCGCCTGGTGATGGATTTGTCGGCGCGCCCTCTACCATCCATGCATTCATGAACCTTGCGGATGCGCCGGACTTGCTGTCCGAGGAACTCGTCCTTTTGCGCGGGCGGGATGATGAATTCGCTCCGCGGATCGAGGAGTCCCCGACCTACAACCGATTTCGGTGGAACTTTTCGGGCAACGACGGCCAAACCGCGTATAAGCTCAACTACGAGATTCGCGATGTAAATGGCGACGGGACGATCAACGAGAACGATGCTGCCCTGCTTTACCCGCAGGGACACGGTGATGCTTGGGGCCACTATCTGAGCGCGGCAAAGAATTATTACAGACTTTTTCGCAACAACAACTTTGATTGGATTCCCCGCTCCGAAGCCGTTCTGATCGGTGGGTCTCCGGTGACGGTAAACTACCTGCATGAACGGAACTTCGCCAAAGCGGCAGCCGCGAAGGCGCAAGTGGGGAGCGAAGTGGTGAGTCTTACTTATCGAGCGCTGTATACCGCCGATCCGGCGAACCAGTGGCTGGGCTATAAAGATGGATATGCAAGCCCGAAGTCCTCCGATGCGGACGCTGATCCTGGAGCGAAGACGAACGAGATTCGTGCCTGGGGCCTTTCAGATTGGGGCTCGCGGGCCGGGCAGGGGGCAGTCCTTGATTGGTTGATAGGCAACGCCATTGTGCCGGCGCAGCACACCCCTTCCTATCGCATCACCGCCGACTCAGTCTCGGGCATCTCCTCCGAGAGCCGGTTTACCATCCGGCTGGGAGCAATCACTAACGAAATCGCTTCGAGCCTCGGCGGGACCTCCGTCGATCTGATCACAAATCTCTTTGATACGAATTTCGTAGCTCGGCTGGCCGCGCTCGACAACCTTTCCTTCGCCGGCTTTGCGGCCCTGGACAACGCCCTGGATTCGGTCCTGACGGCAGATGATCCGCTGCGCCCGCTGATTTACCGTGTGAGCCAGACGGCGGGCCTCCCTCGGAAGGTGCTCGCGGCCGTGGAGAGTCTTCAGGATTCATTCTTCAGTTCGGCGGATGCGCTGCAGGCGGCCCTCCAGCGATTGCTTGGCGAGGCAAGCTTCGCTGCCTACGGCAGCCTGATCCTCAAGTATGTCTATCAACCGAATGACGCCAACGCCCCGGTGGAGCAGCGGGTGGATCGAAGCACCGTGCTGGAACTCCGGGATGTAGCGGCAGGCGTGCGGAGTATCCAGGCTGAGGTGGACAAAGCCGACTTCGGAGTGAACCCGCTTGGTCTGGTGAAGGATATCATTCCTTTTGATATTGATCCGGCGCTTTTGGATCCTCCGGCGCGGAAATCTCATTTCGAACAAATCTATGATCGAGCGGTCACCGCGCTGAACAACGCGATCGCGGTGTTCAATCGCGCGGAAAGCAGCACGATCGCCCTGCGAAAGCAGGCCGACGATCAAGCTTCCTTTGCCAAAACGGTGAACGACCGTGAGGCCGATTTTCGGAGCCGGATGATCGAGCTGTTTGGTTATCCCTACGCGGATGATATCGGCGGTGGCGGCGCCTACCCGGCAGGGTATGATGGACCAGATATCTACCATTTTTCGTACGTTGATCCGAGCGAGTTGGTGGGAGAGAGCCCGGGTGCAGTCAATCAGTACCTGCTAAAACTATCTGATTTGGGGGTTGATCGTGCGGGCAATCTGGTTCGGACGAATGTGAGCATTCCGTTCACGGTTTCGAATAATGGCTTTGGCGAAGTGAAGCCGCCGGGTTGGACGGGTTCGCGCAAGGCTCCCGGTACATTGCAATCTGCGCGCAGTGATCTGATTCAGGCGCGCGGAAGGCTCCTCAAAGGCCTGGTCGAATACAACAATCTGATCAGTCAAATCGAGAGTCAGGCAAATCAATTGGAGGCGCAGTACGCTCTGGATTCCGAGAAAATCGCGATCCAACTTGGCGCTCTGGGCAAGCAGGTTTCGTTGAATCAAGCGATCCGCGACGCGCGGGAGCGCTCGATTGATTTCGCAACGAAGGCCCGCTACGCCTCGATGGCTGCAAACGCCTTGTCTGAAGGGTTTCCTCGGGAGTTTATCGCCGGTCTCGCAGCCGGCGGGGATTTTACCTTCTCGCTGCGATCGGCGCTTCAGTTTGCGGGTTCGGTTGCCTCGGAAGCTTTCACCGAACAGTCCAACCAGCAATCGCTGGAAGAACTCGACGCCCAGCAGGCGAAGGAGTTAACGCAAAGTCAAACCAGCATCGCTATCGAGAAGATCAGCGAGGATTTTGCAATCCAGCAGGCGATTGCTCAATTGCAGCAGCTGGTTCGAACGGAACCGGTGCAGCGGCTTGATCTCTTTAATCTGCAGGAATCATTGCAGCAGTTGGCCGGGAACTATTTGTCGACCCTGGCCAAAGCCGAACGATTGCGCGAAGACTTTATCCGTTTTCGGAAAGATACTGCCGCCGAGGTGGCGGAGATGCGGTACAAAGACATGGGCTTCCGGATTTTCCGGAACGATGCACTGCAGAAATATCGAGCGCAGTTTGATCTGGCCGCTGCCTATGTGTATACGGCCGCTCGGGCTTATGACTGGGATTCCAATCTGCTTGAAGGAGACCGGCGAAAGCCCGCATCCAGTTTCCTGAGCGACATTGTCAAAACCCGGGCGATCGGGCTGGTTCAAAACGGTGTTCCCCAAACGGCGAGTTCGGAGGGCGATGCTGGATTGGCCGACCCGATGGCCCGGATGAGCTCTCAATGGTCGTTTCTGAAGAACCAGATCGGAATTATCAATCCTCAGGATGAATTGCATCGATTCTCCCTGCGCAGCGAGCTTTTCCGGGTGGTGCAAGGAAGCGCCGGGGATAAGAACTGGAAGGAAACTCTGGCCACGGGGGTGGTGACAAACATCTTCGACCTTCCTTTGGCGCATCGTTACGCTATTCCCCCCTCTACGAATGTTGAGCCCGGGATCGTCCTCCGCTTTCGGACGGATGTTACGTTCGGTCAGAACTTTTTTGGCCTGGCCTTGGCGGGCGGCGACAGCGGCTATGATCCGACGCTCTACTCCACCAAGATCCGCTCCGCCGGAGTCTCCTTTGTTAACTATAACAGCAGCGCGTTGGCGAAAACTCCCAAGGTTTACCTGATTCCAGTCGGGGCCGATATTTTTCGCGCGCCGTTTGGAGGTGGACGCACCCGTGAGTGGACGGTGGTGGATCAGAGCCTTCCAGTCTTTCAGGCGCTGGGATTGGGCGGGGTCGACCGGCAAGACTGGATTCCGACCATTGACGAACTTCAAGGCAATTTCGGAGATATCCGTAAATTTTCCTCCTTTCTCGCGCACTACGACAGCCCGGATGCTCCGGCGGAAGTCACGCAGACGGGGCGGTTGATCGGTCGCTCGGTCTGGAATACCGACTGGCTCCTCATCATTCCAGCGGGAACGATGCTGAACGATCGGCAGGAAGCAATCAACACGTTCATCAACGGGCCCCTGGTCAACGGCAGGCGTTCAGGCGGGGTCAGTGATATTCTGATTGCGTTCAAGACCTACGCCTACTCGGCAAACCAGTAGAGGGCATTGTGATTCCCCGTTCCGCGAAAAAGTTCTGGGTGCTCGCCCTCTTGTGTGGGCTGTCGGGCCTGCTCCTGCGGGCGGCGGATAAAAGCGGCGTGTCGCCAAATTCGATCTCCTTGCCGAAGGGGCCGGGATCAATCGAGGGATTGGGCGAGAATTTTCAACCGACACTCAATACTGGGACCGCGAAGTATTCGATCGCTTTGAAGCTGCCTCCAGGTGTTGCAGGTCACGCTCCGTCCCTCCATCTGGTTTACGACGGCGGCGGGGTGAATGGGGCGCTCGGCTTCGGTTGGGATTTGCCGCTGCCGTTTGTCGAGCGGCAATGGGATAAGGGAATTCCGCTCTATCCCTCGGATGAGCTTTTGGAATTGGGCGATGATTGGTCTGCGCGAACAAACAGTTTCATCAACGATCTGAAAGAGGAGTTGGTTCCCCTGGTCGACGGCAATTTCTTTTGCAAAAATGAAGGAGCGTTTATTCGGTATCAACGGACGAATGACTACTGGGTGGCCCAGCGCCCGGACGGGACTGTGCTGACTTTTGGCCGGAGTCCGGCCGCGCGGGTCGCCGAGGGCTCGAAGGTTTTCAAATGGTTGCTCGAATCGGAGGTAGACACACACGGGAATGCGATTCTCTACACCTATGCGAGCTTTCCGGGCGACGACAGCCTCAATCAAAAGTACCTCGCCGGTGTTTCCTACGGCCCGGGGACGCCGCCTTGGTCCAATTTCCACTTTCTTGTCTTTGGGTACGAGGATCGGCCGGATTGGTTTGAGGATGGCCGGGCGGGTTTCCTCATTCATACCGGAAAGAGGCTGGCGTCGATCACAATCGGGACTCAAGGGCCGGCCCTGGCGGGCCATGCCGTCGGAGATTTCAACGGTGACGGCACGCCTGACAACCTGGATCGACGTTATTCTCTGGAATATCTGCAATACGCTGGTGTCAGGAGCCACTGGTCCTTGCTCGCCCGCCTGACACTGACGGGGGCCGACGGAGTGACCTCGCTACCACCTTCCACTTTCGGCTATTCCGTGGCTGACCCGCCTGAGTCGATCAGTGCCTCCGGTCGGATGATCGGCGGCACGAATGAGCCCCCCTCCGTGATGGATAGCACTCTGGTCGATTTTCTCGATCTTAATGGAGACGGTCTGCCGGATATTCTGGAGACTTCGCCGGGAACCAGCCCGCACCGCGCTTACATCAATTTGGGTGAGAATTCATCCCACGCGATTCGATGGAGCGATCCCGTGGACGTTACGGGCGATCCGCAAGCGTGGTCGATCAATCTCGCCGCCGAAAGTGGCAATATCGCGCACCTGTCTGACATGGATGGCGATGGGTTGGCGGATCTGGTGTTTAAGTCGTCGGTGAATACCGTCTACTTCTTTCGAAATACCGGGCACGCGGACTGGGACCAACGCCAGCCCATGGCCGATCAAAATGATCCGCCGCCCAGCCCTTTCGGCGGCAATGATATCCGTACTGGGGATCTCGACCTGGACAAGCGGATGGACATTATCCAAAGCGAGAACGGCGAGCGCTTCAGGATCTGGTTTAACTTGGGGGACAACACTTACTCTCGCGGGATTCAGATCCCCGGTTCCAATGTCATGTCATTTCTGGATAAGCACGTTGAACTTCAGGATTTTAACGGGGATCGTGTTCCGGATCTGGTCCGCATCCAAAGCTCGGAGATCATAGCGATGGCCGGCATTGGCTACGGACGGTTTGTCGCCCCTCGATCCGTCGCCATCCCGGATTACGTCCTTTCATCGGAGCAACTGGATCGGGCGAAACTCCAGGACATCACCGGAGATGGACTGCCGGACTTGGTGATCGAGCGAGCCGTCCCGGGAGAGCTTTGGTACTGGGTCAACCTCGGCAATTATACGCTTTCCCCGCGCAAGGTGATTGCCGATATGCCGCAAGGAGTATCCGAGCACGCAGTCGTTCGGTGGGCGGATATCAACGGCAACGGCTCAACAGATTTGGTCTACGCGGATTCCTCTGCCGACTCCACCAATGTTCCCCGCTTGCAAAGTGTTGATTTCGGGAGGCTGCTTTATCCTCAGGCTCCACCCAACCTGCTGACCGCCATCTCCAACGGGATTGGCCGGGTCACCCTCATAGGATACCAGCCGAGCACCGCCTTTTCGATTAAGGACACAGACGCCGGGTATCCTTGGCCGAATCCCGTGCCCTTTCCCGTCCAGGTGGTGGCTGCAGTGACGAACCAGGATTCGCTGGGGCACGCCTACATCACCCAATTCGGGTATCATGACGGTTTCTACGATCCCGTCGAAAGGCAATTTCGTGGCTTTGGGCGCGTCGAACAGATCGATGTGGGCGATCCCACCGCACCGACTCTGGTCACGCGCTCTTATTTTGATACGGGGCGGACCAATGAGGTGATGAAAGGCAAATTGCTCCGGCTTACAGGGGAACAGGAAGACGGCAAACAGTTCTGGGATGAGACGACCTCATGGGTGACGCCGCCCAGGATTCTCTACTCGGGCACGAACGGAACTAATATCGTGTATGCTCACCCCACAGGAACGCTGAAAGTTCTGAAGGAACTTGGAAAGGGGATTGAGCGAACGCTAGAGACGGAAAGCGACTACGACACATTCGGAAATCAAACTTTCCACGCCGACTACGGGATTGTCGAAGGAACAAACCGCCTCGTAGGGCAGGATGAGCGCATCACTAGCACGACCTACGCGGTTAACACAAACCTCTGGCTGATCCGGGAACCGTCGAGTATGGAGGTTCGCGGTCTGACGAATCCGGTCATCTCCCGCAAGGAGTTCTTTTACGATGATGCAACATTCACAGGAAGCAATCTCGGTCAGGTGCTTCGAGGGGATCTCACCCTGACCCGTGAGTGGATCGACCCGGCTAACCCCACGAATTTCATTTCAAGGGCCCGCACCAAATATGATGGGTTCGGCAATCCATCCCTGATTCTCGATCCGCTCGGATCGGCCTTGGGGAATAGCGTCAATCTTGGGGATGGCCATGCTCGGGAGCTTGCTTACGACCCCGTTTTCCACACCTACCCCGCCCAGGAGACCATTCATATCGGCGGCACCAATGAGCCTCTCGTTTTCCGCGCGGCCTACGATCCCGGCTTCGGAACGGTGAGCAGTTCGCGGGATTTCAACGACGTCGAAACAACCTATGGCTACGACCCGCTCGCCCGCCTCGTGAACATCGTCCGCCCGGGCGACAGCGCCGATTATCCGACGGTGGAATACACGTATGCCCTCGCTGTGCCCAGTGACGGCACGAACCTCGTCAACTATGTCGAAACACGCCAGCTGGATAAAACACCTCCAACGAACGGTGTAGCAGCCAACGTTAGTGGGCCGTCCAGTCCCTCTGCTCAGCTCTCCACTCCGGGCTCTTTGCTCGCTTCCAAGCGCGATTACTATTTTATTTCCCGCCAGTTCGTCGATGGCCTGGGCCGTCAACTCATGACCAAGACCGAAGCGGAACCCGCGCCCGGCTCCACAGCGCCACGCGTGGCGGTCTCCGGTGCAACCCTGTTCAACCGCCGCGAAAAGCCCGCCGCCCTTTTGAACCCATACTTCTCCTCCCTTGTAGCAGCCGACGTGAGGAGGCTCACGAACTCCTTTGCCCCTCCGCCTTCACCCTCGGACCTCGATGCTTTGCTCTCGTTCGAGAATGTCGAGTCTAGCTCTTGGACCGGCCAGTTCCATGATACGGGGAAACTGGTCACTCTCTCCTTGACGAACGCTCACATCTCCCGAACGGACTACGACGCTACCCTTCGGGAAATCAAAGCGATCAACCAGGATGCTACCTTCCGCACGACAGTTTACGAGCCACTCCTCACTCGCAGCTACGACGAAAACGACACAGATCCTGCCTCGGACGACTTCGATACTCCCATGGTCCACTACAACGATGGCCTTGGGCGCCTGGTGCAGGTGGACGAGGTCGTAAAACTGACCGACGAGGGATATCCCACCAACAAGATTTCCGCGTGGGATACCCACTACGAGTACGACCTGAACGATCAACTCACGCGAATCATCGATTCTCAGCAAAATGAGAAATATTTCCACTACGATGGCCTCAAACGAAAAATTTGGATGAATGATCCGGACCGCGGTGTGATGACCTTTATTTACGACGACGCCTCCAACCTCCGAGAAACAATCGATGCCAAGGAGCAGCACATCCAATACACCTACGACGGCGCGAACCGCATTCTAACCGAAAACTATTTGGACGGAAAACCAGGCACCATTTGGCGTTCATCCTCCCTCTCTGTGCTCTCCGCTCCTCGCTCTTCGCTCCCTCCGGACGCCATCGACGTGCTGTATCATTACGATTACCCCGTGCCCAACGTCGATCAGGGCGATACCACTATCGGCACTGCCAATCTCACCAGAGGTAAACTCGCTTGGGTGGAAGATCTCTCCGGCGAGGAGCATACCAGTTACGACTGCCGGGGCCGTGTTGCCTCTGTCCTCAAGCGAATCCCGGATCCTCTACTTCTCAATTTTGCGCGCACCAACAGTCCGGGAGTTCCTCAGCCTCAGTTGCTCGTCAGTTACAAAACCAGCTTTCAATATGATTCGGCAGACCGCATCACACGCTTGATTTACCCGGACAACGACGAAATCTCCCATGAATACAACGACCGGACGCTCCTGAGCCGAATTGTCGGTGGGCCCACCGGATCGATCCTCACGAATCTCACTTACCAGCCGAGCGGCGCTCAAAACAACATTACCTACGGAAACGGAGTTATCACCGATTACTCTTACGATCCTCGTCTCCGTCTCAAGGAGCTTTTCACGCGGCGACCTACCGATGCAACGGG
>CAZMKE010000019.1:0-109353 GCA_964566945.1 uncultured Verrucomicrobiota bacterium | reverse complement strand
CTCAGCTTCTCATCCCCACTCCTCTCCGCCTATCCGGCGTTGCCAAGACGGATACTTTCCAGATTCCGACCGAGCCGCCGCAGTAGGGCCAGAGTTTGCTCTGTTTGGTGAAGCGGTCGTGATCCCAGTGTCCGGATTGCTCTCGGATCCTTTGGCGGTGGTGAGCCAGCTGCCGCCGGTCCAGTTCGGGAGTTCGGCTTTGGCTCCCGGAGGCGTCCAGTTCGCGGCGCCAATCAAGTGATCGTTATTGTCTTCGGCATAGAGCCGCCAGGCGAAGGCGAGCTGCTTGTGGTTGTTCATGCACATGATGCCCTGGCCTTTGGCTTTCGCTTTAGCCAGCGCGGGCAGGAGCATGCCTGCGAGGATGGCGATGATGGCAATGACAACGAGCAACTCAATGAGAGTGAAGGCGCGGCTCGGGCCTGGACAAGGGTTCGGGCGCATAAAATCAGCAGCTTTGGGTTGTTCGAACCCTAAACAGCCGGGCCGCGCGCGGCAACCGGGTTTTGGGGTGTGCCCTGAGATGACCGCTAGCGCGGGACCCCAACCAAAGCGGCCGGCCGCCTCGGGTTGGGCGTCCGTTGTCCCTGTCCACCGCCTTTGCTTTTGACACTTCCGGCTGGCTTGCGTGAGATAGCGCGGTGTTACGACCAACCCGTAAATATTCGGTTTATGACCTCCGCCAATTGAAGGGGAAGCGCTGCCTCACGCATGTGCATGTGAAGTCACCCGAGGAGGCGACCGCGGCGGAGGCGGCGGGCATCGACCTGCTGAGCTGTAGTTTCGATTCTCCGGCGTCCCAGGCGCGCCTGCCGTTGATCACGGCCGCAGCCCCACGCAGTTTCATTTCGGGTGCGACTCCGCATGGCCTGGCGACCACGGAAGAGGCGATTCGCGTCGGCTTCAAGGCGCTGGAAATGGGGGCCAGCTCGGTGTATTGCTCGGCCAGCCCGATGATCATTGAAGCGATGGCGCGGGAAGGGATTCCGGTGGTGGGCCACCTTGGGATGGTTCCGCGCCATGCCACCTGGACGAATGTGCGGGCGATCGGGAAGACGGCGGCGGAAGCGAAACGCCTGTTCGACCAAATGAAGCGGCTGGAGAGCGCCGGAGCCTACGCCGCCGAGCTTGAACTGGTACCGCACCCGCTCGCCGCCTATCTGTGCCGGAAGACCTCCCTGATCCTGATGTCCCTCGGCTCGGGCAGCGGATGTGATACGCAGTTCCTGTTCTCGGACGATATTCTGGGAGATTACGACGAGCGGATCCCGCGTCATGCCAAGGCCTATCGCAATTTCCGGAAGGAGTACGAACGGCTGCAGCAGGAGCGGATCGCGGCCTTCCGGGAATACGCGGCGGAAGTAGGGAATGGCCAGTTCCCGGCGCCGAGTAATCTGGTGTCGATGGATGAAGCGACGTTCCAGGAAGCAATTCGGGAGATCGAGAGCGGCAGTTAAGACTGCCGAGCGGGTGTCGGCGGCCGGCGTCGCGAGAATTTTTTCGTAACCGTTGGCCGCGGGGGCGGTCCAACTGATTGATGCAAGCCGCTGTGATGAGCCAGGAAACGGGAGAGCGCGCGATGGAGATGAAACGGCCGGCGTGGGTGTCCGGGGATTTTGGGGCCATTTACGAGGAGCATGCGCAGTGCATTTTCTATCTGGCGCTGCGGCTTCTGGGTGATCCCACCCAGGCGCAGGACGCGACCCATGACGTCTTTGTGAAGGCTTACCGGAAGATCGATTCCTTCCGCGGGGACGCCGGGATTCGGACCTGGCTTTACCGGATCACGATCAACCATTGCCAGAACCTGCAGCAGAGCTGGCATTCCCGGCACATGTTCAGCAATGCCGACGATGCGGTCTGGGAAACGGCGGGCACGGTGGAAGACGATCCGCTGCGCGTGCTGGAAACCAAGGAGCTGGGCGAACGCATTCAGCAGGCCCTGGACAAGCTGCCGGACGAGTATCGCCTGCTGTTGCTGCTGGTGGCGGATCAGGAGCTGAGCTACGACGAGATCGGCCACCTCACCGAGCAGTCGGCGGACGCGGTGCGCGGCAAGCTGCACCGGGCTCGGAAGGCTTTCGCCGGACATTTCAGAAGATCAGCCTGACAACCCAACCCAATGATGAAACCGGAATATACGAAATTGCGGCAGGAGGAACGGAGTGAACAGGTTCAAAGTCTAAGCGAGGCGAGCGCTGCGAAGCAGGCGCAGGAGTTCGCCTCGGTGGACGACTTGCTCCGTTTTGACAGCCAGAACCACCCAGTCCCGCCGGAGGTGGGCGAACGCTTAAATTCGTCCCTGGCGGCGGAACCGCCGCGGAACAAGCCCTGGTATAAGAAGATTTTCGGAAACTGATTTCTAAGGTGGCGTCTCGCGCTCGTTCGTGACAGGCTCGGCGGGACGCAAGCGGTGGCGGTCTGGGCGTCGCTCGGCGAGGAGCGTGGCGTTCGATGGTCGATCTGCCGATTCGGTGGGCTCTGGATCTCTTCTTTCGTTTCCCGGCGCTTGCCTTTGCAGGTGAAATTGTTAGCGTCCTCAAATCACCCCGACATGAGCCTGATTCGAGTCACTATTTGGAACGAATTTATCCACGAGCGGAGCAACCCGGCGGTTGCCCGAATTTATCCCCTGGGGATTCACGAAACGCTGGCGGCCGCATTGCGATCGTTTCCTGGCGTCGATGTTTGCACCACGACTCTGGCCGATCGCGACCAGGGGTTGGGGCATGATCTGCTGGTGAATACCGATGTGCTCCTCTACTGGGGGCATGCCGCGCACGATGATGTGACCGAGGACACGGTGACCCGGCTGCACCGGCGGGTGTTGGATGGCATGGGCCTGGTGGTCCTGCACTCCGGGCATTGGTCGAAGATTTTCAAGCGCCTGATGGGCACCACGTGTGCGCTGCGCTATCGGGAGGCGGGTGAACGCGAGCGTGTCTGGAACGTCAACCCGGGGCATCCGATCGCGGAAGGGATCGGAGATTACATTGAGCTGCCGGAATCGGAAATGTATGGGGAGCCATTCGGCATTCCGCAGCCGGACGAGCAGGTCTTCATCTCGTGGTTCGAAGGCGGAGAGGTGTTCCGCGGCGGCAGTTGCTGGACGCGCGGGAGCGCCCGGATTTTCTATTTCAGTCCCGGGCACGAGCTCTATCCCATCTACCACAACCCGCAGATCCAGCGAATCATCTACAACGCGGTGAAATGGGCGCGCCCGCAAGGCCGGCGGGCGGACGTTCCTTTGCATGTCCCAGTGGAGAATGCACCCGAGAAGATTCAGGCGCGCGGCCCGATCATGCACGATGCTTCCGGCAAGCTCATCAAGTAAGCCTGCGGGCCTGCAACTTCTGGCTGGGTCCGGGCGAGGCCAGCGCGGTTTTTGGATAACGTTTTGCTCGGCGAGGCCGGGAAATTCCTGTTTGATGGCGGCGCATATATGCAGAAGACAGCATTGTTGTTCGCCGGACAGGGCGCGCAGGTGGTGGGGATGGGCAAGGATCTCGCGGAGAGATTTCCGACTGCCAAAGCCGCGTTTGACAACGCCAACCGGATTCTGGGTTACGATCTGGCAGGCATCTGTTTTTCCGGGCCGGAGCCGGAGCTGACCAAGACGGAGAACGCCCAGCCCGGGATTTTCCTGGTGAGCTGGATCGCTTTTCAATTGCTCAAGGAGCAGGTCCCCGGTTTTTCCTGGCAGGCCACGGCCGGGCTTTCGCTTGGGGAGTTCACCGCCCTGGCGGCGGCGGGCGTCATGTCCTTTGAGGATGGCTTGCGCGTGGTGCGGGCGCGCGGACGTTTTATGCAGGAGGCTTGCGAGGTCACCAAAGGAACGATGGCCGCGATCATCGGCCTGGACGAGGCGGCCACCCGGGCGGCTTGCGTCGAAGCCGGCGCGGAACTGGCGAACCTGAACTGCCCAGGGCAGATCGTGATCTCGGGTGAAGTGGAAGCGATCAACCGGGCTTGCGAACTGGCTAAAGCCAAAGGGGCGAAGCGGGCTCTGCCGCTGACGGTGGCCGGCGCCTATCACTCGAAGCTGATGGCGAGCGCGCAGCCGAAGTTGCGCACAGCGTTGAGCGAGATCCCGCTCCATCTGCCGTCCGTGCCGGTGATTAGCAATGTCACGGCTCAGCCCCACGCCACCGCCGGAGAAATCAGCGCGCGCCTGGTGGAGCAGGTGACGAGTTCGGTGCGTTGGGAGGAGTCGATCCGCTATCTGCTGGGGCAAGGCTTTACCCGCTTCATCGAGTTGGGGCCCGGCGCGGCTTTGACCGGCTTCATGAAGCGGATCGATAAAGCCGCCCAGGTGGTGAACATCGCGGACGCGGCCAGCCTGGAGGCCACCGTGAAAGTCCTGATCGGCTGACGCCAGGCCGCGCAGACCGTCTCGTTAGGGAAACGAGACAAGGTTCGAGAAAAAGCAGCCGTTTAGCTGGGAATCCCGCAACCGCCGCGCGGCCGTCAACGCTCCCAAATCTCGATCTCCGTCAACCCGGAGCGACCTCGGTCCCGGCTTTCGCCGCGATGATGAAACAGCGCGCGAATCTGGGACGTGGCTATCGGATCGAAGGTAATCGTATTCAGGGCGCTGCCGACCGGTTCAGCTGGAGTTCTTTTTGAGCCGGCCACGGGATGCCAAGCGCTCTCGCTCCAATACTCGATCTCATAATTGCGGGGCGCTTGAACGCCGCCGTGATCATCATAAATGTGGAGGTTCACCCGCCCGACACTTTGGCTTTTGCCGAAGTCAACGGCCAGCCAATCGATTTGATTGGTGGAGCCGTAGGTCGTCCAGCGGTTGTTGGGAGTGGCTGTGTAGAAGACTCGGCCATCGTTCACCGTCTTGATCTGATCGTAGGGCGAGGTGTACGAGGCGGAAACTTTTGGGAAGCCAGTGCCGCTCAGGTTCAAAGCGAGATTGCCTTCCGGGGGCGGCGGCGCGACGTAGTCGGGAAGGGCGGGGCCCCAAGCTTCGATTTCGCTGAGTCCGGTGCGGCCTCCCGCGGGGTGGCGGAACGAAACCCTTAGCCGGCGGACATCCAAAACGGGAAAGGAGCAGACGGTGGCCCGGTGGCCTCCGATTGGACCTTGAGATCCCGCCGTAGAGATTTCCTGCCAGGCGCCGGCGACCTCCCGTTCCAACTTCAGACCGACAGGGGGACGGATCAGGCCGTCGCCATCATCCAGAAAGTAGAGCTTGACGGTGTGGATCGGGCGGGGCGTTCCGAAATCGAGTTCACACCAATCTTCGGCATTCGTGGAACCGGTGAATGCGTAGCGGTTCGGAGGATGGAGGTGATACCAGTAATTACCATCATTCAATTTCGAGAGTTGCTGGCCAGGCGTGAGGTAGGAGGCGGTCAGCTTCGGATAGAAATAACCTTCGTTGTTCACCGCGAAGTTCATCGATGCAGCCGTGTCCGAGGCTGGCTTGGCGGACGGCAGGCGAACCTGCAAAGAGTGGAGAGTCGGTGAAGTCGCGATCTCCGTGCCATCGCTGAAAAGATGCAGGCCCGGGCCGCGTTCGTAGCGGCCCCCAGTGCGGTCCCAGAGCACGGTAATCCGACGGCCGTGGTAGGCCAGATCTTCGAGAGCGAAGTAATCCCAGGTGGACGGAGCGAGCGGCTTTACCTCGAGGATCTCGTCGTTCCGGGCTTGCAGGCCGATCAGGCCGGTAATGACCAGGTCGGCAAAGCCGGAATGGAAGTAGTGCTCGCTGTGATTGTAGCCATCGTGCCCTTCCCAAGACCCGGTGTCCGGATGAGCGGCCTCCGCGATGTAGGGCTTGCCGTTTTTCCGGTGAGTGCGGGCGTAGGTTTGGAGCAATCTGAGATAGTCGGACGGCGAAACGTAATCCTGCTGATAATTCTGCAGGAGATTGGCCAGGGCTTTCAGCGTTTGGGTGGTCGCATAGGGCCAGGACATCCCGCTCCACCAGCAACAGGATTTGGACAGGAAATACATGGGGTCATGGCGTTCCACGGTGAGAGGGCCGAATTCGGCGAAAAAGTAGTTCGTGTCCATAAGGAACTTCCAGGCCGTTTCATAGCCTCGATCGGGCAGGTTGAATTGCCAGGGGACAAAGCCAATTTCCTCGCGCCCATGCGGGCTGCCGGCAAACCGGCCGGTTTCGTAAGTGAAGCTGCCTGCCCGAATTCGGTTGCCGTCTTTGTCCTCCTCGTCGTTCTTGTACCGTTGAATGAAGAACTCCCGCTTGGGATCCCAGAGCCAGGTCTGGAGGCGTTCCTTGAGTTGCGCTGCCTTCGCGGTAAAGCGCTGGGCAATCTCCGGCTGGCCGGCCAATTCGGCCATGCGCGCGATCGCCCTCGCGTCGGCCCACATATAGGCGTTGAAGGAAGGCCGGTAACCGGGCGCGCCCCGCAGGATATCCTTGGTTTGCCGGCTGTTGATATTGAACTCCATGCCGTCGTCGTGCCCAATCTGCCAAAACAGTCCGGCTTCGCTCACCCAATGCCCCTTCTCCCACCCTTCAAAATTCGCGACGAGCCTTGGCAATAAATCGCGCACGAAAGCGGCATCCGGATGCACCTCCTGGAGCGCCCAGACGCTGTCGGCCAGCCAGGTGCTGTAGTTACGCGGTTGAGCCCCCGGCGTTAAAAACCAGTAGCGGGCGTAGTCCCGGGCGTAGCGGCTGTCGTGCAGCCAGCGCGTTTCATAAATCTGGTGTCCGGCGGGACAACTGATGGCCCCATAAGCGCCCGACCAGAACGGGCGATCGATGAACTCCGTAAAACTGTAACCCGACTCGGGCGAGCCGTAGGTGAGGTGCTTGGTGATCAGTTCCCAGCGGTAGTAGTAGGTCCTATCGATGTCAGCATCCGGCGTCTCGAGAAAAGGGATTTGGGCCTTGTACCAATCCCAATCCCGGTTATCCCAAAAGGTCTGCGCCTCGAGCAGTTTCTGCTTGTCCAGGATGGCGGCCCGACAGTCCTCGGGGAGGTAACAATTGAGCGCGAGAAGGAGAAGGGCGATAAAGGGCGGAAGTTTCATTGCGGTTGATGATCTGCGCGAACTCACCCCGAGCCTTTTGGGCGAATCGATGGGCGCCCCCGGCACGGTCCTGGTTTGCTCACAGAATCAGGGGGTGGAAAGCCCCGCTCAAGCCAAATCTCGGTCTGAGCGGGGCTCTTCCTAATGTTGCCCCGCCGGCTTGGTCTCTTGCGCGCCACGGGTGAGATTTTTCTCCATCTCATCATCGTCGTCCATCGGCACCGAACGCGTCCGTCGGGCCTGGCCGTAGTCCGGATCCTTGGGATCTTTCGCCTTTTCGGGGTCGAAGATGCGGGGATCGACCGGCTTCACCGTGTAGGGAGTGAAGTCGGGCGTGGTGGTGAAGCAATCGGAGAAATCGTTGGCCAGAGCGTCGAACATGTTCAAGGAGGGCAGGCCGAAAATCTGATAAAGGGTGCGGTGCATGCTCACGATGGTGGTGTTGCGATGGGACACGTAGCCGCGCCTGGCCCAGGGGCTGATGACCAGCAGGACGCTGCGTTGCGCGTCGATGTGGTCCGGTTCCCCGCCGGAATCGTCCTGAGTCACAAAGATCGCCATGTTCTTCCAATACTTGGTGTGGGAGAGGAACTCGACAATGCGGCCCAGAGCCAGGTCATTGTCCGCCATCCAGGATGCGACGTAGGGATAGCCCTTGCCCGGCTTCGGACCGGTGCCGTGATCGTTGCAGATGGCGATGTTGATGAAGGACGGGAACCGGCGGAACCCGCGGATGTAGCGGGCGTTCACATCTTTCATGAACCAGTGAGCGCGATACTGGTCGGGAATGTTCATGTTGAAGATCGGAAAGCCGAAGCAGGTGTTGTCGTAGAGGATTTTCGGCATCGGGACATTCACCACTTCGCGAGCGCCGGTTGGTGACTCATCCTCGTCTTCGCCCACGCCGGGAAATTCGAAGCCTTCCCCGTAGTTGCGGAAGCGGACTTTGCCGCGGCCGAGGTGATCAAACATCGAGCCGGCTTCAGGATAATCCTCGGGGATCAACGAGCCGTTGGAGCCCATGGAATAGCGGCGGCCGGGCGCGGTGCTGTTCTTCTTGAATTGCCAGCCGACGCTGTAGGTCATTTGCATCAGGTTGTTCGGCTGCACGCCGACCAGCCAGCGATGGCCCACCCCGGAGGCTTCGGGTTCCATGTAAAAGTTGTCGCTGAGGGTGAATTCGCGGGCGAGGGCGTTGTGATTCATCATCACGCCGACGTTCTCGAGCGTGGGTTGACCGGCTTGGGTGATCGTTTGGTGCAAGCCCCAGCGAAGCAGGGAGGGGTCATTCTCGGAGCCTGGGACACGGTCGAAAATGGTGTCGAACGTATGGTTTTCCTTGGTGATGAAGACGACATATTTGATCTCGGCCGATTTATCCCCGGGATTGATTGGGATCACCGGTGATTGCATCGCGGGCAGATCGCGGGTGGAGTCGACGATGCCGTTATTTTCCAAAACACGTTGAGTCAGGGCGGGCAATTCCGAATCGGACGGAGTGTCCAGGATGGTCAAAACGCCACGCATTCCGAGAAAGTCGCTTTTCGGGCGGTTGGCCCCTGCGCTCGGCCCGTTGCCGAAGCCGCGGAAGCAGATCACGGCCATTTTTTGGCCGTCGGGCGAGAGGGTCAGCCGGTAAGGATACCAGGCGGTGGGAATCCGGCCTTTGACCCAGAGCGACTCCGCATCCAGGACCGCGATCGAATTGATGCCCAGCTCCGCCACGTAGAGCGTCCTGCCATCGGGCGAGAGGCACATGCCGGCCGGGCTGACTCCGCGGACGTTCGCCACCAGATCGGACGGCACCAGGCGCTGGCTTTTGGTGATGGCTCCTCCGTTCGGTTCCAGACGTTCGATCAGATCGTTATTTCCATTCGAAACAAAGATTCCCCGGATATCGCCCGCGAGGAAATTCGGCGCGCTGCCGCCGACTGTCTTGCCGTTGTCCGAGGTAGCGCGGATGAGCAGCCCGGTCTTGAGGCGGTTGCGCACGGCCGGTTTGGCGGGGTCAGTGACGTCTACGGTCCAGACGGAGAAGGATTCTGGAATATTATCTTCGCCCAGGCCGGGTATTTTCCGCCCCTCAAACTCCACCCCGTCGCGCGCTTCGCGGCTCGGATAGGCGAAGGGAGGCCGGGTCAGGCCGCGTTTGTCGAAGCGCGGATCACTGGGCGGCGGCACTGGGCTGTATTCGAAAAGCCCGATATTGGCCACGAAGACGCGGTTGCCCGAAACCAGGAGGGCGTAGGGATAGCGCCCGACGCGGACCGATCCGGCGACGGCCTGCTTTTCCAGGTCGATGACGCAGACGCGGAAGTTGGTCACGTCGGCGCAATAAAGATATTTGCCATCCTGGCTGCATTTCAGATCGACCACATAGCTGTCCTCGTAGTCGGTTTGATCCACGCGCGCATTGACGTTCACGCTGCCGGTCAGGGAGCGCGTGGCGGTGTCGTAGATCAGGATGTTTCCGCCTTCGCCGCCGCTCCAATAGAGGAAGCGGCCATCGGGGGAGAAGTCGGCTCCACCGCTGTTATGGCGCTGCTTTTTGGCTCCTTCGGCTGAGAGCGGCACGGGCTGGATGGATGGAGTGGTCTGCCAGTTCTCCACCAGCTGGCCCGCTCCGTCACTGGCGACAAAGAGGGTCTTTCCATCGCGGGTCATCGCCAGGCCGTAGGGAAAGTGAGCGACCGGGTAATGAGTTCCGGCCGGGCGCAGGAACCGGCCGTTCGAAAGAATCGTGGTTCCGGTGGGATCGTGATGGGCGAATTTGTTTACCGCCGGAGGGTGCAGGTAAGGCTTGGGCGGATCGTTGGGCGGCGAACTGCAGAGCGCAGCCGCGAAGGAAGCGAGGAGGACAGCGAACTTCGAGCCACCCGCCAACAGTCTGGATCCAAATTTCACCGGATGATTTTGGTGGCGAATGTCCGGGAGGCAAGCCGCAATCGCGCCTGGCGCGTAACAATTGAGTAACAGGGCGGCCGGGCTCGCGGGGGCCCGTCTTGACAGGGCCGGAAAAGGGCGAGAGCTTCGGCCAAAAGAAACGGAGCGAAACCGCTGCTCATGGCTTTTGCGCTTAAACGGAAAGAGACGCTGCCCGAATCCCTCAGCCGAATTAGCCGGGCCTGCGTGGGGCGCGCGCTCAAACGATGTGATCAGCGGACTCCGGAGGCGATTCATGCCGCCCGGAAGGAAATCAAGAAGCTGCGGGCGCTCCTCCGATTCGTGCGGAAGGAAATTGGCGAGTCCGAGTTTGACCGGGCCAATTCTGTCTTGCGCGAAGCCGCCGGTCATCTGGCCGGGCCCCGCGATGCATATGTCCGAGTCCGCGCTCTGGACCTGCTCGCCCGGCCGCGGAGAAAGGGAGGTTCGGAGCCAGCGTGGGTAGCGTTGCGGGCATCCTTGGAGGACGATTTTCAGCAGGAGCTCATCCGCTTTATGCGCGGTGGCGCTCGGAAAGCGGTAAAGCGCCTTCTCCGCGCGGAAGCGGCTCGATTCAAAACCTGGGAGGTCCGGGAGAATGCCTGGCGCGTGGCTGGGCCGTCGCTCAAGCGCGCGTATCGGGCCGGACGCGGCGCCCTGGACAAAGTTCGGCGCGATCCTGCTCCGGAGCGCTTCCACGAATGGCGCAAGCAGGTGAAAGACCTGTGGCACCTATTGCAGCTCCTGCAGCCCGCCTGGCCGGAACAGCTGGGCGCGCTTTCTGCGGAGTTTGGCAAACTGGGCGACCTGCTGGGGAGTGACCACGATCTGCATTTGCTCCGGCAAGCGGCGGTGAAGAAATCCGTGGAGGTCGGGTTGGAGCCGGAAGCCCAGCGCTTGGTGGCGTTGATAGACGCGCGCCAGAAAATCCTTCGCGCCGAATCGTTCAAGCTCGGCGGCCGGCTGTTCGAGGAAAAGCCCAAGGATTTTTGCGGACGGATCCATCAATTTTGGAAAGCGTGGAAAGCCAAAGGGAGCAGACGGAAGCCGTTAGCGTCGGCCGGGGCGTGAAGAATGCCCGCCGCTGGCGCGCCGGATTTTGTGGTGTATCGTTCCGGCACACGGAGCGCATCTGAAAACGGCAAGAATCATGCTGCTTTTTGCGAATCTGTGCAAAGTTGGATGCGATCAAATACTCTGCGAGCTTTTGCTCTTTGGCTGTTCTCGGTGCTGGCGTTCCTCAATTCAATCCCTGCGGCGGAAATTCTGCCGTATGGTTCGTCCTGGCGCTACAGCCTGGGCCTGAGCGAGGCTTCGACTCCGGACGCTGCGGCCTGGCGCAAGGCGGGCTTCGATGATTCGAAGTGGTCTTCCGGGTCCGCTCCGATCGGCTATGCCAATCCTCCAAATTCCGCGCCCGAATTCACTCTGGCCAGTTTGGTCCCATCGTCGCAGGACGGCGGCTACTCCTGTGTTTTTGTTCGAGGTTCCTTTGTCGCGCGGGCGCCTTCGGCAGGCAACGTTTTCACGGTGAACATCAACATTGACGACGGTTGCATCATTTGGATCAACGGAAGCGAAGTGGGGCGCTACAACGTGCCGGATGGCAACCTGGCCTACAACCAGTGGGCGGTGTCGGCGATCGAGGCGACGCTCAATTCTTTCAGCGTCACCAATAATGCGCAAGGGCCGGTCGTCTCCGGCACGAACATCGTCGCCGTCCAGGTGTTCAACGCCAATGCCACCAGCTCTGATCTCTTTTTTGACCTCTCGATTGAGAGCGATCTGGATGAAACCCCTCCGACCATGATTTCCACGGAGCCCGCCGCCGGCGCAACGATCAGTGAACTGGCGAGCTTGGACGTGGTTTTCAGTGAAAATGTGAACGGCGTGGACGCGGCGGATTTGAGCGTCAATGGGGTCCCGGCCACGGCGGTGAAGGCCATTTCGCCTCGGGAATACGCCTTTACCTTTCCGGCTCAGCCGAACGGCAAAGTGTCCGTGGCGTGGGCGGCCAACGCGGGGATCACGGATCTGGCGAACAATCCGTTTGGCGGTGGCGCCTGGAGCTATACGGTGCAGCCGGCGGACAACCGCGCCGCCGTCATCATCTCGGAGTTTCTGGCCGACAATGTGCACGGGATTAAAGACGAGGATGGGGACCGCACCGACTGGATCGAGTTGCTGAATACCGGTTCGACCGTAGCGAATCTCGAAGGATGGTTCCTGACCGACAACCCGACCAATCTCACCAAGTGGGCTTTTCCGGCGGTCACCCTGAATGCGGGGAAGTACCTGTTGATCTTCGCCTCCGGGAAGGATCGAACGAACTCCGTGGCGCCGCTGCATACAAACTTTAAGATCGATAAAAGCGGCGGCTATCTGGCCTTGGTGGATTCGGGCCGGAACATTGTTTCAGAATTTGCTCCGTACCCGCGCCAGCAATCGGATGTTTCCTATGGACGGGATCCTGCCAACCCGGGGTTAACGGGTTACCTGGGGACGCCCACGCCGGGCGCGGCGAATGCAGCCAGCGGTCCGGGCTTCGCTCCCGAAGTGACGCTGTCGTGGCCGTCGGGAGTTTATACGAATAACTCGCTGTCGGTGAAGCTGGGCGCGCCGTCGGGCCAGATTCGATATACGATCGACGGGACGGTTCCGACGGCGAGCTCCCCGGCTTATGCGGGAGGAATTACCGTAAGCGCCAGCCTGGTTCTCAAGGCGCGTGTTTTCCAAACCGGGTTGTTGCCCGGGCCGATCGCGGCGGCCACCTACACCCTGGTGGATGGCACGGTGGCTGGATTCAGCTCAAATCTCCCACTGCTGATCATCTCCACAGGAGGGCAGGGAGTGGGCCAGGATGTGACTCCGCGCACCTTTGCCTCGGTCGTGGCGATCGACACGCATCGGGGCCGCAGTTCGGTGCTCGGGAAGCCGGAGTTTGTGGGGCAGGGCGGAATCGAGGTGCGGGGCCAGACTTCGGCCGGATTCCCGAAGAGACAGTACAATTTCAGCTTTGAAGATCCCTACCGCCAGCAGCTGGGCGTAGGACTGTTCGGGCTGCCGCAGGACGATGACTGGGCAATCTACGCTCCCTACTCGGACAAGCCGTTTCTGCAGAACTTCATGGCCTATGAGCTTTACGAGAAGATGGGGCACTATTCCGTGCGGCGGCGTTTCGTGGAAGTTTTCCTCGACACTTCCGGCGGGAAGGTGAACTACAGCGCGGACTACGCGGGCATCTACATTCTGGTGGAGAAGATCAAGATCGATCACAACCGGGTCGACATTGATCAGCTCACGCCCTACAACGCGGCGGAGCCCGAGATCTCCGGCGGTTACATGTTCAAGAAGGATAAGGACAGTCCGGGCGACTATAACTTCACCACCGTTGGCAGCGCCTCCGCCGGGTTTTCCGCCCAGACCTTGAAGCTGCACCAGCCGAAGCCGGCCGAGGCCACCGCCGCGCAGAAAGCCTGGCTGCGGAATTATCTCGTCCAACTCGAGACGGCGCTTTACGCGCCCAACTGGAAGACCGCGACCGGCACGAATCACTGGTCGTACTACATCGATGCGGATTCGTTCGTCGATTACCACTGGATCGTGGAGTTTGCCAAGCAGATCGATGGCTATCGGCTGAGCAATTACTTTTTCAAGCCTCGCAACGGCAAGGTTCATATGTCTCCGATCTGGGATTGGAACCTGAGTTTCGGGAACGCGGATTATCTGGACGGGGCGAACACCTCCAACTGGTATTGGCAGGAGTGCAGCGAGAACGACCACATCTGGCTCCGGCGGCTGATGTGTGGCACGACCGGCAGCGATGGGACCACCGGTGATCCCGATTTCACCCAAAAGATTGCGGATCGTTGGAGCCAGCTGCGAACGAATGTGCTGGCGGGCAGCAATGTTGTCGCCCGCGCCCAGGAACTTGCGGGCCTGTTGAGCGAAGCGGCCTCGCGGGATTTCCAGCGCTGGCCGCGTTTAGGCACGTACATCTGGCCGAATCCGCCGCTCTACGCGACACCCACAAGTTACGCGGGCATTATTCAATCGTTCACCAATTGGGTGAAAGGACGCTACAACTGGATCGACAGCCAGTTTCTGCCAGTTCCCACTTTCGATCAGCCAGGCGGCATTACGCGGCCGGGCAGCTTGCTCGCTCTCGCCGGGAGCGGGGCTGGAGCCATTTATTACACGCGCGACGGTTCTGATCCTCGCTTGCCGGGTGGCGCGATCTCGCCCAAGGCTCTGCGTTACACCACGCCGATTACTCTCCAGAACAACAGCCGGATCTTTGCCCGCCGCCTTTCCGGAAGCGTCTGGAGCGGGCCATCGGTCCGGAGCTTCGCTGTGGCCAGGCCAGCGTTGGCCGTGACGGAAGTCATGTACCATCCCGCGGCGCCTCCCAGCGGAAGCCCGTTCAGCGCAGGCGACTTTGAGTTTGTGGAGTTCCAGAACGCCGGCTCCGACGTTTTATCGTTGGAAGGAATCACCGTCAGCGGAGGCATCCAGTTCACCTTTCCCGCGCGGGCGCTTCAGCCCGGGGAATACGTAGTCGTTGGAAAGAACGCGGCGGCTTTCGCTTCCCGTTATGGAACGGGGGTTGCCTGGGCGGGCATTTATTCGGGATCGTTGAACAATGCCGGGGACTCTTTTTCCGTCACGGGCGCCTTGGGGGAGCCGATTGCCCAAATCCGTTTCAAAGATGGCTGGTATCCGATCACGGACGGATCTGGTTTTTCCCTCGTGCCCAGATTTCCGAACAGCGCGGACCTGGTGGATGTTACCGATTGGCAGCCGAGCGCCGAGGAAGGCGGCTCGCCCGGCGCGGCGGAACTCGCGGCGGCAGGGCCCCCAACCTCTGCTGTGGTCGTGAACGAATTGCTCGCCAATCCGTCGGCGGGCGCCGCCCAAGAGGTCGAGTTGCTGAATCTCGGGTCGATTCCGGCGGACATTAGCGGTTGGTTTCTGACCGATGATCGGCAGCAGCCGCGCAAGTTCCAGATTCCTGCCGGAACGGTAATCGCAGGCGGTCGTTTTGTGGTGTTCACCAGTGAACAGTTCGGAGGTTCGACTCGCCAGTCGATTCATTTTTCACCTGCGGGCGGGGAGGTTTATCTTTTGTCTGCGGATTCGGCGGGCCAGCTCACCGGCTTTCTGCATGGGTTCAAATACGGGGCGCAACCGCCGGACGTTTCCGGCGGTCGTTACCTCGACCGCTCCGGGCATGAGCAGTTTATTCTCCAGCAGAGTCCCACCTTTGGATCGGCGAACGCGGGCTCACTGGAAGCTCCGGTGATCATTTCTGAGATGATGTATCACCCGCCGGATGTTTTTCTCAACGGCGCGTTCTGGAACAATACCGAGGACGAGTATATCGAGCTGCTGAACCGATCCGCCCAATCGGTAAATCTCTCGGATGCAGGCCTCTCGACAAACACCTGGCAGATTTCTGGCGGCGCCCAATTCACGTTCCCAACGGGCGTTTCCCTGCCTCCGAACGGGCTGGCGTTGGTGGTGAACTTTGACCCGGCGGCCGACCCAGCCCAGGTCGCGATCTTCCGGTCCAAATACGCGGTGCCGACTGGAGTGCCGCTCTTCGGGCCGTACCAGGGCAATCTTGGGAACGGAGGAGACCAGGTGATTCTGCAACGGCCTTCCACCGACGCCAGCAGCGGAACCGCCATTTGGGTGGCGGAGGATGAGGTCGATTTTTCGGATCACGCTCGCTGGAATGCCGGCGCGGACGGTTCCGGTTTTTCGCTCACACGGGTGGATCTGTCCGGCTTAGGCAACGATCCCCGCAAATGGACCGCCGCGCTGCCGAGCGCAGGCTCATCAACGCCGCCTGCCGCTCCGCCGGTGATTACGGTTCAGCCGAAGGGCCAGTTTGCCACGCTGGGTGGCACGGCAACCCTGAAAGTGGAAGCCACCGGTCAAGGTCCTCTTAAATATCAATGGCTGCATCGCTCCCAACCGCTGGCCGGGGCGACCTCCAGCACCTTGAGCCTCACGAATCTTCAGCCTTCGGACTCAGGGGATTATGCGGTCGTGGTGGCCGGAACGGGCAGCGCGATGACCAGCGAAACCGCTTATGTGACCGTGCCAGTGGATAGTGATGGCGATGGCATTCCGGACGATTGGGAGTTTGCTTTTGGGTTAAATCCTTATGACCCGGCGGACGCCACCCAGGACGCTGATGGGGATGGTTTTAGCAATCGGGACGAATATCTGGCCGGGACGAATCCCCGGTCAGCTGAAAGCGTTCTGGATGTGGGGCAGGACGGTACGGGTGGCATTCGCTTTTTCGCCGCCCCGGGCCGCTCCTACTCCATCCTTTACCGCGATTCCTTGAATGCCGATGGCTGGACCCGGTTGCTGGACATTCCCGGGGCCGATGCGGGCGGGGACATGGTGATTCCGGCAAGCCCGGGAGCTGCGCAGCGATTTTACCGCCTGGTGACCCCTTCGCTCTAAATCCTCGGGAACCGTTGTAACCGGGTAACGAGCTCGCGCGTCATTGAGCTTAATCCGCGACTTGCAGGCCAAAGGCGAATTGTCGCGGCAGAAATCAACACATATGAAACGTTTATCTTCGATTATTCTCGTGGCGGCTGCGTTGCTTTTATTTGTGGGCGTGAGCGCCCGCGCTGAGGACAAGAAGGCCGATCCGAACGGCACTTGGACCTGGACGATGCCGGGGCGTGATGGCAATCCGGGTCGGGAACAGGTTCTCAAGCTTAAAGTCGAGGGCGATAAGCTCACCGGGGCTCTTCAGGGAGGGCGGGGTGGGGAAACCAAGATTGAGCACGGCAAAGTGAACGGGGATGAGATCTCGTTTGACGCAACCCGTGAATTCAACGGCAACTCCTTTACAGCCAAGTATAAAGGCAAAGTGAGTGGCGATACCATCACTGGCAAGATCAGCACGGAACGCGATGGCCAGACCCGCGACCGCGATTGGACGGCCAAGCGCAAAACCGAGGCCAAGGCTGACGATTCCAAGAAGAACTAAACCTCCGTTTTGTTCGACTGGCCCCGCGAACGCGTGGGCTTGACTAGTCAGGCAGGGACGCGTTTTGTGCAGCGCGTCCCTTTTGTTTTTTTATGGCAGAGCTCAAGTTCGAACTGAACGGGCAGCCCCGGGTGGTCGCCAGCGACCCGGATCGTTCTCTGCTCGACTACTTGCGGGAGGATTTGCGCCTGACCGGCGCCAAGTATGGCTGTGGCGAGGGCGCTTGCCGGGCCTGCACCGTGCTGGTCGACGGGAAGCCCACTCCCTCGTGTCTCACTACTTTGTCTGAATTGCCGGGGAAGCGGATCGAGACCATTGAAAGCCTGGCGAACGGGGACCATCTCCATCCGGTGCAGGAAGCGTTTCTGGAGGCGGAGGCAATGCAATGCGGCTATTGCGTGCCGGGCATGATCATGAGCACCGTCGCCCTGCTGCGCGGCAACCCTTCCCCCACGCGCGAGGAAATCGTGCAGGCTTTGAATGGAAATCTCTGCCGCTGCTGCGGCTATGTGAATCTCCTGCGCGCCGTGGAACTCGCCGCTAAAAAGGGAGGACGCCCGTGAAAACTATTCCTCCCCGTGTTGAATTCCCCGAAGTGGAGCGCTACGAGCTTTCCGAGCCGCTGCCTTACCGGTTCGAGTTGAACCGGCGGGAGTTCGTTCACGTCCTCGGGGCCGGTTTGCTCATTTCGGTCGTGCTGCCGGATGTGCTGGCCCAGCGCCGCGGCCGGGTCGCCGAAGCATCCGTCGAGGATCGGCTGCATCTCGGCGCCGACGGGACGATCACGGTGTTCACCAGCAAGGTTGAGGTGGGGCAGGGGGCTCGCACCGAATTGACCATGGCGGCAGCCGAGGAACTGCAAGTTCCGGTCGAGCGCGTGAAGATGGTGATGGCCGATTCTGCTTTCGGTCCGAACGATGGCGGAACCGCGGGCAGTCGGACCACTCCGGACACTGTGCCTTCGGTGCGCCGCGGTTGCGCCGCCGCCCGGCAACTCCTGCTGGACAGCGCCGCCCGCAAATTCGGTGTTGGAGCCGCTCGTTTGCGAGTCAGCGACGGGCGAGTCGAAGGCCTGGCCGCGGGCCAATCGTTCAGCTACTCGGATCTGGCGGCGGAGGCGCCGGCGCTGAAGGGCGCCCGGCTGAGTGGAGTCGAGTTGAAGCCGATGTCCCAATGCGCCGTGCTGGGCCACCCGAGCCCCAAGGTCGGGGGCAGGGAAATTGTCACCGGGGCCAGGCAGTATCCGTCGGATATCGTTCGTCCGGGCATGCTCTACGGGAGAGTCTTGCGAGCGCCGGCCTACCGGAGCGAACTGGTGAAAGTCGATCTGGAACCGGCCCGGCAGATCCCGGGCGCGGTGGTGGTGCGGGACGGCAATTTCGTGGGGGTGGCGGCTGCTAATTCACTGCTGGCGGAGCGTGCGCGGCAGAAATTGGAGGATTCGGCCGAATGGACTCGCACCCCTCATCCTTCGAGCGATGAGCTTTTCGAGCACTTGCAGGCCCACGCGCAGGAGGGCCGAGCCAGCCAGCGAGGAGACTCGGTCGTTCCCGTCGGCGCGCGCGAGCTGAGCGCGCTCTACACGGTGGCCTACATTCAGCATGCCCCGATGGAACCGCGCGCCGCTGTCGCGGAATGGGAGGACGGCCGGCTGACCGTTTGGACCGGGAGTCAGCAGCCCGGTGGCGTGCGGGATTCACTGGCGCGGGCCTTTCAAATTCCCGTTGAACAGGTGCATCTGATCGTGCCGGATACCGGGGGGGGATTTGGAGGCAAACACACCGCCGAAGCAGCCGTTGAAGCCGCGCGCCTGGCAAAGGCCGCGGGAAAACCGGTGCATCTTCGCTGGACCCGGGAAGAGGAATTTACCTGGGCGTACTTCCGTCCG
The DNA here is from genome assembly GCA_964566945.1 of uncultured Verrucomicrobiota bacterium. Classification (GTDB taxonomy): domain Bacteria; phylum Verrucomicrobiota; class Verrucomicrobiia; order Limisphaerales; family SXQI01; genus DASVNK01. The sequence goes on along the minus strand of CAZMKE010000019.1, from coordinate 90,508 downwards.
GCGGGCGTGCTGCCGATCAGGGCGGCTCTGGACGCCAATAACCAGATCGTCTTCTGGAGCCATATCAACATCAATTCGGGCGGGTCAGCGCTCGAGACTCCGTACGACATCCCGAACACTTCCACCCAGTTTAAGAATTCCGATTCGCCTTTGCGCGGCGGTTCTTATCGGGGGCTGGCTTCCACCGCGAATACCTTTGCCCGCGAATCGATGATGGATGAGCTGGCCGCGCTGGCGGGCCAGAATCCGCTCGCGTTCCGTTTGCGGCATTTGCAGAACGAGCGCATCCGGAACGTCCTGGTGGCGGCCGCGAACCGCTTCCAATGGGACGACCGCTGGGGCAGGCGCTCCGTGAAAACCGGGGTGGGCCTGGCTTGCGGCACGGAAAAGGGCTCGGTGGTGGCTTGCTGCGTGCAGGTCGACCTGACCGAGTCGGGCGGCTACAAAGTGGTTCAGATCGTCGAGGCCTTCGAGTGCGGACCGATCCAAAATCCCCGAAATCTCAAAGCGCAGGTGGAAGGAGCGATTCTGCAAGGGCTGGGCGGCGCTTTGCGGGAGGAAGTCCGGTTCAAGGATGGCAAGAGCCTGACCGCCCATTTCTCGAAATATCATGTGCCCCGTTTTCGGGATGTGCCAGTGATGGAAACACTGCTGCTGGATCGTCCCGACCTGCCGTTGGTCGGCGCCGGGGAAACCCCGATAATTGGTGTTGCGCCAGCTATTGCAAATGCCATCTTTCACGCGACGGGCGCGCGAATCCGGTCGATGCCGGTCCGAAATGATGCGGTCCGCCCTGCTTAATTTTCTCAAATGCCCGAAAATTTTTACGAACAACTGGCGGCCGCCTGTCAGGATCCCGCAGGCTTCGTCCTGGGGATTATTTCGGGCGCGAAAGGCTCGACGCCCCAGAAGCGCGGAGCGAAAGCCCTGTTCCTCGATAACGGCCGGATCATCGGCACTCTGGGTGGGGGCTGCCTCGAGGCGGAGGTGCGAAAGCGAGGCTTTGAGAGTCTGCGCACCGGCCAGCCGCAAACATTCGACCTTGTGCTCGACCACGATTTCGGTTGGGACGATGGGTTGATTTGTGGTGGGAAGGTCTCCTGCGTCCTGCTCCCTGGGGCCCGCGAGAGCGCCAGCCTCTGGCGCACGCTGGCGGCGCGGGCCAAGGTGGCGGCTTGGGAAGTGCGGCCGGACTATTCCGTCGGATTGGTGCAGGACCCGGCCAGCCGCAACTATCTTTATCGGGAAACGGTTTATCCTCCCGAACAGGTCTGGATTGCCGGAGCCGGGCATATCGCGCGCGCGGTTGCTCCGCTGGCCCGGCAGCTCGATTTTCAGGTGACCGTATTCGATGATCGCCCCGAACTGGCCAACTACGAGTTTTTTCCTCCGTCCGTGCAACTGCGCGTCGACCACTGGGAGAAGATCCTCGAGGATCCTTTGCCGGTGGTTCCCACGCTCGGGTTGATTGTCACCCGCGGGCATCAACACGACGCCATGGCGCTGTCGAAATGGGTCAATAAAGGTTTTTCCTTTCTCGGGATGATCGGCAGCCGGCGGAAGCGGCGGATCATCTTCAGCCATTTTCTGGAGGAGGGGATCGCCACCCAGGACCAGCTCGATGCCGTGGCTTGTCCGGTCGGGCTCCCCATCGGCGGCATCAGCATCGACGAAATCGCCGTGAGCATCGTCGCGCAGTTTGTGCAGAATCGGTCCGAGCGCCGGATTTCCCGCGAAGCCGCCACCGCCATTTCACCCAAGCCGTCCCTCACTTCCCCGCGGAAATGAGCGGCGGAAATTTCCGTTTCGGCGTGGTCATTCTCGGCGCAGGGGCCTCCACCCGCATGGGCGAGCCCAAGTTGCTCCTGCCTTGGGCGGCAACCACGGTTATCGGGCATCTGCTTTCTGTGTGGCGATCGACCGGTGCGGAGATGATCGCGGTGGTGTGCGCGCCCGCTCCGCATCCACTTCACCTGGAACTGGACCGGCTCGGGTTTCCGGAATCCGCCCGGATCGTTAATCCTTCGCCAGCCCAGGGAATGTTCAGTTCACTGCAGGCCGCCTCTGCTTGGAATGTCTGGCCAGTTGGCTTGACGCAGATCGCGATGGCGCTGGGGGATCAGCCTCAGATTTCCGCGGCCACCCTCCGAGCCGTCATTGAGCACGCCGCGAGCCATCCCGGCCGGATTTGCCAGCCGGCTTTTGAGGGCCGCCCGAAACATCCCATTTTCTTTCCTCGCGATGTCTTTGCCGATCTCGCGGCTTTTCACGGAGGGACGTTGCGTGATTTTTTGCACTCCCGATTCCGGGGGCGCGCCTTCCTTGAATTGCGGGATCCGGCCCTGACGGTCGATCTCGATTCGCCCGAGGATTATCGGGCTGCCGTGGAGCGTTTTGCTCCGGCTCGACCCGAGCGGGCCGATCCATAAATGGATGTTCGCGGGCGCCTTGAATTTCCGACTCTTTCCAGTTGCGCGAGGGCTTTCAGCTCATACAGTGCCTCCCGTTGATTTCTTGCTCCTGATCCCATGACCGGACTCTCAGTATTGCTCAGCCAGAAACTGGCGGATTCGTTCGCGCGGGGTTTCTTTCGCCCGCTCGCCCGGCCTTCCGCGCCAATTTACGTCGATTGCGCGGATCGCCTGGAGCGCGCGAGCGATGATGGGGGGCAACTCTCCTATGAGGACGCGGTGGCGGTCGTTCGAGAAACGATCGCTTTCCACCCGGGCGCCCAATTGGATCTCGACGAAGGCGGCGATACCGAGGATGTCCGGGTGCGCGCCAGCAAGATTTTCAACAAGCTTCTCGAAGCGCGCTGGCTGGAAGACCGCACCGCCAGCCTGGACGAGCGCTGGGTCCTGATCTCTCCGGCGGTGCGTCCGTTGCTTCGGATGCTGCGCGATCTGGCCGAGGACGATGTCGCGGAGTTGAAAGGGTTCGCGGATGTGCTTGGGTTGATTTGCCGCACTCTGGCGTCCGAAGGCATTCTGGACCCGGCCCGAGTTTCCGGAGAGGAGATGCGCGCGACGATGAACGGATTGCTCGATACGGTCCAGCGCGCGATTGATCAGATCCACGCGGTGGAGAAGATCATCCTGAGCTTCGAGGAGAAGCAGCGCCGGAGTTCCACCGGGGAAATGACTCTCCGCCTTTTTTACACCGACTTTTACGAGGGCGAGCACATCGTCTGTTACGATACGCTGCAACGCGGCGGCCTGCTGCCCCGCTTGAATCAGGCCCGCGCGGTTGTGCAGGAAGCGGCCTCAGATCCGTTTGCCAAACAGCGCCTCGCGGAAGGACTGGCGGCCCATAAGAAGCTCGCGGAAGCGGACGCCTATCATCTGGCCGAAGGGCAATTCCGCCGCCTGGAGCGCGCGCTGGCCAGCATCCGCGCGAAAGCTGAAATCATTGATGCGCGTGTGGCCTCCTTCAATCGCCTCTCCGCCCAGCGCTATCGCTACCAAACCGAGATGCGTGGCAAACGCCCGGAGCAAGTGAAGGCCTTTATGCAAGCCGCGAACGCCCAATTCGCGGGCCAGCGTTTTAGCGACATCGAGGACCAGGCGGAATTCGCCCTGCTCTGTCCGGAGGTGGAGCTTTATTTTGGCGCGGAATCGCTCGCCCGGGCCCGGCGTTCGCGGACTGCCGTTGATCTCAATATCTGTGAGGCAGCCCCGGGCGATTCCTTCGACGCCCAGGAGATCATCCGGCAGCGCTCCCTCTACGCCGTTACTCCCAATCGCGCGGCTCGGCTCGTCGAGCGCCTGCTGCCGGAATGCGGTTCCCGGGTTTCCTCTGACGCGCTTCCCCTCTACAACGAAGACGACCTTCTCGATCTCCTGGCGGCGCTTGCGTTCGATCGCGCGCGCGGCCGCAACTCGCCGCGCGACGTGCGTTGGCGGGTTCGTTTGGCTCGAGCCGAGGGAGGCGGTCTTGTCCCAGAAGAGATTCCAGCGGACACTGTAGCCGGCCAGAAGATCGACCGCTTCATCCTCGAAAGAATCGCCTGACATGCCCGCCTGGCCCTCATTTTGGAGTCATATCCCGGAATCCGACCGCCCGTTGCTGCGGCACTGCATCGCTGAGCTTCTGACGCGGGGATCGATCATCGGCGATCAAGGCAGCGCTCGCGAACTCTTCCTGCTCGCGCGTGACCAATATTTGCGGGAACTTTCGGAGTATTTCTCGGTGCTGAATATCGAGATCGTGGCGGACCCGGATCACTTCATCCTGCAGGCCCGGCCTATCCCTGGGGAATGCGGCCTCGTTTCCACGTTTACCAAGGACGAGTCCCTGCTCGTGCTGGCCCTCTGGCGCGTTTACGACGAGGCGCGCAGCGAGCGCCCTTCGGCCGCCGTCATCGTCACCGCGAATGAGCTTTGGCAGAAACTTCGCGTCTTTTTCGATAAGATCGAGCCGCCAACCGAATCGCATCTCGAGAAAATGCTGGCGAAACTTCGCCGCAAACGTCTCGTCCGCTACCAACGCGCGGACGATGCCAATCGTTTTGGCGATTCGCTGATCGAGGTGCTCCCGACGCTCCCGCGCGCCATACCATTCGAAAGCCTGGCCTCATGGCAGGCTCAGGCGGAACTATATGCGGCGGGGCCAGCCCCGGGGGAGCCAGGCAGCCGGTAAAAATCGTTTTGACCGGGTGGAGCCGAAGCGGGCGCGGTTTTGGGGCCGCTACTTCGCCTCTGCCAGCAACCCGATCACCTTCTCATTCTTTTCCGACTGGGCCAGGGCGAGGGCGGTCTGTCCATCACGGTTCTGCGCGTGAATGTCGGCCCCATGTCGGAGGAGGAGCCGGACCACATCCGCGTGGCCTTCCCAAGCCGCGGTCTGCAGCGGGGTCCACCCATGTTTGGACGGGCGATTGACGTCGGCGCCTCGTTTGAGGAGCAGGCGCACCGCATCTGTCCGGCCGCGCATCGCCGCGTGGAGCAGGGGAGTATTGTCGCCGGAATCGCCGAGATTGGGATCCGCCTTTCGATCCAGAAGGAGGCGCATCACCTTCAACTGGCTCCGGGCCACGGCCAGGCAGAGCGCCGTGGAGCCATCGGCCGCACGCTCATTTGGGCCAAGGCCGCGATCCAGCAGGGTGCGGGCGATTCGGTCGTGTCCCGCGATCGCCGCGGCGTGCAAGGCGTTGAAGCCGTCCCGATCCGTAGCTCTGACATTTGCGCCAGCGTGCAAAAGGGCGTTTACAACGCCTTCTGATCCGAGATACGCGGCAGCGATCAGGCCGGTTTGGGTAAACTTGTCGCGAGCCTCCACCTCGGCGCCGTCCTTGAGAAGAGCGGCCACCCCTTTCTCATCTCCTTTATAAATTGCATCTATCAATCGATCATTTTTCGACTGGCCAAGCACAGGGGCGGCTGAGGCCGCGGCTAGGGCGAGGCCCGCCAGGATCGAGCGAAAAAGTTTCGGAGAGATCAGCGCTTTCATGATTCAACCCACCCGGAGCACAAAATTGAATTTCGCAGTCAATCCGTCGGCCTGTTCCCGCGGAGCCATGATCAGGGACGGGCGCACCGCCGGATCGTGCCGGTTCCACGGATCCCCTTTGAAGTAGAGCTGAGTCGTCAGGATGGGCGAGTTGCCGGAACTGACCTTCACATGGATATGGCTCGGCCGTTTGTCGTTCGGCTCGCCGTAAGCCAGCGGTTTGATCGTGCGCAGCGTGTAACGTCCCTCCTCATCCGTGAAGAGTTTCCCTCGCAGCTTATAGCCCTGGTTGTCGTACTCGCCCGTATTGTCCGCGTGCCAGACATCCAGCAAAGCTCCGCGCAGGGGCCGGCCGTGGGTGTCGAGCACCTGCCCGCTCACCGTCAACGGCGTCCCTGGCATGCCCTTTTCCAGCAATACCGAGCGGGTTGGCGCGCCTGCTTTGTAAAATGGCCCCTCCATATTGTCCTCGGTTTCCGGTGCGTCCTCGGTGGCGGCGAGCACTCGCCAATTGAGTTGCCCGCTCAACACCGTGGCGCTCAGAGCTGCCAGCGGCAGCTGCCGGAGTAACCGTCGTCGCGAAAAGGCCTGATTCAGGTTCGGGAGATGCCGCCAATCTGGCTGATTGGAAAAGGATTGGTTCATGTTGCTGGTTAATTGGAGTGCAACAGTTTTGCTTCTTTGGCCTATGGGGTGTCAATCTCTCTGTTCTATCGAGTTCTGCCATCACCTGCGTTCGCCCCCTGCTTTGGGCTCGCAGCGGTTATCTTGCCCAAATGCGGCTCGGCAGCCTTTGTCGGGCTGTTATATTGGGCCCGCCGGGCGGGCGGTGGCTAATGGGGCAGCGTGCGGAGCGTCAGCAGTTCGCGCTGCTCGGCCTGATCGCGTTCGATTTTGATCCAAGCTTTGGCCGCCAGCACCAGGACGGCCAGCGCGGTGACGGTGGCGACCGCGGGCAACGCGAAGGAAATAGCTCGGGCGGACGGGCGCCAGGCGCCGCAGTTGGGACATCGAGGGGCCGAGTTGATGACCAGGTGGCGGCAGCCAGAGCAGCGGATCAGGCGCCACGAATGTTCGCGTCTACGCATGGGGAATTCTTATCACGGACCAGCGCGCCGTGGAAGCAGGGAGATTGAGCCCGTGGCCGCTTCCGTTGTTCATCAGGCGGAGGCGTGCGCGAGTTCCTCGCGGATGGCGTCCGTGAGTTCGATCATGGTGATCGGCTTGTGAATGATCCGCGTGGCGCCGGTGTTGAGCGCGCGTTCGATCAATTCTCCGGAGATATTCCCGGACGCCAGGATCACCCGCGTGTCCGGCCGGGCGGCGTGAATTCTTTTGGCCACTTCGAGTCCAGTCATGCCGGGCATGTTGAGATCGGTCAATACGAGGCTGAACCGAGTTGGCTCGCGTTCGAACAGTTCGACCGCTTCCACCGGGTTGAGAAACGAAGCGGCTTTGTGGCCGAGCCGGTTCAGAATGCGGACGACTACCGAGACAATGAGTTGCTCGTCGTCGATCACCAGGATCTCTTTGGGCGCCGCGGATGGAGACGCAGGTTCGAGAGGCGGCGGAGCGGGCGCGGGCGCCGGACTCGGCTCCGGGGCTGGTTCGGAGGAGGCTTTCGTGGCGGGCAGGAAGATGGAAAAAGCCGTTCCCTGGCCGGGCGCGCTCTGGACTTCGATGGCGCCGTTGTGGCTTTTGATGAAGCTATGGACGGCGGAGAGGCCCAGGCCGGTGCCTTTGCCCGGGCTCTTCGTCGTGAAGAAGGGCTCGAAGATGCGTTCCTGAACCGAAGGGGGCATGCCGGTTCCAGTGTCGGAAACGACCAGGCAGGCGTAGAGGCCCGGCTTGAGTTCGGGGAGCCTGGCGCAGATCGTGGCATCCACGGTCGCTGGGCAGAGGCTGATCTTGATCCGGCCGGGCTGGTGGCCGATGGCATGGCTGGCGTTCGCCCCGAGGTTCATGACGATCTGATGAATCTGAGTGGCATCGGCGAGGACGGGTGGGGTGCTGGGGTCCAGGTTGGTCTCGAGCGTGATGGCAGCTGGCAGAGTCGCGCGGAGCAGGCCACCCGCTTCGGCGATGATCGGGCCGAGAGAAATCGGGGTTCGCGTCTGGGCTTGGGAACGGTTGAAGGAGAGAATTCGGTCGACCAGGCTGCGCCCGCGGAGCGATGCCTTGCGGATTTCTTCCAGCGATTGCAGAGCGTCCTCGGGAAGCTGGCCACCCTGGCGGGCCAGTTCGGCATTTCCCAGGATGGCGGCGAGAATGTTGTTGAAATCGTGCGCAATCCCTCCGGCCAGAGTGCCGAGTGATTCGATGCGCTGAGTTCTCTCAAGCTGCGTCTGCAGGGCCCGTCGCTCCTCCTCAAAGCGCTTCTGCTCGGTAATGTTCCGGAAGATGCCAAGGCGGCAGCGTTCACCCTTTAGCTCGATCCATTCGGCAGCGTAAAGGCAGGTGATCGCCTGGCCTGCGGAAGATCGGAGCGCGCACTCGAAATTGGCCAGGGAGCTGCGGTCGGCCAGCTCAGTCAGCGCCTTTTGCTGATTGGCCGGATTCTGCCAAAGGCCGAGCGCGCTCTCTTTTTGGTTCACGAGTTTCGCGGCGTCCGCTCCGGCGAGAGCTTCGAAGGCAGGGTTGACCTCAAGGATCAGGTCATCCGCCGCCCGGGTGATCACCATCCCGTCCGGCACGGCTCGGAAGACCTTGGCGAACCGGTCTTCGAGCGCCCGCAGCGTGGCTTCGCGCTCGAATCTTTCCTCCACCAGGCGGGTTTGGCTGCGCACCTGTTTGCGCAGCATCCACACCCAGACGAGGGCCAGGACCAGAACCACCATCAGGCCAATCAACGCTTCGCCCACGCGCCGGAGAGTCCAGAAGGGCGGTCCGGAAAGGATCCGTAGGTCGGAACTGTTGCTCACCAGGATCGAGCCGCTCGAGGGGCGGGAATCGCGCCCCGAGCGTTGAACGAGCACGCCCACCGCTTCGAGCAGGCTGCCGGGCTCGGGCCGGGAGAGAATCGACGGGTTGTCGATCGCCTCGAGATTAACCTGAAAACTTGGACCGCCGTCCGTCGGGTGGAGCACAATCAGGCGGCCGCTCATCAGGTCGCCGTCGACCAGAATGCCACGCACGCGCACGCGAGTCATGGCGTGAGCCGGCGAAAGGATTTCCGTCCCGGTGATATCCCGCGCCGGCGGCACGCTGCCGAGGCCGATCAACCGCGCGGTGCACTTTTGCAGGGTCGGGAGAGCCCCTCCGAGGGACGGGTAGCCGGTCACTTCCAGCCGTTCGCCGGGATGGAACGGCACGTCAGGCTTGTGAAATACGTAAACGCCCGCGCCATCATCCTGAATAAAATAGGTCCGGTCCGAAATGGAGTGGGTGACGGTTCCCTGGACTCGCACCTGGTTGGTTTCGCCGAGGTGCGCCGCATCCACCAGGAAGTTGCGCACGCTGAGCAACGGTGGAGCCGGCGCTGGGCTTTCGGGGGGCGGATCTTGCGCAAGCCCGCTCGCGATGGCCATCGCGCTCGCCAGGAGAAGAAACGCGAACCGGCAGGTTACCCGCGCCCAGATTGCACCGCGACCATCGGCACCCGCGGGCTTTGGCAAAAAAGTTCTCAAATCTTTAACGTCGAACGCCAGCAATATCAGCGGTCCGTAATATTGATAAACCGCATTGATACTGCCATTCAACCCTAATCCGTGCCCGTGGTCCCGAATCAAACGGCATCGATCAGCCGCTCCCGCCTTCGATCGGACATTCCGGGCTCAGCCGCCGCTGCTCACGCGTGATTCATCCGAGTTATCTCGGTCTTTTTCGTCTTTTCCGCTTTATCCATGGTCTGTCTTTACTTTTCCTCGTGCTTTCGCTAAAAGAAAGGCCTGCCGGTCGCTTTTGATCCCCCAGCGCCCGGCTCCGAAAAATCTGTTAGTGGACCAAGGAGCGTCAGACTCACGTGCGAACATGCCTCAGCTTGATAGCTTGCGGGCATTGGCGTTTTTTGGAATCGCCGCTTCACACTGGCTCGCCGCCCGGACGCGCTTGTCGACCCTCGGCGGTCCGGGGGTTCAGCTCTTTTTTGTCCTCAGTGGATTCCTTATCACCGGCATTCTTCTGGATTACCGTAAATTGCAGGAGGGAAGCCAGGGATTGCTCAGCGCTGGCTCCGCGTTGCGGACGTTTTACATTCGGCGGTTCTTTCGCATTTTTCCGCTTTTCTACGGCGTGATCGTGGCCGCCTTGATTTTCGACATTGGTCCCATCCGGCAACTTTGGCCGTGGCACATCTCGTATGGGTCGAACTTCCTTTATGCCGCCCACCGGCCATCGTCCGCCGATCCGTTCCGCCATTTTTGGTCGCTGGCGGTCGAAGAGCAGTTCTATCTCGTCTGGCCGTTTCTCATTTTCTTTGTGCGCCTGGCCACTCTCAAGCGATTGATTTTTGGACTGGTGATACTGGCGCCTCTTTTTCGGATCGGGATGGATCTGGCCTATCCAACCATGTATCGCGTGAACTACCTCCCTCTCTCCTGCGTGGATGCGCTCGGGATTGGCGGGTATTTGGCATTCGCCTCTCGCCATCAAAACTTATTTTCCACCAGCCCAGGCACTCTGGCGCGTCGTTTGGGCGCGACCGGCCTCGCCTGGGGAATTGTGATGGCTGGGCTGATGGGAATCAAAGGCAGGGTCTTTTGGTTGGAGTCAATCGGGCATGCGGCTCTCGTTTTCGTTTTCGCCTGGATCGTTTTCGGGGCGGCTCGGGGATTCCGGGGGCCGCTCGGCTGGCTGCTCAATTTGTCCCAGCTCCGGTTCCTCGGTAAAATCAGCTACGGTCTCTACGTGTTCCATCATTTTTTCACCGGGTTGGATTTGCCAGCGTCGTTCGCGCGGTTGGGTCTTCCGGCGAACTGGGCTCAATACATCGTCGTGCAAGTGCTGGTGCGTTTTCTACTCACTCTCTCCCTGGCCTCCCTGTCATGGTTCCTTTACGAGAAGCCGCTGAATGACCTGAAGCGGTTCTTTACTTTGGAGAAAAAGCTGCCGGCCCCAAGGCTGGAAACGCCTGCGGCCGCGACGAACGAGCTTTCCCGGCCCAGTCCTGTTTGAAGCGGCTTCCCCGGCGGCCGATCCACTCTCCCATTTTCTGAGGGTGGCAGGCCTTTGATAGAGTTCGCTGTGGAATGGCGTTTGATTGCTAAGACGCCTCGCTTTCAGTAGCTTCACCTGCCTGATGAACGTGCTCCGTTTCAGCGATCCCGGTTACGAAAAAAAACTCGAACAGCTTGCGAGCCACTCGAGCTTGTTTGATCCGGTGATCGACGAACGCACGCGCGCCATTGTCGAGGATGTGCGCGCGCGCGGAGACGATGCATTGCTGGATCTGACCGCTCGCTTCGATGGCGCCCGCCTGGAGCGGGATCAGCTGACGGTAACCGCCTCCGAGAAGTTCAACGCCTCGCTCCTCGCGGACCAGGAGTTGCGCGCCGCGGTTGACGCGGCCCATCGGAATATCCAGGCCTTCAGCCGGAAATCGCTGCGAAAGAACTGGACGGCGCGCAATCGCCAGAATGGCCGGGTGGGCGAAAAGTTCGACCCCTTTGGACGGGTGGGAATTTACATCCCGGGCGGCACGGCGCCGCTGGTTTCCACCGCGTTGATGACCGTGACACTGGCGCAGACGGCCGGTTGTCGGGAAATAGTGGTCTGCACGCCATGCAATGCGGAAGGCCAGATCAATTCGGCGTTGCTCTATGCCCTGAATGTCGCGGGGGCCACGGAGGTTTACCGGGCTGGCGGCGCCCAGGCGATCGCCGCCATGAGTTATGGCACCAGCACCATTCGCCGGGTGCAGAAGGTTTTCGGTCCCGGGAATGCCTACGTGGTGGCGGCCAAGCGGTTGCTGTTCGGCCATGTCGCGGTCGACCTGCTGCCCGGGCCAAGCGAGGTGCTGGTTTTGGCGGACGACACCGCGAATCCGGCCTTCGCTGCGGCCGACCTGCTCGCACAGGCCGAGCACGGATCCGGCCACGAGCGGGTATGGCTGTTGTCTCCTTCCGCGAAGCTGCTCAAAGCGGTGCAGAAAGAGATGGAGAAGCAGTTGAAAAAGCTGTCACGGCGCGAATTCATTGAAAGAGCGCTGGCCAACAATGGCTGGCTGATCCAGGTCAGGACATTGGACAACGCCGTGGCCCTGGCGAATCGCCTGGCCCCGGAGCACATCGAAATCATGACCCGCAAGCCCGGCGCCGTCGCCGACGGAATTAAGACAGCTGGCGCGATTTTCCTCGGAGGCATGTCACCCACGGTTTTGGGCGATTACGTCGCCGGACCGAGCCACACCCTCCCGACCGGCGGCGCCGGAGCCTCGTTCGCCGGTTTGACCGTCGACCAGTTTCAGCGCCGGACCAGCGTCGTGGAGTTCGATCGGACGGCCCTCAAGAAATCCCTGCCTTTCGTGCAGAAATTTGCGGCCATTGAGGGATTGGATGCTCACGGTCGCTCGGCGGCCATTCGATTGGAGAAGAAGGCGTGAAAAGCAAAGCTGTGCCGCGCCAGGCCGCCTCGGCCGCGAGTGTGAGCAAATTGGTTCGTCCCCTTGTTTGGGGGCTGCATCCGTATGTGCCTGGCGAGCAGCCGAAGATCAAGGGCCTGATCAAACTCAACACGAACGAAAATCCTTTTCCGCCCGCGCCTGCGGTCTTGCGGGCAATTCAAAAGGGCGTGGACGGCCGGTTGCGCCTCTACCCGAACCCGACTGCCCAACGGTTGCGCGAAAAGCTCGCTCGGCTCCACGATTGCGCTCCAGCAAACATTTTTGTGGGCAATGGCTCGGATGAAGTCCTCGCTCTGGCAGTCCGCGCCTTTGCCGAACCGGTCAGCGCCGGCGCCGGCAGCGCCTCCCTCGTTCAATATTTCACGCCCAGTTACTCCCTTTACCCTGTTTTGGCGGTGACGCACGGCGCCCGCGCCCAAGGCTTCCCGTTGAATCCGGACTTCTCCCTGCCGTCGTTGGCTGCGTTGAAGCGATCTCCCACCTGGGACACCCGGGCCGCCCTGACGCTCGTCACCACTCCGAACGCTCCGGGCGGGCGCGGCTATCCTCGGACGGAACTGGAGGCGATCTGCCGTTTGCAGAAGGCCGTGGTTTTGCTGGACGAGGCGTATGTCGATTTTGCCCGGGAGCACGCTCTGCCCCTGGCGCTGCAGCATCCCCACGTGCTGGTGGCCCGGACCTTTTCCAAGGCCTACTCGCTTTGTGCCCTGCGCGTCGGTTATTGCGTCGGACACCCGGCGCTGATCGAGGCGCTGGACAAGATTCGCGACAGCTACAATGTGAATGCCTTGGGCCAACTCGCCGCCGAGGCGACCCTGGATCATCTCCCGTACTACCGGCGGAACTTTGCGCGCATCATCCAGACGCGCGAGAGCCTGAGCGCCCGGCTGAATGAACTGGGCTTCACAGTCTTGCCCAGCCAAACCAATTTCATCCTGGCTCGCCCTCCGTGTTTTCCAGCTCAAGAGTGGTTGGGCAAATTGCGCGATCGGAAAATCCTGGTTCGTTGGTTCAGCGCTCCGGAAGTCCGGGATTATTTGCGGATCACCATTGGAACGGCCCAGGAAGCCGCGGCGTTGATTCGGGCGGTTAAAGACATTCTCGGCTAGGCCGTCTACGGGCGGGTCAGGCCGCCGCCCCGCAGCACTTCTTGTATTTTTTGCCGCTGCCACAGGGACAGGGATCGTTCCGGCCGGCGCGGGCCGGGGCGGAAGCGGTTTGTGCCTGTCCATCCCTCCACTGGTCGACAGCCCACCAAAAGGAACAGGACGGGCAGACTCGGCCGCGTGGGAAATCCTTTCCTTCCTCGTGCGGGCAGACAATGACCTTTTCGGAAATGATGCTCTCCAGGACCCGATTTTCCTTGAGAAAGGTAGTGACTTCCTCAGTCACGGCCGGGCTGTCCCGAATATCCCCTTCGTCTACCTGCCAGGAACGGAGCGGGCCGTCCTGCTCGCGGGCCATCTGGACGGTGGCGACCAACTTGGAGGCCCGTTGATCATTCGGCCCAAAGAAGGCAATGACCGCGCAGGGGTAACGAACTTTTCCTGATTCGGTTTGGAGGACAGCTGACATGGGCCGAAATTAAGGAGGCAGCCGGCGCGAAGATCAAGGCGGGATTCCCTGCGGTTGGGCGCCGGTGATGGACAGGCGACACTTTCTCTTGCAAAGGCTTTCCCATTCACCATCTTTGTCCGAGCCCCTGTCATGAACTATTGGCGGATTATTTTCCCTTTCTTCGTAGCCCTTCTGCCCGGCGCAGCTGGCAACATCGTCATCAACGAAATTCACTACGATCCGGCGGTGAAGACGGATCGGGTGGAGTTTATCGAGCTTTATAACTTGGGTGTCGAATCCGTGACGCTGAATGGCTGGCGGTTGGACGGCGCTGTTCATTTCGTCTTCCCTGCAGGGAGTTCAATCGCGCCCGGCGGATATGCCGTGGTGGCGCAGTCGCCCCCGGCGTTGCAGGCCCATTTCGCCGTGAGTTCGTTTGGGCCTTGGACCGGCGTGCTGTCGAACCAGGGGGAAACCGTGGAACTCAAGGACGATCGTGACCAGAGCGTGGATAGAGTTGCCTACAAGCAGGGTTTTCCCTGGCCGACGGTCGGTGATGCGCCGGGATACTCGATCGAGTTGATCAATCCTTCTTTCGATAACGATCTGGGTGGCAATTGGCGCCGAAGTCTGCGCGGGAGCGCCGCATCGCAAAGCGCGGTGTTGATTCCGGCGAAGAGCGATTGGAAGTATCGCAAGGGCACGTCGGAGGCTTCCACCCCGATCAATGCCTGGCGAGATCCGGAATTTGACGATAGCGCCTGGAGCAGCGGCGTGGCGCCGATCGGCTATGACCCGACCGTGCCGATGGGGACGGCGCTGCCCGACATGCGCAACAATTACTCGTCGGTCTATTTTCGGAAAAAGTTCCAGGTGGCCGATCCCAACGCCGTGAGCGCGCTGGCGCTGGAGGTGCTCTACGATGATGGCATTCAGATTTGGATCAACGGCCATCGCGTCGTGAATGCCAATCTGCCCGACCGCGATGTGGCCTACAACGAGCTCTCGATCGGCGCCGCGCGGGAGTCCGACAGTTACGATCCCTTTGCCGTTTCTGCGGCGGGACTTCTGCAGGCCGGCGAAAACACGATCGCGGTCCAGTTGCATAACGTGTCCCTGAGCGGCAGTTCGGATGCGTTTCTCGATCTGAAGCTGACGGCCCAGTTGGGCTCGGCCAACGCAGGCCCCACGCCGGGAGCGCGCAATGCCGTCTTCGATACGAATGCGCCGCCCGTGATCCGCCAGGTGGATCACACGCCCGAGCAACCCCGCGGCGGCGATGAGGTTGTGATCACGGCGAAGGTGACGGATTCCGACGGCGTCGCGTCGGTGAAGCTCCTCTATCAGGTGGTTGATCCCGGCAGCTATATCGAGCTTAACGACGCCCAGTACGAAACCGCCTGGATCAGCATCGATATGAGGGACGACGGCGTCGCTGGGGATGTCACCGCGGGTGATTCGGTCTATACCGCGGTTCTGCCAGCCTCGCTGCAGGTCCATCGGCGGTTGGTCCGGTATCGGATTCTGGCGGCCGACACCGGGGGCCGCAGCGTGCGGGCGCCCTACGAGGATGATCCGCAGCCGAATTTCGCCTATTTCGTGTATGATGGCGTGCCCGGTTGGTCGGCGGCCATCGCTCCCGGCAGCGCTGATTCCGCGAAAGCACAGGTCCAGAGCTTCTCCGCCGCCGAAATGGGGCGGCTCCCGA
The DNA here is from genome assembly GCA_964566945.1 of uncultured Verrucomicrobiota bacterium. GTDB lineage: Bacteria > Verrucomicrobiota > Verrucomicrobiia > Limisphaerales > SXQI01 > DASVNK01. The sequence continues at coordinate 75,236 of CAZMKE010000019.1, read as the reverse complement.
CCTACCATTTGCTTTCGAAGCGAACGTCCGTTGAGGACGCGACCTGGAACAGCAAGTACGCCGGGTCGCTCTATCGCTGGTGGGGCACGTTGGTTTACGACGGCAAGGTTTACGACCACGTCCGCTATCGCGCCCGGGGCGGGGTGTGGCGCTACGCCATGGGGAAGAACATGTGGAAGTTCGACCTGAACCGCGGTCACGATTTCCAGGCGCGCGATAATTACGGCCGGAAATACCAGGCCACCTGGAGGAAGGTCAATCTCGGGGCCAATATCCAGCAAGGCGATTACCTGCACCGGGGAGAGCAGGGGATGTTTGAATCGATGGGGTTTGCCCTGTTCAATCTTACCGGCGTGCAGGCCCCGACGACGCATTGGGTGAATTTTCGCGTGATTGACGATGTCGCTGAGGCACCGGCGAATAATCAATACGCCGGCGATTACTGGGGGCTCTATCTCGCGGTCGAGCAGGAGGACGGCCGTTTTCTGGACGAGCACGACCTCCCTGATGGAAACCTCTACAAAATGGAAAGCGGGACCGGAACCTTGAATAATCAAGGACTGACCGCCGCGACCGATACTTCGGACCTGAACGCTTTTCTCAACGCTTACCGCGCCGGAAACGCCTCTGCGGCCTGGTGGCGGCAGAACTTCGACCTGGATCGTTATTATAGCTATCAATCCATTGTGCAGGGGGTTCACCACTACGACACCTGCGACGGCAAGAATTACTTTTATTTCTTGAACCCGGACACCGGGCAATGGTCGATCCATCCCTGGGACATGGATCTGACCTGGGCGAACAACATGTATCGCGATTGCGACGGCGCGGACCCTTTCCACTCCTTGGTGGTGAGCGGCGGGTTATTTAAGCAGGAGTTCAACAACCGGGCGCGCGAAATTCGTGATTTGCTGTTCAATCCCGATCAGGCCGGACGGTTGATCGATGAATTTGCCGGGATCGTCAAGGGAACCAATGCGGGCCCGAACATTCTCGCCGCGGACCGATCCAAGTGGGACTACAACCCGGTCATGGCGAACCCTTCCATTGTGAACCTCTCCAAAGCCGGGCAGGGCCTTTACTACCAGTTTCCTTATGAAAGTGCGAAGAATCCAGCCCGACGCGGCAGTTTTGAGGCGGCGCTGGCGATCATGAAGGACTACGTGGCGGAGCGTTCAGCCTTTTTGGATCAACGCATCGCGGACAGCCTGATTCCTGCCCGACCCCAGATCAGCTACGCCGGACCCGCAGGCTACCCTTTAAATCGGATCACGCTCCGCTCATCGAGCTACGCCGGGACGGCGGCGTTTGCGGGAATGAGTTGGCGCATTGGCGAAGTGCGGACGGCCGCGCCGGGGGCTCCCGGGATCTACGAAGTCGTGCCGGTTTGGGAGAGCGGGGAACTCACTGCCTTCGCCGACCAGGCGGCAGTTCCGCCGGACGTCTTGAAAGTGGGCCATTCCTACCGCGCGCGGGTGCGAATGAAGGACGCCACTGGCCGCTGGAGCAATTGGTCCTCGCCGCTGGAATTTGCCGCGGGAGAGCCGGACAACGCCGGAGCCCTCCAGCAATTTCTGCGCCCCACGGAACTGATGTACAACCCGCCGGCCGGCGCTGAATGGGAATTCATCGAACTGCACAACACGAGCACCAATGTCACTTTGGACCTGGCGGGCGCCGCGTTCACCGATGGGATCGATTTCACCTTCCCGGCCGGATCGGCTCTTCTGCCGGGCGAGTATGGCCTGGTGGTTCAAGCCAGTTCCACAAATCAATTCGGAGCTTTTCGCACCTACTACGGCCTGGGCCCGGCGGTGAAGATTTTCGGGCCCTACGGAGGAAATTTCGACAACGGCGGCGAGCGGGTCACCCTCAAGACGGCGGCTGCGGGCAGCGTGATTTTCTCGTTTGTTTATGATGATCGGGGCGATTGGCCGGCCAGGGCCGACGGGGCGGGGTATTCCTTGGTCGTGCGGGATGAGACGGGGGCCAGCGCCAGCCTGGACAATCCCGGTTCATGGCGGGCGAGCACCCTCGTAAACGGATCACCAGGCCGGGCCGATCCGGCGCCGTTGTCGCTTACGGTCTCGTTGAGCTCCGCAGGGCTCCGATTGGAGTTCCCGGCCGCCGCCGGTCAGGCCTATCGCGTTGAGTTTCGCGACAGCCTGGCGTCCGGGGCGTGGCAGACCCTGCGCGAGATCAGCAGCCTGTCAGGCACAGCGGAGCTGGATGAAGCGGTTCAAGGCCGCCGTGAAAGATACTATCGAATCGTGGTTCTGGCGCCCTGATCGACCGATCGATTACCGTTTCGCGCCCGCGGCTTTGCTCAGTTCCGGCCAGAGATGCGCGCTCATGATCCGCCCCTTTTCGAAGCAATCCAAGCTGAAGCGTTCGTTGGGCGAATGCGCATTATCCTCGGGCAGCGCCAATCCCAGCATTAATGTCTCGGCGCCGAGGATTCGCTTGAAGTCATTTACGATCGGGATCGACCCGCCTTCGCGCAGGAGAACCGGTTCCGCCTGGAACGCCTCGCGCACCGCCCGGAGGGCGGCTTGGGCAAGCGGGCTTGTCGGATCGACTTTGTAAGGATCGCCTCCGTGGCCCGGCTCAATCTCCAGGCGCACCGTGGGAGGACAGATCTTCTTGAGATGAGAGATGACCGCTTCGCGCACCTGGTCCGGTTTTTGATTCGCCACCAGGCGGCAGGTGATCTTCGCTCGCGCCCAGGACGGCACGATGGTTTTGCTTCCCTGGCCTTGATAACCGCTCGTCAGGCCGTTGATCTCCACGGTCGGCCGGGCGCTGCGCTGCTCATTGGGCGTAAATCCCTTTTCGCCAAATAGCTGAGGAACGCCCAGGAAGTCCGCGTATTCCTTGGCGTTAAACTGTAGCCGGGCGATCTGCTGCCGCTCGAATTTGCTCAGGGGTTCCACCGCGTCATAGAAGCCGGGAATGGTGATCCGGCCGTTCTTGTCGCGCAGTTGAGCGAGCATCTGGCAGAGGGCCATCGCCGGATTTTCCAGCGAGCCGCCGAAAAGGCCCGAATGCAGATCGCGCGAAGGCCCGTGCACGATCACTTCCAGGGCCACGATGCCGCGCAAGGAATAGGTCAGGGCCGGCTGATCCAGGCTCGGGATTCCGGTGTCCGAGATCACCACCGAATCGCAATCCAGCACCTTGCGCTGCTTCTGCAGGAACGCCGCCAGGTGGCTGCTGCCCACTTCCTCCTCGCCTTCGATCAGGAAGGAAATATCGCACGGCAATTCAGTGCCCGTGGCGTGATAGCTCTCCAGCGCCTGGAGGTGGGCCAGATGCTGGCCCTTGTTGTCGCTGGCGCCTCGGCCGAAAAGCACGCTCCCCTTGAGGCGCGGTTCAAACGGGGGCGAGGTCCAGAGTTCAAATGGCTCGGCTGGCTGCACATCGTAATGGCCATAAACCAGGAAATGAGGACGCCCTTTACGGCGGGGAGTGCGTGCCAGAACGATTGGATGCCCTTTGGTTTCGTAGATTTTCGGCGTCAGCCCAGCTGCCTCCGCGCGCCTCGCGATCCAGGCCGCCGCCCGCCCCATGTCCTCCCGATGCGTTTCCTGGGCGGAAACGCTCGGGATGCGGACGTAGTCGATGAGTTCCTGAAGGAACCGTTTTTTATTCTGTTTGAGATACTCGGCGATTTTCTCCATGGAAAAACGGTTACTTCTTTTTGGTCTTGGGCCGCAGGAGCGAATCCAGGGCGTTTTGCACGGCGTTGGTCACCACCGCATTGGTATCCACCTTGGTCGCGTTGGTTGCGGCCGCCGGTTGGCTGAGCAGTCCGCCTAGTCCTCGGACCAGGCTGCTCGTTGTGTCATTGGTCGCCGCGGCGGTGGAGTTCGTTGCGGGCTTGTTTCCGAGGAGCGAACCGATCCCCTGCACCACGCCGGCCGCGGTGTTGGTGCCGGCCGCATTCGCGCCGCTGCCCTGGCCGGTGAGCAGATTTCCTACGGAACCCAGGGCCTGCCCGGCCTTGCCATCTCCTAAGCCCAGAGCCGCCACTCCCTTGAGGGCCATGCCGGCCAGCGCCAGCTTGTTGATATCCGTCTCGGGAGCGCCGAGCGTCCCTTTTATCGAGGCGAAGCGGGTGAGTTTCACATATTTGCTCGCATTGGTGCTGTTGTCCGCCTGGGCGATTTTCGTGTTCTGGGCCAGCGTTCGGTTCAACGAAAGGTCGAGCGGCAGATTCAACGTGGAATTGGTCAGCACGTCCGCGAGCGTAATCGTTCCCGCGCTTTCCGCGTAGAAGGCGGCGGACTCTACTCCCAGATGTTTCAGGGTCACCACGCCGTTCCCGATATCCGTTTGAGCGGACACCCAATCGATCGGGGAATCGGGCAATTGCGGCACCTGCAGCGCGATCGAGATCGGAACGATCACCCGGCGCAGTTTGGGGCCGATGATCTGATAGTTCAGGTTCGTGAGATTGAGGTTCAGATTTCCCCCGAGGTTCTTGCGCAGGTTCGGCCCCGTCGTTCCAGCTCCGCGAATCTGCGCGTCTGCCACGAAATTGCCCTGGAGCAGATTGGTCTGGCCATTGCCGAAGGAATTGACAAGGGGCGCCAGGGGAACGGAATCCGCCTTGAACGCCATGTCATAGATATACCCGGGCAGGCCCACGTTCACGGTGCCGCTCAGGTTCATCGGGGCGCCGTTCATCTGCAGCTGGAACGGATTGATCTGAACTACATTCGAGCGAATCGCCACCTTGCCCACCCAGTTGGAAATCGCCACGTCCCGCAAATACAAGCGGTCGATCTTCAAATCCGCGGTGAATTGCTGGAACGGAAGTTGCATCGCGGCCGGTTCGGTTTGCGGCTGGGCCGGCGCGGGCGCCGGGGCGCTCGATCCTGTTTTGGCCGCGGTCGCATTCGTGCCGCTCTTGCCGGCAAACATCTCATAGTAAGGAGTCAAATCCAGTGACTCGGAGGAAAGGGTGAGCGTGCTGGGCGCTGGATTGGTCTTGGCCAGATCCAGTTTCGCCTGGAGGAGCAATGCGTTCTTGGCCCGGGGAGTCGGGGAGAGCTGGAGGAGGAACTGGCGCAGATCGACCGCTTCCTTCTTCATCCCACCGTCGACCTTCATGCTCATGGCCAGAGGCGTTTTCGGAAGTTTCCCTGCCTTGTCCTGCACCACCCAGTTGGTGATGCTCAAGTCCGCCTTGATGGAGCTTTCCGCCTGGGGATCGAGTTTCGCTTCACCCGACGCGTTCAGGCTGATCGACACCAGTTGATTGTCTCCCAGCGACGGCGCGAGCACGGGTCCGAAAAGATTCTGGTTCAGGTCCACCGTGCTGAAGTTGAACTGGCCGCCCTTGTTTTCGAGGCTGTACTTGCCTTTGATTTCCACCGTGCCGCCCCGGTTGAACCCTTGATTGACGGTTAACGCGGTGCGATTCAGCGTCAGGTCCCGCTTGTCGACATCGATGTTGTATTCCAGGCCCACGTTGAAGTTCGTAAAGGCGTAGGCCTGATAATTTCCCGTGAAATCGGCAAGGCCCAGATTGCCCACGGCGCTGCGCTTGCTGCCGTCATCGCTATATTTGGCCGCCGCTTTCAGCGTGCCGTTGGCCGCTTTGGCGTCCGGCATCGGGGCCAGGGCCAGCAAGCGGGCCAGGGGCGCTTCGAGGCTGAGCTGCGCGGTGGATTCCTTCGAGTCCAGCACGTAGCGGGCGGACCCGTTGGCTTGCAGGACCTGGGCGTCGTTCTGGCGCAGCGCCAGGCTGTAGCGCGGGAGATTGATGACCTTGAATTGCTCGACCGTTCCGGTGCTCTCGAGCGTTACTCCGGCATTGCTCAGCTGGTTCGTGCCGAACTTCGCGTTCAAGCCATTGACCTGCGCGGCCAGATCGATGTTCAGGAGCTTGCCATCTTGCTGGGACACAATGGCCAGCCGGACATTGGCCACGCCCGCACTGATGTTGGTGCCGGCCACGGCCTGCCAATCCGCCACGTTCAAGTTGGTCACCACCAGCTTCAGCCCGGCATCGCGGTACCCCTTGACCTGCGTGCCCCAGGACACGTTCATCTGGCGGTCCAATTCCGACCGCAGGAACTCGCTGCCATTCGCGGCGCCGCTCAAATTCAGCTTTTGCAAAATCGCCGATTTATCCGTTGCATTCACGGAGACTTGGTATTCGACGTTGAGGTTAAGCTCGGGCGTCTTGGCCGCGCCCTGGGCCAGGGTTACGCGCGTCGCCGCCAGATTGCCCGCCGCCGAGAAGAAAGAGCCGGCCTGCGCGATGGTGATCTGATTGGTGGAGTTGATCTGTGAATTGCCGAAATCGTAGCCTTTGCCGGCCGCTGCCAGCCCCAGGACATTCTTGTCGATCGAATCGATGATCAGCTTCAGGTTGCCCTCCTTCTTGTCCAAATCCAGCGGGCCGCTGACGCGCACCTGGCCGAGTGGCTGATCGTTGCGGGCGAACTTCAAAGCGATCTGCCGGATCTCCTTCGGAGTCAGATCCGCATCCAGCGAACCATTAAACCCGTTCAATTCTTTGAACGAGCCATCGGCGCGAGCTACCGTGAGTTTTACTGCTCCCTTCAATGTGTCCGGCATCAGTTCGGAGTTGAGCGAAATGTCGTAACCGCCCGAGACCTGCCCGCTCAGCGTGCTGTTGGTCTGGCCCTGCTTCTGTTCCAGGGCAAAGGAAGTAGCCAGCTGCAGATGGCCCATTTGTCCGTTCCCGAGCCGGTCCAGGGTGATATTCACGCCTTGCAGTTCCGTGCGCTGGGACGAGCCATCTTTGGCTTTCTGGCTCTGGCGAATAATGCCGTTCTTCAGGGAAATGTTCTGCACCGCCAGCTTGGTGGGCTCCTTGGATTTTGGCTGTGCGGCCTTCTTTGGTCCCTGGGTCAAAGGGTCGAGATTGCTCGTTCCATCGGCTTCCTGGACGATGTTGATCACGGGCGAGGTCAGGGTGAGTTCGTCCACCTTGATGTTCCCCTTGAGGATGTCCATCAGCGAGTAACGCACGCGCACCTCTTCGGCCGAGAGCAGCGGTTCGGCCCCGGTGGTCTCGACCTTGAGCTGCCGGATATCCAGCTGCGAGAAGGGGCTCAGGGAAATGTCTCCAGCCGTTATCTTGGCGTTCATGGCCGCTCCGGCTTTGGGCAGAATAAAGCCCTTGATGAAGGGCGAGCTGGTGGCGATGAAGAAAACCAGGACCAGAATTACTACGATGGCGCCCAGCGCCATGCCGATCCATTTCCCCCACGGTTTCCTCGCTACCTCCGGTACATCATTCTCTTCCATAAAATCCACTCACTCGGCCAGGATGCGGGGTTCGATCAATGGCAGCCCCGGCTGGTCGCGAGACTTTCATCCTACCTCCAAATCCCGACCCTGTCAGGCCCGGAAAAGCGTTGTCGGAAAAGGAGAAAGGTCGGACTTCGCCTCCGGCGCTGGTCGAAAAACCGCGCCGTCCGCCTTGCGTTCGGCGGGAGGTGCGGCTACAACCTCCGCCGGTGGTGAGAGAAATGTATGGATAATTTGACAATCGCGTCCAACGAGGTCGGCGAAATGGTCCTCGGCTTGAATCGTTTGGCACGCAACCTCTGGTGGACTTGGAACCAGGAAGCGCAAGAAGTCTTTCAGGAGCTTTCTCCTCGGGGTTGGCAGAATCTCTACCACAATGCGGTGGCGGTTTTGCACGAGGTCTCCGAGTACGAATTGCGCGTTCGCCTGCAGGATCACGAATTTGCCTGCCGCGTACGCGAGGTTTTGCGGAAGTTTGATGCCTACATGGGCTTCCGGGATACCTGGGCCGCCCAGAATGCCCCTCAGCTCGCAAAAACCCCCGTCGCCTATTTCAGCGCCGAGTTTGGCTTTCATGAAAGCCTTCCGATCGCCGCGGGCGGTCTCGGCATTCTCGCCGGAGACCATGCCAAGGCGGCCAGCGATCTCGGCCTGGGCTTTGTGGGCATCAGCCTCTTCTATCGCGAAGGGTACTTTCAGCAGGCGATCAACCATGAGAATTGGCAGGTCGATTACTACACCCTCCTGAACCCGCGCAATCTCGCGATCGAGCCCGTGCTCGATGCGCGCGGCGAGCCGCTCGTCTGCTCGGTCGAGCTCGCCATGAGCACCGTTTATTTCCAGGCCTGGCGCATCAACGTCGGGCGCTGCCCGGTTTACCTCATCGATTCGAACCGGCCCGAGAACGAGCAGCGCTTTCGCGATCTCACCTTGCGCGTTTACGGTGGCGATAGCACCACCCGCGTCATGCAGGAGATCCTCCTCGGCATCGGCGGGGTTCGCCTCATGCGCGCCCTGGGCGTCGCTCCTTCCGTCTTCCATATGAACGAAGGCCACGCCGCCTTCCTCGTTTTTGAATTGCTCCGCGAGAAGATGGCCGCCGGCGCCAACCTCGCCACCGCCCTCGAAGCCGCCAAAAAAGAATGCATCTTCACCACCCATACCCCGGTCGAAGCCGGGCATGACCGGTTCACGCCCGACCTGATGAACTACGCGCTGATGAAGATGCAGCAGCAGCTCAAGCTCACGAGTTCCGAGTTTCTCGGCCTTGGTCGGGTCGATCCCAAAAACGAGGCGGAGCCGTTCTGCATGACCGTGCTCGCCCTCAAAGGATCGCGCGCGGCCAACGGCGTCAGTGAACTGCACGGCCGCGTCAGCCGCGAGATGTGGCACGGCCTCTTCCCCAATGTTACCGTCGACCAGGTCCCGATCGGCCACATCACCAATGGCGTCCACCTGCTCGGCTGGATGAAAGGTCCAGTCCGGCGTTTTTGGCGGCGCAAGCTCGGCTCCGCGGGCGGCGGCGTTGATTGGGAAAATGAAGTCAATCGGCCCGAGTTCTGGAATCGCATGGCCGATCCCACCTTTGTCTCCGACGAGGAACTCTGGGCTCTTCGCTACAAACTCCGCCGGGAATTGATCGAATTCGCCCGCCGGCGCCTCCTGCTGCAGGGCCAGCGCCTCTCGCAAGGCGATTTCATCGCGTTCGACCAATTGCTCAATCCCGATGCGCTCACCATCGGGTTCGCCCGCCGCTTCGCCACCTACAAGCGCGCTCCGCTCATCTTCCAGCAGTTCGACAATATCATGAGTCTGGTCCATGACCGGCAGCGCCCCGTCCAGTTCATTTTTGCCGGCAAAGCCCACCCGCGCGATGACGATGGCAAGCGCTTCATTCAACACATCATTCACCTCAGCAAGTTCAGCGACTTGAAAGGGCACCTCGTTTTTGTCGAGAACTACGATATCCATGTCGCCCGCCAGATGGTTTCCGGCTGCGACGTCTGGTTGAACAACCCGCGCCGCCCTCTTGAAGCCTCCGGCACCAGCGGCCAGAAAACCACCTCCCATGGCTGCGTGAACCTGAGCATTCTCGATGGCTGGTGGCGTGAAGGCTACGACGGGACCAACGGCTTCGCCATTGGCGACGATTCGCATCCGGACAATGTCGAGGAGCAGGATCGCCAGGACAGCGCCAACCTTTACAAAACACTGACCGAGCAGGTCATTCCGAAATTCTACAACCGTGATGCCCAAGGCATCCCCCGGGAATGGCTCAAGATGGTCCGCCGGGCCATGATGACTCTCGCGGCCAAATACAGCACCTCCCGGATGGTCCAGGACTACACCGAGAAGTACTACAAGACAAGGTAACTAACCGCTGCTTTGAGCCCGGCGCTTGCGCCGGGCTTTTTTGTCCCGCTGGACTGCTCCAGTCCAGCGAGGTGAACCGCTTCGGCGGTTCATCTTTCGTTCCCTGGTATTTGGTGCTCGTGCAAACCGCGTAACAACGCTGTTACGGATTGCTTCTTTACGCGCATCGGCCGGGGCTGTGAAATTCCGGGGAATGATCATGGGCAAGGCTCTCGCTGCACTCGCGTTGACCGCCTGCGTGTTTGCGCCGCGAGCAGACTCTATAATCGAGGGGCGGGTTTGGCTGGCGGGGCCGGGACGCCCAGGAGCGACAGACGAAGGCGGCGCAGGGAGTGGATCGGTCACTTCGGCGCGGGCGCCACGGGCGGTCGTTTATCTCACCGGCATTTCGTCGCCGTGCGCGGAGAAGACCGTGCGACTGGTGGCGAGAAGCCTGGCCTTTGATCCACCGGTTTTGCCCATCCAAGTAGGGACGCGAGTGGAATTCGTGAACGAAGACCGCGTGGCGCATGGCCTCTTCTCGTATTCGGCGGCGAAAAGGTTCGAGTTGGGCGTATGTCGGCCGCACGATCCCAAGCCGATGGTCCAGGCGTTCGAGGCTCCGGGCCTGGTGACGGTGCGCTGCGATGAGCACGCACAGATGCGCGGGCTGATCCTTGTGCTCGAAACACCCTATTTCGTGACGGTGGACGAGAATGGCAGATTTCGGTTGAGCGGATTGCCGGGCGGGGATTTCACCGTAACGGCGTGGTGGGGCGGCAAGAATAGGCTGGAGCGCCGGGTGTCTCTAAAAGAGAATTCGCGAGCTTCCTTGGATTTTGAGTTTCCGCGGGGTGGCGGCTCCAAGTAATCCCTGGAAAGAATGGACCCCTTTGTTTGAGCGAATCGTGGAGAAGATCGAATTGTCACGCAACCGGAGGACGCGTGCCATTGCGGCCATCCTGCTGGCCGGGCTGAATTTCGCGATTGGTCTTCTGTTGCGGGAGCCTTTCGCCGGCGCCAGCTACGACCTTTTGCACGGTTTGGCCGGGGGAACTCCGCCGAAAGACCTGGCGGCGACGATTGTTTACCTGGACCGCAGCTCATATCAAATGATGGGGCGCGACCCTCTCCGCCGGTGGCCGCGAGAGCTCCACGCGGAACTGCTGCGGCGCCTGGCCAAGGCCGGAGCCCGGGCTGTCGTTTTCGATATCATCTTTGACAGCGCCGGGGAGGAACGGAGTGGTGATGAAAAGTTCGCGGCGGCGATCCGGGAGAACGGCCGGGTGATCCTGGCGGCGGAGCAGAACGAGAAAACGACGCATCGCACGGGCGAAGGGTTGGAATGGACGCGCGCCACCAGTTTCCGCCCACCTTACGAGCCTTTTTTGAAAGCGGGGGCGGACTGGGGGGTAGCGAGCCTGGCAATCGATGACGATCTGGAGGCGCGCCGGTTTTTGGCGGGGTTCCCCGAAAGCGGCAAGCCCTCTCTGGCGTGGGCGACAGGGCAGCGGCTGCGCCTGGCGGGCGCGGACCTCGGCATGGCATCGGCCAACGGGCATTGGATTCGCTACTACGGTCCGGCCCTGACCATCCCGCACGTGAGCTTCAGCGAGGCGCTCGACCCCGGCAGCGTGCCGGATGAATATTTTCGCGATCGGATCGTATTTGTCGGCGCCCGGCCGATGGAGGGAAGAATGAACGAGCGGAGGGATGAGTTTCGAAGCCCTTTTCATTCCTGGGGAAACAAAGAGTATTTCATGCCGGGGGTCGAGGTTCACGCCACGGAGTTGTTGAACCTGGCGCGCGGGGATTGGTTGAAGCGACTGAGCAACGCCAGTGAAACGGGCATTCTCGCGGGGATCGCGCTGCTCTTCGGCGGCGGTCTTCTTTGGTTGAGGCCGGCGCCCGCCGGAGGCGCCGCGGTGGTCGGCGCGGCGCTGGCCCTGGGGGTGTCGGGGTTTGCGTTCACCCGCGGTTTCTGGTTCCCGTGGCTGGCCTCCAGCGCCGGGCAGATTCCGGCAGCATTGGGCGGTTCGATTCTGTTTCATTCCGCGGGTTGGTACCGCGCGCGCCGGCGCTACGAAGCGCGCATCCGCGAGCAAGCCGCGCTCATCGACAAAGCGCACGACGCGATCCTGGTGCAATCGCTGCCCGGCCGCACAATTTACGCCAACGCGAGCGCGCAACGGCTCCTGGGCTGGACCCTCTCCGAACTGGAAGGACTTGGCGGGGAGTTCCTGTCCGCGGACGCCGAGCGAGCCGCGGAGGCGCGCACGCAAGCCTTGCGCAGCGGAGAGTGGACTGGTGAACTGCGAATGCGGACGCGGAGCGGCGGGGTCGTTGTGACCGCGAGCCGGTGGACGTTGATCCGTGACGACCGGGGCGGCCCGCGCGAACTGCTGCTGATCAACACCGATATTACCGAGCAGAAGAACCTCGAGCAGCAGTTTCTCCGGACCCAGCGAATGAACACCATCGGCACGCTTGCGGGCGGGATGGCGCATGACTTGAACAATGCGCTCGCGCCGATCTTGATGGGGACGCAATTGCTGCGCCGCCGGACCTCCGATCCCGACTCCCGCGAGCTCCTCTCCACGATGGAGGCCAGCACGCATCGCGGCGCGGAGATGGTCCGGCAGGTCTTGCTCTTTGCCCGCGGACGCGGGGGGGAGTTCGAGCGCCTGAACCTGGCGTCGCTCATCCGGGAATTGGAAAAGATCGTGCGAGACACCTTTCCCAAGAATGTCGCGGTGGAGGCCTTCCTGCCGGACGATCTCTGGAGCGTATGGGGAAATTCCACCCAAATGCACCAGGTCTTGCTGAACTTGAGCGTGAACGCGCGCGACGCCATGCCGTCGGGGGGCAAGCTCACCTTTGTGGCGGACAATGTGCGCCTGACCGAACGCGAAGCCGCTTTAATGCCGGAAGGCAAGCCCGGAGAGTTCGTCTCGATCCTCGTTTCCGATACCGGGGCCGGGATGCCGCCAGCCGTCCGCGACAGGATTTTTGAGCCGTTTTTCTCGACAAAGGGCGAGGGGCAAGGGACTGGGATCGGCCTGTCGACGGTGGCGCGGATTGTGAAAAGCCACGAGGGACTCCTCCGGGTGGAGAGCGCCGAAGGCGAGGGAACCTCCTTTGAAATACTCCTCCCGCGGGCAGAGGAGGCTCAAGCGAAGGAAAAGGTCGAAGCCGCCCCGGAATCGAGGCGCGGCCACGGTGAACTGATCCTTGTGCTCGATGACGAGAAGGCCATCCGTCAGCTGGTTTGTTCCGAGCTGGGCGCGGCGGGATATAACGTCCTGGCCGCGGAGACGGCCGCACAGGCGGCGGTGCTGCTGCGCCGCCACGGGCGCCAGATCCGCGCGTTGATTTCGGATTCGTCCATGCCCCAGGACCTGCCGGACGGGATCGTTCCCATCCTGACCAGCGGGGGCCTCGCGGAGGAACAGCCTGGAGTGCTGGTTCTGAAAAAGCCGTTCACGCTGGCCGAGCTCTTGAGCGTGGTGCAGCGCGGACTGTGCGGACGGGGAGGAGCGAGCTTGGAATAGTGAATTTGGGCCGTTATCCTTCGTGCTGTCATGATCTCTGCTAATCAGCCGCAACGAGGGTTCTCCTGCCTGATCGTTGAGGACGACCCAGCGTTCGCGCGGATGGCCTCCCGATTGGTGCTCGAGGAGGGCGGGACGGCGACGCTTGCCGAGAACCTGGCTCGAGCTCGTGAAGCCACCGCAAACCGTGCGTTTGACCTGGTGCTCCTGGACAACCATCTCCCGGACGGCAAAGGCTACGATTTTTTTGATCAGCTCGCCCGTCGCAACCCGGAGGGGCCGATCATCATGATCACGGGCCTGCCTGACCTGGGGGAAGCGATTACGCTCACGCGCAACGGCCTGTTCGACTATCTGACCAAGCCGGTGAGCGTGGACGCCCTCGCAGCGTGCCTGCAGCGCGCGCGGCTCCGGGCAGCCACGCGCGACCCGGCGGGCAGCGCGGCGGAGTTCGGAGGCGAATCGAGCGTGCAGCGTGAATTGCTCGGGCAGTTGCGCCAGGCCGCGAAGCATCCGGAGACCACCGTCCTGCTGACCGGTGAAAGCGGGGCCGGCAAGGATCTGGCGGCGCGAACCTTGCATCGCCTGACCTGGGGGGAATCGGCCGCGCCTTATGTTCCGGTCAATTGCGCGGCGATTCCCGCGGAGATGTTCGAGTCCGAACTGTTCGGAGCCGAGCGCGGCGCCTACACCGGGGCGGACCGCAAGCGGCAGGGCCTGGCCGCGGCCGCGGCGCGCGGCACGCTCTTCCTGGACGAAATCGGTGAAGTTCCGTTGGCCTTGCAAGGAAAGCTTTTGCGGCTTCTTGAAGGCCGGGAATTTCGACCGCTTGGCAGCACGGAGGTTCAGGCATTTACCGGACGATTCGTGGCGGCGACGAATCGAAATCTGGCCGAGGACGTCAAAGCTGGCCGTTTTCGCGAGGATTTATGGTACCGTTTGGATGTTTTCTCGGTGGAGCTTCCGCCCTTGCGGAAACGAAGGGGCGACATTCCCGCGTTGACGGAAATGCTCCTGGGCCAGCTGGCGAAGCGGTATTCGCGCCGCCCTCCGCTCCTGAAGGCGGAAGACCTGGCCGCGCTGGCCGCCTACGATTTCCCCGGAAACGTTCGTGAATTACGAAACCTGCTCGAGCGGGCGCTCCTGCGCACCGACGATGAGAGCAAATGGCTGGCGCTGGATCATTCCTGGTTAAATCGCTCGGCTTCGGCCGCGGCCTCGTCCCGCGCCGTGCCGGTGGTGGCGAGCGCTGAGGCGGCTCTGCCGCCGGATCGTGATCTGCCGCCGGTCGAAGCCCAGGAATACCGCTTGATCCGCGACATGCTGCGCGAAAATCGTGGTGGGATTCGCCGGACGGCGGCGGCCTTGGGCCTCTCGCCACAGGCGCTCCTCCGGCGCCTGGAGAAATGGCCGGAGCTTCGCCCAGGGAAGGAATAGCCGTTTTCGGAACAGGGCGTTCCGATTGCGGAACAAAACCTGGGTTCCGCGCCTCCAAAGTTCAGGGAAAAAGCATGGCAAGCAGGCTGCTTAAGGCTCTTGCAGCCCTTCGTGCCGAGCCAAAGGCCGCGGGGCCCCAGGAAAGTTATGAATAAGAGCATCGCCATCCTCACACTTCTGGCCGGCCTTTGGAGCGCCAGCCCGGTTTTTGCGCAAAACGCCCAAACCGACCAAAGCAACCTATTGCGCGTCTATACGGCCGTGGAAATAGAATATCAGGCCGGACTTGGCCAGAGCTACTCGCTCCAGGGTTCCATCGGTCTGACGAACTGGGTCGACATCGGTTCGCCGGTTTTGGGCAATGGCCAGGTCGTCCGGCAGATCTACTCCACCCGGGACAGCTTTCCCGGCTACGCTGCCTATCGGCTGGTGATCACGCCGGGCCCGACGAACGGCTTCGCGCCCTGGTCGCTGGAAGGCGTGCGCGTCGAGATGGACGACTCCAGTTCGAGCAACGTGGTCCAGTTTCTCAGCTCGACCAACGGGCACGACATCTACACGGGAGGCGTTGATCCTTTCACGTTTCAGTACTCCCGCCTGGCCGCGGACCAGGGCCGCGCCGAGCGCAGTTATGCGCCCGGTCGTCGCGATGTCCTCGTCTACACCTACACCGGTTCCGGCGCGGGCAGCTGGGTGCGGGAAGATTTTGAACAGAACGTGCTTAAGAACCGGACCGTTGGCTCCTTCCATTATCTCGACTATGGGACGAACAGTCCGGGAACAAGCGTGCCGCCGGGTCTCACGCCTCCAGCGCCGCCCGCCTCTCTGGGCGGCCTGGTTTATTACTCCTTCACCGGCCCGTCCCCGGATAAGTTTCAGTTCGACACGAACAATACGGGCATTGCCATCGCGGGTTCGTCATTCGGGGAGGTCGAAACGAGCAATGGAGGCAATAGCTTTACCTATGCTTACAGCGTCCTCAGTTCCAACACCGCTTCGTTGACCATCAATTTCGGCTACTACGGCATTGGCGGCGACCGGCAGGAGTACGACCTTGCGTTTAACGACGGCCCGTCCGCGCTCTTTAAGCGACGGATTTACCGCCTCGGATCCTTGTTCACGACGGACGCCGGCGTGTTTACGCCCAACGGCATTCTGCCGCCCCCGCCGGGTCCAGGCGCCGGGACGAATGCGGTTCCCGCGGCGCCACCGGTTAATCCGGCCGGCTTTACTTATACGGTGAACTTCAGCGAACTGCCCCGCCGCCTCGTCTTCCAGACGAGCACTGCCGGCACGGAATTCGGGGATAGCGGGCCGTCAACCTTCTCCTACAGCTATGTGCCGGCGCAGGCCGGCGTGTTCCACCTGATCCTCACGTTTAAGCAGGACAAACGCGACGAGTACGACCTTGCGTTCGCTGGGGGCGCCGGGGGAACGATGGTCGTCCGGCGGTATGACAAAAATGGCCTGAAAAGCTCGGAGAGGGGCACGTTTTCGGTGGCGGCCAATTAGGGAACCATGCAGCGGGCGGGATCCATTCGGTTCAGCAGGAACGCGGCGAGCGCAAACCCTGGCGCCCGCCGCGGCGGCCGTTGGATTTCAAGGGCGGCCCCGCGCGCCCGAGCGGGCGAGGCGGTCGCGGGTAAAAGCGAATGGCCGGGCCAGAAGAGGGTTCCCTTTCTTCGGTCGGCTGCCCAGAATCTGGCCGTGCGTTGGACCTGGCTCCTGATCTTTGGGTGCCTGGCCGTAGTGCTGAATGTGGGCGCTCAGACGAGTGGACTAATCACAACGAACCATCTGAGCCGCCTGATTGAAGGCGCCGGCCAGGTGGATCTTTATTCCGCCCGCGCGGCGGGCTGGTCGACTGCGGCCGTCGGCGCTACGCTCGAGCCGGGGGACCGCGTCCGCACGCTGGCGCAAAGCCGGGCGGCGGTGCAACTCTCGGATCGGAGCGTCATTCGCCTGGATGAGCTGACGACGCTCGAAATCCTCCCGCCCCGAAACGGGGAGAAAAAGCGGTTTGGGCTGCCGAAAGGCGCGCTTTACTTCTTCAATCGCGAACGCCCGGCGGATATTGAATTCGACACGCCGCTGGCCTCGGGAGCCATTCGCGGCACCGAGTTCGTCCTGCAAACCAGCCAGGCCGTTCATCTCGCGTTGATCGACGGTTGGGTCTCCCTGGCGCCCGCGACCGGCGAGATCTCCCTCCGAAGCGGCGAGGAAGTCGATCTGTCCCCGGGGAAGCCGCCGGTCAAAACCTCGCTGGTGAACGCAGCTGCGGTTCTGCAATGGGCGCTTTACTACCCGGGCATCGTGCGTGAGGCCGATCTCCGGCTCGCTCCGCCTGAGAAAGTCCGAGTTCAAGGGGTTCTCGAGAACTACCACGCCGGGGATCTGCTGAAAGCGCTGGCCGCCTGGCCGTCTGACTCGGAGGCCGGCAGCCCCGCGCAACGGGTTTTGCACGCTCAGCTTCAACTCGCGGTCGGACGGGTGGATGCGGCGGGAGAGCTGCTGGCTGGCCTGGATCTGCCAGAAGCGACCGCGCTGCGTGAACTCATCGCGGTTGTTCGGGGCGAACTTCCGGGGGTGAGAGATTTGGGCGGCCTGTCCGTCAGCGAGCTCATGTCACAAAGCTATGCGCTGCAGGCGCGGGCTGCTTTGAAGGAGGCGCGGGCTGCGGTGCGGAACGCGGTCAGGCTGGCGCCGCAGTTCGGTTTTGCGCATGCGCGCCTGGCGGAACTGGAATTCGCCTTTGGGAACCGGCGGGCCGCTCTCGCTGAATTGGAGCAGGCCGTCAAGCTCTCGCCGCGGCTCGCGAGTGCCCGCGCGCTGGAAGGCTTCGTGCTCCTTGAGCAAGGCGACTCCCGGGGGGCTCTCGGCCGCTTCAGCGAGGCGCGGGAGCTGGATGCGGCCCTCGGCTTGGCCTGGCTCGGCCAGGGCTTGGCGCTCCTCCGCGAACGCGATTTCCCGGGCGCGCGCGCCGCGCTCCAGGCCGCTGCCGCGCTCGAGCCGCAGCGGAGCGTCTTTCGGAGTTATCTCGGCAAGGCGGAGAGCGCGCTCGGCAACGCTCCCGGAGCGGAAAAGGAATTCCGCCTCGCCAGGCAGTTGGACCCCGGCGACCCCACCCCCTGGCTCTATTCGGCGCTCCACCTTTGGCAGGAAAACCGCTTGAACGAGGCGATCCGGGATTTGGAAGCGTCGATTGACCGGAATGATAATCGCGCTCCGTTTCGCTCCCGGGAATTGCTCGATTCGGACCGCTCCGTCCGCAGCGCCAATCTGGCGGTGATCTACGAGGAGGCCGGGCTCGCCGAGCTGAGCCGCCATCTCGCCGAACGCTCCGTGAGTGAGAGTTATGCGAATTTTTCCGGGCACCTCTTTCTGGCAAACAGCTTGCAGGCTGAGCAGCAGGCGTCGCCCTTCGATTTGCGCCTGGAAGCCGCGCGCCAGAGTGAGTTGCTCATGGCGAATCTGCTCGCCCCGCCGGGCGCGGGCAACCTCTCCCAGGTCCTCTCCCAGTCGGAGCGCCTGCGCTTTTTTGATCAACAGCCGGCTGGCGCGAGTTCGTTGACCACGTTCCGCAGCCGCGGAGATTGGTCGGAAACGGCCGCTTTGTTTGGCACGGTTGACGGGTTTAGTTATGCGCTCGACGCCGTTTACGAGAGCTTCAACGGGCAGCGGCTGAATAACGAGTCGGCTCGGCGCGATTTTATTCTCACGGCCAAGCAGCGGATCACCCCGGATGACGAGGCTTATCTTCAACTCGGCACCTTTCGAAACTGGGCGGGGGATATCTCGAGCTTGTATAATCCGGCGCAGGCCACGCCCGGCCTGCAAGCCCAGGAGAAACAGGAGCCGGATGTCTACGCGGGCTGGCATCATGCCTGGGCGCCCGGCGTGCACACCCTTTTCCTCGCTTCACGGTTGGCCGACCGCTTTTCTCTTTTTGATCCCGAGAGCGATCAGATTTTTCTGATGCAATCCGGAGGGGTGCCGCGGTCGATTCAATCCCCGCCTGCGGGGCCGGCCTTTACCAATGATTTTTCCAGCCGGTTCACGCTGAATTCTGCGGAACTCCAACAGATCGTGGAGACGGGCCGCCACCTGGTGGTGGCGGGCGGCCGTTGGCAGGCCGGCGATGTCAGCGCCAGTTCCTCGCTCGCGCGCGATTTCACCGGAGTGCCCGGCGCCACCGGTGGATCGGGGGATTTCTTCCGCGCCACGGCCTACGCCTACTACTCGTTCCGTCCGGTGGATGCGCTCAGCCTCACAGCCGGCGGCGCCTACGACCATTTGGAATTTCCTGAGAACACCGATTTTCCTCCGCTCTCAGTCCACGAAACGGCCCGGGACAAGCTCTCGCCGAAAGCTGGGCTGCTGTTCACCCCTTGGGACCACGGACTGTTTCGCGCCAGCTACACCCGCTCTCTGGGCGGGCTGTTTTTCGATGACAGCGTGCGCTTGGAACCGGCGCAGGTGGGCGGATTTATTCAGGCTTTTCGCAGCTTGATTCCGGAAAGCGTCGCCGGGTTGCTCCCGGGCGCCTCTTTCGAGACGGCCAGCGTCGGTTTCGACCAATCTCTCCGCTCCGGCACAAGTTTCGGAGTGGAGGCGGAATGGCTGGCGTCCGGGGGAAGCCGCTCGGTTGGCATCCTCACGAACTCCCTTTTCCTTCCCGTCGCCGATTCTCCCTCGACGACGCGCCAGGATCTCGATTTCCGGGAGGGCAACCTCTCCGCCTACGCCGCCCAGTTGCTGGGTGATCACTTTTCGATCGGAGCGCGTTATCGCGTAAGCGAAGCCCGATTGGAGAGCCGTTTTCCGGAGATCCCCCCGGCGACGCGAGGGCTAGACGAACTGCAGCAGGACAACACCGCGTTGATGCATCATCTCTCCCTGGCCTTGAACTTCACTCATGCCAGCGGCGTCTTCGCCAGCTGGGAATCGTCCTGGCGCCATCAGGATAGTTTTGGCTACAGCCCCGGGCTCGCGACCGAGGATTTTTGGCAGCACGACTTCATCGCCGGCTTCCGCTTTCCCCGGCGGCGCGCCGAACTTCGAGTGGGAGTATTAAACATCGGGAATGCGGATTACCGTTTGAATCCGCTGAATCTTCATCCGGACCTGCCGCGCGCGCGGACCTTCGTTTCGTCCCTGCGCTTGAACTTTTGAACACTGCCGGGCCGAGGAGCCTGTTGGATTATTGGCGCATGACGAGTTGAACGCAATTTTTGGAGTCTGGCGAGGAACGACGATGGAGCATATTCCCATGAATACGTGATTGAGGAGTGACGCTGCCGGATCCGAAAAGGGCTTCAAGGCGGCCGGTGGCAATAGTTCAACGGGCTCCTAACGGTAGGCGGCGCGATAGAAAATCGTTTTCGCCGCCCCGGGCGAATTCGTTACCGAAATCAACGCGCTGGCCAGGCCAATCCCTTCCTGCGCCAGCGTCCACGCTCCGTCACCGAGCGAACGGCTCTCTTCAATCCGGTAATGCAACCCGGGCTCGACCGGGAATTGAAGGATCAGGCCGGCGCCGCTGGGCAGGATGGCGATCTGCGGGGGAAACACCTGCAACGCAATCAGGCCAGTCACCGCCGACCCGGCGGCGTTCGAGACTTCCAGTTGGTAATTGCCGCTGTCTTCCAGGGTCAGGTTGGGAAGATAGAGAGAGGCGCCCGCCTGGTTCGTCAGGACAACGTCATTTCTTTTCCAGGCAAAGACGAGCGGCGCAGTCCCGCTGGCCTCGACTGGCAGCGTCAGCGTGCTGCCGAGCAGTTTTGATATCGTCGTTGGGACCGTCCCGAGCGCAGGGGGAATGACCACCGTCAGGGTGGCCGTGGCGCTCACCTGGCCGAACCGGTTGGACACTGCCACTATATAGGTTCCCTCATCGGCCGGGCCGACGCTGGGAATCGTCAGGATGGGCTGAGTCTGGCCCGCCATCACCGCGCCTTGAAACATCCAGGCGTAGCTCAAGGGCGGAGTGCCACCCGCCGTCACCTGGAAAGTCACGGGCGAGCCAGCCGGCGCGGCCTGGGAGGCTGGCGGACCGCTAATGATCGGTGGATCGGCTGCAAGGACGGTCACCGTCACCGGATCGGATTGAACGGCGCCGGCGACATTGGAAACCACGAGGGAGTAGATCCCGGCGTCGGCCGTGGCCAGGCTCGGAATATCCAGCTGCGGCGTGTTCTGCCCTCCCAGCGCTGCGCCATCTTTGAGCCACTGAAAGCCGGTGATCATCACACCGGTCGCGACGGGGGCCAGGGAGAGGCTTTCGCCCGCGAATTTGACCACGCTGGCGGGCAGGGCGCTTACCGTCGGGAGCGGCACGACGGTCAACGCAGCCGTCACGCTCTGGACCGTGCCAAACGGGTTCGAGACGACGACGGAGTAATCGCCGCTCTGCGCCAGTTGGGCGTTGGAGATCGGAAGAGAATTGCCTGTCTGCCCGGGCAGCGGAGCATTCTGAAAACTCCACGCGTAACTCAGCGGAGCGTCCCCGGCTGCGACTACGGTGAAAGCGGTCGAACCTCCAAGCGCGATGGTTTGCGAGGCGGGCTGTTGCGTGATCGTGGGCGCGACACCCGCTGGCGCGGCCTGCAAATGATAATTGATGTAGGCAATCCCGCGCGCTCCTGCGACCCCATCTACCACGATCAAATACTCCCGGCCGGCCAGGGCGTTGAAACGGAGCGCGCTCGTCCGGCCATCCGGCCCTGAATTGTCGTCGCAACTGACCGGGATCAGGTCCGGATAGCCGGTGAGCGGGCCGTTGTGGGTATAAACCGCCAGGACCGTGTCAAACGCGCTTCCGGCCGTGTCGACGTGCGCCACGCCACTGGCGGGGGCCACGTAGGCCAGCCAGTACGAGGCCCCGCCCGTCACGCCGCAATGCGCGGGCTCGTTTGGGTCCAGATCGGCAAAGACGGTGTTGAAAACCTGCGAGCCGTTGTAGCCGCGCGTCACGCCGATGGCGAGCGCCCGGAGCCGGCCGGGTGCCGCGGGCGGCGGATCCTGCCCGTGATCATCAAGCTTGGAGTTGAGCGCATCGAACAAGTGGTTTCGCGCCAGTGTCGCCGTTAAGCCTTCCGAATTGATCTGGATTTCGATCGGATTGGTGAACATCCGCACCGCCCCGGCCGTGATGCGCAGTTTGTACAGGCCGGCGTTCTCGGCTTGAAAGTTCGGGATAGTCAGCGTGGGCGTGTCGCTGTTCAGGATTTCCACATCATTGAAGAACCAGGCCAGGTGGACCGATTTGCTGGTTTGAAAGGCGACGGAGAGGGTCAGGGTGTCTCCAAAGCGCAGCGAATGATCCGGCGGCACGCTCAGGATGATGGCAGGGGGATCGCTTGAAGCCACGAAATTGTAGGTCAATTGGATGAGGCCCGTGGCGCCGTTCGCTCCATCCACTGCGATTTCGTATTCTGTCCCGGCGGTCACGCCAAACTGAATCAAGCTGGTTGAAATATCCCGGGTCGCGTTGTCGTTTTGCGCCGCCACCCGCAGGCGTTCCATCGCGGGTTTGGTCCCTGGATCAAGGGTGTAAGCCGCGAGGGTGGTATCATACGAGCTCCCGTCCGTGCTGAAGGTCACGATCCCGTCGTAGGGCGCAATCCACGCGACCCACATCGAGTGGCTCGCCGGCTTGCCTCCGTGGGCCGGTTCCTTCGGTTCGGCGGTGGCGTTGAGATTGTCACCGGCGATCGCGCCGTTCCCGTCCGTAACCGTTTGCCGATCGGAAAACATGTCCGCCAGCGTCGCCGCGCAGGCGGGCGCGCGGCTGAAAGCCAGTGCGCAGAAAAGGCCAAGAAACCATTTCTTCGCAATCAGTGACCAAGGTCGCTTCATAGTCGTCCGCTCAGAGCGATCAAATTAAAGCACCGCTCGTGCCACCGCCTTGAAATTCTTTGCCCGGAAATGATGCGCGCCGGCGGCCAAACGGGCAAAAGCACCCCAGAGCACTACAGATGCGAGGTTCGGCCCTTCGATTCAGTTCCGTGAATTCGCGGGCGGCCGGTCGGACCCTTGCGCCGGATTCGGAACAGTCCGGCCCGTTCGTGTTCCGAACCCGGAACACCCGGGATCCGGTTGGGCGCCCGGGAAAGTGACTTTGGTTCAAAAACCCAATGTTTTCAGGCCTCGGGGCCGCCTGGCATTCCCATTGCTAAAGGTCCGTCCGTAACGCGGGCCGGAACAAACGTGGCGTCACGAAACCGGGACCGTAACGAGAAAGATTAAACGAACAATATCCTATGACTCCAAATTCACGCATCTCCCGGTTCTTCATGGCGGCTCTGGTCGCGGCCTTAACGATGAGCTTTACGCTGCCCTCAACGCTGGCGAAAGGCGGCACTACCGATCCGATTCCGGGCACCAGCAAGAGCGGAGTGAACAGCGGTGGCGGAAGTGGGGGCGGCAGCGGCGGCGGTGGCGGAAGCACGACCCCGGCTCCCACGCCCGCTCCGGCCCCTGCACCTGCGCCCGCGCCGCAGCCCATTGTCTCCGCTACCTTGACGTTCAGTGCGTCCGGGCCGATCGGCGGCGTCCTGCCGGTCTGCGCTGGTTCGTATCACGTCGATCCGTACTACCCCACCTTGTCCCTCTGGACCGTGAACCTGAATGCGAGTTCGGTGAACGTGCCGGACGGAACCATCCTCTATGTGAGCATCGTGGGCGTGGGCGGAACGATCTATCCGTTCACCGGCAACGCCCTGGCCATTGTCACGCAGAGCGGAACAGCCTCGTACAGCGCCTACGTGACCCTGGGCACCACCATTACGGGCGTCCTGGTCACCGACGTTTCGGGCAACATCATCTTCGCCGGAAATTAACCGGGGACTCGCGAAACTGAACCCGCGGGGCGCGCGTTCGATCCGGACGCGCGCTTCCTGCTTCCGAGGAAGAATATGACTGCGAAATCTGCCGGTGGCATCGTTCTTCTGCTGATCGCAACGAGCTTTGGAGCTTCGCCGGCCGGCTGCCTCTCCGGCTTCACTGAGAAGGAGATCCCGCTGCTGTCCGGCCCAGGCTTCCACGGCGCCCGGGGAATGGCCAAGATCCGCCATCACCGCGGCGAACAAGAGTTCCGAGTCGAGGTGGAAGCGCGCTTCCTGGCGAACTCAACCCTGAGAGTTTGGGTGAACGACACGGAAGCCGGCCTCCTCAAGCTGGATGCCGCCGGCCAGGGGCAGTTCGATCGAAAACGAGGCGGCTCATCCACCGACCCCGAGATTGCTCCTGGCGCCCTGGTGGGAATCACCAATGCCGGCGGCGACATCGTCGTCGCTGGAAAGTTTTGAGCCTTTGGGTCGAACCGTTCGCCTTCCTCTCTAGAGGAGCCTGTTGAATGATTGGCGCATGCCGAGTGACGCTGCCTTATCCGAAAAGGGCTTCAAGGCGGCCGGTGGCAATAGGTCAACAGGCTCCTGGGGCGGAATCAACTTTTCTTTTGCCAAAACAGACCGCATTTGCGCTAGGCTGGGGAGCATGATCTGCCGTTTGTTTCTGGTGAGCTTCGCTGCGCTCTCGCTTTACGGCCAGGCGACTCCGACCGTCAAACAGGCCCCGCCGCCGGGCATTCCGGTTCCGGACGCCGAACGCCAGGAGCTGAACTCGCGCCTGGAGAGCCTCGGTCTGGAGATCGCGAATTTGCGCGCGGCCGCCCCAAACGATCCGGCCGTTGCCGCACTGCTGCCGGATGTCCAGATTTTCTACAAGGCGGCGCACGACGCGCTCACGTATGACGAATTCTTCAAGCCAGCCGAGTTTCCGGCGGCCAAAGCCCAGCTGACGATGGGGCTTGCACGCGCTGCGGAGCTTCGGGCCTCGCGAGCGTCCTGGCCCGCCTCGCAGGGGACGGTACTGCTGGCCTATCGCTCCAGGATCGACGATTCGGTTCAACCTTACGGCCTGAGAATTCCGGCCGGCTGGAAGCCGGATGAAAGCCAGGCCCGGCCGCTTTATCTCTGGTTTCATGGGCGGAACGATACGCTTTCGGAGGTGGCATTCATCGCGGGCCAGCTCCGGGGCGGTCGGGAATTTGCCCCGTCGAATGCTTTCGAGCTGCATTTATATGGGCGTTACTGCAACGCCAGCAAATTCGCGGGAGAAATCGACGCCTTTGAGGCCTTGGACGATGTGAAGCGCCGCTACCGGATCGACACCAATCGCCTCGCCGAGCTCGGCTTTTCCATGGGGGGCGCCAGCGCCTGGCACCTGGCCGCGCATTATCCCGGCCTTTGGAGCGCCGCCTCCGCGGGAGCCGGCTTTGCCGAGACCGCGGTTTACGCGAAGGTTTTTGCCGGCCACCAGGAACCTCCTCCCTCCTGGGAGCAGAAACTCTGGCGGCTTTATGACGCCACCGCTTCGGCTGCGAATTTCGCGAATCTTCCGATGATTGCTTACAGCGGCGAGATCGATCCGCAAAAGCAATCGGCCGACATCATGCAGGAGGCGATGATGCGCGAGGGCCTGAACCTCGAGCGTCTGATCGGGCCGAACACGGCCCACAAGTACGAGCCGGAAACGAAAAAAATCCTCTCCCAACGCCTCGATGCGCTCGTTGCCA
Organism: uncultured Verrucomicrobiota bacterium; assembly: GCA_964566945.1. Classification (GTDB taxonomy): domain Bacteria; phylum Verrucomicrobiota; class Verrucomicrobiia; order Limisphaerales; family SXQI01; genus DASVNK01. The sequence continues at coordinate 50,030 of CAZMKE010000019.1, read as the reverse complement.
AAGGACGCGACCCGGCGCCCCGCCACCTCCGCTTTGTCACCTACACCCTCCGTTACCATCAGAGGGATTGGATCACCCTCGATCGGCTGCAAAGGCATTGGGAGCGAGCCGAAGTGGATGCGGATTTGGGTGAGGACGCTCTGCGGGTGAAAACGGTCAACGTGGCCGCGTTCACCGTGAACCTGCCGGCGAATCCCAAAACCGTAATGATCGATGGGGAAAATATCACCGCTCCGGCCTCGGGCAGCTTCCGTCGCCGCGGCGGACACTGGGAAGCCTGGCCCGGTGAGTCCGGTCCCGGCCCGGCCTTGGCCAAGCGGCCTGGCCTCACCGGCCCGATCGACGACGCCTTTATGGACGCTTTTATCTTTGTGCGTCCGACCGGCCCGGCCTGGAATGAAAACCCCGGGGCCTGGAGTGCAAGCGAATTGGAACGGGCCGTGCGGGAATGGCGTCGGGTCTGCCGCGGTGACGCGCGCGTGAAAACGGACCGCGAGATTACCCCCGACGATCTCGCCCGGAACAATCTGGTGCTCTGGGGCGATCCGGGCTCGAACGGCCTCCTGGCCAAAATCCTCCCGGGCCTTCCTCTCCAATGGACCCGGGATCAGTTGACCCTGGGCTCAAACACCGTAAGCGCGCGCGACCATGCGCCCATCCTGATCTTCCCGAATCCGCTCAATCCGGCCCGTTACGTGGTGCTGAACAGCGGATTCACCTTTCGCGAGGGAAGCACCACCTCCAATTCCCTCCAAACGCCGAAGCTGCCGGACTGGGCCCTCATCGATCTGCGCGTCGCTCCGTCCCTCAAATGGCCCGGCCGCGTCGTCGACGCCGGGTTTTTCGATGACGACTGGAAAGTCCAGTAGTTCGGGCCTTCTGCGCTGATTCGATGCTTTCGCCGCAGCCGCGATCACCAACCGGATCAACCCCGCCCGTAATTCGTCGGCCCGTCGGCAATTTCCGCAAGCGAAATCCGTCTTGCTCCTCGCTAGCCATTATGAAAACATAACCCATCAGGCAGCTCAGGTTAGGCAAAGCCTCTATGAAAGATTTTTACCGATTTCTGGCGATTCATCTTCAGACTCTGTGCGCCATAACGCTCTTCGCTTCTCCAGAGCGGCCGCCGAACGACAATTTCTCGAATGCCATCCAGATAGCCAGCGTTGACCAGAACACAACTACACTCACCGGCACTCTTTTTGGAGCCACTCGCGAATCTGGAGAGCCCTACAACCCCAAGGGCGTTTCTTCGGTTTGGTACAAGTGGGTTGCGCCAACCGCCGGCAACATCTCTTGCATCGTCTCAGGCGGCTTCAGTTGCTGGCTATTTCGAGCCACGGCCGAACCCAGCGTGAGAACCCTTGATCTGGTGGCCCGTGATGGAGACGCTCCATTAGTGGCCGCAGGTGACGCGTTGTACATTGGAGTTTTCGGCCCGGTTGACAGTGGAGCCTTCAATCTGCAGGTCGGCGAGTCAATCGCCCCTCCTGAAAATGACAGATTTGACCACGCTAAGTTCCTCACCGAAACGAACGGGGTGCTCACAGTGACCGGAACCACCCTGGGAGCCACCTACGACTTCCACGAGCCTCACAACCCCAACGCCGCCGGGGGATCGGTCTGGTTCCGGTGGCAGCCGAGCCAGTCGGGAATCGTCCAAATCAGTGGCGACGGTGCCCTTCCCAGTGTTTGGTTTGCCTTCGCCGGTGGCGCCTTCCCTGATAATATCCACATCCTAAGCCGCGACAACGAGATCACCGTCGTCACGGCCGGCGCTTATTACTACATCGGCGTCTACGGAAGCGCGGTCATAGGAGACCAATTCAATTTCACCCTTCGTGTAAACCCAATAGGGCCCGCCGGGAAGCCCGTAAACGATGACTTTTCTGACGCGACAGAACTGCTGGAAGGCGATGGCAGCGTAACCATCAGCGGTAACGGCCTCGGCTCGACCATCGAGCCGAATGAACCGGGCGGCGGCGCCTTCGACTCCGCTTCTGTTTGGTACCGCTGGACGCCGACCTTCATTCCCACCCGTGTTCAGAATCAGTCCGGGACTTTTTTCTTGCGCTACTTCTCCGGCAGTTCTTTGACGGACCTGACACCGATAACAACTCCCATACCCGGGCAAACCTGCTACGTGCAGGTCAGTGCTGTCGGTCCATTCAAGTTGACCTTGGTTGGGTCCAACGATCAGTTCGCCAATGCAATCCCGTTGGTGCCCGGGGACAATCTGCTTGAACTATTCGTTCCCTCGGAATCGAGAGAGCCCGATGAGCCAGCGCCCGATTGCTTTCCAGACGGAGGAACTCTCTGGTGGACGTACACCTCACCTGAATCCGGAATCCTATCCGCAAGTGGCGGCGTCCACGCAGTTTACAAGGGAACCACTCTCAAGAACCTGCGTCTTCTGGGTTGCGGCCCCCAAACCGAGACGCCTCTGAACGGAGGTGAAACCTATTACCTTCAAGTTCGATCGGATTTTCCGGCCTGTCGACTTTCCTTCTACCCGAAGTGGTCGAATGACGACTTCCAAAACGCCATTCCCCTAGCTCCTTACTGGCGGCCTGGCTCACCTCTGACGCGTAATTTTTTTGCGGAAAGTTTCAACTTTGCCTCAACCTATCAGCCCGGCGAGCCTCTGGTGTCCGACGAAGTGCTTGGCCGAACTCACTGGTTCGTTCTCGAGGCTCCCTACGACGGTTACGCCACCGCATCCTTTCTCGACTCAACTCCGACGGGCGGGATGGCGAACCTAAGGAGGCAAATTTATCAAGGCTCTGGCCTTGACAGCCTTAAGCCGGTTCCCCGCCTGGCGCCTGGCCATTGGTCGCCAGACGATCACATCTTTTCCATCCAAGCAGGGGAGCGCTACTACATTCAGGTAGACACAACCAATTCTCTTTCCAGTCATATCCAGATATTGGTCGAAACCCGATCTTCGAGCCTCTCGACAAACGACGCTTTCGCCAATGCGACCATATTGCCTTTTTGGAGCATGTCTCGCCCTTTGGAGTTGGATCCCGATACAGACATGACGCTTTTTAATCTCATGTCTTTCGACAACGCCACCAGCGAGCCGGGAGAGCCCACTCATGAAGCGCCTGGCGAAAAAAGTCTTTGGTGGCGTTGCGATTCCCCCGCCGATGTCGGTCCATCTGTTCTCTCGTTCTTTCTGGATCCCAGGGGGACCATCGCGGATGCAACCATCGCGGTCTACACTGGGGACAGGCTAGAGGACCTGCAAGTTGTCAAAAAGGGAAAGGGTGGGCTTACCTGGTCTACGGAACCAGGCACAACGTATTACATCGCGGTCGCGATACCGGCCGAGCGAAAAGGGGCCATCGCTTACTGGTTCTGGCCAGCATCCCCCTTCATCTCTCAGGTTATTGATTTTCCCGCAATCCCAGACCTGCCTCTTTACACCGCCCCTATCGAATTGCACGCCACGACAGGGTCCGGCAATCCACCGGCGTTTGCTGTTTCCTTCGGCCCGGCGACCGTTTCAGGCAACCTGCTCACCGTTACCGGCGCAGGCGAAATTGGGGTGACAGCATTTGAGCAAGAATCTGATCCGCTCACCCCGGGTGCAGTGTTTAGGACGTTCAATGTCCTTGCCGCGCCAGAAGCCCGGATGCCTCAGACGATTGAATTCGATTTGCCCGAGGAAATTCCCGCCATGGGGGACCCCATCCAGCTTCACGCCGTCAATTCCGCGGGCACCCAGCTCACTTTTACCGTGATCTCCGGTCCAGGAAGTATAGAACTCAACGAATTAATAGCCTATGATTCCGGAGACATCGTCGTCAGGGCAAGCGCTCTGGGCAACGCCCTCTTTGCCCCTGCAGCCGTCGAGCGCGTCATTCGCGCTAAAACCGCCTCCGCAATCGAATTCGCTTTGATCCCGGACACCGCCTACGGAAGCGGCCCCGTTACCGTGAACGCGGTTGCGAGCTCGGGTTTGCCAGTAACCTTTGAAGTGGAATCCGGGCCAGCCGTCGTAACCGGAAATGCCGTGCAACTTTTGGGAGTCGGCACGGTCACGATTGCCGCGATCGACGGAGGCGATGCGTCGCACGCACCCGCACGGGTAACGCGTTCTTTCAACGTGCAACGCGCGGCACAGACGATACAGTTCGATGCTGTCGCCCCGTCAAGCATGACCATCACTCTCCACGCGCAGGCCAGTAGCGGCTTGGTGGTAAGTTTTCAAGTAATTGAGGGTCCTGGGACTTTGAACGGGAACGACCTCGAGATCTTGGGAAAAGGCCCGATTACGGTGCAGGCGGCTCAGAGCGGTAATGCGAACTTTCTTCCTGCGCTGTCAGTCCTGCAAACCGTCATTGGAGAGCGCATCGAGCAGACGATCGACTTTCCGCCCCTTCCAGACATAGATCTCGCAGCCCCGTCTCCCTCCTCTTTGCACTCGTTTGCGGCCTTGCAGGGCGCGCCCCCACGCGCGACAGCCCCCCTGTCCGCCGCGTCGAGCTCGACCCTGCCGGTCTCATTTTCTCTACGCTCTGGTCCGGCTGAACTTCAAGACAACGTTCTTTACGTCAATGGCCCCGGGGAAATCGTTGTCGACGCGCTGCAAAGCGGCGACAACGTCTTTGCTCCGGCATTCGCAGAACAACGATTTACCGCGCGAACCGTAAAAGCCCAACAAACCATCGCATTTGCGCCGCTTCCCGCACTGAGGTTTGCCGGGGAGCCCGTTGAGCCCATTGCCTTAGCCACATCCGGGCTCCCAGTCCGTTTCGAAGTGCTTTCAGGGCCTGCGATCTACAACGGCGTGGTATTGATTCCGCAGAGCCCAGGTCTCGTCCTCCTCAGGGCAATTCAGGACGGCAATGACCAGTTTCAGGCCGCTGCCGCAGACCAAGCCATCGTCATTTCCAAAGGATTGCAAACCATCGCCTTCCACCAAACCTCAGTTCTGCGATTGGGGGCCGGTTCGGTCCAGCTGAGTGCCAGCGCGAACTCGGGCCTTCCAATTAGGTTTGAAATACAAGGGCCCGGCCTCCTGAACGGGACCACCTTGACGCCTACTGCGGCTGGCATCCTGCAGATTAAGGCTGTTCAAGATGGGAATGACGATTTCGAAGCAGCTTCGCTCGACGAAGTCTTGACCGTCCAAAAAGCCTCCCAGCTTTTGGAATTCCTGCCGATTCCTGACCTCACACTCGGCGCGGAGCCCATCCTTTTGTCCGCGCGGGCTTCATCCGGTCTTCCAGTAGTTTTGCAGATTCTCCAAGGATCAGCGAGCATTCAGGGCTCTGTTCTGACTGCACTCGCCGCAGGCCCTGTGACTGTCCGCGCCGTGCAAAGGGGCAACGACACTTTCGAGCCGGCTCCGGACATGGAACAAACTTTTGTCATTCGTCGCCCGCAAACCATTGAATTTAGCCCTCCACCCGCTCTCGTTTTTGGTGCGGGACCGATACGACTTGTTGCCCAAACAAGCTCCGAGTTGGCAGCCACTTTCAGCATTCTCAGCGGCCCTGGGGTGCTTCAGAACGATCAACTGACCATTACCGGCGCAGGCGAAATTATCGTGTCTGCGGCGCAAAGCGGCGACGGGGTGTTCGGCCCGGCGCCCGTTGTGCAACGGACGATACACGTCGATAAAGCTCCTCAGTCGGTTCGGTTTCCCCATGCGCCTATCCTGGCCTACGGCTCTCCCCCTGTTGCACTGTCAGCCAGTGCGAGCTCGGGATTGCCAGTGAAGTTTGACGTGATCGCCGGCCCCGCCTCGGTGGAGGGACAAGTTTTCAAGGCGCTCGGTGCCGGAATGGCGACTTTGAAAATCAGCCAACCCGGCGACGACAACTTTCTGCCCGCCTCACCGATTTTCGACTCCTTCCTCATCGCGAAGGCGGAGCAGAGCATCCAATTGGACAGCCCTGAAAAAGTGTTCAGTTACAACGGGCCATTTCCTTTGAACGCGATCGCCAGCTCGGCGCTGCCCGTCACCATCAGGGTAATCGCAGGCCCGGGTGAGCTTCGAAACAACCTTCTGCAGCCGACCGGCCCTGGAACTGTCACCATAGCCGCCGAGCAACCGGGCGATGCCAACTTCAACAGTGCGCCCAAGGTCGAGCGGGTCATTAAGGTGCTTGGCCCTCCGCAAATAAAGGTGATCGCAACGTCGGCGGCTCTCAGCATCGCATGGGAGGCGGATCATCAAGGTTTTGAACTTCAGGCCGCTCAAACAGCGGACGGGCCTTGGGAACCTGTGCCAGCGGACCCGAACGAATCGGATTTCCAGAGTCCCCTGGAGATGATTTCTGTCAGAACCGACGGACCATCCAAATTCTTCCGCCTTTATCGAAGCGATTGAGACCAAAATCCTGTCAACCGCGGCACAGCGCTCTCACCGCGATTCAGATCGGGCCCGCGCCAGAAAAAGGGGGCAAAGTATCAGATTTCTGCAAGGGGATATTTTGCATGTGCGCAACGAGGTCAAGGAAGGAGCGTTGCCGTGTGGGCACGGTTTTACGAAAGGAGGAGGACGCAGTGACGCACAGAGTGCAAGGTCGGGGCAGGGCCTGAGCTTGTGGTGACAGGAGCCAGGCTCCGGCTGCGGGCTGGTTGACAGAAAATTGGGAAGAAGGAGGTCGGCTGGAGCATCGGAGCGTCGTCACATCGCCCTGCCAAGGTGGAGCACCCAATAGTGGATTCCCGAGAGCAGCGGCCGTCCTTCCTCGATGCTCGGGAGGTCAGTCGCAACCGCGGATCATCGCGGCAGCCAAGTGAATGGATTAATGGATTACGAGAAGTCTACAAATGGAAGGCTCTTGGAATATAGAAACAGCTGGACCAGATGGCGATGTAACGCGTTGTAAAATGAAAGGTTGCGCCGTTGAAAAAATGCCGGGGCGACGCGGGGCTCGCGCCTGAAAGCCTCCGTGGACCGGCCCGCCACTGTCCCATCTTGGCCCGGCTGCAAACTAGGTGGGGCGTTCTCCTAGAATTGAGCCCAAATCAGCCGCGAACGACGGATTACAAAATATCAAGCCGCGTCTGCTCAGCGGTTGTTTTGCTTTGGTAGCCTTCGTCGATGGGGAGGGCGGGGCGGCGCAGGGCGGCTTCGGCGAGGCGGTCGCACCTTTCGTTTTCCGCGACTCCGTTATGGCCTTTGACCCAGCGGAATTCGACTTGATGTTTCTGGCAGAGTTCGTCGAGGCGCTGCCAGAGGTCGACGTTTTGGGGGCGTTCGGTCTTGGTGCGCCACCAGCCTTTGCGTTTCCAGCCGGCGAGCCAGCCTTCCATGATGGCTTTGACGAGATATTGGGAGTCGCTGTAGACGGTCACTCGGCAGGGTTGGTTGAGCAATTGCAGGCCCGCGATCGCCGCGAAGATCTCCATCCGGTTGTTGGTGGTGCGCCGAAAACCGCCGCTCAATTCGGCGCGCTTGCGGGCGTGCAGCACCACGACTCCGTAGCCGCCGGGGCCGGGATTGGGCTCGCACCCGCCGTCGGTGTAGATCTCCACGTGCGGCAGTGCGGCTTTGGCAGCGGCGGGTTGGATCGGTGCGGACAAGATGGTGGGCGGATTTATGCCACAGGTTTCGTGGCGGTAAAGCGGTTTTGCCGGGTTAAGGCGGGTTCGTCGCCGAATCCCCCCGAAGGTACTCCAGCAGGCCCGCGTCGATATACTGGCCGCCCGTGGTTTGGCGGCAGTGGAGCGCGATGACGTTGCGGCCGGGACGAAGCGCGCGAACGGCCTCGGCGTCCAGAGGGACTTCGATATAGCCGCTGGTCCAGCGAGGCTGGCGCGAGATCTCCCGGCCGTTCAGGTAGATCTCGGCGTCTTCATCGTGGTGGAGGCGGAGAGCCAGCCGGCGGCCGGCGCGGGCGGCGAAGTCGCCGGGCAGGGTGAATTCCCGGCGCAGCCAGATATGGTCGGTGCGCCATTCCGAGCCGATCACAGCGCCGGGCGTGCCGGCGGTTCCAAAACCGCCGAGGGCGTTGGTCCAGGCGCGATCATCGAAATCGGGCGCCGGCCAGTGATCATCCGGCTGTTGGAGGGTCATGCGCCAAACGACGCCAGATTGTTCGGAGGTGGGGGTGAGAAACTGGATTTGCAGCGGGGCGGGATCGACCGGGCTCAGATCAAGGCAGTAGATCGCGCCGGAGTCGAAGCCGACGACGTAAAGCTCGCCGTCGCGCCCCTGGGCAAAGGAGACCGGCCGGCTGGGAGCCGTGGCGATTTCGACGATGCCGCTCAGGGAGCGATTGGTCTGGGTGAGCGCCCAGACGCGGCGCGATTCAAAATCAGCGCAGATGTACGATCCCCGGAGAGCCGCGGCTTCGCGGCCTCGATAGACATAGCCGCCGGTGATGGAGACTCCCAGGCTGTGCGGGTAGGCGAAAATGGGGGGCTGGTAGTGTTCCGAGGCGCGCCGGAACGACTCGGAGAAGCGATCGAATCCCTCGAAGACATTCCAGCCAAAGTTCTCGCCCGCCCGGGCGATATCGACTTCCTCGATCCGGTCCTGGCCCACATCGCCCACCCAGAGGTCGTGCGTTTCACGATCGAAACTGAGGCGCCAGGGTTCCCGGAAACCCCAGGCCCAGATTTCAGGCCGGGCTCCGGGGCGCTGCCGGAACGGATTGTCCGCCGGGATGGAGTAGGCGGCGCCATTCTCGGCGGCATCGACATTCAAGCGGAGAATCTTGCCGAGCAGAAGGCCCAGGTCCTGGCCGTGCCCTTGAGGGTCGCGTTGCGGGCCGGAGTCTCCCATGCCGAGGTAGAGCAGGCCTTCGGGCCCGAACTCCAGGCCGCCGCCGGTGTGGTCCTGGGTGAGGCACGGGATCTCGAGCAGGGTGCGGGCCAGGCCGGCATCGGCGCGGAAGTCCGGCGTGAATTGCCGTTCGACAAGCAGAGTGGAGATGTGGCCGTCCCGGCGCTGTTGATACTTCAGGTAGTATTTCCGGTTTTCCGGGAAGCGGGGATGGAAAACGCCAGCCAGCAAGCCACTGCCGCCGCCCAGGTGAACAGCGCCGGTGAGGTCGAGGAGCGGCGTTTGGGTGGCGGATGCGCCGGAGGTTTCGACCGTCCAGACCCGCCCCGCGGTTTCGAGGACCAGGAAGCGGCCGGGCTGGCCGGGCACTTCGCCAAACCAGGAAGGGTTCCGAAAGCGGATATTGTCCGGAAACAACGGTTTGAACACCGCCTCGGCAGCGGCGCGCGGGACCCGCGTGAGAAACCCGTGCGGCGCGTCGCCACCCCCCGTGCTGGGACGCAAACTGAGCAGGTAGGCGATCAGATGAGAGAACTCTGCGGGGGACAGAGCCTGGCAAAGCCCCTCGGGCATGAGCGAAACCTCGCTGACCCGCTGGGAGGCGATCTCCCGCGCGCTGATCCGCACGCGTTTTCCATCGGCGAGGGCCAGCTCGGCGCCATCAGCGGACGCGCTTTTCAGGATGCCGTCGATCTCCTCGCCCGAAGTAGTGGTGATGCGGGTGGTGGCGTAGCCCACCGCAATGCTGGCCGAGGGCTCGAGAATCGCGCGAATCAAGTCCGCTTTGGGGAACTTGGCCCCGACGGCGGAGAGATCCGGGCCCGTCTTGGCGCCCGTGCCATCGACCGTATGACACTTCACGCAGCCCGCTCTTTGCTCGTCGTTGAAAATAGACTGGCCGAGCGACGCCTGGCCGGAGTGGCTGAGCGCATAGCGGGCATAATCGGGGGCGGCCGGCTGAGCCAGCGTTTGGGCTGCTGACGCCCAGCTCAGGGTGGCGGCGATCCCAAAGACCGCCCGGGAATGCTGAAACCAACTCACGGGGCGCGACGGTAGGAAGAGAGATCGAGCTTGGCGATATTAAATATGGGAAATCAAAAAAGGGATTCTCCTTCAACGGTTCGCTTTGGACGAGCCGCCGCGGGTGAAACCCGAGCGGATCGCTGCGTTCAGCACCGGTGTGAAAGGTTTGCGCGAACGCTGCATCGATGCGTTGCGTGGCGGAGCGATGTTTCGACAGCAATGTCGAGAGTGACGGTTCTTCTCGGGGAGGCGTTCGGGAGGCGCTTTACTTTACCCTCCTCCTTTCTTGTCTGCGCTCTCAACGCAATCCCAGCGAGCTCTGCGGGAGAAATCTCACCCTCGGTCTAACTTGATCACCGCTCTCAACCCAGGCTTTGTCATATCTATACACTTCAAGTTGTCATAGGGAGAGATGAAAAGCCCGGTTTTAGAAGGGATTTTTCAGCAGATTGCTCCGAAAAGCCTTGCAAATGTAGGGTGGGGGATGGCAAAGTGGTGAAGATTTCCCCGAAAATGCACAGCGGGGATTTCTTGATGACTGGCAATAACGGAACGCGGCGGCAACGGATGCAAAGGACTCGTCGAACAGGAGAGCTCGCTGTCTTGTCTGTTGTGGCCGGTGGAATGTTGGAATCAGGCCCTCGTCTCTTCTTTCGGCTATGAACTTTCGCGACGACAATTCGTTCGGCTCCCGCGCTGGCGCGCCGGGTGGCAATCGCCACGGCTGCCACTGTCATCAGCCGGGCGACGCGGCGATTCCGCCAGACTTCGCCCCACTGGGCGAAAAGCTCCTCCAGTTGCCCTCGGAGGTCAGCAGAGTAGCAGAGTCGCCACAGACCTGAAAAGAGCGATCGCCGGGATGCAGGGTCGCGCTCGGGAGCGGGGTTAGGACGGAAGAGGAATCTGACTATGCGGCTTTTAAACTCTTTGCCTTTTGGACAGGTAACGAGATGTGTCATCGAACTTGCGCGAGTGCACAGTAAAAGATGGAGGTTTCTGAAGGTGCGAAACTGCTACTTCCGGCTCGCCTGCAGGGCTATCCTATCCGTTGCACTGCCCGGAATCGCAGCGGCTTTAGACGCTCAACCGGCGACTTCGACTGCCGTAATACCGATCCAGTACCGGGATGTCCCTGGCGACGGCGGCCAGATACTCTTTAACTATCCCTCTGCGGTGAGATACCAGTGTCTCTATGACGCTGCTGATTTTGCTACCGCCATGCCTGCTGGTGGCACGATTGTACAACTTGCTATTCGGTTGGACGAGACCGATCGAAGCTCGTTTGAGGCTGTAATTCCAGATCTGGAAATCCGGATGTCCACGTCACCGGCTTCCTCGGCAAATATATCGCACTATTTTTCAAAGAACGTGGGTCCCGACGAGACAGTCGTGTTCCCGCGCAGTGAAGTTCACGTGGTCGGGCAAGGATCGGCGTCCGGGCCGAATCAGTTTCAAGTGATCTTTCCGCTGGCGCACCCGTTTCTCTACGATCCCCGTCGTGGGTCTCTTGTGGTGGACTTTTTTGATTATAAACCGGGGACCGGGCATCCTCTGACCATCGACACGGGCGGTGCGATCGCCCTTGTGGGCGGTCTCGTTGTTCCGAACGTCGACCACAGCGATACAATTCTGGGTGCGCCTGTTATTCAACTTAACTTTTTTCCCGTACCCGAACCAGGTCCGTGTGCGGTCATTTGCGCTTCCTTGATCGTTGGTTGGCTGTTTCGGATAGTTGGGTTCTTATGAGCCTTTTAAAGTCTCTAATAGATGAGAATGCGATTTCCCAAACCTCGGAGTTCGGGAGATTTTTATCGCGATCCGAACTGATGGGGCGATCGGGGAAGGGACTTTCGAGGCTGGGGCTGGGGTTGGCAACGGGGGCGTGCGGGTGATGGCCGAGATTGCGGAGGAGATCTTTCGGCAGGCGAAAGCGTAAGCGAGCTTCAGGCGTGGCGATTTGCGGGCGCCCAGGGGTGGTGAATATTTGGCACATTTCTCACGAGCGAGCGGCATTCTCTCACGCAGTGAGAATGAGAATTGAGAAACTGGCGCCGCCCAGGCCTTGAAGCTCACGGAGCTGGGCTCTGTCCGCCCTCACTTTTTGAGACGCTGAGCCGCAGTTCAGACGCAAATCACATGATCCCCACGCGATAATTCACACAATAACACGATGAATTGGCCGTCGGAAAATGAGCTCCAAGCTTTCCGCTCTGAGCTTGGCTTGTTCTCTCTCCGTCCTCTCAGTTGCCTCCTGTTCAAGAAGATTTGCCTCGATATTCGTGTCGAGCGTGACTGCTCTTCTCGGGGAAGCGTTTTGTATGATGCCACCCTCATGGGCGGTCTTAGGTTGTTGGCTGCAGCAGCTCGTTCCGCCGGACCCATCTGCCGAATCGGGAGCGAAATCGGAGGAGACAAAGGCCATCGCGAGCGCGGTCCCCCTGAGTGTGGGTGCAGTTCTCAGCAAGGATCTGCAGCCTGGTCGTTTATTCAGGAGCTTGCCGATTTTGCCTGGGACGCTTTGATTGCCCTGTGAAGACAACGCTCCGCAGATTTTCCTTTGTTGTGTCTGATCCAGCCCACGGCCTGCCATCGTGGCCGGATATGGGAGTTTGGGCCTCTTCGGCCAGCGACTTCCGGTCACGCGGGATATGGGCCACGGCGATTTCCCGTGCCAAGGCCGTTGCGCTCGCGAGATTCTCAGGAGCGTTGCGAACAACTCCAGTCTTCATCGGGGCTCTTGGCGGGTTTTTGCTGTTTAGATGCGCCATTTGGGCGAGGTGCTCCAATTCGTCAGTCCTTCTGAGGACGCTCGTTCTCTGCGGATTGCTCGCCACAAATGTCAGCCAGGCGGTGGAACTTGTTGCGCCAAGCTCGGCGGCAAATGCGGAGGGCGAAGGCTCTACCCTTGCCTTCACCGGTGAACTGCGGACTCAGACGATCTACAATGCAAATAACTTCATCGGAGCGATGCCGAAAGGGGCTTCTATTACGGCGATTGCCTATCGCCTGGATGGTCCGCAGGGTGTGCCGTTTGACGTCTCTACGACGATGACAATCCGGATGTCAACGACGTCGTCAACCGCGCCTTACTTTTCGTTGCTCTGGGACCAGAATGTTGGCTCCGATGTGCAGACCGTCTTTTCGGGCGCTGTTCGGCTAATTGGCGACGTCAGTGCAACTCGGCCGAACCCGTTTAGCGTCGTGATCCCTCTTCAGAATCCATTTGCCTACGATCCGCGTGCTGGCAACCTGCTAATCGACACCAGCTACCAGCGTGCGACCGGAGGGCCGGGCGTGGTCCTTGACACGACGGGAGATCGGTCCATTGCTAGCAATATCGGACCTCTTCCGACCGTCGCTTCCTACCGCGACTCGGGCCTGGTTCTTCAGCTCACGTTCACGGCCGTCGCCGAGCCATCGACATTGGCGCTGCTCGGCGTGGCAGCTCTCGTCTTCGGCGCAAGGCCGTTCGTGGGAAGGCGGGCACTGTGAGTTTCATGGATGCTCTCTTGGAAGAGGGGCTGATTCCGTGTCCGACCCATCGGTTGGTTTGTTTCCGGGCGTGTCTTCAAGTTTCAAACTGTTCAGGACGTCCTCTTGCTATGGCATGATCATAGTCTATGCGCGCCGTAGACCTCTTGGATCCCGCACTTTGGCGACATCTTTCCGACGGTCCGCATCGCGGGGGGACGATGTCCGTTTCGCCGAGAAGAAGCTTTTGCTCACGAGGCCTTCCTTTATAGTCGAAAACGTATGAATAGACGGTTCGCGTTGGTGACGCTTTCAGTTTCAGGGTTACTAATCAGTTCTTCACCATGGCTGCTGGGAAAAACCAGCGTTGTTGAAAAAGAAGCTTCGGCACACCGATCCGAGATCCCTTCCACGTCCGAACAAACCAACATTGTCATTGTTCCGGAGAGTGTTCAAAGCGGGTTCGGAGACACATTGTGCGGGGTGTTCTCAACGTACGTGGTTTACGCGCCTGTGTTATTCGCGAGCTTACCGGACGATGTGTGCGTGATTACGGAAATTGCGTTCAGGTGGGATGAGGCCAAGGGCGACGTTCCGCCTCAATCTTGGGGGCATGTTGACATTTCGTTGGGCACGCTTAGCGGCGGTATGGAGCAGTTCGTTGCGAACCCAGGCACCGTCCCGCTTGATGCCGTTCTCGTCTTCTCAAACGACCATACAGTCTTGTCAGGTCGCAGCGGCCAAAGTCAAGAATTCCATCTTCGATTTCCGCTGCAGCGACCGTATGCGTACGACCGGCGACTCGGGCCGCTCGCTTTGGAAATCCATCCAGGACTCGATCCGCAGATCGATGCGCAGAATACCTTGGTTTTTAGGGGGGTACCTCAGGAAGGTGCGGTAACATATGTAGAACCGTTGGGTTTGCTGCGGATTCGTGCGGTGGTGATTGCAACGCAGTTCAGCTACGTGTCGCGGACCGCTTCAATCGATCGGGCCGAAATTGTGGACGGTTCTATAAGGCTGATTTTCCACGTCAATTACGCGGAGGCCAAAGGATCCATTGAAACCTCCGATCGAGCGGCTGGTCCGTATGGCCTGATCGCCACTCAAATCGAAAAATTGGATGAATTCAGTTTCCGCGCAAGCGTCTCGGCCACGAACCGTCTCAGTTTTTTCAGGGTTCGGCTGGATTGAATTGCGATCCGGTGACTTTGGCAGCGTTGAATACGATCGGCACTTTTCTGGCCTGCGCGCCATTGCCCCGGGCGGAGCATGCGGATGCGAACAAGAGCGTACAGCATGTGGTGCGGGCACTGGAGTCGCAGACGGCGGCGGGACTGGAGATGCCCATAGAGATCGCGGAGGAGATCTTTCGGAAGGCGGGAGCTTAGGTGCGGAGATTGGGGAGCGCCCGGGTGGCGAATATTTGGCCCATTTCTCACGAGCGAGCGGCATTCTCTCACGCAGTGAGAATGAGAATTGAGAAACTGGCGCCGCCCAGGCCTTCAAGCTCACCGAGCTGGGCTCTGTTCGCCCTCCCTTTTTGAGACGCTGAGCCGCAGTTCATACGTAACCCACACGATCCCCACACGATAATTCACACAATAACACGTTATTTTGACACGATGCACACGTTAGTTTGACACAATAACACGATGAATTGGCCGTCGGAAAATGAGCTCCAAGCTTTCTGCTCTAAGCTTGGCTTGTTCTCACTCCGTTCTCTTAGTTACCTCCTGTTGAAGAAGATTCCCCCGCAATACCTCAGAGCAAAAGAGCGGGGAGTGGGGGGGGCAGGGCGTGGGGAGCAGGTTACGGGTGCGGTTGAATGGCGCCAAAAGGGGCGGATTCATCCGGCTTGAGGTGGTGGCCGAGAAAATCGGTATCCGGGAAATCTCCCAGAGCGACCAGACGGAGGCCCGGGAGCCGTGACAGGTCCGCGCCGGGCTTGAACTGCCGGAGGCGGTGCAGGCCGACGAGGGGGCTTTCCGCGGCGTTGGAGACGGTTTCAATTCCGGGGTCCGCAAAGGCGCCCAGCCGGGCTTCGCCGAGGGATTCCTGATGCGCTTCCTTCTGCAATTGTTCGAGAGAGTTCAAGGGCTGGTTGTTCCATTGGACGAGGAACGGGGCGCCGCTGCGCCAGTAGAGGTTGTTCTGTACATTCACTTTGGAGGAGGCAGTGAGCGCGTCCACGCGCAGGGGGAGCCCATTCCGGCCGCTGAGGAAGATGTTATTTTTCAGGGCGGCCTGGACTTTATCCGCGGAAATGAGGGCGGCATGGGCGCCGGAGGTGACGATGGTGTTGTTGTAGACTTCCAGATTCTGGATTTTGTGGCCGTCCGTGCGAACCCAAAGGCCGGCGTAGAGGCTGCTCGCGGCGGCGTCGTTCACGGAAATATTGAAGCGGACGATATTGTTGCGATCCTGAAAGCTGCTGTAGGGGTAGGCGTAAACCATGAGGCCGGGCCCCTGGTTATCGTGGGTGTAGTTGTACTGCAGGACGCAGTTCTCGGTGCCGCCGTCGAGATCGAACCCGCCGCCGTCCAAGCCCTGCGAGCGGTTGCGGAAGCTCTCGCAATACTCGATCACGACATCGCGGGAGGCGCAGGCCCAGATGCCGACCGGTCCGCCGCCTTTTGCCGGGCATTGGCTGCCGTTGTTCCAAGCCGCGCACTTCTCGATCCGGCCGCCCTGCACCTGGTAAAGCACGATGCCGCTGCCAGAGTGGTTTTGCGTGAAGTTCGGATCGCCCGGGTTATCGAAAGCCCGGCATTCGCTGACCGTGACGTTCTGGTGCGCGTAGTTTTTTGCATCCCAAGGGAGCCGTCCGGCCACTTCAATGCCGCCCCGGAGATTTTGCTGCGCGGACGAGCGAAGAATCTGCAGATCTTCAAAGCCCCAGTTGGATCCGGTAGCCCAGATGCCGTGGCGGCCGAACCCCCGGACTTCGATGGAATCGACGACGATATCCTTCAGCCGTCGGTCGGGCAGGCTGTTTTCAAACTGAAGTCCGCAGTGAGTGTTTACCGAGGGGCCATCCCCGACAAAAATCAGGTTGCTGATGCGCAAGTGCTCGACGTTGGTGGCGAGGAGCCCGGCTCCCTGGCCGGCCTGAATCGTGGCCCGCCCGGGGCCAAAGCTCGAGATTTGCACCGGGGCGGATGTGGCGCCGGAGTGTTGGCCGGAAAGTTCCAAGGTGCCGGCGAAGGTGTCGCTCGCCTTCAGCAGCACCTGATCGCCCGGTTCCAAGTGAGCGGAGGCAATGCGGCGCAGCGTTTGCCAGGGCCGGGTCGCGTCGGTGCCTTCCCAGGCATCGTTCCCGGAATGGGCAACGTAATAGGCCCGCGAGAAAGAACCCCGCGTGAACGCCAGCAAGAGGATGATAATGAGTGCACGTATCATCTTGACTGATCCTAGAGCCTAAAAGCTCTACCAGCCGATTGTCAACGGAGAAGTTGTGGTTCGATTAGAATGGAGTGCGGGTAGAGGGTTTGCGCTGGGGAAAATTAATAGGGCGTAATGGCTCTAGTTGGTGGCGTAATTTGCCATGAGACAGCAACGAGATCGCAGGCAGGCGGGAACGCGACTTGGAGAATTCCTCACGGGACGTAAGAAATTCATCCCGCAGGAAAGAAGGCGCAGCCCCAATCCACCATGGGTGGAACACGTGATACGCTCAAAGAGTCGGCAGGAGATGAAGATGAAAACCTCAATTCCCGGTTTTTGGACGTGGCAGGCGGCGATGGTTCTGGCGGCAGTTTTTGACGTGGCGTCGCTAAGCCAGGCCGATGGCTTGAGTTACTCGGGTGCTCTCTCGGCGCAAGCTTCGGGATACAATCGCAACGGTGACAGCTTCAACTCGGCGGATCACGAGGCATTCTCCGATGCGGTGAACATGGCGAGCGCTTCGGGAGATGTGGGTGAGGCTTCCGGCCGAGCCTCCGCGAGCCTGCAAGTGACCGAGCCGGCGGCCGGAGAATGGATCTTTGAGGGAGAGGCGGTGACCGAGGTGAGAAATTTCGCCCCATATTTCGTCGATCCGTTTCAGCCGGCGGATGCGCGGGCGGCGGCGAACCTGGAACTGGATCTCCGTTTGGACGCAAAGTTCGCGTATACGATAGAGTACCGTTTGCTTGGGTTGCTCTTTATGAGTGGAGGGTCAGATTTCTCACAGAATTTTGGGGCTGTCCGATTCGGGAGCGGTTATCCGTATCCGCCGGTGACGACGGTGGCCGAGAGCGGATTTCTTGATCCGCAGGGAGAGCCTTACCGGATATTCCTGAATTCGACGGCGCTGGCCGCGGATGAGTTTGGGGATGGCACGTGGGCGAAGTTCCGGATCACGCTGGTGGAACTGCCGGACCAGGGAGCGACCGTTCTATTGCTCTGCGCAGGCGTGGCCGGTGTTTTCGCGGTCCGACGCCCGGAAAAGGGCCGGGCGATGAAATGAGCCGCGGGCTTTTCGAGAATCCGGAAGTTCGCCGGGCTGAAGCGGTTGATGTGACGGACGCTTGACGTGGCGCTGACGGTTTTTATTCTGACCGGATGGTTCCCACGCTGTTGGTTTTCGTTCTGTTGCTGTGGGGGGCGGTGGCTTCAGGATCCAGGGCGGCGAGCAATGAAACGGAGCCGGCGTTGCGTCGGGGCAAGTTTGCCATTACCGAGGCTGATCGCGGCTGGTGGTCATTCCAGCCGTTGGCGGAAATGGCGCCGGCGGGGGGTGATGGCCAACGAAACCGGATCGATGAACTTTTGGTTCGCGAGTTGAGCCAGCATCACCTCACAATGAATCCGCCCGCTGCGCCGAGGGATTTGGTGCGCCGGGCTTTTTTTGATCTGACGGGACTGCCGCCGTCCCCGGAGGAAGTGGCCGCGTTCGAGGCGGATCCGAGCGACGCCGCCTGGAGGCGGTTGATCGATCGGTTGCTGGCTTCTCCGCAATATGGGGAGCAGCAAGGGCGGCATTGGCTGGACCTGGTGCGGTACGCGGAGAGCAATGGGTACGAGCGGGATGGGGCCAAGCCCAACGCATGGCGATTCCGCGACTACGTGATTCGCGCGTTCAATGAGGACAAACCGTATGACCAGTTCATCCGGGAACAGCTGGCGGGGGATGAGCTAGCCGAGGAATGGATGCAAGATCCCGCGGGACCGAGGGACCGCTGGGAGCAAGCGGTGATCGCGACGGGATTTTACCGATTGCACGTCTGGGACGACGAACCGGACAGCACGGTGGCGGCGGAGTTTGACGATTTCGACGATGTCTTGGTGACGACCAGCACCGCGTTTCTCGGCCTCACGTTAGGCTGTGCGCGCTGCCACGACCACAAGTTCGATCCGTTCAGCCAGGCGGATTATTACTCGCTGCTGAGTTTCTTTCGCGGGATTGATCCGTATGGGCAGCATAAGACGGGCGGGGGCGGACGCGGGACGGGCCGGATCGAGCGGCCGCTGGCCACGCCGGGGGAATGGCGGGCGTGGGAGCGGGAGAAGAGCGAGAAGGTGCGAGCGCTGGAGGAGGAAATCAAAGCGGCGCCGGACGGCGAGAAGAAGAAAAAGGCGAGCGAACTGGAAGGGTGGCGCGGGAACCGAGGGCCGTTCCCTTACGCTTTGGCCGCGGTCGAGAATGGACCCAAGGCCCGGGTGACCCAGATCCTGGCGCGCGGAGATCCAGCGACGCCGCGGGGAGAAGTGGGGCCGGCATTTCCGGCGATCTTGTCCCGGGAATCGCCGATGATTCCGGAGCGACCGGCGAGCGCCCCGAGTTCGGGCCGGCGACGGGTGTTGGCGGATTGGATTGCGAATCCGGCCAACCCGCTCACCAGCCGGGTGCTCGCGAACCGGCTTTGGCAATCGCACTTTGGCAACGGGCTGGCACCGACGCCAGATGACTTCGGGCGGACGGGCCTGCCGCCGCGGAATCAGCCGTTGCTGGATTATCTGGCCGGCGAGTTGATCGCGAGGGGCTGGAGCGTGAAGGAACTGCATCGATTGATCATGACGAGCCGGGCCTACCGCATGACGTCGTCGGCGGCGAACGAGCGCGGACGGGCGGAGGATGAGGGCAATACGCTCTTTTGGCGGCAGAATTTGCGGCGATTGGAAGCGGAAGGGGTGCGGGATTCGTTGCTGGCGATCAGCGGCGGGTTGAACTTGAAGGCGGGCGGTCCCAGCGTCTATCCGCGTTTGCCGGAAGAGGTGCATCGCACGCAGGACTCGGCCGGGAAAGGCTGGGAGGACAGTTCGCCGGAAGATCAAAACCGCCGGAGTGTATACCTGGTGGTGAAACGGGCGCTGAAGATTCCGTTGCTGGAATGCTTCGACTTTGCCAACAGCTCGTCGCCGCAGGGCCGCCGGAACGTGACCACCACCGCGCCGCAGGCATTGATGTTGTTAAACGACGGGTTTGTGCAGGCGCAGGCCGAGCGCCTTTACGAGCGGTTGCGCGCCGGGGGCGGAACGGATCGGGCGGCATTTGTGGGGCGCGCGTTTGCGCTGGCGGTGCAACGCCCGCCGACCGCGCAGGAAGTGGCGGCGGCCGAAAAACTGATGGCGGCGCAAGGGCGCCTGAAAGCGGACGCTTCGGCGGCGGAGGCGGAGCGGTTGGGCTTGGTGAGCTTTTGCCATGCGCTCTTGAATTTGAACGAAGTCATTTACGTGGACTGATATGAATCCGGCTGATCATCTTCCGAGCCCAGGCCGTCCGATGCTGGGCCGGCGCGAGTTTTTGTCGGGATTGGGCGCGGGGTTCGGCGCGCTGGCTTTGAATGCGCTGTTGCAGAACGACGGCTTTCTGGCCGCCCGCGCGGAGGGTCAGGCCGGGGCGGCGGGGCTTTGGGCTCGTCCCGCGCATATCCCGGTGAAGGCCAAGTCGTGCATTTTTCTCTTCATGTTTGGCGGGCCTTCGCAATTGGATTTGTTCGATTACAAGCCCGAATTACAGAAACGGGACGGGCAGACGATCGAGAATGAGTTCCGGCGGAATACGAAGACCAAGGCGACGCTGCAGGCGAGCCGGCGCACGTTCAAGCAACACGGGCAGTCCGGGTTGTGGTGTTCCGATGCGTTTCCGTTCATCTCGCAGCACATGGACAAGCTGGCGGTGATCAAATCGCTCTACAGCGATTCATTTGCGCACGGCAGCGCGGTGTTGCAGATGAACAGCGGGCGGATTCTCCAGGGGCATCCTTCGGTGGGGGCGTGGCTGAGCTATGGGCTGGGGACCCTGAATCAGAACCTGCCGGCGTTCGTAGTGATGCTCGATCCGCGGGGCGGACCGACGACCGGGGCGCCGAATTGGTCGAGCGGCTACATGCCCGCGGTTCACCAGGGAACGGTGTTGCGCACGCAGGGCGAGCCGATCCTGGATCTGCGGCCGCCGTCCGGGGTGACGGCCGAGATGCAACAGAACGAGATTGAGTTCATCAACGCCTTGAATGCGCGGCACCAGGCGGCCCGGGGCGGCAATACCGATCTCGGGGCGCGCATCGCGAGCTATGAACTGGCGTTCCGTCTGCAAGCGACCGCGCCCGAAGCGCTGGACTTGTCGCAGGAAGATCCGCGGACGTTGCAAATGTACGGAGTAAATGAGCCGAAGCCCGCGTGGCATTCACTGGCGCAAGGGCCGGCGCCGTTTGGCCGGCAATGCCTGATCGCCCGCCGATTGGTGGAGCGGGGTGTGCGATTTGTGCAGCTCTATTCCGGGGGCGGCGGAGCCGGGGGGCAAAACACTTGGGACGGGCATCACGGGATCGAAGAGAACCTGCAGCTGCACTGTCCGGAGGTGGATCAGCCGATCGCCGCGCTCCTGACCGACCTGGAGCAAAGGGGCTTGCTCGACGAGACTCTGGTGGTGTGGGGCGGCGAATTTGGCCGAATGCCGGTGAGCGAGACTTTCAATACCGGCGGCAAACCCGGCGGGCGGGATCATAATCCCAAAGGCTTCACCTATTGGCTGGCGGGTGGCGGGGTGAAGGCCGGCTCCAGTTACGGCGAGACGGACGAATTGGGGGAGGGGGCGGCGGTGAATCCGCGGCATTTGCGGGATTTGCATGCGACGATCCTGCGCCTGATGGGGCTCGAGCACGAGAAGCTCACTTATTTCTACGGCGGCTTGAACAACAAGCTGACCGGCGTGGTGGAAGCGCGGCCGATCGACGAGGTGATCGCCTAGATGGCGGCCAGCGTCGGCCTGCGCCGGCTGCCCTATGCGACTCAACGCATCCGGGAAGGCGGAGCCCGCCGGCAGTGCGGACGGGGTTTGCGGGAGGATTCTGGCTGGCGATTCAGGCGAAGTGCAAGCGAATCAGACAGCCGGGGGGAGCGGCTTTTTGGATTGGAGGTGGCTTGGTCTGCCCGCGCTCCTCATGTCCGTCCGCTTTTGGCGTTGCGCGCGCCGGGCGAAAAGCATAAAGGAGTCCCACGAACACTGGGGGGGCTCCTGAGTAGACTTTTAGATCCACGCATTGAGCGTTGCATTGCGTCGCGAGGCGGCATGGCCAAGCCTTCCCGCGCCAGCTTCGTTTCGGAGAATTCACCGGCGAGCGGCCCCTGGCTGCGCGGCTTTGTTTGGTCGGTCCTGTGGGCTCTTGTGCTTTGCCTCTCCAGTTCGGCCCAGCCAGCGCCGCAGCGTCCCATCATTGTGGGGAGTGAGGAGGATTATCCCCCCTTTGCGACCGGTAAGACCGGCGAGCCCGCCGGTGGCTTTACGGTGGATCTTTGGAAAGCCGTCGCCCGAGAGGCCGGACTGGGCGATTACACGATCCGGGTTCGCTCTTTTCGCGAGATTTTGGAGGACTTCCGCAACGGCAAGGTGGACGTGATGATCAACCTGGCGCAGTCGGATGAGCGCCGGCTGTTTGCTGACTTTTCCGTGCCGCACGTGGTCGTCCAAGGCGCCATTTTCGTCCGGAAAGGGGACTCCGCCATCCACAGCGAGGCGGACTTTGCTGGGAAATCAATCATCGTGATCGACGGCGATCTGGCCCAGGACTACGCCATCTCCAAAGGCTGGGCGGCGCAATTGGTGCGGGTGGCGACCGCCGCGGATGGGTTCAAACAGCTCGCGGAGGGCAAGCATGACGCGATGCTGGTGAGCAAGCTGGCCGGGATGCAGACGTTGTTGGCCTTGAAGATTCGCAATGTCCGGCCGTTGGAAGCCAAGGCGGGCTTTTCCCAGAAATTCAGCTTCGCGGTGCGCAAGGGAAATTCCGAACTGTTGGCCAAGATCAATGAAGGCCTGTCGATCACCAAATCATCCGGGACCTACGATGCCTTGTATGAGCAATGGTTCGGTGTTTTCGAGCCCCGGGAAATTTCACTCCACCAACTGCTCCGCTATGGGGGGCCGGTGGGTGCGGCCCTGGTGGTGCTCTTCGGCGTCTTTCTGGTGCGCCAGCACGAACGCGAAAAAGCGAGCCAGCGAGTGCGCGAGAGCGAGGAGCGCTACCGCCGGATTGTGGAGACCGCGGAAGAGGGAGTGCTGACCATTGATCCGGGAGGCAAAACGACCTTCGTGAATCCGAAGATGGCCAAAATGCTTGGTTATAGCGTGGAGGAGATGATGGGGCGGCGGTTGGACGAATTCATGGAGGAAGGGGCGGGTTCGTCCGTCGTCAAAGCGTGGGAGCCGCGCCGTCCGGGGTCCTCGGAGCCCTTCGACATCAAGTTTCGCAGGAAGGATGGATCCGTCCTGTGGGCTTTCATCTCCACGAATTCCATCTGCGACACGCGCGGGTATTGCCTGGGCGCGCTGGCCATGATCACGGACATCACCAAACGCAAACAGGCGGAGGAATTGAGCAGCGCCGTGACGCGGATCGGCACGCTCATGCATTCCCAGCTGGAGCGGGCGATGATTGTGCAATACGTCGTGGCGGAAGGGGTTGCGGCCCTGGGCAGCGAGACCGCAGCGATCGCCGAGCGCGAAGGAGCGGCCTGGCGCGTCCGCTACATCCATGGAATGCCGCCGGAAACGGTCGGCCTGACGATGGATCCCGGTTTGCACCGGCACGTGATGCTGGCCGTGGAACGGGCGCAGGTGGTCGCCGTGGCCGACGCCTTTAATGACGAACGGGTGGATCGCGAACTGATGCGGAAGCACAAGATACGCAGCGTGCTCGTGGCCCCGATCGCGATTCGGGGCGAGCCTTTTGGGGTTGCCGTTTTCAATTATCACGCGGCGCCGCGGGCGTTTTCGGAAGCGGAACTGAATTTCGCGCTGCAGCTGGGGCTCAGCGCCGGGATTGCGCTGGAGAACGCCCGTTTGTTCGAAGAACAGGATCGGACCCAGACGGAGCTGCGAAAAGCGAAGGCTGATCTGACCCGCACCAACACCGATCTCGAACGGTTGGTGGCGGAGAGAACGGTGAAGTTGCAGGAGACGGTCGGGGAACTCGAACATTTCTCTTACAGCATCACGCACGACCTGCGTGCTCCGTTGCGCGCCATGCAGGGCTTCGCCACGATCCTGAATGAGGAAAGCGGCGAAAGCCTGAGTGCCGAACACAAGGATTACCTCCAGCGGATTGCGGCGGTGGCGGGGCGCATGGATCAGTTGATCACCGATGCGCTGAACTTCAGCCGAACGGTCCGCCAGGCCCTGACCGCCGAGCAGGTGGATCTGTCAAAGCTGTTGCGCGACATTATCGATTCCTATCCCGAACTGCAGTCCTCCATGGCCCAGATCGAGTTGCAGGGGGAGATTCCACCAGTGCTGGGCAATGTCGCTGGACTGACCCAATGCTTCTCCAACCTGCTGGGCAACGCGGTCAAGTTTGTCAAACCCGGGCAAAAGCCCGAGATCCGCATCTGGGCCGAACGAGTTCGCGCCGGAGATTATGGCGTTCCGGCAGAGTCCCGGTTACTGGCGCAGGCGAACGGCGGCGGTGAAGATTCTTGGGTGCGAATTTGGGTCGAGGACAAAGGCTTGGGAATTTCCAAGGATTTTCAACCCCGAATCTTCGATATGTTCCAGCGCGAGAGCAACGCGTACGAGGGGACGGGGATTGGGCTGGCGCTGGTGCGGAAGGTCACGGAGCGGATGGGGGGACGGGTGGGGGTGGAGTCTGAGCCGGGTGAAGGGAGCCGCTTCTGGTTGGTGATGAAGGCCGTTTGAGCAGTGGCGTTTTTGGGGTGGCGAAGATGGGTGATGGAAAGTTCGACGACGTTCAGCCGGGGATCTCCTGGATCGTCGCGGGCGAACGCCTCCGGGGCGCTCCGGAAGTCAGCCGGATGTTGCAATGTTGCCAGTGGGCATCAGGCCTGTTGGGTAGTTGACCACGCCGGCTGGAATCGGTTGGCGGGGTCGGAAGTCTCGATCCTCGGTCGCGTCTTCTTGAGGCGCCGACATTGCTCTTAGTTCTGGTTGCGCCGATCCTTTGGCAGGTTCCTAACGATTCCGTGAGCCTAACTTGCCGCCTTTGTCCCATGGAGAGAGGACAGGCATACATGATTTTAGGACGAGGCCCTGGCGCAAGTAATGCTCAGAATGCTGGCCTATGGCATACATGCAATTTGGCTTCATCTTCTGGGTAATGGTTTGTGTCAGCGTTGCCGGCGGGCGGTCCCACGCTATAGATCCCCTTGATTTGTGGCAGTCGGTGCAGCCGCCCAGCATTCTCAAGGTGGTGGCGTTTAAAAATCAGTTTTTCGGAATGGGGTCTGCGCTTTGGGCGTCTGGCGACGGCGCCGAATGGACCCGGCTTCGCTTCGGCTCGTATCCAGGTGCGGAACTAAGTGCGGATGATTCTGTTCTGGTGTACTCCCACGGCAATGAAATTTACTCGTCTCGCGATGGGTATCATTGGGACACCATTGAGACTGCTAGCTGGCTTGGGTTTGAAGAGCTCCTGCCGTTCCGCGGGAATCTTGTCGGAGTGCTTCAGCGGATTCAACCCGGGCAGTACTCGCCAGCACTTGCATGGAGCGCGGACGGGCTCTCGTGGAATCCGATCCTGACGAATCTGGCCAGCGCCGCGGTTTTCCGCGCGGGCGATTCCCTTATCGCTTCCGTGCTCGCCGATGGGGATGCCGGCGGTTTGAGCCTTTCGCTGGGCTTTTCGACGGACGGCACGAACTGGAATTTCACTGCGCTCGGGGCTTCCATGCCATATCTGTTCGGAGCGGCCTTCGGCAACGGGACATACGTGGGGCTTGGTTCTGTTCCATTGAGCCCGGGATCATACAGAGACGAGATTGTGACGTTGACGCCAGCCGGCGACCTGCAAGTCCGGCGCAGCGTGGCCGGAGAAGGGTATTCAGACGTGATCTTCGACGGGTCCCGTTTTATCGTCGTTGGGGGGCGGGGGATTTACTCCTCGGATGACGGCATTTCGTGGACCGTCACCAGCAACGCTGCCCTTGGCTCGATTGCGCAGACCGGCCAGCGCTACTTGGCGGTTGCGGGGAGCCGAAAATATGTCTCCTCCGATGGGCTGGACTGGAAGCGCGTGGCCGAAACCGTTGGGTCGTGCTTGTCGATTTGTTTCGGCAATGGCCGATTTGTTGCCTTCAGCAAAACAGATCACGGACCGGTCGCATTGGTTTCGACGAATAAAAGTGACTGGAGTTATGTCGATCTTCCGGGGACCAGCACGGCATCGGCCGCACTCTATGGGGATGGGCTGTTCGCCGGGTTCACTGATTCGGGGACGGTGCTCCTATCACCGGATGGCTTTGCGTGGACGCAGGCAACGAACGGCCTGCCTGGCATTCCCAAAAAGGTTGTTTCCGCCGGGGATGGGTATTGGATTGTCACACAGGAGGGTTTAGACGGACGAATATTCCAAGGTGCGACGCTCACGAATTGGAGCCTGCGAGGAGTTTTCAGCAACAGTGTCACCCCCTCGGTGGCGGTTGCACCCGGAGCTGTGGTGGTGCTCGGCGCTGGCGGTTCCTCAGACCGCGTGGTGCACGTCTCGACGAACCAGGGACAGGCGTGGCTTGATGTAGCGGTCAAGACGCCGCTCAGAGATATTACCTTTGCCGAGGGCAGATTCGTCGCTGCAGGAGACTATAGTTATGTGGCCGTATCCGAGGACGGAGTTAACTGGAGGGATCAGTATTTGACGAATACGTTTTTCACCGAGGTGCAATACGCCAACGGCGTGTTTCTCGCGACCGGTTCGCTGGGCGTGATCGACGCCTACCCGCACCCGCTTTGGTCTTCCACCGATGGCCGGACCTGGATTCCCCATATTTTGCGAGCATCGGGCGCCATTTCTGTCATGGCGTTTGGCGATGACTGCTGGATGATGAATTCCAGCTTGGGTGAGCTCTTTCGGTCCGCGCCGGTCATTGCGTTTTTTGATCCGCAAGCCACGCGGGTTGAGGGAGGCATTGTCCGACTCTCCGTTCAAAATGCTGCGCGGACCCTCTTCGGGATCGAGAGCAGCTCTGATCTTCGGGTGTGGACGCCGTTAACCAACGCCGCCTCCGCTGTCTTTTCCTTTGAGCAGCCTACAAAAGGAGGGCAACTGTTCTTGCGAATACGCCAGTGATCCTGAATTCGGCGACCGCGGCTGAGCTATGCACACGAGGCTCGCCGGCTGATAGGGATGCACTCGAGGCGAAGGCGCCACTCGAACGCGCGATCGCAACCTGTCTACGCCTTCGCCTGTGATTGGCCTTGACGGGCCGCGGCATCCAGGAGATCCGCTGCCCGATCCAATCTGCGTTTGCGGGCGAGAGTGGCGGCGTTTATTCCTGCCCGGTTCTTTATTGTAGGATCGGCGCCATGATCCAACAGGAGTTTTGTGATCGCGACGGCGAGCTGTTCGTCGCCCGGCAGGCGCATCAGGGGTGTATCCCCGTCCATGGTGAGAGCGTTGGCGAGATGAGGCTGCTCGTGGAGGATGCCGCGGAGGCGCTCGACCTGGCCAAGAAATGCCAGGCTCCAAACGCTGCGGCTGAGGGGAGCGAGCAGCTCGATCATGCGCGTTTTTTGAGCCCAGATGGCGTAGCTGAGAGGCGTGGCGCCGTAGTGGGATTCCTGGGGATCAATTTCGGCCCCGCGCTTGATGAGGACCTCCGCCACGCGAGGCGAATCGCTGTAGGCGCAGACGTGGAGTGGTCTTTGATTTCCGTTGTGAAAATCCCCAATATTCGGGGAAACGCCAAGCTCGAGGAGCAACTCGGCGACATCGGCGCGATCCCGTTCGGCGGCAAGCATGAGGGCATTGGGCCGGGACAGATATTGCGGATGCTCCTGAACGAACCGCTCCAGTTCCACCTTGTCGAGGCGAAAGCAGGCGGCGAGAAAGCGGTCCTCGGGGTCAATAACCACCCCTGGCGTCTCGGCGCCGTAGCGAGCGAGAAGAGCCGCCATTTCACTGAAACCGCGCCGCCAGGCTTCCTTGTAGAGGGCGCCTTGGGGAAAGCGTCTGTCCCGGGCGGGCTTGGCGTTCGGGCTGGCGCCGTGGGCCAGCAGCCAGTCGGCGAGTTCGAGATCGTTGTTTTTAACGGCGATTTCCAGGTGCCAGCGCGCTCCGGACCCGTAGCCGCCCATGTCGAGCATTGACCATTCAGGATCCTGCCAATCTGCCTGCCGGCCGCGGCGGACGGAGTGTTCATGCATGAGCTTCATGAACCAGAGGATCCGGCCTTGGAAGTGGATGTTGTAGACGACCTGCATGTCGTACGGTTCGGCGTCGCGCTCCAGCAAGAGACGGGTGAGGGCGTCACGGTGGGGATGGGCCGGGCGGCTTTCTTCGCCTTCCCCGATCACGCCGACCAGCGGCGTGTAACGGCTGTCGCCCGCCTTGAAATAAGTATTGGGGTCGGCTCCGTGATCCAGGAGAAGCCGGGCGATTTCCACGGAATTTTCGGGAACTGCCGGAATCGGCAAGCGGGTGAAACAGAGGAAGAGCAGAGGATCCCAGCATTTCGGGCCGTTGTCATTCAGCGCATCCCCGGCATGGCCGGGGCCGGAGCGATCGGGCCCGGGCACGGTCAGTTTCTCGGCAGCCGCTTTTGGCCGCTCCTTCAAGATCCGCGCCACCAAGTCGAGTTCGCCGCAGACGACGGCGGTGTAGAGGCTGTGCCTGGCGATTTCCGGGTGCTGTCGCAGCAATTGCAGAGCGGCGTCCCGGGCCATCATGTGAGCCGGACCACCGCGCACGTGATGGTCCGGACACGCGAGTTCCAGAAACTGAGCGGCCAGGAGATCTAGGCTTTCGGCGGGGCGGGCGAGGGCCGGCCCGGGCGAGGCTGCCCGGTCCAGGACGAACTGACGCAGCCGGGTCCAACTGGCGAATCCATATTCGCGCGCCAGGATAAGTTGAGCATCCGACAGGGAAAACCGGCCGGAAGCCGGGACCTTCGGGTGAAACTCCCGCGCGCGTGCGAGAGCCTGGGTTTCCTGGGATTGGAGCGATTTGAGAAGATCCCGCGCCTGATACTTGAGATGATCGAGGCTGGGGTTTGACGGCAGAGATTGAGATGGCATACGAACTTTCTTTCTTCATGCCTGGCGTCCGCAAGATCAGGCGAAAGTAAGTTCGTGACTTACAAGGTTAAAACGAGGGTGGACTTCTGTCCTTTCCGCGGACCGGATGCGTCCCGAAACGCGGTAAGATTCTAGCTGGGGTTCCGCCGGGGATCAATGGGGATTTGCTCGGCGCGGGGCGGCGTTTTTGTCGTTTCCCAGCCTTGATCTCAGGTCCGGGTTCGATACGATTTTCTACGATGAAAGCCCTTTCGGTCGCGCTGCCTTTTGCCTTGTTCGCCTCGGCTTACGGGGCGGGCGTGGATTACACGCGCGAGATTCAACCGCTGCTCGCGGAGCATTGTTTCCATTGTCATGGCCAGGATGAAGGGACGCGCAAGGGAAAGCTCCGCCTGGATGTGCGCGAGGCCGCTTTGAAGGGTGGCAAGTCCGATGGGGCGGCGATCGTGCCGGGCAAGGCGGACGAGAGCGCTTTGATTCGCCGGGTGGCGACGCAGGATCCGGACGAGGTGATGCCGCCGGTGAAGGAGAAGAAGCCGCTCTCCGCCGCGCAGGTGGAGAAACTGCGGCAATGGATTACGGAAGGCGCCCGTTACTCGACGCACTGGGCGTTCGAGGCGCCGGTGAAGGCGCCGCTGCCACCGGGAGGGAGCGGAGAACGGCCGGTGGATGCCTTCATCAAGGCGCGGTTGGCGAAGGAAGGCCTGAGCCTGTCGCCTCCGGCCGCGCCGGAAACGGTTTGCCGGCGTTTGCACCTGGATTTGATCGGCCTGCCGCCCAGCCCGGCGGATCTGGACAGCTTCTCTCGCGCGGTCGAGGCGAAAGGCCTCGCCACGGCTGTGGAAGAGAAGGCCGACGCGTTGTTCAAGGACCGCCGATTCGGGGAGAAGTGGGCTCGGCATTGGCTGGATGTGGCGCGCTACGCGGATAGCAATGGTTTCGAGAAAGATTTGCCCCGGGATCAGTGGATCTGGAGGGATTGGGTGATCAACGCTCTCAATCGGGACCTGCCCTACGATCAGTTTATCGTGGAGCAGTTCGCGGGCGACCTGCTGCCCAACGCCACGCAGGAGCAAATCGTTGCCACCGGGTTCCTGAGAAACAGCATGATCAATGAGGAAGGAGCGATCATTCCCGAGGAATGGCGGATGGAAGCAATGTTCGATCGGATGGACGCGCTCGGTTCCGGCATTCTGGGGCTTTCGTTGAAGTGCGCCCAATGCCACAGCCACAAGTTCGACCCAATCAGCCAGACCGAGTATTACGGCTTGTTCTCGTTTTTGAACAACACCTACGAAGCCCAGTCCTGGGTCTATTCCAAACCGGGCGAGGAGGGGATCGCGAAGCTGCGCGGGGAAATTCAGAAGATCGAAGGGAATCTGAAAAGCTCGCAGACGAATTGGCAGGAGCAATTGGCCGCCTGGGAGGCGCGGGAAACCGAGCTTTTGAAGGGGGTCCGCTGGACGGTGGTTGAGCCAGAGGATACCCATTCCTCCTCCGAGCTGAACCATCCGGCGATTCTGGCGGATCAGAGCGTCCTTACCCTTGGCCATCCGACCACCGGAGGGGATTTGAACCTGACCGCTCAACCGAAGCTGGAGAACGTGACCGGCATCCGGCTGGAGGTATTGACGCATGGAGACCTGCCGATGGGCGGGCCGGGGCGCAGTTACAAGGGTTCGTGGGCGCTCAGCGAGTTGATAGTCGAAGCCCGGCCGCCGGGCAGCAATTCCTGGGAACGGCTGAAACTGAAAAATGTGACGGCCGATTTCGAGGAGCCTGTGGCCGGCATGGAGCCGGAGTGGGGCGGTCCGGAGAGCCGCCGCTTGCGCGGGCCGGCCTCATTCCTCGCGGATGGGGACGAGCTCACGGGCTGGCGGGCCGATCGCGGCCCCGGGCGGCGGAATTCAGATTCGGTGGCCGTGGCCCAGTTCGAAAAGCCTCTGAATTTTCCCGAGGGCACGAAACTAAAAGTGGCCCTCCTGCTAAACCACGGGGGAGACGCCAGTCGGAAGAACACGCAAATCGGACGGTTCCGAATTGCCCTGACTTCGTCCCCCGACCCGAAGGCATCCCATACCCCCTACGCGGCCGTTCTCGCCCTGCAAACTCCGGCGGAGAAAAGGACAGCGGCGCAGAAGCAGGCCATTTTTGACGCCTGGCGGCTGGCGACGCCGGAGCTGAAGCCCTTCAATGACGATATTGAAAAGCAGTGGAAGAACTATCCGGAGGCGCTGACGACGGTGTTTCATCTGGCGGAGCGCTCCCCAGCCGAAGCGCGCGAAACGCACCGGCTGGATCGGGGCGTATGGAATCAGGGGCGGGAAGTGGTGCGACCGCAGACGCCAGCCGCGCTGCACACGCTGCCTTCTGAATCCGCGCCTTCGCGCATGACCTTCGCTCGATGGCTGGCAGATAAGCGATCGCCTCTGACCGCCCGCGTCGCGGTAAATCGCCTCTGGCAGGCGGTCTTTGGCATCGGGATTGTCGAGACGGCCGAGGATTTCGGCACGCGCGCTCCCGAGCCTTCGAACCGGGAATTGCTGGACTGGCTGGCGGTCGACTTCATGGAGCACGGCTGGAGCCAGAAGCGGTTGTTGCGCCAGCTCGTTACCTCGGACGCCTATCTGCAGAGCTCGCAGGCGTCGGCCGATCTTATTGAGCGCGATCCCAAGAACCGCCTGCTCGCGCGCGGCCCGCGTTTTCGAGCCGAGGCGGAAGTGGTCCGCGACATCGTTTTAAGCGCGGCGGGACTGCTGTCGGACAAGTTTGGCGGGCCAAGCATCTTTCCGCCGATGCCGCAGAGCGTGCTTGAATTCAACTACACCCGTCCCGACTACTGGAAACCTCCCGAAGATTCGACCCGCTATAGCCGCGCCCTCTACGTCTTCCGCAAGCGTTCGATGCCCGATCCTACCATGATCGTATTTGACGCTCCGACCGGCGACACGGCCTGCACCCGGCGCCCGCGTTCGAATTCTCCGCTCGCCGCGCTGACGGCGTTGAACGAGCCGGTTTTTGTCGAAGCGTCCCAGGCCCTGGCGCTCCGCGTGCTGCGAGAGGGCGGGGCAGACGATACTTCGCGCATCAACTATGCTTTCCGAGTTTGCACCAGCCGAATCCCAACGGATCGGGAGCGGGCGGACGTCCGCCAGCTGCTGGCGAGCCGGCGTGAGCGGCTGCAAAGCGGGGAACTCAAGGGCAATGAAATTGCTTTTTCCGCCCTGACCAAACCGTCTGATCTGCCACCCAATGCGACGCCCAATGAAGTCGCGGCGTGGGCGATTGTTTCCCGAGTCCTGCTCAATCTGGACGAAACGCTCACCAAGGGATAAGGCCGCAAAGGGAAGATGTCGCGGAATGTCCATGACGAAGCCTGAATGACTTATGAACTGCCAATCGCACCTCCATCAATCGATTCCTCCCCGCGCGCTGAGCCGTCGGTGGTTTCTGCGGGACAGCACTGTGGCTCTCGGCGCGATTGCGCTGAATTCGTTGCTGGGCCGGCACGCCATCGCCGCCGCCAATCCGCTGGCGCCGCACCAGCCCCATTACCAGCCGAAGGCCCGCCGGGTGATCTATATGTTCCACGCAGGCGCGCCGAGCCATCTGGAGCTCTACGATTACAAGCCGGAGCTGGACAAGAGGAATGGCCAGTTGCCTCCGGCCGAATTGTTGAAGAATTATCGCGCCGCATTCATCAAGCCGAACTCCGCCCTGCTGGGGCCGAAATTCAAGTTTGCCAAGCGCGGCCAGTGTGGGATGGAGCTGAGCGAGGTGATTCCCCACCTTGGGGCAATCGCCGATGAACTCTGCCTGATCCGCACCATGCAGACGGACGCGGTGAATCACGCGCCCGCCCAAATCCTCATGAACACCGGCAACCAGAACTTCGGGCGGCCGAGCTTTGGCGCGTGGACTTTGTATGGACTGGGCAGCGAGAGCCAGGAGTTGCCCGGGTATGTCGTTTTAATCAGCGCCAAAGGGACGAGCGGCGGCGCGAGCAACTATGGTTCGGGCTTTTTGCCGAATATGTATGGCGGGGTTCCATTCCGCAGCAGCGGCGATCCCTTGCTCTATTTGTCCAATCCCAAGGGATACGATGAGGAGACGCAGCGCGCCTCTTTGGAGACGCTCAACCAGCTGAACGCAGGCGCCTTCGCCCGGCAGGGTGATCCCGATATCGCGGCGCGGATCCAGAGCTATGAAATGGCCTACCGCCTGCAAAGCAGCGCACCGGAAT
Source organism: uncultured Verrucomicrobiota bacterium (assembly GCA_964566945.1). Taxonomy (GTDB): domain Bacteria; phylum Verrucomicrobiota; class Verrucomicrobiia; order Limisphaerales; family SXQI01; genus DASVNK01. The sequence goes on along the minus strand of CAZMKE010000019.1, from coordinate 17,099 downwards.
TGATCGACCTTTCGCGCGAGCCACAACATGTGCTGGACCTTTACGGCATCAAGGATGTGAAACAACCCGGGTACGCGCGAAATTGCCTGCTGGCTCGCCGCTTGATCGAGCGTGGCGTTCGCTTCGTGCAACTGTTTCACGAAGCGTGGGACCATCATGGCGGGCTGACGAACGGCGTGAAACAGAGCGCCCAAGACACCGACAAGGCCAGCGCTGCCCTGGTCACGGATTTAAAGGAACGGGGCCTGCTCGATGACACTTTGCTGATCTGGGGCGGGGAGTTCGGCCGGACACCGATGGTGCAGGGCGGGAACGACGGCCGGGACCATCACAACCGCTGTTTCTCATTCTGGCTGGCGGGCGGCGGAGTCCGCAAAGGGCATGTGCACGGCGAGACGGACGATCTCGGTTTCAACGTGGCGAGCGATCCGGTGCACGTGAACGACCTGAACGCCACCTTGTTGCATTTGCTCGGCTTCGACCACAAGAAGCTCACTTTCCGCGTTCAAGGCCTCGATATGCGCCTGACCGGGATCGCGGGCAACGTCGTTCCGGGGATCCTCGCGTAGGAGCGCGTTGTCGGGAGCTGAGAAAGCGGGCTACGGGACGGATATCCGGTAAAAGCGCGCTTGATGAGTGAGCGCTTCGGAAACCTCGACTTCCTGGCTGTTCACGCCCGGCCCGATCTGCTGAAACATCGTCCAAGCGGGTTTGGAAAGATCCGAAGTGGCTTCAACGCGATACGTTTGGCCGGGCTCGGCATGAAACCGGACGTGAATCCCTTCCGCTTCGGCGTCGATGCCCGATAGTGTCGGCGCTACAAGGGGAGGCGCACCCGGGGTGCCGGGCCCAGTGCTGGCCCGCCAGTTGGCCGGGTTGTTGTAGTCCCCGGTGAAATCAAGTGGTTCAAGCGAATTGCCGCCGCCGTCGGCCGAAATCGGCCAATCCCCGCTATCGCTGTAAACGAACTCCTGAATCACAGCGCCGGAGGCATCGACCAGGCGAATCAACTCCCCGGAGTTGGACAGCGTGCCCGCATACTCTCCAGCAAGGGCGATGTTGGGTCCATACCGGAAGGCGAGTCCGTTCTTGTTAGCCGCCAAAACGATTCGTTGTCCTGGCGCCAGATTGGTGTAAGCACTGGTGCTGAAGTCGAACGTGATTCCGTTGACAAACCGGATGCCCCCGAGGGGGACAGGTTTGGAGCCCCGATTGATCAGCTCGACATACTCAAAATCGTCGCCGCTGGTGAATCCCGCTGCTCGTTCGGCAGCCGTCGGACTGGCGGGATGGTACATCAATTCGGAAATGCGGATGTAATCCCGTTGGGGAAATTCGGTGGCCGACGTAGATACCGCAATTGAGTCAGCCCCCACCGGTTGGCCGTTTAGATCGAAGGCGGTCAGATCAAGCCGGTTCGTGCCGGGCAGAAGGGGCAGGGTAGTGCTCCAGCGCTTGTCATCCAGCCAGGTCACCGGGAGCGGCTGCGGAACCCCCGATTGCCGGATCTCGTGGACATTAATCCAACCGCGGCCTTCAAGAGTCACGCTGGGCGTGTCCACGGCGAAGTCGAGCCCATTGTTCGAGGTGATCTCGAACGGGATGACCGCGGCGAGTTGCTTGCGAACCGCGGTGCTGCGCGTGCCGATGTACGATCCGAGCGTGGCATATCCTTCTTCGGTCACGGAGCCGATGTGGCGCGCCCAGGTGTTGACATAGTTGGAGCTGACGAGGCCGTTGATCATCTGCAGCAAATGCCCCTGGTAGAGGCGACTGAAAACAGGCAACCGTAAAAGCTTGTAGACGTTCTTGGAGCCGTAGATGGAGGCCGATCCCGGCTGCGAAAAGGAGGCCTCCCAGTCGTTTTGCAGGCCGACAACGCGGCCGTCGTCCGGCCGGACGTAAAAGGCGAAGTTGTGCGGGTTCTCCACGCCGTAAACGTCGGCAATGCCGAGGAGCGATTGGAGGGCAAAAAGGCGGGCCCATTCGTCGACATCAATCGTCCTGGCTGCCGCCGCCTGCAGAGCGGTCCCGCTGAGGCTGAGGGTTTTGCCCATGGCGATGATGCCGGAGTAATCATCGCGCGCCCGCTGGCTTTGCAGCATGATGCTCCAGCGGTATTGCTCGGGATCACTCCCCAGGTTGGAGATATCGTAGGTTTGGATCCAGCCGATCGGCTGGGAAAGTTTATAGCCCTCGGGTTGGCCGTTCTGGGTTGTTTGATACTCGCGAATTCCTTCGAGTTTGAAGACGGTCCCGCTGTTGTTTCCCTCGAACTGGGAGTCGACATAGGTGTCGTCATAGTTCGCCAGATTCAACCGGGCGTTGCCGACATTGTCAGGGCGGTGGGAGATCAGATAGACGACATCGTCGTAGTTTCCTGGCAGCCCGCCAACCGCATTGAGCAGGTGCTTGGCCACGGTTTCGATCATTCCCCGGCGGCGGACGATGATGGAAGAGCGCGAGCCTCGGAAGAGATGGTCCGCCGGGAGCTTGATCGCCATGCCGGTGAGGTCGGGCTGATCGCGGCTGAACATGCTGCCATGGAGGCGAATGCGGGCGTCGTAAAAGACTTCGCGCTCATTGTGAACCAGGGTGCAGCCGAGCAGATCGTCGCTCATCATGTTGGTGGCGGCGTGCATGAGGCTTGAATCCGCCGGGGTCATGATGGTGCGAACAATCTGCTTGTTGGCGGTGTGGGTGGAATCGACCTTAATAAGTGCGCGCGATGACGCGCCATCAGCCGGATAGGTGGACACAGCTCCAAGGGAGTCCGTGCCCTGGACATAAAATTGAATGACCGCGCCGGTGGTCTGCTTGGGAATGGCGCCGGTGTAAGAATCGGCGCCGGCGGCTCGAGTCATTGGAGTGCTGCGCCACGTCCCGCCGTTGACCGAATAGAATAGGGCCAGCGATTCGACGCCGTCCGGATCGGACGCAGAAATACTGACGCTAATGTTCTGAGCGGAAGTTGGGACGATCGGGCTATGATGAAGGTCCCGGAAGGTGGGGCCGCCGCTCGATTGGAAGGCGGAGTTGCGTCTTCCCGGGGTCCCGCTTTGGGAAGGGGTCTCCAAGACCGTGGTGGCAGCCACTTTGTTGTAATAGAGCTCCGTCCGGAGTTGTGGCGATCCCGCCAGCCATTTGGCGTCGAAGGAGATCTCGTATTGGCGGCCGGCCACGATCGGGACAAGAGCCCCAGCCACGCGCAAGGTGGTTTCGAGGCGATTATCCAGGTAACTGGTTGGGCCGGTCGCGATGAGGTGGAGGATGGAATTTCCTGGGCGGTCTGGATCTCTCTCAGCAAAGGAATGCGAATGATTCCCAAGCAAGCGCCACTTGCCGGTGCCGGCTTCAAAATCGGGGTTCTGCAGGAGCTGGCGCGCGCTGGAGGCTGGGGATTCGATGACTTTCACGTTATCCACGAGCGCTTCGCCATCCGCCAGCAAGCCCATCCGGAACTCGTGGAAGTTATAGATGTTCGGAGTATAGACGGGCGTGATCGCGGTCGCTCGGTAGCTATAGTGCCGCCATCGGGACCGAAGCCGCTCGTCGCTGGCGCTCCAGTTCTCGGGAACGGTGTTGTCGGCGCGCGGATCGCGCAGCTCAAGGCTCGAGCCGCCGCCGTTGGGGGTCGAGGGCCAGGGATGGTCGTTGTAATAAGTGACTTCGTTGGCTGGGTTGCCCAGATTGTCCACAAGTGCAATGCGCCCCGCTCGATGGGGAAGCTGTCCGGAGAAATCTCCGATCACATTGATTTCGGGATACCTGAAGGCCAGAGCCTTTTGGTTGCGCGCGATGACGAGATAGGAGTCCGGGTCCAGAGCGGTTCCGAAAGGGATCTCGAAAGCGATGTCTCCCGCGATCCGCCATTCGCTGAGGTCCACTCGATAACCGGCCCGATTGTAGAGCTCGATCCATTGTTCATCCTCCTCGGCAAAGGGGATGGTCCCATTCCGGTAGACAGGCGCGTGATGATACATAATTTCGTTGATCACCACTTCGTCGTGCCGGAGGACGCTGTTCGGCGCCCCGGGCGTGGCTTCAAGTGAGAACCACCAGGCGTTGTCCGGTTCCGGTCGGAGGCGGGAGCGCCCGCGATTCTTCAGCTGAACCGTGTCGAGAATCGTGCCGTTGGTCGCAACGAGCACGAGGGGATCTTCGCTGGCGAATGTCTGGCTGAGTTTTTCCTGAGTAAGAACCAGGAGAGCCCCGGGCGCGAGGACGTTTGTCCCAAGGGAGCGGGTCTGTCCGCCGGCGAGGGCAAGTTTGCAGGAGGCCAGGGACTGTTCTTTGGGGCCGTAGTTCACAACTTCCACAAAAAAACTGAGCCCTACCCGGCCAACTTCGCTAAAAGCCAGGGTGGGCACATTGTTTGGCGAGGATGCGGGGAAATTCTCCCGTCCGGGGGTGCCCCCCGGTTCGGCGCTGGCGCGCCAGTTGTTGGGCGGACTGGTGGCAAAAAAGCGATCACGCTTCGCCAGGGACGCTCCAAATCCTGCCGGCCCGATGGGCCAGGGGGGCTGATCTGTGTATTGGATTTCGTCCATCAGGCGCCCGCTGTTATTCCGCAGGCGCAGGGTCTCACCTCCGTTGGCAAGGCGTTTGCTGAAGGGGCCGAGAATATTTGTGAAGCCGGTTGCGGCCCGCAACCGGACAGGATCGGTGGCAATGACCAGGTAACGATTGGCCAGGAGAACGGTGTTAGTCGGGAACTGAAACTGGATGCCTCCCTCGATCCTCCAGTTCGAGATATCCATGTTGATGGACATCTGATTGTAGAGTTCGATCCATTCCGGTTCGTCACCTGACGGGTGATACATTATCTCGTTGAAAGTGATGACCGAATCTGCGGCGGTTTGAATATCCGGAACTGGGTAGGGGAGGGTTTGAGCGCGGCTGACGATCGCCAGCGCGGCGGAAATCAGCGTCAGGGCTAAAACGGAGATCGGCTTCACCTTGCGCATTGGGGCTTGAGCCGACAATTAAGCCTACCGGGTCGCTTCGTGCGAATTAAATCGCAGACTCGATTTCAATGGCGCCAGCCGGCTTGGGCCGGCCCACCTGGGGGGAATTACTTCAGGGAGGCAAGGTATTCGATGAGATCGCGGAGTTCGCGGCGGGAGAGGAGATCGGCGAGGCCTTCGGGCATGGGCGAGAGGGTTTTCGTGCGGTTGGCGATGTCGGGCTTTTTCACGATGACCAAGCCGTCTTCGGGCGAGTTGATCGTCAGTTCCTCGCCGGTTTCGTTTCGCACCGTGCCGGCAAGGCTGCGGCCGTCTTTGAGGGCCAGGCTCACGCTTTCGAAGCCAGGCGCGAGTTGGGCGTTCGGGTGGATGATGGACTCAAGGAGATAGGGGCGGTCGTGTTTGCTGGCGATGCCAGCGAGGTCGGGGCCGACGGCGCCGCCGGTTCCCCGGATGGAGTGGCAGCGGATGCAGCCGACGGCGTCCTTTTCGCGGAAAATCTGCTGGCCCGCGGCGTCGTTTCCGCCCTGCAAAGCCCAACGGAACCCGGACAGGGAATCCGAGGGGGCTCCAGCGGTGATGAAGCGCGTGAGTTTCGCCCGCGAGCCGGCGGAAGCGTTGGGCAGCGCGGCTTCAATGACGTCCAGCTGCAAATCCGGCGGGCATTGGCCGGCGTCGAGCTTGTCAATCCACTGGTTGATGAGGGCGTTGGCGGGCGGTGAATCGAGCTTGCCGAGAGCGGCGAACGCGCTTTGGCGCAGTGGGAGGTTTTGTTCGGCGGCTAAAATGGTTTGAATCAACGGGAGGGCGTGATCGGGGGCGACGGAAGGCAGCCACGAGACTGCTTCGGCCCGCAAGGACTGCCGGGCGCCATGGAGGGCGAAATCGACGGCACGAGGCAGTTGAGGGGAATGAATGTGACCGAGGACGTTCAGGATGCGCTGGCGGATGGATTCCGGGAGAGACTCGTTTTCAAGGTCGGTCAGGAGTTGGGCGTCGGTGCTAAGGAGTTGGTTCTTTTCGATGCAGGCAAGCGCGGCCAGGACGAGATGGGTCGCCTGGGAGTGAAGCAGGGGCAGAATCGCGGTGGAGAGCGCCGGCCGGTCCGGCACGGCCCGTTGCGAATCGAGCGGACGCCAGAGGCCGACCACGCGGTCGAGCGGCCCGGGCTGAGGCCACTCGGCGAGGGCATGGAGAGCTTCAGCGCGCAGTTCGACGGGAAGGCCCGCGCGGCTGATCTGCCGAAGGAGGCGAGCCCAGGCAGTGGCGTCGCCGAGGCGAAAGTTGGCATTGATGGAGCGAAGAAGGATTTGGGGAGCGGACTCGGAGGATTCGAGGCGTTCGGCCAGGGCTGGGAAAGCGGCGGCAATGGCGCAGTCGTTGATCGCGCGGGCGGCATCCTGGCGGACGGCGAGGTCCGGATCTGTGAGCAGGGATGCGATGGCGGGAGAGTTCAGGCGCCGCCAGCCATGCGCGGCGATGCGGCGGAGATTGGCGTTGTCGCTGCCGGCTGCGGCCTGAATCGCATTCAGATCCTCGCGTCGAACGAGAGCCTGGACGATCGCGTGCCGGAAGAACGGATCATTTGCCTCTGGGCGGGCGCCGAAGCGGAGGAGGGCGGGAGAAATTTGATCGTCCGATTTAGGCGCGTGAGCCAGGCTGAGCAGCGCGTGGAGTTGGACGCGTGGAGAGGAATCGCCGAGAGCGTCGAGCAGGGATGAGATGATCTTTGGACCGCTCGGACTGGCAAGCAGTTCGGCCATCTGGCGGACTGCCTGGGCGCGAATTTCGGGGTCCGCATCGCGCGCGAGGGCGGGCAGGAGGCCGGCCACGAGGGCGTCGCCGTGGCGGGCGAGGTTGCCCAGCCCCCAAATCGCGTGAACGCGGGCGAATTGATTTGTTTCGGAGCGGGCGGCCAAAGCCAGAAACTCGAGGGCGTGCCGGCGTTCCAGTTCGAACTGTGCCGCGGTGCGAACGCGCCGGTCGGCGTGAGCGAGAAAGCCGACCAGTTCTTCGCTTCTCACCGCCTTCAGGCCGCCGCCGAGGAGCGGCCGGAGGTCGGGCAGGGCGTTGGTGGAGCCCGTCAGGGAAATGCGGAGGATGCGCCCGCCGTTGGGCATCTCGTAGCTCCGGCCCCAGTCGGCCACGTAAAGATGGCAGTCAGGCCCGAAGTCGAGGTCGGTTGGGCCGAGGCCCCAGAGCAAATGCTCTTTGCGGAGTTCGTAGCTGGGTCCGCGCGGGGTGAAAAAGTAGGCCCAGACTCCCATGGGAAAGTCGCAACCGAGGAGGGCTCCGTCATATTTGCGGGGGAGTCCGATGCCGGGATAGGCTGCGAGTCCGGCGGGTCCCTGGGCGCCAATGCCGGCTGGTGGCAGAACGTTGTCCAAGTGGCCGTCCCAGACCTTTTCCAGGACCCAGGGGCCAAACTCCGGCATGAATTGATACGATTGCCGCCAGCCGTAGTCGGCGCCTTCAATCACGTGCAGAACGCGTGGCGGATCGTCTCCACTGGTGTCGTTGTCGTGCGTCCAGAGATTGCCAAACAAGTCGAAAGCCAGGTCCTGCGGATTCCTTAAACCGGTGGCGAAGAGTTCGAGGCGCGAGCCGTCCGGTTCGCAGCGGAAAACCGCGCCGCAGTTGTAGTTCTCCAGTTGGCCGCCCTCCTTGGTGCGGACATTCGCCCCACGGTCGCCGACGCTGAAGTAGAGGCGGCCATCCGGCCCGCGAACCAGTCCATGGAGATCGTGGCCGCTGACACTGGTTCGAACACCATAGCCGGTCTGCAGGACTTCTTTGGCCGTGGGGCGCCCCTGGGAGTCGTAGGTGAAATGCCATAGGTCCGGGATGCAGGTGAACCAGAGTTCGCCGTTTTCGGCCAGCACGCCGGCGGCAGTGCCGGAGGTTATGCCGTTGAATTCAGCAGCGAAGACGGTCGAACTGTCCGCGATCCCGTCACCATTGGTGTCCTGGAGAAGGCGGATAACTTCAGAATCCTTCGTCAGGCGAGCAAGAGTGGTGGCGAATTCCTGGCGCAGGAACGCCTCGCGTTGCGCAACCTCCGTAAAAGAGAAGTCGGCGAGCTTCCAGTGTTCGTCCTTGGTCCAGAGATCGAAGATCGAATCCTTCCAGCGATGGCTCTCGGCGAGGAAAAAGCGTCCCTGCTCATCGATGCTCATAGCCACCGGATTGAAGAGGAGGGGATCGGCGGCGAAGAGATCGACCTTCAAGCCGTCCGCCAACTGGAGTCCAGCCAGGCTGGCCCGGGCGGCGTCAGCGCCATGCTGCGCGCGCAAAGAGCAGGCGCTGAGAAGCAGCGCCAGAACTGTAAGAGACTTCATCAACTGCACGGCCCTAGAATTGGGGCAGAGCCCGCGGGTTGGAAAGTGGTTTCATGCGAGCTGCGCCGGCCCGAATGGAGGATTACCGGGTCCCGCGTTGATTGGGGGTAAAAGGCATCATTTTGTTGAGGAGATCCCCGGAGAGCGCGTCGGTCCAGAGAGAGGCAGCCCTGGCCAGGCCGCTCGGCCCGAGGTGAATGCCGTCCGGACGATCTTCGGGAGCCAACTGATCATAGTCTGGTCCGGGATAACAAGCTGGAATATCGCGAATGACGCGCTCCTGAACCGAGCGTATCTGGCGACTGGGCTTGGGCCCATTCAGGCCGGGCGTTTGTCGATTCACAACGATGGCGAGTTGATCGAAGCCAAGATCGCGGCGGGCTTGCAAGATCACCGTGCGATAGTTTTGGAAGACCCTCTCCTCGTTGAGTTCCGGCCAGTCATTTTGCCCGTGATCGGAGAGGATGGCGCGGAGGCCGAGAACGCGGGCGTATCTTTCCAAAGCATTTTGCAGATTGATGTAGGGCATGCGAAGAGCCGAGCGGACGAAGCCGTGGTCGAACGGTTCGCCGCGGGCCGATTTCGCCCAGTGTTCGAGGCTGGTGCCGCCAAACCCGGCATTCAGGAGAAGGACTGGCACCTCCTCACGGCGAGCGAGTTCCTCGGCAAAGCGAGCCCAGAAGTAAGTTCCGTGGCCGAACGGCGCCGGTTTGACTTCGTTCGTGAAGCGGGTCCCGAGCAGGGGCGGCAGAAGATCGAGTTTGGCTGTGAGTTCATATTGCCTGAGGTCCGAATCATTCAACGGAAAGGTCATAACCCGTTCATCGCCCGTTCCGGGTAAATTGAGTTCGCCTCCCTGGGCGACGGAATGGCCCGTAACGATGAACACTTCACCCACGCCGAGGCGATCGAGCACCCTTGAGGTGGTCGTTCGAGCGCCTTTGACAGCGCGCATTTCCACCGAAAACCAACCGTTGGAGACTCGAAAGCGGGCGGAGAATGCGCCAGCGGAGGAGGCTCGGCCCAAGGGATGCCAGATCGCCGGGAGATTGGTGTCGGCAACTGGAACCAGCCGGATCGCGAGATCAGATTCCGGAAGATCGCACCGGCCCCGGAAGGAAACTTCAGCGAAGCCATGCAAGTTGCGTTGAAAAACCAAGCGCTCTCCGGGGAATTCCAGCGATAATCCAGCGGCGGCGAGATCTAACGAAAATGCGGAAAGGAGGACGGGAAGCCCAAAAAGCAAGGAGCGGTGAAGCCTGCGGAGAACAACAATCACCCGTTCAGTTTGAGGAAGGCGGCGTTGCTTGAAAAGAAAAAGGGCGAGGTACTAGGCTGGATCGATTTTTTTGCGCGCAAAGGCGCAAGAAAGGAAAAGCCGATAAATGTAAGGATTCTTTGCGTTTAGTGCATGTTCAGAGTCTCGGGAAAGCCGCACCAACGTGGCGATCCCATTCTTCGTTATGGCGGCGGAACGACTTGCGGTTTTTGGGGGGACGGCGGCGCGGCCTTGGCTTGATCGATGCTGCCAAAGGAGGAGTGCATTCTGCCCGGCTCCCGCTTGAGAGCTTGGGCTTCAATCAAACAATCTGTGAGGGTCGGCCGCCTAACCAGCTGATCCAAGCGAAAGGAATCGAAGCAGTATGAAAACTTCCCTCTTGAAGTCGACAATGAGAAAGGTCGTGACCGGTTCGCTGGCGCTGGCGGCCGGGAGCTTCATGCTGGCCGGTGGCGCCAGAGCGCAAGCGCAGCAAATTCCAGGAGTTGTCCTGGGCATTGATGATGGCACGGAGGGGGTGATTATGACGGTGGGCAACGCTCCGTTCGGCTTTGATCCAACGAGTTTGAACATTCAGGCCAACCCTGAGGATTTTGACTTGCATGGGGAGTACCGGAGTGTCCTGGCTTTGCCTCCTGGCCTGACCATTTCGGTTAACATCAATTTTCTCGAAGGTCCGGGCCAGGACTTGAGCGACACGCTGAATATTGTCTTCACTGGTCACACACCAGTGGCGCAGGACGCGAGCAACATCTCAGTGGATATGCATTTCCGTTCCGATTCCGAGACGGGCGGGTTGCCTCCACTGGTCAATGGCATTCCGGTGCCGGAAGTGCCAGGGTTTATGGTAATGGACGGACTCATCATGGCCGCCGGCGGTCCGGCGGATTTTCATCTTTCGGTGCAGTCCGACTCAGTTCCTGACGGCGGTTCGACGCTGGCGTCGCTGTTGGGAGCGTCGGCGCTCCTGTTGGAAACCTTCAGGCGCCGCGCGAGATAAGCCTGGGCGGTTGAAGAACACGGGGCGCGGCCGGAAGATCGGTCCCGTGTTCCCGCTTTTTCGGAACGACCGGCGAGTGAAGGAAACTCTTCAAGGCTCCGGGGGCAGTTCAAACCACTGCAGGCTGCGGGTGTGGCCTTTGATCAGGATCACGGGCTTTTTCGCCCAGGCAGGTTGTTGTTGTTCGAGATGGATGCCCCGGAGAGCGACCAGCAGTTCGGTGGCTTTGCCCTGGCCGGATTGGAGCATCTGCCAGAAGTGATCGTTGACCGCCACCTGAACCTCGAGAGACGCGTCCGAAACGGCATGGCCAACGTGGAGGCCGTGAAGGACGTGATTGAAGTCCCTGGGTAGATCCTCCGCGGTGCTGAACTTCACCTCGCGTGGAACGAGGGAGATGACGATCACATTCGTTTCGTGGGCGAACGCGCTCGTCACGACTTCCGCCGTGATTGGAGGAGCTTTTCGCCGCAACGCGGTGACACCGGGCAGGCTCCACTCGTTGGTAATAGCTCCAGCCTGGGCGGCGAAATTTGAAAGTTGTGCGCTGATGTTTTGGATTTCCCGTGTCTCGCGAGCCTGGACGATGGCGGTATAAGTCTGCTCGCCATCGAGCGAGGGCGGGAGAAAAAGTCGCGCAAGGCCGAAGAGGAGAAGCAGGCAGGCCGTGAGAATGGTCATGCCCCGATCCGGGTTTGATCCCGGGCTATCGGCCCGGGCGCGCCGGCTCTGGCGAAGGCTCCAGAACTCCAGCGCCAGAAGCCCAACGGTTGCCAGAACCACGCAGAGCGGAAACCAGATGCTACCCAGCCTCGAGATCATGCGCTGGTGAGTAGCAGAGAGTTGGCGGGCGGGCAATCACTGTTCGGGTCACGGATCGGTTCCTGAACGCCGTTGAGTTGGCAGCGCCAGAGCGATGATCAACGAGTCCAGGCGCTGACGTTCACCACCGTACTAAGGGGAACCGTGACTGGGATCGTGACGGAGGCCGGATTGGCGGCGGCGTTATCGATGGTGGCGTCGTAGCTGACGGCCGCACCGCTCTCGGGAGTAAGGACCAGGCGAATCGGAACTGAACCGCCAAAATCCCGGGCCTGGACGGTGATATTCTGATTGGGCGACGTGCCGAAAGGCAGATTAAGGGTCACTCCCGCGCTCGCGCCTTCCGGGATGGCATTTCCGGCGGCGCTGGTAATATCGAGCCTGGGCAAGGGGCTGGGAAAGACGGCCATGAAGCCGCCGTAAGTCCAGGGGCCGGGGATATTGAAGGCTGCGGCGGTGCGAACAATGGCGTCGATGCGCACGCGGCCGTAGTTGGCCGACTGCCCCCCTCCCTGGGTCGCAAGAGTCCCGTTGCCGGCCACTTCATAGGAAACCAGGCGGATGGCTCCTCCGCTGCCGACGCTGATGCCGGCCGGGTTATAGCCGCCCCGGGCGGCGACCGTGCCGGTAATCGTAACTTTTGTGTTTGAGCCAATTAGGATGGCGCCGCCGCCGCCGCCCCCGCCACTGGGCAAGGTGCTGCCTCCACCGCCGGAACCGCCGAGCAGAGGAACGAGCAATGGGCTGCCGTAAGGGGCGCCATTATTGGCTGAGCCGTTGTTATACGGGACACCGTAGGCTCCGTTGCCTGGATAGGCGGAAAAACCCCCGTTAAACACGCCGGGTTTCGCCCCACCTGGACCCTGGCCGTTGCCGCCCGGCAAGCCGCCCACTCCCGCTCCACCGCCGTCAAAGCCGCCCGGACCTCCTTTGCCCGGCAGCAGGGAAGTGGAATCAGCGCCCGAGACGTCGACCGTTCCGGCGATCACAACGTCGCCTGTGGCGAGGAGGTAGACGGGTGTGTTCAACGGATTGCGGTTAAAGCGCAACGTCGCGCCTTGAGCCACGTTGATGGTCGTGCAGTGGAACACTCCGTCCGCCGGAAGATCCAGCGTGGTGTTCGCGTTGATGTTCATGGCGCCATACGCGCCCGTGCTGCCGGAGTTGAAACCGAGGTCCGCGGCTTGTGCGACGGCGGCGCCCAGCAATCCGATCAGCGCCAGGTATCTGTTCCATTCTTTCATAGATAAATTGATAAGTGGTTTTAGTTCAAAGAGGGCATGTCACGGTTCAATTTCAGCGACTCCGTAAGCTTGATCGAAGGACGGAGAAGCGTCGTTCCAGCGCCAGTTCGGCGCGCTGGCCCACGGATTGTTCTGCGCGGAGACCAGATAAATGACGCTTTCACCAGTCCCGTAGTTGTCCGGTTGTCCGGGGAGCCAGTCTTGGTAGGCGACCGTCTGGCCGCTGGTCCAGACGAATTCGGATTTCCGGGCCTCGCTGTTCGCAGCGTTTACAAGCGGATCGGGGTCGTGCAAGCCGCACCAGAGGTCGCGCTGGTAGGCGCCGACCGTTCCGAAAGTCGCAAGGACCCAGTCCTGCTCGGCTTGATCATTAATCGTGACCAAGTGGCCGCCGAGCTGAATGGCCGTCTGCTCCGCTTCGGCCCAGGTGCTCCTCGGCAAGAGATAATAGGTGTGATTGTTGGCCGGGTTCACCACTCGGTCGTAAATCTGAATCCGAACGGGCGGCCGCGAGACCGTTGGGTTGAGGCTGTCACCCGGAGCGATTCCTGGGAGCACAAGCTGCACGGAGGGGCGGGCGACGGTGTTGTTGAGCTGGGCCGAGGCTTGATCCAACCCTGGCAGAGTGAGTTGAAGCGGCGGGTGACTGACAGTTGTGTTGAAGGTTGCGCTCTGGCTTTGGTCGATCCCGGGCAGGGTCAACTGGATCGGCGGACGGGTGGCGGCCATGACGAACGGACGGGACTGGGCGCTGGTCGGATCACTGCCGGCGGTGATTTCGGCTTCATCCCACCAGCCGTCCCCATCGGTGTCAGGATCGAGGGGATTCGTTCCGGCCAGGAATTCGGCCCGATTGTTTAAGCCGTCGTGGTCGGGATCTTCCAGATCGTCGGAGAGGCCGTTTCCGTCTGAATCTTTGGATTGAGGATTGAGGCCCCAGGCCACTTCCCATTTGTTGGGCAGGCCGTCACCGTCGAAGTCCTCGTCTCCGTCCGGAATCCCGTTGCCATTGGAATCAGCGTTATAGGGATCGTAGCCCAAGGCGAGTTCGACTTCGTCGGGCAATCCGTCGTGGTCCGAATCCGTCCCGGAGAAGACCCAGAATTGCCATTTGAAGGGGGCCGCGAGGAAGTTTCCGGCTCGGTCCGTGACGGAGCGATTGACTGTTGCTTCGTAAAGGCCCGGGCTGAGCGTGGCCGGTAATGTCAGCACAGCCGCTTGCCATTGTTCCCGGTAGGAAATGGCTCCGCCTGCGACGATTTCATCGTCTGCGGTACGCAACCGTCCGTCCGCCCCAGCCCGGACGAGGTTGAAAGTCGCGTTGCCAACCGTCGTGGGATCAATAGGCTCGCTGAAATAGGCCATGATCAGGTTAGCCGAGCCAAGAATCGCTCCGGGGATTGGAAAGCTTTGCATTACGCGCGGGGGAGTCGCGTCAGGGACAAGGCTAACGGTAATGACATCGCTCCAAGAGGAATTGCCCCCGGTGTCGGTGGCGCGCGATTGGAGCGTGAACGAGGTTTTGCCTCCCGTTCGGCTCGGGGATAGGAGTTTGGTTTCGAAAGGAAAGTTTCCATCGGTCACGACCTTCTGGCCATCCAAATAGAATTCCACGCTGCGAACCTGAACGTCATCAGAAACAGCGGCAGAAGCCCGAAAATATTTATTCTCTTCCGCGATGGGGGTGGTGGGACTATCCATGGTGAGGGATGACGTCAGGGAAATAGTTGGAGGCACGCCTTTGCTGTCGTAAGGTAAATAGTTAACCACTTCGAGGCCACGGGGGCCGTCGGCGACGTAAGCGAGCCCATTATAGATGGAGACGGCACGCGCAACTCCTGGAGTTGGAACAGTGTTTAAAAATGAGGCGAACTGGGAGTGGCTGGCCTCAGAGTAGACCGATACGTCGTGAGGGCCATCGAATGCCTGATTGGGGCTGGTTGCTCCGATCAAGAGCCCGGAACCGTTCGCGACTACTTGTTTCCAGCCAAACTGCGGAGGCTGGGCGACTCCCTGGAGAAGGAGCGCCGGATGCATTGGCTCCGATACATCGAAAGTGTTGTAACCCCGGGTATGCGTGAGGTATGCGATGCCTCCGCCTACGAAAATCCGCCCACGCCCGTTCGCTGTGTTGATTCCGCTCGGAGAAAGTGATGCCAGTGAAGCGACCACATTTAGGTCAGTCTGTGCAATGGAAAGAACCTGGAGGCGACCGTTTGCGTAGGCGAAGAGATAGTCACCCTCCATCGCAAGGTCTTCCACCGCACCACCAAGGAAGCGGCCCTGGAGAATGTCGCCGGACTGGAGATTTACAGCGTGCAGCCACCCTTCACGGGTGCCGACAAAAGCGAGTCCTCCACTCGCGACAACGGCCTGCGCCGTGCCCGAAAGGTACACCGCGTTAAGGACGCGGGACGCCGGGGGATCGGAAATGTCAACAATCGAGAGTCCGGCGCCTCCATCGGCTACGACCGCGAAGTTGTCGCTGGCCGAGACACCTAACGGGGTTCCCGGCGTTTTGACCTGCGCAATGCGGACTAGATTCATTCGATCTGCAACGTTAAAGAGAATCAGGCCGTTTTGGGAATCAGCCAGGAAAACGAGATCGTTGAGAGCGAAGACGTCAATTGCATTGCCTCCGGTAGCGGCGCTGGCAATGATTCCTGTGGCGACGGGCAGGCCATCCAGAGGATCTGTTCCCTGGTCGATTTCGGTTTTATCGTCAATTCCATCCCCATCCGTGTCGCGCAGCGTAGGCGAGGTGCCAATAACCTCCTCGGCCTCGTCTGGAATGCCGTCGCCATCCGAATCCAGAGTGCTGGCTGGCAGGAAAACGGCTTCGGGAATCGTTGTGATGAGTCCGTTGGCGGCTGATTGGAGAATGGTTCGCGCAATTTCAAAAGTCTGCGGGTGGACGTAGGAAAGTTCAAAGAGAGTCGATGGGGGCAAGATGAGATCATCAATCGAACCGCTGTCGCTGGTTCTGCCCCGGAAGGAGACGGTCCTGTCTTTGGCCTGCAGGTGGTAGAATAAGCGCACACCAGCGGATGATTGCTGGGCTACTTGCGAAGCACTAAGTAGATCGGACGTAATCAATCCCAAACTGGACGCGAAATCGCCCTGCAGCTTGTCAAGATCGCTGGTGTCGATTGCCGATAGGGCAGCAAGGCTTGCCTCCAGGTCGGCAGCGTGCTGGCTGAGTTCAGCCAGCAGTTGCATCGTCTCCGCGTCAAAAGGGTCGTTAGTTGCCAAGCTGTGAAGATTGCTGACGTTTTGGCCTGTCAAGCATTTCTGCTTCAAGTCGGCGAGTTTTACTTTAAGACCCTTAAGCGCGACAATGAGGTATTGTCCATTCAAGCCCCGGACGATCGCATCTTTGAGTTCCTTTTCCCTTTTTATAAATACCGAGGCGTCTAGTATGGTTTGCGGAACTGGAAAACCCTTTACACATTCAACAAATTTTAAAAATTCAGTAATACTGCTGGAGAATGCCTCGAGTAGGTCGATGGCTCGTCCGACGGCGTCGAATTCTTCAAGCCCGAGGCTTGCAGAGGGGCCGCAGTCGCGCAGAATTTTATCAGCGCGATCAACCGCTTTTTCTAGAGCGGCAAGCATCAGGCAGTTCTTTTCCGCAGCTTTGGCTATATTTTCAGCTTCAGCTACCACGTCGAAAGCAGAACTTACATAGGCCGCCATGCACCTGACAAAACCCTCCAGTCTTAGAATGGTGGAAACTGCAGATCCAACTTGCCCGACCAATTTAGCACCTTGAAGAACCGCCTCTAGCTCGTCACACTTAGCGTGGACATCTACTCTAAAAATAGATGAATCTTGCAGAGGGGGATCTCCATCGTCGTTGACGACAATTTCCACATCCCAGTGTCCCGGCTGCTGAGGAGTCCAGCGAAAAACGTCACCGTCCATGTACGCTTTGCCGTCGGCGAATTGGTAGGCCAGCGAATACGTGAGCCTGTTCGCTGGGATGTCGGAATCGCTTGCGGTGGCTTTCAGAGAGATAGACTCGCCAGCGATGACAGGCAGCATCCAAAGGATGGGCATCCTGGGTCGCTGATTTACCTCTCTGACCTCGATTGTAAATTCCGTGTCAGCGTAATTTGGGGGATCATTATCGTCGGTGGCGCGAATGGTGATCGGGAAACGTCCGGGGCCGTCTGCCTCGGTAGTTTGCCAAACAAAGTCGGCTTGAGAGAAGCTCAGGCCCAAGAAGGCGAGGTAAGAGTTTCCGGGGCCTTGACGCTGGAGGGTTACGTTACTGCCTGTTGCTGAGACCGGGATTCGCACCATCGCTCCTTCGTCGACTACGATGCTTTCAATAGGTGTGATTGATACTGGGCCTGTGCCGCCACCGCCGGTGTTGCCACCAGTGTTGCCACCAGTGTTGCCACCAGTGTTCCCGCCAGTGTTCCCGCCAGTGTTCCCGCCAGTGTT
>CAZMKE010000018.1:0-110595 GCA_964566945.1 uncultured Verrucomicrobiota bacterium | reverse complement strand
CTCCCCCAGCCCCCCTCCCTCTCTTTTGGGTCACATTTAATTTGATTCAATTCGTAGCAACCATTGGATCAACCTGCGCCTGGTGGGCACTGCGTCCAATCGCTCCGCCATTGGAGCGAAGGTGCGGCTCCTGGCGACTATAAGTGGGAAGCCTGTTTGGCAGCGCCGCGATATTGGCATCAACACCAGTCAGGAAGGCCAATCCGATCTGCGCGCGAGCTTCGGACTGAGCAACTCGACCAATATCATCACCCTGCGGATCGAATGGCCCTCCGGCGCTGTTCAAGAGTTGCGCGATGTCGCAAGCAACCAATTCCTCACGATCACCGAGCCCGGCCAGCTCAAGGCCAGCGTCGCCAATGGCAAATTCGAACTGAGCTTGCACGGGGGCATCGGCATCAGCTACGAGGTCCAAGCCTCCGGCGATTTGACGACGTGGACTTCGGTGGCGCGCACGGCCACCACAAACATGGCCATGTCGGTGCTATCAGTGGATGTCACTCAAGAACGGCAAAACTATTTTCGCGCGGTCCGGCAGTGACGCTTGATCTTCGGACAGGAATCTATGAAGCAGCGCTCGTGCAAGAGGCGGTTCGAAGCCCCGCCAGGTCGTCGAGGGCGCCGGTCCTCTGGCGCTTTGCCCCGCCGCGATCCTCGCGAGAGCGGCAGCGGGCTGCCGCCGTCCACCACCCGATCCCAGCGGAACTTCAACCTCCGTTTGCCCCTGGCTTTCTGTCTATTCCTGTCCATGATGTGTCCGCAAGCAGCATCTCCCCTGTTGCCTCGCCAACGCAATACCACCCTTCGGATGCCGCTGAACCTCGAGGATCCGACGCTCCTCCCCCCGACCCTCGCCGACACCGGCGCGTTCAGTGACGTCATGCACCGGACCCCAAACGCCGGCATTGTTCCGTACGACTTGAATATCCCCTTCTGGTCCGATGGAGCCCACAAGACGCGCTGGTTTTCCCTGCCGGACACCAATCTGACAATCGGATTTCAGCGGGATATGCCCTGGTCCTTTCCTGCCGGGTCGGTTTGGATCAAGCATTTTGATTTGCCCATCAGGGATGGAGACCTGAACACCGCGCGGCGCATCGAGACTCGCTTCCTCATCCGAAACAGTGCGGGAGTTTACGGCGTTACTTATCGCTGGGACGATGCCCAGACGAACGCCACACTCGTTCCCGAGGACGGCATGGATGAGGACGTCGACATTGAGGAGCAAGGCGAGACGCACACCCAAGTATGGCACTATCCCAGTCGCAAGGAATGTTTGACCTGTCACACTCAGGCGGGCGGTTGGGCTTTGGGATTCAACACCGGGCAACTGAACCGCGATTGGAAATACGGCGGGCTGAACACCAACCAGATCGCCGCGCTCAGCGCTGCGGGCTACTTTTCCACCAACGTCAACGGCATCCACGCGTTGCGCGCGTTGGCGGCCGCCACGAACACCGCCTGGAGCCTGGAATATCGTGTCCGTTCTTACCTCGCCGCGAACTGTGCCCAATGCCATCAACCGGGCACGGAGTGCCTTGCCGTGTGGGATGCACGCATCACAACCCCAACTGAGGCGGCAGGAATCATCAACGGACGGTTGGTTTATCCTTTCGCCAATGATCCGGGCGGTCGCGTCATTGTTCCAGGCTCTCTCGATCACTCGATGCTGTTGTATCGCATCTCCAACCTGAATTCCTTCCACATGCCGCCGCTGGCCACTACCGTTGTGAACAGCGAGGCTATCAAGCTGTTAAGCGAGTGGGTCGCCGACGATCTCTCCATTTACCAGAGCTTCGGCGATTGGCAGAGGATGTTTTTTAATTCGACCGATGTTCCGGCGGCGGAGCCCGACGCCGATCCGGATGGGGACGGGGCGTCGAACGAATTGGAATATCTGCTCGGGACCAACCCCCTCTCGGGGGGTGATGCCTGGAGTATTAGCATTCAACCCAACGAATTGACGGTGCGTATTCGATTTTCAAAACTGGCGAATCACGCCTACGAAGTTCAATGGACAACAGATCTGCAAAACGGAAAATCGTGGAGCGCTCTCGATCAACCGGATAATCGTCCATTCTTTTCCTCCACCAGCGGGGAAGGTGTCATCGATGATCCCGTTGGTGGCCAATCAGCTAAGTTTTATCGAGTGCGCGTTTCTGTGCCGTAATTAAAACTGCATTGAGATGCTATCGGCTTTCGCCTGCACGCGGGCGATTGATGAGCCAGTCGATTGGAGCCAATGGCGCGACGTCCGGATCGTTCCCTGGGTGGGGCGCAGGCGGTTTGGGGGCGATGCGCTGATTGAGGAGGCGTAAGCGAGCGTGTCTCGTGGTTCCAAAGGGTCGAGTCCGGGGTGGACCATTTTGCTGGATTCTTTTCTCAGGGACGGATGTCCGTTTTCTCGTAAACACGCGGGTTGAAACCGAAGGTTGGCGTTATGCGGTCGCTCGGCGTTCCTGAAGTTGGCGACGGCTGTTACTCGTCAGAGCCTTCTGAGTCGGCCGTTACCTTTGGGAGGTGGGGAAGAGTTGTTGGAGGCGTGCCGGTCCGGCCGGTTCTTCCGGGACCCAGGGGACCAGGGCGGTGCGTTTGGAATGTTGCTCGACGACTTCGCGGATGAATTGCACTTCGGCCTGTCCGCGCGCCACGAGCAACGGGTGCTGGGAGCCGCTGCCGGCGAAGCTTTGGTTGATGACCCAGGCGAAGGGCTCAATCTGCGCGCGCCGCAAGTCGTCTTGGAGGGCGGCCGCTTCGTGAACCGGCGTGGGTTCCGGCAACGTGACCAGGAGGACGCGGGTGAACGCGCGGTCGCGCAGGCGCGGCAACAGGTTTCGCACTTCGTCCGGCAAATCGCTGGCCTTCCGAGCCACTTCGCGGTGATAGGATTCGGTGGCATCAAGCAGGAGCAGCGTGTGGCCGGTCGGGGCGGTGTCGAGGACCACAAAAGCGTCCTGCCCTTGCGCCACGGTGCGGGCAAATGCCCGGAACACGGCAATTTCTTCGGTGCAAGGGGAGCGCAAATCCTCTTCGAGCAGAGCGCGAGCATTCGCGTCCAGGTTTTTTCCGGCCGTGGCGAGGACGTGTTCGACGTAAGCCCGGGTCTCCCGTTGAGGATCAATCCGGCTGATCTGCAAACCAGCGATTTCGCCAGCCGCAGTCGCGATGTGGGCGGCCGGGTCGGTGGTGCTGAGGTGGACCTGATGACCGCGCCGCGCGAGTTCGATCGCCACAGCTGCGGCGATGGTGGTTTTGCCGACGCCACCTTTGCCCATCGTCATCACGAGGCCGCGAGCGGGCAAGGCAAGGTCATCCACCAGTTTGGCGAGGGATTCGGTGACGGGCAACGAGAGGCTCCGAGAGCCCGGCGTTGGTCCGGTGGAGCCCGCCGCGGCTGAGGCCGCCAACGCCCGCAACGCCGAAATGCCGACGAGATTATAGGACTGCAACCGCACGCGGGACACCGGCAGGTTCGCGAGGAAAACGCTGGCCGCTGACAGGGATTCCGCTCCACGGCGTTCCAAGGCCAGCGCCACAGGATCGGAACCGGCGGCTTGAAACAGTCCGTTCAGGATGAGCCGTTGATTGCGGACGCCAATCGCCGCGAGTTCATTGCTGGTGCGTTCGGCTTCCGCCAAGGCGGCGCGTTGCGGGCGGCTCACCAGGACGAGGGTCGTGCGCGCGGCGTCTGCCAGGGAGGCGACGGCGTTTTCATAAATGGCGCGTTGCTTCTCCAAGCCGGCCAGGGGGCCCAGGCACGAACTGCCCGTCGTGCTTTGCGCGAGAAAGCCCGTCCAGGCTCCGGGCAAAGAAAGCAGCCGCAGAGTGTGCCCCGTTGGGGCTGTGTCGAAAATGACGTGATCATAGTCAGCGGTGGCGGCAGGCTCGCCGAGCAGCTTCGAGAACTCGTCAAACGCGGCAATCTCCATGGTGCAAGCCCCGGAGAGTTGTTCCTCCATGCTCCGCACGAGCGCTTCGGGCAGCTTGCCGCGATACGGTCCGATCAGCTTCTCGCGATAGGCAGCGGCCGCCGCCGCGGGGTCAATGTTCAACGCCGCCAGCCCGCGGACAGTTGGAACCGCCGCCGGCGCGGAGGTCAGCCGCACGCCGAGCACTTCATCCAGATTCGAGGCCGGGTCAGTGCTGGCCAGCAACACGCGACGTCCTGCGTCCGCCAGGGCAATGGCGGAAGCGCACGCGAGCGAAGTCTTGCCCACGCCGCCTTTGCCGGTGAAAAACAGGAACCGGGTCGGCGACTGCAAAAACTGAGCCAGGGATTGATCGGCGGGGATGTTCATGAACAGCAGGAGCTTCCACCGCAACAGCTCGCCGGGGCGGGGGCGGGCGTCGCAGTTGCTTTCAACTGCAACAGTGCCGCCATTTCAACACGGTCGGGATAACGCCCGGTGACTGCGACTTTGCCGTTTACCAGCACGGCAGGAAGCGCCGACTCGCCCTTCTCGGTCAGCGCCGCATGCACCACCTGGTTCTCTACGAATGCAGCCGGGTTTTGGGAGAGGTTGTGCCGCTGGACGATAATGCCCTGTGATTTAATCCAGTCGAGGTCGGCGGCGAATTGCACGAGCCTGGTGTCAACATCCGGCCCGCAGACGCCGGTGGAGCAACACATGGCAGGATCGAACACTTGGAGCGTGGGTAGGGGCAGGTTCATAAAACTATGATTTCCAGAGGTTTAAATGCCAGGATCGCTTCCAAACCGCTTGAACTGGTTTTCATCTGGCGTTCCTTGGGTTGTTGCCGTTCTCGGCAGACTGCCAGCGCCTGGCCTCGTCGCGCCGGCCATGGGCATAGGCTTCAAACACCCTCTTGATCTCGTCGCGCACCGTGCGGAACACCGCGAGCTTTTCTGCGTCGGTTCCCGTGGCGTGGGCCGGATCGTAAAAGCCCCAATGATGGCGGTTCAACTGGCCGGGATAGATCGGGCACGCCTGGTCCGCATTGCCGCAGACCGTGATGACCGTTTCGATCGGCTGCTGCAGGAAGTCGTTCATGTGCTTTGAATGATGGGCGGAAATATCGATGCCGATCTCCTGCATCACCTGAACAGCCAAAGGGTGAACATAGCCCGCCGGCTTTGACCCGGCGCTTTGCACGTCGAGGATATCGCCGGCAGCCGCGCGCAGTATGCCTTCGGCCAGATGGCTGCGGCAGGAATTGCCGGTGCAGAGGATGAGGATGGTTGGTTTCACTTTTGGGTTTGTCGTTTGCACAGATCGGTTGGGTCTTGCTTCAGAATCTTTTTGAGTCTCTGGCGGTCCTCCGAGGCCTGCGGGCTGTTCCCAAGCGCATTTTCCACCCAGGAAAGGGCGTCGCGCACTGCCACGGAGGCAGCTTTTCCCGGCAGCTTGTAATAAATCCAGCGGCCATCCTTGCGCGATTCAACGAGGCCCGCTTGGAAGAGAAGGGAGAGATGCTTGGAAATGGTGGACGGAGCCAGTCCGAAGAGTTCGGTGATCTGGCAAACGCACAATTCGCCCTGGCGCAAGGCGAGCAGGGTGCGAACGCGTGTTTCGTCCGCCAGCGCCCCGGTGATGTTCATGAATTCCCGCATTTTAGCGTTTCTTTATTTCGCCAAACGACGAAGTAACGATACGGCGAAAAGGCTCGAAAGCCAAATGCGAATTTTCGGGCAGGGGCTTATGGGTCTCAGGACGAACCCTCGAGAAGGGCGCCGAGCGGCCCGAAACGGGGAGGTGGAACGGGAGCGCGGATCAACGGTTTAGCAATGGCGCCAGTGCTGGTTGGTGGCGGCGCAGGAGCCAATAGGTCAAGGCGGGCAGAAGGAGCGCATGCCCGGATTGGATCAGGACCATCAGGGTGAGATTGGGGAAGTAGGTGTTGTGATTGTGGGCGTCAGCAGCCCACGACTGGAGCAGGGCGGGAAGGAGGGACGATCCGAGGCTGGCCAGACCGATGGCGAAGCTCAGGGCGGAAAGAGCGAGGCAGTATGCGAGGGGGCGGGCCCGCAACGCCTCCGCGAATTGGGTCCAACGGCTGTGCCGTCGTTGCAAATGGCGGAAGGCGAGGACCAGCAGCGCCGCCAGGATGAAATAATGCCCGATCCAAACGGCTGAATCGAGACCCTGGAGCTGCAAACTGGCGGTTCCCTGCAACCAACGGAGCAGGACCTGGGGAAGCACGGCGAAGGACCGCGTGATTTCGGCCACTCTCGAGATCAAGATGAACAACTGCGTCCCGATCAGCATCCATAACGCTCGCTCGGCCCAGGCGGCTTCCGGATGCGCCTTGGCGTATTCCGCCGCGACGGCTGGGGCCGCGCCGATTTGGTGGGCGGCCAGCACGAACGCTTCTTCCTCGGTCAGTCCGCGCGCCTGTTGGCAGGAGACCGAATCCCGGAGGTGCGCTTCCAGTTCCTCGAGATTCTCGGCGCTGATCGCGGCAAATGGCTGGCGCCATTGCGAGATCGCAGTTTCTAGGCTGAACGCGGGGCTGGTTTCCATAGTTTTCCTAAGGTTTCATTGACGGCGGCCCACTGCTCTTGCTCGCGGGCGAGGGCGGTTTTGGCGGGCCCGCGCAAGCGGTAGTATTTGCGCCGCTTGCCGCTCTCCGACTCTTTCCATTCGGCTTCGATCAGGCCTTCCTGCTCGAGACGGTGCAGGACCGGGTAGAGCATCCCTTCGCTCCACTGGATGCGTCCGCCCGATAACTCCTTTACTTCCTGCACGAGGGCGTAACCGTAGTTATCGCCCCGTTGCAAAATGGAAAGGAGCAGAGGCCGGGTCGACGCAGCGGTAAGCTCTTTGGATAGCACGAGGGCAATATGCCTAGTGATGTTAGGTATGTCAAGAATGTTGTCCGGTTTGAGCGGGTGGCGGCAAGTATTGTAAAGAGAGAGCGATGTCTGACGAAGCTGTCATGATGGCGG
Source organism: uncultured Verrucomicrobiota bacterium (assembly GCA_964566945.1). Lineage (GTDB taxonomy): Bacteria > Verrucomicrobiota > Verrucomicrobiia > Limisphaerales > SXQI01 > DASVNK01. The sequence continues at coordinate 103,688 of CAZMKE010000018.1, read as the reverse complement.
AGTTCGCCGCGAACCGGTCTGAGGCCGCGTTCGAGGCAATCCTGCGCTTGCATGGAAAGCTGGTTTTTGCCACGGCTTGGCGGCAGCTCGGGGATCGCGGCCTGGCTGAGGAAGTGATGCAGAGTGTCTTCGTCGCGCTCGCGGAGCAGATGCCCTCGCTCCGGTCTGACCGGACACTGGCGGGTTGGCTTTACCGCACGACGTTAAACCAGGCACGGCAGCGCTGGCGGGCGGAATGGCGGCGGCGCCAACGAGAGGAGGTGGCGGCGGCATTGGCGGCGGGAGCCTGCGAGGGCGAAACGGCCTGGGAAGCGTTAATTCCGCTGTTGGATGAAGCGCTGCTCACCTTGAGGGACAACGACCGGCTCGCGGTGATGCTGCACTTTATGGAAGGACGGCCGTTTCGAGAGGTGGGGCTGATCCTGAAGATCGGAGAGGAAGCAGCGCGGAAGCGAGTCCAGCGCTCGGTCGACGGCTTGGCCCGCTGGTTCCGAAGCCAGGGCGTTGCGGTTCCAGCGGCCGCCCTGATCGGGGCGCTTTCGCTGGAGGGCATCCAGGCGGCGCCGCTCAGCGCGGCGGCGGTGCTAGCGTTGGCTGGAGCCGGGGCGGTGGCAACGGCCGGTTCAGGCTTATCTATTTTGGGAATTCTTATGACATCCACGCAGGCAAAAATCGCGATGGGCTTGGCCGCCGTCGTGCTTCTGACGACGGCTCCGTTCGTTTGGCGGCAAAAAGGGGGGATGAACCGGGCCGAGCCGGACACCGGGTTAAAATCCGCGCCAGCCGCACCCGTAGCCAACGTTCCAGATAGTCCTCCGGTGGTTCGTGCAGCGGGACCGGTCGACGGGGCCGCGCCCGGCGCCGAAAAGACTTTTCTGGAGCGCGTGAATGAGGATGCCTCGCTCTCGTTGCTGTCCCGGGAGGAGGCGGATGCTTTTGTGGCGTTGAACAAGACGAATGCGGCCAGCCTGATCGCCGCGCACCGGGTGACGCACGATCTCGACTATCTGCGCCGCGCGGCGACAAATTTTCCCGGCGATCCGGCGGTGCTTTTGCGCGTGGCTGCGCATGACGCATTTCCGGAAAACCGGCGTGAGTGGTTGGACCGGTTCAAGGCGGCCGATCCGGGGAACGCGCTGGCGGACTATCTTTCGGCCAGCCGCTACTGGAAGGAAAACCAGCCGGATGCCGCCCTGCGGGACCTGGCCGCAGCGAGCCAAAAAACGGCGTTCAACGATTATGTGACTGACCATATGCAGACGCTGGAGGAGATCTATCTGAGCGCGGGCCACAGTGCGGCCGAGGCGAAAGGGCTGGCGACCTTCGCGGTAGAGTTGCCGCACGTATCCGAGGTGGTGGGCCTTTCCAGGAACCTGGTGGACTTGATCAAGCGGGACCAGAGTGCGGGAGACCCGGCGGCGGCCGAGAACGACGCCCGGATGGGCCTGGCGCTCGCGCGGCACCTGAACGGCGTGCAGGATGGTGGCAACCTGCTCGGACAGATTGTAGGTGTGGCGGTGGAGCAACGATTGCTGGGGGCGCTGGATCCAAACCAGGCGTATTCGTTTGTAAATTCGAGCGTGGGGGAGCGCCTGTCGGAGTTGAGCGCGCGTGAACAGTCGATCAAGCAGGACAGCCAGTTCATTGGCGGCTGGATCGCACGGGCGAGCGAAGCGGAGGCGTTGAGCTACTTTGACCGGTTGAAGCTTTATGGCGAGTCGGCGGCCATTCAATGGCTGCGCAATCGTTCGCCGCAACCGTAGGCCGTCATTTCGCCTGGCCCAGGGTGATCGCCCCAATCGTGGCCAGAGCACAGCCGGCGAGGGCCAGGCGCGCGGCGCGCGAGCCGGGCGGCGGGTCCTTCAAGAAGTACACTCCGCAGAGCGCGTTTGCGACCAGGGCGAGCTGGGAGATGGTGTATCCCCGGCCGGAGCCGAGGGTCCGGACCAAAAGGAGCATGCCGTAGTTGCCACACGACCAGAGCGCTCCGGTGCATGCGGTGCGAAGATAGGCCTGGGCGCTGCCCAGCCGGAGGGATTGGCCTGAGAGGAGCACCAGCCCCAGGCAGCCGGCAAACATCCCGCAGCCCATCGGAAAGGCGGCCACCCACATGGAAGTCTGCGCGATTTTGATCGGGATGTAGTAGGCCGCCCAGAGAAAGCCCGCGGCAACGGCTGCGCCCCAGCCCATGGCTGCTCCCCGGGGAGCAGCGGAATCCGCCTGCCCGCCCTTGGAAAAGATGATCAGGAGCACGCCGGCAATAATCAGGCAGACCGCCCCAGCCAGGATCCCAAGGGCCTGTGGCGTGAGCGAAACGAACTCATGGAAGAAGAGAGCGCCCATCCCGATGCTGACGATGATATTCAGCGGCGCCCAGACTCCGTAGGCGCGCACCAGTCCGATTTTTTCCGTCGCCGCGAAAGCGGTCCAGGCGCCGAGCGCCCAAACCAGTCCGCCGCTGAACGGCAGCCAGAACGAGCCGGACGGCAGGGAGCCGAGTCCTTGCCCGGCAGCGACCATCCCGGAAACCAGCAGATTCGCCATCGTGACGTAAAACGCGCGCACTTGCTGCCCGTTGAACTTGACTCGTTGGGACGGGACCAGCCAGATGCCCCAGGCTGTCACCGTCAGAATTGCATATAATACCGCCATGTCGTTTCGCCAAGAATCGAGGCAATCGGAAGTTCTTTCAATACCTCACGGACGGCTTGCGTTGGAACGCCGCTTTGGATGCGCTCCTGGTTTGCGCTCAGGCGAGCGGAGCTTTTGGGAGTTCGATCCAGAACTTTGTGCCGCGGCCAGGGTAAGACTCGTAATCGACCTGGCCTTTCATCCGCTCGACGGCTTTACGGACAACCGCCAGGCCAATCCCGGTGCCGTCGTATTCGTGGGCGGGATTCAGCCGTTCGAACATGCGGAAAATTCGGTCATGATCCCGGGCGTTGATCCCTATGCCGTTATCTTCGATAAAAACACGGACGCGCCCATCCGTCGACTCGGCCCATATCCGGACGCGCGGGATGGTTCCGGGCGCCACAAACTTGATCGCATTCCCGATCAGGTTTGACAGGCACTGGACAATGAATCCCTCGTGGCCAAGGACGGTTGGGAGAGGACCGGCAATGGTGACTTCAGCGTGCGGCGGCTGCCAGCCGGGGAACGTGGCGACGAATTGGCGGGCGAGCCCGTCGAGATCCACCGGTTTGAGATCCGTCTCGGAGCGCAGAACTTGCGCGTAGTCGAGGGCGTCACGGATGAGCAGGTCCATGCGGGCGGCAGAAGAGGAGATGCGATCAAGGTAATCGCGGGCTTCCGGATTGAGGTTTGTGGCGTGCTCTTCGAGCAGGAGGTGGGCGAACCCCTGCATGCCGCGCAACGGGGCGCGCATGTCGTGCGCGACGCTGTAGGAGAACGCCTCCAGATCGCCCACCGTTTCGGCGAGTTTGGCGGTGCGTTCCTGCACGCGGCGTTCCAGGAGGGTGGCCTGGTTCTCCAGCCGATCCCGGGCTTCCCGGAGCGCTTGTTCCACCTGCTGGCGTTCGCGGATCTCCGCGTGCAGCGCAAGGTTGGCGTCACTCAATTCGGTGGTCCGCTGCCGGACCCGGTCCTCCAGTTCGTGCTGGGCGCGATCCCGTTCGAGGCCCGCTTTGTGCAGGGCATGCGCGGCGCCCCAGATGGGCAACGTGGGGAACAGAAGATTGGCCAGCCCCATGCACCAGGTGCGAATGTCGCGATCCACCGGGATAACGTGTGTGAAGAAAAGATAGACCACGCCGGTGAGAAAAAGGCTGATGACGGGCGACAATAGGAGCCAGCGAGCCAGAATTCCGCCGGGCGTGTAGCTCCAGAGGATGCCGACCAACCCTCGTTCCGGCCGGGCGTTCAGCACGCCGGCTCCAAGGAGCAGCAGTCCAAGCACCCCGTGAACCGGCAAGCCAGGCGGGCGTTTCTCACCGAAGTTGCCGTAAAACTCCGGAGCGTGGCAAACGTGTCCGATCATGGCCTCCAGCGCGACGATTGTGGCCAGCACGGCAAAGATCTGGGCCGGCCAGATTCCCTTGATGCGCACATCCAGCAGCAGGATGGCCAGCCCGAGGCCGAGTGCGCTCAAGGCTCCGGGAAACGAGAGACGGCCTGGAAAAACCGCTGGCACTGGCGCAATCGGGGCCGCGGGCAGCAACCGATCGATGCCAGCATTCCACCCGAACAGGTATTCCAAAAAGGTGATGAGGCCGAGGGCCGCAGCAAACAATGCCGCGAGATTCGCCGCCAGGCCAGCCAGACTGAACAGGGGCCTTGGCCTGTTGCTCTTTACAGCCAGGGCAGCCCCGAGCAAAAAACCGAGCAACCCTCCGTTGGGCGGGATGCGGCTGAGCCCCGGCCAGATGGTTTGCACGCCCCGCCAGTGAAGAATCCAGGTCGCCAGGATCATGGCCCCGAAAATCATGCAAAGGAGTGCAGCCGTCCGGGATAGCCGTCGGGGCCCCGATCCGGTCTGAGCCTTTTCCTGGTTCAAAGCACCCACAGCTCGATTTATCGCTTGTGCAAGGTTTCTCCTTGTTGCGGACGGAGCTGTCCCTCCTCCGAGCAGGCGCGCCGATCGAAAAACCGTCTCAGGGCGCGCCAACCCTTGAATTGTCTGCCTTTAGGGGCTTTCGGCAATGCAAAAAATGGTGGACGGCGGGCTCGACGCGCTCGCGCCCGCGCGAAAGACCGGGAAGAGGAGCGTAAAGCCTGTTTTCTTGAAGGATCCAGCGGGCCCGCCTAGCCTTGTGGGAGCATGCGCATCCTGGTGGTCGAAGATGATCGGAAGACTGGTGCGTTTATCGCGAAGGCCCTGAAAGCGGAAAGCTTTGTCGTCGACCTTCTCCGCGACGGAGATGAAGCGTTGAGCGCCATCCAAATGACCGAATACGACGCTGTGGTGCTCGATATCATGCTGATCGGTCGGGACGGCCTCAGCGTTCTCAAACGCATGCGCGCCAGCGGGAACAAGACCCCGGTTCTTTTGCTTTCGGCGCGCGGGGAAGTCAACGAGCGGGTGGAAGGTTTGAACGCCGGGGCCGAGGACTATTTGCCGAAGCCTTTTGCGCTGGAGGAGCTGGTGGCGCGGGTGCGGGCTCTGGTCCGGCGGAGCGGGGATGTGCGGTCGACCATCCTCCGGCTGGGAGATTTGACGCTCGACACCGTTTCCCGGATGGCGATGCGGGGCGAGCGCAAGATTGAACTGACCACCCGGGAATTTCGTCTCCTGGAATACCTGATGCGTTCGGCGGGGCGAATCTGCAGCCGGATGATGATCCTGGAGAAGGTGTGGGATTATCATTTCGACCCCGGGTCGAACCTGGTGGACGTCTACGTGGGCAAGCTGCGGGAGAAAATCGACCAGGGCCATGCGCCGAAATTGCTTCATAGCGTGCGCGGAGAAGGGTACGTGATGAAGGAGGAGCCATGACCATCACGCGGCGCCTGGGCATTGGCTATGCGGTCATGTCCTCTCTGTGCCTTCTGCTCCTGGCGTGGCTCTGGCATCACGAATTCGTGGAGGAGCCCGCGGAATTCGCCGCGCGCGGGCTGACGGATTTGCACAAGGACACCTCGGCGGAATTCGCCACCGTGTTTTTTCTCGGATTCGTTCCCATCTTGCTGGGCGCGGGCTGGTGGTGGACCTGGCGGGTGCTCGAACCGCTCCGCGCCCTGACTCGTGCGGCCGAGCAGATCGGATCGGAAAACCTGCGGGCGTCCTTGCCGCGGACGATGAACCAGGATGAAGTGGACCGGTTGGCGCAGGTTCTTTCCTTGATGACAGCGCGGCTGGACGCCTCCTTCCAGCAGATCCGGGAGTTTACGCTGCACGCTTCGCATGAGCTCAAGACGCCGCTCACGGTGATGCGCGCCCAATTGGAAACGCGGCTCCGGGAAGGCGAGGCGCTTCCTCCTGCGCAGGGGGAATGGCTGGGTGATTTGCTGGACGAAGTGCAACGCCTGGCCAAGATCGTCGATTCTTTGACGCTTCTCACCAAGGCGGACGCGGGATTGGTGGCCTTGGAGCGCCAGTCGGTCGCGTTCGGGGAGTTGGTGGAGGAAGCTTTTGAGGATGCGGTGATCATGGCCCAGCCCGAGGGGGTGCAAGTGGCGCTCGGAGAACATCCGGGAGCGATCGTGGCGGGAGATCGGCACCGCTTGCGCCAGTTGCTGCTAATCCTGTTGGACAACGCGATCAAATACAACCGGCCGGGCGGCAAGGTGGAGATCTCCCTGCGAGAACGGGGTGGCCTGGCGGAGCTGCGGGTGGTGAATGATGGAGAGGGGCTTTCGCCGGGGGCGGAGCAAAGGCTTTTTCAGCCGTTTGTCCGAGGGGACAAAGCGGTTGGCCGGGTGGAGGGTTGCGGGCTGGGCTTGACGATCGCGGAATGGATTGTGCGAGCGCACGCGGGCAGCATTCGGTTGAGTTCGGATGCAAATGGCAGGACGACGGCCATGGTGACGCTGCCCCTGGCTTCGGGTTCGTCGGCGAAGCCTGCCTTGGCTTGAGATTTTGCGAATTCCCGGCTGGGGAGAACGCGGTCTTCTAAACAAATCTTCATTTTCGTTTCACGGTTGCTTCATGGACGGCGGGTAGCTTGCGACTGGACCTACAACTGAAAATGAAATCAATCATGATCCAACCTTCTCGGCGCGTGGATTGGCGGCGGGGAATCCAAGCTCACTCCTGGACTGGCCAAGAGCCTCCCGGACACTTAACGATCACGGGGAGGGCCGCAAAATGGGCAGCTCTAGGGGCGCTCTTCGTGATGGCCTTTTTCGTTCCATCCGCGCAGGCGAGCATTGCGTATGGCAGCCTCAACAATTTTGACTGTGTCAACGACACCGGCGTGGAGGCGCATGGGTTTGACATCGAATTGGTGGACGTGCACAGCACCGATATCACCTACACCTACGACTACAATCATTACGGCATTCCGAAGATCACCGAAAATAATTCAGATCCTTTGCATCCTCATGTGCTGGTCCGCTACTCCAGCGCGAAGAATCCGGACGGCACCTGGGCGGCGTACACCGCGGTTCCTTCGGCGCCGATTCCGCCAACGGCCGGGCATCAGTTCACCAATCCGTCGATCAATTTCGGCGGGGAACATTTTGGGGTGGGCTATATCGGGACGCCCTCCGCCGTGCTCTATAACTGGTTGATTGACGATGGGACGGGCAACCTAAAGCATGGCCCTCCGGTGAACGTCTCCACTCCGACGTTCATCTACAATCCGCCAGTGCCAGCGCAAAACATCCCGGCTCAGGTGATTCCGGTGGTGGTTCCGCCGCCGCCGCCTGCCAAACCAGTGCTGCAGTTCGGCGACGCTTCGTGGGTGAAGGACATCAAAACGACCACGCACAGCGCCAATAAGGTGCATCTGGAGGATCTCGTGGGAGATGACCCTGGCCTGCCTCAGCCGTGGGCGAATGGCGAACCGGCCGAGGTGGAAACGGAATGGCGCATTCTTCAAACCGATTTCAATGCGGTTGGCGGCGGAGCCAAAGGGGAACTGCAGGGCTTGCCGCAGGATCTGCCGGGCGGCGATGAAGTGGTCACCCGTCGCTACGAGTTTTATCGCTACATCGGGCCGTTCGACGCGGAATCAGGCGAAGCCATGGCCAATACGGTGGGCGCGGCCGACCCGGACGGAGTCCACTATTTCGGCACGGGAACGGTGACATACAACGACCATATCGATCTCGCTACCGGCGAATGGGTGACCGTGACCACGGATCTTTCCACGATCTGGGTGGTGGGCGAGTTTTTCGGCGCGCAGATGTCAGGTTTCGACGTCGCGCCAGCCTTGGGCCTGGTCGAGCATTTGCAGGACGGCGAATGGAGTGTGCCTTACCCGGATCGAACGGTTGTAGTGGCCGGAGGATCGCCGTTCCTGGCCTCTCTGAAAGACGGTTCCCTTCCCGGCGGCTTGACGTTTGATGATGTCACTGGGGTGCTGTCCGGAACTCCGAACGCCGCAGGCACTTTTACTTTTACGATCGAGGCGTCGGATTTAACCGGGGTCGTTGTCTCAAAGGCCTACACCATCACAGTGCCCGGGGGGGAGCCGGTAACGAGCACGATCGCCGTGAGTGCTTCGCCCGGAGTGGGAGGAACGACGACTGGAAGCGGGACCTATAACAACGGGACGGCCTTGACGGTGGTGGCATCCCATAATCCGGGCTATGCCTTTGTGAATTGGACAGAGGGTGGCGTGCAGGTGAGCGACAAGGCAGCCTACCCATTCACCGTGAATGGAGATCGGACGCTCATGGCGAACTTCGTGCAGGTCTTCACGATCGAGGCGAATGCTTTCCCCGCGACAGGCGGCGTGGCGACAGGAAGCGGCGCCTACAACGCGGGCGCGAATGTGACCGTGACGGCGGCGCCGGCGGCAGGCTACGCCTTTCTGAACTGGACGGAGGGCGGCATCGTGGTGAGTTCCGCGCTCAGTTACAGCTTCGCAGCGTCGGGCAGCCGGACCTTGTTCGCGAATTTTGTCCAGACGTTCACGATCGGGACCAGTCCCGCCCCCGCCGTCGGAGGGACAACTACGGGCGACGGAGTTTACAAGAGCGGCGACGTGGTCATAGTGACCGCGAATGCCAATCCGGGGTATCTGTTTGCGAACTGGACCGAAGGTGGAACCGTGGTCAGCGCATCCGCCAGCTATAGCTTCTCCGCTGGGGCAGATCGGGCTTTGGTGGCGAACTTCCTCGCTCTTGTGGCGGCCACCGCGTCTCCTGTTGCGGGCGGCACGATCACCGGCGCCGGGGCTTATGCCGTCGGCTCACCGGTTTTGCTGACGGCTGCGTCCAACGCTGGCTATGCCTTCGTGAATTGGACCGAGAATGGCGCCGTGGTCAGCGCCTCCGCCGCCTACAGCTTCAACATCGCCGCGCCGCGCGCACTTGTCGCCAACTTCGCTCTAACGCCGCCATCGCTGGCGATCGGGCAAGCCGTGGCGGTAAAGAACGGCGGCAAAGTGGATGTGACGGTAACCATTCAGAATAGTGGGGGCCTGCCTGCGCTGGGAGCGCAAATCCCGACAAAGCGGGACGCGACGATGGACGGCAGAATCACTCACGAGCGCCCGCCGATTGCGTTGGGCGATATTGCTCCGCTCGGCGGGACAGGGACAGCGGTGCTGACGTTCTCCGGCGTCAAATCCGGCAGCCGGACGTTGCAGATCACGGTTGCTTACACCGGCGGCACCGCCACGCTGACGACGTCCGTTGCCGTTCCGTGAAACGAACGGCCGATATCGGCTAACTACACGTGGGCGGAGCCAGACGGTTGTGAGCACGGCGCTGGCTCCGCCTTTCCCGCATTAGCAGGGCATTCAGGATTGCGTTGCGTTGCAATGGCCGTCTCCGTGCTGGCTTTCCTCACCCGGCAAACGCATTGGCGGCCACTTCTCCTGGATGCGGCTTCACCGCTGCGGACGGCAGCGAAGTCAGCACCACGCAAATCCGGCCGCTGTCTGGATTCGCCCAGGAAATTGTTCCGGTGGAGCCCGTGTGCCCGAAGACTCTCTCGGCCCCACCCCGGCAACCGGCCAATGAACCGAGAGCAAACCCCAAGCCCCGCGGAGTGATGCCAGCCGGGTTGTGATTTCGAGTCATCAGCCTGGCGGTTTCCGGCTTTACGCACGCGCCCCGGCCTTCCAGGAACTCTGCCAGGAATTTTGCAATGTCCGGCGCGGACGCGTGCGTGCCTCCCCAAGGCGCCCCCAATTGACGCCACCAAGTGCTGTTCCAATCCCAGTCTTTCGCCTTTGGATCGCCGCCGCCTGCTTCGGGGGCGGCGTGTTCGGTTTGAACGGGAACCATCTCGGCCAGTTGGAAGCGTCCGAGCCCCTGAGCCGAGTGCTGCATCTTCAGCGGTTGGAACACGGTCCGATCGACCAGTTCGCGGATCTCCAGTCCGCTGATGCGTTCCGCGACCCGCGCGGCGAGCAGTATTCCCATGCTCGAATATTGATACCGCGAACCAGGAGCAAACTGGAGCGGTGTGCGCAGGGCGTGGTCGGCGAATTCGCCCAGGGACGCGTGTTGTCGGCGCAGTTTGCTGTTTTCTCTTAGCTGGTCGGGCAGCCCGCAAGTGTGAGTCAGCAGATGTCGCAGGGTCACTTGTTCACGTCCGCCGCCGGTGAACTGCGGAAGAAACTTTTGCAACGAATCGTCCAGTTTGAACTCGCCGCGGTCAAACAAAGTCATCAGCGCGGTGACATTGACGGGCTTGGAGATGGATCCCAGCAGGAACATGGCATTCTCATCCCGAGCTTTGCCAAATGACCGGTTCGCGGAACGATTCCCTTCCGCCACCTGAAGGACGGCCGAAGCGATGACTCCTTCACGCACCGCTCGTTCCAGATTCTCCGTCGCGCGCTCGAGTTTTTGATTTTCCAAGCGATCCCCTTTGCTGATCAACGAACCGAGGCAGGCCGCCAGGCCGCATTGCATAAACCGTCGGCGTTTCATTGAGACGCCGTGTTTATGCAGGGATCGCCCGGCGCCTTTCAAACGCAAAATCTTGGCTGATCCGAAAAACGAGAGGAGCCTGCCGGGCAAACGGTTTGACAGAGCGCGCTGGCCGACGACGATTAGAGGCAAATGAACCGGATCCGTCTCCTGCCTGAGCATGTTGCGAACCAGATCGCGGCTGGGGAAGTCGTCGAGCGGCCCGCCAGCGTGGTCAAGGAGTTGGTCGAAAACTCGATTGACGCGGGCGCGACCCGCATTTCGGTCGAGATTCAGGCCGGCGGGCGGAGCCTGATTCGCGTGACGGACGACGGCTTTGGGATGAATCGGGATGATGCACTGCTTTCGCTGGAGCGTCACGCCACCAGCAAAATTCAGAAGGCCGAAGACCTGGCCTCGATCGCCACCATGGGCTTTCGTGGTGAAGCCATTCCCAGCATCGCGAGCGTCAGCCGGATGACGATTACCACGCGCGAGCGGGAGAACGAGAGCGGGGAGGGGACGCAGATCATCATTAACGGCGGGAAAATTCTCGAAGTGAAGGTGGCGGGCAGTGCTTCGGGCACGACGATGGAAGTCCGTCAGCTCTTTTTTAACCTGCCGGCCCGGCGCAAATTTCTCCGAAGCGAAGAGACGGAGCGAACCCACATCCAGCATTACCTGACTCTGGTGGCGCTGGCGCATCCCCAGATCGCCTCCACCTTTATTCAAGACGGGCGGGTGGCCTGGCAGTTGCCCGCGGTGGCTGGCGCGAATTCCGTCACGACGCGCATCGCGGCTTTGGAAGAGCGTTTTGCCGCGCTTTATTCGCGCGATATCGACTTGGTTCCGGTCGATTTCAGCACGGAGATCCAGAGCCGGTTCATTGAGGAAGATGGCCCGGTGGAGGGGGTGGAAACGCTGACGGTCTGGGGAGTTATCGGCGCGCCGGGCGTCTCGCGCTCCACGCGCGATGACCAGCATCTGTTCGTCAATAAACGCCCCGTCGAGAACCGGGGGCTCAACTTCGCCCTGGTCGAGGGATATCACACCATGCTGATGAAGGGGCGTTATCCTCTTTGCTGCCTGTTTCTCGAAATCACTCCGGCGCTGGTGGACGTGAATATTCATCCCGCGAAGCGCGAGGTGAAATTTCGCGAAGAGCCAACGATCCGGAAAAGCGTGACCGAGGCGGTGCGGCAGGCGCTGGTCAACTACCACGCCAAACGCGAACCAGCGCCTCCGCGCGCGCCGATGGCGGCTCCGGTTCCTCGGACGGAGCCGGGCGATTTTGCCCTGAAAAATCCCGCCCCGGTTCCGGAAACGCGATCCTTCCCGAATTTCGTCCCGCCGGCTCCCGGCAGCCCGATCCCGAAATGGCCGAAGCCCGCGGAATCAATTCCCGTGCCGCCTGCCGCGCCGGTGTCAGCGGAGCCAAACTCTCCGCCCGAAGCGAAGCCCGAGCCTCCGCGGATCGAGCTCGCGCCGACGAAAGCGGCCCCGCTTCTGGAAGTGCCGCTTCGCATTCTCGGGGTGATTGGGAAGTTGTACGTGATCCTGGAATCAGACCGTGGCCTGGTGTTGCTCGATCAGCACGCCGCGCATGAGCGGGTGCTCTTCGAGCAAATGCTCAACCGGGCCCAGCACGGGGATGCGCCTTCCCAGCGCCTGCTCCTGCCCGAGACGGTCGAGTTGTCACCGCGAGACGCCACCTTTCTCCGACAGTTGATGCCATCATTATGCCGTTTGGGAGTTGGCCTGAGCGAGTTCGGCGAACGCACCTTTCTGCTGGATGCATTGCCACCTTTCGTCAAGGCGAGCAGCCCCAAGAAGTTCGTGCTCGAATTGATCGATGGACTCAAGGCCGCGGGCCAAGAGGTCAATGCTTGGCGGTTGGGCGAAGATGTCGTCGCCAAGACGGTGTGCCGTCACGCCGTGAAAGCCAACGACGTTCTGGCTGAGGCGGAGGTGGAAAAGCTATTGGAGGAGTTGCGCAGTTGTTCCATGCCCTACACCTGCCCGCACGGACGCCCGACGTTGATCGAGCTGAACTATCGCGAGCTGGAGAAGAAGTTCGGGCGGACAACCTGACCCCTGGGCCCAGCCTCAAGGCGCTTGGAAAGCGCTTCAGTCAAGTTAGGCGATCCGCATCGTGAGGCCGCCGTCAATCACGATGGTTTCACCCGTTATGTAATCGTTCTTCACCAGCATCACGATGGCTTCCGCGACCTGTTCCGGAGTTCCTTCGCGATGGAGCGGAATCCGTTGCTCCAGGTTGATCCGGCGCTGCTCGTCCGTCATGGCGGCGTGGAACTCGGTGCGGATGACTCCCGGAGCGGCGCAGTTGACGCGAATGTTATCATTCGCAAACTCCCGGGCCAGCGCGCGCGCGAACTGCGGAATGGCGCCTTTGGCCACTTGATACGCGACGTTGGTGACAATGCCGCGAATCCCAGCGGTGGAGGAGATCAGGACGATCGATCCTTCCTTCTTTTGCTTCATGCCGGGGATTACGGCCCGGGCCAGATGGAAGATCGCGGTCACATGCACATCGAAGGCGCGCTGCCATTGTTCCGCGGTGAGGTCGAAAAGTCCGCCGTTCACCGGACCGCCCGCCGAGTGCACCAGGATGTCGACGCTGCCGAGCTGCCGGGTTGTATCGGCGACCGCGCGTTGATTGTCCTCGGGAATGCCAGCATCCGCCGCGATCAGCGCGCATTTGCGTCCGAGCGCCACGATGGAGTCCTGAGTCCTTTTGGCGACATCATCCAGGCGCCGGGCGGTGATTGCCAGGTCGGCTCCTTCGCGGGCCAAAGCGATGGCGGTGGCGGCGCCAATGCCCCGCGTTCCACCGGTCACGAGAGCGGCTTTTCCAGAAAGTTTCACGGCGGAGAGTTAACCCTGCTCCGGGAAGCGGTTCCAATCAAAATCTTGGCTGGCCGCACGGATTTGCACGGATTCGAACGAGGCGGATTGTTCCGTTCGTTGACTTTGGTCGCCGGGTCGGGCTATTCAAAGGCCATGCGCAAATTGATTTCTTTGTTCGCCTTGCTGGTTTGTCTCGGTTCCCTTCGTGCGGCGGACGATCACAAGACGTTTACGGCTGGGCCGCTGACCTTTTCGAAGCCGGAGAAATGGAGTTGGGTCGACATTCAGCCCGGCATGCGGGCCGCGCAGTTGGAGGTCAAGAACGAGAAGGGGAAGAGCGGTGAGGTGGTTTTCTTCAATATTCCGGGAGGCGGTGGCGGAGTGCAGGCCAATATCGACCGCTGGCTCGGCATGTTCCAGGAAGGTCGTGACAAGATCAACGCACGCACGGAGAAGGTGAAAAAGGACAAGGGGACGATCACCTACGTTCAGGCCGAGGGAACCTTTATGAGCGGGATGCCGGGCGGGCCCAAAACGCCGGAGCCCGATTATATGCTGCAAGGAGCGATTGTCGAAGCGGGCGAAGCCAAGATCTTCGTTCGGCTGACCGGTCCCAAGGTCCTCGTGAAAGGAGCTCAGGAGCAGTTCCGGGCGATGATCGAAAGTTCGCTGAAGTAAGGGGCAGCGATTCGGTCAGGCGGGGCGGTTACTATTCGGCTGCTTCCGCGTCGAGCAGGCCTTTTGCTTGCTCATATTCGGATGCCGGGACGAACACCCGAATCCCCCCGCTGGCGACGACGGTGCCCAAGCTCAGTGAAGCCTGTTCGTTCTGCAGGGTCGGATTCAAGCCGGCCCCGATTAAGCGGGAGTGGATCAGGTCGGCTTCCGCCAGGTTGAAAGTTCGGTAGAGTTCCTTAAGTTCGCTGGTCATACTGCCTCCTTGTGGAGGAACGCAGTGTCCGAGTTTTTCTTGATGTCGGCAAACACAATGATGCCGGCCCCAGTTTGCAGGGTGCTTTGCACCTGGACTTCGACCTGCTGCCCGACCAATTGGGAGGCGTGATTGACCACCACCATGGTGCCGTCGTTCAGGTAACCGACTCCCTGGCCGCGATCTTTCCCTTCCCGCACCAACCGCAGATTTACGCTTTCGCCCGGGAGCATCACCATTTTCATGGCTGCGCCCAGTGCCATAAGATTCAGGAGCTTAACGCCTTGCAGCTCAGCAACTTTTCCTAAGTTGAAATCGGTCGTGTAGAGGCGGGCCCCGGTCGCTTTTGCCAGCCGCACCAGCTTGCTGTCGACTGCCGTCTCATCCGCGAAGTCGCCTTCGTGCAGTTTGAAGTCCACCTGGGCGATTTTCTGGATCCGGCTGAGCACATCCAGGCCTCGCCGGCCGCGTGCCCGTCGCACCGGGTCATCTGCATCCGCGATATGCTGGAGTTCCTTGAGCACAAAGCGCGGGACAACGATTGTCCCTTCGACAAAGCTGTTTTCGATCAAATCCGCGATCCGTCCATCAATGATCGCGCTGGTGTCGAGCAGCACGAAATTAGGTGGCGAGTCCTGCCGGGTGAAGCGCACGTAGGGGATGATCAGAGAAAAGTCCTCTTTGTTGCTGCGCAAGGCCAGAACCATCCCGATATAGCTGAATCCGGTGAACAAACAGAGCCGAATGAGCCAGCGCGGACGTTCATCGGCGTAGATGAAAAGTCCGGATCGATCCACCATCCAGGCGATCAGGCTTCCCAGAATCAATCCGAAGGTGGCGGCGGAGAAAGCCCTGAGGGAGAAGCCCTTAAGCATTTCATCGAGGGCGATCATTAGCCCGCCAAAACCGAATCCGATGACGGCCCCGAGAAATCCGGTGCTGATCAGTTGGGGCTGAACCTGGCTAATCGCATAGCCCCCCAGCATGGAAAGGCTGAGGAAAAAAGTTCGAATGACCCAAAAGGAAGTCATGGCAGGAATGTCATTTCTTGCCGGGTTTCGGCTTCCGCAGCACCCCCCAGACCCCTTTTTCGTTCAAGTTTCCCGTAAAAATCATCAGGTTGCTCAGGGTGGCCGAGGTATATTCAGCCACCTGCTCGTTACGAAGCAGGGTTCCTGCCAAGCCCTTGCCCTCTTCCACTTGTTCCAGAATCCGGTCCGCCCGTCCGCTGGCCCGCCCGATGTTTTTCATCGCCGCAGTCAGTTCCGCCCGGTTCGTGGCCACCGTTTCCTGAAGTTCAACCGTGACCGTATTCAACTTCTCCGTAAACGCCGCGAAATTCGTCACGCTCCGGCTCAGGGATGGGGTGTTGGATTGCAGGAAATGATTCACGTTCCCCATCGCATCCAAAGCCCGGTCAGAGACGGATTTCAAGTTCGAGATGGTTTGAGTGAGGTTGCTCAGGCTCTGGTCGGCGAGGAGAGTTTTGTCGAGCCGTTGGACTGCGGTGCTCAGTTGCGTGACAGTCCCGCTGAGCCGGTCCATCAAAGTGCTTGCGGATTGGGCCACCGCGGTGATGTCGAAGGCTTCCTGCACCCGGACGGTCTCGCCATTTTCACGGAACCCGGGGTGCTGATCCCCTTCCTTGGCTGGACCAGGGCTGACCGAGATGAACCGGTCCCCGAGAAAACCGACCGTTCCAATGTCGAAGATCGCATCCTTGGAGATTTTGAACCGGCTGTAGATGCTGGCCACCATGCTCACCTTGCTGCCGTCGGGTGCGAGGCGGATGTCGCTCACGCTGCCGATGGGCACGCCGGCCATGAGCACGCTGGCGCCGGGGATGATGCCGCCAGCGTTGCGGGCTTCGAGAAACAGCTTGTAAGTGGTGGAAAAGCCGGTGCCCTTGCTGAACCGCATGACCATCGCCGCAGTCAGCACCAGGCCGATGAGCACAAAAATGCCCACCTGCAAAACCATCTTTTTATTGTTCATCTCTAAAACGTGACTTCTTTTGGGTCCGAAATTCCATTCACGAACCGGTGAATGACCGGATCCTGGGACGAAAAGATCTCTTCCGGAGGCCCGGCTGCGTAAATCTTGCCATTGACCATCATCAGGATCCGCTGCCCGACCCGGCGCATGCTGCGGGTATCATGGGTGACCACCACTGTGGTGATTTTGAGCCGCTCGCGCACCCGGATGATCAATTGATCAATACTGTCCGAAACTACCGGATCCAACCCCGTGGTCGGCTCATCGTAAAGCACGATCTCCGGCTTATAAATGATGGCCCGCGCGAGGCCGACCCGCTTCCGCATCCCGCCGGAGAGTTCGGAAGGCTTCTTGTGCTGAGTACCGGGCAACTCAACCATCTCCAGCACTTCCTCGACCCGCTCGTTAATTTCCGCCTGGGAAAGGCGCCGCTCACGTTTCAAGACGAACGCAATGTTTTCCGCCACGCTCAGGGAGTCAAAAAGCGCTGCGCTCTGGAACAGCATTCCGAACTTGCGCCGGACATCCAACAGATTGCGTTCCGGCAGATTGGTGATTTCGTCTCCGTCGATGACCACATGGCCCGCGTCCGGCCGGATCAAGCCGATCAGATGCTTGAGCAGCACGCTCTTGCCGCAACCGCTCCGCCCGATGATCGCCACCGATTCGCCGCTGCCAATCTGGAAGGAAACTCCGGAAAGGACCTTCTGCGCGCCGAAGCCCTTGTGCAAATCGCGAACTTCGATCATGGCGCAAATACCCGGCCGAGAAGCAGGGTCAGGAAAAAGTTGCTGATCAGGATGGTGATGGAAGAGGTCACCACCGCCTCGGTGGTGGCGCGCCCCACGCCTTCCGCCCCTTCGCCGCAGTGGGTTCCTTTGTAGCATGCGATCAGCGAGATGATCGTGCCGAAGATCACCGCTTTTGAGAGCCCTGCGTTCAAATGGTTCGGCACGGTGTACTTCAGCATGTTGGCCCAGGTATACGTCGCGTCCACTTTCAGCAGCAGAGTCGTGACGAGAAAACCCGACCCGATTCCAACCGCGATCGCCTCCGAGGTCAGCACCGGCAGAGCGATGGTCGCGGCCACCACCCGCGGAAGCACCAGATAGTCGACCGGATGGGTCGCGAGAGTCCGCAGGGCGTCGATTTGTTCCGTCACCTTCATGGTGCCCAGCTCCGCCGCGATCGACGCGCCGACCCGCCCGGCCACCATCAGGCCGGTCAGGACCGGGCCGAGTTGGCTGAGCATTGAGACGCTTACCACCGCCATCGTGGCGGTATCCATCCGCACCTTGTGGAATTGGAGATAGGTTTGGGCGGCCAGCACCATGCCGGTGAACGCGCCCGTGATCAGCACCACGGACTGGGAATTCAATCCGATCGCGCACAGCTGATAAATCAGATCCCCGAAATTCAGCCGCCGCTTGAACAGGGACTGGCAGGTCTCCCAGAAAAGCAGGGCTATGTCCCCCAGTGTGGTCAGGGCGTTCGTGATCCTTTGGAAGATCAGGGTGGAGACGAGCTTTTCCATGGTAGCGCTGTTAAAAGCCGGTGCTCAGGACGATGGCTGAAAGGGAAGGGTTGGAGCCACGGAACTCTGCGCTCCAGGCGTTTCGGCAAAAATCCTCGGCCAAAGCGCTCCCGACCCGGGGAGGGGCAGCAAGCGCGTCACGAGGAGGCAGGATCTCCATGAGTGTATCCATCGACCGGGCGAATATAGCAGCGGGGCCGGAGTGTGAGAAGCGGCGAGAGCATTCCGGAAATTTCCTGTATTTCACTTGTGTTCGGCGCGCGGCTTTTTCATTGTTGTCCGCTCATTTATGCCAAAGGAACAGACCTACAAATTTTGTTTTGGACCGTGGAACATCAGCGAAGGCGGAGACCCTTACGGGCCCACGACTCGCCCGCCGCAGAGCTTCGACTGGAAGCTGGAGCAGCTGAAGGCTCTCGGGTTCGACGCGATGATGTTCCATGATGACGATGCTGTTCCGGACATCGATAACAAGCCGTGGTCGCAAATCGAAAAAGAAACCAAGGAACTCCGCAAACGTTTGCGCGATGCCGGCATCGCCGCTGAAATGGTGGCGCCCCGCCTCTGGTTCAGCCCGATGACCATTGACGGCGCTTACACTAGCAACGATCCCAAATGCCGGAAGTACGCGATTGAACGCTCCCTGCGCTCGATCGATATCGCGAATATCCTGGGGACTGACTTGATCGTTCTTTGGCTGGCGCGGGAAGGAACCTATCTGCGCGAAGCCAAGAGCGGCAAAAAGAGCGTCGAATACCTGGTGCAGGCGTTTGATCGCATGCTGGCGCATAACCCCAAGGCCCGCCTTGCGATCGAACCCAAACCGAACGAGCCGATGGACCACGCCTACCTGCCGACGATCGGTCACGCGCTCGCGGTTGCCCAGCTCTGCTCCGATCCGAAGCGCGTGGGCGCGTTGATCGAAACGGCTCATTGCATCCTGGCCGGCCTGGATCCAGCGGACGAAATCGAGTTTGCCATGAGTTTTGGCAAACTCTGGTCCCTCCATTTGAACGACCAGAACGGCCTGAAATTCGATCAGGACAAGCCGTTTGGGAGCACGAACCTGCGGAGCGCGTTTGACCAGGTGCGCGTCCTCGAGCGCAATGGCTACGGCCGCCGCGGGGAATATGTCTGCTTCGATGTTCACCCGTTCCGCACCACCAAGGAGGA
Organism: uncultured Verrucomicrobiota bacterium; assembly: GCA_964566945.1. Taxonomy (GTDB): domain Bacteria; phylum Verrucomicrobiota; class Verrucomicrobiia; order Limisphaerales; family SXQI01; genus DASVNK01. The sequence continues at coordinate 84,696 of CAZMKE010000018.1, read as the reverse complement.
GCATACGCTGGCCCATCTCGACAACAGCCGCCGCACTTTCCTGCACCTGGTCGAGAAAGCCCGCACCTTTAACCAGGCGCGCGCGAACGACCTGATTGCCAATCGTGATTACCAGGCGCTCGACCAGCTCGTGATCGAGCACCTGCTCGGCAAGTAAACAAAAAAAGCGCATCGGATGTCCGATGCGCTTGTTTGCGGAAATCTCGGAAACAAACTAGCCGAGCTTCGAAAGAAGCTCGTCGTTTGTTTTGTGCTTCTTGCAGGCAGCCAGCAGCGTCTCCATCGCTTCGATCGGGTTGAGGTCGACGAGCGTGCGGCGCAGCTTGCGGATCGCCTCAAGATGCTTGCCTGCGAATAGCTTTTCTTCTTTCCGCGTGCCGCTCTTCGGAATGTCGATGGCCGGGAACAGCCGGCGATCGGAAAGCTTGCGGTCCAGGATCAGCTCCATGTTGCCCGTGCCTTTGAACTCCTGAAAGATGAGTTCGTCCATGCGCGATCCGGTGTCCACCAACGCGGTGGCGATGATTGTCAAGGAGCCGCCCTCTTCAATCTTGCGGGCCGCTGCGAACATCTTCCGCGGAATCTCCAGGGCGCGGGCATCCACGCCGCCGGTCATGGTTCGTCCGCTCCCGCCATGCACGCTGTTGTAGGCGCGGGCCACGCGGGTGATGGAGTCGAGCAGCACGAAAACGTCCTTGCCGGCTTCCACCATGCGGCGGCAGCGCTCGATCATGAAGCGGGAGAGCCGCACGTGAGTTTCAAGATCCTGGTCGTTGGAAGAGGCCACCACTTCGGCTTTCACCGAACGCTGAAAATCCGTTACTTCTTCCGGGCGCTCGTCGATCAGCAGCACCATCACATGGACTTCCGGGTGGTTCGCCACCACCGCGTTCGCCAGTTGCTTCAAAATCGTGGTCTTGCCCGTCCGGGGCGGCGCGACGATCAGGCCGCGCGTGCCTTTCCCGATCGGGGTGACGAGATCGATGATCCGCGTTTCGAGCAGGTCGGGGGTGGTCTCGAGCCGGTACTTCTCCACCGGATCAATCGTGGTCAGGTTCTCAAACCGCATCGTGCGGGTGTATGCCTCAAAAGGCATGTCATTGACCTTGAGCACCTCTTTGAGTTGCGGGCTCGTGCCGCGATGGGGCGGTTGAGTGGGGCCTTCGATCAGGCAGCCTTCCCGCAGGAAATTTTTCTTGATGGTGTCCGGAGTGACGAAAATGTCGCTGGGCTTGGGCTGAAAATGGTGCGCGGCGGAGCGCAAAAAACCGAAACCTTTCTCCGAGATTTCCAAGTATCCTGAGCCGATCTCAGGAGCTGAAGCATTACTCATATTATGTATTGTCCGAACGGTCTGATCCCGACCTGCTGAGAACGTCAGTGCGTGAATGCGAATAGGGAAATCCGAATGGCCCATTATTTCCTCTGAAATAACCCTGGAACCTTCGGTTAAGACCTGTGACGCCGCCTGTTTAACTCAGGATGATGCGCTTTGCAACTGGTTTCGTGAGAAAAGTGAAAAAATGGCTGAAACTGCCAACCCTGCAAAGCCGATTCCGGGGATAAGAAAATCGGGCTGCCTTTGCCAAACTTGATCCAAAGGCAGCCCGCGTAACCAGATCCACAGAAAGCACATCCTCCGAACCTCCTTGCGTTTTCCACACTAATGCGGAAGAGGCATCCTATTGATCCATCTCTTACGACAGATCAGGCCCGCATTCGGTTACACTCGACCGCGAGCCAGGAGGCGGCTTTCGTTATTCTCTATCAATAAGCCGCTTGAGCGCCTTTGATCGAGCGCTTTTGCATCCACGGCATCAGCGAACGGAGCCGTGACCCGACCTTCTCGATCGAGTGATTTTCGCCCGCTTTGAGCAGGGCGTTATACTTCTTGTAGCCGGTCTCGTATTCCTTGATCCAGCCCTTGGCGAATTTGCCGGTTTGGATGTCCTTCAAAGCCTGTTTCATCCGCTTTTTCACGGATTTGTCGACAATCTTCGGGCCGACGCTCACATCACCCCATTTCGCGGTTTCGGAGATTGAGAAGCGCATCCCACTGATCCCGGCCTCGTTCATCAGGTCGACGATCAATTTGAGTTCGTGGAGGCATTCGAAATAGGCCATTTCCGGCTGATAACCGGCTTCCACCAGCGTTTCGTATCCGGCGAGCACCAGGGCGGAGAGGCCGCCGCACAGCACCGTCTGTTCGCCGAAAAGATCGGTTTCGGTCTCTTCCTCAAAAGTCGTCTCGATCACGCCAGCGCGCGTCCCGCCGATCCCCTTGGCCCAAGCCAGCGCCACTTTGCGGGCCTGCTTGCTCGGGTTTTGGTAAACCGCGATCAACGCCGGCACCCCTTTGCCTTCGGTGAACTGGCGGCGGACGATGTGCCCAGGCCCTTTCGGCGCCACGAGAATCACGTCGACGTTCTTGGGCGGGACGATCGTCTTGAAGTGGATTGAAAAGCCGTGGGAGAAAAGGATGGTTTTGCCCTTGCTCAAGTTCGGGGCGATGTCCTTTTCGTAAGCCTTGGGCTGCTTGGTGTCAGGCAGCGCGACGAAGATAACGTCGGCGCGGCGCACCGCTTCCGCCGTAGGCACGACCTCGAAGCCCTTTTCGCGGGCGACCGCGATCGATTTGCTCCCCTCGTACAGGCCGATGATGACGTTGCATCCGCTGTCCTTCAGGTTGAGTGCATGAGCGTGGCCTTGCGAGCCGAAGCCCAGCACGGCCAGGGTTTTGCCCTTCAGCACGTTCAAGTCCGCATCTTTATCTGTGTATACTTTTGCCGGCATGTTTTCTTTGTATGGTTAAATGTCTGCGACTGCCACGGGGGCACGGAAGGCAAAGCCCTTTGTTTTCCCGTGGTGAAATTGGTTTAGTTTCGGGGCAGGGCGACTTTGCCCGTGCGCGTCAGTTCCAAAATCCCGAAGCTTCTCATCAACTCCAGGAACTTCTCCACCTTGCTTTCATCGCCGGTGATTTCGATGGTGAGCGATTTCGGCTGCACGTCGACGATCTTCGCGCGGAAAATGTCGGTGATCTGCATTACTTCCGCCCGCGTCTTTGAATCCACGCTCACTTTCATGAGCAGCAATTCGCGATCGACGAATTCACCTTCGCGAAAATCCTGCACGTGGAGCACATCCACCAGCTTGTTCAGCTGCTTCACAATCTGTTCGAGCGTCGCGTCGTCGCCGCGCGTGACGATGGTCATGCGCGAGGTGTTGGGATCATGGGTGGGGGCGACGTTCAAGGTGTCAATGTTGTAGCCGCGTCCGCTAAACAAACCGGCGATGCGCGTAAGCACGCCGAACTTATTCTCCACTAGAACCGAGATGGTATGTCTCATAGATACGTTTGGATCGCTGGCGGATCTTCTTTCGCGAGCGCCAAACATGCCCGCAAAATCAAAAACCCGCGTTCCTTCGTCGGAACGGCGGGCGACCTGCGAGCAGTCTTTTGACAGAAGCACCAGGCCGCGTCAGTCGAGTACGACTACGCTTGCCAGGACTACTTCCGTCAGATTCATCATTAGCGGGGACAGTATACAAGCGAGGCCGCACGGTCAACACCCTTTTCATATCGATTCCACTTGGAAATGGTCCGGAAATACTTAACGTTTCGCGCCATGGGAGAGACCACCAAGTTCACCGGACGGAAATCTGGCATTTGGGCCGTGGCCGCCGCGCTCTTTCTGCCCTTGGGCGTTCGCGCGGGCGACTGGCCTGCTTATCGCGGCCCGAACCACAAGGGCGTGACTGCGGAAAAAGGCTGGCAAGATCTGTGGCCGGATCAGGGGCCCAAAGTGGCCTGGAAGGCGACGGTGGGGCTCGGGTTTACCTCGATGGTGGTGGCCGACGGCCGCTTTTATTCCGCCGGGCACGACGCGGAGAAAGATGCCGTTTTCTGCCTGGACGCTGACCGCGGCAAAGAAGTCTGGAAATATTCCTACCCTTCCGAAATCGGAGCCAAGTATTACGAGGGCGGGACCACGGGCACGCCGACCGTTGATGGTCCGCGCGTTTACTGGCAGAGCAAGTGGGGTGACCTGTTCGCTTTCGAGGCCGCGACCGGCAAGGTGCTTTGGAACACGCAGGTCCAGAAGGAAACCGGCATTCGCGTCCCGGATTGGGGCTTTACCGGCGCTCCCTATGTCTACAAAGACCTTCTGATCCTGAACGTGGGGGACGCGGGCGTTGGCGTCGACAAGAATACCGGCAAGATTCTCTGGAAATCGGCTGACAAGAATTGCGGCTATTCCACGCCGGCGCCTTTGACGCTGGGGGGGCAATCCCTTTTGGTGTTCGGCTCATCCCAAGCCTACGTTGCGATCCATCCGGAAAACGGCACGGAAGCCTGGCGGGTGAAGTGGATGACCGAGTATGGAGTGAATGCGGCCGACCCGATCATCGCGGGCGACAAGCTTTTCATCTCGACCGGTTATGGAAAGGGCGCCGGGCTTTTCGACCTCACGCAAACCCCTCCCAAGCAGATCTGGACGGCGAAGTCTCTGCGCACCCAGCTCAATCCCGGCGTTTATCATGACGGCCATGTCTATGGGATGGACGGGGATACCGGCGATAAAGGGCCTCTCAAGTGCATTGCGCTCGACACCGGCAAGGAAAAATGGGCCGCGCCCGGTTTCGGCACGGGCGGCCTGATTCTGGCCGATGGCAAGTTGGTCATTCTCAGCTCCCTCGGCGAACTGATCGTGGCGCCCGCCACGCCGGATGGATTTAAGCCTTCTTCTCGTGCGCAAGTGCTGGGAGGCAAGTGTTGGACAGCCCCGATTCTGGCGAATGGCCGAATTTACTGCCGCAATTCTAGCGGTGAAATTGTCTGCGTGGATGTGCGGAAGGATGCGGTGGCCGCCAAATGATGCCTCGACGGGAATTCCTCCGCCTCGCCAGTTCAGCCAGTATCGCCGCCGGAGCCGCCCCGTTTATCCGGGCCGATTCCGAACGCACCTTTCGCACGGCGCTGATCGGCAGCGGTTGGTGGGGCAAAAACATTCTTAAGGAGGCGATCGCCAGCAAACGCTGCAAAGTCGTGGCCCTGGCAGATGTCGACGCCAGCGTGCTCGAAGTGGCCGCGGACCAGGTCAACGATTGGACCGGGTCGCAGCCCAAGGCCTACGCCGACTACCGCGAACTGCTGTCCAAAGAGAAGCCCGAGATCGTCATCGTCGCCACGCCCGATCATTGGCATGCGCTGAACACGATTGACGCTCTCAAGGCCGGCGCTCACGTCTTTGTGGAAAAGCCGACCGGCCATTCCATTGGCGAAAGCCAGGCGATGCTGCGGGCGGCGCGGGAGGCTAATCGATCTGTTCAAGTGGGGTTGCATCGGCGGATCGGGCCGCACCATGTCAATGCCATGAAGTTCCTGAAATCCGGCGCGGTCGGGGATGTGGGCATGGTCCGGTTGTTCGCGTATGGCGGCGGCGGGAAAGAGACGCCGAATCGCAATGAAGAGCCGCCCCAAAGCTTGGACTGGAACTTCTGGTGCGGGCCGGCGCCGTTGCGGCCTTTCAACAAACGGCTGCATCCGGGCGGCTGGCGGAACTTCCTGGATTACGGGAACGGCACGCTGGGAGACTGGGGAGTGCACTGGCTTGATCAGGTCCTGTGGTGGACCGAGGAGCCTTATCCGAAACGCATCTTCTGCGCGGGCGGCCGCCCGATCAAAGGCGAACCGGTGAACGACAGCCGGGGCCAGACCACCGACGCGCCGGACCACCTGGTGGCGACCTATGAATTCGAGAAATTCACCTGCATCTGGGAACATCGCCAATTCGCTGATAACGCGCCCGACCAGCATCGCATCGGCGCTTATTTCTACGGGACGAACGGCACGCTTTTTATCGGCTGGCGGGATGGCTGGAGTTTTTACCCCGCGAAAAAGAGTGACAAGGCGGTCCACGAAGATTCGCAGCTGCAGGAGCCGGACGGCCACAATCTGGCGTTGCTGTGGGCTGACTTCATGCAGGCGATCGACGGCCGCAAAACGCCGGTCAGCAGCATCGAAATTGCGCATCGCTCGTCCGTGCTGCCGCTGCTCGGGATGATTTCCTGGAAGACCGGCCGAAGCCTGGAATGGGATGCCAAGCGCGAGGCGATCGTAAACGACGCCGATGCCCAGAAGCTCCTGGCCAAGCCGTTTCGCGCCCCTTGGGTGTACCCGGTTTGAGTTGGCTGGGCCGTGGTTGGCTACCAGCTGACCGCCACGCTCATCTTCGTCCCGAACCGGTTTTTGTAGAAAAGGTTTTTGTTCGCCAGGCCGAATTCGTGCACCAGCTTGGTGATCTTGACGTCGTAACAGCAATACTCGGCAATATCGAGCAGGCGCCCCTGGCGGAACCACTCAATGGCCTGCAGCCCTTCCGCGGTTTTCTCCACGCCCAGCGTGGTGGTGGCGATGGAATCGAGTGACAGCCGGTGGTTGATGGTCTTCTGCAGTTCGACCAGCATGTCGAGAGTCGGCGCCTGGCGCAGGTCGAACACGGTGTAGCCGTGCAGCACCTCGTAATCAAAGCGCAGATTGTTGAAGCCAACGACCAGGTCTGCCCGCAGCAGTTCCGTGACCAATTCATCGACCTGCTTTTCCCCGTAGATTTTGTAATCCCCGCGTGCGGTGCTGTAAGTCACGCCAACGCTCATCCGCATGTCCCGGATGTTATTCCAGCCGCCAACCTCATCGGCAGACTTCTGCGTTTCCAAATCGAAATAGACAATATTTTTTGCGCCAGGAGGCCGATCACTCACGGGCCTATTGAAGGAGCTTCCCGCGGCCTCGGCAATGTTTTGTTTTCCAGAGGCCCCGTGAAAACTGTGTGGATAACTTCCGCGCGAGCCGCCGTGAGCCGCCCGCCTGGGATAAACGCTTGACCCATCCGCCGTCTGCGGTTGGACTAGGCCCGTTCCCAAAAAAACCGGATGCCGATGCCTTTGCTCGCCCAGATCAGCCGCGCCTCTGCCATGTGGCCCTTTGCCGTGCTGGCGATTTGCCTGGCGGCGATCATTTTGATGATCACCAAGCTGCGGATTCACCCCTTTTTGGCCCTGATTTTCGCGGCGATCCTGGCCGGGGCGCTCGCCCGGACGCTGCCCGGCGAATACGGCACGCTCGGGGACCGCGCCAAGGAAAAGAGCCATTGGATTCAGGCGGTTGAACTCACCACGGCGGAGTTCGGGACCACCGCGGGCAAGATCAGTGTCGTTATCGCCCTGGCGGCCATCATCGGCTACTGCCTGATGGAAAGCGGCGCGGCCGACAAAGTGGTGCGCCGTTTCCTCACCCTGTTCGGTCAGGACCGTGCGGGGGACGCGATCGTGACCAGCAGCTACATCCTCAGTATTCCGATCTTTTTCGACACATTCTTCATGCTTTTGCTCCCGCTCGCCCGCGCTCTCCGGGTGCGAACCGGAAAGAACTACCTGCTTTTCGTCATGGCCATTTGTTGCGGCGGCACCGTGACGCATTCCCTCATGGCGCCGCATCCGGGGCCCCTCGCCATGGCGGAGGCCCTGAAGGTGGATTTGGGCCTGACGATTATCGTCGGCTTGATCATCGGCATTTTTCCCATGCTCGCTTCCTGGTGGACCGTGAAATGGATCAATCGCCGCCTGGATATTCCGTTGCGGGAAACCAACAGCGCCTCGCTCGAGGATTTGCAGAAGATCGTCCAGAAGCCGGAGAGCGAACTTCCCTCCACGCTCGCCTCGATCCTTCCGGTCATTCTGCCGATCTTTCTGATCTCTCTCGCTTCTACTTTTGAGGCGATTTCTGCCCTCAAGAACGGCTATCCAGGCCTTGCCGCGTTCGTCCAGTTCGCCGGAAACCGAAATGTGGCCCTGATTATTGGCGCCGCGTTTGCCCTGCGCTTGCTCGCCCACCAGCAACGGATCACGCTCGGAACCATTTTCGAGCGGGTCGGGCCCTGCCTGGAAACGGCGGGCATGATCATTCTGATCACCAGCGCCGGCGGAGCGTTCGGCCTCATGCTTAAAAATGCCGGAGTTGGCGATGCGATTCAGACGCTGCTCAAGGGCAGCCACGTAAATTTGATTTTCGTTTCATGGCTTGTGGCCGCCGTGATCCGCATCGCTCAAGGTTCCGCCACCGTGGCCATGCTCACCACGGCTGCCATGATCTCCCCGCTGCTGGACCAGAATCCCCTCCCGTACCATCCCGTTTACATCTTTTGCGCCATTGGCTTTGGCGCCATGATGCTTTCCTGGATGAATGACAGCGGGTTTTGGGTGGTCGGGCGCTTGAGCGGCTTCACGGAGAAAGAGACGCTCAAGACTTGGACCGTGGTTCTCAGCGTGAATTCGTTGGCTGGCCTGCTGGTGACCTGGCTGGCTTCCGTCACCCTGCCGCTCGTGAAACATCCTTGATCGCCCGGCGGTGCGTTATCAGCCGGGGGGCCATGCCTCCCAGAGCACGCGCTGCGACGGCCGGAACAACTCCCGCACCGGGCCTTGCCTCTCCACCTGGCCGCGGCGCAGCAGGATCGCCTCGTCGCACAGTTCGACGATTTCGTTCGCGTCATGGGCGACATACAGCACGGGCGTGGCAAATCGATCCCGCAGCCGGCGAAACAGCTCCAATCCGCGCTCTTTGAGTTCCGCGTCCAGGTTGGCCAAGGGTTCGTCCAGAAGCAAAAGCCGGGGGCGGGTGGCCAGGGCGCGCCCGATCGCGACCCGCTGTTTTTCGCCCCCGGAAAGTTTCGCCGGCGCTCGATCGAGCAAAGGACCGAGTTGGAATTCCTCCACGACATGCTCGAATTCCTCCCGGTCAAACCCAGCCCCATACAACAGATTGTCTCGAACGCTCAGGTGTGGGAAGAGCGCAAGGTCTTGCGGAACGTAGGCGATGCGGCGGTGCTCCGGCGGGACATGAACCCGGGTGGTTCGGTCGGACAAAGTTCGGTCCCCCAGAATGATCGCCCCTCGCAGCGGAACCCGCAGTCCGGCGATCGACTCGAGCAGCGTGGTTTTCCCCGCGCCCGATGGGCCGAAAACGCCCGTCACTCGGGAGCGAAGCTCGAGATTCGCCTGCAGCCGGAATCCTCCCGCCGCTACTTCCAACCCCTGCAGCTTCAACGTGCTCACGCCCGCCTCCGTTGGGTCAGGTATTCACTGGCGAGAACGGCCGCGAACGAGAGCGCGATGGAGATGAGCACCAGCCGGCTCGCGGCCGCGTCATGGCCGAGTTGGATCAGGTTGTAAATCGTCACCGAAAGAGTCGCTGTCTTTCCCGGAATGGCGCCGGCCACCAGCACCGTGGCGCCGAACTCGCCCAACGCCCGGGCGAACGCCAGGACCGCGCCGCCCAGGATGCCCCGGCCCGCGAGGGGCAGGGTGACCGTCCAAAAAACCCGCCAGGGGCTGGCGCCTAGGGTGCGCGCGACTTGTTCCAGTCGGGGGTTGACCTCGCCAAACGCCAGGCGGGCGGTGCGAACCAGAAGCGGAAATGACATGATGCCCAGCGCGGCCAGGACCCCTCTCCAGGTGAAGACGATTTCCCATCCGAGATTCTTTTCCATGAACCCGCCGATCCAGCCGCGCCGCCCGAGAAGTTTGAGCAGGATCAGGCCGGTGGCGACCGGCGGCAGCACCAGAGGCAGCATGATCGCCGTTTCCAACACCGATTTGCCGGGCCAATCCTTGCGGGCCAGCCACCAGGCGACAGCCACTCCCGGCGGGAGAATCAACAGCGTGGCGAGCAACGAAACGCTCAGCGTGAACCAGACGATGGACCAATCAACTGTTTCCATTCGCGGGCTTCGCTGCAGGCAAAACGATAAAACCGTGCTTTCGGAAAACCCCCGAAGCTTCTTCGCCAGCCAGGAAGGTGCGCAACCTCTCTGCGGCCGCAGGCGACGGGCCTTCCTTGAGAGTGACGAGGACGTAGGAGATAGAAGGGCCTTCGGCGCGGGGCACTTCATAGGCCACCCTGACCTTGCGCGAGATCGCGGCGTCGGTCTTGTAAACAATCGCAGCGTCCGCATTCCCGCTCTCCACAGCAGCCAAAGCCGCTCGCACGTTTTCCACCGGCACAATCCGGCCGATAAGCTCCTTCCAAAGGCCGGTTTGCTCCAGGTATTTGCGGGCGTAGATGCCAGCCGGGACGGTGGTCGTTTCCGCCAGGGCCAGGCGCCGCACTTTGGGCAGATCGCGCGGCAGCTTCCATTCGGAATCCGGTGGCGCTACGAAAACCAGCGTGTTCGAAAGCAGGCTGCGGCGCGACCCGGCTTTCACCAGTCCTTTTGCCTCCAACTGATCCACTTTCTCTTCATCCGCCGAAAAGAAAAGATCGGCTTTGGCGCCTTCCCCGATCTGCCGGGCCAATCCAGACGATCCCCCGAAATTGAAAATAATCCGGTCGCCGCTGGTTTTCTCGTAATTCCGGGCGATTTCCTGGAGCGCATCGCTCAGGCTCGCGGCTGCGAAAACAGTGCATTCCCCCGCCCGGGCGCGGCCGCTGCTCCCGAGTAAAAACGGCACGAGAGCGAGCAGGGCGAGCCGGAGGAGACCGTGGTGGCGCTGGCGCATATACCGTGGGCATTCCAACGGATTTATGCCTCGGAGGACAAGCACGGAAAGCGCGGGGCCGCTTCAGGCGAGGGCAGCCAGGCGGGCTCGGGCGGGTGTCAGGCCGCTTCGTGGCGGACCCCAAAGTCCACGCAAATCGACGCGTCGTCCGGTCCGACGATCCGGTAGACGAATTCAGTGGGATCTACGTGAAGGCGGGTGCAAGTGACCATGGCGGCCGTCAGCGTCGGGAAAGCGCAGGCCTCAGCGGGGTAGCGCGTAAAGCCGCCCTGGACGCCAAGGAACAATCCCGTCTTACTGTGCTGCAGTACTCGCTTCATGGTTGTGGCTGTTGAGCCTCGCATGTCCTGTGCCGATCACTAAACCCAGTACCTATCGTCGGCTTTCTGGAAGGCTTTAGGCGTGATGTAAGGTGCAGAAGGGTAGAGTGTTGCGTGGCTTTAAGCGGCGACGCTTTCGAGCTTTTCCCTTGCTGCGTTTCGGTGGAAGGGCGGGGGAGATCCCCCTGCGCTGGGAGGAAGGTCATGCCGAATCGCGACAGGGCCATATCCGCCGCTCTTTCTTCCGGTTCAGCGTTGTTAAGCTACACCGTCCTTGTCACCCCCTCCCCAGAGCGGGTACCTTGCAGGCAACTTATTTTGCTGGATGAAGCTCGACGATACGCAACGACAAAAAGTCTCTCAATGGATTGAAGAGGGGCTGACGCTTTCAAAAATTCAGGACAAGCTCGCCGCCGAGTTTGGCCTGCGGCTCACCTACATGGAGGTGCGTTTTCTCATTGATGATCTCGGGGTCAAAGTGAAAGACGCCCCCAGGGAAGCCCCCGCGCCCATTCCATCGGCGCCCGCCCAGCCCATGGCCCCACTCCCGCCCTCCCTGTCCGCCAGCCCGCAAGCGCCGGCCGCGCCGGAGCCCGCTCCCGCCGCCCCGGCCGTCTCGGTCACCGTGGATCAAGTCACCCGGCCGGGAGCGCTGGCCAGCGGAAAAGTGCGGTTTAGCGACGGCAAGGTTGCTGATTGGTATCTCGATCAGATGGGCCGGCTCGGGCTGGTTCCGAAAGAGCCCGGTTACAAGCCGTCTCAGGACGATCTCATGGATTTCCAGGCGGAGCTTCAAAACGAACTGGCTCGTCTCGGATTTTAATCGAGCGGATCACGCATGAGCAGGATCGGCATCATTGGAGGGAGCGGCCTCTATCAGATCGAAGGGCTTTCCAATCAGGTCTGGCAGCGGGTCGAAACGCCGTTTGGCGAACCATCGGACGAAATTCTGACGGGCCTGCTGGAGGGGCGCGAAGTGGCATTTCTGCCGCGGCATGCGCGGGGCCATCGCATTCTTCCGGCCGAATTGAATCACCGCGCCAACATCTGGGCGCTCAAAAGCCTCGGGGTGAAATGGATTTTCAGCGTGAGTGCGGTCGGGTCCTTGCAGGCGCAGTACAAGCCGTGCGATATCGTCGTCATCGATCAGTTTGTCGATAAAACCAAGAAATCGCTGGAACATACCTTTTTCGGCCGCGGAATCGTCGCGCACATCGCTTTTGCCGACCCGCTTTGCCAGGAATTGCGCTCCCACCTCCTCCAGAGCGCGCGGGAAGTCGGCGCCACCGTCCATGATGGTGGCACCTACGTGAACATGGAGGGCCCCGCGTTCAGCACCCGGGCGGAATCGATCACGCACCACCAAGCCGGCTATGCCGTGATCGGCATGACCAACCTCGGCGAGGCCCGTTGCGCCCGGGAGGCCGAGATTGCCTACGCCACCCTCGCCATGGTCACCGATTACGACTGCTGGAAGGCGGACGAAGCGCATGTGACCGTGGAAATGGTCATTGAAAATTTGAATCGAAATGCGGTCCTGGCGAAAAGCATCGTCAAAAGGACCATTGCCCGCTTGCCCCGGGATCTGGTTTGCTCCTGCCATTCCGCCCTCCGCAACGCCATCATGACCGACCCCAAACTCTGGCCGGCGCGGACGAAAAAAGAGCTGGAATTGCTGCTCGGGAACCGGGCGTAACCCATTTTCCCTGCCGCGGAGCCGTAGGCTCGTTGGCCTCTCTCTTTGGTTATTCCTGTGCCCTAAAACGCCCACTTGCCACTCAGGGCTCGGTTTCGCTAATCTCGCAAAATACGGCCCGGTAATATCGACACCACAACGCAGGGCTTGCCTTGCGCTGCTGAGGTCGGTAGAAGAACCAGGAACCCAAACCAAACCCAAGGCCAACGCGCCTTGGCAGACCGACATATGCGACACAATAGACAAGCAAAACCGACGACTGCGGCGGTGGCGGATGGAGGCGCATTTACCCTGATCGAACTCCTGGTGGTAATCGCCATCATCGCGATTCTCGCCGGGATGCTCCTGCCCGCGCTGGCCAAAGCAAAAGCCAAAGCCCAAGGCATCATGTGCCTCAACAACAGCAAGCAAATGGGGCTGGCCTGGATTCTCTACTCCCAGGACGCCGACGACCGCTTGCCCGGCAACCTGGATGGTGGCGATGCGCAGAATCCCGCCAACAGCAATAAAACTTGGTGCGTAGGCTGGCTGGACAACACTGCCAATCGCCCGGACAACACCAATGTAGCCTACCTGATGAATTCCCAGCTCGGGAAATACTCCCAGAGTGCCGGGATTTACCGCTGCCCGGCCGACCACAGCGTGAACAAGGACTCAAAGCGCACGCCGCGCGTCCGTTCGATTTCGATGAACGCCTACTTGGGCGATCGCGCGAATCCCTACACCGGCGGCTACATCCAATTTAAGAAATACAGCCAGATCACCCGTCCCGCTCCGTCGAGCGAATGGGTGTTCCTGGATGAACGCGAAGACGGCATTAACGACGGCTGGTTCGCGGTTAACATGGATGGTTTTGATCCGATGAACGAGAACGCTTATGTCCTCGTCGATTATCCCGCCAGCTACCACAACGGTGCGGGCGGTTTGACCTTCGCGGACAGCCATGCGGAAATCCGCAAGTGGGTTGACCCGCGCACCCGCCCCGTTTTAAAGACGGGACAGGCGCTGGCGCTCGGCCAGTCCTCGCCCAAGAACAAGGACATCGATTGGTTGCAGAGCCGCACCAGTTCCAAGGTGGCCGGCGCCACCCGGCCCTGATCTCTCTTGAAGTTTTCGTAATGGTCCGCTTCGCTCCGAGGCGGACCATTTTTCATTTAGAGAGCGCGTGATGAATCGCCGGGCCAAGCTGCTTTACCTGCTGTTTGCAGGCGTCTGTGCCTGGGCCGCTATCTCCCTGGCCCTGCAGTTTTCGAAGCCAGCCCTGCCGCCGGCGGTCCCTGCCGACTTTGCCCGCTTGAACCCGCAGTTGCAGGCGCATCTCGCGAAGGGGATTGAGGAAGTGCGGCGGTCGCCGCGTGACGCGGACCTGCATGCCGCCTTGGGGCTGGCCTACGCCGCTAATGGCTTGTGGGCGCCTGCCCGGGAAGAGTTCGAGTACGCCGCCCGGTTGAACTCGCGCGAACCGCTCGCCCGCGTTTACGCCGCAGCCGCCGCTCTCGAACTCGGAAACCCCGAGCAGGCCCTGGAGCAGTTGCGGTTCGTGGCGCAGAAGTTCCCTGCGTGCGCCCCGGCATGGCAGAGGCTGGGGGATCTCGCCTTGCGCCAGGGCAGGCTGGAGGAGGCTGAGCGGGCTTTCAATCAGTTGACGGCATTGGCCCCGAAGGAATATCGCGGTTTTTCCGGGCTGGGGCAGATCCGGCTCCGGCAGAACAATCCGGACGAGGCTCGAGGGTTATTGGAAAAAGCCATCGAGCTGGATCCCCAGGCTCGCAAGGCGCACTTCCTTCTGGGGACCGCCTTGCAGGCTTTGGGCCAGACCAATCTGGCGGTGATCGAGCTTTGCCTTGGCGCCGGAGCCCAGGACACCCCCATGACCGATCCTTGGGCCGACGCCGCTTCCGCGCATATGAAGAATGTCGCGGACCAGATCGAGATGGCGCGCGAGATGCGGGATCATGGCGAAGTCGAGAAGGCCGTCGGCCTTCTGACCGCGGCCGTTCGCTTCCAGCCGACGAACGCCGCCCTGCTGCACAACCTCGCCATCAGCTTCAATCAATTGAACCGTCCCGATATGGCGTTGCCGTTGATTCAGGATGCCTTGAAGCAGAATCCCAATGATCTGACCTTCCGGGTTGCCCTCTCTTACACGGAGCAGTTGATGGGTAATTCGAGCAACGCGCTCCAAACGGCGGAACAACTGATCGCGCTGGCGCCCAATCTCTCTCAGGCCTATCTGGCGAAGGCGAACGCCCTCCTGGCCCTGGAAAAGGATCAGTTGGCCGTTGATACCCTCCGCCAGGCGGTGGAAGTCGATCCTCGCAATGAAGGCCTTTACCTGGAGATGGGCGATATCCTTTGGCAGAACCTGGAACAGCCCGACGCGGCGATCGCCGCATACCGCCACGCGCTCGAGATCAAGCCGTGTTCCGCCCGCGCCTACTTTTCCCTGGCCGGAATCCATGATCGTCTCGGGAACCAGGAAGAGCGGCGGCGTTGCTTGAAACTGGCCCGGCAATTGGCGGCGGCTGAGGGCTGGCAGCCGCCGGTCGCCCGCGCAAAGAACAAATGACTCCAAATCCCGAGGTCTGCCGGTCCGCCGCTCACGCTCGTGCCGCTCGATGGAGTGGAACCGCGCTCGTGATGCTGTTGCTCGGGCTGGCAGGTTGCGGCCGTTCTTCGGCTCCTGCAGCTGCGCCAGCGCCCGCTGAATCGCGTCCGGTTCCTCGCGCGGCCTGGTTCCGGGAAAGCGCCGAAAGCAGCGGCCTCCATTTCTCCCATTCGTCGGGCCATAAAACCCGCTACTACATGCCGGAAATCAACACGGGCGGGGTGGGGCTTCTCGACTACGACAATGACGGTTTCCTCGACGTGTACCTCGTCAACGGCGGCAGCCTTGATCCTGCCGTCACGAATGCGGCGGGCAACCGCCTTTTTCGCAACCGGCGCAACGGGACTTTCGAAGATGTGACCGATCGCGCCGGCGTGGGCGGTCACGCAGGCTATGGGATGGGGTGCGCCTGCGCTGATTTTGATGGGGACGGTTTCACTGACATTTACGTCAATAATCTGGGAACGAACATTCTCTACCGGAATAACGGCAACGGGACGTTTGCGGATGTCACCCAGCGGGCCGGCGTGGGGCAAAATTCGTGGAGTTCCAGCGCGGCGTTTTTCGATTACGACAACGACGGATGGCTCGATTTGATGGTTGTGAACTATATCCATTGGTCCGTCGCCACTGAGGTCGATTGCTTCGCGCGCGGCGGCATTCCCGACTACTGTTCGCCTCTTGCCTACAAATCGCCTGCTCCGGACACGCTCTACCATAACCGGGGCAATGGAACGTTCGAGGATGTGACCGCGAAAGCCGGGCTGAAGGCTGCTTACGGAAACGGCTTGGGGGTTGCCACCTGCGATTTTGATCAGGACGGCCGCATCGACATCTTTGTCGCGAACGACGCCATGCCCAACCAGCTCTGGATGAACCAGGGCAACGGCACGTTTCGCGATGAAGCGCTGTTGCGCGGCGCCGCTTTGAGTTTCTCGGGCATGCCCCGGGCCGGGATGGGGGTCGCCGTTGAGGATTTGAACAACGACGGCTGGTTCGACATATTCGTCACTCATCTGGCGGGGGAGGGGAACGGCCTTTTTCTGAATCAGCGCGGGCGTTTCACGGATGCCAATTCCCCGAAAGCGCCAAATGCTCCCAGCGTGCCCTTTACCGGGTTCGGTCTGGCCTTCGAAGATTTTGACAATGATGGCGAACTCGACCTGTACGTCGCCAACGGCCGGGTGAAGCTCGGCGCTTCGAACCTCGATCCGAGAGATCCTTATGCTGAGCCAGCCTCTCTTCTGCGGGGCCTCGCTCCCGGGGAGTTCGAGGCAGTGCCCCAAGCCGGCGTGCAGCCGGCCTTGCTCGCAGCGGGTCGTGGATTGGCCGTCGGCGATCTGGATAACGATGGCAAGGTCGATTTGGTGATCGTCAACAAGGATGGCCCGGTGCATTTTCTGAGAAACATCACTCCCGACGGCAATCACTGGATCACCCTCACGGTCCTGACCCGCCGGCGGACCCTGGCCCATAACGCGATCGTGGAGATTGCCGCCGGCGGGCGCGTTCGCCGCCGGCAGGTGCAGCCCAACTACGGTTACGCCTCGAGCAACGATCCGCGCGTCCACTTCGGCCTTGGGCAAGCCGGCACGATCGAATCCGTCCGCGTCAAATGGCCCTCTGGAAAAATGCGCGAGTTCAGGAACATTCCGGTGGATCAGTTCCTCACACTGGTGGAGGAATAAAAAGATATGCCTGCGAATCGGTTGACCGGCTGCTGCTGCCTGGCCTTTCTGCTTGGCCAGGCCGCCCTCCCTGCCGCCACTCTCACCCTCACGCCATCGGCGGACACCAGCATCATCTCCAGTGGCGCTAACCCGCGCGGCGATCAAACCATCCTTTCCGGCACCCGCAACACCGGCGTGCTCGATCGAGGGCTTCTTCAGTTCGATCTCTCCTCCGTGCCGCCGGGGGCCGTCATCCAAGCCGTGAGCCTCCAATTGACCGTTGTGATGGTTCCGCGCGCTCCGGCGGACTCTCGGTTCGACCTTCTCCGCCTGCTGACGCCCTGGGATGAAAGCGCTACCTGGCTGAATCCGACCGCCAGCGCCACTTGGGCCGGAGGCGGCGCGGTGGCGGGCCGTGACTACGCCACCAATGCCAGCGCCAGCCTGTTGATCCAGGATGTTGGCGTCTATCAGTTTGACCCCACCCCTGATCTGGCTGCGGACGTCGTGCGATGGCTGGCCGATCCATCCTCGAACCATGGCTGGCTGTTGATGAGCGAGAGCGAGGGTCTCCCGATGTCCGCCCGTCATTTCGGTTCGCGCGAATCGCCCGATCCCGCGCAACTGGCCATCGAATACACCCTGCCCGTCCAGGCCCCGCTGCTGTCGGACGTCAAACTGCAGCAGGGCATCCTTTCATTCTCGTTTGCCGCCGCGGCCCATCAGCCCTACCGCGTCGAAGCCCTCACCAATTTCGCCACCGGCGCCTGGACTACCTTGACGAATTTTCCGCCCCTCCCTGCCGCCGACACCGTGACCGCGACCAACGCCGCCACTGGGCCGGCGCGCTACTTCCGCCTCGTGGCTGAGTGATTTTCCCAGCGCTCCCTCAAAGGAATTTATCGCTGAGCCTCGTGAGAGCGCGGGGTTTACCGAGTGGCGCGGGCGCGAAGGAGGATTCAGGGATGGGTGGAGGCTCAAAGGGTGGTTCCGTGGAACCTACAAAGAGGTTTTAGCTGCAGCCCAACGTTCCCGCTTTGAGCGGCTACGCTGGGTAGGGGCGCAAGAATTTCCCCAACCTAATGGCGCGGTCGGACGAAGCGCAGCTCACGAGTTTAAGATCCCCGACTATCGGCTGGGCTTTTGTGCCCTGCGAGTCTTGCTCCAGGCAGTGGCTCGACGGAGGCGCCGGGCTGAGGCGAAGATTCCGCAGACGCTGGCTGGACGGGTTCGCAGGTAAAGAGTGGGCGCGCCGCCGAACAGCCCAAAGGCGGGAACCCAAAGGGCGCCGCGTGTCAGCTTGGGGCGATAGATCAGCAGCACCGCGGTGCAGGCCAGCAGTGATCCCAGGATGCTCAGCAGAAGGCTCGATCCGCCGAAAAGCAAGAGCGAGTTCAGACGATCGATTAGGTCGGCGGTTTGCCCGGCAAGGGAGTTCTGTTGGAAGAGCAACTGTTGAATTAAGGCGCCGTCTGGATTCATGGGAAATCTCAGATTCGCCGTTGATGCTATGGAGTGCGGGGCAGCTCGTCAATCTCCGAGAGCGGTCCGGCTAATCCGTTTTTGAGTCGCCTCGGCCCGGTTTTAGCGTCCGCAAGCTCGCCTGTCGTGGGAGCGGGGTGGAAGGTGTTTTGGCTGCAAATCAATTTGACGGAGCGAGCCGATTGGCGTAGCCAAGGCGCCCGATGTCTAAAGAAACGACTTTGATTTTGTTCAAGCCGGACGCCGTCAGCGGTGGGTTTGTTGGCCAGGTCCTGTCCCGCTTCGAAGGCGCAGGCCTGAAGATTCGCGGGCTCAAGATGCTTCGCTTTGGCGACGCTTTGCTCAAAGAGCATTATGCCCACATCGCGTCCAAGCCGTTTTTTCCTGAGGTGCAGCAGTTTATGCAAAGGACTCCGGTGATCGCCCTGGCGCTCGAAGGAGACAACGCGGTCGCACGCGTTCGCGATTTGCTCGGCCCGACGGATTCGAAAAAAGCCGCGAAAGGAACGATTCGCGGCGACCTCGGAGTCGACGTGATGGTCAACGTCTGCCACGCCTCCGACTCCGCCGCCACGGCGGCGCAGGAGTTGAAGCGGTTTTTCCAAGACGACGAGCTTTTCGCCGGCTGATCTGCGGGCTGCCGGGTGTAGCTCGATCCGGAGTCGGGGCGGTCCTTGTTGACAGTCCCGGCGCCAAAGGGCGGGCTAATCAATAAGCTTGAGATAGCGGCCCATCCAATACGGCAGGAGAAATTCATCTCCGGCCAATTCGATCGTGCCGCCGCTTCCACCATCCAGGACAAACGGATGGCCGTTCCAGCGGGTGATGCGGCGCTCGTCGGGCGGCAGCAGTTCCTCGAGTTCCTGATAGCGGAAGTTCGGGGCCAGCCGGGTGACGTCCCGGCGATGGGAATTGGCCACGCTCCAATCGATCATGTCGAGCGGGAAGCCGCGGAGCGTCCACAGCGCATCTTTCGGGGCGAAGTCTTTGTCGCCGGTCGAGGCGAGGACGAAATTCCAGAGAGGGCAGCGCTCGCCTTTCTCAAACTCCCAGTGATCGCGAATGGCGGCGCGATATTGCCGGCGGAGATCGTCATTGAAGGCGTAGCGATACAGCACCCAATAGCTGACAAAGCCGAGCAGGTCATCCGAGTGGTTCCAGTCCATGCCCATCTCGACGCCCTGATGCTTGAAGCCGGGCGTGTAATTCACTCGGGACATCGGATTAAGGATATTTTTTAAGTAGCCGTGCTGGTTCAGCAGTTCAAAGGCTTTCTCTTTGTAGATTTCCTTTCCGCTGATGGCGTAGCCGAACTGCAACGCCGCGATGATCTCGGCGCTGTTCAACCGCCGGTCGTACATCGTTTCCGGGAAGCCATTCACATATTCCGGGTTCCAACGCCCCCACAGGGTCGGCTTCCCGTCGAAGTCGATTAGGTACCAATTGTTCCGGATGATGTGATCCAGAACCTTGGTGACGAACGTGACGATGCGTTGCTTTTCCTCCGCGGTTTTCGCGGTGGTTTCATAGAGGACCGATGATCCAAACATGTGAGCGATGAATTCGTCGCTCGAAGTCGTGGCTTTCCACTCCCAGAGGCCGTCGCCGGCCGGCTGCCAACGATCCGTATCGGAGACTTTGAATCCGGCGCGTTCAAAGGTCCGGCTGGGAAATCCACCGAGGGAATTGATGCTTTCGAGCCGTTCGAGGGCCGCGAACGTTTCCCAGGCGTTTCGGCGGGCTTGTTCGTCCCCGGTGGCCCCAAATCGGAAAGCCTGGCTGGCCAGGTAGTAATTGCTCCACGTGCCGTCATTGTCCGTGTCCACCATTTCCGCGCTGGTCACGTCCCCGGGCGTGCGGAGATGCAATTCGGCGCAGAACCCATAGCGGATGTGGCGTTGCCGGATCTTTTTTTCGTACCACAGCGCTTTTTCCGCCAGAGTCATCGAGCGAAATTCAATTTCATTCAGGCTATCGCGCGTGAGAACGAAAACGTTGCCGTCCGGCGCCACTTGCAGGTCGATCACCGCATCGTCATCCAGCCAGCGGCGGGACGCGAAATAGCGGCAGCTGCCGTCGGCCGACAGGCGCCAAACCCCGCGAGTTGTTCCGGCCCAGACCTCCGAGCCGTGAAACGCCAGGCTGGTGATGTTGGTTGAAGGCAGGCGGGTGTTCAGGGGCGCGGCCACCCGGGCTGTGCCCGCATCCAGCGCGAGCAGCCCGTTCGACAAACCAGCCCAAAGTCGGCCTTCCTGCACGCCCAGGACTTTCAACCCTGGAACGTGCGCGAGAAAGTCGATGTTCGTGCTGATCCCGTAGATATCTTCGCCGGCCCGCCCCACGAACCGGTCGCCAGCGGACAGGATCTGGTCAAAATGAACGCCAGCCCCGAGCACGACGTTGGTGCCGCGAGTCTCGCTCAGCAGCGCGATTGATCCCCGGCCAGCCAGGAGCACTTCCCCGGAAGGGTTGACCGCCACGTGCTCCCAGGCATTGGTCAGTTTGCGCACAAACTTTCCCGCCCGCCGGTTGGAGAGCACTTCCTCCGGGAAGAGGTAAAACAGATCCCCTCGATCAAGCGCGAGATCAGCCGGCTTTTTGCCCGCGATCGGCCGGTAGCTGCCGTCCAGCGCGACGCGATCATCAAAGAGCCGGGCGACCCCCTCTGACGACAAGATGTAAACGATGCCATCGCGGTCAATCGCCAGCTTGTGAGCCCGGCCGCGCAACGCTTCCGGCAGCGGGTATTTGCGGGAGACCGGCTGAGGAAAGGGCCTGTCCGCCTCACCCGCGAGGCCCTGCGGGGCAAACCCCGAAAGGACGATCCAAAGAGCCCAGACCCCCCAGTCAAACCAGCGCAATTTCATAAAAGTTGTGTGGCGCGCAGCTTGCGCGAGCGATGGATTCGCGTCGAGCACAAGCCGCCAATGGCCGTTGGGATCGCGCCAGAGCGTTGCTCTGAAGACTTGACGCGCTGATTGCGATCCGCAGGATTCTCCGCATTCACTCAAGGTGGCTGGGAATTGATTTATTATGAGCAAAATACGACTTCTGGTGGGCACGCGGAAAGGCGCCTTCATCCTCACGGCCGATGGCAAGCGTGATGCCTGGCAAATCGATGGTCCGCATTTCGCGGGTTGGGAAATGTATCACTTGAAAGGTTCGCCAGTGGATCCGAACCGCCTCTACGCCTCTCAAACCAGCGGCTGGTTCGGACAAATGATCCAGCGCTCCAACGATGGCGGCAAAACCTGGGAAGCAGTCGGCAACGAGTTTAAGTACGATGGCAATCCCGGCACTCACCAATGGTACGATGGGACCCAGCATCCCTGGGAGTTCAAGCGTGTCTGGCATATCGAGCCTTCTCTGCACGATCCGGACACGGTTTATGCGGGAGCGGAGGATGCGGCCTTGTTCCGCAGCAACGATGGCGGGCGCACCTGGCAGGAATTGCCCGGGCTGCGGGATGCCAAAGGCCGTCTTTGGTCGCCCGGCGCGGGAGGCATGGGCTTGCACACGATCATTCTCGATGCGAAGCGGCCGGAGCGAATTTACGTGGCCATTTCCGCGGCGGGCGCGTTTCGCACCGATGACGGGGGAAAAACCTGGAAGCCGATCAACCGCGGGCTCCTATCGAAGTACGAATTGCCCGATCCCGACGCCGAGGTTGGCCACTGCGTGCATCGCATCGCCATGCACCCTTCGCGTCCGGAGACGCTCTTCATGCAAAAGCACTGGGACGTGATGCGTTCGGACAACGCGGGCGATCAATGGAGCGAAATCAGCGGCAACCTTCCCACCGATTTCGGCTTTCCCATCGACGTGCATGCGCATGAGCCGGAGACGATCTACGTGGTGCCGATCAAGAGTGATTCCGAGCACTTTCCGATCGACGGCAAGTTGCAGGTTTATCGGAGCCGGACAGGTGGCAACGATTGGGAGCCGCTGACCAACGGTCTGCCCCAAAAGGATTGCTACGTCAATGTGCTCCGGGACGCGATGTGCGTTGATCAAATGGATCCGTGCGGTATTTACTTTGGCACCACGGGCGGGCAGGTCTACGCCTCGCCGGACAGCGGCAACACCTGGAAAGCGCTGGCGCACGACCTGCCGCCGGTTCTTTCAGTGGAAGTTCAGACATTGCCTTGAGCGCCCATGGTGCGCGTTGTTTTGCCTTATCACCTGCGCAACCTCGCCAAGGTTGATGGCGAGGTGTCGTTCGACCTGCCAGCACCGGTCTCGATCGGAGCGGTGCTGGATGCCATTGAGGCGCGTTACCCGGTCCTGCGCGGAACCATCCGGGAGCACGGCACTTTGAAGCGGCGGCCTTTCATTCGCTACTTTGGTTGCAAGGAGGATCTCTCCTTGGAGCCGATGGAGGCGCTGGTTCCGGAGGCAGTGGCTGAAGGAACCGAGCCGTTTCTGGTCGTGGGCTCGATGGCGGGCGGTTAGTCGGGTGGCCGCGGCCGAGGCCCGAGTCAGGCCGTGCCGCGCCAACGGGCCAGCCGCTTCCGCAAAGCGTCCAGCCGGGAATACTGCTGCGAAATGGCGGGGAGGTCCCGGAGCAATTGCTCTTCGGAGGGCACTTCGCCCCAGGCGGTCACGGTGAAAAACTCGTGGATGCGGTCTGTGGGCAGCCCGAGTTCAAGGTTCCGCCGCTCGAATCGCCGCCGCAGGATCTTGCGCCATTCGTCCAGCGAGTGCGGGGCCGGCATGGAGTGGCGTCCCACCCAGGGCAGCCATTCGGCGACTTGGGACTGGTGGCACCAGGTCATGTGGCAGAGCAGATCGAACGAGTCTTCAATATCGATGGCCAGATCGAAGGCGTTTTCCCCGGTCATGTAAGCGTCGTAGACCGTGAGAATCACCGGGACTTTGCACGGCGTGGAACGGGTCTCGTCGGCTGGATATTCGGGCGTGAAAGCGTGGGGCACATTGATCATGTACGCCACTTTGCGGACGGCTTCGGCCACGGCCACGTGATCCACGTGAATGCCGGCTCGCGGGTCGGATTCGTAGGGCGGCGCGAACAGATAGTCGGGCTGAAAATCCCGGATGCACTTCCACATCCCGGCCAGCAGCGGAGTGGTCACTTGCAGGCAGGCTTCGCGTGGCACCTCCCCATTCGGATAGCGCAGAAACTGGGCGTCATACTGCCCGATGCGCGCGGAGCACTTTTGCTCCTGCATCCGGATGGCCATCGTATCCTCGCGCGTGCGAAAATGGTGGCCTGCTTTGCCGTCGGTGCAAACGACCACGCGCGCCTGCAGCTGGCCGGCCAGCTTGCGCCGCCACATTTCGAAGGTGCCCGCCGCGGCGAACTCGTAGTCGTCCGGGTGGGCGTGAATGCAGAGGATCTTCACGGCTGGAATCGAAGGTCTTTAGGCCAGGTACGGGATCGTGAGCGGCCCTTGCGGCAGGACCGCGACGCGGGCTCCGGGACCGGCCTGGGCCAGCTTCTGGCGAACCGTGGCGCTGATGTCGCGACAGGCCTTGAGGTGCGCCTTGTGCAGCACCTCATCCGAGAGCGAACTGTAGACCAGCACCTCGGCCCGGCGCTGGATCAGTGCTTGGATCTGCGCCTGCCATTGTTCCGGGCGGACGTGATTCGCCGTGGTCAGCATCGCGAGCACTTCTTCGGAGCTGTTGGCATCCCGGAGAAGCTTGTCGAGCGGGCTTCCGGCGGGCACCCCTTCGCTGCATTCGCACGCCAGAATGATCGTGCCCCGTTCCTGCACGATGCGGGCGGCAGCGCTCATTCCTTTCACTCCCTGGTAGAGGTTCAAATCGAGCGGATAGCCGCTGTTCGTGGTCACCACGATGTCAAACGGCGCCTTGACTTTTTGCATCGCGGAACGCCGGACAAATTCGTAGCCGGTGCGGTGAGCGTCGATCAGGTCTCCCGCGAAAACCCCGGTGATCTGGCGCTTTTCGTTGAGCGTGACGTTCAACAGGAAGCTCGGTCCGACCCGAAGGGCGATCTCCCGGATCTCCTCCCAAATCGGGTTGCCGATGGTGATGCCGAACGCGGATCGCGGATCGCCAATGTTCTTCGCGTCATGGTTGCTCATCACGGTTTCCAGGCCGGCGCATCCCGGCATGATCCCCTTGGGTCCGCCGCTGAATCCTGCGAAGAAGTGCGGCTCGATGAACCCGGTGATGATCCGAACGTCCGCTTCCGCCAGATGCATGTTGATCAAGGCCGGCGTCCCGCTGTGAGTCACGCCGAACTGTTTGAGCGCGGCGGGATTCTCCGGTTCGTGATTGATCACCCGATAGTTTCGCACCACTTCGGGCGTGAGCAGCTTTTCCAGTTCCGCCTGGGTGTTGGGACGGTGCGTGCCGAGTTGGTTCAACAGGGTGATCTGTTCCCGGGGCACGAAGCTGAGATATTCGAGCAGCCAGGGGATCAGTCGATGATTCGGCGTGGCCCGGGTGAGGTCAGTGAACGCGATGCACACTTTTTGCCCAGGTCGAATCCATTCCCGGAGGGATTTGGCGCCGATCGGGGCATTGAGCGCCTGGTGAATGGCGCCGCGTTCATCCGCCAGACCCGCGCTGTGGGTCGGTTCAATAACCGTGGTTACGTCGTCCGGCAGATTCACCGCAAGGTGTCCCTGGCCATATGCGAGCTTCACTTCCATCCGGCCAGTGTAAGGGAGGCCGTCCGCCGAAACAATAACGCTTGCGGGCTCAGAAAAAATTGAGGGTCAACGCCTCGCCCGCGCCGGTGATTCCCCGAGAACCCGCAGGAACCGCTGGTCGGCTTTTCCGCTTATTGCTTTAATCGGGCCGGACATGAAAGTTTTGGTCATTGGATCGGGTGGTCGCGAGCACGCGCTCGTTTGGAAGCTCGCGCAATCTCCACACCTCACAGAAATGTGGTGCGCCCCCGGCAACGCCGGCATTGCGCAGGAGAAAACCGCCAACGGTCGGTCGGTGCAGTGCGTGGCCATCGGCGCTGAGGATCTTGCCGGCCTGCGGTCGTTTGCCTCTGAGCACCGCGTCGACCTGACCGTGGTCGGGCCTGACAATCCTTTGGCGCTCGGCATCGTCGATTTTTTCGCCGAAAAAGGCCTGCGCATCTGGGGGCCCAACAAACGCGGGGCTCAATTTGAGGCGTCGAAAGCCTTTTCGCAGGATTTCATGCAGCGCCACGGCATTCCCACCGCGCGCTCCGGAACATTTACGGACGCCGCCTTGGCCCGGGCTTTCGCCGATTCTTTGGGCGGGCGGTGCGTCGTCAAAGCGGATGGGCTGGCTTTGGGCAAGGGCGTGCTGATTTGCCAGGACCGCAAAGAGGCAAATGCGGCCATCGACGATATTCTGGTGAAGAAAAGCTTCGGCGCCGCCGGGCAAAAGATCGTGATTCAGGAATTTCTGGAAGGCATCGAAATCTCTCTGCATGCCTTGTGCGATGGCTCGGTGGCCCGGCTCTTTCCCACCTCGCAGGACCACAAACGGGCTTTGGACGGCGACCTCGGGTTGAACACCGGCGGGATGGGGACTTATTCGCCAGCCCCCTTCGTCAGCGAGGCGGAACTGGCGGCGATCGGCGAGGCAGTCCTGAAACCCTGGATCGCGGGATGTCAGGCGGAAGGCATTGATTATCGCGGAATTATTTATCCGGGGGTCATGCTAACGAAGGATGGACCGCGCGTGCTCGAGTTCAATGCCCGGTTTGGTGATCCGGAAACACAGGTTTATCTCGTGCGGTTGGAGAATGATCTTCTGGAGTTATGTGATGCTTGTGTGAACGGCACACTATCAGCGCACTCCCTTCGCTGGCGGGCTGACTCCGCCGTCTGCGTAGTGATCGCCAGCGGCGGCTATCCCGGCTCTTATGCCAAAGGACACGTCATCCAGGGGCTGGATGCGGCCGGAGCTTGTCCGGGGGTGAAAGTCTTTCACGCGGGGACGGCTTCCAAGGACCGCCAGATCGTCACGAATGGCGGGCGCGTGCTCGGGGTGACCGCGCTGGGGCCGGATTTGCGGGCGGCGCGCGACCGGTCGTATGCAGCCGTTGAGAAGATCTGCTTCGAAGGGCTTCACTACCGTCGAGATATCGCGGCGAAAGGGCTCGCGTAAGGGGCGTCTCCGCGCGCTCCCTGAAGCGCGACTCACGGAATTCTTTTTTTCGGGAACCAGTTCTTCGGGTCCGGCATCCCACTTGCGGTAATTGGTCTGGTTGTGTTCGCACTGCGTTGGCTCTGTCCGCGCGGTGCGGACCTCCGGTCTGTCCAAAAGAGGAGGAGTGCTTATTCCATGAAAGTAAGAGCCGTATTTGCCTTGGTTTGTCTCGCGTTCGCTCAATGGCCGGTTTTGCGAGCCGCAACGGTGGAAGTTGACATCCAGAACTTCGCCTTCCATCCCAATCCCGCTCGCATCAACGTGGGGGATACGATCCTCTGGAAGAATCTCGACGGCACCACCCATACCAGCACCAGCGGCGCTCCCGGGACGCCGGATGGACTCTGGAATTCCGGGTTTTTAGGACAAAACCAGACCTTTTCGCACACCTTTGCGGCCGCCGGTTCTTTCGCTTACTTCTGCATCCCGCACTCCTCGTTCATGCAAGCCTCGGTGATTGTATCGGCCGCCAATCCTCAGCCGGTCGTCGCCATCACTTCGCCGGCGAATAACGCCACCATCGCCGCCCCGGGGCCCGTCACCATCACCGCGGAGGGATCGGGGGCGACCTTTGTCATGGTCGAGTTTTATGATGGCGCCGTCTTTCTGGACATGGACCACGATGCGCCGTTCTCGATTACGGCGAACCTTGCGGCAGGCCCTCATTCTTTGACGGCCAAGGCGACGACAAGCACCGGAGATGTGATCACCTCCGCGGCGGTGGCCGTAACTGTCAATGCGCCCGCCGCCGTTCCGGTCGTGGTCATTACCGCGCCCTCGGACAATTCCAGTTTTACTGGCCCGACCAACCTTCAGATCACCGCTTCCGCCACCATTTCCCAGGGATCGATTGCCAAGGTTGAGTTCTTCAACGGTTCTCAGTCGCTCGGTTCGGCGGCGGCGAGCCCGTTTACAATCAGCCCCAATCTCGCCGCCGGTTCCTATTCGCTCACCGCCGTGGCGACCAGCAGCGCGGGCTCGGCTTCGACCTCGGCCCCGGTGAGGGTGACGATCAGCGCCTCGGGCAGCAGAATCACCGATCCTTTCCCGCCCCTGGCGAAGTCGGATGCCACCATTGAACTCGTGACCTTGATGCGCGGCTTGGTTTCGCCTCTTGGACTGGTTGTGCCGGACGATAACAGCGGCCGCCTCTTGATTTTTGACCAGGTGGGAAAAGTCTACGTAATGACGAATGGCGCCCCAGTGGACGCTCCGGTCCTCGATGTCCAGGCCCGCCTCGTCCCGCTCAATCCCGGCTATGACGAGCGCGGCTTGCTCGGCCTGGCTGCGCATCCAAATTTCAGCCTCAAGCCTCTCCTTTACACCTACACCTCCGAACCGAATGGCGCTCCGGCGGATTTCATGATTATGGATGATACGGGAACCAATGATCATCAGGGGGTGATCGCCGAATGGAAGATGGACCCTGCTCATCCGAATCAGGTCGATCCCTCCAGCCGCCGGGAGATTCTGAGAATTGACAAGCCCGAGTTCAACCACAACGGCGGCGGCATGCATTTCGGCCCGGACGGCTTTCTCTACATTTCTTTTGGCGATGGCGGCCAGGCGGATGACCAGGGGATGGGGCATTCACCCGGCGGAAATGGTCAGGATCTGCAAAAGATCCTGGGCAAATTGATTCGCATCGACGTGGACGCGCGGACCTCGGCCAATGGCCAGTATGGGGTTCCCTCGGATAACCCTTTTATCGGATCGGATGCCTTGCCTGAAATCTACGCCTATGGGTTTCGCAATCCGTACAGCTGGAGCTTTGATCGCCTGACCGGCGAGCTTTATCTGGGCGACGTCGGCCAAAACGATATCGAGGAAGTGGACCGGGTGTTCAAGGGCGGCAACTACGGGTGGCCGATCAAAGAAGGGAGTTTCTATTTCGATCCGGCCGGAACGAATAACGGTTTCATTACCAGCCAGCCGGTGCGCGCAGTCCCCGGGAATTTGGTTGATCCGATCGCTGAGTACGACCACAGCGAAGGCATCGCCATCGTGGGAGGCTGCGTTTATCACGGGGCGTTGCTCCCCGGCCTGATCGGCCGCTACATCACCGGGGATCTGGGCGCTTTCGGTTCGGCCAGCGGCCGGCTCTTTTATCTGGATCGGACGGAATTGCGTGTGTTGCGAATTGGCACGGACGATCGAAAGCTGGACGGCTACCTGAAAGGGTTTGGGCAGGATCAACAAGGGGAACTTTACGTTTTTGTTTCAACGAATCTCGGGCCGAGCGGAACGGATGGGCGCGTGCTGAAGATTGTTCCTCCGGTGAACAATCTCATTGTGAGCGCCAGCAAGGGCCCCACCAATGTGGTGCTGACTTGGAGCGGCGGAGTGGGGCCTTATCTCGTTCAAGAAAAGGAGTCTCTCGATGACAGCACCTGGGGCACGGTCGCCAGCACCGCCGATCGGAGCGCTTCCTTCCTGAACTATGAAGATATGAACGTCTTCCGGACGGCCGACCTTGCCGGGAACGGCGCGATTCCATTCACCGTTTACCTGACCGGCGCCGCGGAGCGTCCGCAGCCCGTCAACAGCGCGGCCATTGGAACCGGCGCTTTCAGTCTGGAAGGGAACACGCTGCATTTTGATATCCGCTACAGCGGACTCAGCGGGCCGGCCATCCTGGCCCACATCCACGGTCGGGCGACCGCTGCGGAAGCGGCCGGCGTGCTCGTCAATCTGGCTCCCTTTAATGGCGGCGCTTTCGGCTCCAGCGGGACACTGTCTGGTTCCGTTACTCTGACCCCGGATCAAAAATCCGCCATCCTTGCCGGGCAGACCTACGTGAATATCCATACGGATGCGAACAAATCGGGCGAGATTCGCGGGCAGATCGCTCCCGTCGTGTTTACTGCGGACTTGAGCGGCGACGCGGAAAAGCCCGCTTCGGTGGATTCGCCCGGGGCCGGTTCCGGGACCTTCATGTTGGTTGGCAATCAGCTGACTTTCGATCTGGAGTATCACGGGCTCTCCAGCACCGCGACCCTCTCCCACATTCACGGGCCCGCGGATGAGGATGCAGCGGCGGGCGTCCTGGTTGACCTCAAGCCGCTCAACGGAGGAAGTTTTGGGACGAACGGAACGATTGGCGGCACGGTCTCTCTCACGCCGGACCAGTTGGCCGCTTTCGTTGACGGACTGACGTATGTGAATGTGCATAGCGGCCTCCATCCGGCGGGTGAGATTCGCGGCCAGCTGGCGCCGAGTGCGGGGAGCATTCCTTTGACCGCGGCGCTCAGCCCGGCTTCGGAGCGTCCGAGCCCAGTGACGAACAGCACGGCGATCGGGTCGGGCAGCTTCCTCCTGGCCGGCCACGAACTCCGATTCAACATCCGCTACTCAGGATTGTCTGGACGGGCGATTCTGGCCCACATCCATGGCCCGGCGACCGCTGCCCAGGCGGCAGGCGTCATGATCAACCTGGCGCCTTTCAACGGCGGGGCATTCAATACCAACGGGACCCTCTCGGGCAGCGTCGTGCTGACCGATGACCAGCGATCCGCTCTTTTGGAGGGGAAGACCTACGTCAATGTCCATACCGATCTCAATAAGTCCGGCGAAATGCGCGGGCAGATCCTGCCTGTCGCAATGCAAGCCTCTCTGTCGGGCGCATCCGAGCGCCCGGATTCTGTTCAGACCGATGGCCGCGGGCACGCGACCTTCCTGCTGGTGGGCGGCCAGCTGGCGGTAAACGCCACTTACAGCGGCCTTTCGGCGCCGGCCGTGGCCGCTCACATCCACGGGCCTGGAAGCACCGCGGATTCCGTCGGAGTGATGGTGAATCTCCAGCCCTTGAACGGCGGAGCTTTCGGCGCGAGCGGCAGTTTTGCTGGGACGGTCACGCTCACTCCGGATCAATTGGCCGCCCTGGCGGATCGGCTCACTTACATGAACGTCCATACCGGAACCCACGGCGGCGGTGAAATCCGCGGCCAGATCTCACGGTAACTCAGTGGTGCTCCGGAGGCGTGGCGCTTCGGGAGACCAGGGATCGATCAACCTCGCGCTGCGGGAGCAATCCAGTGAAGCCGGCTTGTTCCCGCAAGCCTTTCATCCGCTGGGCCAGCGCAAAAAACTCCAGCAAAACGGTGTGATCGTGGAGATGGATCTCCCGAAGGAAAGGGTCGTGCGTTTTGGCCGCGAGGTCTTCAACGTGCTGCGCAAATGCCGGTGATTCCCCGCGGCAAAGCGCTTCCACCTCCGTTGGATCCGCACCCGCGATTCCGGCCTGAATCTCTTGCACGCGCGTCCGATCCATCAGGCAAATGGGAAAGTCGTAGACGCTGGAGGGGGGCCGATGCCGCGCCCAAGCCGTCCGTCCCAGCGCAAAAAGAGCGCGGCGGCAGAGCCCGCGATTTTTGAACGACCCGATCAGGAGCTCGCCTTCCGATGGCATTGGTTCCAACGTGAGTCGGATATGGATCGAGTCCGGTCGGGGCCGGATGCCGAAGAAAGTATAGGTGCGGCTGAGGGCGTGCTGCACGTTAAACCGAGGTTGATGTTCCTGGATCAGTTCCACTTCCCGGAGCTTCGCTTCCGCCACGGACGCGCACGGTTTGAGTTCAATTTCACGGACTTGATGGATCAAGCGGATGATTCGCTTGGGTTCCCGTTCCGGCTGGGCATTCTTATAGTAGCTCAGCCGCACCCGGAGATTCTTGGATTGTCCCACGTACAGGACGCGCCGGTCTTTGCCTACGAGCAGGTAAACGCCCGGCGTGCGAGGGGCCTGGCGAAAGAACTCCGCGCCCAGCAAAGCCAGGAGCGGGCGTTCAAATTTAAAAAAGCAAAGCTGCCGGGGGTGCATCGGCGAGGGCCAATTAAACCGCTCCGCCCGCAAAGGGCAACCTGTCTATTTCCCTCGCTATGAAACGCATGCGAATAATCGAGAGTTCAAGGCGTCCGCCGCGTTCCGTTTGGGAGCGAAGGAACGGCTTCGGTCGATCCGGGAAGTGAATAGACCGGCCGGAGAAACCATCGAATCCGGGTATGAAATTCACTTTAGCTTCTCTTCTGGTTGTACTCGGGCTGGCTTTTTCCGCCTCCGCGGCGGAAACGACGGCGAAAATTACCAACGTTCATCTCTGCTGCCCAAGCTGCGTCAAAGGCGTGGAAAAGGCAGTTTCGGGCGTTAAAGGCGTAACGGCCGCTGTGGATAAGGATGCGGAGACGGTGACCCTCACCGGCGCGGATAAGGCCACGGTGCAGAAGGCGGCGGACGCCCTGGTGGCGGCTGGCTATTACGGCAAGGCCAGCGATAAGGCCGTTACACTGCATGCTGATTCCGGCGCCACCGGGACCAAGGTTCACTCGGTGAAAGTGGCCGGAGTGCATCTCTGCTGCGGCAAATGCGTCGGCGCGGTGGATAAGGCGGTGAAATCCGTGGCCGGCGTCAAAGAGCACAACGCGGTCAAGAACGCGGAATCGTTTGATGTTACCGGCGATTTCAATGACAAGGACCTGTTCGAGGCGCTCCACAAAGCCGGTCTCAGCGGCCATGTCTCGAAGTAAGAAAGAGTCGAAACTTTCACGCAGAGTTTAAGAACGGCCCGCGTCCTTCGGCGCGGGCTTTTTCGTCGTTGTCTCAGGCGCGAACCAGCTTGATCCGCGGCTCACTCACCCAGGTGCTTTTGCACTGTGGGCATTTCGAAGGCTTTCGCAGCTTGTCATTGCCAAACTCAAACCCGCATTTCCTGCAGGCGGCGGGCTCAACGACTGGCTTGAACTCCGTATGCTTGAGCGAGAGCAACAGATGCTCCAGGTCCGCCGCTGTGTCCTTCCCGGGTTGATCGGCGAAGCGCGAAATCTCCGTGACCGTCATGGCTCGATCCAGGAGCAGGGGAATCAGATCTTTTCGGAACATGAAAACGGCGCTCACGGTCGGGACCCTGCGCCTTGCGGTCAATTCGCGTTGAAGATTATTTCGCGCGCTTTTCGAGCGGCCGATCCAAAGCCCATTCCATCCCGTTTTGCAGCAAGTGCAGAAAGGAGTCCTGCTTGAAATCGTTGGGATGCCCCAACGAAGTGTAGAAAATGCGGCCTCCGTGATACTCGTGGGTCCACGCCAGCGGCTCCGGAGGCTGGCCGGTGACCGTTCCGAGCAGAATCGGCTTTGAGCCCGCGCGCAGCGGCGTATTCTTGTAAAGGGATCCGTCCGACACGAAAGGCGTCACGCCGCGGAGGAGCGGATGGTCACGCATCTCAGCGATCAGGCTCACGCTGGTCTTGAGCTCATTCGCATGATGGCCCTGGTAATTGCCGCCCAGGACCTGGGCATCGAACTCCTTCCAATTCTCAAAGGAGTGGCTGGCGGTGCGCATCCCGACCAGCGGCTTCCCGGCGGCGAGATACTTCTTGAAATGATTGAGCTGCTCTTCCGGCAGCACCATGCGGCGGATCAGGATCACCGCGAGGTCAGCCTGGTCGAGCTTTTCAAGGTCCGGAATGCTTTGGATCTTCTCGTCGTCCGGCCGTTGCAGGACAATCGCGTTGACCTGGTACTCCGCCGAAAGTTTGCGCGCGTACGCGGGCAGCGTTTCTTTCGAGTGGTATTCGAATTCGCCCGCCACAAACACGATCGTGGGGGCGGATGCGCCGAGCGCGTTGAAGCCGGTAACCAGTGCAACGGCTAATAAAACCAGAGACCTCATGGATGCCTCCCTTTTATACGGCGGCGCTCGCCTGTCGAGCTGTTATTCGCCGGCGAATGGCCTTAAATCGTTCTTGACGAGAGCCCGGGCCGCTTTCAGCTTATGCCCAATAGTGAGATTCTTTGTTTCCATCATGCATCCAGCCGCGCATGCCCGCAAAGTAGCGGGAATGGGCGCTTATTGGCCGTGCACCACGACCCGTATTGCGACCATTAACACTCCAGGCCGTGGGCCGGAGCAGGAGGAAGCGAAGTCATAGAATTTTAGGCTTACCAAAAAACCCTGCTCGCCAACGGTGAGCAGGGTTTTTTGTTTTCCAGACCATGAGTGCAAAAACTGTGAATCAAGTGTCAGCGCAGGCCGCCGCCGGTCGTGCCGGAATTCTGTCGTCGATTCGCGCTTTGCCGCGCGAGGCCTGGATTCTCTTTCTGGGGATCTTTTTAAACCGGTTTGGCACGTTCGTTATCCCGTTTCTGACTCTGTATATGACGCGACAGGGTTACAGTCTGGCGCAAGCCAGCCTCGCGATCGGGGCCTACGGCGGCGGCACGCTCCTGGCCTGCATTGCCGGTGGCCAGCTGGCGGATCAGATCGGCCGGAGAAAGACAATTGCCCTCTCCACCCTCAGCGGAGCGGTCACCATGCTGTTGCTTTCACAAGCCAGTTCCTGGTGGGCGATCGTTCTGCTGGTGGGCCTGAACGGGTTGTGCGGCGAGCTTTATCGGCCCGCGAGCAGCGCGCTGCTGGCTGACCTGGTGCCCGCCGGCCAGAGGGTGATTGCCTTTTCGACTTATCGGATGGCGTTGAACGCCGGGTGGGCTTTTGGTCCGGCGACCGCGGGCTTTCTGGCCAATTACTCGTTTTCTTGGCTTTTCCTCGGAGATGCTCTCACCTCGGTTCTTTTCGGGGCTGTGGCCTGGGCATTTCTGCCGCATGGCGTGCGGTCGGGGCACGCGGACGCTGGCTGGAGCGTGGCCTGGTCCAGCATCCGGAGGGATCGGCGCTTTCTGCAGTTTCTGGGCGCTTCGGTTTTTATCGCCTGGATCTTTTACCAGATCAGTTCCACTTACGGCCTGTTCGTCTCCCAACTGGGCTACTCCCCCACGGTTTACGGCGCTCTGATCTCGTTTAACGGCCTCACGGTGGCCTCCCTGGAATTGCTCCTGACGAATTGGAGCCGCCGTTTCGAGCCGCGCTACTGCATCGCGGTCGGTTACGTGTTGGTGGGCCTCGGCTTCGGCTTAAACCTGTTCACCTCCCGGATTCCCTCGCTCGGGCTCGCCATGTTTGTTCTGACGCTGGGGGAAATCCTCAGCATGCCCGTCGCCGTCGCCTACATCGCGGATCTAGCGCCGGAGACTATGCGCGGCCGTTATATGGGCGCGCATGGGTTTACTTGGAGCGTCGCGCTCATCTTTGGTCCGGCTCTCGGAATGTTCCTGTTTTCCCAGAGCGCGACCTGGTTGTGGTCGGTTTGCGCGCTCTCCGGCCTTGTCGGAGCGGTCATTATGCTATGGCCGCCCTCCCGCCGGGCTTTGGCCCCGCAGCCGAGTGCTCTCCCGGCGGCTTAGCGATAGCGCACCAGCAGCACGCCGCCGAACACCATGGCCACTCCGATGATCCGTCCCAGGGAAAGCGGCTGCTGGGGCACATTCATGAGGCCGAAGGAATCGAGAATAAGCGAGCAGAAGAGTTGGCCCGCGACCACGGCGGCAATGAAGGCGGCAGCGCCCAGTTTGGGCGTGAGCGTGGCCCCGGCCAGCACGATCGTGGCGCCGAGCGGTCCGCCGATCCAGTTCCACCAGGGAATGGTTCGCCATTCAACCCCATCCGGCCAGCGCGGACGCAGCGCCGTCATGAAAAGAATGGCGCTGGCGAATGTTCCCAGGATGGAGAAAAACGCCGCGTAGCGCGGATCGTGCAGATTGGCGCGAAGGGAACCATTGGCGGCTGCTTGCAACGCGATGCAAGTCCCGGCCCCGGCGGCGAAAAGAATCCAGACTAAATCCATGGAACCTCAGGGTTAAAGGGGCCGGATCATAGGCTCGGCCAGCAGCGCTGTCGCGTGCAAAAGACGGGGCGGTTTCGCGCTTTTCAAGGGGGAGCTTGGGCTGCAACCGTCCGCTGCCGGGATACGAAACGCCAGAGTCCCAGTCCGAAAACCAGCAGCGAAATGAATTGGTAGCCGCTCAGCCCGGCCCCGAAACGTGGCGTGTCCCGCCAGAATTCGTGCCCGAAACGGAAGAGCCCGTAGGCCATCAGGTAGATATGGAACAACTGGTTTTTCAAGACCCCCAGGCGGCGTAGTTGCCAGAGAACCAGCCCGACGCCGAGGTTGAAAATGAGTTCCACCTGCGCGGCGGGCCAGCGGAAAACGCCATGGGCATCCGGGACCCCGTACCAGCCCGCGCGGCAAGGCTGGCCAAGACAGCATCCGTGCAGAATGCAGCCCACTCGGCCAAGGGCGATTCCGAACGGTGCAACGATGGCGAAGAGGTCTCCGGTGGGCTTGCGATAGCCGGTCAGCCGCTTGACGATTTCCACCCCGGCGTACCCGCCGAGCAACGCCCCGGTGATCGATTTGCCCGTGGCCAGCACCTGCCACCGGTTTTCGTCGTGCAGATGGAGCAGGCCTTCGGCCGCCAGGTAGGCGACCTTGGATCCGAACAACGCGCCCATCAGCGCTGCCATGTAAATAAACAAGAGCCGGGAATCGGCCCGGGCCAGCCGGCGCCAAATCATGATCGAGATGACGATCGAGAGGATCATCATCCAGCCGTAAGCCGAGCTGAAATCAGTCTGCGTCATCCCAACTTACTGCGTCGGCCCGGTCTTTCGCGGAGATTGATCCGCCAGCCGCCGGGTCCGGTTTCGTGACTCAATTCTCCCAATCAGACCAGGGCGACATTGTGTTCCGCCAGCCACCCAACGGCGTCGTCCAAGGCGTTCAGCTCGCCCAGCAAGGTTTCCTGGAGCCGGGTCCCCAGGCCTCCCCGGTCGAACAAGGCCACGCACGGCGGGTCGATGAAACGGCTGGAATACTTGATCGCCTCGAATCCTGCCGGGTGTTGTTGCACGGCCAAACCCCAGGCCTGAGGAACCCTAAGGTCGGCTGCCAACAGACTGCCCTTGTCCACTCCTATGGCGTTGCGGGTCGCCTCCAGACTGACCGCGCAGGCTTTCACCTGCGGAATATTGATCCGGCTCAGGCTGCAACCGTCCCATTTGTGGCTGGAGATCACGTGTCGGCCGCCCAACACATCATCGCCAAAGTATTCCCACAGGCAGACCGACACGGTGGATCCCGCGTAGAACCAGGGGAAGGGCGAGTGCGCGTGGGAAAAGCGATGATGCGGCTGAATCCCAAACTGAATCGCGCTCACCCCGGAGCGATGCACTCGAAACCAATTGCGGTGGGGTTGGCGAGTCGGCGGAATGGTTCGCCGGTCGAAATCCGCCGGCGGAGTGTAAAGCGGCCGCAGCGGCGCCGGACTACTCGGCATACGCTTGGGCCGCCAGGCGTACCGGCTCTAATTTCCCCTTCCGAAGCAGGTCGAGCGGCCGCAAGCCGTCCAGGCTGGGTTTTTCCTGCAAGAAAAAGAGCATTTTGCCCCATGCGTCCAGCCGCTGGTCCTGGTTCAGGATTTCGAGGACTTCTTCCAATCCGTCCAACACCTGGCTGCGTTCATTGAATTGCCAGCGCGGAAAGCGGGCCGCTTGCAGTCGCTCCTCCCGCCACGCCAGCAGCCGGCCGGACGCCAGCCGCTTGAGCACCGCGGTTTTGGAGATGTGCAGCAGCCGCGCGGCCTCCTCGGATGACCAGCTGCCTCCTTCGGCCTCCACCAGTTGCTGCCGCGCTTCCAGCCCGCGGATATGGGCTTGAGCGAGCTTTTGCTCCCGGGACGCCCCCCCGCCGATCGTCACACCAAACGCGAGGCTCGTCAGTTGCGCCAGCTTGGCTGGAGTCTCGTCGGCGTAGCGACTGAGCACGCGGGTCAACTCGCTGACCATGGCCTTCTCGCGCGCGGGCAGGTGCATCCGGCTGATCTGGTTCTCGATGGTTGTGACCATGGCGATCGAAGTTTAAATGAGGTTTACAAGGTTGGCAACCTTGTAAACTTGGTATCGACCGGGGGACACTGGCCGGGAGCATCCCTCATCGGTGAGCCAAACTCACCAGACGCCGGAAGCTGGGCGAACGGGCCGCCCGGCACAGGCGTTACAATCGCTCGATGTAACCGCCCATTAAGAGCTGGGACCAAGTCTCCATGCGCTCTTTGTAGCTGGCCAGATCTCCGACGGACACCCACTGGCCGGACATCAGGTCGGGTTCGTTCAGGGCGAAAGATTTCTCTGGCGTTTCGAGTTCGTAGACAATGCCGAAATGAACCCGGCCGACCGGGGTGGTCGGGTCGTAAATGGTGCCGAGCAGATTCAGCTTCCAGTCGGCACCCACCGAGATTTCCTCGCGGAGTTCCCGCAGCATGCCCGCGTGGACCAAATCCTGTGCTCCGGCCGCTACTTCCTGGTCGTTGATATGCCCGCCAATTCCGAGTGAGAATTTGTTGTGGAGCCTGGCTTCGCTCTGTTTGTTCGTTCGCTGCAGCAAAACGAACGATCCTCCATGGCGAATGCAGATGTAGGGGATGATCTGTTTGTGGGTTTCGTCTTGCTCTACTTTGCTCCGGGGCAGGAACTTGCGTGTTTGATTGGCGGTGGCAATGACCGACCGGGCGGCCGCAGGTTCAAATTCAGTTTTGAGGTGGCGCTCGATGCTCTCAGCCGGCACCACCAAGACGTTTTCGTCCATTTGCGATTTACGCTGTCAAACTTCGGCAAAATAGACCAGCCCATCTTTTGCCTTTTGGCCTGAATTTGGCATGACTCGCGCGTTTGCAAAAACTCTGGGCAATTCCTGCCTTTCTCATAGATGAGAATACCGAAAGGCGGCGAATTTTGCCTGCTTCGAACGTCCATAGGCCTCTCCTACGGGGTGAAATACGGCAGAAATGGCTGATTTTGGGTGGTAATGGCCTTTCTCCAGCCGAGTTTTCTCAATTTTGCGCTAAAGAATGGCTCGGTACACCCGATGCTTTATCCAAAGTATGATGATTGCACTCTATGTCTGGATGGGTATCTCGACGGTTGCAACGGCTGGTGTCGTCAGCGCTCTCGCGCTTGCCTCTCGCCGACATATCCCTGCCATCGACACTGAGACGGTGAACGAGCCGATGCTGATCTTGAATCGCGGCCAGGCTTCCGGCGAAACCAAGCTCGCCACGTCGTTCGCCCGCTAAAGTGTTCGACATCCGTTGAGCGGACCGCAGATATCGTGCCTGTCCGGCAATTGATAATCCCCGGCCACGGAAGAGTTCCAATCTCAACTTCGCGAATTTCCAGACCCGCAGTGATGCGGGTCTTTTTCATTCGTGCTCGCTTTGCGGGTTCACCCGGGTCGGTTTAAAGGCAGCCGCATCAAACCCGCACATTTAATTGACTTCGAAGTTTTCGGAGCCGATATATTCTCCGGGAGCGCGGGACAATATTTAAATTTCGATGAGCAGCGTGTTAGATCATATCAGCAGCCCCGCTGAAGCCAGCAAGCGAGAGGGGCCTCACAGTCGCATCGTTCTCTCCAGTCGCGTTCGCCTGGCGCGCAACACCAAGACCTGGCCATTCCCTGGCTACGCCAAGAAACCTGATCGCGTGGAAGCGCTTAAGGCGATTCGCCCGGCGGTGGAATCTCTCCCGCAGATGGAAGGGGGCTACTCCGAGGCGATGGACAATCTGACCGCGCTGGATAAGCAAATTCTGGTCGAGCGCCATTTGATCAGCCGGGAACATGCGGCCAAGAACGCCGGGAGCGGCCTGGTCATCAGCAAGGACGAAGCGATCTGCGTCATGATCAACGAGGAAGATCATTTGCGCATGCAGGCCCTCAAGCCGGGTTTGCAGTTGAAGGAGGCCTGGCAGGCCATCGACCAGTTTGATTCCGCCCTCGAACGGAAGCTGGACTACGCTTTCAGCCCGGAGTTGGGATACCTGACCGCTTGCCCGACGAATTTGGGCACCGGGATTCGGGTTAGCGCCATGTTGCATTTGCCGGCGCTTGTTTTGAGCGAGCAGATCAACCAAATTGTTCAGGCGGTCAACAAGCTGGGGTTGGCGGTTCGCGGCCTGTATGGCGAGGGCACCGAGGCGCTCGGGAACATCTTTCAGGTGTCGAACCAGATGACCCTCGGCGAGGTGGAGACCGATATCGTCGAAAGACTGAACAAGGTTCTGGCCCAATTGATCGAACACGAGGAAAATGCTCGAGGTTCGTTGCTCGAGAAGAAGGCGAAAGTCCTGTTCAACCATATTGGGCGCGCTTACGGCATCCTCGCCAACGCTCACAGCATTTCGTCCAAAGAGACTATGAACCTGCTTTCCCTCATGCGTTTGGGGGTGGACCTCGGGTTGTTTCCGGGGACCAAGCTGGCGCTGGTGGACGAACTGTTCATCACCACGCAACCGGCCCATCTGCAAAAGCAGTTTTCTGAGAAATTGTCCGCCGAGGAGCGGGATCTTTTGCGGGCGGATATGCTTCGGGAGCGGCTAAAGAATGTTAGCCGCCCAACTTCGGAAACTTTATCGTCATCGCAAACCCCTAAAGCTGGACAAAAGGAGTGATCCGGCGCATTTTAGATTGATCGTAATATGAGCGAAGAAGCAATGAACAATTTCACCCCTCGCGCTCAGCAGGTCCTCGCTCTTGCCCGCAAGGAAGCTGACCGCTTTAACCACAATTTCGTGGGGACCGAACACTTGTTGCTCGGCCTTATTAAGTTGGGTCAAGGCGTGGCGGTGAACGTTCTGCAGAAGATCGGGCTTGACCTCGAAACCGTCCGCATGGAGGTGGAAAAACTGGTCGGCACTGGGCCGGACCAGAAGATGATCGGGAACATCCCTTACACCCCCCGCGTGAAGAAGGTGCTTTCCCTGGCCGCCAAGGAAGCCAAGGCCCTCAACCATACCTACGTTGGCACCGAACACATCCTGCTCGGATTGTTGCGCGAAGGGGACGGCGTTGCCGCCCGTGTGCTCAAGAACATGGATGTCGATATCGAGCAGACCCGCCAGGAAATCCTGAAGGAACTCGATCCCAACTTCAATTCCGCCGAGGAAGCTCCTCCCGGTGAAGGGGCCCCCGGAGCGGGCGGCCCGGAAAAGACCGAAAAGAAGGGCGAAGTCAAAACGCCCGCGCTCAAAGCCTTCGGCCGTGATTTGACCGAAATCGCTCGCAAGGGCGAAATGGATCCGGTGATCGGCCGCAAGAACGAGATCGAACGCGTCATCCAGATTCTCTGCCGCCGGACCAAGAACAATCCCGTCCTGCTGGGCGAAGCCGGTGTCGGCAAAACCGCCATTGTGGAGGGTCTTGCTCAGGAAATCGCCAAAGGGAACGTGCCCGAAATTCTCCGCGACAAGCGTGTAATCACGCTCGACCTCGCCCTGATGGTGGCCGGAACCAAGTATCGCGGCCAGTTTGAGGAACGCATCAAGGCGGTGATGGATGAGATTCGCCGGGCGAAAAACATCCTCCTCTTTATCGACGAGCTGCACACCATCGTGGGGGCCGGTTCGGCCGAAGGCACGATGGATGCCTCCAATATCATCAAGCCCGCGTTGAGCCGGGGCGAGATGCAGTGCATCGGGGCCACCACCCTGAACGAGTATCGGAAATACATCGAAAAGGATGCCGCGCTCGAACGCCGCTTCCAAAGCGTCAAAGTCGAGGCGCCCTCCGTGGACGAAGCAGTGCTGATTCTGAAAGGGCTTCGTCACAAATACGAATCTCACCACAAAGTCGAGTTTACCGAGCAAGCCTTGGAAGCCGCAGTCAAGCTGTCGGATCGCTATCTCACCGGCCGTTTTCTCCCGGACAAGGCGATCGACCTGATGGACGAAGCCGGATCTCGCGCGCGCATTGGCGCGATGACCCGCCCGCCCGAGGTGAAGGACATCGAAGCGGAGATCGAAGATATCAAGACCCGCAAGGAACGCGCGATCAAGGAGCAGGACTTCGAAGGCGCCGCGGCGATGCGCGACAAGGAAAAGCACGCCAAGGAGAAGTTGGAAGCGGTGCTCAATGATTGGCGGCAGACCCGCGAAGAGAAGCGCGTCTCGGTCGGGGAGGATGACATTCTGCAGGTCGTGGCGAAATGGACTGGAATTCCGCTCAAGCGGATGGAGCAGGGGGAAAAAGAGAAGCTTCTCACCATGGAAGTGGACATGTCCAAGATCGTCATTGGACAGCGGGATGCCGTGGTTGCTCTCTGCAAAGCGCTTCGCCGTTCACGCGCCGACCTCAAAGATCCGAAGCGTCCGATCGGCACTTTCGCACTCCTCGGACCGACCGGGGTGGGCAAGACGTTGCTTGCCAAGACGCTTGCCGAAAACATGTTTGGGGACGCCAAGTCGCTCATCCAACTCGACATGTCCGAGTACATGGAGAAGTTCACCGTGTCCCGTCTGGTGGGCTCGCCTCCGGGCTACGTCGGCTACGAGGAAGGCGGCCAATTGACCGAGGCTGTCCGCCGCCGGCCTTACTCCGTGGTCCTCTTCGATGAAATCGAAAAAGCGCACCCGGACGTGATGAACATGCTCCTGCAGATCCTCGAAGAAGGAAAACTGACAGACAACGTGGGGCGCGTGGTTGATTTCCGAAACACCATCATTCTCCTGACTTCCAACGTCGGGGCTGAAACCATCCGAAAGCAGTCCACGATCGGTTTCAGCGCAGCCAGCGACGAGACGAATTACGAGAAGATGCGCGACAAGATTCTCGACGAAGCCAAGCGCGTGTTCCGTCCGGAGTTCCTGAACCGGCTCGATGACATCATCGTGTTCCGCTCACTGAACAAGCCGGATTTGATCGAGATTCTCGACCTCGAAATCCACAAGGTCACCGAGCGCCTGAAGAATCGCAGCATCACGCTTGAGCTCGATTCCAAAGCCAAGGATTTCCTGGTGGAGAAGGGCTTCGACCCGGTCTATGGCGCTCGCCCGATGCGGCGCGCTGTCGAGCGGTTCCTGGAAGATCCGCTGGCCGAGGAGATTCTCCGCGGCAAGGTTCACGACGGTGTGGTGCAGGTCACTGTGGAGGGAGACAAGCTCGTCTTCTCGCAGAAGGCTGCGGCCGCGACCGAAGAGACTGCATCCGCGGGTTAAACCCGGAATCACCTTAGATTTTGCGAGGGACGCTTCGGCGTCCCTTTTTCATTTTTTGGACGGAGCGTCCGATTCGACGAAGCGCAGGAAGATCGGCCCCGTAATTCCAGACGGCGCCGGGTCAGGATGCTGGCGCTTTTCTTCCGGCGCGGGGAATCGATTGCCGTAGACCTTCCGCAATTCAGCAAGGTCCGGATCCGGGCTCCCGAGGAAGAGATTCAGCGGCAGATTGCCTACGCGAATCGTCAGGGTATTGCGTCCCTGAATGAGTCGCCGGGTCACGTCGATCTGGAGCGGAGGCGTCCAGGCCGTTCCGGCCGGTTCTCCGTTGAGCGTCACCTCGGCGGCTTCGTGCAGTTCGGAGAATTCGAGGAGCGCCCGCTGGGGAATCGGATGGGTCCAATCGAAGGCCGTCGTATAAGTGCCAACCCCGGAATAAAACCGCGCGTCGGGCGATTCTGTCCAGGAGGCCAGGCGGGTCAGCGATTGATCCGCTGGCGCATCGGTTCCCGCAAAGGTTAAATGCCAGTCCCCCTTAATCTCCTGGGTCTGCCACGTTGGCGCGGAGTCTTCCCCGGTTGCTGATCCGGCGCCAAACACGAGAAAGAGTGAACTTCTGGGAGGCAGTTCCACGCGCGTCCGGGCTTGATCGGGCGAAACCTGGATGACGCCGAGGGTTTGCTTCTCCCCGGAGAGTGCGTTCCATGCTTGGGCGCGGGTCGCTCGAGTTCGGCAGGTGGCGTTGAACTGACATGGACGTTCGCTGGTATTGCAGAGGAAATAGAGATCACCGAGGGCCAGCCGCCGATGCACAAAGCCGACTTCTGGGAGCGGCGGCTCGATCTCAATGTCGGATGGAAAGCCACTCAACGCGGCTTGAAGGCTGGCTGCTTCGTCCGGCACGAACAACACCCTGCCTCGGCCGCAGGCGCGCTCCCAACTGCGGCTCCGATCGGGATCGCGGCCAAACAGCTTTACGAGGTCCTGCTTTCCACTGGTTGACGGAGTGACTGCGTTCTCATAGATCCGCTCGGGCAGCCGGCCCGTCGCCAAAACGATTCCGCCCGATTGGCAGAAATCCACGATTTTGGCCAGCGCGCCTTTCTCGATTCCGATGACGCGCGGCAGGATCAGGATCGTGTAATCGCCATC
This sequence comes from uncultured Verrucomicrobiota bacterium, assembly GCA_964566945.1. Taxonomy (GTDB): domain Bacteria; phylum Verrucomicrobiota; class Verrucomicrobiia; order Limisphaerales; family SXQI01; genus DASVNK01. Next base: position 41,203 of record CAZMKE010000018.1, on the reverse strand, counting down.
GCCGGCGAGCAGGTGGCCGTTCCGGACCCGGGCGTTTCGGATCAAACTGAAGAAATCAAGGCCATCGAAGTTGAACCCGCGGGCAAAGAGGCTGTCGATCAGGTCGGAATGATGATGCAGGGCGGTCTGCAGGCCGAACTCCCCGGTTTTCGGCCCGGAGACAAAATGGTCGCGCAGTTCAAAGCCCAGAGGCATTTGTTCCGTCGATCCAAATGCAAATTTGTCTTCGACCGGGAGATAGAGCGCGACGTTGGCCACGGGTTTGCCCTGGCGCAGCATCCATTGGCAACGGCTGGCATAGGTCACCAGCTCCTTGAACCAGGGCCATTGAGGATTGTTCTGGTTGAACACCGGGCCGTAGTAAGGCAGCCACCCGGGCGCCCCCGCCGAGCGCGGAGAGTAGGCGAAGTCCACCCCGGTCAGGTCGTTAACGCCGGCGAGGAAATGCAGATCGCTGCACAGTTTCGCGTCGCTCAGGCTGTCCCCCAGGCGGTTCGGAAGGCCGAGCCAGGTCCACGCCTCCGCGCCGATGACGTTCCGCCCCGCCAGGTGAGCGCCTGAGGCTGCCAGCCGGCAGAGGGAAAAGCCCCTCCATTCATATTGTTCCCCGGTGGGAACATCGATGTATCTCGCCGCCGTGAGCGGATTGGGGGGCGTTCCGTAAGCCTCCATCTCCAACCGGACGTGATGGTGGTGCGCCCAGTCCGAAAGCGTTTGCGTAAACTGGCTTTCGGTGGTTTCTGCCAAGGTTCTCCAGTAGTCGAACCGCACCTTTGCGGCTTGGGCTGAGGTTTCATCCAACATTTCCGGCAGTGCGGAAACGATGGAGTAGCCGCGCGCTTTCCGAAATCGTTCCGCAAAATCCCCCGTCCAGTTCGCTCGATACACTTCCAGGCTGTCGCAGAAGATGGACTCGATCAGGCCCGGCGCGGCGTTCAACATGGGGCCGGCCACGGCCTCGAGATACCGCCGCGCGGCACTGGCCTGGTAGTGATCCAGAACCAGCCCTTCCGCTCCGAAAGCGGACCGCTTCACCTGCATGTCGGTGGGACCGGTAATGAATCCGATGAGCCGCTCGCCCGGTTTTGGCAAAAACCTCCCGGCGACGGCCTCGCGGGTTACCTCGTTTGTGCCGGCGAAAACCGCCAGCACGCGCTCCCGCTCGCGCAGTTCCGGCAAGCGGAGCGTTGCTCCGGCAGGTGGCAGAGGCAGAGGGACCTGTCGCACTTGCTGCGCCGCATCCTCCAGGGCAACCGTCGGGCCGCCGAACGGCCACCCGGTTCCGCCCGCCACTCCAAACCGCAGGTTCAATTCCCGGGCCCGCGCCGCTGCATGATGCAAAGTCGCCAGGAATTCGGGTGAGAGGAAGCGTTGGTTGTGAATTTCCGGGCCGTCCACGGCTGCGGGATACATAAAAAACGCGGTGACTCCACCCACGCCGGCTTCGCGCATCAATCCGAGTTGGTAGTCGATCTCCGCTTCGCTCCAGGCCGGTCCGAAAATCCGCCAGAACAGCCGGGTTCGGGATTCGACCGGCGGGTTCTCAAACCCAGCCTCCAGGGATCGTGGGAAGGATCCCGCTTCTCCACGGAGACCGCCGTGAGCCGTCAATAAAGCTCCCAAGGCGCAGGCCGCGGCAAGTTGTCGGGTTCTTAAGCGAGGTCGCATCCTCAGAAGCAATTGTCCCTCTTTGCTGCTTCTTTGACAGCATATTTGCGGCTGCCCGCGGCGTCACTGCCGTTGTCCGAGATTGCGTTCTTTCAGGAGGTCGAGCGCCGCTTTGGTCGAGAGTCCCGCGGCCAGGAGATGGTAAAGCGCGACCCCCAGCAGCACCGGCCACCAGATCTCCTGCAGCGCGTTCTGAACAGATACGGCCGGCGGCCACTGGTTGCGCACCGCTATCCACAGCACTCCGCTGAAAGCGGTCCAGGCGCACGGCAGCGCGAGCAGCGAGACGCCTACCGTCCAGAGCAGCGCCGGGACGAATCCTCGCGAACGCAACGCAAAGAACAGTCCGGAGCAGGGGACGGAAAGCAGGCTCGCGCACAGGCTCATCTGAAAGACCGCGTTCGACAGGTTCGGATCGATAAAGCTCCCGTGTTCCGAGAAATAGAACGCCAGCGCGGAAAACAGGAGCAGCACCCCGATTGCCAGGATGTAATAGTGGCTGAGCGCGCGCAAGCGGCCGAAGACCAGTTTGCGTTCGGTCGTCGGCGTCACCAGCAGCAGTTCAAATGCGCCGCTCTCCTTTTCGGCATGAAAACTGTGGGCGGACTTGAGGGCGAGAAAGGCCACCAGTCCCGCCAGCATCCAGAATTGCGCCGTTTGCACCCCTTCGCTCGGAGGAAAATCGAGCCAAAGCCCGATCTCGGCGCAAACGATCAGGGAAATCATCGCCCACCGGGCGGCCCGAGCCCAGGCGGTGCGATACTCCAGCCAGACCAGCGGGTTCCGATCGAGTTTCCGGCTCATCGAGCGCCGCAGCGCGCGCCGCCCGAGAATCGGGGTTAGAAATCGCTTCCGAAACGCGGCCTGCCGCCGGCTTTCGATCGCCAGCATCCCTTGCCGGGCGACACAGCTTGTTGCGAACCTGAACCCGAACCATAGCAGGAGCAGCGAACTGGCCCCCAACCCGGCCACGGCGCCCGAGAAAAATGACGGAGGGACCGCAAAGCGGCTCGCGATTTCTCGTCCTTGAAACGGAAAGATCAGAACCCCGCCGCCAATCACGAAAATCCGCACCACCCATGGCGCCTCCCTGAGCGCGGGTGACCTTGTTCCGAGGCAAAGAACCTCGGTGAACGCACATCCCAGCGCCAGCACGCCCAGCGTGGCGCCCATCATGGCAAATGAGAGTGCCAGGCCCGAACTCGCGCAGAGGGAGGAGGCGACGATGCCTCCGGTGAGGCCAGCGGCGACGATGGCGAAGAGCACGACGGCGGACAGCAGGAAATCGTGAAAATCGACGCCCCCCATGAGCACCGGCAGCACCAGAAACGGCGCCATCATCAGCGAGAAATAGAACAGCCGGAGCAAATGCGCCGCCAGCTTGCCCAGAACGATCTGGGCCGGAGTCAGGTGGGTCAAAAGCAGCAGGCCCAGCGTTCCCTCCCGCTTCTCCCGGCTCAGGCAATCGGCCGCGCCGATCGGGGCGAGGAAAAAAAGCGTGAGGGCGAAACAAGCATGAATTCCGGAGAGCACGTAATAGCCGTGCGAGCTTTGGTTCGGGAAATTCCAGGCCAGGATGCCCAGCACGCCCACGATCGCGAGCCCCCAGCCGATGCGCGCGTCATACGTCGCCCGGGCGCGCGACTGCACCAGCATCTCTCGCCAAACCAGCGGGACCGAAAGCATCGAGAGTTGGACAACGCCCGCCCGAAACCGTTGTCCCGTTTGTGACTTCCCGGCCGCCAGTGGATCAGCGAAAGACCTTGTGAGAATCACCCCGGTCTGCTGCAGCGGGAAACGCGGACGAAAATGCAGGTAGCGCCGATTGTTAATCGGCTGTGCCGGCAGATTGGCAATCTGCGCTTTAACCGGCCGCAGGCGTTGCCGCTCACTCGCTGGTTTCGATCCTTGCTGCGAGCCATCCAAAATCCAAAATGCATCACCGCTGCCTGCTGAATCTGTGACATCCCACGACCGGACGTCCTTGGTCTGCGGTCTTTCAGTTTGGCAAATACCTAAGCTCCCGGGAATGCCGTCGCCTCGATCCAGTTGTTCGATGCCGGAGACGCGCGATTTGCCCACCGGCCAAAGCTTGCGTCGTAAGTCGTTGCGGCGGTAATCTCCCTCCGTTCCCACTATGGAGTACGATCCTGCCAAAGCCTTGAGGTTCTCAAGCTCCCACCGCTTCCGGAGGAGTTGCGGCGACGTTGGCTGGCGGGCTTTGAACGTTGGAATTCCCGGTTTGCGGCTTTGGCAGGTCGTTCGGTGGCTCGCTCTGATGTTGTGCACTTTTGGGGCAGGCCGTTCGTTTGCTGAAAACGTCTCTTTCGCGCGGGTGAAGGTAATTTTCCAGGAACGCTGCCTCGACTGCCATTCTGCGCCCGATCCGGAAGGGAAGTTTCTCATGGAGAATTACGCCGCCCTGTTGAAAGGCGGAGAGACCGGGCCCGCAATTGTTCCCGGCCAGAGTTCGGAGAGCCTTTTGGTCAAAATGATTGAGGGCAGGGTGGAAGTGGATGGAAAGCGCAAGATCATGCCTCCGGGAAAGCGGGCGAAATTGACGGCTGAGGAAATCGCGGCCGTGCGGGCGTGGATCGACGACGGCGCTCGCGCGCCAGCCGGAGATGTTTCGTTGGCCAAGGAAGTGGCTGCGCCTCGGATAACGCCGCGGGTCCCGCCCCGCCGTTCCATTTTTTCTCTCGCTTATGAGGCGAAGGGCGGGTTGCTGGCGGCCGGCCGCGCGGGCGAGGTCGAAATCTACCGCGCCGAATCGCAAACGGTGCTGCGCACTGCGGCTGCTCCGGACGGCCCGGTGAACGCGCTGGCCTTTTCTCCGGACGGCAAGTTTCTCTTTGGCGGTGGCGGCCTGGCGGGGTTGAGCGGCGACGTCCGGCAGTGGAAGATCGAGGACGGTTCGACGGTGCGCTCGTTCAAGGCCGATCCCGACTCCATCTACGCGCTGGCGGTCTCTCCCGATGGGCGTTTGCTGGCAACCGGCAGCTACGATCAGAAGATCAAACTCTGGAATGCCGAAACGGGTGAAGAGATCCGGACTCTCCTGGGCCATAACGGCTGTGTTTACGCCCTGGCCTTTCGTCCGGATGGCAAGATCCTCGCGAGCGCCAGCGGCGATCGCACCATCAAGCTTTGGGATGTGGCCAGTGGCGCGCGGCGGGAGACCTTTTCTCAGCCCCTCAAAGAGCAGCTGACGGTGGCATTCTCTCCGGACGGCAAACGCCTGGCCGCTGCAGGGGGCGACAATCGCATCCGAGTCTGGGAGATTAGTGAGGAGGCCCGCGAGACGACGAATCCCCTCCTGTTTTCCACGTTTGCCCACGAGGGCTCGATTCTGCGGCTGGCTTTCTCGGCTGACGGGAAAACGTTGGTCAGCGCCGCGGACGATCGGCTGGTCAAACTTTGGGACCTGCAAACCATGACGGAGCGGCGCGTGCTGGAGGCGCAGCCGGATTGGGCGCCCGGAGTAGCGTTCACGGCGGATAAGGGCCTGGCGGTCGGCCGTCTGGATGGGTCGCTGGCATTTTATGACCGGGAGACTGGCGGCGTTCTGCCGCGTCCGCGGCCCTCGATCGCGCGAGTGGCGCCGCGAGGCGTGCAAAGAGGAACGACTGCGCAGTTGACGCTGGTTGGAAAAAATCTCTCTTCAGTGGACATCCTCCGGTTGAGTGATCCCCGCCTCAAAGCACGGCTTCTTCCCGAAACCACTGCGATCGACGGCGAGCGGCGGATCGAACTGACGGTCGACGCCTCGCTGGCTCGGGGCGCCTACGAACTGCGAGCCGCGGTCGGCCAGGAAGAAAGCTCGCCCGTGAAGATCTTCGTGGATGACCTGCCGCAACAGGAGCGGAAGCCTGAACTCCAGTTTCTCGATCCTTTGCCAGTGGCCGTTTGGGGAACTCACGAGCGCAGTGGAGAGAAGCACAGCTATGAGTTTCAGGCCGAAGCTGGGCAGACTCTGGTGTTCGACGCCGCGGCCAAAGCGCTCGGTTCCAAGGCTGAGCTGGTCCTGACTCTGTCGGATTCGGCAGGCAGGGTGCTCGCGTCGAACAGTCGCTTTGACCGCACGGGCGATCCGTTGCTCGGGTTCGAATTCACCACCCGGGGGCGCTATCTCCTCACCGTGAGTGAACTCGTTCTGGCGGGATCTCCGGAGCACTTCTACCGGCTGGCGATTGGCTCGTTCACGTTCGTCACTGGTTTTTATCCGCCGAAGATTGCCATTGGCGAGGAGAGCGAAGTTACTCTCTCCGGTTTCAACCTGCCGTCCAGCCAGAAAGCCCGCAAGATGGTGCCGACAGCCCCGGGGGATTTTCCTTTAAACCTCGATCCCGCGTTGTTCCGCTTGCGGGGCGACCTGAACGTAAGCGTTGTCGACCAGCCTCTGGTGCGGGAAGTGGAGCCGAATGACTCCTCCGCGAACGCGACACCGCTGCCGGTTCCCGGGCTGGCGGTCGGCCGTCTCGCGGCCGGGGATAAGGAGGATTGGTTTCGCTTTTCGGCCCGAGCCGGAGAGTTGCTGGTCGTCGAGTCCGCCGCTGAGCAGTTGGGGTCTCCCTTGGACACCAAGCTCGAAATCCGCGATGCCGAGGGCAGGCCGGTCTTGCGGACGATCTTGCAAGCGGTGCGCGCCTCCGCCGTGACTTTCCGCGGCATTGACTCCACCACGGTCGACTGCCGGGTGGAAAATTGGGAGGAGATGGAGTTGAACCAGTTGCTCTATTTGCAGGGGGAAGTGGTGAAGTTATTTCGAGCGCCGCAAGGGCCCGACTCTGGCTTCAACTTTTATGCCGTGCGCGGCCGCCGCCGAAATTATTTCGACACCACCGCCAGCGCCCATGCCAATGCTGAGCCGTGTTACATCGTCGAGGCACGCCGGCCGGATGAAAAAATCGTGGCCAACGGCCTGCCGACTTTCCCTTTGTACTTCGAGAACGACGACGACGCGGACCGCAAGCTGGGGAGTGACAGCAAGATTCTCTTTCGTGCGCCTCGCGACGGCAGCTACTGCGTGCGGTTGACCGATTCCCGCGGTTTTAGCGGCGACCTTTACAGCTACGCCCTGTCCGTGCGGCCCGCTCGGCCCGATTTCAAAATCACAGTCGACGGGATGAATCCGGCCATCGCCCGCGGAAGCGGCCAGCGGTTTGCCGTCAACGCGGAGCGCTTTGATGGCTTCGAGGGCGAGATCAAGGTGGAGATTTCCGGCTTGCCTGCCGGCGTGATCGCTTCCAATCCCGTTGTCATTCAGGAAGGCCACACCAGCGCCTTCGGGGATCTCTTCGTGGCATCCGACGCTCCCAATCCGGGCTCGAACGCTGCGCCAAAGCTCACGGCCAGCGCGCGGATCAACGAGGCGGTGGTCACGCACGACGCGGGAACCCTCGGGAAGATCACCTTGAGCGACAGCGCCAGCCTCTACGTCTCCTTGGAACCTGGGGACGCCAAACATTCCGAAATTACGATCGCTCCCGGCGAGAGCGTCCCCGCCTTCATTAAAGTGCGGCGGAACGGCCACAACGAGTTGATCACTTTCCAGGTGGAGAATCTCCCCCACGGCATCATTGTCGATAATATCGGGCTGAACGGGGTGCTGATTCCCAAGGATCAAAACGAGCGGGAGATCTTCCTGACCGCCGCCCGCTGGGTGCCCGAGTCGGACCGTTGGTGCTATGCCATTTCGAACGAGGCCGGCCGTCAAACCTCGCGCCCGATCCTCGTCAAAGTGCGGAAAAGCGCGGGCAAGGTCGCGGCGCGTTAGGGCAGTCACAGAGGGGACCGCTTCAGGAATCTATATGCAGCACGTAGAAGAACATTTTTCCGGCAGTGAGGCTGTGCGGGATGTGGTGATAGGCATGGCAGATGGCCTGACTGTGCCGTTCGCGCTCGCGGCGGGAATTTCCGGCGCACTGACCTCCTCCCATATCGTGGTCACCGCCGGATTGGCGGAGATCGCGGCGGGCGCGATTGCCATGGGCTTGGGCGGATACCTCGCGGCGAGGAGCGATGCGGAACACTTCTACAGCGAACGAAAGCGGGAGGAGGACGAAATTGTGACCAAAGCCGACGCGGAACGAAAGGAGATCGCGGACCTCTTCGGCGAATACGGCATTAGCGCGGAAGAATCGAAGCCGGTGATCGCGGCTTTGGAGAGGAATCCAACCGCCTGGCGGGATTTCATGATGAAATTCGAGCTTGGCCTGGAAGAGCCGGACCCCCGGCGGGCGGTTCGCAGCGCCTGCACCATCGCGGTTTCCTATGTGGCTGGGGGACTGATCCCGCTTTCGCCCTACATGCTGATGTCCTCCTCGACGCAAGCGCTTTTCGTCTCCGCGGCGGTCACTCTGGTCGCCCTGGGCATTTTTGGGTTCGTGAAGGGACATTTCACCGAAGTCTCGAAAACCCGGAGCGCGATCCAGACCATGCTGGTGGGCGGCCTCGCCGCCAGCGTTGCGTATCTCATAGCCAAGTTCGTGGCGTAGCGTCGTCGGGTCTGAGAGGAGATGTCGGCGCCGCTTGGGGGGCTCAGAACGGCGCGGCCGTTTTCCTCGGCTTCATTTGTGCGGTCGTGCGCCCCGGCGGGGATATATTCGGTGAGATTCGATGACGGATGAGCAGCAGTTAATCGCTGAATTTGTGCGCGATGCTTCGGAGAGCGCCTTTGCCGAGTTGGTGCGCCGACACATTGATTTGGTTTACGCGGCCGCTTTGCGGCAATTGGCGGGCGATGCGGATCTGGCGAAGGATGTCGCTCAGCGAACCTTCTGCGAGCTGGCGCGCAAGGCGCGGAGTTTGACCGGGCGCCGGGACTTGAGCGGCTGGTTGTACAACACTGCGACATTCATTGCCCGGCGGATGCGTCGTACGGAGGCGCGCCGGCTTGCGCGGGAGGGTGCCATGGAACTGCCTGGAGATTCGGCTCCTGAAGTGAGCTGGAGCGAGGTGCAGCCTCTCCTGGACGATGCCATGCAGGAATTGTCCGAGCCAGACCGGGAGGCGGTGGTTCTGCGCTTTTTCCGCAATCAATCGCTGGCCCAAGTCGGTGAGAAAATCGGAGTGACGGAAAACGCCGCCCGGATGAGGGTCGGGCGGGCGTTGGAAAAGCTGCGTTCGATTCTGGAGCGGCGCGGCATCCGGGGTTCGGCCGGCGCGCTGGGGGCGGCGCTGATCGCCAACGCCGTTCCGGGCGCTCCCGCTGGCCTGGCCGCAACGGTCGCGGGCACATCCCTCGCCTCCGCCGCGGCACTGAGCCACGCCGCCAGCTTTTACGGATTTATGAGTGCAGCAAAAATAAAAACAGCCGCCGTGGTTTTGCTGTTGGGTGGGACCGCGACCGGGCTGATCCTAAGCGAGCGTGAGAGGGTGGACCTGAAAGGGCGGCTCGACGAGACGCAGCGCCAGTTGGCCGAACAGCAGGAACTCCAGAGAGCAACGCCCCCAGCCGCCGCCGGTGAACTGGAGCGGATGCGCTCCCTGACCTCGGAATTGATGCGCCTGCGGGCCGAGGTGACGCAGCTGAAGGCGCAGGCCTCTGCTCCCAAACCTGCGTCCACCCCGCTTGCCGCTGCGGCGGCAAAGCGGGACGAGATTACGGAGGCGCAGCGGCTGGAGATATTGCGAACGTTGGGAATTGCCAAGCTGAACGTCGCCCATGCCTGGGGGCTGGCGATTCAGAAGTTTGCGGAAGCCAATCAAGGGAGGATGCCGCGTGATATCGAGGAGGCCACGCCTCATTATCCCCCGGTTCGAGAGGACGTGGCCTGGCTGCAGGGAATGGCCGGAAATGATTTTGAGATCACGTTTCAAGGGGCATTCAACCAAATCACGAACCCGGCACAGGCGATCATTCTCCGGGAAAAGGAGGCTTTCAATCATCAGAATGACGGGAGCGCGAGCCGCACGTATTTGTTCGCCGATGGCCACTCCGAGATTCACAAAGCGCCCGGTGGCAGTTTTGAAAGCTGGGAGCAGGAGCATCAGCCTAAGCTCGGTGAGCCGCCCGCCAGCTTCCGGGTTCAGCCGTAGCGGTCGGGGCTCAATAGATGAAGGTCGATGGACGGCTTTTCATCCGAGAGCAGCTGGCTGACCAATTCGCCGGTGATCGGTCCGAGGCTCAGGCCCATCATCGCGTGGCCCGTGGCGATGCACAGGTTGCGGTAGCGACGGGTGCGTCCCAGGTAAGGCAGCCCATCCGGCGAGCAGGGGCGGAGGCCAAACCACGGCTGGATGCCAGCGAAATCTTCCGGTTTGAATTTCGGGTAGTACTGCGGCACCGCCTTGATGATCCCGCGAACGCGCACCGGATTGATCTGGTCGTTCAAACCCGCGATTTCCATGGTGCCGCCGATGCGCAGAGTTTTACCCATCGGGGTGACGGCCACTCGCGCTTCGGTGAAAATGGAGCAGATCTGAGGCAGTTCGGGCGGGTTTTGCAGCGTGAGGCTGTAGCCTTTGCCCGCCTGGATCGGGAGATTGAGCTGCAGTCCCTTCGCGACTTCCGGAGACCATGAGCCTCCGCTCAGAACGTATTCATCGGCTTTGAACTCGCCGTCCAGCGTCCGGACGCCGGTGATCTGCCCGGAATTTTCCTTCCAACCGGAGACTTCCGAGCCATGGAGAATTTTGGCCCCGGCTCGCGCGGCCTCCGTTTTAAGCGTCGCCATGAAGGCCGACGGGGTGAGATGGCAATCTTTCGGGAAGTAGACCGAGCCGGCAACGTCCATGGTGACATTCGGGTCGAGGGCGGCGGTCTGCTTCGGATCAAGCACCTCGGCGGGGACGTTCAGCCGCCGGGCTTGCTCGGCCGCACGGGCTTCTTCTTCGAGAGCGTGCTGAGTTTTGCACAGCATGAGGAGCCCCCGGCGGACCAGGCCGAATTGGTTCTCATTCATGGCGGCCAGTTCTTCGAACAAACCGCGGCTGGCGAAGTGGAGGTCCCGCAGCAGCGGGCCGGCCTGCGCGACATGCGCGCGCGTGGATGCTTTCCAGAATTTCAGCCCCCAACTGAAAAGGTCCCAATCGAGCCGTGGCTTGATCCAAAAAGGGGACTCCGGATTGCCCATCCATTTGAGGCCGAGCGCGACCGCGCCAGGAGCCGCAAGCGGTACAAAATGGCTGGGCACGATCATGCCCGCGTTGCCAAACGAACACCCGCCCTGCGCTTCCGCATTGCGGTCCAGAACAGTGACTGCATGCCCGCGCCGCGCGGCATAGTAAGCGGTGGCGAGGCCGATCACGCCGCCTCCCACAATAAGAACGCTCTTCATCGCGAATGGATCCCCCAGCAAAGCGGGTCGTTCGGGTCGAGGATTAACTGCGCTTCGCCCGTGACGAACGCGGAGCCGCGGACGGTGGGAATCAACGAGCCGCCGATCGACTCGACCTGTCCCTCAAAAATGCTGCCCGTGATGCTTTCCTGCCGCCAGGTGTCGCCCGGCTTGAGTTTTCCGTCGGCGAAAAGGCAGGCCAGCTTGGCGCTGGTCCCGGTTCCGCAAGGGGAGCGGTCGTAGGCCTTGCCGGGACAGAGCACGAAATTCCGCGAATGCGCGCCCGCAGTTTGCGGCGGCCCGAACAACTCCACGTGATCGATTTCCGGGAAACCTTGCTGGTTCACTGCCTGGCGAATTTTCCAGGAGACATCGGTCAGTTCATCGACTCGCGCCAGTTCGATCGCCCAGCGCTGGTCTTCCACCAGAAAGAACCAGTTTCCGCCCCAGGCTACGTCGCCGGTGACTTCGCCGAGTCCCGCCACCTTGATTTTAACGGCTTTCGCTTTCCGATAACTCGGCACGTTGCGCACAGAGACGGAGCTGTCTGGATGCAGCGTGGCCTGGATGGTGCCGACCGGCGTTTCGATGGCGACCACGCCCGGCTCGATCCGGCCAAGGTGCTCCAGTGTCGCGACCAGCCCGATCGTTCCATGCCCGCACATGCCCAGATATCCGACGTTATTGAAAAAGATCACTCCCGTGACGCACGCCGAATCCTGAGGCGGCGTCAGAAGTGCACCGACGAGAACATCCGAGCCGCGCGGTTCATTCACCACGGCGGAGCGAAAGCGGTCATGGTTCTCGCGGAAAACCTTGAGTTGTTGTTCGGCATTGCCGCCCCCGAGATCCGGGCCTCCGGCCACGACCACCCGGGTGGGTTCGCCGCCCGTGTGGGAATCGATGACATGAACGTTTTTCACTGCGTCTATGGCGGCAAGGTTAAGCCGCGCCGAAAATCGGGAAAGGCGAAACTTTGGCCGGTTGGCGACGCTCAGGGTTGAACATTTCTTGCCGATGGGTAGTCTAGAGATTGTGCAGTGGCTCAAGAAATTGATGGTTGTCTCGCTGGTCGCGGTTTGGGCGCTGGCGTCGAACCACTGCCGCCTGGAGCTCTTCGACGCATTTTCTTTCGTGGCCTGCAATGATCGGCAGGATTGCCCCGGCCAGCCGGACAAAGGCTGCGAGGCGGACGGATGCGCCACGGTGGAGAATCAACTCTACAAGGCTGAGCGGGCGCAAACGCCGATTCCGGAGCCCGCCTTGTTGCTTGCCGACTTTCTGACCCCGCTGGCTGACGAGAGTTCAAGGCTTCCGGCTGGGCCAAGAGTCATACCCGGCGCCGCTCCCAAGGTTTTGTCCTGCCTCTGGCAGTTTTCGTATCGCGCGGCCCTTCCGCCTCGTGCGCCTTCCCTTCTTTCATAAGTAGTAGTCCCGCCCGGGATTTCTCCCTGCGGACGCAGTGTGCCTTTCCGGCCCCGCGTTAGTTCTGTCGTGTTCGATTAAAACTCGTTTCCCGTTTTGTCTGCTTATGAAGATTTGTAATTTTGGTTGTCTGAATTTGTGCTTGCTAATCACCGCTCTTCGATTGAGAGCGGTTGATCCGGCTTCTGCCTTCTCCACGCCTGCCGTTCCCGGATCGTTGAAGGCCCTCGTCGCGGATGTGGTGGAGCACAATCCCGAGTTGAACTTTTACCGCGCGGAAATTGCGGCTGCCAAGGGCGAGCGGCGAAACGCGGCCGCTTGGGTGAACCCGGAAGTTGCCACCACTCTCGGCCAGAAAAGTGTCCGGGATTTAGGTCTGTCCCAGGAAGGAGTGGCGTGGTCGGTCAGCGCGCAGCAGACGATTGAGTGGCCCGGGCGGATTCCGCTGCGGAAAGCCATTGCCAATCGCCAGGTCCAACTGGCGGAACTCGGCTTCGCGCAATTCAAAGCGGCTCTGGCCTCCCGGACGCGCGTTTTGACGCACAACCTGCTGGCCGCCCAGGAGAGGGCAGCGGCAGCGGCGGAGGTCGCGGAACGGTTTCAACAGTTGCGCGAGGTGCTGGTGCAGCGTGATCCGGCGGGGCTGGCCCCTCTGCTGGAGACGCGGATTATCGAAGCGACCGAACTCATCCTGCTGCGCAAATCGAGTGAGGCCGCGGTCGCCCGGCAGAGCGCTCTTCTCGAACTGAATCAATTGCGGGGCGTGCCCTGGACGGAGCCGGTCGAGGTGGAGGCGTCCCGCCCGATCTTCGCCACGCTGCCTGCGATGAACGCCCTTCTAGCCGCGGTGCAAACGAACAATTTCGAATTGCAGATGCGTCGCGTGGAACTGGAGCAACAGGGGCTTCGTGTTTCCCTGGCGCGCCAGGAGAAGTATCCGGCGTTCAAGGTCGGGCCCTACGTTTCACAGGAGCGGGCGGGCGATCGTGAGCAGCAAGCCGGCATCGGGATATCGATTCCGCTGCCGCTCTGGAACCGGAATCGGGGCGGCATCGAGGCTGCCGCAGCGCGCGAAAAGCAGGCCGAGACATCTTTGTTGGTCACGGAACGCGAGCTCGATCGCCGCCTGCTGGAGAAAGCTTTGGTCTATCAGACAAAACTGGATGAGATGCAAAGGTGGCGTCCTGAGGCTGTGGAGGAATTTCGCAAGGCGGCAGAGCTGGCCGACCGTCATTACCGGTTGGGAGCGGTCCCGATCTCCACCTACGTGGAACTGCAAAAGCAGTATCTCGAGGCGGTGGAGGCTCTTCTCAATACGCGGCGGGAGGCGTTGGAAGCTGCGCAGGACATTCAGCGTCTCACCGGGCTGGAATTTGGCGGGGCGACCTTCCCAGAGGAGGCGAAATGAGGCCGGGGACTTTGCTGATGTTGTGCCAGGGGATGATCGCATTCGGGATCGCTTGCGGTCACCGGGAAACGGAAAGCCATGTCGCAGATGACGGGCATGCTCATGCGCAGCAGGCCATGCCCGGCGTCTCCTTCGCTGAAGGACAGGGGATGATCCTGCCTGAGGAGACGCGCACGCTTCTGGGTCTGACGCTCGCGAAAGCCGAGGTGCGGCGGTTGCCCGATTACGTGCCGGTCATGCTCCAGATCTTTGATGGGAAACATCGCCGCCTCCCCGGCTTGGCGGGACGTGCCGGCTCCGATGCGCAGGGCTCCGGCTTTATTGGCCTGGACGCCGCCGCAAAGGTGCGAGCCGGTCAGAAAGTGGAGTTTCTCACGGCGACCAATTTGTCACCGGGCGTGGTGCTCGCGGCGCAGCGGGCGGTGCCTCTCGGCGAATCGGAAGTGGTGGTGAACGCTGCCAATGCGGCCGGGGTGCTGAAGCCAGGAGAGTTTCTGTCCGCGCGCATCTGCCTGCCGGGTGAGGCGGCGGTGGTTGCGGTGCCGCGTTCGGCGCTGCTGCGGACGTCGGAGGGGGCGTTTGTTTATCGTCTTCAGGGGGGAGCCTTTGTTCGCCTGGGGGTGACGGCTGGAAGTGACGCAGACGGATGGGTGGAGATCGCCCGGGGAGTGGCTGCGGGGGACGAGGTCGTGACCGCACCGGTGCAAACCCTCTGGCTGGCGGAGCTGCGCGCGACCCGGGGCGGGGGGCATTCTCATTAAGGTTGGGAGGCGCAAATGCTGAATCGTCTTCTTGAATTCTCCCTGCGGCAACGCCTGTTCGTGTTGCTCGCGGCTCTGGCTTTGGCGGCCTTTGGCGTGGCTTCCGCCCTTCGGTTGCCGATCGATGCCGTGCCGGACATCACCAATGTGCAGGTCCAGATCAACACGGCTGTGCCCGCGCTGGCGCCGGAAGAAATTGAAAAACTGGTGACGTTCCCGATCGAGAATGAAATAGCGGGGCTTCCCCGCCTGACGGAGCTGCGGTCGCTCTCCAAGTTTGGCCTGTCCCAGGTGACGCTGGTTTTTGAGGATGGAACCGATCTGTATCGGTCGCGCCAGCTCGTGAGCGAACGTTTGCAGGCGGTGATGGATTCCCTCCCACCCGGCCTGACGCCGAAACTGGCGCCGATCTCCACGGGGTTGGGTGAGATCTATTACTATGCCGTGGAATATGCGAAGGACGCTCCCAACAAGCCCTCGACCCGCGAGGCGCAATTGATGGAGCTGAAGTTGATTCACGATTATCAAATCAAACCCCGCCTGCGTTCAACTCCGGGCCTGGCTGAAGTCAATTCCCAGGGCGGTTATGCGAAGCAAATCGTGATCCAGCCGAATCCCGAGAAACTCAAGAGCGTGGGCATGTCCTTTGGGGAAATCGCGGCGGCCGTCGGAGAGAATGTCGAGAATGCGGGCGGCAGCGTGATTCAGTTGGGTGGCGAGCAAGTGGCGGTGCGAGCGGCGGGGCGGGTGCAAACATTGGCTGATATCGAACAGATTCCGCTCAAGTTCGGCTCCAGGCCCGCGCCGCTCCGGGTGAAGGACGTCGCTGAAGTGGCGATCGGGAAGGCGATCCGCACGGGGGCGGCCACTTACAACGGGGAGGAGGCCGTTCTAGGCTCGGCGTTGATGCTGGCGGGCGAGAACAGCCGCCTGGCGGCCAGGCGGGTCGATGCGAAGCTCAAGGAAGTGCAGCTCAAGCTTCCGGCGGGCGTGCAGATCATCCCGCTGTATGATCGCACCGTGCTGGTCGACCGGACGATCCGGACGGTGGAGAACAGCTTGTTCGAAGGAGCGGTTTTGGTGGTCGGAGTGCTGCTTCTCCTGCTCGGGAATTGGCGGGCCGCCCTGATCGTGGCTTCGGCGATTCCTTTGTCTTTCCTGCTGGCGATCACCGGCATGGTTCAAGGACGCGTCTCAGGCAACTTGATGAGCCTGGGAGCCATTGATTTTGGGCTGATCATCGACGGGGCGGTGGTGATGGTGGAGAATATCATCCGGCGTCTGGCCGAAAAGCAGCATCAGCTCAAACGCCGCCTCACGGCGCCCGAACGAGCTCAGGAGGTGCTGGCGGCGGCCCGGGAAGTGGCGTCTCCCATGTTCTTCGGGGTGGTGATTATCACGGTGGTCTACTTTCCGATCCTAGCGCTGACCGGGATCGAAGGGAAGATGTTCCGTCCGATGGCGTTGACCGTGATCTTCGCCCTGGTTGGCGCGCTTGTGCTGGCGCTTTCACTCATGCCCGCCCTTTGTTCATATCTCCTCGCCGGGGACATCCGGGAGCGGGACGGCCTCCTCCTGAGAGCAGCCAAATCAGGCTATGCGCCACTCCTCCGATTCTCCCTGCATTTCCGCTGGGGTGTGATTGGCGCGGCGGTTGCGCTGCTGGCGCTGGCGGCGGTGGTGTTCAGCCGGCTTGGCGCGGAGTTTGTGCCGCAACTCGATGAAGGCTCGTTTGCCACGCATAGGGTCCGCGCGACCAGCATCGGGATCGATGCCAGCCTGGACATGCAGAAGCGGGGAGAAAAACTCCTTTTGGAGAAATTCCCGGAAGTGGCCTCGACCTTCAGCCGGCTCGGCACGGCGGAAGTGGCAACTGATCCCATGGGAGTGAACGTGGCGGACACGTATATCATGTTCAAACCCGCGAGCCAGTGGCGGAAGGCAGACGGCCGGCCGATCCGCAAGGAGGCGCTGGCCACATTGATGGCCGCGGAATTGGCGAAATATATCCCGGGCGAGGGGCATCTTTTTAGCCAGCCGATCGCGATGCGCTTCAATGAAATCCTGGAAGGGACGCGCGCGGACGTCGCCGTGAAGGTCTTCGGTGAAGATTTCTCGGTGATCGAGAGGATCGCCGGCGAGGCGCGCGAAATTCTGGAGAAGATTCCCGGGGCCGCGGATGTTGAGTTTGACGCGCTGGGGCGGTCTCCTCTGCTGGAGATCGTTCCGAAGCGCGAGGCGATGAGCCGTTACAATCTGCACGCGGCGGAGCTGAACGCTGTGGTGCATGCCGCGCTGGCCGGGCAGGAAGTCGGCAAGCTGATTGAAGGCCATCGGCGTTTCGACATTGTGGTCCGGTTGAGCGAGGAGCTGCGCGAGCGGGTTGACGATCTCAAGCGCCTGCCGGTGCGCGTGGATGACGGCGGGCTGCTGACGTTGGGGCAGGTGGCTGACTTCCAGGTGGTGCAGCAGGTCGCGGCGATTGCCCGCGAATTCAGCCAGCGCCGGGCGGCTGTGATGGTCAACCTGCGCGGCCGGGATGTGGAAAGCTTTGTGCGTGAAGCGCAGAAGCGGGTGGCCGAAAGAATTGCGCTTCCAGACGGGTATTCCGTCGAGTTTGGCGGGCAGTTTAAAAACTTGCAGCAGGCGCGCTCCCGGCTCGCAGTCGTCGTGCCGGCCGCGCTCGGCTTGATCTTCGTCCTGGTGTTTATGGCCCTGGGCAGCCTTCGGCAAACGCTGCTGGTTTATACCGGCATTCCACTCGCGGTCACCGGCGGTGTTTTCGCGCTTTGGCTCCGGGGATTGCCCTTCAGCATCTCCGCGGGCGTCGGGTTTATCGCGCTTTCAGGCGTGGCGGTCCTGAACGGATTGATGATGATCTCGTATTTCAATCTTTTGCGGGAACAGGGCCGGACCCTGGCGGCGAGCGTCGAGGAAGGAGCGATGACGCGCTTGCGGCCGGTGCTGATGACCGCGCTGGTGGCTGCCCTCGGTTTTGTGCCGATGGCGATGGCCAGCGGGGCGGGGGCGGAAGTGCAGCGGCCGCTGGCGACCGTGGTGATCGGGGGAATTCTCAGTTCAACCTTCCTCACCCTGGTGCTCTTGCCTTCTCTTTACCAACGGTTGGAGGCGGGCAAATAGGATAGCTGCGCCTGGCTTCGGTTGTCTTGCGTTTTGGCGCATCATGGATCAGCCTGCGGAAGCCCTATGCTTCCCCAGCCTTTGATTTGTGTGCGTGATGTCGAGGCCAGCAGCCGTTGGTATCAGAAGCTGCTTGGGTGCCAAAGCGGCCATGGCGGCGCGCATTATGAGCAGCTGATTTCGGGCGGACGCTTGATTATGCAACTGCATCACTGGGAGGTGGAGCATCATCACGGGCCGATTGGCGATCCCAAGTTGCCGGCTGGAAACGGCGTTCTGCTCTGGTTTGAGATTGATGACTTCGATCAGGCGGCGCGGCGCGTCGAGGAACTCGGCGCGGAGATCGTTCTGCCGCGCCACCGCAATCCTCCTGACGGAAAGGGCGGGCCGAATCATTGGGAAGTCTGGCTGCGCGATCCGGACGGTTACACGGTGGTTCTGGCGAGTCCGTACGGGACCGCAGACGGAGACTGGAAGCCGTAATCTGACGGGGAAGCGCAGACGTTCAACGCAGTGTTTGCGGATCGGGCTGGGGCCGGCCTTCGGCGTACAAGTTGTGGATCTCACCGGCGTCCAAGGCGCGGCTGAAAAGGCAGAATTCGTCCATGGCGCCGCTGAAATTCCGGATGTGGAAGGGATCGTTCGGGGCGAAGCCGGCGGAATTCCAGTTGCCCAATTCCGAAGGGCCCATCCGAAACGGCGGGGAAATCTTCAGGGCTTTGACGCCGACCGGCGCGCCGTTAACGTACTGGGTCACGCGCCGTCCGGCCCCGTCGATGACCACCGCGAGATGCAGCCAGGTCCCGAAGTTGTCCAGGGTGAGCACGGCCGGGCTGACAACGATTTGGAAATCGGCCGGATCCGAGCCGATCGCGGTGAGGCCGAGCACTCCGTCGTGGCGAATCAGCCAGTGAACGGTTCCCGGTTCAAACCCGTCGCACATGAAGAGGGAGTTGAACTGGCGGTCCAGCCCCTGGACCCGCACCCAGGCGGCCAGGGTCAGCGAGTCAAATTCGCCGGGCACGTTCAGCCGCACGCGATCACTCACGCCGCGGAATTCCACGGCCGGCTTGCCCGGCCAGCGGCCCTCGATCCATTGACAGCCGACAATCGCCGCTTCGGGGGCGGTTGCGCCCTGCGGACCGGAGTTGCGGAGCCGCCAGTCGGAAGGAGAATCGTGATCGAAGTCGAAGTGAACGAGGAGGGAAGCGTCGTGGTTCAGACGATCCTGCGCGGTCCGCCATTGATCGTAGCGGAGCGCTTGGGCGGCCGTGGACCTTGGCTGCAGGGCAAAAATGGAGGCGAAGGCTGCCCGACTGGCGTCGATCATTTGAGGTTCCGACTGCTCAACAATGACGCCGGAGCCTTCCGGCAACCGGTGCCAGGAGGTGCTGCTGGCGGCCTGGAACTCCGCGCTTCCGTTGAAAAGGTGCAATTCGGTCCGGCCTTCCTGCGCTTGGAGCCCGAACAAAGCACCCCCGTCCCTGATGTCCGCGCGGGGCGTGTGAATTCGGAAACCGCGCGCTTGCGGAGGGATTTCGGCGATGAGCCGTCCGGATGGACAGGAGGCCTCGCTGGCCGAAATGATTTGGAGATCTGCGGGACCCTCGATAACCACGCGGGCCCCGGTGTAAAACACGATTTGAGCCAGGCCTGATCCGAGACGCAGCCAACCCGGCTCGAGCGGGGCTCCGGTTCTGGGAGCATCGGTTCCGGCTCGCCATTTCGCATCCACGGTTCGGTCCAGCAAGGCGACGGACTGCCGGTCTCCGTTCCCAGCGCCGGTAGAGTGAGAGGACGCAAGGAGCCACCAACCAACCGCGGCGAAGACGAGGCCTGCGGCGAGAGCGAGCGTCCAATTGCCCCTCGCTGGACGGTGGCCACGTGACATGGGTCGGGCCGGGAGAAGAGCGCGCTGCACTCCGCCGTCGCTCAGCGCATTGAGGTCCAGGGTGGCAGCGTTTTCTGAAAGGAAGAGATCGGGATCTGAGGCCAGGCGGGAGTGAAGTTCCAGCCGCAGAATGTACTCGTCGCGCGCCGCGGCATTGGTTCGGATCAGGTCGTGCACCGCTTGGATCTGGCCCTCGGACGCATCACCGTGGCAAAGGGCGGCGATGGCATCGTCAAAGTCCGCGGAGGGAAAGGAGAGATTCACAACGGAGTTCCTTCCGGGCGGGCGGAGTTTTCGATGCAGACCTGCAGGGCGTGGCGGATCCTTTGGAGCTTCTTGTAGGTGGCCGCCACGGTTCGCCCGGAAGTCTCGGCGAGTTTGTCGATTCTGTCGCGCCGGCAGTAGTAGCCTTCGACCAAAGCGCGCTGTTCCCCAGGCAACTTTCCGAGGCAACCCTCCAGGTGTTTGAGTCGGACTTCGAGTTCGGGCCGCAATTCATCCCGGCGTCTGGCGAGTTCCTCCGCCAGGCCGCCCTCCAAAAGAGCCTGCCAGCGCTGACGGCGCTCGATCCATTGGCGGGTTTTATTCAGGGCGAAGCGGCAGGCCCAGGGAGTGAAGGGCTGGGCCGGGTCATAAGCGTCGAACTTCTCCCACAGGGAGAGAGCGGTTTGTTGAACGATGTCATCCGCATCGGCGATGTTCGGAACCAGCGCGGCCACATAGCGAAATATCTCCCGCTCGCTGCGCAGGAACAGTGAAAGAAATCGCTGTTGCGCGTCGGATTGGGCATCGAACCCCCCTGTGGATTTTGGCGGCATTCGCAGGAGTTTATCTTTACTTCCGTTGGGGCACGAGTTTTGGACAGTTGTGGCGCGAGGAAGAGGGGAAATTGGACAAGGCTCGAGCCGAACCGGAAAGACCAACCTAAAAGGTGGTCGGGGCGGTGAGATTTGAACTCACGACCTCGTGGACCCGAACCACGCGCGCTAGCCAGGCTACGCTACGCCCCGATTTGGCAGGCGGAGAACTTGCACTGACCGCCCCCGTTTGGCAATCGACATTTTCGGGAAAGTGAACTGCAAATCCGGGCGAATCGGGAAATAGCTTGGCCGAGTGGAGGCTGGGGCTATCCTTCGGTGAAAGAGCCAGAGCGGCTCACGCTGTTGCGCTCGGAGGGCGTCAGCGCGGTCAATAAATGTGAATATGAATGAATCGTTGCCCCCGGAATCTCCGGACAGCTCGCGAACCCAGTTTTGGGTGAAGCGATGGGAAGATGGCAAACTGCCTTGGGACCTCGGTCATGTGCCTCCGGATCTGGCGTCGTTTTTACGGCAGGATTCCACCCATCGCGGGCGCGCGCTGGTGCCTGGCTGCGGTTCAGGCTACGAAGTTCGGGCATTTCACGAGGCTGGGTATGACGTGAAGGCTATCGATTTCTCCGGTCCGGCAGTGGCCCATGCCCGGGAAATTTTGGGGCCGCTCGGCGATCGCGTCTTGCAGGGCAACTTCTTCAAGCACGATTTTGGCGAGGAAAAGTTCAACGTGATCTACGAACGAGGTTTCCTCTGTTCGATTCCCCCCGCTCGATGGTCCGAGTGGGTGGAGCGGATGAGTGGATTGCTGATGCCGGGAGGGCGCTTGGCTGGCCTGTTTCTTTACGGCGATGAGCCGGAGCCTCCGCCCTTTCCGCTGAATGACCAAACCGCTGCGGAATTTCTCGGCAAACGCTTCCGCCTGATTCGTTCGGAAACCGCGGCCCCGGACACCGTTCCAGTCTATCGCGGGTTGGAGCGCTGGCAGGAGTGGGAGAAACTGCCCGTTTAGCGCCGGTTTAGCCTTGGGCGGCCGGCGGGGCGGTGCTCGCCCGGACGAGCAGGTCGCACGCTAGGCGGCGGCTCTCGGTCGGTTCCTGGCGAAGCATCTGCCGCATCATTTCCATGGCCGCGGTCCCGAGACGGAACTTCGGCTGGCGCACCGTGGTGAGGGGAATGGCAAAATACTCGCACAAGAGGATGTTCCCAAAGCCGACCACGGAGACCTGGCTTGGAATTCTCACCCCTTGCTTGAGCAGGAGGGAGGCCACCCCAATCGCGGACATATCGTTGGAGGCCTGGATGGCGGTGGCGGTTTGCCCTTCGTTGAGCATCTGCAGGCCCGCGCGTTCGCCTTCTTCAATGGTGTTGCCCGCGCTGAAGATCAGCCGCTCGTCCGGTTCAATGTGAGCGTCGCGCAGAGCCCGCTTGTAGCCTTCGAGCCGCTCCTGGGCCCAGACGGCTACATTGGGGCCGGCGAAGTAAGCGATGCGACGGTGGCCAAGGTCGAGCAAATGGCGGGTGGCGGCATAGCTGCCCAGCATGTCCTCCGTCTCGACGTTGGGAAGCGCCCCGCAGAACTGGGCGCGGTGCCCGAGAATCACCACCGGAGTTTTGGATTGCGCCAAATCGGCGTAAACCGGCGCCGTGGGCGAGAGCCGATAAACCGGAGAAATGATCAGGCCATCCACCCGGCGGGACAGCAGCCGGCGAATCACATGCTCTTCCCGGCCCGGTTCATTCAGGGAATGGGCGAGGATCAGTTCGTATCCCAGGGCATGCGCCTGCTCTTCGATCGCCAGGATCGCGCGCGCAAATATGGGATTAGTCACGGCTGAGATCACCAATCCGATCGTCCGCGTGGTGCGCGTGCGGAGTCCCTGGGCGAGGGAATCAGGAACGTAACCCATCTCCTCGGACAGCTGCTTGATCCGCGCTTTGGTGCCGGGGGAGATGTCGGGTGCGTCCCGCAAGACCTTGGAAACGGTCATGACGGAGACTCCGGCGCGCAAGGCGATATCTTTGAGGCGAACCATGGTCAGACGTGCGAACCGCGCCATTGCAATTTCTGGCGCAGGGTTTTGAAAAAGCTGCTGCCCGGCAGGCGAAGCAGGCGAATCTTTTTCGAACTATTTTGAATCTGCACCTTATTCCCCGCCACCAGTGGCAATTGCACCTGGCCATCCGCTGTCAGGATGATCTCCACTTTTTGCGAGAGGACGGTCACTTCGACCTGCGCATTCGCGCTCACGATCACCGAGCGGTTCGAAAGGGTGTGGGGGCAAATCGGCGTGATCGTGAGGACGGCAGCGTCCGGACTCACAATGGCTCCGCCGGCGGCCAGGGAGTAAGCTGTGGAGCCGGTCGGTGAACTGATGATGAGCCCGTCGCAACGGTAGTTGGTCAACGGTTCGCCATTAACCGCCACCTCCAGCTCGATCAGGCGCGAGGTGGCGCCGCGGCCGATCACGAAATCGTTCAGCGCCAGTTGCGAGAACGGGTCCGTGCGGGACTGGCCCGTGCATTGGATGAGCGACCGCTCCTCCGTGCTGAAGTTTCCAGTCCAAAGATGGGTCAGTTCCTGGGCGATTTCCTTGCTTGAAACGGCCGTCAGAAAACCGAGGCCGCCGATGTTAACTCCAAGAATCGGAGTTTTGACCCCAGCCAGGGCGCGGGCAGCGCCCAGCATCGTGCCGTCTCCGCCGAAGACAATCAGCAGATCCGACCCCCGAGCCAGCGAAGTAAGATCCTGGCAGTCCGGGGGGCAGTGCAGAAGTGGGGCCGTGGTTGGGTCAGTGAGCACGGTGCGTCCCTGTGCGCCGATCTGCCGGGCAATGCGGCCGATGAGTTGGCGCGCGGCGAGCTTCTCCGGGTTGGTCGTGAGCCCGATCCGATGGATGTTAAGGCTCGTTTTTTTCAAGCAACACGAGGAATTCCTTGTTTCCAGCCGGGCCGAGCAAAGGGGAGGGAACCGCGCCTGCCCATGCAAGGTTCGGCAGGGTGCGTGCAAATTGGCGCAGTTCTTCAACCACGCGGTCATGTATTCTAGGGTCTGTAATCACTCCGCCCCCTTTGTCCACTTCCGCTTTGCCCGCTTCAAACTGCGGCTTCAGCAGCGCCACGACTTTACCGGAGCGCTTTAACAATGCAACTGCCGTGGGAAGAACCTTTTGCAAGGATATGAACGAGCAATCGATCACCGCCAGGTCCGCGCCGGTGAACTCGGGGCCCAGTTGTTCGCGCTTCAGGTCGCGGGCATTGGTCTTCTCCAGGACCGTGACTCGCGGATCCTGGCGCAGCCTCCACGCAAGCTGGCCGTGTCCCACGTCGACGGCGTAGACGTGCTGCGCTCCTCGCTGTAAAAGGCAGTCGGTAAATCCGCCCGTCGAGGCTCCCAAATCGACTGCGATCGCGCCTGCCACAGAGATTTGGAAGTGTTCCAGTGCGTGCTCCAGTTTATATCCTCCCCGGCTGACAAATCGCTCGGGCTGGTCGAGCGAGAGTTGATCACCATCCTTCACCGGCTGGCTGGCCTTTTCGGCCCGGCGGTCGTTGATGCGGACGTGGCCCGCCAGAATGGCGCGCTTGGCCTTTTCGCGGCTGTCGCAGAGCTGGCGTTCGACCAAGGCTTCGTCCAGCCGTTTCACAGGCGGGCGCTGGTTTTGACGAGGGTTTTGACCGATCGATTTCCCTGGGTCATGAAGCGCAAGACTGCTGGCAATTCTTCCAGGGTGCAACTGCCGTCCACGAAGTCCGCGGCCGTGACGATTCCAGCTTCGATATATTCCAGGGCTTGGCGGATCGCCGCCGGAGTGTGATGGAAGCTGGCTAGAAGCCGCAGATTTGAATAGTGGACCAGCCCGGTGTCGAACTTTACAAACGTGGCCGAGGGGCAGCCGCCGAAAAAATTGACGGCCCCGCCTTTGCGCACCAGTTGGATTGCGGCTTCCCAAACGACCGGCTGGCCGACCGCCTCGACGACGATGTCAAAGGTCTGGCCGGCATTTTTGACGGTGGCCACCAGCTCGTCCGCTTGCTGAATTTCAATTACGGATGCGCCAAGCTTGCGGGCCAGTCGAAGACGATTCTCGCCGCGGCCAGCCAGAGCGACGTCGCACCCGCGATGTTTGAGAATGGCGGCGAACATCAGCCCGATCGGCCCTGAGCCGATCACGAGAACCCGCTCTGCTCCCTGGACCGCCAAGTCCCTGACGCCTTGGACCACGCAGGCCAAAGGTTCGGTGAGGGCGGCGTCGGCGAAGGTCGTTCCGGGCTGAACCGCCAGCAGGTTTTTCTCGACAATGCGCGCGGGGACAACGATCGATTCGGCATACGCGCCATTGAGGAAGAGCAGGTCATCGCAGAGGTTCTCCTGGCCATGATGGCAATAGTAGCATTCACCGCACGGCGCGGAGTTCGCGAGGGTGACACGCTGGCCCAGGCGCCAGCCTTCGGTGGCCGGATGTATCTCTTCGATCTCTCCAGCGAGTTCGTGTCCAAAAACGGCGGGCGGAACGATCATTTTTGCATGATAGCCGCGGCGAAATACCTTCAGGTCCGTGCCACAGGTCAAGGCCGCCTGGATGCGAACGCGCAGCTCCCCGGGCTTTAGCTCAGGCTTTGCCACCTCTTCGACGCGAACGTCCTCTTTTCCGTATAGAACCGCGGCACGCATGATCATTAAATAGAGGCGCCCGGTGGAAGTGTCCACCGGCATTTATCGGGGATGCCGAGGCGAAGTCTTCGGGGAATTTGCCTTATTCCAGCACGCTCAGCGCCTCGTGGGCGAGTTCGGGAATAGCCGGCCAGACGTCGCGCAATTCCGGCTCGCGCAGGGTGTGATGACGGAAGACGTCTTTGTCTTCGGCCAGTACGAAAGCGAGATTGAGCCAACGAGTCGCCTCTTTCGTTCGGCCGAGCACCCCGCAGAAGCAGGCCAGGGAGTAAGCGCTCCGGCCGCTGGGCGGCCCGGGAAGCTTCAATTTCTTCATTAAGGGGGCCAGGACCTTGTACGCTTGCTCGGTCTCGCCCATTTTATGCAGGCCCCAAGCCCAGTTTTCATAACCGTAAGCCAGCGCCGGACGGCGTTTGGTGCAGATCTTTCCAAGTTCGGCGGCCGAGCGCCATTCTTCCTGGGCGGCGAATCGTTCCCACCAAAGCTTGGTCACCTCCACAAAAGGGTCTGTGGTGGTGACTGTCCGTTGGGTCAGAGGGCGGTGTAAATTGTTACGCCGCAACAGGAGAAATGATATTTCTCCGGTCTTCCATCCCACCCAAGGCAACAGACGGTTTGATTTCACGTTCCCCAGCTCCACCCTTCGGTTTTATGAGACTTCCTAATGAACGATGCTCCTGCCTACCTAAGGTCCGTATGGTCCATCAGGAATTCCCCTAAATTTTGGCGGGATCAAAACCGATTTTCAAGAGAAAGTTGTAGACACGTTGTTCAGAGCGCTGGAGCTGAAGGTTTGGCAGGAAATTTGTTTTGTCGGTCATGCATTGTAATGTCTTGATTGCGGGCAGTTTGTGAGTCTGGTTGTTTCTCGATTTCGGAATTGGTAAGGAGCCTGCGCAGGCTAAAATTTTTTCTCATCCGGCTTTTTTTTCCCCGCTCGATCGAATCGATTTCGCTTCCTAGATTTTGCTACGGTTTGGGAGCCGGAAATGGAGTCTTCCGGAACTGACGGCATTTGACACGCCAGTGGCGATACGTTCAACTCACGGCGTGGAAGCCGGTGTGGATCAATGTTTTCAGCGTTAGGAAGGGTTTGCCGAACGCCTCAACGTGCCAGGTTCATTCCAAAACAAAGCGCGAGTCCAGGTTGACGGGAAGTTTTTCCGCCTGAGCGGCCGGAAATTCTACGTAAAGGGCGTAACCTACGGGCCTTTTGCCCCGAATTCGCAGGGGGAGTTCTTCGCGTCGCTGGAGCAGACGGTGAGCGACTTTCGCTTGCTGACGGAGTTGGGGGCAAATGTCCTCCGGGTCTACTACACCCCCCCGGTTTGGTTTTTGGACCTGGCATTGGAGCACGGTCTGAGGGTGCTGGTGGATGTGCCGTGGAACAAGCACCTCTGCTTTCTCGATTCCAGCGAAACGCGCGAGGAAGCCCTTGCCGCCGTCCGAAATGCCGCTCTTTCCTGTGCCGCCCATCCAGCCGTTTTTGCCCTGAGCGTTGTCAACGAGATCCCGCCCGATATCGTGCGCTGGAGCGGGCCCAAGGAGATCTCCGAGTTCATTGAACGGCTGGTGGAAACGGTAAAGGAAGTTTGCCCAGATTGTTTGTGCACTTTTGGCAACTACCCGCCCACTGAGTTCCTTAAGGCGCAGAACGTCGATTTTGTCTGCTACAACGTCTATCTGCATAATCCGAAGCCGTTCGAGAATTACCTCAGCCGGTTGCAAATGATTGCGGACGCGAAGCCGCTCATGCTGGGGGAATTCGGGATCGACAGTTTGAGGGAAGGGGAGGAGACGAAGTGCGAGATTCTGGCCTGGCAGATCGAGCTCTGCTTTCGCGGCGGGCTGGCCGGCTCGGTCGTCTACAGTTTCACGGATGATTGGTACAAAGAAGGAGCCCAGGTCACCGACTGGGCCTTTGGCATCACCACGGTGGATCGCGCCCCCAAGCGCTCTTTCTACGTGGTGCAAAGGCAATTTGCCCAAACGCCGCACTTTCGCCTGCCGCGTTACCCCAGAGTCAGCGTGGTGGTCGCCAACTACAATGGCGAACGGACGTTGGAAGCGTGCCTCGAATCGTTGGAGGCCCTGACCTATCCCGACTATGAGATCATCCTGGTGGATGACGGTTCGACCGATCGGACGCCCCAGATTTGCCGCCGGTTTCGCGGCGTCCGCTACATTCGGCACGAGAAGAACCTGGGGCTGTCGGTGGCGCGCAACACCGGGATCGCGGCGGCGGATGGGGAGATCATCGCCTTTACCGATTCGGACTGCCGGGCCGATGAAGACTGGCTCTACTACTTGGCGGGCGATCTCTTAAACAGCGAATTTGCCGGCATTGGCGGGCATAACTTGCTGCCGCCGGAGGATTCCTGGATTGCGGCCGCCGTGATGGTCTCACCGGGCGGTCCGGCTCATGTGATGTTGAGTGACCGGGTGGCGGAGCACATTCCTGGCTGCAACATGGCGTTCTACAAGTGGGCGCTGGAGGAGGTTGGAGGGTTTGACCCGATGTTTCGCAAGGCGGGTGATGATGTCGACCTGTGCTGGCGCTTGCAGCAGCAGGGGCTTGCGCTCGGGTTCTCGCCGGGGGGATTTGTCTGGCATTATCGGCGCGCCACGGTCCGGGACTACCTCAAGCAGCAGCACGGCTACGGCGAAGCAGAATCCTTGCTGGTCCGGCGGCACCCGGAATACTTTAATTGGGTCGGGGGCAGCCAATGGCAGGGCCGAATCTATTCGCCGGCGCGGATCGGCGTGGCGATGACGGCGCCGATCATTTATCACGGGCCGTTTGCCACGGGCTTTTTCCAAACCCTCTACACCCCGCCCGCTTCACTGCCCCTGCTGCTCGTGAATAGCCTCGAGTATCACGTCCTGGTGAGCCTGCCGCTGATGGTGGTGGCGCTGGTCTTTCGGCCGCTCATGCCGACCGCGATCTGTGCGCTGCTGCTGCCGCTCGTGATTTCCGCCGCAGCCGGGCGGCAGGCGCTGATTCCAAGAGCGCAAACTCGATTTTGGTCGCGGCCGCTGGTGGGCTTGCTGTTCTTCTTGCAGCCCATTGTGCGCGGCTGGGCTCGGTATCAGGGAAGTTTGCGGGCGCCTTCCACCAAACTGGCCGGGCGGGAGAATTTGCGGACGGCGTTGCGCGAGGAAAATCGGGATTTCCCGCTCCTGGAATATTGGAACGAGCGGGGGCTGGATCGAACGCAGTTTATCGCGCTGCTGCTGGAGCGCTTGGATGCGCAGGGCTGGCAGAATAAGGTGGACAGTGGGTGGGGGCGCTACGATGTCCAGATTTACGGCAGCGCCTTCAGCCTCGTGCAGGCGTTGACCGTGGCGGAGACGCTCGGGCACGGGAAGCAGATCCTGCGCGTCCGGCTCACTCCCCGAGGGACGCTCTTCGCCAAGGCGGTCTTTTGGTCGATGCTGGGCTCCGAGGTGGCCTTGATCGGCTTTTTGGGCCGGGGGGCCTGGTGGCCTTATTTATTGCTGCTGACCGTCCCGCTGTTTGTCTGGTTTCTGGCGAAAGACCAAAGGGATCTTCAACGATTGATCGCCGTATTCCTCGACGAGCTTGCATCTGAGCTGAAACTCAAGAAAATCGACCCGGAGAACAAATGACCCTTGGATTTTTCCGCCCGCCCCGGCCGATTCGGGCCGCCTTATGAAGCAGTACCACGATTTGCTGAAACTGGTTCTCGACACCGGCAAATTCAAGCCGGATCGGACCGGCACGGGCACTTACTCCGTGTTCGGCGCTCAAGCCCGTTTTCCGCTCCAGGAGGGATTTCCGCTGCTCACCACAAAAAAGCTCCACCTGAAGTCCATCATTTTCGAGCTGCTCTGGTTTCTCCGGGGAGACACGAACGTGCGCTATCTCAATGAGAACGGCGTGACGATCTGGGACGAGTGGGCGGACGCCGAAGGGAACTTGGGCCGGGTCTACGGAGCGCAATGGTGCGACTGGCGGACGGCCGATGGGCGCTCGATCAACCAGATCGATCAGGTCATCGCTCAGATTAAAAGGAATCCCGACAGCCGCCGGTTGATCGTCAGCGCGTGGAACGCCGGGGAAATCGAAAAGATGGCTCTGCCTCCTTGTCACGCACTGTTTCAGTTTTTTGTCCAGGACGGCGAGTTGAGCTGCCAGCTTTATCAGCGCAGCGCCGATTTGTTTCTCGGGGTGCCGTTCAACATCGCCTCCTACGCGCTGCTGACTTTGATGGTGGCGCAAGTTTGCTCGCTGAAGCCCGGCACGTTTGTCCATACGTTCGGAGACCTGCACCTTTACGCGAATCATTTGGAGCAGGCGCGCCTCCAGTTGACCCGGGAGCCGCGCCAACTGCCGGAGATGCGCTTGAATCCGGCGATCAAAGATATTCATGGGTTTCGTTTTGAGGATTTTCAGCTGTCGGGTTACGACCCCCATCCTTCCATCAAGGCGCCGATTGCTGTTTAACCCTAGGGTGTCGGCGGCGAGGCGTGCGCGGACGCGAAAAGGACCGACATCGCCCTTGCAAAACAAGGCCTCTCTGGTTTGATGCTGGCCAGGAGCCCGCGTCGTTTGCAATTGTGTCAGAGCGGGCTAACTTTGGTCATGGCTGAGTCCAAGAAAAAGGGAGGATCGCCCCAACCTCAGGGTCAAAGGCAAGACCCGGATTCAACTCCGTTAAGTGACTTACTTTCCCGGGAAGAGCTGGATCGGCTCTCGACCTTGCAGTTGGTCGACCTGATATCTTCCAAGCTTCCCCCGCGGCATTCCTCGCTCCTCGACCTCATTTATTTGCGGGAGCGGATCGGCTCGCTCGAGGAGGTGAATTTTCAGGCCCAGCAGGCCCTGGAGAAGCTCGATGCGATCGTGGAGAAGCTCCGCTCCCCTGCGTTCCGCGTCGGAACGCTCATCATGTTGATCGAGCCGGACAAGGCTCACGTTTGTGTCGGCGGGACCGACTATGTCTGCCGGTTGGATCCACAGATTCCGCTGAGCAGCCTGCAGATTGGCCAGAGGGTTTTGTTGAATGAAGCCTTCGCGGTGGTGCAAGGGCTGGGCTTTGACCGCAACGGTCCGATCGTGCGCATTGATGAACTTTTGTCGGATGGCCGCATTCGGATTGGCGGCGAATCCGGATTGACGCAAACCGTGATTCTGCGGTCGTCGCTTCTCTCGAAGGAGAAACTGAAAGCCGGCTTGGAAATTCGCCTCGACGTAAACCAGCGCGTGGCTTTGGAAGTGATCGGCGTGGGCAAGCGCGTCGAGCGATCCCTGGAGACCGTCACGGAACTGCCGTGGGCTTCCATTGGCGGGCAGGATGAAGCGGTCCAGGCGATTCGGGATACGATCGAAATGCCGCTGCTGCACGCGGATCTGTTCAAGAAGTTCGATCATCATGTGCCCAAGGGCTTCCTGCTTTACGGTCCGCCCGGGTGTGGCAAGACGCTTCTGGGCAAGGCTACGGCCTACAATCTCCGGCAGCAGATCAAGGAGCGGTCTGGGGTGGACCGTCCGGAGTTTTTTCTCCATGTGAAAGGGCCCGAAATCCTGAACATGTGGGTGGGTGAGTCCGAACGCCAGGTGCGCGATCTTTTCGCGCAATGCCGCGAACGGGCGAACGACGGCGCGCTGGCCTTTCTTTTTATTGACGAGGCCGAGTCCCTGCTAGGCACGCGCCGGGCTGGCCGGTTCAACAGCATGAGCAGCACGATCGTGCCGATGTTCTGCACCGAGATGGATGGACTGGACCCGTTGCAGAACGTTGTCGTAATCCTGGCCTCGAACCGGGCGGACTTAATTGATCCCGCCATCCTCAGGCCGGGCCGTATCGACCGGAAAATCCGGGTGCGCCGGCCCACCGAGGAAGGCGCGCGGAGGATCTATCGAATCTACCTGCCTGAAACATTGCCGTTGGCCGAAGAGCGGGAGTTGTTGATCGATGCCGTGGTGAAGGCGCAGTTTGCCCATACGCCGGAGAATGCGTTCTTGGAAGTGGCCTATCGCAGCGGCAAGAAGGACCTGCTCTATCGGGGCGACCTCGCCAGCGGAGCGATCATCGCGGCGGTCATCGAAAGGGCAAAGGGCCTGGCCATCAAGCGTTCCATCGACACTCATCTGGACACGACTCTGAGCCGGGAGGACCTGCTCCAGGCGCTGCAGCAGGAATATGCGGAGAACGATCTGTTCCCGGCCACGGACATCACGGAAGATTGGCTGAAGTTGACGGATTTTGATCCGGATAACGTGATCAAACTCGGTCCGGTAAAACCGAGAAAGCCCGATGCCGCGGGCTCGCACGTCATTTAATCGGGGAGAGCCGGACTTTGACGCCTATCATCCAGTTCGGCCTCGAAACGGAGATCGGGATCTTTCGCGATACCAGCGAGGAGCTCGATGTGGTCGCGGAGTCGATCGCGTTGGTGCGGAGCGCGACCGAGCCGGGCGTCTGGATGCGCTGGGATTATGGCAGCGAGGACCCGCACGCGGATGTTCGAGGATTTCGCGTGGCGGAGCTGAGGCAGGATACCGACGAGGCCAACTATTTCGCCCAGGACGCCCAGCGCGAACTCAGCTTCGTCGAGATCAAGAGCGACCTGGTTCTGGGAAATGGGGCGCGCTTTTACAACGACCATGCCCACCCCGAGTATTGCACTCCCGAGTGCAGCACTCTGGAAGAACTGGCCGCGCACGACCGGGCGGGCGAACAGATCTTGATGGCGTGTGCGAAGCATATGTCCGAAGAGCTCGGCTCGGAAGTCCGCCTCTACAAGAATAACACCGACTTCATGGGGCACAGCTACGGCTGTCATGAGAACTACCTTTTGCCTCGGTCACTGCCCTGGGAGTCGCTGGCGGGCGGCATCCAGGCTTTTCTGGTGACGCGGCAGATTTATGCCGGCGCCGGGAAATTCGCGATCGAAGCCGAGGACAAGTTTGTTTCGCCCGGATTTCAAATTGCGCAGCGGAGCGATTTCTTCAGCGAATTGCAGAGCGTGGATACGATGCAACGGCGCCCGATCGTAAACACCCGGGATGAGCCGCATGCGAACGCGCAGCGCTTTCGCCGGTTTCATGTCATTATTGGAGATGCGAACATGTCTCCCTTCGCGACCCGGCTGAAAGTGGGGACGACAGCTTTGGTTTTGGAAGCGCTGGTGGCGGATCCCAGGCGCAGTCAGCCGCGGTTGGCTGATCCATTGCGGGCGCTCAGGTCGATTTCGCGGGATCAAACCTTTCATTGGCTGGCGACCTTGCAGGACGGGAGCGCGACCAGCGCTTTGGACATCCAGCGGCAGTACTTGCAGGCGGTTAAAGAGCTTTGCCCTCTGGACAGCCCGGAACGGCTGGCTTTGGTGGCGGATTGGGAAGCGGTTTTGGATGACCTTTCCCGTGACGTGATGCTTTGCCGGAATCGGCTGGACTGGGTGGCGAAACTCGCGTTGATCCGGGAGTTTCAGGAGGCTCAAAACATCGGTGATGACGATCCTTGGCTGCGCAGCCTGGACCTCGAGTACAGCCGTCTGGATTTCTCGGAAGGGCTCTACTACGGGCTGGAGCAATCGGGAGCGATTCTCCCGGTCGTTTCACCCAGCGTGGCGGAGCAGGCCATGCACGCCCCTCCCGCCACGACGCGCGCCTACGTGCGGGGGCGTTGCATCCAGAAATTCTCGTCCGCGGTCCTTTCCGCCCAATGGGACCACATCACTCTCGAAGGGGAGCGCGGACCGATAAAAATTTCCCTCTTGGACTTGTTCGCGCCGCAGGAAATCATGCACTATCGTAGGGTAGTCGATGCGGCGCAGAAGCCGGACGATATGCGCGTTTTAGTGAACCTGCCGCGATAAAAGGAGAGTTATGCCAGATCAATCACAGAAGACCCGGCCGGTGGGGCCCGCCCCCGGCGGCGGCGGTGAAGGCCCGGGAGCTCCCAAAGTCGACAAGCCGAACGTCGAGGAGTTGCTGAAGCGGATGCGCAAGGTCGATCCCGACCAGGCCAAGCGGTATCGTCAACGCACGGGCCAATAATCATTCTATAAGATGACCGAGGGAATTGCCGGGGACTTCTTTTCGCTGCTCGAGTCTCGAAAGATGTCCGTCCTGAATGTCGAGCGCACCGCGCACGCGCCGGTCCAGGTGCAGGCGACCACGGT
Source organism: uncultured Verrucomicrobiota bacterium (assembly GCA_964566945.1). GTDB lineage: Bacteria > Verrucomicrobiota > Verrucomicrobiia > Limisphaerales > SXQI01 > DASVNK01. The sequence continues at coordinate 7,990 of CAZMKE010000018.1, read as the reverse complement.
CTTTGCGTTCCACTACCGCGATGGCGTGCTGATGGCAGGCGACCGCCGGGCGACTGCGGGCAACGTCATTGTGACCGACAAGGTCGACAAGGTGATCGATATCGATGCGACCTCGGTGCTGGCGATTGCCGGCGTCCCTGCGACCGCCTTCGAGATGGCGCGGGTCATGCAAACCTCATTCGAGTATTATCGGCGGAGCCAATTGCAGCCGCTGAGCCTGCCTGCCAAAGTGCGTGCGCTGGCCCGGTTATTGCGCGAAAATCTCCCGCTGACCATGCAGGGGGTGGGCGTGGTGGTGCCTCTGTTCGCCGGGTTGGATGCCCAGGCCAGCCCGCCAAAACCTTTGATTTATTTTTACGACCCGCTCGGCGCCCAGTTTCAGGCGGTGGGCCACGCGGCGTCAGGGTCGGGGTCGGGCAGCATCCGCAGCATTCTGAGCTACCAGGAAAAATATGGGACGCCCAAACCCTCGGAAATGAACCTCGCGCAGGCGGTGCAGTTCACGCTGCGGCTTCTGATGATTGCGTCGGAATTCGACGCTGCCACCGGCGGAATTAATCCCGAGACAAACACCTACGCGACGATCAAGGTCCTGGATTCGAATGGAGTTCGGACGGTCGACGCGGTCGAACAGGAACGCTATTTGCACCAACGATGACGGAAGAACCTTACAGGTGGCTGGAGGCGGTTGAAAACCGCCGGGAGTATGTCCGCGAGCAGCTGAAAGGAGGCTCCCCGGCCTTTGGAGCCAGGCTGCCTGATGGCATTCTGCTGCTGGGGGTGGGGAGCGGGAATTCCAAGGTGTTCGAACTTTTCGATCGCCACGGGCTGACGGCTTTGGGTCATCCGGCGGATATCGAAAAAATCCGGCAGGCCGCTATCGATGCGGCGCACATGGAGGCGTTCACGCGCGCTCCCGAAGATGTCAGTTTGCGGCGGTTGGTGGGCTTCGGGTTGAGCCCGCAGTTGAAAACGAGCTTTGAGCAAATCTTCAGCGCTCCGTTTCTGGTGGAAATGTTGCTGGCTGAATTGCACGACAGCCCGGCGGATGACCTTTTGGTCCGCTTGCATTTCGACGGATCGTTCGAGATCGCCACCACTCCTTTTGTCGTCGTGGGAACGAGCCCGGACGCGGAAAAGGCTGCTTTGGCTTGGCTGGGTGAACAACTGGCCGGGGTTGCGGACCGGACCCGCGTAATTGAGGCGCTCTTGCAGGCCTGGTGGATGCTCCGGGAACATAAGTCGTTCGCGGATGTTCCGTCGGACGAAGATCGACGCAACGGGTGGCGGCAGCTGGCGAAAGACAAAGTGCTGGAGATTGGCTGGCTGGATCGGAAGTCGACCCGTCCCGCCCGTTTCTCCTGGCTCACTTTTAATCCGTAGCCGATCAGGGCTGCCTCCTCACGAGGAGCGAGCGCCGGTCAAGCGTGGACAAGGGCTTTGTAGTTTTCCAGACAGCGCTTCGCCGTTTCGAACTCCGGAAAGCGGCTGCCTTCCTGTTCGATCAGGAAAAATTCCAATCCTCCCACCGAATCCGCGGCCGCGAGAAGATCCTTCCAGGGGGTGGTGCCTTCGCCGAAGAGGACGCGATACCCCTTTTCTTTGGATGAGTCGGCGGGCGCCCAGTCTTTCAGGTGCATCATTTTGATGCGCCCCGGGTTGGCCTTCACCCAGGCGACCGGATCGACGCCCGCTTCCATGCAGGTGCCCACATCCAATTGCAGGGCGAACTCGGCGGGTGTATTGGCCGCGAGGACCTCCATGATCCGCTGTCCGTTCTCGAGCTTGGCCCATTCGGATTGATGATTGTGGAAGCCAGCTTTCAACCCGTGCGGGGCCAACGATTGAACCGCGGTAGTGATTTCACCGCAAAGGTTCTTCCAGCCGTCGACCCCTTTGGTTGACCCAGGGGCGCTGGCCAGGACGATATAGCGGGCGCCCAGAATTTGGTTCAACTCGATGGCGTGGGCGATCTTCTCGCCCGGCGTGAACGACTCCCAGCCATTGTGCGTCGAGTAACAGCGCAGGCCCAGGTCATCCAACTGAGCTCGGACATCTTTGGCGAATGCCGGCGTCCATTTGAAGTAAGGGGAGTAGAATTCGACCACTTCGTAACCGAAACTCGCAACGGTTTTCAGGGTGTTGGGCAGGTCGCGCGAGAGTTCGCCCCGCACCGAGTAGAGTTCCAGGCCGATGCGGCGCAACTTTCGTCCCGGTCCGCTGCTGGCGGCAGGTTCAGCCGCGAACGCTGCGAGAGGGCCGCGCAGCGCGAGAACCGCGGGCGCGAGCATGCTGGCGGCGAGAAACGAACGGCGCGAAAACGATCGTAAATTTGTCATAGGCTTGTGGCTGCTCTGGGTTGATTTGCAGAGGAGAATACCTGCGGATGAAACTGGCGCCAAGGAGGAGATGTGGCGGACAAGACGGGTTATCGAGGCCGACATTCTCGCAAGCGCCGGAGCTTTTCGCCGGCGGCCCGCAGAGTTTCTTCTTTCTTCGCGAAGTGGAACCGGAGAAACCGGTTTTCCGGTTCACGAAAGAAGCTGGAACCCGCCACGCCGGCCACTCCGATCTCCCGAATAAACCACTCGGAGGCGGCCGTGTCGGTTTCAAAGCCCAAACTGGAGATGTCGACCATGACGTAGTAGGCGCCCTGAGGCTCTGTGAAGGGCAGGCCGGTTTGCCTCAGGCAGCCGAGGAACAGGTCACGCTTGATCGTATAATCCCGCCCCAGTTCGGCGTAGTAACTGTCGGGCAACTCGAGGCCCGCTACCGCCGCTTCCTGCAACGGCGCGGCTGCGCCGACCGTCAGGAAGTCATGCACTTTGCGAGCCTGGGCGATGACGCTGGGCGCGGCCTGCACGTAGCCCAGGCGCCAGCCGGTGATGGAATAGGTCTTCGACAGGGAATTGCAGGTAATGACGCGTTCCTCGGCTTCCGGCAACGCGGCTGCATAGACGTGATGATGGGGGGGATAGACAATGTGCTCGTACGGTTCGTCCATGATGACAAAAGCATCGTGCCTGGCGGCCAGTTCAAGAATGAACGTCAGTTCCGATCGAGTAAAAACCTTGCCGGTCGGGTTGGACGGATTGCAGACGATGATGGCTTTAGGCTGGGCTTGAGCGAATGCCCGCTTCAGTTCGTCCGGATCGTAGCCTAAGTCGGGCGGACGGAGCGGAACGAAAACCGGTTGGGCGCCGGAGAGGATCGCGTCGGCTGCGTAGTTCTCGTAAAAAGGGGAGAAGACAACAACCCGATCGCCCGGATTGCAGGCGGTCATCATGGCGACCATCATCGCCTCGGTGCTGCCGCACGTGACCACCAAATGCTGGTCGGGATCGACCTGAAGTCCGGCGAAGCGGGAGATTTTTTTGGCGAGGGCGCTTCGGAAGCGGGGCGCGCCCCAGGTGACGGCGTACTGGTGGAAAGGCTGGCGGGCAACTCGTTCCAAGGCGGCCAGCAGAGGTTCCGGCGGGTCAAAATCGGGAAACCCCTGGGCGAGGTTGATGGCCCCATGTTTGTTGGCCAGTCGGGTCGTGCCTCGAATGACGGATTCGGTAAAGACGGAGAGGCGGCTGGCGGTTAACGGCATATCGAAACTGGAGCGCAGACTGTAACGGGCTCCCAGCGGGTGAAAAGTGGGAAAACGCGGTCCGGACCGCGCAGGACCTGAGGCCCCGCTTTCCCGGAGAGCCCCGCTCTTGTTTTACCGGATTGGCCCGAGTAGCTTAGCCGCCATGCTGCCTTACTGCAGGTGCGCCATTCTTGCGTCTGTCGTTGCGGTCGTGTGCGGTGACACGATCCAGTTGAAAGACGATGCTGCGATTGTTGGCCGGGTCATCGCGGAGAAGAACGACAATGTGGCTGTGGATGTGGGGTATACCATTTTAATGGTCCCGCGGAATGCGATCGTAAAGATCACAACGGCCAACGATGAGGAGAAAAAGCCGGATTCCAAGGCCGCCGCAGGACCCTCGGCGGCCGCAGCTCAGGCCGTGCAGGCCCTCTTCCAAAACCCAGGGGCGCTCCGCAAGGAAAGCACCGTGCGAGAGTTGGTCAGCACGCTGGGTGAAGCGGTTGTTCAGGTCCGCACCCCTGGGGGGCTGGGCTCGGGCTTCATCGTCAACGAAGAGGGATACCTGATTACCAACTTTCACGTCATCGAAGGGGAAACTCAGATCTCGATCGAAGTTTACCATAATCGGAGTGGGCAGCTGGACCGTCGCAGCTACAAGCAAGTCCGGATTATCGCCATGAACAAGTTTGCCGACCTGGCTCTCCTCAAAATCGAGGACAAGGATGCCCCCAAGTTTTCACAGGTCGTCCTCGGCGACTCGGACGCGCTGGCCCAGGGGGATCGGGTGTTCGCCATCGGCAGCCCGCTGGGGTTGGAGCGAACGGTGACGGAAGGGATTCTGAGCACCAAGACGCGGCAATTGGCCGGCGAGCTCTACATGCAGACCACCACTCAAATTAATCCCGGGAACAGTGGCGGTCCTTTGTTTAATCTGAAAGGCGAGGTCGTGGGCGTGACCAACATGAAGATCCAGTTTGGCGAAGGCCTCGGTTTCGCCATTCCGATCGAGAACGTAAAATATTTCCTCAATCATCGGGAAGCTTTTGCTTACGACAACGACAATCCCTCCAACCCTTACCGCTACCTGGAGCCGCCTCGAAAACTCAAAGCGACTCTGTCCGGGGCAAATGCTCCAGCGACCGAGAATCGTCCCTGATGGGGTGGCAGGACAGATTGCCGGTTGATTGTGAATCGACCGGGTTTATGAATCGAAGTATTGTCGCTTCTTTTAGGGTTCGCCCCTGTGAATAAGATGCAAATAACAGAGGATTGACCGTTTTGACGGCCGCCTGAACCATTTCGCCGTCGGGAGCGATCTCGCGCAAGAGACGGTGTCGGGGGGAACCTCTCGCGGTGCGCGAAGTCTTGAAACTCGGGCGTGTAATCGCGCAGGCGGCCTCATCCATGAAGCGCCGCCTGCGCCTTCTCTTTTTGATCCTTAGAAAATTGCCTGGGTCGGCGTCCAATCCGGATCGTTCGATATGCAGAGCTCGTCCAGAAACGTGTCCGCGATTCCCCATTGGACGGTGATTTGATGCGTGCCTTGCGGCAGCGCGAAGCTCGCTTCCGCTCCGGCCACTGCAAACGGAACCCATTGCCAGCCCGGGCCCGGGTAGGAGATGGAGGTCAACGAGGGAGCCCCTCCATCCAAGCTCAGTTGGAGTGACCCGCCGGTGAGCGGCGTTTCCACCCGGAACCACAGCCGATAAACGGAGTCCTGAGCGGTTTCCGCAGTGTAGGTGGCCGACCCGGAGTTTGATTGATCGCTCCCGATGAAAAGCTGATTTTCCGCGGACGCGTCGGTGGCAAAAAACATCGGGACGGTCAGCGTGCCTGCCTCTGCGGACCATCGGATGGTGCGTAAGGCTGGCGTCTGGGTGGCGCTCAGATCCGTCACGGAGGAACTGCCGTCTGCGGCCTGCGCGTGCACTTTCACAAAATAGGTGGTCGCCGGCTCCAGATTTGTCAGGACCATAAAGTGATTGGTCCCCAGATTGGTGAACCCGGTCTGGTTTCCGAGATTTGTGCTGCTGCCGTATTCGAGCCAGCAGGCCGCCGCGACGTCGGTTTGCCACGTCAGCGCTATGCGCCGGGCGTCGCTGGCCGACTGTTCGAGATTGGTCACGCTGGGGCCAGTGGCCTGCGTGAAAAAGACTGGAGCGGTGGCGAGTGCCAGCGTTCCCGTGGTTTTTGCCGGTACCGTTACGACGAACGAGCGGCTCGCCGTGCTGTTGCCTGCCTGGCCGTCCGAAACAATCACCGTAATGGTCGCGGTTCCGGATGCTCCGCTGGCCGGAGTCAAAACCAGCGAGCCGCCGGAATTCGGACTGGCGTAGGTGACTGCGGGATTTGGGATCAGAGCCGGATTGCTCGAGAAAGCTTGCACCGAAAGCGGTTGAGCCTCGTTGGGCGCGCCGGAGCTAATGCCGGTCAAGGCAATCGTTTGCGGGGCGGAAAGCGTCACATCGGCCAACGGATCGAGTGTTGGCGGATTATTGACAATCACGGCGAACGCACGGCTGAACAGGTTGTTGGTAGCCTGGCCATCATTAACCGTCACGGTGATCGTCGTGGAGCCCCAGATGTTCGACATCGGCTTGAACGAGAGGTTGGCGGTCGGGCTGGGACTGGAGTAGCGGATCGGAGGAGCGGGGATCAGGGCGGTGTTGCTCGACGCGACGGCGAGGCTCAGCGTTTGAATTTCGTTGGTGGATCCGGACGTAATTCCGGTCAGCGAGATGGTCAAAGCGCCGGAGTTTTGGGTGACGACCAGGTTTGAAATCGGGTCGAGCGTGGGAGGCAGATTCGGACTTACGGTGACGTTGAAGGAACGGCTTGCAGTGTTGTTGGCGCTTTGTCCGTCATTGGCCAAAATGGTGATAACCGCGCTGCCCCAGGCCCCGGCAGCAGGTTTGAAGGTGAGTGTGCCGGTGCTGTTCGGGCTGGTGTAGCTGAGAGTAGGAGAGATCAGCGCTGGATTGCTCGAGGTGGCAGTGACCTGCAGGGCTTGCGCTTCCGCGGCGGCCCCGGAGGTGATGCCCGTCAGGTTGACGGTCTGCGTGGGCGCATCCTGATTCACGGCCATATCGGTAATCGGATCGATCGTCGGCGGATTATTCACCAGGACCGAGAAGGTGCGGCTGATGATGTTGTTGGAGGGTTGGCCATCGTTGACCGTCACGGTGATGGTGGCGCTGCCCCAGGTGTTCGAAGCCGGTTTGAGAGAGATGCTGCCGGTTGCATTCGGGCTGGTGTAAGTGACTGCGGGAGCCGGGAGCAGAGTCGGATTGCTGGAAGCGGTGGTGACCGTGAGAGTCTGGGCTTCGTTGGGCGACCCAGAGGTAATCCCGGTCAAAGCGATGCTCAAAGCATTGGCATTCTCCGCCATGACCACGCTCGCAGGCAGCGGATCAAGCGTGGGCGGCTGATTGACCGGATTCACCGTGATTTTGAAGGAACGAGTGAAAATATTGTTGGCGCTTTGACCATCATTGACGGTGAGGGTGATCGTCGCGCTGCCCGAGGCTCCCGCCGCGGGCTTGAACGTGAGAGTGCCCGTGCTGCTCGGGCTGGTGTAGGTGAGAGTGGGGGAGATCAGCGCGGGGTTGCTGGACGTGGCGGTGACCTGCAGGGCTTGCGCTTCCGCGGCGGCCCCGGAGGTGATGCCCGTCAGGTTGACGGTCTGCGTGGCCGCATCCTGGTTGATGGCCATATCGGTAATCGGATCAATCGTCGGCGGATTATTCACCAGGACCGAGAAGGTGCGGCTGATGATGTTGTTGGAGGGTTGGCCATCGTTGACCGTCACGGTGATGGTGGCGCTGCCCCAGGTGTTCGAAGCCGGTTTGAGAGAGATGCTGCCGGTTGCATTCGGGCTGGTGTAAGTGACTGCGGGAGCCGGGAGCAGAGTCGGATTGCTGGAAGCGGTGGTGACCGTGAGAGTCTGGGCTTCGTTGGGCGACCCAGAGGTAATCCCGGTCAAAGCGATGCTCAAAGCATTGGCATTCTCCGCCATGACCACGCTCGCAGGCAGCGGATCAAGCGTGGGCGGCTGATTGACCGGATTCACCGTGATTTTGAAGGAACGAGTGAAAATATTGTTGGCGCTTTGACCATCATTGACGGTGAGGGTGATCGTCGCGCTGCCCGAGGCTCCCGCCGCGGGCTTGAACGTGAGAGTGCCCGTGCTGCTCGGGCTGGTGTAGGTGAGAGTGGGGGAGATCAGCGCGGGGTTGCTGGAGGTGACAGTGACCTGCAGGGCTTGCGCTTCCGCGGCGGCCCCGGAGGTGATGCCCGTCAGGTTGACGGTCTGCGTGGCCGCATCCTGGTTGATGGCCATATCGGTAATCGGATCAATCGTCGGCGGATTATTCACCAGGACCGAGAAGGTGCGGCTGATGATGTTGTTGG
>CAZMKE010000017.1:0-112842 GCA_964566945.1 uncultured Verrucomicrobiota bacterium | reverse complement strand
ACCTGCTCCATCCCCTCAATTCGCCCGGTAAGGTTTTCCCATGAGTCAACGCGCCTCATTCCTGGACGGGTTTTGCGCGCCATTCGCCCTTTCGCCGCCAGGCCGTTCCTCCCTGCTTGCTTCGCCCTTTGGCGCCGCCATAAGCTCCGCGCGTGACCAAACGAAAATTTCTGACGATCCTCGGGGGCGCTCTCGCGGGAATCGTCAGTTTAAAATTCCTCAGGCCACAATTTCGCTCCTTCGCCGACCAGTTCCGCCCGCAGCTTTCCCAACTGCCAGCACGCGCGGTGCGCCTGGCAGATTCGGCGCTCGATCAGTTGGTCGCGTTGGGCGAGGTGCTCGTCGATGATCGAGATCTTTCCACCGAGGAGAAGGAGGCTTTCCGCACTCACATCCACTGGCAGATCGAAATCGATTCCCGCTACGGGCCCCTCTACAACAGCACGGCAGATTTTCTGCGCGGCCTGGCGGGTGGAGACTTCGCTGCTCTGCCGCGCGAACGGCGGGTGCAACTCGCCCTGCAAAACCGGCTGACCTCCTTTCGAGTCGGGCGGAAGGAATGCCTTCTGCCTTGGGGCCGCACACAGCGCCTGGTGCGACTCCTGGCCGTGCCCGATCTCATCTTTGGCTACTACAGTTCCGCGCCAGGCTGGGCGGTGGTACGGTACAGTTCCTTCCCTGGCCAATGCGGCGACCTCGCGCGCTACACTCGCGCGGACGCCTGACGGGCCATGCCTCAGATCACGGAAACAGAGGTTTGCATCGTCGGGGCGGGCGCCGCCGGAGGCATTATCGCCTATGAACTGGCCCGCCGCGGGATCGAGGTTGTCGTAATCGACTCCGGCCCGCGCCACGACTTCGCGAAGCGCTTTGCTTACTCGCAGCGCTTTGTGCGGGGAGCAAACCCATGGCGGTCTCCGCTGGCCGGCCTGGACTTGCATACCACCAGCGGGAACACCGGCTACTCGCTGGATTGGAATCGCGCGCGCGGCATTGGAGGAAGCACCCTGCACTGGGAGGGCTACACCCCTCGTTTTCATGCCAGCGATTTCCGCCTGCATTCCCTGTATGGCGTCGGCCTGGACTGGCCGATCAGTTACGATGATCTGGAGCCTTACTATGGGAAAGCCGAAGCCGCGCTGGGAGTCGCCGGGGACGATTCAGCGCCCTACTCTTCCGGACGCTCCTCCCCCTATCCCCTGCCCGCTTTTGCGCACAGCTACACCGACGCGCTGTTTGCCAAGGCGTGCGCGAGCCTCGGGGTCAGCTTTCAAAAGCTGCCCCAGGCCCGCAATTCCCAAGCCCACGGCGGACGTTCTCGTTGCACCGCCTGCGGCACCTGCCACGTCTGCCCCACCGGGGCCAAGGCCAGCACCGACCTGACTCACATTCCCCAAGCGGAAGCGACCGGCAAAGCCCAGGTCTGGCCCGAAACCCAGGTTCTCGCGCTGGAAACCGATGGGACTCGAAAAGTCGTCGCCGCCCGGCTGGCCGGGCCGGATCGTCGTGAACGCACCCTGGCGGCGCGAACTTTTGTGGTGGCCGCCGGAGCGGTCGAGACCGCCCGCCTTCTCCTTCTCTCGCGCTCGAGCGCATTCCCAAACGGCCTGGCCAACAGCAGCGGCGCGGTGGGCCGTACGTTCATGTCCCATCCGATGATCGACGTCGTTGGCCGGGTGAAGGAAAACGTTTATCCGTACCGGGTCGGTTTCTCGACCGCGATCAGCCGGCAATTCTCGGTGGAACGCAATCGCTCCACGGACGGAGCTTTTGCGCTCGAGTTTCTCAACTCAGCGGGGCCAAAGCCCGGCGCCATTGCCATTTACAGCGGAAAGACCGGATCTGCCCTGCGCAAACAGATCCAAGAAGAGTTTGGGCATCATCTGGGAATTCGGATTTACTGCGAACAACTTCCCGACCCGGCAAACGCCATCTCCCTCAACAACCAGTTCCGCGACTACTTTGGAAAGCCGGTCCCACACATTCACTACGGGTTGGGCGACTATGAGCGGAAGGTGATTCAGGACGGGAAAGACGCTGCCACGAAAATCCTCAAAGCCCTGGGAGCATCCGATATCCAAGTAGAGCGATCCGCTTTCGCCGCTCATCAAATCGGCACGCATCGCATGGGCCACGATCCAAAATCCAGCGTGGTCAACGCCGATCTGCGCACTCACGATCTCCACAACCTTTACCTCGTCGGCAGCGGCTGCTTCCCCACCGCCACCTGCACTCACCCGACACTGACTATTTCAGCGCTGGCGATGCGGGCGGCCGAGCGAATCGCTTCGCTGCAAGCCGCCCCGCAAGCTTGATTCCGCCTCAGGCGGAGATTAGCGCTTAAACTTCCGCGCGAAGGCGACAGAGGCCACTCCCAGGCCCAGGAGCAGGGCGGAGGCGCCTGCGTCGGGCGCGCCAACGGTTGGAATGCCGTTATCCAGGAATCCTCCGGCAAACGTGCTAGCCCCGGCCCCGAGGGCGATCAGAAACAATAATGCTTTTTTCATGGTGCCAAGCCAAAAGCAGGAAGGAGACCAAGCAACCCTGAAATTCTCAAGTCATTGCTCCGACACATCTTAGGCAACAAACGCTTGAATGCCGTGATACCTGATCATGACAAAAAGCGTAAACCCCTTTAACTATTACCCCTTCCCTCGTCGGTACCGTCAGGAAAAACCCGAAATCCTTCCTGGTGAAAAATTGGATTTGCTTCGGGCGACGCCTCGCGGCATATATTTAACCATATGGTTAAATGTTCAACCGGCCCGCTTGATCGGACTTTTGCCGCTCTGGCTGATCCCACCCGCCGCCGGATTCTCGAACACCTGGCGCACGGCGAGCGTTGCGTCACCGACCTCGCTAAACCTCACCGGATGTCCCTGCCCGCTGTGTCGAAACATCTCCGGGTGTTGGAAGCAGCCGGGCTGGTGCGGCGCTGCCGCAAAGGCCGGGTTCACCAGCTCACACTCGAAGCAAAGCCGATGAAGGATGCCCAGGAATGGATGGAAGCCTACCGCCGCTTCTGGGAAGAGAGCTTCGACCGGCTCGACGAATATTTGCAGGAGTTACAAGGGAAAAACAAAAAAGCATGACGACAAAAGAACAAACCACTCAAACCAGCGCCCCGCTGATCGTCGAAAGAACCTTCGACGCACCGGTGGCGCTTCTCTGGAAAGCCCTCACCGATGTCGACGACATGAGACGCTGGTATTTCGACCTGCCGGCGTTCCACGCCGTCCCCGGATTCGAGTTTAACTTCACCGTGGAACACGAAGGGATGACCTATCGCCACCTCTGCAAGGTCACCGAGGCGCTTGAGGGGCGGAAACTCGCGTATACCTGGCGCTACGACGGGCACCCGGGCGATTCCCTGGTCACCTTCGAACTCTTTCCGGAGGGTGCCAAAACCCGGGTGAAGCTGACCCATTCCGGCCTGGAAACCTTCCCGCCCGTCGCGTCGTTTGCCCGCACTAATTTCGAGCGCGGCTGGACATCCCTGCTCGGACCGTCCCTGGAACAATTCGTGGACGAAGCTTCGCGCGAAATCCTCGTGCGCCGGGATTTCAACGCTCCGCGCGAGTTGGTCTGGGAGGCGATGACCAACCCAAAACACGTCGTGAACTGGTGGGGGCCGCGCGGTTTCACCACCACGATCGAGACGATGGACTTCCAGGTCGGCGGCGTCTGGAAGCATATGATGCACGGCCCCGACGGCGCCAACTATCCGAACAAGAGCATCTTCAAGGAAATCGTGAAACCGGAGCGCGTGGTCTATTCCCACAGCGGCGGCCGGGAGGATGGGCACGGGGCCTCGTTCGTCGCCACCTGGACTTTCGAGGCGACGGCGCCCGAAAAGACGCGCGTCACCCTGCGGCTCCTTTTCCCCACTTCCGACCAGCGCGATTTTGTCGCCAAGGAATTCGGTGCGGTGGAAGGCGGACGCCAAACGCTGGAGCGGCTCAGCGAGCACCTTGCCCGGCAGCTCACGGAGCCATTCGTCATTTCGCGGGAGTTCGACGCGCCTCGCGCCCTCGTCTGGCAGGTCTGCACTCAGCCCGATCATCTCCGGCACTGGTTTGGAGCCAAAGGCTCGGTCGGCGTCGTCTCGCGCCTGGATTTCCGCCCGGGCGGCCTTTATCACTACTCCCTCCGCTTTCCAGATGGCCGCGAACTCTGGGGGCGCTTCCTTTACCGCGAGATCGTCGAACCGGAGCGGCTCGTTTTCATCAATTCATTCTCCGACAAGGACGGCGGGATCTGCCGAAATCCCTGGAACCCCAATTGGCCGCTGCAGCTCCTCTCCACCTTCACTTTCACCGAGAACAATGGTAAAACCACCCTCACGGTTCAGTGGTCCCCATACGAAGCCGTCGAGACCGAGCGCCAGGCCTTTAACGACAATGGCGCCCGCGGCGGCATGATGCAGGGCTGGGGTGGAACACTCGATCAACTCACGGAATATCTGGCGAAACTGCAGCAAAGTTAAAATTCATGAAAAAAGTCTTACCGAATATCGCCGCGGCCCTGCTCGGGTTTCTGTTCGTCATGGCGGGCGCGGTGGTCCTGCTCAATCTGGTCAAGCCTCCGCCAATTCCGGAAGGAACGCCCATGGCCATGTTCAATGGGGCATTCATGGCCACCGGCTACATGACCTTTATCAAGGTCCTCGAAGTTCTTGGCGGTGTGCTGGTGGTCGTGCCCCGCTGGCGGAACCTCGGGCTGCTCATCCTGGGTCCGATCGTCGTGAACATTCTCGCTTTCACGATTTTCGTGGCGAAGGGACAAGGCCTTCTCGGGGCGCCGCTCGTGGTCGCCCTGCTGTCTCTGTATCTGCTTTGGACGGAGCGAAGGGCCTTCGGCGGGCTGATCGCCCGTTCTCGCTGAGCGGCTGTTTTCCGCCCCGGCTGGCGCACCCCGCCAGCCGGGCCGCGGGATGAGAGAGAATGCCCGAACGTCAGGTTGCCTCGGGACCGGCCCCGGGTTATAAGGCAGCCCACAGCATGCGAGTCTTTCTCTCTGTTTGTTTATATCTCTCGGTCGCGGCCGCCGTTATCGCGCAGCCCGGCGGAAATGCCTCCAGGCCTTTTGCCTTTCAGGACGGCGATCGAGTCGTCTTTCTCGGGGACACCTGGGTCGAACGTGAGCAACGGGACGGCTACATCGAGACGATGCTTTCCGGCCACCTGGACGGCAAGCAGGTCATCTTTCGCAACCTTGCCTGGAGCGGCGATACGGTGCTCGGCCGTTCGCGCGCCAGTTTCGACCCCGCGGAAAAGGGCTACGAACGCCTGATCGAGCAACTCGAAGCCGTCAAACCCACGGTCGTGTTCCTGGGCTACGGCATGGCCGAATCCTTCGGCGGCGATGATGCCAAATTCCGCCGGGATCTGAACACCCTTCTCGATGCCATCGTGAAAATCAGCGGCGAGAAGGTCCGGTTCGTCCTGATCACCCCGCTCTATCACGAAGCCCTCGGCACTCCGTTGCCCGATCCGGCGGCCCACAATCGCCAGCTGGAAAAGTTCGCCGCTGTCACCCGGAGCATCGCCCGCGAACGCAGCGCCTGGCTTGTGGACCTCTTCAACAACATCGAAACTTACCACAAACAACCGGGCGCCCGAGCCCTGACCGATAATGGCATTCACCCCACCCCTTTCGGCTTCTGGCAGATCGCCACATATCTCGAAACTGCTCTCTTCTCGCAAAGCACTCCCCTCGTGGCAGCCCCTCAGGGGTCATTGATCACTGACGCCGATGGCAGCCCGGGAGAGGAACTCCGTCACACCATCATAGCCAAGAACGATTTGTTCTTTTATCGCTGGCGGCCGCAGAATCAGACCTACCTGTTTGGCTTCCGCCGTCACGAGCAGGGGCGAAACGCGAAGGAAATCCCGATGTTCGACCCGCTCATTTCCGAGCAGGAACAGAAGATCTTCCAGTTGGCCGCCAAAGCCCGGGCGGAGGCGGGCACGCGGACGCGTCAAACTCCGGCAGCCACACGCAAAAAAGAGGAAAAAGCGGCCGATTTCACCCAAAACGCCCTGCCTCACCCCACGTTCGATCTGGCCGATGGCCTGGAAGCCACTCTCTGGGCCGAGAACCCTAATCTCGCCAAGCCCATTCAGATCAATTTCGACCCGCAGGGCCGCCTCTGGGTCGCGAGTTCCTCGGTCTATCCGCAGATCCAGCCCGGCCACAAGGCCGACGACAAAATCCTGATTCTCGAAGATACGAATGGCGACGGCAAAGCGGACAAAACAACGGTGTTTGCCGATGGCCTCCTCATTCCGACGGGAGTCATCCCGGGTGACGGCGGCGCTTACGTCGCGAACAGCACCGAGCTGCTTTTCTATAAAGACACGAATGGTGACGGCCGAGCGGATGAAAAGCACATCATGCTGTCTGGCTTTGGCACCGAAGACACGCATCATATCCTCCACACCCTGCGCTGGGGCTTCGATGGCCAGCTCTACATGAACCAATCCATTTACATTCACAGCCATCTCGAGACCCCGCACGGGGTCGTTCGGCTGAACAGCGGCGGCACGCTGAATCTCCGCCCGGCCACCCAGGAACTGGGCGTCCACATGAAGGGTTTGGTCAATTCGTGGGGCCACCACTTCGATCGCTACGGCCAATCCTTCGAGACGGACGGCGCGGGCGGCGAAGGCATCAACTGGGTCATCCCCCAGGCCATGTTCGTGACCTACGAGGGCGCGAGGCGCGTCCTGCATAGCGTGAGCCCGGGCAGCTATCCGAAATTCTGCAGCCTCGAAGTGATCGAAAGCGAAGCCTTCCCCGACGATTGGCAGGGCACCATGGTCACCTGCGATTTCCGGGCTCACCGCGTCGTCCGCTTTTCCATCGATGACCAGGGCGCCGGCTACGTCACCACGGAATTGCCCGACGTCATGCGCAGCACGAACGTCACTTTCCGGCCGATCGACGTAAAGCTCGGCCCGGATGGAGCGATTTACATCGCCGATTGGTCCAACCCGATCATTCAACACGGCGAGGTAGATTTCCGCGATCCACGCCGCGACCACGAGCATGGGCGCATCTGGAAGGTCACCCACAAAGGGCGGCAGCAGTTGCAGAAGCCCAACCTCCTGGCGGCCAACAATGCGCGACTGCTCGACAATCTCCTCTCGAAGAACGGCCAGCTGCGTCAGGCCTCCCGGCGCGTGCTCACGGAAAGAGGCGCGGCCATCAAAGCCGATCTCGCCGCCTGGACCGTCCGGCAATCAACCGAACTCGGTCAATTGGAGGGGCTCTGGATGTACCAGTCCCTCGACACGGTCAACGCGGAGCTGCTCAGGAAACTCCTCGCCGCCAAAGACGGCCGGGTGCGGACGGCTGCCACCCGCGTCTTGAGCTTTTGGCATTCCCGCTTGCCCGATGCCCTCAGCCTCGTGGCGGCCCGCGTGCACGATGAGTTTCCCCGGGCGCGAGTGGAAGCGGTGCGAGCGGCCGCCACCATGCCGGGCGCTGAGACCGCGGGCCTCGTCCTCAGCGCTCTGGATCATCCCCTGGACCGGTTTCTCGATTACGCCATCTGGCTCAGCATTAACGATCTCGCCGAGCCCTGGGTGCGTGCGATCGAAAGCGGCGATTGGAAATGGGAAGGGCGCGAAAAGCAGTTGGAGTTTGGCCTGAAGGCCATCGAACCCGCGCAGGCCGGCCGCGTGCTCGCCAAGATCCTCAAGGAAAAGCCGCTGGATCGCGAAGGGAATGGCCCGTGGCTTGATCTGATCGCCGCGGCCGGCTCGGCCGAGCAAGCGGCGGATTTGCTTTTGAAAACCCTCGACGGCGGATTCACCGAATCTGGAGCGATCAAAGCCCTCAAGGCCCTGTCGGAAGCCGCGCGCATCCGGCAGGTCACCCCGGCCTCCCAGCGCGAACGTGTCGCCGAGCTGTTCAAAACCCCGAACAACGATCTGAAGGCGGGCGCCATCCGCCTTGTGGGACAATGGAAGCTGCAAAAGTTTGCTCCGGACCTCCTCCAGATCGGCGCCGCCTCATCCGCGGATCCCGCGGTGCGCGCGGCGAGTTTCCAGGCTTTGCGCGAAATGGGCGGCCCGGAAGCAGCCCGGGGCTTGGCGGAACTCTCCGCGAAAAAGAACGAACCCGGCATCCGCATCGAAGCGGTCAAAGCGCTCGCTGCCCTGGATCTTGGCAAGGCGGTTCCGCTCGCGGTCGATCTGCTCCCGGACGTTCCGAATGAAGAAGCCGCCTTGAATTTCTGGCGGGCCCTTCTGGCGAACAAAGGCGCCGCCCCGGCCTTCGCCCAGGCCATCCCGAAATCGGGCCTTCCGGCGCCGGTCGTAAAAGCCGGGCTCCGCGTTGCCCGCGAGGGCGGCCGCAACGAGCCGAATCTGGTGCTCGCGCTCGCTCGCAATATCGATGCCGAAGATGAGGCCAAGAACTTGTCGCCCGAAGAATTGAATCGCCTGCTCGCCTTTGTTCGCGAAAAAGGCGACCCGGCGCGCGGCGAATTGATCTACCGCCGGCCGGAGCTCGGGTGCGTGACTTGCCACTCGATCGGCGGCGTGGGCGGCAAGGTTGGCCCGGACATGACCAGCATCGGAGCCAGCGCCCAGCTCGATTACCTGATCGAGTCAGTCCAATTCCCGAACCGCAAAGTGAAGGAGGGCTTCCACGCGGTGATGATCGAAACCAAGGATGACCAGGAGCTGGCCGGAGTGCTCGTGCGCGAAACCTCGGACCAGTTGGTGCTGCGCGACGCGAGCAACCGCGAGGTGTCCGTGCCGAAGAACAACATCAACAAACGGAGCGTTGGCGGATCGATCATGCCCGCCGGGCTGATCGATTCCCTGAACCCTCAGGATCAGGCAGACCTCTACCGCTTTCTCTCCGAACTCGGGAAACCCGGCCGTTACGACGCCTCCAAAGGCAACGTGGCGCGCCTCTGGCAGGTCATGCCCCGCACGCTCGACGTCTCCCAATTCACCGATGACAAAGTGATTGGCGCGGACAACACCGGCACCGTGGAACATAACCAATGGCAACCGGTGGCTACCCTCGTGGACGGCCAGATTCCAAGGGCGCAACTGCAAAAGATTCTCAAAGATGTCCAATGGCGCGATCCCGATGCGATTTACGCCAAGACCCGGTTCGAGCTCGCCCGTGCGGGCCAGGTGCGCCTGACCCTGCCGCCCATGCCCAAAGCCCAGCTCTGGGTGGATGGCAAACCGGTTGAACTCAAATCGGATGCCACCGTGCAGCTGGAGGCAGGCTCCCACACTCTCGCGGTCAAGATCGACGGCAAGGCGTTGCCGGAGTTTCTCAGCGCCAGCACCAGCGACGGAACATTCCTCAACAATTAGCGCTTCCGCTGCCCAGCCTCCGGGAGCAATTCTCTCGGAGGCTTGCGGGCTCAGCCATTCAGCTGCCCCGCCGTCTCCAGGTTCACGGGTGGCGGCGCAAGCTTTGCAGCCACGCGATCACCGTTTGATCGGTCTTCAGCTCCTCCAGAGTTTTGCTCATTTTTCGCCGCCAATTCGGCCGCTCGGTGGAGGTGCCGGGAACATTCTGCGGCCGCTCTTCCCCCCAAAGATCCTCCAGAGTGACGAGAACCGTCTCAGCCGGACTGCGGGCGAGGAACTTTAACACCCCTTCGAGAACGGCCTGCCGGGAGGAGGCGCGCCTCGCCAAAAGCCCCTGTCTTCTGAGGAATCGCATCAGATTCTGCCGCCTCTCCGCGCGCTGGCGCTTTTCCCCCGGCACGTCCCGGCTTGGAATCCAGCCGAGATCCCGTCGATCGAGAATGTCCCGCCCCTGCCAATAGGCCGCGAACATCGGCATGTCGTGCGTGTTCACGCTGGCGGCCATGCGCTCTCCCGGTGGCGGGATCGGCCCCTGCGCCGCCAATTCGCCCTGCACGACATACATTCGGCGCAGGCCGTGCCGATCCATGCTGACGTTCACTTCCGGCGGGACCGTCCCGAGGTTTTCCCCAATCAACGTCGTCTGGGATTGATTCGACTCCACGGAGAGAATCGCGTAAAGCTCGTCCGAGGGATACCGGACATAAGCGCCCGCGCTGGCCGGCAGCCCGTGCGGAATCCACCACAGCCGGTGCAATCCCATCACATGATCAATGCGCAACAGCCCGGTCTGCCGCATTTGGAAGCGCAAATAGTCGATCACATACCGATAGCGCAACTCCCGGAGGCGCCGCGGATGCAGCGGCGCCAGCCCCCAGTCCTGCCCCTGGGTAAAGACGCCGTCCGGCGGCGCCCCCGCACTGACTCCGCGGACGAAGAAATCTCGAAATCGCCAGGCATCATAACCGTCCGCATCAATGCCCACGGGGAGATCGAGATAAAATTTAACGCCCGAACCGCGGCAGGCCGCCAGGGTGGCGTTAATCTGCTCGTGCGCGGCCCACTGACTGTAGGCGTAAAACTGAGCCACGGTCTCGTCGTAATCGCGTGAACGAAGTTTCCCAGCCCTGGCCTGGGCTTCCCAGGTTTGCCACGACGCGCCACTTTGATCGCACGCCGCCCGGAACTGTGCATAATTGCGGACCTCAGGCCGTTCCCGCAGGAAACAATCGAACTCCGCGCGGCGCGTTGAATCGGCGCTGAAAAACTCCCGCGCGAGGATCGACAGGATCTCCCGGCGGCTCGCCCACTCCGCCGAATAATCAATCCACTCGCTCGCGCGAAACCGGCGGACGGCCGCCTGAAACCGGGCGCTTTCAACCGCTTGCCGGGCCGCCGCCGACCGCTTGAATTCCGGAAGCTCCGGAACGTCGATGAAAAACTCATTCCAGAAAAGCCGGCTGACCGGCGAGTAAGGGCTCGGTTCGCATTTCGGCCGGTCCAGAAACGTGGACATGATCGGCAGCGCTCCGGCCACCGCCCCGCCCTGCTTTCCCACCCATTGGGCCAGCCCTTGCCAGTCGGAGAAGTTGCCCGCGCCCCAGCTCTGCTCCGAGTGCACCGCGTATAGCGGGACGAAGAGGCCCCACTGGCGCGTGAGTTCGCCGTAAAACTTGCGCGGCGCGGATATCAGCATCGACCGGTGTTCGCCGCTCCGCAGAGCGAAGATCAGGTCATAATAACCGGCGGGCAGATCGGGCAGCGCAAGCTCCACCCGAAAAGCTCCGCTGGCCAGCTCACGCTTCTTGACGCCGCGCACGGGTACGCGCCTTCCGCCTCCAGGCCACTCCAGTTCAATCCGCCGCGGCTTCTCCCACACGGTGGTGGCCAAAGAGCGGCGCGGCGTCTGCCAATGCACCAGCACCGGCTCCACCGGGCTGGCCTTGGGAGAGGGATCAACCGTCTGCAACTCCGCCATGATCCGGGCGAGAGTTTCCTCGCTGGCGAACCGCTCCTGCCCGGCGCTGTCGATAAACGAGGTTTGAATTCCGGACCGGCGCGCAGCCCGTTGCAGAGCGGACAACGTCTTCATGCGTCAGCGATTGAAACGCCGATCCTCGGTGTTAATTCAAGCCACCACGCCGCGTAGGGCGGCAGAGTCAGACTCCACGGGTCGGCCGCTATTCCCGGAAATCCACTTTGGCCGAGGCCGTCCTGAGGGACGCACCCTTGAAATTCCGCCAGGTTCAGCTCAACCCGTTGCTCCGACCGGGCCAAATTGAGAACGATCAAAATGGCCTCTTCTGAGGATCGCCGCACAAAGGCCAGCACCCGGTGGTTCCGTGGACGGAGAAACTCCAAACCGCCCTCCGTGAGCGCCTTCGAACTCTGGCGAACCCTCAAGGCCCGCCTGATCCAATTCAGCAGGGAATCTGGATCGTTCCGTTGCGTCTCCACGTTGCAGATTGCGTAGTGATGCTCCGGATCGACATTCACGGGAAAGACCAGGGCCTTCGGATCGGCCCCGGAAAAGCCCGCGTTTCTTCCGGCGCTCCATTGCATCGGAGTCCGCACGCCGTTGCGGTCGTCGAGCGATAGATCATCCCCCATTCCGATCTCGTCCCCGTAGTACAGGACCGGTGTGGCCGGCAACGACAGCAGCAACAAATGCAAAAGCTCGATCCGCCGCCGATCGTTTTCGAGCAGCGGTGCCAGCCGGCGCCGGATGCCTAGATTTATCCGGGCGCGGGGATCTGATGCGTACGTGCGCACCAGGCATTCCCGCTCTTCGCCCGTCACCGGTTCCAGGCTTAACTCGTCGTGGTTGCGGAGGAATATGGCCCACTGGGCCTGCGCGGGGATCGGCGGAGTTTGTTCCAGAATATCCACCACCGGCGCACGGTCTTCGAGGCCCAACGCGAGAAAGAAGCGCGTCACGGCCGGAAAGTGGAACGCCATCTGGCATTCGTCCCCTTCCCCCTGGCCGAAATAACGGACGATATCCTCGGGCGATTGATTCGCCTCCGCCAGAAAAATGCGACCGCCCTGCTTTTCCTCGACCTGACGGCGGAGCTTTCTCAGGAATTGGTGCGTCTCCGGCAGGCTCTCGCAAGCCGTCCCCTCCCGCTCATACAGAAACGGGATCGCATCGAGCCGCATGCCATCGACTCCCAGGTCCAGCCAGAAATCGAGCACCCTCGCAATCTCCTCATGCACGGCAGGGTTATCGAAATTCAAATCCGGCTGGTGATGGAAAAAGCGATGCCAGTAATAGGCTTGCGCCACCGGATCCCAGGTCCAGTTTGATTGTTCGAAATCTTTGAAGATCACCCGGACATCCCCATACTTGCCCGGGTCCCCGCTCCAGACGTAATAATCCCGCAGGCTTGATCCCGCCGGGGCCCGGCGCGCCCGCTCAAACCAGGCATGCCGGTCCGAGGTGTGATTGATCACCAACTCCGTGATGACATTCAGGCCGCGGGCGTGCGCTTCGTGCAGAAACGTTTTGAAGTCATCCAGCGTTCCGTAGATCGGGTTGATCGCCTGGTAGTCCGCGATGTCGTATCCGTCATCGCGCAACGGGGACGGATAAAACGGCAGCAGCCAGATCGCCGTCACCCCCAGATCCTGCAAATAATCCAGCCGCTGGGTCAGCCCGGAGAAATCTCCAATCCCATCCCCGTTGCCGTCGCAAAATGAACGGACGTGCAGCTCGTAAATGATCGCCTTTTTGTACCAGAGCGGGTCCATTGCGTTCCGGCTCACGCTCTTTCCTCCGCCACCGCTGCTGATCTCATACCCATCCGCCGAACGAGGCTAACAAGGCCGCCCGGGCAGGACAAGCCACGCCCCGGGGTCAGGTGCTGACGAAAATCTCCCGCCAGGGAAACCATCCCAACGGGATGTCCTCACCGAAGCCCGGGGTTGCGAGGAACGAGCTACCCCGGGAATCACGCCCAACAAATTCTTCTATCCTGAAAGGATTGAATCAAATTACGACCACCGCATCCTCACGGCCCGGGTCATCGGAACCGGGCCGAAATCAAAAAAGCCGAAAAGCATTTCCTGCTCTTCGGCTTCAAAGGAATCTGGCCGCGCCCTCAGCAAAGGGCTGGCAATTTACTGGATGCGCAAATTGGTGGCCGGGGCGGGCGGCGGGCGGTTGGTGGAAGTCGTGGACTTCGTCGGAACGCTCCCCTTGGCGCCGGCTTTGGCTGGCGCTTCCTTGTCGAACTTCGCGGAAAGGATCACTTCGGCGCCGCTGGAGTCCTTGTGCAGCGTGCCATGGGCGTAGCTGCCCGCCTTGATATCAGCCAGGGAGCCAGGCTTGCCTTCAATCTCGATCGTGGATTTGGCGTCTGTTTTCAGAGTCCTCACCCCCTCCTTTTTCTTCAAGGAAACGGTATGGGCCTGCTTGTCCACCGAAGCGACCGTCCCGTAAAACGGATACCAGTCACGTTTGGCTTTCGGCTTCTCGCCGGACGCTTCCTTGGGGGCGTCGGCCTTGGGCTTCGGATCGGCGGCGTTTGCCGTGCTGATGCTCAGCAAACTGCCTGTGAGCAGGCCGAGACAAAGGAGGGATAAGGAGAGTCGTTTCATGGGTGTTGTTGTTTAAATTTTCAGTCAGCAACGGCGTCCGCTTTTGCGATCCTCGCAATTTCCAGAATGGCTGCCATTGATAATGAGGAGTAAGACGTGTAATCGATTAAGGCTATTCATGAGGTTTGGTGAAGGCTCGGTCTCTCCCCGCCTCGCTTTCACTTCGACGCCCTGGCCGAACCCTCGGCGGGCTGAACCGGCCCGTCGAATGACGCGCCCGAAAAATCGAGCGCATAGATCAGCCCATCGAAGCCGACCGCGTAGATCTCCCCATCCCGATCCACGGCAAACGAAACCAGGCGCTGCGGGATCGAGGCGACCTGCCGAACCGTTTTGAGCGCTCGATTCTCCTGCGTCATCCCAAAGATCCGTTTGGAGTTGTAATCGCCGAAAATGTAAACGCCGGAGAAAGAAGGCGCTTTCTTGCCGCGGTAAACATACCCGCCCGTGATCGAATTGCCGTACTTCCGGCCGTAGGCCAGCACCGGCGGAACATAAGGCACGCCATCCTTGCGAAAGGCGTCCGAGAAGCGTTCAAAACCCTCGAAAATATTCCACCCGTAGTTTTCCCCCCGCCGCACGAGGTCCACTTCCTCCACCCGATCCTGGCCCACGTCCGCCACCCAAAGATCGCCCGTCTTTGCATCGAAGCAAAAGCGCCACGGATTGCGGAATCCCAACGCCCAGATTTCCGGCCGGGCGCCCGCCTGGCCGACAAACGGATTGTCGCTCGGAATCGCGTAGGCCTTGCCGCCATCCCGCCGATCCACATCGATGCGCGACATTTTCCCCAGCAGCAGATTCATGTTTTGCGAGTTGCCATTGGGATCCCGATGCGGCCCGGAATCTCCGATCGCGAAGTACAAGTAACCGTCCGGGCCAAATTGCAGGCAGCCACCGCTATGGTCGCCGCCCGGGCTGGGAATTTTGATCAGCCGGCGGCCCGGTTCCCCGGAGTCATGCTTGAAATCGCCCGCCATCGTCCGCTCGACAATGACCGTCTGAATGCCTCCGTCTTCGTAGACCTGGTGTTTGAGATAATACTTCCGGTTCTGACGAAACTTCGGATGGAAAGCCAGGCCGAGCAGCCCGTTCGGGCCGGTCTTGCTGTAAGTCTCCGGCACCAGATCCAGGAAGACCGACTTCTTCTCACCGGCCGCCGTCTTTTCCATCAGCCAGACATAACCCACCTGATGCGTCACCAGCCACGCCTTCGCCTGGCCCGGGATTGGGCTGAACCCGGTCAGCCCGGACTCCACGCCATCAATCCGCGGAGTGGTCAACACCGTCTCAAAAAGCTGGGTCGCCCGGGCTGGCGTGGCCAGCTCCGGAATGACCGATGGCATCGCCCGATCGGTCCGCAGGACGCTGTCCGGCTGGCGCAGCGTGATCAGATACTCGATCAGGTCATCGAATTCCTGGAGGGTAAGCCCGGCCTGCAAACCTTCGGGCATCAGAGAGAGGCTGCTGCTCCGCTGCTCTTTCACTTCCTTCCTGGGAATCCGCACCACTTTTCCATCCGCGCCCATCAGTTCCACCACGGTCTCACTCACCTGCTGGAGAATCCCGGTATATTCGTCCCCTGCCTTCGTCGTCACGATCGTGGTGGTATATCCCACCGCGATGTTGGCCGACGGCTGGAGAATCGCCTCGATCAAGCTCGGGCGCGGGTACTTGTCGCCGATCGCATACAGATCCGGGCCCGCCTTGCCGGCCTTCCCGTCGATCGTATGGCACTTCGAGCACGCCAGCTTCGCCTCGTTAAAGAAGAGCTTCCGGCCTCGTTCCGCGTCCGCCTGTTGTGAGAGCGCAAACCCGCGATACTCATCGGCATTCCGCCCCAGCCGTCCGGCCGGATTCCCGTTCGGTTGCGCGTGACTCGAGGAGACCCCGGCCCAAAAACAAAAGGAAGCCAGCAGCCCGCAAATATGGATCGACGTTTTCAATCTGAGTGGCTGCATTCTCATCGGCCAAAGCCCGGAGTCTAGCCTTTTTCCGCAGCGTCCAGGCTCCGCCTTTCTTGACTCGCCCGCGTCTCGCGACGCCCCACCCTCCCATTTATCCCGGGAGGGTGAGGCTCCGCCGAACCCTGACTGTACTCCCTGACCGGTCCGATCGAATCCGCCGGTTCATCCAAGCCCCCTGTAGCCGCATCCCTTCAGGGTGCGTCCCCCCCCCCACCGCACCTCATCGACCGCACGCCTGCCAATGGAGACCGGCCAGCCATTTTCCCTTTGCTCTGCGTCGGAGCCCCCAGGATCATCCCCACATGCCTGCACCCCGGAGTTCCCAAGCCCTTTCCCACGAAGAGATCGCCGGCCTTCTCCGGCAGACCATCGATCTTGCCGCACGGCATTCCCAAGCCAGGGCTGGCGGACCCTTCGGAACGTTGATCGTCTCCCGTGGCCGAGTCGTCGGACGCGGCTGGAACAAAGTCACTTCGTCCAACGATCCCACCGCGCACGCCGAGATCGTCGCGATTCGGTCTGCCGCTCGCAAACTCGGCAATTATCAATTGAAAGGATGCATCCTCTTCGCCAGTTGCGAACCGTGCCCCATGTGCCTCGCCGCCGCCTACTGGGCTCGCATCGACCGCATCATTTACGCCGCCGGCCGCTCCGACGCCGCCGCCATCGGGTTCGACGACGCCAACCTTTACCGCGAGATCGCCCGCCCCCTGAAATCCCGCCGCATCCCAATGACCCAGTCCCTTCGCGCCGAAGCGGTGAAGATGATGACAACCTGGGCTGAAAGTCCCGGCCGGATTCTCTATTAGGCCGCCCCAGATCCCTCCCTCCCGCCGCCGCAGGCCCGGCGCCCCCACCGGGCATTCCCTCGCCCCACCACAAGCCACCCGATTCCAGCCAGACCCCTCGTCCAACGCTCCTCCATTCAGAGATCTCATTCCTCATGCCGCCCTTCATCCTTGTGGAGAGATTCTCCAGAGCGCGATGAGCCGAGGCGGGGGGCGCTCCCTGTCGGGATGCGGTTACATGGGCTTTCTCGGAGTGCCTGGGTTGGAACGAACCATCCTCTCCCATCCCACCGTCTGGGAGTAAAGTCAGGGTTCGGCAGAGCCTCACCCTCCCAGGATGAACGTGAGGCATTGCTAGACCCTGGCAAGGCAGGAAAGGCCGGACCGCTAAAGGCAGGTATGGGCTGGCCTTTCAAACCAAAGGCTGCCGAAAGCCCAACAAAATCTCAAGTCATTATCGGGCAGCATCTTACAGATTCCATCGCAATCAATCCATCGTGGTATCGTGTTAGAATAACGTGTGAATCGTGCCAAAATAACGTGTTATTGTGTCAATCATCGTGCGGGTATTGTGCGGTTTTTGTATGAATTGCGTTTCGGGCGACCCCCCAGCTCATTCCAAGCTCATCGAGCCGGGCGAGGTTTGATAGGCATTTTGGTTGATCGTCCGCCCGCTGAACCCACTTCCGCCGAGGGTTGGATTTTCTCGCAAGAATACCGCGTTCAAGCTCATACTTTTCGAGAAAGCCAGGAAAGTATGCCTCCCAAAAGGACAAGAAGAATCGCCGGCGGCGGCTCAGGAACAGGAGCGACGCCAAATTTAGTCACGATCGTCTCTGACACAACCCTGGGGCGGAACCCGGGTTCATAATAAAAAAGGCTACCACTGCTGCTATATTGGGCATCCATAGAAGCAAGGTAGCCGGATGATTGGTGCGATGATATTGTTAGCTCCAGAGAACCTTTACTCGGATCATAAAGGTAGGGCGTTGAAAGAGTGAATACCAAGCCAAATTGAGAAGGAGATTGAGGCCTTTGAGCACTTAGGTGCACCTTGCTCTGATCGTAAACAACAGTCCGACCCTCTACCAGAGAAGCGTCGTAATCCTGCAAAGAGCCCGGAGAAGTGCCCAACGTAAAAATAATGTGGGGCACAACCACATCAAGGCTACCGATAGCATTGTCCTCCAGTCGGAAAGAAATAGAATTAATTAAAACAGAGCCGACGATTCCTCCCTTCGTGAATTCGGCCGGATCGTAGACCTGCGTAACAGGTACGGGCTCAGTGAAGAAGAATGGGTCGAAGCTGGTATCTCCGAAGCTTGCAGATGATCCGTTGGGTACAACGACGGCTTGTTTCGCAGTCAAAGGAGCTAGAATTTCTTGCGCATCAGTTTGCGCTATCGAGATCAGGGCGACCGCAAGGAGTGAAATTCTTCCGATTGCATTCATAGTGCCTTCCTGTTCTGCGCCAAGGCGACGCCAAGGCGGGCAAACCAAATTGAGACTCGCAGGCGAGATCGCTGGTGGAGATGGTCAAGAAATCAAGCCGGATCGTCGAGCAAGTAAGATTCGAGCACCAAGCAAGCAAACTCCTCCGAGGCTTCATTTGGGTTATCCGATAAACAACCAGTTATTCGCGCAGCTGGCGGATGGTCTCGGGCGAAACGCCGCGGTTGCGAAGATCAATGATTGCTTCGACCGACAGCGGGCGCCGGTCCGGGACGCGCAGAGCTTCGGCATAGGATTCGGGAACCCCGCTATTCCGCAGGCGGATCACGTCGCGGGCGGAAAAGGGATAGCTGGCGGCCAGCCAGGCTTTGTAGTAGCCCGGGGCAACACCAGAATTTCGCAGGAGAATGACGTCGTCCAAGCTCAGGGAGGGAGTGGTCTGGCGCAGGGTCGCCACGTAATCGGAAGGAACGCCCGCGTTCCGGAGGCGGATCAGATCGCTGACGGAGACGGCGGACCCTTCGGAAAACCAGGGCTTAAAGTAGTCGGGCGCAACTCCGGAGTTGCGCAGGCGGATGATATCGTCGCAGGTCAGGCCCGGCGCGGCCTGGGTGAGGCTGGCGACGTAATCCGGCGTGACGCCCGCATTGCGGAACCGGATCATCTCATCGACCGAAAACCGGCCGTGCAGGGCGCGCCCGAAGTCATCGGGAACGCCGGAATTGCGCAAGCGGACCAGTTCTTCGGCCGAGAGGTTGAAACCGGCAGTTTTCCAGGCGATGGCGTAGTCGGCGTTCAGGCCGCTGTTGCGCAACCGCACGATTTCCTCGGCTGAAAAGCGGAAGCCGCCGGCCCAAAGGGCTGCGACCATGTCGGGCTGCACTCCGGCGTTCCGGCAGCGGATGAGGTCGGCAGTCCGCGAGATGCCGGCGCTGCGCAGCGCGCGCACGTAATCCGGAGTGACGCCGGAGATTTTCAGACTGACGATATCCGCGGGGCGGGGCTTGGGCTCCTGGCCCTCGCCGATCAGGCGGATATAATCGAGATCCGCGCGGGAAAAGGCGAACTGGAGCAGGTCCCATGGGGAGGGGGCAGCGGAGAGGTGGGGGCGGCAGGCCTCGGCAAAGGCAGCGGAGGGGAGGAACTCCATGGTTCCCTCATAGCCTTCGGATTTGCGGCCTCCGGTGAAGCTGGCATCTCCGGCCGGTTCGGTCAGGTGAAAGTCTATCGTTTCCCCACCCTTCTTCAGCGCTTCCTCGAGCCCCGCCACCTGGCTGATCGGCCGGCCGAGGGAGATGCGACCGCTGGCGCCAGCCCGCTGAATTTCAAAGCTTGCCCAGGTGCCCGAGGCAAAGGGGGAGTCTCCAAAAGCATTCAGCGGGCAGGTCCAAAGGCCCGTGACACGGCCCCCTTTCTCCTCCGCTTCGATCTGAAACTGCGGCGAGGTCCAGGTGCGGGAATAGTGAGCGGCGCAACCCGCCGTGAAAATCAGAAAAGCCGAAATGAACCCTCTCCATCGCATGGAGGAGATCCTTCGATACAGGCGGGGATTGTCGAGGCAGAAAAGCCGGGATCGGACGGCACTTTGGAGGGGTCCGGCGGGGCCACAGCACAAAAGAAAATCCTTGCCGCCTCCTGAGAATCTGAACGATCTGTAACTTCGTCCAGCCTCGGCTCAAAACGCTACATGCCACCTTTACTACGCACGCCTAACGACGCTGCGCCGACTGCCATTCTGTTGACTTGTGCAGGGCCTAATCAGAGTGGTGGAGGTCAAATCCGGGCACGCCTGAGCTGCTCCAATTCCGCCCGCAGAGGCAGCCAGTAACATTGGTCTTGCTTTCGTTCGGCTGACTCCTCGGCCAGCAATGCCTCCTCCAGATCATCAGATCGGCCTTGGACAGCATAACTCAACAGCGGCCGGCTCCGCAGCGTTTCACGGCATCGAACTGGGTAGCGCCGGGCAATTTCCACCAGCAGCGACGCGGTGCGCAGCTCCTGAAACCAAAAACGGACCTGCGCTGGCTTGGGCTTCGCGCAGTTCTGAAAATAGTGCGCCTCGACGAGGCGGCGGATCATGGGCCAGTCCTTGTCTCGTTGCGTCTTCTTTGCCTGCACGAGGTCGGGCAGAGCCATCAGGTCGCAGCGCGTTCCGTCCGGCATTTCAATGCTAGTACGCCGATCCCAGAGTTTGGCGAAGGAATCAACGCCACGCATCCGGGACATCAAGTCGACGCGCATCCGCAGTGCCTCGGGATGCTGACAGCGGAAATGGATGGCGTGGCCGCGCCGGAGATACTTCAGGTGAAATGGCGGAACTGCAATGACCGAGGCTTGCAGTTCGTCCAGGGCTTTTCGCAGCCGCTCGAGGTTGGGAGCGTCAGCCAGGATGGCGAGATCCGTGTCACGGCTAAACTCGGCCGCGCCGTAAAACACGCACGCCTGCCCGCCCATGAGCAGGGCGCGGACGCGGTGCGCGCGCATCGAAGAAAGGACTTTGCGTATCGGGTTCGGGATCAAGGGAACCTCCGAGCGCGAGGTAGGTCTGCCAGAGTTTCTCGCTCTCCAGCCAGCGTTGGACCGGTGTGAGCCGATACCACTCGGCCCATTCATCGTCCACCCGTTGATCCGGCTGAATCATCGCTAATAGTTAGCAGATTTAGGGCTGGGTGTAAATCCCACCACCAAGCTCGACGCCCGGTCCAGCTCCGAGCCGCAGGCCGGCATCAACAGAATCAACTGTAAGGTTTCACCCCAATCCCCCGACAAACCGGCAACTTGATTTTATGAAGACGCCAAAGAATAGAGTCCGAATCCTCGCATTCTCCGCAATCCTGGCCACGCTGAGCCTGGCGACGGCCCTGCCCGAGGAGCCAGCCAAGGCGGGCAACGCCACGTCCGCAGCGGTCGCCAAAAAGGCTGCCGCCCTTCAAAGCTACAATCTGGGAGCGGATCGGCTGGCGATCCAAGGGTACGACCCGGTGGCCTACTTCACCAAGGGGAAGCCGGAAAAGGGCAACCCGCAGTTTCAGGCGGAGTATCGAGGGGTGCGCTATCAATTTGCCTCCGCGGAAGACAAAGCGCTGTTTGCGGCAAATCCGGAAAAGTACGTGCCGACCTACGGCGGGTGGTGCGCGACGGCCATGGCCAAGGGCGAGAAGGTGGAGATCGATCCGACGAATTTCAAAGTAACCAACGGACGGCTGTTCCTGTTCTTCAAAGCGTTTTATGCGAACGCGCTGGATAAATGGAACAAGGACGAAACGAACCTCACGGTGAAAGCCGATACGAACTGGAAAAAGCTGTCCGGCGAATAACCGCGCCAACCTGGATCCAAACGTATGTGCAAACGCAAAGTGATTACGAGCTGGGCGCTGCAAATTCTGGCGGCGGCCATCCTGGCGCAAACCCTCTTTTTCAAATTCACCGGCGCGGAGGAGTCGCGCTACATTTTCCAAACGCTCGGGATCGAGCCGTGGGGCCGGATTGCCTCGGGGGTGGCGGAGCTGGCAGCCGTGGTGCTGCTCTTGATTCCCCGGACGGTGACGCTGGGAGCGATCCTCTCCCTGGGAGTGATCAGCGGAGCGATCGCGAGCCACTTGACCAAACTCGGGATTGTGGTGCAAGACGACGGCGGCCTGTTGTTCATCCTGGCGTTGATCGTGTTCGCCAGCAGCGCGATCATCCTGGTCCTCCGGAGGAGGCAGATTCCGATTGTTGGCGCCTGGTTTGGCGCGGAGATCTCGTGCGAAGCGCACGCCTGCCAGCATCCGCAAACCATTCCCTGACGTGCGATGAATGTTACCTTGCCCATTCAATTCCCCGGCGAACCAACGGCCCCGGCGCCGCACCACGGCCGGGTGCTCCGGGCCGCTCTGGAGATTCTGGACCAGGGAGCGGACCTGCTGCGGGCCGTGTCGCTCCAGGATTACACCACCCGGGTGCCGATGGCATTTAACGGCACGATCGGCGGACATTATCGCCATTGCGTGGATCACTTCGCGAGCCTGCTCCGCTCGCTGGAGTCAGGGCTGGTGGATTACGACGCGCGGGAGCGCGACCGGCGGATCGAGGCCGACACCGGGTTTGCCCTCGCGTTGACCGAAACCTTGCGGCGGCAACTGGCCGGCTTGAACGCCGGGCAACTTGAAGCGCCGGTGCGAACCCGCTGCGAAGTGAGTTACGCGCAAGGCGACTCGCCGATCACCTCGTCCACCCTGGCGCGGGAGCTGGCCTATGCCATCGCTCACGCCATTCACCACTTTGCCCTGATCTCGGTAATGGCCAAACTCGCCGGAGTGACATTGCCGCAACATTTCGGGATCGCTCCCTCCACCGTGGCGCATCAGGCAAAAACGTTCAGCACGCTGGCCGCATGAGCGCCCTGGCATCAACCGCCCTGCCGCTCCCTCTGGGCTTTGAAATGTGGGTGCCACCGCTGCAGGGGGCCACCCTGGCCTTGCTGACGTTTGTGCAGGAGGATATCCCGGCTGTGACCGCCGCGCTGCTGGCGGCGGCGGGCAAGCTCGGATGGGGCACGGCGTATCTCGCCTGTTTTCTTGGGATCTGGGCCGGGGATGCGCTGCTTTACCTCATAGCGCGGATCGCCGGACGGCCCATTCTCGAAGCGCGGCCATTTCGCGGCCTGATTCCGAAGGCCACGCTGGAACGGAGCGAACGCTGGTTTCGGGAGAAGGACGCCTGGGTGCTGTTGAGCAGCCGCTGCGTGCCCGGCACGCGCCTGCCTACATACCTGGCGGCCGGTTTTCTCCGAACGCCATTCCATCACTTCCTCCTGATCACCGGCCTGGGCGTAGCCCTCTGGACAGCCGCCATTTTCGGCCTGGCCCGCTGGGCCGGGCCGCAGTTGCTGGATTACCTGGCGAGGTGGGCCTCGGACAGCGTCGCGATCACGGCGGGAATCGTCCTCAGCTATCTGGCCTTCCGCGAAACGGTGCGGCTGCTCGATCCAATGACTCGGCGAAAGCTCAGCACCGCCCTCCTCAAGTGGAAGCATTGGGAATTCTGGCCGGCGTGGCTTTTTTACCTGCCGGTCGGAGTGAACTATCTCTGGCTGGCCGTGCGCCACCGGGGGTGGACTTTGCCCAGCGCCGCCAACCCGGGGATTTTCTCCGGCGGACTGGTGGGAGAATCGAAGATTCAGATGCTGCGCGAGCTGCAAACGGCCAGCCCGGAATTCACCGCGGAAGCGTGGCTGGTCGAAGGACGATCGACGGAGGAGCAGCTTCAATTCCTGCACGAGCTGATCGCAACCGGGCGGATCACGCTGCCGTTCATCCTGAAGCCTGACGTGGGGCAGCGCGGGGCGGGCGTGCAGGTCATGGAAAGCCTGGCCAAAGCCTGGGAGTATCTCGGGAATGCCCGGCATCCGGTGATCGCGCAACGCCACGCGGCCGGACCGGGAGAAGCGGGGGTTTTCTACTACCGGTTCCCGCACGAAGCGCACGGGCGGATCTTCGCCATCACGCACAAGGTTTTTCCGGTCGTGCGCGGCAACGGCCGCGATACGCTGGAACAACTGATCTGGAGCGATCGAAGGGCGCGGTTCATGGCGAAGAAATATCTGGCGCGGCTCGGGGCCCGGGCTGGACAGATCGTGCCCGCTGGGGAAGCAGTCCCACTGGTGCAAGCGGGAAACCACGCGCAAGGATGTGTCTTTGAAGATGGCGCCCACCTCTGGTCCCACGACCTCGAAAAGCGCATCGACCAGATTTCCCAGGGGGTGACCGGCTTTTTCATCGGACGCTATGATATCCGCTATGCGTCCGCCGAGGATTTCCGCGCGGGGCGAAATTTCCAGATTATCGAGCTGAACGGGGCCGCTGCGGAAGCCACGAGCATTTACGACGCGCGCAATTCGCTGGTGAAGGCCTATCGGCAACTGTTCCAGCAATGGCAGCTGGTGTTCGCGATCGGGGCGGCCAATCGAGAGCGCGGCACGGCCGCAATCTCCTTGAAGGAACTGTGGCGGGCCTGGCGGCAGGCCAGCAAACAGATAGCGACCTATTCCCTGGCGGACTGATGTGCACCGTCACCTTTATCGCGCGGCAAAACGGATATGCCCTGGGGATGAACCGGGACGAGAACCGGCTGCGCGCCCCCGGCAGGGCTCCGGCCATCGAACGCCTTTCAGGCTGCCGGGCGCTTTTCCCGTCGGAAAACAGCGGCGGCACCTGGATCGGGATCAACGAACACGGGATCACCCTGGCTTTGCTGAACTGGTATGCCGTGAAGAACCGGGTGGAGGGCAAAGCACTGAGCCGGGGCGCAGTGGTCCGTTCATTATTATCGAGCGCGAGCCCGGAGGAAATGGCAGCAGGGCTGGGCAACCGACAGGAAAACGACCTTCGACGGGTCAATCCATTTCGACTGATCGCGGTATTCCCGGAGGAGCAGACCGTGCAGGAATGGCAGTGGGACCGGCGCCGGTTGGAGGTCGTCCGGCATCGCTGGAACACCCAAGCCTGGTTCAGCTCGGGGCATGACGAACCGGGGGCACAAAAGGCGAGGCAACACCATTTCGAGCGGGCTGAAGAAAAGCGCGGCAGCCTCGATTGGCTGCGCGCGCTGCACGCGTCGCACCAACCGGAACCGGGGCCGTACTCCTTCTGCATGCATCGGCCCGACGCGGCGACCGTCAGTTATACTGAGATCGAGGTGCGCGCAGGCGAGGCCGCCCTGCGCTACCTGATGGGCAATCCATGCGAACATGGCGACCGGGTCTGGCCCGATCCTATTCGGCTCGCCGTTCGATTCGCTTCCGCGCGACCGGTTGTTCCTGATTCGCGGCCAGGGGCGCCACGGGCAGAGGCTGGGCCAAAGCGGTCCCGTCCGCGTTCACGGCTTTTTCAGACTGGCGTGACAGATCCTTGACCTGGTAAACCGCGTTCGTGTCGCCGCCCGTGGGGTGATAAAGCCTGGCCATTTCCGCGAGGTTGAACGGGCGGGAGCCGCGCCGGCCAAAAACCACGGTCTGATTTCCGGCTTCGTCCACCACCCGATCACGATCCAACCCGCGCGAGATCGCCACCGCCGGGCTGTGCGTCTTGTAGGACGCGATCCATTTCGGATTCGGGCGCGGAGTGAACCCCATGAATTCGGGGACGTTTTCCGGGGAGATCAATTGCAGCACGTGGAAACCGTTCCTCCCGTCCGCCACCAAGGCAAACATCGAGGCGTTGACGGCGCCGATCTGCACCGCCCGGGTATCGCTGAGCTTGCCATCCGCATTATAGATCTGGTCCAGCTTCGGCTGGGTGGGGCGCTCAATATTAATGATCGCGAGGCCCTCCGGGCCATCGGCGACATACGCATAAGTGCGGGCGAGGTAGAGGCGCTGGGCCGATTTCAGACCCACCGTGGCCGACGGCACCGCCACCGGATGAAGCGGATCGGTGATGTCGATCACCTTCAGCCCCTCGCTATCGGTGACGAAGGCGTAGCGGAACTGAATGGCCACGCTCGTCGGCTGTTTGAGAAATCCATTGCCGATTTCACTGACAATCACCGGCTTGAGGGAGTCGTTCACGTCGATCACTTCCAGGCCGCGATCGCACACCACATAAAGATAGCGGCCCGCCAGGGCGCCCCCAACTGCGCCATGGAGTTTATTCTCCGGATTGAACGTGGCGCCGCGCTCGAGAAAATTGTTCGTCGGATCGCCATCCACGAGCGGCCCGGCACTGACAATCACCAGGCCCTCTTCCGAGTCGGTGACGAAGACATAGGCATAAATGAAGGAGATGGGCTGCTCCTCATTTTCCGGCAGGCGCTTGCGGAGCGGATCGATGCCCAGCGTGCTCGGCAGAATCACGGAGGTCGCGTTCTTCGTCCGGACATAAGTGCGCTGGCCCAGAGGCGAAACCGGAGAGGTGACGATGCGCTCGGAAAATCCCTTCTGATCAATGTTGGCGACATCGAAAACCTCGAGGCCGCCCGGACCGTTGGCCGTGTAGAGATACTCGCCGCGCAAGGTGAGATCTTGAATATTCTTGCCGCCATGATGATAGGCGAGCTTGAGCTGGCTGCCGGCTTTGAGGTGTTCGGCGTAGTTATCCGGGTAGGCAAGCTTCTGCAGATGGCTGCCGATGGCGGCCTGGGGTTCTTCCTGCTCCGTCCAGACAATCGCCTGGAGGCCTCCCTCCCCCTCTCCCACGTAAGCGTAGCGGCCAAAGAAATTCACGGTGCCGGTGCCGAAGCCGAGCAACTGGGCCATGATGGCGTTGTTATCATTCTCCTTGGAAACATGGCAATCGGTGCAGTTCTTGGTGGTTCCCACTCCGCTGGTGGTATGCGGAAAGTGAGGATTGAACGCCTGCCCGCTGTAGCCTTCGGCCGAAACCGTTTGCTGCTGGGAATAGATCCATTCCCGGTTTTGGTTCTGCGAACCGACAATGACTGCGCTGGAGGAACGAAGGACGGCCAGGCGGTTGCTTTTCACGGTGCCGTCGATGCCGAGCATGAAGACATCATCCCGGACCACCTGAGGATTGTAGGAAGTAAAGTTGCGCGTGGTAATGCCTTCGTACTTGTTCAGGGGCACCTTTTGGTTTGCCCGCATCGGCAGGTGACAGCCGAAGCAGCTGGTCGCCCACGAGGTATGGCAGATCTGGCAGGAAACGTTTGAATTATCGTGGGCCAGGTCGCGCGGGCAATCGGCGCCGGGCGGGACATTCCCCCAGGCCTGCCCGTCCCGGCGCAGCGTCTTGGCGTAGCGGGATTTTTCGTTGTAGTGGCGCGATCCGGGCGTGATGGTGTCGATCGTCTGGGGAACTTCCCAGCGCACTTCGCGGCGCAAGGTGGAGCGTTGGTAAAGGCGGTCCCCCTCCCAATAAAAGCGCGGCCCCCACGGCGTGTTGCCGTCCGCCAGATTGACCTGGCCGCCGTTGCCGCTGGTGACCAGGGTTGGGCGACGCTGAACCGTGCCGTGGCAATCGATGCATTCGACGGTAGTCGCAGCGCGCGGCTCTCCGTAAATCGTCCCGTTCCCGTGCACGTCCTCGCGGAAATGACAATCAACGCAATGCATGCCGCGCGCCAGGTGGACATCCTTCAGATGAACCGCCTTGGCGAACTTGTCGGGATCCGCGGCGGAAATCGGCTGATCATCCAGGGTAACCAGGTTCCCATGGCGGTCCTTCTTGAAAACGGCGCGAAAGACCCAGCCATGGCCGTGATAATCGGCGAACTGCGTGTCTTTCATCTTCGGGTTCAACTCCGCGACCTTTTCCAGAAAATCGAGATCGCCCCAAAGCCCGCGAGCGGCCGCGGCTTCCGGATTCTGGCGGATGGCATTCACGAACTCTTCGTCGGTCGGATTCTTCTGTTTTTTTGGATACATCAGTTCGCCATCGCTTTCCTGATCCCACCAGATATAGCCGACGTAGGGATTCACGAAGAGGTTGCCCTGGTGCATGTGGCAGACCATGCATTGGCTGGTCGGGATCGAGCGGGTGAACTGATGCCGGATCGGATGGCCCCGTTCATCCTTGGGAATCGACGGGTCGCCGGAGAAGCTCAGGCCTTGGTGGCCGAATTTGCTGTAGTAATCCGAATTCGAGGGCGAGCGATCATTGGCGTAGACCACATGGCAGGCGGAACAACCGCTCGACCGATAATCTCCCGGGCGATTGTTCGACCCCATAAAGCCGAGGAGCGGATCGTGCAACCGGGTCTTCTGCAGGCCGAGAAAGACCGGATCAGTCCGGTTCAACGTGCCGAGCCCGCGATCCGA
The DNA here is from genome assembly GCA_964566945.1 of uncultured Verrucomicrobiota bacterium. GTDB lineage: Bacteria > Verrucomicrobiota > Verrucomicrobiia > Limisphaerales > SXQI01 > DASVNK01. The sequence goes on along the minus strand of CAZMKE010000017.1, from coordinate 84,935 downwards.
AAGCCGGCGGGCCGGATGGCCGGGCGGTTCCGTGGGATAGGGATTGCCCAATTGAAGAGGCTTCTCGCCGCCTTTCTCGAAGATGCGCAGGATATTGCCCGGCTGGCTCAACGGAAACCGAGGGAGCGGGTCGAGGTAAGGGAGCACGCCGTGGGACCGCATCTCCTCGGGTGACGGATCGTAGGGGTTGACGATGGTGGCAGCGCCGCCCGGGCCGTAGGCCTGGCCAAAACGATAGATCTTGGACGGGTAACTGCCATTATTGTAGAGGGCAGCCCCCCAAAGCATGGCGCCGTGATTCATCATGCTCAGCTGCACGTGCTCAACCGATTCCTTATGGCACAGGCCGCAGGCTTGCTGGGCGACCCGCAAATCCGCCGGGTTCACAAACTGGATAAACTCGAGGGACTCGTGATTCAGGAGCACGTTGGAATCGCTGGGATTGGCCGAACTTTCCCAGAAAACGGGGTTGCGGGGGGCGACATGGGCTTTGCGCTGGGTCAGGCCGGGCGTCGGATCACCGCCGTGACAATCGGTGCAGCCGAGCACGACCGCCGGGGAACGGTGCATGTCCTCGATGCCTTTATGGCATTCGAGACAGCCGCGGCTCTTGGCCATGGCTTCCTCGGCGGTCTGGTCAATGCGATTGCGCGCCGGTCTCTGCGCCTGAGCGGGCGGCAACTGGCGCGGCACGGAGAGGCTCGGGCCGAAAACAAAACTGGCCAGATCATTCTCCGCCACGCCGGCCCGGGCGCACGGAAGCCAGCCGGCCAGGAGCGCCACCACTGATCCAATGATGAAAGCTTTGGAGTTCATCAAAATGTTAGAGTTAGAACCAAAAGGCCGCTGTAAAGGAAGTCATCCGCCGACCCGGGGGCGCCTTGCGTGGAAACGCCGGGAACCGGGTCTTTGATCCGCCGATAAATATCGCGATAACCGGCTCCCGGCAGCAAGGTGCCAAAGCCGCAACTGATGATCACGTTATCGGTCAGGAACGGGCGGTATTGAAAACCAACACTCAGATCGAAGCCGATCTCGTGATCAATATTGTTCATGAGGAGGGCGGTTTCGATCGGGTTCGTTTCGGCGAACCGCAGGTAATTCAAGTTGATGAAATTCCGGATTTTCGGGGTCAGATCCATCTCCGTGCCCACCCCGAAGAGAAAGAGGCCCGGATTCACGAAATTCGCCTGCCCCTCCGATTTGCTGCTGCGCAGGTCGGGGAGCAGCGAGGCGCGCTGCTTCAAGCCCACAGCCGTGCCCGCCAGATTGAACCCCTGGCGGACATAGTAGCTGAAAGGACCGCCGGTGAAATTGGGATTGTCCACGATCGAATCGAACCCTTCCGCTTTGTTATCCTCGGCGTTGGAATCGCCGGAAGCGTAAAAGAACGAGGCTTTGTAACGAATCCAGTCCCGGTCAAGGGAAAGCTCCAGGGCGGCCATCTGCGCCGAGATATCGGCGGCCTGGCCCGCGAGGCCGTTGAACTCGTCCCGGCCAAAGACCTGGTAAAACGCGTGGGATATGTTCAAGCGGCCGATATGCCCGTCCCCGGCCCAGCCGAGATAATAGGCGTTCACGCCGTGCTCCTTGAGCGCGCCGAGCGGCTCCGGCCGGACCACACTGCCGTTCCGATCGTAATGCAGTCCGCCATCGTCCCAGTTGCCGTGAAAGCTGAGCTGCGCCGTGTAGCCGTGCCAGAGGAAATCCTGCTTGTACACGTTGGCGACGAGAACGGTCTGATCCCGATTGTCGAACGTGTTCAGTTCCGAATTGGTGTCCTTTTCGCGCATGTCGAACACCGCCACGTTGTATTGGTAGCGATTGCTATCCGCGTTGCCGAACAGGCGGAAACCGAGATTCACATCGTTGAAAATGAAGCCGCGGAAATCACTGTTGAAAACCTGATTGCCGCCGCGCAGAGCGATAAAATCGTAGTTATCGGAAAGGTCGGCCAGGTGGATTTCGGCGAAGGCCTCCTGCAGCGCCACGTAATCCTTGGTGCGGGTGGTGCGCGCGCTCCCGGCCAGATCATTGTCCACCCGCTGAAGGAGATTTTCCAACTGGCCCGGGCCCGTGATGACCGCCGGGCTGCCGGTCGATTGGAAGCGGGCGTCCGAGCCGCGGGGATCCGGAGAAACCACGCCGGTTTCGCGCGTATTGACGTAATTGACGTTGAAGACCGGCTGGATGTGAAACGCCCAGGTGACCGGGCGAAAGGCCGTTTCCCCCTCGAACAGATCGATGCTGAACCCGAGATATTGCTGAATGACGAATTGCTCGCCCCGGCCGAAAAACTCGGAGCTGTCCGGCTGGGCGGAGCTGACGCCGCTGGGGGTGGGAAGGCGGCGGGCCTCAAATTCCGTGGTGCTGGTGGTGGTCAGGTTCAGGAAAATGTTCTGGCCAATGACGGGCACGTCGCCTTTTAGGACGCTCTGCTTGTAGGGATGCCAGAGGCGGGGGACGGGGGTTTCGTAGGGAGTTTCAGCGCTGCCCTGCGTGTAGCGCTGCCAGGGAGTGAAGCCAACATGCCAGCGATCCCGCTGCGGGAAGGTGTAGGGAGGGAATTGCTCCTGCGGCGTGCCGACCGGAAGGTCCGAGCTGCGAAACTCGTATTGAATCGGCTCGTTATAACGGGTGCGCTGACGGGGCAGCCGCAAATCATCCCGCACGCCGGGCTGGTCCGGCGAATCCCCCTCGATTTTGGAATAATCGATTTCGGAACGGCGCACGGCCGGCCGCGGCAATTCCAAGCCCGCGGGAATCGGCTCCTGCCCGGTCGGCTCCACGTAGCGAAATTCCGGGACATATTCGAGCCGCGGTCCGCGGCCCTGCGCAGCTCCCGGGTCGGGATTGAACTGGCCCGGAGGGATGGGCGCCGGCCCGTGGGCCGGCAGGGAGCGCAACTCCAGACGCCGGCGCTCCTCCGGTTGAACGCTCGCGGCAAAAGGGGGTTGGCCGGAGTCAGGATTGAACGCGTCCGGCGCGAGCGGAGGCGGAGAAAGAGTGAAACGCTGGTGCGGCTTGAGCGCCGGGGCATTGGTCAGCGGCAGCGTCTGGGCATTTGCCATCCCCAGAGGCGAAAAAGCCACGACCCAGCCCGTAAACTGAAAAAAAGCAGTCCAGTTTCTGGGGCGAGTTGACAGTCTTCTCCGAAGACGGCGCACCGCGCTCACGCAGCGTGCGGCCCCTTCAGTTGATAATATTGACCCGCGCTCTGATTGTTCTTGTCACGCATGGGCAGTTCGAAACAATTCGTAGCATGAGAAAGATTCCGGCATCAAGCATTCTAGCCGCCGGCGTGCTGTCTCTCTGCTCCGCGGCTCAATTGCGGGCGCAGATGAGCCAGAACGACGTGGCCGCCGTGATACGGAATGCCTCCAGCGCCGCCGCCGCCTTCTCGCCGAAAAGCGTGATCGCCGTGGTGGATCGCGAGGGGTACGTGCTGGGCGTCTGGTTCACGGGTGCCGGAACTGCGGATGCCGGAGAGGTCGCCAACGCCATTGCCAAGGCCGGAACGGCGGCCTATCTCAGCAGCAACGGGCACGCGTTCACTTCTCGAACGGCCGGATTCATCGTGCAGCAGCACTTTCCGCCGGGAATTCGGAACCGGCCTCCCGGCCCGCTGGTCGGCGTCAATTTCTCCAATCTAGCGTTTTCCGACGTCAACCATTTCAAGGTCCTGGTGGATGATCCGGCGCAACCAGGCGTTCCGCAGGTCGAAGCCTCGCCCCTGCCCGTGACGGGCGGGTTGGCGGGCACGCCGGGCGGCGTTCCACTGTATATCAAAGGCCGCCTCGTCGGCGGCGTGGGAGTGGCTGGCGATGGGGACACCGCGGCGGATGTGCAGGTGGAGCAAAGGCCAGACCGCGATGAAATTGTGGCGCTGGCCGGACAGGAAGGCTTTGAACCGAACCGGACGATTATCGGATCCCGAGTAACGATCGATGGCATCAGCCTGGCCTACGTGGCCACCGACCCGCGATCGATCTCGTTTGCGCCCCTGGCGAACTTTGGGGCGCCCGTCCCGGATTATCCCATTCGATCCTCCCCCGGCATTACCTATCCCAAAGAAGTTTTGGGCGGGGTGGAAGGAGAAGTGCGGCAGCCGATCCAATCGGACCCGGCGCCAGGCTTGATCGAAAATCAGCCGCGCCTGACCGATGCGGAAGTGCGACAAATCCTGGGCCAGGCGGCGGCCCGCGCGGAACAGACGCGCGCCGGCATTCGGCTGCCCGCAGGGCGGCCGGCGCAGGTCTTCATCACCGTGGTCAACAATCCGAACGCGCCGGGCGTGCCGCCGACGGTGCTTGGGACGTTCCGCACGCCGGACGCCACCCTTTTCAGCTGGGATGTGGCCGTCCAGAAAGCGCGGACGGCGCTCTATTTTTCCTCGAAAAACCTGGCGATTTCGACTCGGGCGGTCGGTTTTCTCGCGCAAAGCATGTTGCCTCCGGGCATAGAAAACACCGTGGCTGGCCCGTTGCTCGGGTTTCAGGAAAGGGTCTCCGGGTTTCCGTTGCCGAAAAACCCGCTGAACGGCGCTTTGGTGGATCAGCCGCCGAAGTTGGATCCCGCCCTGCCCAATGGCATCACCATTTTTCCCGGCGGGTTTCCCCTCTATCGCAACGGCGTTCTCATCGGAGCGATTGGCATCAGTGGCGACGGGGTGGACCAGGACGACCTGATCGGAATGTCGGGCGCGGCAGGCTACCTTCCGCCAGACAATATCCGGTCGGACCAGTTCGAATACCGCGGGGCGCGCCTACCGTACGCGAAGTTCCCCCGCAACCCCAGCCTGTAGCTGCTCCTTCCAGTGGTGATAATCGTGGCAGAGCATGCAGTTGTCCCCCGGCGCAGCGTCCTGCCGATGGCAAATCGCGCAGGTTTTCACGGAGGGCAAAAGAATATCGCTGGTCTGTGAGCTTTGCGGCGCATTGTGGCAGGTGGTGCAGGAGACGTTCTGATGTTGGCGATGATGGAAGGCTCCTTTGGGCAGCCAGCGCAAAGGCACCTCCGCGTTCACAATCTTCACGTTGCTCCCGCTGCCTGACACCTCATGGCAGTAGGCGCACCCATAGAATGGCACCACCCGCCCGCCCGGTTCAACGCGGCGGGCGCGGCTAAAGAAAACGCCGTCTTCGAGCGACGCGCCGTTCAACTGCTTTTCCTGCAGGCGCTTCATCTGCGCGTCCACGAAGGTCCGGAGAGCCCGGCGCTCCGTCACCCCCCGCACCTTCTCGCCATACTGTTCGTATTGCTGAGGCAGGCTGCCGAGGAAGGCCCTGACGAACTCCACATCTCCATGCGGCAATTGCAGTTCGGGCGCTTCCGGATCGAACTGGAGCGAGTGGCAGGATTGGCAGTGCTGGGCGAAACGAATTCGCTGATGATATTCGCCCGCGGCATCCTCCTGGTGACAGACGGCACAATCGAGCGGCTTGCCGTCCGGCCCCACCACGGGATTGGCGAGGTGCTTCTGATGATTGAAGCGCAATGTATTGGGATCGGACATTTTCCAGGCGATCGGGCCAAATTCGGGATGATCCTTATTAAAGCGGGTGATGGGCGAACTGCGGCGGGCACCCCCCTTGGCATCCCCGGCGGCAGCGCTGAAGAAGCCGCCTGAAGCCTGGTCCATCCGTTTCGAATCACCGTGGCAATCGACGCAGTAACGATCCGTTTTCACGCGCAACCCGCCATCGCCCCGATGTTCCTGATGGCACTTCAGGCAGGACTGATCCTGCTTCATGTTCACGTTGTGGAATTGATGGCCGCGGTGGCAATCGGCGCAGTTTTTGTCCATCGAGGTGGGCGCGTCGCTGGCGGGGCGCACGAAGCCGGCGAATTGCACCGGATGAGGATTGGCTCCGGCCGCGGCTTCCACCCACTTGCGCAGCCCGTCCTGCGCCGTGCGATGACACGCCCCGCAATTCTCCGCCCCGGCTTTCAGCAGCGCCTGGGCGCCTTTGGGCTGGGCATGAGCGCTCGAGAGCGGGCCGGGATTGGCGAACTTGTAGCGCGAGGAGCCATGGAAAATCAGCAGCAGCAAGGCCGAGGTCAGCCCTAGAATCCACCAGGAAAACAAGCCGCGCCGGTTGCGCACGCTCCGCGCCGGAGCGCAGGGAGGATGCGCATGGCAGCACGCGCCGGAAGGAAGCGGGCCTTCCGAGCAAGGGCCGCCGTATTCCGGACGGCGGCTGCAGCGATACCTCCCGGTTTCGTCCCCGGGCTTTTTCTCCAGAACCGGGCTGCACTCGGCCGTGGTGCGGCATTTTCCGTGCCCGTCCGGGCCGAGCGGGCAGGGATAAACCTGATCGGTGCGGCCGCAAGCCCACTTTTGGTTCGGGCGCTCGTAGGGCACGGGCCAAGGCTGATCTTGTGGTCCTTCGTTTTTCATGGCGCGCCCGAAGAGAAGCCGAATACCAGGACGATATGCGCCAGCGCAAACACCAGGAGGCTGACGGTGAAAGGAATATGGATGAAGAGCCAGCCCTTCAAGACCCCCTGAAGCGCGGCATGATAATCCAACCGGTCCCGTTCCCGCACCAATTCCGCGAACCGGTCGAGAACCTTGTTCTCGCTTTCATTGGTGAAGCGCTTCAAGTCCTCGACGCTGGCCAGAACCCGCTGAACCTCGCTTTGATCTTCAAAAAAGTGCGCAACATAACGGGTCCGGGAGGTGAAGTAATCGCGCAACGTGCGGGCGTAAAACTCCAGCAGCGTGGTGGCCTCCGTCTCCTTGGCCGAATCGAGAGCCAGCTTCTCCGCTTGATCCAGGATCGCCCGTCGGTACGCCGGAATGCGTTCGAAGAAAACTTCCCCGCCGCGCGTGGCGAGGCGCCGCGGGATTTGGCGGGAAAGAAAGAGCCCGCCCATCCCGCTCAACATCACAATGCCAAAGACGGCCGCGAGGGAAATCTCGAACCAACCGGAGGGAAGCCGGTAATTCCCGTGAACCAGAAAAATGACCGCCGCCAAATAACCCACGTAGATATGAATTTGAAGCCAGGCCTGCGAACTGCCGAGAGGAAGGAACGGAACTTTTTTGCGTCCGTTATAGAACGCGAGGAACAGGATCACCAACAACAGCGCCCAACCGGTGAGATAATCCAAGCGGCCAACCACCCCGCGATAGGCCGCATGCGCCCAGATCACCAAGCCGGCCGCGAGAGCCAGCAGGAGCGAATGAATCCAAACTCGTCTGGCGCGCGCTTTCATCGATCCACCCAATCGGCAAATTCACCCAGGTTCGTGAGGTTCTGGCGCGCCAGAGCGTCATGCGGACAAGCCCGCTGGCAGGCCGGGCCGCCGATTTGCTCGATGCACAGATCGCACTTGGTGGCCTTCAGGATCGGCCGCAGGTCGGCGCCCAGCACCGGCGCCCCCTTCTCGTTGCGGATCTCGACCATCCGAATCGCGTCGTAGGGGCAATTGTTAAAGCACGCCTTGCAACCGATGCACGTGATCGGGTTGATCACCACTTCGCCGCCGCTCAGGTTGCGATGAATGGCGCCGGTGGGACAACCAATCATGCACACCGGATCGGAGCAATGCATGCAAGCGTTCGCAATCATCAAGTTGCCATGCACGGGTCCATAGCGGAGAAAACGGGGGTTGTTCTCATGGGCCGCCGCGCAGGCGCGCACGCAATCGTCACAGCGGGTGCAGCGATCCAGGTCGATCAGCATGGTGGCCCGCCCGTTGAAAAAGCGGTTCTCACTCAGAAACTCCATCATGTCCGGCCGGATGCGCGGAACGGCTTCCCGGGGCTCGTCCGCCACGGCCGCCACCTCGACCGGCGGCGGGAGCAGATGCTTCGGCAGAGTGGGAAGCACTACTTCCTCCATGACTGCCGTCGGCACGATAATGACGTGCGTATAGCCGATGGCGCGCAGCGTCCGCTGAAGTTCCACCGGCTTGCCCGGGTTTTTCCAATTGTGGGCAATCTCGTCGAAGCCGTAGTGCTGGCCCGCCCCGATGTAGTTCAGAGTCCGGTCGCCCCGGCCGTACTGCTGCGTGATGCGGCCGAAGCCCGCGCGGATCAACACCACCCCGTTCGGATAATCCCCCTCCCGGAAAACGATCGGCTCGTTCGGCTGGGTGGCCTTCCCCTCTTTCACCAGCTTCTTGTATTCGCCGGACCAGTCATAGTCGCCAAACGTGGCAAATTCGGTTTGGGCGAGAACCTTGGCCCGGGCCTCTTCGGTCAGGTGTTGAAACAGAGGAATGGCGCGCAAATGCGAGGCCAGAGCGCGCTCGCGATAGATGCGGTCGACATGCTCTTTCAGGCGGCCATCGTAGCGGAGCAAATCCCGCATCCCCTGCCAGCGGATTTCCAGCATCTCGGTCTCGTCCTCGTCGGCAAAGACAGTGGCAGTTCGGGGCATGCGGCTGAGCGCCGCAATTTCGCCAAAAAACTCTCCAGGCTCCATGACCGCGGTGCGGTGCTGGTCGAGGACACGCGGCACGTCCTGAAGAAAGACGCGGACTCCCTCCCCACCGTCCGTTCGGGCGGCCACGTTCGCGCCCAACTGAAGATCGGCCGCGCTGAAGCTTTCGGGGGGACGGCGGCCGGACCAAAGCTGGGCGAGAATGCGAAAAAATGGCTTCCGCGACGTTTCGCGCCGGCCGATCATCCGCTCCGGCAAGGCCGGGCTCAGGACCACGCGAACGCGGCCGGAGAGAATCATAAAGGCCGAGGTTCCGTAATCCCCCTGGCGCACAATCAATTCGCCCTTTTTAAAGGAGCGCACCCGGGTGTCGAGCCGGAGGATTTCCTCGAGCTTCGGGCGGCGAAGCGGATCCATCTCGGAGAAAGGCCGGGTGGCGAGCAGACGCTCGAGATAGTTGCCCGTGTCCTCGCTAAAAGGCCAGTCTCGGCGGCCCGCTCGTTGGAATATGCTTTCTTCTGCCATTTGCTCGCCCGTTTCTCAGCCGGTCATTTCACGCATCCAAAACCACGTCGGATTTGGGACGGCAGACGCAGCTCAGGCAGGAGCCCCCCTCCATCGGCGCCCCGTGGTAATCCGCCAGCACTTCGACCGACCCGGACTTGATGGCGACCAGACAGGTGCCGCAGTTGCCTGCCCGGCATCCGGCCTCGATCTGAACGCCATGGGCTTCTGCCAGGTCGAGAAGCGAGCCGGACTCCCCGCTCCATGGCACGGTCTTGCCGCTTCGGCCAAAACTGACTTTCAAGGGAGTGGTGGTTGCGCTCGCGGGCGCCGGGGCCGCCGCCTTTTTCACTGTCGCCGGACCGAACGCTTCGAAAAAAATGTTTTTCTCTGGCACGCCCCATTCTTTCAACCCGTCCGTGATGCTCTTCATAAAGGCGCCCGGCCCGCAGATGAAGAAATCGTAGTTGCTGGAAGGCAGGAGTCGTTTGAACAGCTCCACGCTCACCCGCTCGGCGTGATGATAATCCCGGCCTTTCACATCGTCGGACCCTGGGCGGCTGTAGCAGATGTTCATCCGCACGTTTTCCCGCTCACGAGCGACCTGCTCGAGATAGTCCTTCTGGATGTGCTCGTTCCGGTTCCGCGCCCCAAAGAAGAACCAAACCTCGCGCTGCGAACCGCTCTGGACCACGGCATTCAGCATGCAGAGCATCGGCGTAATGCCGACTCCGCCAGAGATCAAAACGATCGGCCGCTCCTGCATCGTATCCAGAAAGAAGCCGCCGCCCGGGGCTTTGGCGTCCAGGATATCCCCCTCCTTGACCTGATCACAGAAATGAGAAGAAACGAGCCCCACCGGAGCGCCGGCTGCATCCGGCGGGGGAACGGCGCGTTTGATGGTCACCCGGTAACAGTCCGGGCGGTGGGAGTCCGAGATGGAATAACAACGGACCAGCGGCTTGGCGGCCCCCGGAACGTTCATCTGGAATGTCAGGTACTGGCCGGGCTTGAACGGCGGCAGAGGCTTTCCATCATGCGGCCTCAGATAGAACGAATAGACATCGTCGCATTCCTTGACCTTTTTGCTGACGACGAATTTGCGATAGCCGTTCCAGCTGAGCTTGCGCTGCTCCAGTTCCTCGCATTGCAGTTTGGCCGCCTTGATCTGCAGTTCCAAGCGGCGGCGGGCGAGTTTCCGTTCGTGGCGATGGTACCAGGCTCCGCGAACTTCGGAGGCAACGTAGAGCAATCCCTGCGCGCAAAGCAAAGTCAGCAGGCCGCCCCCGAAAAGGACCGCGGTGCGCCCGGCGAGAGCTGGCTGCAATTCATTGAGGATTGATTGCATGGCGTTAAGTGTATAAAACCGCTCTGATGTGGCCCTTCGATCAATGCGTGTCGCACCAGAGAACGCGCGCGAGCGCAATCATCTGCTCGCCCGGGCGTGTTGCCCGGATGCTTGCACAGCAGTGCGGCCGGGGCAATCCTTTCTTTAAGCTCCGCTGTTTAACCGCCATCGCGGCCGCCGCCAGCGCCAGCCTCTGGGCGGCTGACCCGGCTTTCCTCGGAAAAGATTCCTGCGCCTCGTCCGGCTGCCACGGCGGAGGCGGGGCTCATCAAAATCAAAGCATCGTCTGGGCTCGACAGGATCCGCATTCCCGGGCCCCAGCCACGCTCGGCACGGCCCGATCCAAACACCTCGCTCAACTGCTGAATATCCCGGATCCAAAGCTCGACGCGCGCTGCACCTCCTGCCATGAGCCCTGGCAAAACCTCGCCGGCCTGCCGCCGCACACCACGGCGGTGAGCGAGGCCGTCTCCTGCGAGACCTGCCACGGGCCAGCGTCTGATTATCTCCGATCGCATACGCGCAAGGACCTCGACCGCCCGCAGAAGGGGCTGGACGGCCTCAAAGACCTGACCGTGCTTTACAATCGCGCGAACAGCTGCGTGGCCTGCCACCAGGCGCTGGATGCAAAACTGCTGGAAGCGGGCCACCCGGAATTGCTCTTTGAACTGGACGGACAGACCGCCTCAATGCCCCGCCACTGGCGCGAGAAGCCGGAAAACTCCCACGCCGCCATCTGGCTGACCGGCCAGGCCACCGCGTTGCGCGAACTGACGGCGCAGGTTCTGCAAGAGGCGCAAAGCGGAAAGCCATCCGCGCGGGTCGTCAACCAATGGCAGGCCGCACTTTGGATCGTGCAAACCGCCCTTCCTAATGGCCCGATCTCCCACTTCGACACGAACGCGGCAACTTCCACCCAACGACTCAAGGACTTGCACCGGGCCGCCGATCAGGCCGCCCTCGAAGCCCCCGCGCTCGCCCGGACACTTCGCCTGACGGTGGTGGAGAATCTCTGCTCCTCGGAGGCCGAGTTTGCCAAAGCCCCTGGACCCGCATCGCAGCAAGCGCCACGGGCCGAACGCCTTGTGCTCGCTCTCGACCGGCTGCTCTATGATCGGCCGGAGCGCCCGATTGCCGTGCAGGAGCGGACGGATGAACTCTTCCGCCTTGTCCAATCGCGACCTGACTTTGCCCCCGATCGATTTGCCGCTTCGCTGGCGGCGTTTCGCAAAACGATGACGCCGGCCCAGTGACCGACCCCGAGCCGCTGCTGAAGAGAAGCCTCTATTATGAATCGCCGTGAGTTTCTTTCAGGCGCACTCGCAGCCGCTGGCGCCGCGGGGGTTGCCGGGCCCCGCCTCGCTGCGGCCCAAGAAGCAGATGCTGTGGCTTCCGGCGCCGCCATCCTGATTGATCCAAAACCGCTCTTCGATATTTCTCCATTTCTCAACATGCAGTTCATGGAGCCGCTCGGAGTCACCGATTCGTCGGTCGAAGCGGCGTGGGATTATAACCGGGACGCCTGGCGCTCTGATTTCGTGGAAGCCACCCGGGAACTCGCCCCCGGCATGATCCGATTCGGAGGACTTTTCAGCCGCTATTACAAATGGCGCGAGGGCGTGGGCAAACCGGAGTCGCGTCCCTGGATGCGGAATTACGTCTGGGGCGGCAAGGAAACGCACCGAGTCGGCACGCCCGAATTCGTGGACTTTTGCCGGCAGACCGGCGCGGAACCGCTCTACTGCGTGAACTTCCTCAGCGACGGCGAGAAGCGCTATGCCCAGACTCCCGAGGGGAACCGCACGGGCGACGCCCGGGAAGCCGCGGATTGGGTTTCCTACGCCAACGATCCCGGAAACAAGGAACGAAAAGCCCAGGGCCGCGAGGAACCATGGACCGTCCGCTACTGGCAGCTCGGGAACGAGACCTCTTACGGAGGGAATTCCACGTTCAACCGGGAGGCATCGATCGCCGCCACGATCGAGTTCGCCAGGGCCATGCGTGAACGGGATCGATCCATTCAGCTCATTGGCTGGGGGGATAACGATTGGGCGGGCGGCCTCCTAGATCAAGCGGGCGAACATATCGATTACGTGGCGGTGCATATGATGGGGCAAACGCCGCTTCGAAAAGATACCGTGCTGCGGGGGCTGCGCTACCAGGCCGCGCCGGAACAGGCTTGGGAAGAGTTGATGGAAATGATTCCCGAGCGGATCGAGAAAGAACTCGTCCGACTCGAACAGACGCTCAACGACCGCAAAGCGCCCCAAGGCATCGCCATCACGGAGGGCCACGTCAGTTTTGCGCCCCACAACAGCAACCCGATCCTGCTGGAATGGCTCATGGGGGTTTACCACGCCCGGGTGATGAATCTCTACCAACGCCATGGCGCGCGAGTGAAGATCGCGACCATTGCGGATTTCAACGGGACCCGCTGGACCAATTGCGCGGTCATCCACCAAGTCCCCGGAAATATCAGCTACCTCACCCCAGCGGGCGCAGTGGCGCGCCTTTTCAAACCGGCGCCCGGGGAACAAGGCGTGCAGGTGCTCTCGGCGCCTGGAAATCTGGATGTCGCAGCCAGCCGGGTCGGGAACAAGATCCGCCTCCGAATTGCGAACATGAACTACCAGGCCTCCACTGAAAGTTCATTCGGGGTGCGAGGAATGGCCATAACGCCAGGCCGCGCCTGGGAGATCGCGCCGGAGAATCCCCGCCAGGATGTCAACCCGTTGAATCCAAAAGCTTTCACCCCGCGCCCCGTGGATCTCTCCCCACAACTGCGGCACCGCTTTCCCGCCCGCTCAGTCACTCTCGTGGAACTCGATGGCTCTCCCGCTTAGCTCGGCCGTTCGCTCGAACCGATCATGAATGCCAAAGAGCGCGCTGTGTGGATGGATCTATTAGCCGCCGCCGGCCTGGCCCTCTCCTCCCGATTGCCCGGCGCTGCAGAGCTGAAAATCACGATCGTCCCCCTCCCCGCCCTTCGCGTGAATGGGAGCCCGGCCACAGCCCACACCCAAGGACTGGAGATCCAATTCGGCGATTACTACGTCACCGCTCGCCGCGAAGATGTTCAACCCAGGCGAGCCCTGCTCCTCCGCACGCGCCCCGGACGGGAAAGTTGGGATGTTTGGGATATCACCCCTGCTGCCGCCCCCGGAAGTCCAACCGCCTTGGATCATCCTGGCGGAATGCAGTCCGACGGCGAACGCCTCTGGATACCGCTGGCCGAAAGCAAGCCGCACGGGAAGACTCTGGTCCGGGCCTATTCGATGGCCCTCTTGATCCCAGGCGAGCCAGCCAGAGCCGGCGTCGAATTCCCGGTGGACGACCATATCGGCGCAATTGCGGTGATCCGTGAAGCGCAAACGCTGCTGGGAGCGAACTGGGATACCGAGGAGGTCTACGCTTGGGACTTCGCCGGCTCACTGCGGCGCAAGTTCACTTCCTCCGAATTAACGGCGCGCCAGCTCGGCTTCACCACCCATCCCGCCCCGCGGAACGGCCTGACCGTTCAGGACTGGAAAGTGTCCGGCGGGACCCTCTTCGCCTCCGGGCTGGACAAGAGGCCAAACAGCGAGCAGGAGGCCTCGAGAAGCCGATTGCTGTCGTTCACCAATTTCTTTCGACCCGACTTTCGGTTTAGCTCAGCCGTCCTTCCGAAAACGGGAAAGACCGAAATCGCCCGTGAAGCCATGGCCATCTCCGAGAACCAGGCCTTCTGCCTTCCCGAAGACCTGGGGATCACCAACCGCCTCTTCCGCATCCCACTCACTGAGCTTCAGCGGTTCAGTCCGACCTTTTGACGGATGTTGACTGGGAGAACGCCGCTCTTGAAGCCAAGCACCAAAGCCCGCCAGATAAGAAAGGCCCGACGCGAGAGGTGCTGACCGGAAGAATTCGATTGGCTTTTTGCCAAGGCTCTCGGACTCTCAGGCTCTAGGCCCCCTTTTTTCCTTTGGCAACTGAACAGACCGTTGGGTAGTTTCGTCGACTCAAGACGCCATGAAAAAAGTTCTGTTTTATTTCACTGTCGCTCTCTGCGTCTGCGCCTCGGCGCTGCAGGCTGCGGAACCGCTCCGGATTTTCATCCGGGCGGGCGGCAAAACGCACGGCCCCGGCCAGCACGACTGGCCTCGTTTCCTCACAGACTGGACTCAACTCCTGAATCAGCGCGGGGCCAGGACAACGGGAAAACAGGGGTTCCCCACGGCGGAAGAGCTCGATAATACCGATGTGCTGATCATTGCCACGGCGGAAGGGGGTACGATCGCTCCGGCCGATCGGGAAAATCTAGCCAAATTCCTCAAGCGCGGCGGCGGGATTGTCACGCTGCATGACGGGGTATGCGGGACGGACCCGCAATGGTTCAAAACGGTGATTGGCGGCGCTTGGGAGCATGGCCACTCGAAATGGTACGAAGGGGAAGTGGGCGAGTACTTCGTCGATCCGGAAAGCCCGATCACCAAGGGAGCATCAAACTTTGATTTCGAGGATGAGATCTATTACGACCTGCACATGATGCCGGAGGCGCATGTGCTGGCGACCTCGTTCCAGAGCGTTTTCGTGCTCGGACCGCAAATGTGGACTTATGAGAAGGAGAATTACCGGGCGTTCACCTGGCTGGCCGGACATACTTACGAATCCTTCAATCTGCCTCATGTGCGGGCGCTTCTGCTCCGCGGCATTTGCTGGGCAGGCAAGCGGGAGAACCTGGATGCGCTCGCCACCAAGGAAGAGGTCGCCTCGCTGATGTATCCCAAGGGCGGGCCGACCGCGCCGGAGCAAGCCGCGAAAAAGCTGGAGCCGCACCCGGAATTCAACATCAGCCTGGCCGCCGCGGAACCGTTAATCGAAAAGGCGATCTCGCTGGACTGGGATCCGCAAGGACGCCTCTGGGTGGCCGAAACGCCGGAATACCCGAACGGGCGCACGGTAAACAAGAACGACGCGCCGATCGCGAATTGGTCCTCGCACGATGTCGATCCGGCCGTGCCGAGCGTCCAGAAAGTCGACCGGCCCGCGCGCGATCGCATTTCCTGGCTGGAAGACACGGATGGCGACGGACGGGCGGACAAGAAGCATGTGTTTGCGGACGGGCTGGAGTTGGTCACATCGATGGTCTTTTACAAGGACGGGGTGATCGTGGCGCAAGCGCCCGACATTCTCTGGCTGCGGGACAAGGATGGCGATGGCAAGTGCAACATGAAGGATGAGCGCGTGGTGCTCTACAGCGGCTTCGGCACTTTCGACACGCACGCGGTGATTAATAATTTCCGTTGGGGGATGGACGGCTGGATTTACGGAGCGGTGGGCTATAGCGCCGGCAGCCCGATCAGCGGCGACGGCAAAACGCAGTTCGGCCGAATCACCGCGGGCGTGATCCGCTTCAAGCCAGATGGCAGCGCCCTGGAGCAGGTCGCTTCCGGCAGTTGCAATACCTGGGGCTTTGACCTCGCTCCAGATGGCGAGCTTTTCTACACCACCGCGACTTGCGGCGAACATTTCCTCCATATTGTGATGCCGGAGAAGATTCTGGCGAAGGGCAACATCGGCGGAGTGCGCGCCTCGGCCGTGATCCCGGATCACCAGGAAGTGAAGCCGCTCGTAAAGCATACCCGCGCGGCTTATGTCCAGATTGATTGGGTGGGAAAATTCACCGCGGCGGCCGGATCGTGCATTTACAACGGCGGGGCCTGGCCGGACAAATTCAACGGCTCCCACTTCGTGACCGAACCGACGGTGAGTTTGGTCCATAACGAGTTCCTGAAACCGAACGGCGTTACTTTCATTGCGTCCAAGGAGCCGGGCCGGGAAGAAACCGAATTTCTCCCCGGAAGCGATCTGTGGTTTCGGCCAATTCACACCCGCGTGGGGCCCGATGGGGCGCTCTACGTGGTCGACTTCTACAATCAGGCCGCGATCCACAACGACACGCGCGGGCCGAAGCACGGCGCGAACAACGCGGCGGTGCGTCCCGACCGGGATCATCACCTGGGCCGCATCTGGCGCGTGCAGCACAAACAGGCCAAGCCGCTGCCCAAAGCTTCCTACGGCAGCAACGCCGACCTGATCACGGACCTGGAAAGCCCGAACGGCTGGGCGCGCATGACCGCGCATCGGCTGCTGGTGGAACAAGGTGACGCGAGCGCGGTTCCGGCCTTAAAGAAGCTCGCGGGGGACAGCTCGAAGTCCGATTACGCCCGACTCCACGCGCTCTGGTGCTCTTATCTGATCTCGCACCAGCACGACGCCGCGCTCTACGGCGCAATCGCCGCGGAAAATCGGCCCGTCCTGCAAAAGGCGGTCATGCAAGTGATCCGCAACTACCCGCTCTCCGCCGACGAAGCTAAACAGGCGGGCAAATTGCAGGCGGACATGGCGGCCCAACTCCAGGCGGAGAATGCCCGGGTGCGCCTCGAAACCCTGATGGCGATCAGCAGCGCCGAAGACACCGCTCCGTTCAATCCCGCCCTCTGGAAGCTCTACGCGGCACTGGATGATAACTGGACCGAGTCCGCCCTCGTTTCGATCTTCAGCCGCGATCCGGAAGGTTCGATCCTCGCCGCCGCGGACATCCCGAATCCGGGCAACGCCAGCAAAACAGTGCGGGAACTGGCCACGCGCATCGCAGCTCGCCAGGACGGCAACGCCGCCGCGCATCTCCTGGTGCGCCTGGCCCAAAAGCCGGCGAGCGCCAACCCGCTGAAACAGATCGTGCTCGATTCCCTGAATCGCACGCTTAAGCAGGACGCAGCCGCCGATTGGAATTCCGATCTGGCGAACGCTTTCCGCGCCTTGTTGAAGACCGACGAGAGCGTGGCCACCGCTTCCCTGCCGCTGATCGCGCGCTGGGACAAGAAATCAGAGCTCACTCCCGAACTGCAGCCGGCGGTCAAGCCACTGCTCGCCAAGCTGGCCAAAAAAGAGACCGGGGACAACGATCGCGCGGCCATCGCTTCGGGTTTGCTCGGCGTTCGCCAGTTGAATGGCGACATCGTCCCGGCCCTGATCGGGCTGCTCACCGCCGACGAAAGTTTGGTGCTAAAACGCCGCATTGCCGAGGCGCTCGGGAGCGTGTCGGACGATTCGATCGGCCAGAAGCTGGTGGACGCCTATCCGCAACTGACTTTCGAACTGCGCGACCCGGTGTTCGCGCAGATCATCAAGCGGCCGGATTGGGCGCAACTGCTGGTGGGCGCGATGGACCAGAAAAAAGTGCTTCTCACCCAGCTTGGGCCGGCTCTCCTGCACCGTCTCCGCACTCATCCAGACAGCGCGGTGGCCCTCCACGCCAGCCAGGTGATTGATGCGATCCGCGGCCCTGAGCTTCAGGAAAAAGATGCGATCATCAAACAATTCGTGGCCACAGTCTCCCAGAAGGGCGACGTGGAGAAAGGCCATCAGATTTTCACGCAAAACTGCTCGACCTGCCATCGATTCAAGGGCGAAGGGCGCGATCTCGCGCCCGACCTGACCGGCATGGGCGCGCACGGCCCGGACGATCTGCTGGTGCACATCGTCGACCCGAACCGGGTGGTAGAGCCAAACTTCCTCACGTTCAGCATCGAAACGAAGGATGACCTCTCCTACGACGGCATTATCACCCGGGAAAATCGCAACACGGTCCTGTTGCGGAACGCGACCGGTGATTACGAAATCCGCCAAGACAACATCAAGAGCCGCCGCTCAACCGGCCTTTCGCTGATGCCGAACGGCTTTGAAGCGCTGGGCAAGGAGGGGTTGCGCGATCTGATCACCTTCCTTTCTTCGTCGGACGAAGCGAGATTTCGCGTGCTGGACCTTTCCGCCGGATTCACCGGAGAGACCATCCGCGGCATTTACACCAACCCCGAGTCGACCAATGACACGGTGCAGGTGCGCCGCTACGGATTGGTCTCGGTGGAAGGCGTGCCGTTCGACCTGGTAAGCCCCACGCGCAGCAGTTCCGGGAAAAACCTCATCGTGCTCAAAGGCAAGAACGGCATGACCCCGCAATACCCGCAAAAGGTTGAAGTGCCGGTGAACACCCGGGCCAATCGCCTCCATTTCCTCGGCGGCGTCGGCGGCTGGGCCTTCCCCTGTTGCGGCGACGACAAGAATGAGAACGTGCCGGTGGCGAAAGTGACGGCCTACTTCAAGGACGGAGTCCAAAAAGAGTTCACCTTCCATAACGGCCGGGAGTTTGCCGATCACGTGGCAAAATATGACGTGCCCGGGTCGAAGGAAGCGGCCGGTCTGGTGCGCGGCGGCCAGGTGCGCTGGTTTACGCGCGATCTCGGACACGAAGGCGATCTGGCCAAGCTCGTGTTTGAAAGCTTCAATAATGCGATCGCGCCGGTCTTTGTGGCGGTGACCGCCGAGGTGGGAGCGCCTGCCAAACCGACGGCAAAGAAAGTTCCCGCCGGCGCCATCCGCACCTTGATCGTGGGAGGCGGATCATCGCACGACTTCAATCGCTGGTTCAGCGAAGCGGATGTGGCGACCCTGGAAAAGGGGGGCCTCGCCTCCGTGGAATACACGGACGATGTTTCCTCGATCCCGGCGCGCCTCGCGGACGCCGATGTGCTCTACCTCTGCACGAATCAGGCGATGGGCGATGCCAAAGTGCAAAAGGCGATCTTCGACTTCGCCAACGCCGGCAAAGGACTGGTGCTGGTCCATCCCGGCCTTTGGTACAACTGGAAGAACTGGGGCGAGTATAATGCCCAACTGGTGGGAGGCGGCGCCCGGTCACACGACAAGTATCAGGAGTTCGAGGTGAAATGCGTCAATCCGAGCCACCCGGTGCTGCAGGGGGTCGCCGCCACTTTCAGGCTGGCGGATGAACTCTACCACTTCGAGAAGGACCCGAACGGCGCATCGATCCAGATCCTGACTCAATCCAGCCGGCCCGAGGGAGTGAAGACCTACCCGAGTGTCTGGGTCACCGAACATCCGAAGGCCCGGATCGTTTGCATCGCTCTCGGCCATGATGGCGCTGCGCACAACGACGCCAATTATCAAGCCATTCTCCGCAACGCCGTCCAATGGACAGCCCGGAAGAAATAGGCCGCTGCCAGCAAGCAACGGACCGCAATCCAGTTGATTCCAAGCGAACCGGTTCACGAGACCGGTTCGCCTTTTTTCCGTCGGCGCGACGCAAGAAAAAGACGGCGCAAAAGTGACATCTGTGTTACAAGAAAAACAGATCACCCATGCAGAGCTTTGTTTCCTTGCCCGGCCGTCGCGTTTGGCGGCACTTGCCTGTCATTATGCTGGCGCTGGCCGTCTTCCGTTCCAGCGCGTCCGACAGCCAGCCATCTCCAAGTTCGGCAGCGGTCAGCCCGCTTGCTGCCACGTCGTATGCCTCCGCCGATGTCGGCGCCCCTCCTCTGCCGGGCTCGATCACCCCTGTCTCGGGAGGATACGATGTAACCGGGAGCGGCGGGGATATCGCCGGCACGAAGGATCAATTCCAATTCGCCTCCAAACCACAAACGGGAAACTTTGACCTCCAGGTGCGGATCGCCGATCTGACCGTGACCGATCCCTACGTCAAAGGCGGGCTGATGGCGCGGGAGAGCTTGAAGGAGACATCGGCCTTTGCCGCGGTTTTCGCCTCCTCCGCGCAATTGGGAAGCTTCTTCGAGTGGCGTGTGACGAATGCCAATGCGTCGGCCAACCTCACAGGCCCGGCGCTCAAATTCCCAGCGAGCTATCCCTGGGCCTGGCTGCGCCTGCGCCGCAACGGCAACGACTTTTCCGGCTACGGCAGTTTCGACGGACAGCAATGGCAATTGCTGGGCAGCGCCACGATGACGCTCTCAAACCAGTTGTATTTCGGCATGGCCGTCACCAGCGGCACCACCAATGCCGCGACTACCGCCCGGTTCCGGGATCTGAGCCCGACTCAGAGTACGGCGAGCTTCAGCTACGTGCCACGGCGCGAGCCGATCGGCCCGTCCAACCGCCGCACCGGCCTGATCTTCTCGGAGATCATGTACCACCCGAAAGCGCGGACGGACGGACGCAATTTGGAATTCATCGAGCTTTACAACGCCGAGGCAGTCTTCATCGACCTGACCGGGTGGAAGGTCACCGGCCAGGTGGAGTATGCCTTTCCGGAGGGATTCCAGATCCAAGCGGGGCAGTTTGTGGTGATTGCCGCCGATCCCGGCGCGATCCAGGAGGTTTACGGCATCCCGGGAGTGCTCGGCCCGTACCAACAAACCCTGAGCAATAAAAAGGGAACGCTAACCCTGGTGAACCAGGCCGGGGCGGTGCGCGCCCAATTCACCTATTCCAGCGACGCGCCGTGGCCGGTGTCACCAGACGGCGCGGGACATTCGCTCACCTGCCTTCGGCCAAGCTATGGGGAAGAGGATGTCCGGTCCTGGGGCCCGAGCGAGCTGATCGGCGGATCGCCCGGTTATGACGATCCGGTGGCGCCTAATCCGTGGGCTGGGGTGGTGATCAACGAATTTGAGGCCGCGCCGCAAGGCAAGGAAACGGAGTTTATTGAGCTCTACAACGCGAGCAACCTGGCGGTGGATCTTTCCGGCTGTTTCCTGACCGATTCGCCCAAGACGAATAAGTTCCGCATTCCCGATGGCACGCTGATCGACGCGCGCGGTTGGGTGTCATTTACACTGGCTCAGCTCGGTTTCGGCCTGGGCTCTGCCGGGGAAACGATCTACCTGGTGAGCGCGGATCAGGCGCGGGTTCTGGACGCGATTCGCTTCGGCCCGCAGGAAACCGGCGTCAGTTCGGGCCGGTCGCCAGATGGAGGCCCGGTGGTGCGGCGGCTGGCCACGCCCACGCCCAGCCAGGCCAACGCGCCCTGGAAAGCGGAGAGCATCGTGATCAATGAACTGATGTACAAACCCGTGAGCGATGACCCGGACGATCAGTATATCGAGCTCTACAACCGGGATTCGGCTGCCACCGATCTGAGCGGCTGGCAATTCACCTCCGGCGTGACCTTCACCTTCCCGGCAGGCAGCACCATTCCCGCGAACGGATACCTCGTAGTAGCCCGGAATGTGGATCGGCTGCTGGCGAACTATCCGCAACTGAATGCGACGAACGCCGTCGGCAATTTCAGCGGAAAACTGGGATCCAATGGCGATCGTGTAGCCCTGGCCAAGCCGGTGATCAACCGGAGCAGCACAAATTACATTGCGGTGGCCGAAGTGAGTTACCTCGGGGGCGGCCGCTGGCCCGCCCTGGCCAATGGCGGCGGCGCCAGCCTCGAACTGGTCGACGCGCACGCTGACCCTCTGCTCGCGGCCAATTGGGCGGCGAGTGACGAAACTCAAAAATCGTCCTGGGCGAACTACGAATACACCGGGGTGCTGAACGCTCCGCCCCTCGCGAACCAAACGTTTGGAGCAAGCAAGTTCTATATTATCAGCCTGGGGGAAAGCGAATGCCTGATCGATAGCGTGGAGGTCTTCAAAGCGGGCAGCACCAATGTCCTGGTCAATAGCGATTTTGAGAACGGGACCACGAACTGGAATTTTTACGGCACCCACATCGGTTCGACGGTCGACAAATCGGGCGCCTTTGCGGGAGCGAATTGCCTGCACCTTCGTTCGACTGAAGTGGGCGATGAAGGGCCCAATTCCATCCGAGGCTCTCTCAGCACCACGCTCCCAGCCAACGCCACTATTACGATCCGGGCCAAGGCCCGCTGGCTCTCCGGTTGGCCGGAACTGCTGCTGCGGGTGCGGGGCAACGGCATCGAATTTCCGCTGACCTTGAGCATCCCGAAGAATCTGGGCACGCCAGGCCTGCCAAACAGCCGCCGAGTGCCTAACGCTGGCCCTGCCATCAGTGAGGTGACGCATTTTCCACCGGTTCCCGCCGCCAATCAGGCGGTGCTCGTGACCGCGCGAATTTCCGATCCCGACGGGGTGTCATCCGTGCAGTTGCTTTATCGCGCAGACCCGGAAACCTCGAGCGTGATCGTGCCCATGCGGGACGATGGAATCGGTGGAGACCTCCTGGCGGGCGATGGAATTTACACCGCGCGAATTCCCGGTCGCTCCGCCGGAGTGGTGGCGTTCCAGATTCAGGCCAAAGACAAGACGACCGGACTTGCGACCACCACCTTCCCTAACAACGCGCCTGTCCGGGAAGCGTTGATCCGCTGGGCGGACCCCACGCCGTTCGGCTCGTTCACGCATTACCATCTCTGGAGCACCTCGGCGAGCGCCACCGACCTCAGTTCCAAGCCAGGGCTGGACCGCAAGTACCGGGATTGCACGATCATTTACCACACGCGCACTATCTACAATGCCGGATGGCGCAATAAGGGGAGCCCGTTCCATAATGGCGTGGGCTCGTACCGAGCGGGCTTTCCGGAAGACGAACTGCTGCTGGGCGCGAGCAGCCATGTCTTCCGCTCCACCGGCAATAGCGGGAACGAAGCGACCGAAATGGCGGATGACATGGCCTACTGGATCGGCGAAAAACTGGGCATTCCCTTTAATCATAGCAGCTACATCCGCCTGTATCGCAATGGCACGCTGCACTACCCGGTGGATTACGACGTCGAAGTGCCGGATCGATCGATCGCCAAGGACTGGTTCGGCGGGGGCGGGGTGGACGACGCCCTTTACAAAATCTCAGGCTGGTTCGAATACGATAATACAGACTCGAACGGGTCCCAATCCCTGGTTTGGGCCACTTTCCAGAAAAAGCCGGCGTCCGCGCCGCCCTTCCGGCTGGGGGCTTACCGCTTCAACTGGCTGGTGCATCCGGGCGCACGCACCGCCAACGATTTTACCCGGATCTTCGCGCTGGTGGCCGCCGCCAACGCCGCTGATAAGGTTACCTCGCTCTCGAACCTCGCGGACATGGAGGAATGGATGCGGGTGCTGGCCCACCGCCGCGTCATCGGCGATTGGGATTCCTGGAGCTACAACACCGGGCAAAACATGTATCTCTATGCGCCGCTTGGGCAAAAGGCGCGCCTGATGTCGTGGGACATGGATTTCGTCCTCGGCCTGGGGGACACGGCCACGCAGAACCAGCTTTTCGCCGCCCCGAATGATTCGGTGGTGGCGCAGCTTTTCGCCGTGCCAGCGTATAAGCGGATGTTGTTGCGAGCCTACCAGGATGCCGTGAACGGCCCGCTGCGCAAAGAGGTTTCCGACCCTCAATTTGATTCGCGCCGGTCGACGCTTGTGAAAAACGGAGTTGCCAGCAGCCCACCGACCAGCTTGAAGAGTTATGTCAGCTCCCGGCGCGCCTTCCTGCAAAAGCAGATTGCTACTTTGGACGCCGCTGCGTTCACGGTGAACACCACCAACTCGACGAGCGCAAATGCAGTGGCAACCATTACCGGCGTCGCTCCCGCGGCCGTGGCCAGCATCGAAGTGAATGGGATCCCCTACCCAATCACCTGGACCGGCGTGATGGCCTGGAGCATTCGCGTGCCGCTCGGCGCGGGGGCGAATGCCCTGCAAATCGCTGGGAAAGATCTCCGTGGCAATCTTTATCCGGGCGCCACGAACCAGGTGACGATCACCTACAACGGGGTGCCGCCACGCCCGCAAGACTGGATCACGATCAGTGAGATTCTTTATCATCCCACGGTCAAAAGCGGAGATTTCATCGAGATTTACAACCGGCATCCGAACTATGCGTTTGACCTCTCCGGGTTTGTGCTGCAGGGGGTGACTTTCACTTTCCCACCGGGGAGTTTCATCCAGCCCGGCCGCTATCTGGTGCTCGCGCGCGACCCCGCCGTTTTTGCTTCAACTTACGGCCCCTCCATCCCGGTGGCAGGCCAGTTCAGCGGCGGACTGAAGTCGAGCCATCTGCTGCAATTAATCAAGCCGGAGGCCACGTCGGAAACGATCGTCAGCGAGGTGCGCTACGACGGGAATCCGCCGTGGCCAGTGATCGCCAGCGGCAGCGGCTTGTCATTGCAGCGCATCGATCTGGCTCAGGACGCGCGCCGGCCCGGAAATTGGGCCGTCAGCATCATCCAGCCGCTGGCCACGCCCGGAGCGCCGAACTCGGTCGCCGCTGCGCTGCCCGATTTCCCCCCTCTTTGGATCAACGAAGTGGAACCGGTGAACCCCGGAGGTTTGCGCGACTTAACCGGGCAGCCGAAGCCCTGGATCGAGGTTTACAACGCGGGCGATAGTCCGGTGTCGCTGGAGAACCTCTACCTCGCAGATGATCCCGAGAATCTCGCGTTCTGGCCGTTCCCCGCTGGCGCTCAACTGAGTCCCGGCGAGTTCCGGGTCATCTTCACCGATGGCCAGAGCCAACTCACGACGGCCAGTGAGTTCCACACCGCCTTCCAACTCCCCGCGAGCGGAGGCGTGGTGACGCTATCCCGGCTCGAATCCGGCCGCCCCCGCGCGCTCGATTCCGTATCCTATGCGACTCTCGCAGCGGGCCACTCTTTCGGATCGTTCCCGGATGGCCAGCCGATCACCCGGCTGGAATTTGCCTCGAGCACGCCCGGCGGACCCAACCTGTTGCCACTATCGGCCCCGCAGATCGATCAAGTGGCGCTGACCGGAACACAGCTGTCGCTGCACTGGGCGGCGGTGCCGGGCCAGACCTATCGGATTGAATTCAAGGACGACCTGAACCAGCCAGCCTGGACGCAACTTGCGACCGGCCTCGTGGCCACAAGCGATTCGCTCTCCGCCAACGTGGATCTCAACGGCGTCCGGAAACGTTTCGTGCGGGTGGTCGAAGGCGGGAACTAAAGAATCGAGCCGAAAAATGCGCGGAGTTTTCCCGGCCCGGCAGAGAGCTTCCTCCGCCGGGCCGGGAGATTCTTAAGACTTCACTTTCAGGCCGGCAGAGCTGATTTCCACTTCCTGCGCGCCCCGCGGCAGATCGTATTCAGCAACTTTCCCGCCCGGCCAGCGCACCTGAATTTTCGCAGCGCTGGCTGGAGCCTGGAAGATCTTCACATTGCCGTCCTGCGACCAATAGCCGCTGCCGACCTGGATTTCGCGCATGGCGGAAGAGCGGCCATCGCTCAGCACGCGCCATTGCGTTCCAGCGGCGAGCGGATTTGCGGTCGATCCGCGGAACAGGATGCGCACCCCCGGTTTTCCGCCGGTGTTGTGGAAGAGGCGGGTTTGATTGGCGTTTTGAGTGACGAGAAGATCCATCCGGCCATCATGATCGTAATCCACGACCGCACTGCCGCGTTGATCCCCGAACACCTGAAGGCCGCTCTCCTCGCTTGAAAGCGCCTTGAACGAACCGCCGGCGCCGCCGCGCAAAAGCAGGCCGCGGCCCGCGATGAGCGGGCTGTCGTTTTCACGGACCGCGGAGAAATTCTGAGCAAGAAAAAGATCGTCGATCCCGTCTCCATCGAAATCGGCCGAGTTGATGCCAAAGACGGGAGCCAATTGCGCCTCCGGCGGCATTTCGATTTTCTCGAAATGATCGCCGCGGTTGAGAAACACACAGCTGGCGAGCGTGCTGGCCGCGAGGTGGCTCACCGGCCCCGGGCGCCCGCTGAACATGTCATCCACGGAAGCCTCGGCAAATTGCGCGTGCGTGGCGAATTTTTCATTCAGCCAGGGCCAGAATTCCGCCAGCGTCCGTTTGTCCCGCCACGGGACCGTTTTTTTTAGCTGATCGTCGAAATAGGCTTCGAGCACGTCAACGCGCCCGGAGGGGTCGACCTTCCCATAGTAGAGATCGACCTGACGTTTGGGCGAGCGCACATAGGAATTGTTCAAGCCCCAGTTTCCGGCGACCAGATCCATCCGGCCGTCGCCATCCACGTCAACCGCCGCAACGCTCTGCCAGAGGCCGGTGAGGGAATCGAGGCGCCAGGCCGCGGTCACTTCGGTGAGCTTGCCTCCGGTGAGCTTAAACACGCGCACCGGGCTCCAGGCGCAGGCCAGAACCAGCTCCGGCTTTCCGTCGCCATCGAGATCGCTCCAGACCGCGCCGTTGACGAGGCCAAGATTGCCCAGCAGAGCGTCGTTTTGCGTGTCGCGCACCCACGCGCCGTTGTCCCGCCGATAAAGGAACGACGGGGCCGGAATCGGATACGACTTCGGCACAAACCGCGTGCCCTGGAAAAGCCAGGCCTGCCCGTCGATCTCGGCCAGGGCCAAGGGACCGCTGGCGGCGTTCCCGGGGAAGTTGAGCCGATTCTGAACCGCTCCATTGCGATCCAGCTTCAATACCTCCAAAGCGTGCCCGGTCTGCCGTTCGTAATTATCGACTGAAATCAACAGTTCGGTCATGCCCGCTTCCGCCGGCCACGCCAGCAAACCGCCCGTCTCCACGTTGGCCAGCGGCGGTGTGATCTTCTCGAACCCGCCCTTTCCGTTGTTCCGCAACAGCGCCACGCCTGATGAGGCATCTGCGCCAATCAAGGCATCCTCAAAGCCATCACCATTGATATCCGCCCAGGCCACGCCGGGACCGGCCTGGCTCAGTTTGTGGGGAAGTGAAGGCTGAATGGCCAGGTCATCGAAATTCACTTCCTGATGTTTGTGATCGAGAGCTTTGGAGACATCCGTGAGCAAGGGGACTAGCTCGGGCTTTTTGGGCGCAGGTGCTGGCTGGGAGGCGGCTTCGTTCAATTCGATGACGCTGTTGGCCGGCACGTTCTCGGCCACGCTCACTTTGCCGCTCCGCCAGACCACCTGCACCTTCATCAGGCTGGACGGAGAACCACAGGCAAAAACGCGCATCGCCTGATCGCCCGACACGTAGCGACCGCCGCAAATCATCTCCTGCGATTGCTTCACCGGCCCGCCCTCCACCGTGATGCGGGCGCCGATGCCCTCCGTGTTGGGCGCGTTGCCTTTCAATTTGACTCCCACGCGCGGCGCGCCGCCTTCGTTGCGATAGACCAGCGCTTCTCCATTGTAAACGCTGACCACCACGTCGAGGTCACCGTCGTTATCGAGATCGGCGAGAGCCATCCCCTGGGAGATGTCGGTGGCATCGAATCCCCAGGCATGCCCCACCTCTTCGAAACGCAAATCGTGCAGATTGCGGAAAGCAACATTGGGGGTGCGCAGGGCGGGATAAAGGAGCTGAGAACGGCGCGATTGCTCAACCGTCAGCTGCCCCATGGCTCGGACCTTCTCCTGCATGTCCATGTCGTCCGCGTTTTGATCAAACCCATTCGTGACGAGCAGATCCTCCCAGCCATCCAGATCCACATCGAGGAAGATGCCGGACCAGCTCCAGTCCGAAGCCGCCACGTTCGAGTAAAACGCGATTTCCTCGAAATCCAGCCCGCCGCGATGATGCAGGAGAGTGTTGCGGCGAAGCTGAAATTGCTGGTCGATGTTCCCGGGAATGACCGGCTGCGGGGGCATGTTCCCGCGCTGGGTCATGAAGTACTTGCGATCGCGCGCGAGCATGTCGACCACAAAGAGGTCATCCTTTCCGTCGCGATCGATATCAGCGATGTCCACGCCCATGGAGAAATGGCTGGTGATGCGCCAATTGCGCAAGGGCAGTTCACGGAAATGTCCTTTGCCATCGTTGATCCAGAATCGGTCGGGAGTGAAGGCGTCGTTGCAGACATATATGTCCGGGGCGCCATCGCCGTTCAGGTCGCGCAGGATGACCGACAGCCCCTGATCCAACGGAATCTCCTCCTCCTTCAAGGGCGTGCCGTCCGCCTTCAGAAAGGACCCATCCGTCCAGGAGACCTGGTGGAAATTCCCCTTCCCATCGTTGAGGTAAAGCCCGTCAGGCTCCCCCAATTCCCACATCATGTTGTTAATGATCTTCACGCGCTGGGCATAGCGGCCGCGAACAACGGGCTTGCCGTTCTGATAGGTCACATTGAGCGCGCCGCCGCTGCGCAGGATGGAGGTGGCGCCGTAGTTCGCCACGTAGAGATCGAGCGTGCCGTTGCCATCGACATCGGCCAGCGCCATCGAAGTGCCGCCGTAATGAGAGGTGAATCCGGCGGTGGCGATGGTGTTGCTAAAGCGGCCGTTGCCAAGATTGATAAAGCAGGCGTTCGGCCCGCCCATGGATGTGACGAGGAGGTCCAGCCGGCCGTCTCCGTTCACATCGGCAAAGACGGCGCCCGAAGAGGTTTGCTTGGGACACGCCACGCCGGCCTGTTCCGTTACATTCGTGAAATGCCAGTTGCCGAGATTCTTGAAGAGAGCGTTGGTGCCGGAAAGATCACAGAAGTAGATGTCACACAATCCATCGCCATCATAATCACCCAGGGCCACGCCCGAACCATTCATGAGGTTGGCGTTGGCCAGCTTCCGCGCCTGGCTGAGGGTGTTGGTGAAATTCAGGCCGGTATCCTTGGAGCTCAAGCGGGTGAAGCCGGGCGCATGCTCGGGACGGGCGGGCAAACGCGCGATGCGGTTCGGGCCGAAAGGCTGCCAATCGAGCGATTGAGCGAAAGCAGGCGCGACCGCCGCGAGCGCCAGAGAGAAAAGAGAAAGGGCAAGAGGCTGCCTTCTGGACTGACCGGTTTTCGAAGTCATTTGGGTGGCGAGAGAGTAGCGCCTCGGCTGGCCGGAGGCAAAACGCATATTCTCGGTCAACCGCTGTTTTGCCAAATCAAACGGAGCCTGACAGCGCGGACAAAAACGGACAAAACGAACCGGTTGGAATTGCGTGGACCGCTCATTGTTGTAACCTTCGGCATGCCCATGGGGGAAAGATCAGTTTCCAGACGCAAATTCATCAACGCCGCGCTCCTTGCGACCGGAGCGGTGGCTGCGAGAACTCTGGCGGACGAAACAGAAACGCTGCCTTTCGAAAACGGCGAGCGGCCGCTGGTTAAGTATCCACAAAAGCGACCGCTAATGCGCCTGACCGCCCGGCCGCCGCAACTGGAAACGCCCTTCTCCGTCTTCAATGAAGGGGCGATCACTCCGAACGACGCGTTCTTTGTCCGTTACCACCTGACCCTTTCCCCTCCGCCGCCCGAGGTGCTAACGCCTGAAAGATTTCGAGTCCAGATTCGCGGAGCGGTCAATTCGGTCCTGACTCTCTCGATGGACGAGCTGAAGCAATTCGAACCGGTGGAGGTAATCGCGGTGAATCAGTGCTCCGGAAATGGCCGGGGGTTTGCCAATCCGCGGATGTTCGGCGGCCAATCGGGCAATGGCATGATGGGGAACGCGAAATGGAAAGGAGTTCCACTCAAGACAGTTCTAGCCAAAGCCGGGCTGCAGGCGGGAGCGAAGGAAGTGGTCTTCAACGGGCTGGACGCGCCTTTGGTGCCGCAAACGCCCGATTTCCTGAAATCGCTGCCCGTGGATCAAGCCGGCGATGGGGAAGTGATGCTAGCCTGGGAAATGAACGGAGAAGCGCTCCCATGGATGAACGGCTACCCCCTCCGGCTCGTGGTGCCCGGCCATTACGGAACCTATTGGGTGAAGCATGTGCACGACATTGAAGTCGTCACCGAACCTTTCAACGGATACTGGATGGGAACGGCGTATCGGATCCCCGACAACGCGTGCGCTTGTGTCGAACCCGGAACCAAGCCAAACAAGACCACGCCGATCAAACGTTACAACGTGCGCTCCTTCATCACGAGCGTGGGGAACGGGAGCGAACTGAAAGCGAAGGCCGCCAGCCGGATTCGCGGTTTTGCTTTTGATGGCGGTTACGGCATTAAAACCGTCCTATTTTCCGCGGATGACGGCCGGACCTGGCGCGAGGCTGAGCTTGGCCAAGATCTGGGGAAATATTCCTTCCGCGAGTGGACCACCGAATTCACTCCGACGAGGCCGGGCAGCCTCAGGCTGAAAGTGCGCGCCATCAACCGCATCGGTCAAACGCAGCCGGACGATCCGCTCTGGAATCCGTCCGGGTATATGCGCAATTCCGTGGAAACCGTGGAAGTGAAGGTGGTGGCGTGATGAATCGTCTTTTGTTCTTGGGGGCGTTGATTTCCGCAGCCGCCCTGGCCGCTGCGGACAGCTGGGAATTACCGCTCGATGAACCGCAGCTCAAAGCCGGGCCGGGTGTTGAGTTGGTGGCTCAGAACTGCCAGATCTGCCACTCTGCCGACTACATCTCGACGCAGCCCCGGATGAACCGGACCGCCTGGAGCGCCACGGTGCAGAAGATGCGCGAAAAGTATGGCGCCACCTTGCAGACCAACCAGGTCGACCAGGTGCTCGACTACCTGGTGAGCACCTACGGCAAGAAATAACCCGGGCTGCCGGTGAACCTCAATCGGCCTGCGTTCTCACGGCTGCCGTTTGAGGATTTTCCCAAACTCACTTTCATCCGGCTCAATCTCGATCCGGCCGGAGGTCGAAGGAGAAGCGGGCTTCTTCGAAGCCGCAGAGGAAACATCTGGCGGGGCATGGCGCGCCATCGGTTTGACCGGGAGCGCCGGCCGAACTGCCAGCGGAACGTCCGCGGGAGAATCGAGTGCTTCCCGAGAAGGGACATGCCAATCGCGCCGGCTGGCCATCCAGGCCTGATAGCGGGCAAAGGTCCACATCCCCTGGTCAGCGCCGGTCTCCATCACAGAAATGATTTTGTGAAACTCACTGCGGCGGATGAAATTCTTCACCGCGTGCGTGGGGGTGAGCACTTCGCACTCCGGCAGGCGAATGCCGAGGCGCGAATCGTAACGCAGACGCTGGCAAATCACGGCTGCCAGGCAGTCGGCCAACTGGGCGGCAATCGAGTTCTGGATCTCGGAAGGGAACGCGGAGACCATGCGCTGGAGCGCCTCGACCGCGGTGGACGAGTGAATGGTGGCAAAGACAAGGTGCCCAGTCTCCGAAGCATTCAATGTCAGCCGCATCGTTTCCGGGTCGCGCATCTCCCCCACCATCAACACGTCCGGGTCCTCGCGCATGGCATCGATCAATGCTTGTTCAAAACTGGGACTGTCGCGGCCGATTTCGCGCTGTCGAATGAACGATTTTACCGGCCGAAACTGGTATTCGATCGGCTGTTCCAGCGTGATGATGTGCAGCGCCTCGCTCAGGTTCACTTCCTGGATCAAAGCGGCCAGCGTTGATGATTTGCCGCTGCCCGTGGGGCCGCTCACGAGAATCAGGCCGTGGGGATTGGCGACGAAGCGCTTGAGGTCCGGATGCAAATTGAGGCGCTCAACAGTGGCCTGAAACGAGGAAAGCAGCCGAATGGCCAACCCGGGTCCACGGGCCGTCTGCATGACGTTAATCCGGCAGCGAACTCCCTCAATCGTCCGGGACAAATCGGCTGAACCGCGTTCAAGAAACTCAGGCCACAAATCTTCGCCCACGATATGGCGGGCAATGCTTGTCACCAGATCGCTCGAAAGCGGCTCCCCGGCGAGTTGCAGATTTGAAGCCACGCGCAGGGCGACCGGCAAGCCGGCTTCCAGGTGAATATCACTGGCCCGCCGATCTTTAGCCGCCGTGACGATCGTGCTCAAATTCATGACAACCCTTCAAATCAACACCGCGCTGAGAGTTTTGTTCCGATTCTCATCCTCGCGCAATCCCCAAGCAGGCGTCGACCACGGAATGAACGAGCCGATTAACCTTTCCATTCGGCCTCGAGAGGCTAAATCTGAACGAAAATAGGCGGCAAAAATCTAACAAGGAACAGATGAGCCCCTGGCGAAAAGCCTCGGCCGGTTTTTACAGGTGCAATGAATGCACGCGTTTCCTCTGATCAAGCGTGAACTCGCGGTAGCCGCGCGACGCCCGATCACCTTTTGGCTGCGGGTCGCGTGGGGCGGCGGATCGATGGCCCTGGCGACGTGGGCCATTTTGGTGTGGGGCTCGTGGCGGGCCTTTAGCGGCGCCGTCTTGTTCTACAGTTTGTCCGCCCTGGCCGAGGCAAGCGTGATTATCACTGGATTTGCCCTGGCGATTGATGGCATCAGCCTGGAACGGCGCGAGGGGACGCTGCCCTTGCTGTTTCTCACCGATTTGACCGCAGCTGACATCCTCGCCGGCAAGCTGGCGGCGACCGCTGCGACACCTTTTCTGACGCTACTGGCGGTTTTCCCGGGCCTCACCATTTGCCAGCTCATTGGCGGCCTTTCCCCGGGGGAACTCTGGCGCGCGATGTTGGCCCTGACAATCAGCCTGTTTTTTACCATCAGTGCTGCCTTGCTGGCTTCCACGCTCAACCGGCAGCGCTACGCTTCGGCGATCTTTGGAGCATTATTCCTGCTGGTGATGAACCCAGCCCTCCTGCTGCTTTTTGCAGCCCGTTATCAACCCTTCCGATATTGGGCCGCCCTGACGGTCTACGGGGTGGGCACGACAGCTCTCCTCTGGTCGAGCGCGAGCATTCTGAAACGAACCTGGCGGCGGGAAATGTCAGAACGAATGGAAGGTTCGCCAAAACCGGAGCAGGCGCTGAGGCAGGCCAGCCCGCAAGACGACGCGCCCGTTGCCTGGATGATGCAGCGAAGGGTGCGAACCATCCCCGCCATCCGGGTTGTTTGGGGTTCGGCGCTATTGCTCCTCTCCATTTATGTTGGCTGGGAGCTGGCCCACCAAAGCCAGGTCCCGATGGTGCTCACCCTCCTGTTTCTGGGCCACGCGGGAATCCTGGTCAGCCTGCTAAGCCAGACCGCCTACTCCTTCCACGCCGATAAGCAGGAAGGCACCCTCGAAGTTCTGCTCTCCACTCCATTGGCGAATGAAGATATTTTCGCCGGGCTGGCCCGTTTTCTCCATCGCCGGGCGGCCAGGCTGCTCCTGGTGGTCACTGCGGCGGACGGGCTCTTCTCTCTTCTGCTCTGGCCCAGCCGGCTTTTGCCCTATGCCGTCTTCCCGTTGACCATGGCCGCCATCCTCTGGATCACCTTTTACGGAGTCCGCTGGCTGGGCGTTTACCGCAGCCTGATGCTGAACACGCCGCTGATTTCCATTCTCACGACGCTGTGGCGGATCGCATTTTTTCCAACCATCCTCAGCGCGGTCTTTCTGATGGCGCCCGGGACGGACTATCTGAAAGTCTGCGTGTTTTGGCTCGTCTCCGCCGGATTTCTTTCCCTCTTTTTCGGGAATGACGCGCGCCGCGTGCTGATGGAGCGCGGCCGGGAACTGCTTATCCGGCCGGCGTGCGACAAGCCTCCTCATATCGAGAGCGAATGGTCCTTCATCAACTGGGAGAGCATTCAGGAACCGCGGACGGAACTGGCCGCTTCCGAGTGACGGACCCGCGTGCTACTCCAGATCGATCCTCCCCCAATCCTCCGGACGCCCCTGCACGCCCGGGCGGGGCGCCCAGGCGATCCGAGACTTGTTAATATTCTCACCCGGAGCCGCCCCGGCTTTGTCACCATCGTAAATGATGAGGTTGAACCCGAGACGAGTCTGGCCTGGCTTGAGCCCGATTTCGTCAAACGGGATTGCCGCCTGAATTCGGTAGCCGCCCGCTGCCGGGAAAGAAACAATCCGGGTTCGCGGCGCAGTTTCCTCGGCCAACCCCTGGTTGGCATCCGCGTCACGGGCCGCGCGCACTTTGCCGGCGCTATCCCAGGGAAAAATGCCCAGCTTGTAGCACCCCATGGTGTGCTCCGCCCCGACGGCCGGGTCGAGGCAGATCTCGATCGAATCGCTTCGCCAATGCCCTCGAATATCGTTCGGCGCGATGTTGGTGACGACGACGTTGTCCCGCACAATGACATCGATAAAAAGTCTTTGGCCATCATGGGCGAGTCGAAAAGAGGCGCTGCTGTCGGCCGCGTCGGCCACTTTGCCCTCCACCAGTTGAGCGGGCGAAATCTCGATCGCGGTGCTGTTCCGCCAACCGGCCAGCGTGCCGTCAAGGGCGGGCTGTGAATCCGTTCGGACCACCTTCGTGCGGGGCAACGGATGAACGCGGGTCCTGGCTTGAACCGACAAGCCGGCCGCCAGCGCCAATTCCGCCGAAAGTTCTTCGTCCGCCAAAGCGTCGCCGGGAATGGTCAGGGTAATCGGCATCTTCACTCGTTGCGGACCGACTCTTACTTTCTGGCGTTCCGGTTCGATCCGCCATCCGGGCGGGGCACGCAACGTCAGCTCGCCTTCCGCTTCCGGGACTCCGTTGCTCTGGGTCTCGATCCAGATAGTGACGGCTTCCCCGGCCACGACCGGAATGGCTGGTTGAAACTGAGCCGCGACATGCCGGATGTTCTCTCGCGCAAGCCAGCTCTCATAGTGCTCAACCGCTGGACGAGGAACGAACCGAAACAAAACCGGCGCTGCCGGAGAGGCGGGGAACTCCAGAGGGTGCGAGGAGTCGCCTTGGATCGAGAGGCCGCCCAGCAGATCGCCAGCGAGCCCGTCGGCCGAGCCGAAGGCCTTCACCAGCAGAAAGCGCTGGGGCCGTCGCAGCCAGGGAGAATCCGAAAAATTTCCGAAAGCCTGCGATTGATGCTGGGCCAGAGCCTGGCCGGCAATCTTCGCGGGGATTCGGCCATCCGCCAACGGCTCACTCACCACAATGACCGCGCTCAGCTGATTCGAATTCGCTCCGCCGTAGAAAAGCCGTTTGGGCTGCCAGATGGACAATCCTTCCCGCGAGATCTGGAGCGGAAAACGGGCGGGATCGGCCGCCGCGGAAAATGCTTCGGTCGCCAGAATGCCGGCCACTTGGTGGTGGCCATGCTGTCCTGGCGTGGGAGCGGGGTTCATCGTGACCATCGCCTCCGGGCGCAAGGCACGCACCAAACGAACCAGCCGCTCGAGCGTTTCCTCGTGGCCCCATTTCTCCAAAGTGGCGCTCGCGCTCTCGGTATAGGCCCAATCCAGGCGATCCAGGAAATAGCAGTAACGAACACCCAAAGCGCCCAAGCAATCGCGCAGCTCGGCTTCTCGCAGCACACCCAGCGAGGGCCCCCACTGCGTCCCGACCATGTTCCCGCCGCCTTCCCCACGGGTGCAATAGACGTTGGCCAGCACCGCGCCGCGCCCGTGGCCATAGAACGCCAGCGTCGCAGCCATTCCTGTTTCGTCATCGGGGTGGGCAAACACGCCCATGATATCCGTCTTGAGCAGCGCGGCTCCGCTCTTGCGCGCGGGTCGCGCCGATTCCTGCCCCAGTGCGGAGTGGCCCACTGCCAGCAACAACAGACCCGCCGTCAACGTAATCGGGAACTTCATGGCTCTCTTTCTGACATTCCCAAGAGGCCCTGTCGATTCAACTATGGAGGCGCGCCCAGGAAAAAACGGCGAGAAATTCGAGAGCAAGATCCGGAGTTCATTCAGGCACCGAGTCCTGTATGGTCGGGGGACAAATGAAGCGGGACTCCCGAGAAATTCAAAGCCGACGGATCGACGCAGCGCGCTGGAAGGCGATCACCACCCGGTCGGCCACGTCGTCGAGCGAACCCTTTGTCTACGCGGTGACAACGACCGGCATTTACTGCCGGCCGGATTGCGGTTCCCGGCTTCCCCTGCGTCAGAACGTGGCCTTTTTCGACTCCTGCGCCGCGGCCGAATCCGCCGGTTACCGGGCCTGCAAACGGTGCGCGCCCAACGCACGGCCGCCGGAGAGTCGGATCGCCGCCATAATCGAAGCGGCCTGCCGTCGGATCGACTGCGCAGACGAACCCCTTTCCCTCAGCGAACTTGCGGCAAATGCCGGGCTCAGCCCGTTCCATTTTCACCGGTCGTTCCGGCGAATCACCGGCCTGACGCCCAAGGCCTATGCCAAAGCGCGCCAGGCTCAGCGGCTGCGCGCAGCGCTGCCCCGGCGCACCACCGTGACTGAAGCACTTTATGAAGCCGGCTTCAATTCGAGCGGACGGTTCTATAGTGAATCCAGCGGGATTCTCGGAATGTCCCCCTCCCAATTCCAGCGCGGCGCCAAAGACGAAATCATCCGCTTCGCGACGGGCCTCTGCTCCCTCGGATCGGTCCTGGCCGCCGCGTCCGCCCGGGGAATCTGCGCGATTCTGATTGGAGATCGCCCGGACTCCCTGACCACCGAACTCAAGAGCCTTTTCCCTCACGCCCGACTGATGCCTGGAGATTCGGCATTTCAAAAAACTCTGGCCAAAGTAATTCGAATGATCGAAGAACCGGAGGCGGGCAGAAATCTCCCGCTCGATATTCGGGGGACCGCGTTTCAGCAGCGCGTCTGGCGAGCTCTCCGGGACATCCCCCTCGGCCAAACCGCGACTTACGTGGAAATTGCTCGAAAGGTCGGCGCACCCAAAGCCAGTCGCGCAGTCGGGCGTGCCTGCGCCTCGAACATCCTGGCCGTCGCAGTCCCCTGCCATCGAGTCATCCGGGGCGACGGCAACCTGGCCAGTTACCGCTGGGGCGCCGAACGAAAAAAAAGCCTCATCGAGCGGGAGCGAGCTACCCCCCTGGCCAGCCCAATGAGAAGAACCCAAGTGAGTTCCAGGATCATTCGCAACGTTTAAACCTGCCTAATCGTAGTTTGGCCACTGAAGCGCGGCCTCGCATTGACCCAGCTCGCGGTTGATGACAACCTCCGGACAGTGATTCACAAGATCGAACAGCGGCGGTATGCCACAGAGCGTGAGTGATTCGGAATCCTGGATCGCGCAGGCGCGGGCCGCCCGGATTCAGCCGTGGGTGAAGCCTGCAGACCACCTGCTGGAGTACGGAGCAAGCAACGATCACAATGTGCGAGCGGTGCAAGCCGCCAAAAAAACCTTGGCGGGAGCAAACGGCGAGCCGATGCCAAGGCCGCAAACGGCCCAGGAAGCGGACGTCATTCTCTGCTCCGAAGTTCTGGAATATCTGGAAGATCCCGCGGCTGTCATCGCGAGCTTCAAAAACAGTTTGAGGCCTGGCGGATTACTGGTGGCGTTCGCGATCTATGACGACGCCTTTCGGCATCCCAATCTGCAAGAGACGGACAAACACCTCTATTCCTGGAACGTCCAAACTTTGGGCAACCTCATGGTGGATTGCGGTTACGAGTTTGTCTCGGGACGGGTGATTCGCGTGCCGAACGAGCCGCTGGCGCTGGCCCTGGCCCGGCGCTTGAATCTTGGCGAGAGGGGCTTCCTTTGGGCGGGCGCATTGTCACGCCTGCTCCGGCCTAAACGGCTCGTCGAAATCGTGGCGCGACGGGGGCCGGATCGATCCTGACTTTCCGCGGGGCTGCGGGCTGCTGCTGACTGGTGCTTCTCTCAGATTCTCACCTGCTTCCAGCGGCCCTGGCGAAAGATGATGATGCTCAAAACGGCCAGGAGAGAAAAGGAGCTCGCCTGAGCGGTGAAGACGCCCGCCGTTCCGAGATTCATATATTTGGCGAGGACATAGGCCACCGGAATCTGCACAACCCAAAAGCAGAACAGATTCATGAAGGTGGGAGTGCGGGTGTCGCCCGCGCCGTTAAAGGATTGGCCGATAACCATGCCATAGGCGTAAAAGATGTAGCCGAGGCAGATAATCCGCAGGCAAAGCACGCCGTTTCGCACCACCTCCGGTTCCACGGAAAAGATGCGCAGGATTGATCCGGCAAAAATGAAGAAAATGACGGAGACGGTCCCGAGGAAGAGCATGTTGTAGAAAGCAGCCGTCCAGACGGACTTCTCCGCGCGATCCGGCTGGCGGGCTCCAAGGTTTTGGCCAACCAGGGTGGCAGCGGCATTGGCCAGCCCCCAGGAGGGCAGGATGGTGAAAACGATCGTTCTGATGGCAATGGTATAACCCGCGACCGCCGCACTTCCGAAAGTGGAGAGGATTCGCACCATGAAAATCCAACTGGCGGAGTGGACCAGGAATTGCCCCATCCCGCCGAGAGAAACTTTGAGCATTTCCAGAACGATCGGCGGCCGCAACCGGAGGTCCGCCCGGCCAACGCTGATCATGGACCGGCCATTGGTGAGGTTGCGCAACTGATAGGCGGCGCCGATGCCCCGGCCGATCGTGGTGGCCAGAGCCGCGCCGGTTACGCCGAGCTTGGGAAACGGGCCAATCCCGAAAATGAAGAGCGGCCCGAGGATCATGTTGAGAGCATTGGCGAGCCAAAGCACGCGCATGGCGATGGCGGCATCCCCCGCCCCGCGAAACACGGCGTTATTCAGGAAAAG
This sequence comes from uncultured Verrucomicrobiota bacterium, assembly GCA_964566945.1. Taxonomy (GTDB): domain Bacteria; phylum Verrucomicrobiota; class Verrucomicrobiia; order Limisphaerales; family SXQI01; genus DASVNK01. The sequence goes on along the minus strand of CAZMKE010000017.1, from coordinate 46,735 downwards.
GAGCATGATCACAATATTCCCGCCCAGGACAATCCGGGTGTAGTTCGCCCCCTCCTCCACCACGGCTGCGGACGCGCCCATCAGGCGCAGAATATCCGGAGCAAACGCCACGCCGAGGATGCTGAGGGGAAGGGAAATGAAAAAAGCCAGGAAAAGGGCCTGCACGGCGCATTCGGAAGCGGCGCGCAGATTCTTCTCTCCCGTCCGCCGCGCGACAAACGCCGTCGCCGCCATGCTCAGGCCAATCGCGATCGCGTAGATCAACATCATCACCGATTCGGTCAGGCCAACCGTCGCCACCGCGTTGACTCCGACGCGGCTGACGTAGAACACGTCCACCACGGCGAACAACGATTCCATGACCATCTCCAAAACCATGGGAACCGCGAGCATGAAGAGCGCGCGGCGCAGACTGCCGGAGGTAAAGTCCTTCCGCTCGCCGCGAACGGCCGTGCGCACAATGGCCCAAAAGCCGTGATGTTCCGATGTGGGGGCGTTTTCCTCCATGAGTTTACCCGTGACGGGCAGGGCGAACCGTAGCAACTCGCGGAAGATGCGCAAGGTGCTCGAAAGTGGCAACAAGCCGCCGGCTTGGAACCAGCCCTCCGCCTCGGCCTGGGCCGATTCCCGCTTTCAGGAGGCGATTTTTGGGCCGACAAACCGGGCTCTGGCCGAAAGCTTCCAGTAAAGAAGCAGAACAAGCCCTACGGCCAGCATCGTCCAAAGCACCAGCTCATTCGGCGGAATGCTGAAAACGACGACGATGAAGACGGTGTAGATGATGGCGACGAGGTTGATCACACTTGCCCAACGGCCGAGGTTCCACGGGGCGAGGTCGGGCGTGACGAATTCACCCGATCGGCGGCGGCGATTTCGCCAATTGAGAAAAATGGGAATGATATAAGCAAGATAAAGGGTAATCGTGCTGATGGAGGTGATCACGTAGTAAGCAGAGGCGTAAAGACAAAGCAGGATCGAAAGGATCGTGGTGACGATGATGGAGAAGACAGGCGTCCGGTAGCGGGGATGAATGCGCTTAAGCCAGCCGGCGCCCGGCATGCCGTCATCGCGCGCAAAAGCGAACCACATCCGGGCCATGGAGGTGATTCCGGAACAGCCACAGAGCCACATTGCTCCGCCAATCACAATCGAAACGACATTGGCAGCCCAGCGGCTCAAGCCTTGATAAGCAATGTAGAGGACCGGGTAATCATCCTTGGCCGTGGCGGCGATGTCCCCCCGGGGAATGCACCAGGTGAGAATGAGAAGCAGGACATAGCCGACCACCGCCGAGACAGCAACCGAGAGGAACACGCCCCAGGCCGTATTCTTACGAGCCATGACCGTTTCCTCAGCGGCGTGGGCGGAAGCGTCATAGCCGGTGTAGGTCCACTGCGCCTGCAGCAGGGCCAGAACAAAAACGAGAAAGAAAGGCGCGCTCTTGTAGAACTCGCCCAGCGCCGGAAAAAGACCAAAGAGCGGCGAACGCACCTTCCAATCGCCCATGACCAGGGCGGGTGCGGATGTGCCGCCAAAGTCGGCCGAGGAAGCTTCCCACGGAGTAACCGATACCGCGTGCTGGAAAAAGAAGGAAGCGGGGTTATGGAATTTGCCTCCAAACGCCAGCAGGGCAGCAATGACCGCCACGCCACCGATGTGCCAGTAAACGCTGACTTCATTGAGAAGGGCGACTTTGCGAATCCCAAAAACATTCAGGAGCACCTGGGGGATCGTGAGAAGGACCATAATCGCCACATAGAAATACCAATTTGTGAGAGAGCCGAAGATGGGCACCTTGGTTTCCGGCGGCACGTCGTACATCCGGGTGACGGCGCCGACGATGTAAGTGGCGGCCGCGATGTTTACCCCGGCGACGATGGTGATCTGGCCAATCATGTTCAGCCACGCGGTCAGCCAGGCCCAACCGCGGCCGCCCAGCTTGAAGGCCCAGAAATAAAGCCCGCCCGCGGTGGGATAAGCCGAACTGAGCTCCGCCATGGAAGCCGCAACGCAGAGGGTAAACGCACTGGCAATCGGCCAGCCGACCGTGTTGATGACGGGACCGGCAAACTTCAGGCCGTAGCCGAAAAGCAGGACCGCGCCGGTCAGAACGGAAATGATGGAGAAGGAGATCGCGAAATTGGCGAAACCGCCCATCTCGCGAAAAAGCTGCTGGGCGTAGCCGAGCCGCTTCAGATCCTCCGCATCCCGCAGGATCTGCGCGTCGCGCCTGGAATCCTGCGGAGCCATGGGCTATTCCACGCGGGCCTCGCCCCTGCCCTTCACCACGGCGCCAATTTGCCAGGCGCGGAGGCCTTTGGCCGTGATGGCTTTTAAGACCACGGCCGCACGGTCCGCGGGAACAAACACCGTCATGCCGATTCCCATGTTGAACACCTGGTAAAGCTCGGCCTCCGGCACTTGGCCCCGGCTGGCCAGAAGCTGGAAAATCGGAAGAACAGGCCAGCTGCCTTTTTTGACAACCGCGTCGCAGTTCGCTGGGAGCACCCGGGGAATATTATCAACGAAACCGCCGCCCGTAATATGGGCGAGGCCCTTGATGACCGGCCGGGCTCCCGGACGATTGAACTGTTTCAGGAGCGCCTGTACGAGCGGCCCATAGCTGACGTGCACCTTCAGGAGTTCAGCGCCCAGGGTGTTTTTCAGCTCGGGAAGGCGCGCTTTGGGATCCAGCTTCAGGTCATCGAACAGAATCTTGCGAGCCAGAGAATAACCGTTCGTGTGAAGACCGCTCGACTCGATCCCGAGCACCACATCTCCCGGACGAATCGTGCTGCCGTCAAGCATGCGGGACTTTTCGACCACGCCCACAATCGTGCCGCTGACGTCGTACTCGCCCGCCTGGTAAAACCCGGGCATCTGGGCGGTTTCGCCGCCGATCAGGGCGCAATTGTTCTCCGCGCAGGCTTTGGCAAAGCCGCGAATCAACTGTTGAAAAACGCGCGGTTCGAGCTTGCCCGTCCCGATGTAATCGAGAAAGAAGAGCGGCTCGGCGCCAAGCACCGCGATATCGTTGACGCAGTGGTTCACCAGATCCTGCCCGACCGTGTCGTGCTTGCCCATGGTGAAGGCAATCTTCAACTTGGTGCCAACGCCATCCACGCTCGAGACGAGCACCGGCTGCTTGTACTTCTTCGTATTCAGGGCGAACAAGCCGCCAAAGCCCCCCACTTTGCCCAGCACCTCCGCGCGATGCGTGGAAGCGAGCAACTCCGGAAGAGTGGCCTTCACCTTGTTCCCAAGATCGATATCAACACCGGCTTTTGCGTAAGCTTTCTGCGCCATTTTTCGACCGGGAGTGTCGAGGCAAAAGGGAAGGAATGTCAAATCCGGCGTAAATGGAGCCTGCGGCCGGTTGAGCGCCCTGCTGAGGCCGCTCCGCAGCCGGATTCAAAGCTTCCTATTTCTTTGGCGCCGACTGGTTCTCCAAAAACAAAACGGAAAACTCATTGGTTCGCCATCGCTCCTGAAGTTTGGGCGGAATTGGGACGGAGGCGGGGCCTTCCGAGAATGAACCCAGGACGATATCGATGTCCCCATCCCCATCCGCATCTCCCACGTCCATGGTGAGCCAACGCCCCAGTGTGGCTTCTGGAAAGGAAAGAGGGACGAAGTCGAACGGGCCCGTTCGCTGGAATAAGACAAAGCTCTCCAACGGCTTCGCCAGGTAATCCGGAAAGAATGAGATCGCTGCGATATCCAGAAGTCCGTTGCCAGTAAAATCGGCCGCCACGGCTTTAAAGGCGCCGTTCAACGCGTAAAACCATTTCTCGTGAAACCCTCCCTGCCGATCATTCAAATAGATCCGGACGCCATGGTAGTTCTTCAAGCGCGACGGATAGTCGCCGTTGTCGCCGTTCGTCACCAAGAGGTCAGGAAAGCCATCACCGTCGAGATCAACGGCTTCCAGATGGCTTGAACCGAACGCCGGATGAAACTCAGCGACAACTTGGTGATCCACGCGCCCTCGTTCAAAATGAAACCGGTGAATGCCTTCGCGAGCCTGAGCCGCGAGAACAAACAAGTCGCTGGATTTCTCGACAAACACTGCGTTCACTCCGCCGGGCTGTTCCAGAAGGAGATGCTCTGAAAAACCGTCCGGTCCGGACTCATACCAGGCGAGCTTGCCCAGATAATTTCCGAAGGAACAAAGCACCAGATCCTGACGGCCGGCCCGCCACAAATCGGCAAAAACAGAACAGGTGGGACGCGCCAAATGATCCAAAACGACACGCACCGAAGATACGCCGTTCGTCTCCGACAAGAGCACCACCTGCCCGTTGCGCTCATCGGAAGGAAAGAGGTTGCCGATCACGGTCACGTAGAGACCCTCGGGGCGACGCACGAGGTCCACCGGCGGGCTGGGAAGAAGCACGCGCGAAATCAACCGCCCGTCGAGAGACACCAAGTCCAGCGACTTGGTGCGGGCATTGCCGACGTAAACCTGAGATTTTCCGGGCACGAGGCGCACCAGGGTCGTCACAGGGCTGGCCCCCGGATAACGAAGCGGACGCGGCTGGAATCGTTTCAAACCGGGCTCGATGCGCGGCTGCTCCCTTTGAGCCCATGGCGCTTCCGGCGCGTGATCGTAGTAAAAGCGAACGACAGCGCGCCAATCCTCCTCGGTTATCAGCGGCTTCGGGGGGAAGACATGCGCTTCGCTCAAAATTGCTCCGTCAGGGCGGGCGGAAAGATCGATTCTGGCGGCGCCCAGCAAAGGCGCCATGCGCCGCAGTGCGCCATTCACCCAGGTCTGCTTATCGAGCAAGCTCGGTTCCGGGAACAGGTGGCAGGTTTGGCAGTATGCCCGAGCCAGCTGTTCGCCTCGATCGGCGACGCGAACCACCTGATCGTGCGCGCTGTTGGTGGGCTCGGCGGAGCGACCGGCGAGGAAAATCCCGATGAGAAGCCAGCCCAAAGCAAGAGAGGGAGCATTCACCGGCGGGTGGCAGAGCCAGATTGCGCGTCGACCGTAATCTCGCGCGCTCCCTCGGGCACGGGCGTTTTGGTTTTGCGCCCTCCCGGCCAGATCACTTCGATCTCCATCGGCGCGAACGGCGTAGCCAGCACTTGAATCGCTGAATCTTGGGACCAATAACCACTCCCGGCATGAATCTCCCGCGCGGGGCTCCATTGCCCGCCGCAACGCAGCCGCATGACGGCTCCAACACCCGCCGGGTTCCCGGGCGGACCGGCCAATCGAACGCGCAGCCCGGGCCGTGCGCCCACGTTGCGCCAAAGAGTGGTAGCGGCGCCGTTCTGAGCAACGGCCAAGTCCGCTCGACCGTCTTCATCGAAGTCACACACCGCGCTTGCGCGTTGCTGGCCATAGATTTTGATTCCGCTCACGACGCCAGTGACAGGCTCAAAATCCCCGTTGCCCTTGCCGCGTAACAGCAAGCCGCGGCCAGCGTCCAATCGCGAGGTTTGCGCCGAAACATCAAAAAAGTTCTGACTGAGAAAGATGTCCTCCCGCCCATCCCCATCGAAATCCGCGACATTGATTCCGAAGGACGGGGCGAATTGAGCAATGTCAGGGAGGGGATGAGCCTCAAAATGATCGCCCCGATTCAAAAAGACCATCGTTTCCAAACAATTCACTTCCAACAGGGAAGCCTCTTTCAGGCGGTCGCCCAAGATGAGCGAAACATCAGCTTGCGCAAAGGCGCGGTAAGTCTGGAATTTTTCGCGAATCCAGGGAATCGCCCGGCCGATGACATTGAGGTCGCGTTCAGGCACCCAAGCCTGTTTCGCGGAATCGTAGGACGCCTCGATAGGCTCGATCTCACCAGCGCCGCCCCAGGCCGACCAATAGAGGCGAGGGCCGTGCCCGGCACGAACCTTGTATTTCGAGTTCAAGCCCCAATTGGAAACAGCCAGATCCATGCGGCCATCGCCGTCAAAATCACCCGCGCTGACACCATTCCACCGGCCAACCCGCTCCTGAAATCCGAGAAGCGCAGTGGCTTCTCGCAACCTTCCACGTTCACTGAGAAAGATTCGGACCGGCCCCCACTCACAAGCCAGAGCCAAATCTGGATAACCATCGCCATTAAGATCGGTCCAGACAGCCCCGGACACCATTCCAACGCCTTGAAACAGACGGCTCATCCCTTCGTCCCGCACCCAGCGCCCGGACTGGCAGCGAAAGATCAAAGAGGATGCCGCCTCCGGGTACCGGCCCGGAACGACGCGCCCGCCGACGAACAACGCAAGCGAGCCTTTACCATCCAAATCACTGAGCGCGAGGGCTCCAACACTGGAAGCGGTGGCTTCGGCCGCGGCCTCCGCGCGGCCGGAAGAGGAATCGTAAAGGCTCAGGCAATTGCCATTGGTCGAGCTGTCTTCGTAATTGGACAAGGCCATCAAAAGGGTGGCGCGCCCATCAATGGAACAGCCCACCAGGCCGCCTACATCGCGCGGAACCGCCGAACTCAATGGAAGCGTGCCAGAGGTAAACGCTCCTTTTCCCTCGTTGTGGCGCAGAGCCACCGCGCCTCCCCGGCTTGCTCCAATCACGAGATCGTCCCGACCGTCGCCGTCCACGTCGAACCATGCCAATGCTGGCCCCAATTGGCTCAAGCGATTTGGCTGCAGGGCCTGGCGGGCAAAATCATCAAAAGCATCCTCCTGGTGGCTGTGGCCAAGGGCCGCCGTCGCATCCATAAACCACGGGTCGGGCGGCGGCTCAGCCTTCGGCGGCAACTGGCTGCCGGTCTCCGGGATCTCGTAAAGCCGGTTGGCTTGAACATTTTCGACCACACTCCGGCGGCCGTTCCGCCAGGTGACTTGGATCCTCATCGGATCTCCAGAACGCCCCGCGGCAAAGGTCCGAATGGCCTCATCTCCGGAAAGATAACGTCCTCCGGCAATCATTTCCTGGGACTGTACTGGAACCGCACCACCGAACAGTTCAATCCTGGCCCCAATGCCACGCGTATTCGCTCCGGCCCCTTTCAAACGGACGGCCACCCGAGGCGCTCTGGCCTCATTGCGATAGATCGAGGCCGGCGCATTCAGATTGTTCACGATTACGTCGAGATCTCCGTCATTATCGAGATCCGCAAGGCACATCCCGTGCGCGATGCCCGTTTGGTCGAAGCCCCATGTCGAGCTGAAATCCTCGAAACGCATCTGGCCGCTGTTTCTAAACGCGATCTTGGCGGCGGGGAGGGGCGGACTGGTTTTGCGCAGGGCCAGTTCGGCCGCCGCCGCCATTTTCGTGGCGCGTCGGGCTCGCTCGATCCTCAGGCCGTTGTCGATGTCCATGTCGTCACGCCCGTGGCCCGCCGTGATGAGCAGATCTTCGAAACCATCCAGATCGACATCCAGAAAGATCGGGGTCCAAGACCAATCTGAAGCCTCCAAACCCGCGAAGCAGGCAATCTCCGCATAAGTGCCATCGCCGCGGTTGAGCTGAAGGGTGTTGCGTGAAAACTGCAGGCGGGACTCGACTAAGCCGGCCGGAGTGAAATCCATGTTCTTATCAGCCCGGGTCAGGCGAGTCACGTGGTCGCGGCTCAGCATATCCAGCACAAGAATATCGTCGAATCCGTCCCGGTTAATGTCGGCAACATCCACTCCCATCGAAAAGCGGCTAGTATTGCGCAAGCTCAAGCTTGATAACGCGCGGAATTTGCCGGCGCCTTGATTGATCCAAATACGATCCGGCGTGTCAAAATCGCTGCAAACGTAAAGATCAGGCAAGCCATCGCCATTCAAGTCCCGAAACATGACTGACAGGCTCCAATCGTAGGGTGGAGACGTAAGCGCTTTGCCATCCTCATCCAGAAAAGTGCCGCCAGTGAAAGGGATCAGAGAAAAACCACCTTTGCCATCGTTTCGATAAAAGGCGTCCACTTCACCGAATTCCGAAATATTGCCAGAGGCATTCAACGCGTACCGCCCTTGATATTTGGGGAGCGTAGCCGATTCTCCGTTGACCGAGGCGACGACAGGTTTGCCGTCCACCAGGTTGATTCGGAAATTGGTCCCCGGAAGATCCCGCAAAGTGGTCGTACGATAGTTACAAATGTAAAGATCAAGCGAGCCGTCGCCATCATAGTCCGCCAAAGCAAGCGACATGCCCCCCTTTCCTTCATTCAGAACGGCACCCCGGCTGAAGTGGCCCTGGCCATCGTTAAAAAACAGATGCGTGCCGCCCCCTAACGAGTTTACGACCAAGTCCAGATCCCCATCGCCATCCAGGTCCGCGAGCACCGCTCCGGTCACACTGAGGCCGGAGCACGAGACGCCAGCTTGCTCGGTAACATTTGTGAACCGAAAACCGCCCAGGTTGTGATAGAGCGCGCTCTGCCCTGAAATGCCACAGAAAAAAAGATCGCAAAGGCCGTCGCCGTCGACGTCGCCCGCCGCCACGCCAGAACCATTTAGGAGGATTTGGTTCGTGGTGAATCGTTCCCGACTGAGCGAGTTGGCAAAGGAGACTCCGGTTGTGGCCGGTCCGAGCAATGAAAAACCTGCCTCTCTGGCCGATTCAACCCGGAGAGCCGTGGCCGGAGCGGCAACCGCCAACTGCGCCGCCCCAACAGCCAACAACAGCCGAGCAAGCGAGCAATATCCTAAAGGGTTCATCTAACAACCCGCAGCTTGCCCGCAGCCTGATCAATTTCAATCTCGCGCGCGGCGCGCGGGCAATCGACCTCCAAGAGCTGCCCGCCCGGCCACAAGACCTGAAGACGCTTTGGCTCGGATGGAAGAGCCATCACCTGAGTCGCGCTGTCCTGCGACCAATAACCGCTGCCCGCGTGGATCTCGCGAGCCGGTCCCCAGCCATTTTCAAAACCAACTCGGAGAATGGCCCCGAAAGATTGAGGATTTCCAGGCCCGCCGCGCAGTCGAACGCGCAGCCCTGGCCTGCCTCCGTTGTTATGAAAAAGCAGGGTTGAGGCCCCATTCTGAGTAACGGCCAGATCCACCCGGCCATCTCCATCGTAATCCGCGACCGCGCTCCCGCGCTGTTCGCCGTAAACTTTGACGCCACTGTCGGCGCCATCCAGCTTCGCGAATCCGCCGCGGCCATCGCCGAGCAAGATCAAACCCCTTCCTGAGTCATTCCTGGAAGTTTGCGGCTGGACCGCGAAAAAATTCTGACTGAGAAAAACATCTTCCCGCCCATCCCCATCAAAATCGGCTACATTCACCCCGAAAGCGGGAGAAAACTGGGCGGCCACGGGCAACTTGCCCAATTCAAAGTGATCACCCCGATTCAGGAACACCGTCGTCTCCAGCCAAGTCGCTTCGATCATCGCCGCTCGCTTGAGGCGCTCGCCCAGAATGGATTCGATCCCCGCAAGAGCGTAGGCGCGGTGCGTTTGGAACTCCTCGCGAATGCTCGGGATCGAGCGGCCGACGGAATTCAGATCCCGCTCTGGAATCCATTTTTCAATGCTCTCATCGAAGGCTGCCTCCAAAGGTTCAATCTCGCCAGCACCGCCCCACGAGCCGTAGTAAATTCGCGGGCCGTGTCCGTTGCGAAGATGATAACGCGTGTTCAGCCCCCAGTTGGATACAAGCAAATCCATTTTGCCATCCCCGTCAAAGTCCCCCGCAGTCACTCCGTTCCACCAACCGACGCGCTGCCCCATCTGCCAGCTGGCCGTGGAATCCCGCAGCCTCCCTTTCTCGTTCTGGAAGATCTTCACCGAACCCCATTCGCAAGCAAGAACCAGTTCCGGGTAACCATCCCGGTTCAGATCCGTCCAGACAGCTCCGCTGACCATCCCGACCTCACGGAGGACGGCGCTATTGGCTTCGTCCAAAATCCATTGCCCTGTTCGTTGATGGTACAGGCTGCTCGACGCCGCCTCCGGATAACGCCCGGGAATGACCCGGCCACCGACAAAAAGCTCAAGAACGCCGTCGCCGTCCATATCCGCGAGCGCTAGGGGGCCGGGGCTGGAGACACCGGCGGGCAAAGCTGGCTTTCCTTCCTGTTTTGCAAAATCGTAGCGGTAGAGAGACGCCCCGTTCGTTTGCCCGTCTTCATAATTGGCCAAACCAGCCAGTACCACGGAACTCCCGTCCTCAGAAACAAACCCCAGAACAGTTGTTTGATCTCTCGGTGCGGCGCCCTGCAGAAATGAATTCGTCCGACGGATGAACGTTCCGTGATTCTCAAAGACTGAGATCGGACCACCTCGACCGCTGCCGATGATCAAATCGTCCAGGCCGTCGCCATTCAGGTCGGCCCAAGCCAGGCCGGGTCCCAATTGGCTCAACTTCTTCGGCAACAAGCCTTGGCGAGCAAAATCGTCAAAAGCCTCTTCATGATGCTGGTGTGAAAGGAGAGGAGCAGCCTCTTCGAACAGTGGCTTCCGAGCTGGTTTGGGGACCGCCGCAGCCGGTAAAGAATCCGCCTGGGCAATGGTGTAAATCGAATTCGGCTGGACGTTGTCCACCACCGTCCTCCCGCCGCCACGCCACGTAACGACCAGACTCATCTCTTCGGATTTCGGGCCTGCTGCGAAAACGCGAATGGGCTCGTCGCTCGACAGATAACGCCCTCCACAGATCATTTGCTGCTGCTGGACCGGCACGGCTCCACCCAAAAGTTCGATTCGGGCGCCGATCCCCCTGGTGTTTCCGCCCGATCCCTGGAGCCGAACCGCCACACGCGGCGCGGTGCTGTCATTCCGATAAAGGCCTGCCGGGCCATTCAGATTGTTAACGATCACGTCCAGGTCGCCATCGTTATCGAGATCGGCAAAACAAATTCCCTGGCTTGCACCGACCTGATCAAATCCCCAACGCTGGCTGGCGTCCTCAAAGGAAAGTCCACGCTGGTTTCTGAACAGTCCTTTGCTCTGAAGCAGCGCCGGATACTGCAAAAGTTTGCCCGGGATCGCCTCACGAGAATAAGGGCCGCCGCGCTCGATCCTTTCGTTGGCGTCACGGTCCTGCGTATTGAACATGTTCCCGCGGGTGACAAGGAGATCTTCAAATCCATCCAGATCGACGTCCATAAAGGCAACATTCCAGGACCACCCAGTAGCATCGAGGCCGTAGTAAGAGGCGACCTCCTCAAATGACCCGTCCCCCCGGCCTCGCTGCAGCGTGTTTCGTTCCACTTGGACCCGGTCCGCTAAGCCTCCGATCCGGGCATCCTCGCCGCTCAGCGTCTGGCAAAGCCTCATATGGGCTCTGGCCTCAAGCATGTCCGCTGCCAGGAAGTCCACCACGCCGTCGCGATCAAAGTCTGCAAAATCAACGCTCATTGAGAACGTTGGCATCTTTCGCCAAGCAGCGCTGGGGGCCGCACGAAAGTGGCCTTTGCCGTCGTTCATCCAGAGGCGGTCAGGCGTCTGAAAATCGTTGCAAACATAAAGGTCCGGAGCTCCATCTGAATTCAAATCATAAAACATCGCCGAAAGGCCCCAATCCAGGGGAGCAGCACGGAGCGATTGGCCGCCCTCGTCCAAAAAGCGGCCGTTCGTCCAAGGCGCCGCTGAAAAGCGGCCGCTGCCGTCGTTCAAATACAAAACGTCCGGCTCGCCATATTCCAACACCCGCCCTTCGGGTGAAATCTCCAGCCGTCCTCTAAATTCCGGAGGGAGCATCCGCCGGCCACTGACGTTTATGGTGGGAAATCCGGTGCTCCGGATAGTCTCCGAGCGGTAGTTCACGACGTAGACGTCCAGGGCGCCATCCCCGTCAATATCGGCCACTGCGAACGAAGTGCTGCCGCCGCTCTTCGCGAGCCCGCTATCCATTCGCTCCACGAAATGTCCGCCTCCATCGTTTATGAAAAGACGGGTGCCGCCCCCTACGGAGTTCACCATCAGATCCAAATCCCCATCGCCATCGAGATCGGCCAACACGGCCCCAGTTGACCAGCGGGCCGGTCCAGCGAGTCCAGCCTCCAGGGTTACGTCCTTGAACCGCCAATTGCCTAGATTGCGGTAGAGCTTGCTCTCACCTTCCAACGAACAGAAGAAGAGGTCACACAATCCGTCCCCATCAAAATCGCCTGCCGCTACGCCAGATCCGTTCAGGAGGATCTGATTGCGAGCGGCGCTCGCCGGACTCAAGCCGTTCGTGAAGGCAATTCCCGTCTGATCAGGCGAAAGAAGAACGAATCCTGCGCGTGCGTTCGGAGCGCCAACGGGGCTGACCCGGGCCGCCAGAGCTTTATCTAGGGCTGCGGACTCCCACCATGGCCAGAGCGACAGGAGCAAGCCGCAGAGGACCGGCCGCCGGGGTATTGTTGCTACGAAAGAGATCACCAAATATGACTGAACTTAAAAGTGCGTTTAATGCCCCAAAAAACACCCCTCCGGTACACGAGAAGACTCCGGCGTCAAACCTGCGCCGGAGTCTTTCGTGTGTTCTAGCTATCTATTTCTTTATGCGGAAGAAACGAGATTTTCCAGACGACTGGACCGTTTGAGGAGCAGGCCCCAAATCTGTCCAGGCCGTCGGACTAAGTGTATCCGTCGCTTGCACGGTTCCTCCGCTGGAGGAATCGATTTTGAGCGAAGTGCCAGTCGCGCTAATGGTCGCGGTCGGTTGACTGACAACTGCGCCGATCAACCCGCTCGGAGAGACTAGTTGGACCGCATTGATCGGAGCGCGCGGAGTGCCACCGCTTCCGAGGCCATTATCCGTCGTCGCTTCGACGATAATCGTCGCCGCTTTCAGGTTTTTGAAAACGATGAAGTTACCGTTGGTCGGCGCTTTCGGATCAGAGCCGACCTGAACATAGTTGGTCGGGTTCACGACGCCATTCACTGCGACATAGTCGGCCAAAACAGCACCGTTCGCGTCGGTGATGCGATAAGAACCACCGCGATTGCCGACCCCGCCAAGGGAGTAAACGACCACATCATACCCACCCGAGGTGAGATCGGAAGGAAGGGCGCTGAGTTTCACCTGCGTAGTGGTGGCGTTGCCTGTATCCAGATACCCAGTCATCAGAACCGCATCATTCCCGGTCAGCAAGCTATTGTTCTCACCGCGAGGGCCTTGGGAAGCCCATGTATTGCCGGAACCGGAGGCATCGACGGTGATTGATGTTGCCTGCGAAGCACCTCCTTTGTCCGCAACGATGCCGGTTTGGGCCGTCACAGAATTGCCGAAAATATTGTTCCAGTTGGCTTGGGCAACCGAGTCAACACCGGCAACGTCCTTGGCTGAAAGTTGACCACCCTCCTCGTTGGCTCCGAAACTCAGACCAACAGAGTAAGTCTGGGTGCCGCGGGCCTTCTGAGCAACGTCACCATAATGCCGGAAACGAGCGGCGAACGCCCCCTGCTGATCTGCTGTGCCGCCTTGACCTGTGATGTTTCCGTTTTCCACTCCCAGAGTAGGACCAACGAAGAGTTGATCGGGCATGGGTCCGCCTTGAGTTACGGTATCGTCGCCGTAATCCGTAGTCCCCAACGTATGCCAAGTTTGGCCATCATAGCTGTAGAACATGCTGATCATCTGACCCACGCGCTTCAGGCGAACCCAAGAGTCAGGGTAAGTGACCGTCCCGCCGCCTGCGCGACTATCGGTGGCACCGCCCGTATCTTTGCGGCGATTGGTCTCATAACTATCGTTAGCGCCAGTGCCGTCGAACTTGGTCATTGGATCCGAGATAATCATTTGATAGCGGCTCGCAGGATTATCGCCGCTTGAATCGGTGGTGGCCTTCCCGTTGTTGAGAGATTCACGAGCACTAATGCCCGAGCGAGCCCAATTGCTGGAAGGATCGTTCCACTCAACCTGCGTTTTCTTGTCAAAGTCGCCCGTGACCGTTTCGTAGACCATCGTGATGTCGTCCGTGGTGGCCCAGAATGCGTTCCCGCCGTTGATCAGGTTAAACCCGTCATTGCCAACCGCGATTGCATCATCGCTAACTCCGTTAGCGGTGGCGCCTATGCCAATCCAGGAGAAATTGGAGGCCGTGAAGGTAGATGTTTGAGCAGTAGTAATCGCGTTTCCTTTCACATCCTTGACCCCTTTGACAGTTACGGTGTAACTGTTTCCGGCAGTCACGCCGGTTACGGTGAGCACAATGCCTTGCTGGAATGAATTCAAACCACTGCTGTTGGTAACATAGCGGGCCGCAGTCACCGCTGCCCCATTGTTAATCGAATAATTCGCCAACGCCGAGGTGCTGGCGCCGTCCAAAGCTTCATCAAAAAGCAGTCCGACTTCGGCTCCGCCGGCAAAAGGCTTTAGAGAACCCGCCGATACCAGTTGAGGAGGCACCGTGTCTTTGATCACCGTGATAACCGCCGGAGCACTGTCCTGAGAACCAGCCCCAGCGGCTGAGACAGACACCGTATAGCTGGCCCCGGAATCCGCCAACTGCTGAACGGGAATGGTGTAGCTCGGCTTAGTGGCGCCAGGAATCGCCGCGCCATTCTTCTTCCATTGGTAGGAAGCGATGCCGTAGATGCTCGTGGTAGTCACATTAACGGAGAGAGTAGCATTTTTCCCTTCAGTCACCGTCTGAGTCAGCGGCTGCTGAACGAAGGTCAATGTCGCGGGAGCGACCAAAATGCCGAATGAGCCGCCGGCGGCACTTGGGGCGTCGCCGTCAGCTGGATCCGGATCGGCCGCTTTCTTGATGTAGACCGCCAAATTATCGCCGCCACCGCCCTCATGATGAACAGCTTCAATGTAGTAGCGTTTCCCGCCAGTCAGCGTGATCTGGTTCGCCGGAGACCATTCACTGTTGGCAAAAGAGTCCGAACGCTTATCTTCGATGGTGCTCGTTCCACCAACGCTGACCCACTTCCGACTGCCGCTCCAGCCAGCTTCCTGAGCGATCAGCTTTTTATTGGCCGGGCTGTCATCAGTACTCAGGAAGAGGTCTCCATCGTCGTCGGTGGCGATAAAGAATACATAACTGTCGGTCGTGGCCGGCACAAAAAAGCCACTCACCCGTTGGGCATAGTTGTCAGCTACGTTGCTGGGGGATTCGAACGTAGACAGCGCAATGATCGAAGTCGGAGTAGTCACAACTCCGTTCTCGACATCGGCACGAGAAGCGCCCGCAAAGAATTCTCTTTTCAGGAATCCGGGCGTGAATACATCCGCAGCGAAGGCTGACCCAAGGGATAGGGCCGCCGCCACCGAGAATGTGGTGAGGAATCTGTTCGTTATCATAGTTGTTTGGTTGGCAAACTCAATCGAAAGGCGCGGGCGTACACGCCTTGTTTGGGTTCGTTGCCGCGAGTTTCTTGAAAAGTGATTCGCATGTCAATCATTTTCCGCACTTCACCCCAAAAAAGGAGCTGTTCACCCCAAAGAAGACCAACTCACCCCAACACGAATCCAACCCAAACACTACTCACTGATCCTGTAAACCCGGTTGGCCCGAATGCCTTCAAAGATGGCCCTCTCACCGCTGCGCCACGCAACCTCCAGCCGCATCTGGTTTCCGGAAGCAGCAAAAACCAGCCTGCGCTGAGAACACGAGAGGTAATGCCCAGCTCCCGCTACCTCCATTCCTTGCCGGACCGTTGGCCCGCCAAACAATGTCAGCTTGGCGCCAATGGCATCCGTATTCGGAGCCCTGCCCACGAGTTCGAAAGCAACCCGGGGAGCGCCGGCATGATTAATCCAAAGCTCCGCCGGAGAGTTCAACGGATTCACTATCACATCCAGATCACCGTCGTTATCCAGATCAGCCAAAGCTACACCCTGCCGTATCGCCTTTTCTGCAAGGCCCCACGAATCCGTCTTTTCTTCAAACTGGAGATTACCCTTATTGCGAAACGCTCTCAACGGGCTGCTGAACGAAGGATAACCCCTCAACTCTTTCATCCTATTGATGCTGAATGCTTTCTGAAACGGAACAACCTTTCCATCGATCTCTACGCTGGCTTGATTCAACGGCCAGCGCGGGCGACGCGCCTCAACCGCTGCGTTGGCATCCATGTCTTGCACTGAGTGCCCATGGCCGCCCGCAATCAACAGATCCGAAAAGCCATCCAGATCGACATCGAGAAACAGCGGTTGCCATGACCAATCAGTGCCTTCCAGTCCGCTAAACTCCCCAATTTCCTCCCATGTGCTGTCGCCCCGGTTGTGAAAAAGTGTATTCCGGTTCAATTGAGGACGATCCAAGATCTCCCCGACCACCGCCTCCGGGCCTGTATAAGCGGGTGATTGGCAGAGCCGATCCGCCCTTCCTGAGGCCAGCATGTCCACAACGAAAAAATCCTCATGACCATCGCCATCGATATCGGCAAAATCCACTCCCATCGAACTCGCGCTGGTATGCCGCAGCGCTTGCGCCAGAACAGCCGTAAAAAAGCCTTTTCCGTCGTTGAGCCAAACCCGATCCGGCGTCCAGTAGTCGTTGCACACGTAAAGATCCGGATAGCCGTCGCCATTGAGGTCATGAAACGCCGCGCCCAAACCCCAATCAAGGGGAGCAGCCGTTAGAACCTTGCCTTGATTATCCCGGAAACGCCCCCCAATCCAGGGCGCAGGGGAGAAATGACCGTGACCGTCATTCAAGTAAAGGAGGTCAGGCTCGCCGTATTCCTGGAGCTTGCCATCGACCAGCAGGAAGCGGCTTCGCAAAGCCGGCGGAACCACCGTTCTTCCGTTGACCGACTGCAGATCGACCCGCCCGGTGTCACGCACGTCGTTGGTTCGATAGTTCGTAACGTAGAAGTCGATCGTCCCGTTGCCATCCACATCAGCAAAAGCCATCGACGTAGCAGCAAAAGGGTTTCCCGTGCCGGCCGCCCTAGTTCGATCCTCAAACTTCCCTCCCCCCGCATTCCGAAAACAGAGGATTCCCCGGCCCATCACGGAAATCAGCAAATCCAATCTCCCATCGCCATCGACATCGATGAGGGCCGCCCCACGGCAGACCAAGCCTCTGCAATCAACTCCGCTGTCGCTGGTAACGTCCTCAAAGCGGAGCCCGCCGAGGTTCCGATAAAGGCGGCAATCACCGGAGAGGCTGCAGAAAAACAAGTCGGGCAGGCCGTCTCCGTCGATATCCCCGGCGGCCACACCTGAGCCAATCTCCAACACACGGTTAGCGGCCGCAGATTCCTCGCTCAATTGATTGGTAAAACGTATCCCTGCGGTGTCCGCAGGAAGATGCTGGAAGCCGACCCCTCGACCTGCCTGAAAGGCCAACGGCGCTGATTCTATCTTAGCAGCCCTACAGACAACGTCGGTTGTCCGAAGCGCCAGAACCACTACCCAGGCGATCAGCCATGAGCCATGCGAATTGAGCCAATTCTGCGTCACGCGATCGTCTGAATTTCACGCCAAAGCCCAATTTTGGGCCCGTTTGAGCGCTCTGCTCCATTCCCCCAGTCGGATCTTCCGCTTGGCGGACGTCATCGCGGGAACAAAACGACGGTCCATCTGCCACTGGGAAGCGATTTCAGACTGGTTTTTCCAATAGCCGACCGCCAAGCCGGCGAGATAGGCCGCGCCAAGGGCAGTGGTTTCGGACACTTTCGGCCGAACCACCGGAACATTGAGAAGGTCCGCCTGGAATTGCATGAGCAGATTGTTGACGCACGCTCCCCCGTCGACGCGCAGTTCTTTCAGGCGAATCCCGGCGTCGCTCTCCATGGCGCGGAGAACATCGGCGACCTGGAAAGCGATTCCTTCCAAAGCGGCGCGGGCGATCTGAGCGCGGCCGGACCCGCGGGTCAGCCCGAGGATCGTTCCGCGAGCATACTGGTCCCAATGAGGAGCGCCAAGGCCGGCAAAGGCGGGAACGACATAGACGCCGCCGCTGTCCGGGGTTTGCGCCGCGAGGGCTTCAATCTCTCCCGAGGAGGCGATAAGCCCCAAGCCATCGCGGAGCCATTGCACCACGGCGCCGGCGATAAAAATGCTGCCCTCAAGGGCATATTCGGTGCGGCCGCCAATCCGCCACGCGACGGTGGTCAGCAATTGATTCCGGGAAACAATCGGCTTGGGCCCGGTGTGCATGAGCAGGAAGCAGCCGGTGCCGTAGGTGTTTTTGACCATGCCGGGCCGGGTGCAAACCTGGCCAAATAATGCGGCTTGCTGATCGCCGGCAATGCCAGAAATCGGGACGGCCGCGCCGAGAATATGACTTTCGCCCAGAACCTCGCTCGAGGAACGGACCTCCGGCAGGACGGCCCGAGGGACCCCAAAGATCTCGAGCAACTCGTCGTCCCACTGATTTTCATTAATATTGAAAAGCATGGTGCGAGAGGCGTTGCTCGGATCGGTCACGTGGACCCGGCCGCCGGTGAGATTCCAGACCAGCCAAGAATCGACCGTGCCGAAAGCCAGTTCACCTTTTTTCGCCCGGGCTCGCGCTCCCGGCACATTCTTGAGAATCCACTCCAGCTTGGTGCCGGAAAAGTAGGCATCGATCACCAAACCGGTCTTGCGCCGGATGAGCTTGGCCAGGCCCTGGCTTTTCAAGCGATCGCAACGGTCGGCGGTGCGGCGATCCTGCCAAACGAGGGCGTTGCAGATAGGCTGACCGGTCTTGCGGTCCCAGACAACGGTGGTTTCCCGCTGGTTGGTGATGCCGATGGCGGCGATATCGCTGGCGGTTAATTGCGCCTTTTCGAGCGCCTGAACAGCCACGTTGGACTGGGTGGCCCAAATTTCCTGGGGATCATGCTCCACCCAACCCGGTTTGGGAAATATCTGGCGGAACTCCTGCTGGGCCGAAGCAATGATCGAACCGCCATGGTCAAACACGATGGCTCGCGAGCTGGTGGTGCCCTGGTCCAGGGCCAAAACGTATTTCATAGTTGAGACTCCCTTCAAATTCCCCAAAGCGATTTATAGAAGAGCGCCCCCGCGACCCCTCCGATGATCGGCCCCACGATCGGCACCCAGGCGTAGCCCCAGTCCGAGTCCAACTTGCCGGCGATCGGCAGGATTCCGTGGGCCAACCGCGGCCCGAAATCGCGGGCAGGATTGATCGCATAACCGGTCGGCCCGCCGAGGGAGAGGCCGATGGCAAAGACGATGAAACCGACCATGAGGGGCCCAAAGCCTTTGTCGAAGCCGGATTGGGGAATGAGGTTATGCACGGACGGCAGGGCGAGGACGCCGACTAAAAGCACGAACGTGCCGATGATTTCGGTGAGGACGTTGCAGGCGGGACGACGCACCGCAGGCGCGGTGCAGAACACGCCGCGGACCGCCGCCTTATCCGTGGTCAGATCCCAATGCGGCAGGTAGGCGAGCCAGACCACAACGCCCCCGAGAAACCCACCGGCGAGCTGGGCCGCAATGTAACCGGGGACGCTCGCCCAATCGAACTGCCCGATGCAGGCCAGGGCGAGAGTCACCGCCGGATTCAAATGCGCGCCGCTGATCCAGCCGACCGAGTACACTGCGACGGTCACAGCCATGGCCCAACCGGCGGTAATCACGATCCAGCCGCCATTCTGGCCTTTGGATTGATTTAACAACACGTTCGCCACCACGCCGTCTCCGAGAATGATGAGAAGCATCGTGCCGACGGCCTCGGCCATAAAAGGATTCATACGTCTGGTAGTTGTTGGCTGTGCGAGGGACGCTACCAAAACGGCCTCGCGCCAGTCCAACGCAAAGAAAATCCCGCCGATAGTCCACGGCGAACCGGAGTTTGCATCCAGCGAGGCTGTTTGCCAGATTGGTAATTGAAATGAGGGGGTTAAGTTTTCTCTTGAGGCCGGTCACTTCCATGGCATTTGCCCGGGTGTTTTTTGGTTTTGTGCTGGGCGGCCAGCTCGCGCTGGCCGGTTTGCAGGCGCAAACCTATCCGTTGATTCGACATTTCGGCCTGGCCAACGAGGCCACAGGCAGTGCGCCGCTCTGGCCGCTGATCCAGGGCCCGGACGGCTCTCTCTATGGGACTACGTCGAGCGGAGAGCTCACGTTAAAGGGTTCCGTGTTCAAAGTGCAGCCGGACGGAACGGGTTTCGCGGTGCTGAAGATCTTCACAAATACCGTCGAAGGGCTGTCGCCGGACACCAGCCTGGTGCTGAACGGGAGCATTCTCTACGGCACCACCTCGACCGGCGGCAACTCCAACTCCGGAACCCTTTTCCAGATCAACACCGACGGGACTGGCTTCACCGTTCTGACCAACCTCCCGTATGCCGCGCATGGGGAGCTGGTCTTCACTGCCGGCAAAATCTTCGGGACGGCGGACGGACGGATCTTCAGCGTGAAACCAGATGGGAGCGGCTACACGATCCTGCACGATGCGGGTTCGGTCTTTTCCTTTTCGGGGCTCGTGCTGGCGGGGGATTATCTCTGGGGCACGGCGCTGGATACCATTCCGCTGAGCGACGTGGGGACCATCTTCCGGATCAAGACGGACGGCACCGGATTCAGCAGCTTCACGATCGATTGCGTGACCGAAGGGATTCGCAACTTGTGCGGCAAAAACCCGGGACACGCCGGTGTTACCATCTACAACAACCGCATATTCATTCCGACCTTGGGCGGCGGAGTCCAGGACAACGGCACGGTCTACGCGAAATCGATCGATGGGACAACTTTCGACAACGGATTCTTCTCCAAATACCTGCACATTTTCGACGGCACGAACCGCGCGCCTGATGCGGGGCTGACGCTGATGGGAACCAACTTTTTCGGCACAACTTCATCCGATGATTCCGTCTATCGGGTCGACGTGAACGGCCAGTCCTATGCGATCCTGAAGACGTTCACTGGCGCGACCAACGGGACGGGCGTCAAAGGCCGCTTGCTGGCCTCGGGAAGCACGCTCTACGGAGTGACGGAAAAAGGCGGGGTTTACGATGGCGGCGTGGTCTACCGACTCGATGCCGATGGGAGCGACTTTCGCGTCGTCGCCAATTTTAACGGAACGGCAGATGGCTACACCTTGTTCTCGGCGTTAGCCTCCGATGGCTCGTACCTCTACGGAACAACCTACCTGGGCGGAGCAAGCAATCGCGGCACGATCTTTAAGCTGAGCCCGGATGGCAGCGGATACGCGCGCCTGAAGAACTTCACCGGACCGGATGGGCAGAATCCGCAGGCCGGCTTGCTCCCGGTGGGAAACGCGCTCTACGGAACGACCTACTTTGGAGGTTCGTCCAACAACGGCGTGATTTTCCGCATCAAGAATGACGGATCTGATTACGCGGTGCTGACAAACCTTGACCTGCCGACGGGCGCGAATCCCTACGGCACGCTGGTGCTCGAGGGCAGCTACCTTTACGGCACCACCTCGACCGGCGGCGTGCACAACGCCGGCACGGTCTTTCGGATCAACACCAACGGGACGGCTTTCGCCACGCTCAAGGACTTTGCGGAGACGGATGGCGACACCCCGTTCAACGGTCTGCTGCTGGACTCGGGAACGCTTTACGGCACGACATTCCGGGGCGGATCGAATCACTTTGGCACACTCTTCAAAATCAATACCGACGGGTCAGGGTTCGCCACATTAAAGCATTTTGCCAAGAGCGACGGGAGCTATCCCCGCTCGACGCCCATTCTTGTTGCCGACACGCTGTATGGCACCACTTCCCAAGGGGGGGTCAATAATCTCGGGGTCGTCTTTCGCATCAACAAGTCGGGGGCTGGTTACTCGGTATTAAAGGAATTCTCGATTCCGGATGGTTACAACCCGTACTCCGGCGTGTCGATGCTCGGTTCGGCGCTCTACGGAACCACATTCTCTGGAGGCGCCAATGACGGCGGCACCATTTACAGGATTGGACTGGATGGGAGCGGCTTTACCGTACTGACCAACGTCGCCACCACCACCGGACTGCATCCGCAGGGGGAATTGCTGCTGCAGCGGGGCATCTTTTACGGCACCACCTCCGAAGGCGGCATTTCCAGCGGCGGGGTGCTGTTTGCCATCAATCCTTACGCCACTGGCAAGATCACGTTGACGATCGACCCGACCGCGGACGGCGTGCTCCTGCGCTGGCCCCTGCCCGGCTACCAATTGCAGAGCGCTCCCACGGTCTCCGGACCGTACACCACGATTCCCTCGGCCCACAGCCCGTTCCAAAGCGGAGTGCTGGACCAAGCGCAGTTTTTCCGGCTGATCTCGAACTAGGCGGGTTTATGGAGGCCGACGGCGCGCATGTACTGGGCGCGCTCGAAGGCGGTTGGGTCGGGCGAGTTTTTGTGGCTGAGGCTGCCCTTGAGCTGCTCCACCGATTGGTACTCGTGCTCTTCCATCCAAGCCACCATTTCGTTCTCGATGATGCGGAGGCGTTCCAGGCCATGGCGCATGAGAGCGGAACAAATCATGGTCACGTCCGCGCCTGACATCAGCATTTTCAGAGCATCCGTGCCGCGATGGATGCCGCTGGTGGCGGCCAGGCTGCAGGCCACGCGATCGTAGAGAATGGCGATCCACCGCATCGGCAGGCGCATCGCCATGGGCGTGCTGTAAAAGACATTCGGAGTGACTTCGAGCGATTCCAGCTCGATGTCCGGCTGGTAAAATCGATTGAAGAGCACCAGCGCGCTCGCTCCGCTCTCATCAAATCGTTTGGCGACATTGGCGAAGTTTGTGAAGAAGGGGCTCAGCTTGACCGCCACGGGAATTCGGACCTGTGAGCGCACCGCTTTGAACACGTCCAGATAATGCTGTTCCAGATCAGCGGCAGTCAGGTTTGGATCGGTGGGCACCCCATAGAGATTCAGCTCAATGGCATCGGCTCCCGCGAGCTCGATCTGGCGGGCGAAAGTCGTCCACCCGCTGAGGGTCGATCCGTTCAGACTCGCAATAACCGGGATCATGACCGCCTCTTTCGCCTGTTGAATGTGGCTGAGGTAGGCCTCCGGACCAACCAGCAGGTCCTGCGGCTCTGGGAAGTAGGTCAGCGATTCCGGGTAGCTCTCGGTGCCCTGGGTCGTGGCGATATGATGGGCATAGCGGTCGTAACGAATCTGCTCTTCAAACAGGGAGTAGAGCACCACGGCCGAAGCACCGAGATCCTCCATGCGCCGGAGATTCGAGATGGTTTCGGATAATGGGCAAGCCGACACCACCAACGGGCTGCGCAGCTTCAGCCCCATGTATTCAGTTCTGAGATTCATGGTTTCTCCTCGGGTTGAAGGGTTCTGGCCGGCATCTCCAGGACCGGAGCGGGAGGTTTGATCTCGCCGGGGTCCTTCCCGTTCTTCAGGGACGGCCGCGCGGCCAGGAATTGGTAGAAGGCCAGGCGGGTCTCGACGTCCGTTTGCGCCTGGGCAAAGTACTCTTTCGCGTTCTCAGGCTTGCTCTTGGCAAGCATCCGGAAACGATTTTCGAGATTGAAATACTCGGCCACTTTCAGGCGCGGCGCCTGGGAGTCGAGCTGCAGCGGATTGGCCCCTTCCCGCGTCCGATCCGGATTGTAGCGGTAGAGGAGCCATTGCGCGGAATTGACCGCCGCTTTCTGGTTCTGGAGCGCGGTGGTCATGTTGATCCCCTGCGCAATGCAATGACTGTAGGCGATAATCAAGGCAGGGCCGTCGTAGGCTTCCGCTTCGAGAAAGGTTTTCACGGTATGTTCATCCCTCGCGCCAAAAGCGACGCTCGCGACATAGATGTTGCCGTAGGTCATGGCTATCAGGCCGAGGTCCTTTTTCGCCGCCGGTTTCCCGCCCGAGGCGAACTTCGCCACCGCCCCGCGAGGCGTGGACTTCGAGCATTGGCCGCCCGTGTTGGAGTAAACTTCCGTGTCCAGAACGAGCACCTTCACGTTCCGCCCGCTGGCCAGGACGTGATCCAAGCCGCCGTAGCCGATATCGTAGGCCCACCCGTCACCGCCGATGATCCAAACGCTCTTGCGCACCAGCGCGTCTGCCACAGAGAGCAACCGGCGGGCGGGCTCCGAATCGATGAGGGCGAGCCGCTTCTTCAACTCAGCGACATCCTCGCGCTGTTCGGCTATGCCGGCCTCATCGGCCTGTTTGGCCGCCAGAATCCGGCGAGCCAGACGTTCATCGACCTGGCCCGTCAAACTGCCGAGTAATTCGCGCGCCAGCTCCCGTTGTTTGTCCAGCGAGACGCGATAGCCGAGGCCGAATTCCGCATTGTCCTCGAAAAGAGAATTGCACCAGGCCGGGCCGCGGCCTTCCTTGTTTTTCGTCCAAGGGGTGGTGGGCAGATTGCCGCCGTAGATGGAGCTGCAGCCGGTGGCGTTGGCCACAACCATGCGTTCGCCAAACAGTTGGCTGAGCAGTTTCAGGTAGGGAGTCTCTCCACAGCCCGCGCAGGCCCCAGAAAACTCAAAGAGCGGCAAGTGGACCTGGACATCACGCACGCTCTCGTGCCGCAAGCGGCTGCGGTCGAGTTCGGGCAGCGCAAGGAAGAAATCCCAATTCGCGCGTTCAGCGTCCAGCAACGGCGCCTGCGGGCGCATATTAATGGCCTTCAACCGCGCTTCCGACTTGTTCTTCGCCGGGCAGACTTCCACGCAAATGCCGCAGCCGGTGCAATCTTCCGGCGCGACCTGCAGCGTGTATTTCAACCCTTTCCAGTCAGGATGGCGGGCGTCTCGTGATTGGAACGATGCGGGAGCTGCAGCCAGTTGCGCCGGATCGTAAACCTTGCTCCGGATGACCGCGTGCGGACAAACGAACACGCACTTGCCGCACTGGATGCAGACATTCGAATCCCACACCGGAATCTCGACGGCCAGATTGCGCTTTTCCCAACGGGCGGTGCCGGACGGAAAGGTGCCATCGCACGGAAGCGCGCTGACCGGCAAGTCGTCTCCGCGGCCCGCGAGAAGCTTGGGCAGCGCGTCTCGTTCGTAGGCAGTCGCCGCGGCGGCCAGGCGATTGTGCCCGGGGAGTTCCGCGCTCTCGCCAGCGTCGTCCAGAACGCTGGGAATCTTCACTTCATGCAGATGGGCGAGCGCGTTTTCCACCGCGAGCAGGTTCATCTTTACGATCTCCTCGCCTTTTTTCGCATAGGCCTTGCGAATGGAATCTTTGATCGCGCCGAGCGCCTCTTCCCGCGGCAGCACACCCGACACGGAAAAGAAACAGACCTGCATGATCGTATTGATGCGGCCTCCCATTCCGCATTCCTGCGCCACGCGGCGCGCGTCGATCACAAACAGGCGCGCCTTTTTTTCGGTGAGACTGAGCTGCGTCGTTCGAGGAAGGGCCGCCCAGGCCTGCTCCGGCCCGCAGGAGGAATTGAGCAGCAGCGTGCCGCCAGGCAGCAACGCTTCCGCCACGTCGAATCGCTGCAGGAACATCGGCTGGTGGCACCCGACAAACTGCGCGCGGGAAATCAGATAAGGCGCCCGGATCGGCTTTGGTCCAAAACGCAGATGCGAAACGGTAATGGCCCCCGATTTCTTGGAATCGTAGACAAAATAGCCTTGGGCGAAATGATCCGTGTTTTCACCGATGATCTTGATGGTTTCCTTGTTCGCGCCCACGGTGCCGTCTGCTCCCAGACCGTAAAAGAGCGCGCGGAAGGTGTCATCGCTCTCGATGCTGAACGATTCATCAAAACCAAGGCTGGTGTGAGAAACGTCGTCGGTAATGCCGATCGTGAAATGGTTGCGAGGTTTCGGCTGGGCCAGGTTTTCAAACACCGCCTTGACCATGGCAGGCGTAAACTCCTTGGAGGAAAGGCCGTACCGGCCGCCCACCACCCGCACGCTCCGCTCTGTTTCCCGGAGCGCATTCACGACGTCCAGATAGAGAGGCTCGCCGCCCGCGCCGGGCTCCTTCGTCCGATCGAGCACCGCAATCGACTTCACGCTGCCCGGCAGCGCAGCCGCAAATCGCTCCTGATCGAACGGCCGGTAGAGCCTCACCTGCAGCACCCCAGTCTTTGCCCCGCGGGCATTCAGCCAGTTCGCCGTTTCACTCGCGGTTTCTCCCGCCGACCCCATGATGACTATCACCCGGTCGGCGTCTGGCGCCCCGCAATAATCAAACACCCGGTAGGTGCGGCCGGCCAGGCTGGCGAATTGGTCCATCGCCCGTTGCACGATGCCCGGACAGGCGTCGTAAAAGCGATTCACCGTTTCCCGGGCTTGGAAGTAAACGTCAGGATTCTGAGCGGTGCCGCGAATCACCGGGTGCTCCGGAGAAAGCGCTCTCTCTCGATGTTCCCGAATGCGCTCTTCGGAGATCATGGCCCGCATCACTTCGCCGGGCAAAATTTCAATCTTCCCAATCTCGTGCGAAGTGCGAAAACCGTCGAAAAAGTGCAGAAACGGAAGGCGCGCCTCAAGAGTGGCCGCGTGGGCAATCAAGGCGAAATCTTGCGCTTCCTGTGGATTCATGGAGCACAACATCGCCCAGCCGGTCATGCGCGCGGCCATCACGTCGCTATGATCGCCAAAAATGGACAAGCCCTGAGCCGCCAGCGAACGGGCCGCGATATGAAAGACCGCGGGCGTCAGCTCACCGGCGATCTTGAACATGTTCGGCAGCATCAGCAGCAATCCCTGCGAGGCGGTAAAAGTCGTGGCCAGCGAACCGGTCTGAAGCGCGCCATGCACCGCGCCCGCGGCGCCACTCTCGCTTTGCATCTCGACGACCTGAGGCACGGTCCCCCAGAGGTTCTTCTTCCCCGCGGTCGCCCAGGTGTCGCTCCACTCCCCCATGGGGGTGGCTGGGGTGATGGGATAGAGGGCAACCACTTCACTGAGAGCATACGCGACCCGGGCTGCTGCTTCGTTCGCGTCGATCGTCTCGAATTCTGCCGTGCGCATTGAACCAAGAGTAGCCAAAGAACGCGGCCTAGCTGGACGTTTCTTGACGAAGTCCCAACATTTTTGGATTAGCACGCCCCAGAGTTGATGCAGGCCTGTTTCGGCGGCCGATTATTCTTAAACGGAGAGCTGCAGGCTGGAAGGATTTCCACGCCTGGAAACATTCGGCGCCAAACCGCAAAAAACTATCCGACACGGCCCGTGCTGCGCTATCCTTTCCCGGACCAAATGAAAACTGCATCCACAACGATGAACCGTCGTGATTTCACCAAAAGCACGCTCCTGGCCGGCGCGGCCCTGGCTTCAGGCGCGGTGCGCGCGGCGGAACCGGCCCGGCGCATCCGCACCGCGGTGATCGGGTGCGGCAGCGTTTCCGGCCAGTACCTGCCGGTCCTGACAAAGTGCCCTTACGTGGAGGTCGTGAGCGTCTGCGACATCAAACCGGAGCGGGCGAAAAAGCGAGCGGAGCAGTTCAACGTCCCTCACTGGTATCCGCACATTGACCAACTGCTGGCCGGCGAGCCGTTCGATTTCATGATCACGCTCACCGACATGCAGGAGCATGAACACCTTAATCGCCAGGCGCTGCAGGCCGGCAAGCATGTTTGGAGCGAAAAGCCGATTGCCAACACCCTCGCCGCCGGGCAGGAACTTCTGCGCCTCGCCCGCTCGAAAAATGTCCGCCTCTGGGGGGCGCCGATCACGGTGCAAAGCCCGCAGTTCGCCTATATGTCGCGCGCGATCCAGGCCGGCAAGCTGGGCCGGATTGCTGCCGCCCACGCGGATTACGGCCATGAAGGCCCGGGCTGGTCCGCCTTCTTCTATGAGAAAGGGGGCGGCTCAATGCCCGACCTCGCGGTTTACAACATCACCTCGCTCACCGGACTGCTCGGCCCGGCCAGGAGCGTCACCGCAATGTTAAGCATTGTTACTCCCGAACGGACGGTGGAAGACAAAGGGCGCATCAAAGTTACCGAAGAAGACAACGCCATGGTGCTGATGGATCATGGCCAGGGAATCATCTCCCATGTGCAATCGGGCTTTAACTTCTTCAACCCGCACGGACACGAAGGGCGCAACGAAACGCGGCACACGATTTCCGTGGTGGGTTCACACGGATACCTCGGTTTGGTCGGCTACGACTGGGAACCGCTGGGAGTGGACATCGCAACGAAGGAATCGCCGAAAATCGAACGACAGGCGACCGATCCGGAAGGGTACAAATGGCAGATCGGCGCGGCCCTCGCGGCCGAATGCCTGGTCACCGGCAGGGAACTGCTGGTCAGCCCGGAGCAAGCGCTCCACGTGCTGGAAATCATCACCGCCGCTCGCGAATCGCAGGCCACGGGAAGGCGCGTCGCGCTGACGTCGACATTTAAATGGCCGATCGTAAGCTGAGCAGAATGCCTCTGACCGGGGCCGCCGGGCGGCAAATGCGCAGCATGAGCGCCTTTAATCTTTTTGTTGTGCATTTTCAAAGGATGTTGTAACCACCACGACACACCCTTTGAAAGCTCCACGCCATTCATCGAGCGCTTCGTGCCGGAATGGCTTTACCCTGATCGAGTTGCTGGTCGTGGTGGCCATCATCGCCATCCTTGCCTCGATGCTTCTGCCCGCGCTGGCCAAAGCGAAAGAGAAAGGGAATCGCGCTTATTGCCTGAACAATCTGCGGCAAATCGGGGTGGCGATCTCCCTTTACGCCTCGGACTACCGGGACCGAATCCCGCTCTGCGAAAATTGGGGGCACGCCTGGGGAACCGCCGTTGCCTTCCGAACGGACAACATGTGGATGCCCGAACTGCTCGAACCCTATCTGATTCGCAACGTCAACAAGCCCACGAACTCCTCGGCGAAAGCCGTGACCGCCCCGGCCGCCTCCATCTTCACCTGCCCGACGGGCAGCAAAGTCCGCGATCCGAGCCAGCCCGGATTCACCGACGGCTTTCTGCTCTCGAATGATCACGTCAACTACGCCTGGATGCATGTTTATTGGCGGGCCGACCAAACGCATGAACTGAAGAAACCGGTCAGCGGACGCCCAATGGCGAGCGTCGCCAATCCGAGCCGCGCGGTGGTCGTTTGGGAAATGCCGTATTGGGACGCCCGGTTCGCCGCTCACCCGAAAGGGATCGATCTCCTCTGCATCGACGGACACAGCCAGTTCACCCGGCTCAATCCCAAAGAATACGACTGGTATTTCAACCACAGCCGGGAGGGATGGGACGATCCCTAAACTTGCCCGAGCCCGCCTCGGGCACACCGGAGAGCCGCAAACGCTGCCGACCTCGCCAGCCATAGTAATCCTTGTCCAGTCAGGGACTGAAATGGCAGCCTTGCGCCGATGAAACCGTTTTGGACCGGAGTTTTCCCGGCGATTACCACACAACTGCACAAGGACGGAACGCTTGATCTCGAGAGCACCGCGGCCCACGCGAATGTCCTCATCGAGTCGGGCGTCAGCGGAATTATCTTTCTTGGTTCGCTCGGCGAGAATCAGGCGTTGACGCCGAACGAAAAGCGGACCGTTGTCGAAGCGATGGCCGGGGCGATCGACGGCCGCATCCCAATGCTGAGTGGCGTGGCGGAGTCGAGCACCGCCGAAGCCAGCCGCTACATGCGGGATTGCGAGAAGCTGGGAATCGACGGCTTCATGCTCATGCCGGCCATGCTTTATCGCGGCGACGAGCGGGAGACCCTGGCGCATTTTCGCACCGCCGCCGGGGCCACCGGCCTGCCGATCATGATTTACAACAATCCGATCAGCTACGCGAACGACGTCACGCCCGAGATGTTCGCGCAGCTGGCGAACACGAAAAATCTCGTCGCGCTCAAGGAGAGTTCCGGCAACGTGCGGCGCATCACCGATCTGCACAACACCGTGGGGGACCGTTACGCCATTTTCACCGGCGTGGATGATCTCGTGCTCGAGAGCGCGATTCTGGGAATCGACGGCTGGGTGGCTGGAACAGGGATCGCTTTCCCGCGGGAGAACCAGTACTTGTGGGAACTCACGCGCAAAGGGAAGTGGGATAAAGCGCGGGAATTCTATCGATGGTTCACTCCCCTGCTCCACCTGGACGTCCATCCCAAGTTCGTCCAATACATCAAACTGGCCGTCCAGGAATGCGGGCTGGGGGCGGAATGGGTGCGGCCGCCGCGGCTGGCTCTGGCCGGAACCGAGCGGAAGCAGATTCTGAAAATCATCCACGACGGAATCAAGAACCGCCCAAAGATTCCGCGCGGCGCCCTGTGATCACCAGGGGCTGCGGCTGACGCGCCGAATATCCGGCACCTCCCAAACGCGCACGCCCGACGGCGGATCCTTCACCGCTGTCGCCAAGGCGCGCAACATCTGGTCCAGCGTGAGCAAGCCAAGCCGGGCAGCCCCTTCTTTGAAACCCGGCAGCCGCTCGCAAATCGCGTAGACCGGCAGCAACGCGTAGGGCCAGCGGTGGCCTGGCCCAAGCACATACCACGGGCGGAGAATGGTGGCGTTCATCCCGCTCTCGCGTATCAGCCGTTCCCCCTCCTGCCGGACTGCGATGTAGGCGGCCATGATCGGCGCCGGATGCGCCACGCTGACGTAGACAAAGTGTTGAATCCTGCCGGCCCGCGCCACCGCGACCGACGCACGCACCGAAGCCAGATCGATCTGCCGGAACTGCTCCGCCTTGCGCGGGCTGGGGTGCGGAACGCCGACCAGTTGGACGAACGTCCCGGAGTCGCCCAGCGCGCCCGCGAAAGACTCCGGACGCAACGGATCGCCGATGAGGGGGCTGCATCCTGGAGGAAGCTTCCGCTCCG
This sequence comes from uncultured Verrucomicrobiota bacterium, assembly GCA_964566945.1. Taxonomy (GTDB): domain Bacteria; phylum Verrucomicrobiota; class Verrucomicrobiia; order Limisphaerales; family SXQI01; genus DASVNK01. Next base: position 16,268 of record CAZMKE010000017.1, on the reverse strand, counting down.
ATCCGGGCCGGACGAGCGCCCGCACGCTGCACCCCTCCTGCAAAAGCAACGGCGCCAGGCGGCTGCCGATGTAGCCAGTCGCCCCCGTCATAAAAACCTTCGCGCTGCTCATGCCGGAACGGTTTGTATAGGCTTTCAGCCGGCAGCGCCAGCGCTTCAGAGCGTAGGAGCCGGCCTCACTGCTTGCAGATTCTTTGGGCCGGATCCTTTCACCGGTATTTCCTGCAGCGAATTCAAGACCACCACCCAGCTGTTATGCAGGACCGGCGGCCAATCATCTGGGCCGGTCAAAGTCAATTCCACCGTGCCACGCCCGACCGGGACGAACGCCACCCTCGCCCGGTAGCGTGTTGCCGCCGCGGAGCGATAAATGCACTCGACCGCCTGCCCTTTAATATCCCTGGAAAACACGGCAAAACGATCCTGCAACGCAGCGCCCGGCCAACGCCCCTCCAGATAATCAAGGATCTCCTGGTTCCCGCTCGGAACGGCGTTGGTGGTAAATTTGACGGAAATAAGCGCGCCCAGCTTCTCCATTTCAAAACAAATCGCTTCATCCGCCCGCTTTATTTGCATCACCCACGTGGCGGGCGGCACAAAGGCGAATCGGCCGGCGCTGGAGTCAATCTGCAGACGGGTGACCAGCCCGCGTTCGGACACTTCTTCCGAACTCTCAGTCACGTCGAACGCGGCCGCGCGGACGGCCAGACAGGCCAGCAAGGCCAGATCCCAAATCACCAACTTCATAAAATCGTGTCGGGCGGCAGCACCTGCCACGTCCCGCGAATGAGCGTCAGCAACTGCGGTGTTCCGGGAGGCAGTTTGGTGGCATCCATGAAATTCAAATCAAAAGCCCAATTTCGACTGGGAGCGCTGTAAACATCGCTTCCTCCCCAGGGCGCGGTGGCGAGCTGGCTGTAGTACATCACCACCATTGATCCATTGTAGGTGAATGTTTTGCTCGACCAGTCCTCGAGGAATCGTGGGAAATTCTCCACCCCGCCGCTGTAATTCACCCCGTCGCTGGCCACGATGCCCGCCAGAAACGCGGCGTTCACGGTGGTATTGGCAGCGATCCGGCTGCTGATGCTCTTGGAAGCGTTGCCATCACTCCAGGCCGTGCTCAGGACCGTAATCGAATCCCCCACAAGCGACGCGGGCAGTGTTCCCGTTGTGTTCGTGGTGCCCAGAGCCGCCGTGGGAGCATTGTAGTTGCCCTGGACATAAAGCGGGTCGGGCGTCGCCACGGTCAGCCCCTGGGCAGGCAAGGTCTGCCCGTTGACCAACCGAACTCCGGCCTCGGTGCTGCCGGTTTGCGTGCGCATGTCGGCGACATAAATCGACGAAACATCCCGCGCGAGAACAGCCCGCAACGCAGTGTTGGTCGTGCTCCACGTCTTCAACTTGCCCACGTCGATCTGGACGGAGTTGACGGTTTTGCCTTCGCGTTTGTTGTAAAAGCTGACGTTGGTCGAGAAAAATGCTCCGTAGTCCGCCGCCGTCAGCGTGGTGGCAAAATTGTTGAAACTGCCGCTGGTCGCGCGAACCGTGGTGTTGGAAACCACGAAGACCAGATCGGCCTTATTATAGTAGCGTTGCTTGCCCACATCCGAGGTTGCGCTCTCCCCGGTGGGCGGCAAATCCACCACTGCTCGAACGGCGGCCGGACTGTTGTTCGTGCCGATCGGCAGCGTCAGCGAGCTGACGCGCGCGTCATGTTCCCCCGAGAAGGTCACCGTCCCGACACTGCGAGTCGAGGGGTCGAGCGGTGATTTGTGCAGGTAGATATTCCCCACCGCGGTCACGTGATCCATGTAAGTGACCCCGGTCACGGGCTCGGTATACAGAGTCGAGTTGCTGTGCACCCGCCCGGTGATGTTCATCAGCGGACCCGGATTGATCTCCAGATCCACCGCGTAAAATATCGCGAACTGAAAAATCGGGATCGAAGCCACCTGAACCTCCTGCTTCATGGCTGCTTTGATGGGCTGCCGATTCGCGGCGACTTTCGCGTTCGACAGGACGCGATAGGTGGCCGCCATTCCACGCAGCCCGGTGTATTGCGAAGTCAGGTTTGTATACCCCCAGGAAGAGAGACGGCTCACATGCGTTTTATTCGTCACCCCAGCGCCGTCCGAGAATGTGACCCCCGCCCAGTAAGCGTCCTCACTGTTGGTCGGAGTCATCGCCCGGTAAGTATCAAGGCTCGAGTAAACCAAACTTTCCCCCGAGCTCCGGTAGTCCCGCGAAATCCGGCTCAGCACCTTCTCCGTGGCCGCTTCGGCTCCGGAAAGAGCCACATAGTATTGAGCGTTCCGCTCGTTCACCGTCGCGTTCCCCGAAGTCCAGGAAAGCGCACCCGACAGGCTGACCAGCATCAAACCCACGATCACCAGGACCGCGAGGAGCGCATAACCGCGGCGTCCGCGCACGCCTTTTGTCCAAAAGGTCCTCATAAAAATCTCATTCCAACGCGCGACGGGTGATCTTGGTGGCGATCTGGTAATACTCGTAGTATTGGCCCGGCCCGATATAAACGATCGGATACTGGATCTGGTAGAACTGGAGCATCATCCCGATCACGCGATTGTTCTCGTTGTTGGTCAAAATGTTCCCTCGAAAATCCTCCGCGGTGAAAACCAATTGGTTGGTAATCGAGTTAACGACAATGGAGACGGCTGATGCGCCATTGGTCGTCCGCTTTAACCGCTTGTCCGCGCTATCCCAGAAGTAGCGGATGAAATTGTTGGTGTCGGTCGTGGGATAAATCTGGATCGAGCTGCCTTGCTGGCTCGAGTTCACCCCCACTTCGGTGAAATTGAACAGGCTGCCGCTGCCGACTTTCACCATTTTCCCGCTGCGGATCTCATCCATCAGCCGGTTGATCGCCTTGCGCGCCTCCTGGTTCGCGCCCAGTTTGGCCTGGCTGATCTGAAACAGGCGCAGGCCGAAAATGTGGGCCACCAACGCTCCGCCAATCACCACCATGGTGATGGAGAGCGTGATCATCATCTCCGGAAACGTAAAAGCGACCCGGCCTGCCGGCTTGAGTGTTGCAGTTTTCATTATTGGTCCGGAGCCCGGTAGGTGACGAGGGTATTGGTAAAGTTGCCCTGCCTCATGAACCGCCACCGGCAGTCCACGCGAATCATCTTCAAAGGCGGGTTCGTCGAGATGACCGAAATGGTGGTCGTGTTCGTGGCGTAGACGATGTTTGTCTTGGAGATCGGGATGTCCAGAATGTTGACGACATCCGGGAAGTTGGTGGAGACAAGTTCATCGACCGCCGGATAGCCGAGCGGGTCCCACTTGGAGGCGCGCGCCTGTTCAATCCGCCCCATCGCCATGGAGTTCGCCGCCAACCGATAGGCGGACCATTCCGCACGGCGGGCTGACATGACATAGCCGTAAACCGATCCGCCAACGATCACGGCGGACAGGGCTGCGGCCATTACCACCTCGATCAGGGAGAATCCGGCGCAACCCGCTCTGCCCTCCCGCTCACTAAGGCCTAAAGTCTCTATTCTCAGGTTCACTTGACCCGATCAAGCAGAGCACAAAAGCTGCCATTCTGATGCACGCAAAGGCGTAACTCTCAGCGGATTGAGCGGAAACGCCCCACAATCCCCACAAGAAATAAAATGTATATCATTTTTTCCTTCAACAGTTTACAATACACATAAAAACCAATTAAGAAGCTGAATTTACTCAGGATTCTCAGCACTATTCCGCAGAGCATCGATCTTCGCTTTCGCAAGACCGAGAATAATTCCGTTCGGCTCTATCATGACTTCAAGAGGTAAAACCTTGCCAAAACCGGGCTGCGCCTCAGATTACCGGGAGAATTAATATCGACGACCAAAGCCCTCCTTCGCCGCAGAGCGCACCGCCCGCGCTGGACCCGAACTCTGTGGAACGCCTCTTCCCGTTCGTGATGCGCGCACGCAAACTCATTGTCGGGCGCGAGGCGCTGGCCCGGAGTCGGCGGCGGCTTCATTCCGTTTTGATCACGACGGACATTTCCCCTGGGAGCAAAGAGGAGATTCTGCGCGACTTCGCCGACTACCCAATTATCGAGAAATACACTTCGGCGGAGATCGAAGCTTTTTTTGGCGTGAAAAAGGCGAAAGCGCTCGGTTTTGAAAAATCGACTCTGGCGCAATCGATCTACACTCACCTCAAAGCATTCCGCATCAACAGCCCGAAGCCTCGATCGAGCTAAGCCGCACCTTCTTCGAGCTCTTCAATCCGGGCCGTTCCAAGGCCCGGCAGCCATCGGACTCTCCTCAGCCGCAGATCTTTCTGAACGAAATTTAATGTAGCGTACCGCATCGTTTAATTATCGCGTGTTAGATACACTGCGGTTCATGCGGTTGTTGATTGTAGAAGACGAAAGAAAGCTGGCTGACTCGGTTGCCATCGGCCTGCGTGCGGAACGTTTCGCGGTCGACGTGGCCTATGACGGCGAGACGGGTGAGCAGATGGCCAAAGCGCACGACTACGACCTGCTCATCCTCGACCTGATGCTTCCCGGCATTCCCGGGAGCGAAATCCTCAAACGAGTGCGCCAGACTAATTCCCACCTGCCGATCCTGATCCTGACGGCCAGCGGCGGGACGCCGGAGAAGGTGCGCCACTTTGAAGCCGGGGCCGACGACTACCTGACCAAGCCTTTTGCCTTCGCGGAACTGCTGGTGCGGGTCAAGGCTCTGCTCAGGCGCGGCAGCGCCGATCGGTCCAGCCTGCTTCAGGTCGCCGATCTCGAGCTTGACCGTCTGCGCCAATCCGTCCGGCGCGGCGGGACGAAGATCGAACTCACCTCCAAGGAATACGGCCTGCTTGAATACCTGATGGCGAACGCCGGGCGGGTCCTCTCGCGCACCATGATCATCGAACATGTGTGGGATGAGAGCTTCGAGGGTTTGACCAACATCGTCGACGTCTACGTGCGGCACTTGCGCCAAAAAATCGATGACCCGTATCCGAAAAAACTGCTGAAAACAATGCGGGGCGCGGGTTACTATTTGAGTGACGAAAACTCATGAAACCCCGCTCGATCCGTTTTCAGTTGCTCGTTTGGTATGCCTCGATCCTGCTCGCGGCGTTCGCTGCGTTCGGCGTTTTGATGTATGCCGCCCTGGACGGATTCCTGCGCCAGAACTTGCGAACGACGCTGGCCCATCGGGCGAAGCAAATCGCCCGCACCATTGTGGTAAACTCGAACCGCCTCAGTTCAACCTGGCTCCAGGAAGAGATCGGACTGCATTACGCCCCGGAAAGCAGCGGGCGGTTTGTCCGGGTCAGCCGGCCAGACCGGACCGTCCTGTATCAGTCGGGGCCGCCTCAAGACCGCAGCTTTGAGCCGGCCGAGGTGCCGTTGACGGGCGATCACACGAAGAACCTGCGGGAACAATGCCGGGAAATTACCCTGGCTGGCCACGCGAACCTGCTGATTGCCGAAGTTCCAGCGCTGATCGGGAGCGACCATCTCGTTGTCGAAGTTGGATCTTCCCTCCAGCCCGCGAACTCCGTCCTGTGGAACATGGCGATGTGCCTGCTGATCGGCGTGCCCCTCCTCGTCATCGTCACGGGTGCGGGCGCTTACGCGCTGGTCGGCCGGGCGTTGCGTCCAGTCATCCAGATCGCCCGCAGCGCCGAGCGCATCACCCTCCAGAACCTGGATGAACGCCTGCCCGTGGCCAAAACCGGGGATGAACTGGAAACGCTCTCCATCGCGCTCAACCGGATGATCGAACGGATTCACGAATCCTACAGCCAGACCCGCCGTTTCATCGCGGACGCCTCGCACGAGTTGCGGACACCCCTGGCGGTGTTGCGGGGCGAAATCGAGAGCGTGGTCACGCGCAATCATCTCACGCCTGAGACGCGGGACACGCTTGGGAGCAATCTCGAGGAGGTCGAGCGCCTGGGTAAAATTGTCGAAGGGCTCTTCGCTTTGTCACGTCTGGACGCGGGCGAAGCCCATTCAGAAACGGTCCGGTTTGACCTGGCCGCCCTGGTGGCCACCACCACCGACCAACTCTGCCTCCTGGCCAAGGACAAGGATATCGCGCTGCAGTGCCACGCGGGTCCCCCGGTATTTGTTGAAGGAGACCGGGCCCGCCTCAAGCAAGTGATCGTGAACCTGCTCGATAACGCCATTAAATACACGCCCGCCGGCGGCAAAGTGCAGGTGCGCACTTTCACGCACTATGGCGAAGCCATTCTCGAAGTCAGCGACAACGGCATCGGCATTCCCCGGGAATCTCTCCCGCACATTTTTGACCGCTTCTATCGCGTCGACAAGGCGCGGTCGAGCGATCAGGGCAGCGCTGGACTTGGACTTTCCATTGTGAAATCGATCTGCCACGCGCATGGAGGCAAGGTGGAGGCGGACAGCCGCGAAGGCGCTGGCAGCGTTTTCCGGGTTCATCTTCCCCTCGCCCGCTCGCAAGAAACAGCAAACCCCGTATGACCCTCGAAACAGAACATCCAGGCCCATCAGCCCAGCCCAGGGCGTCCAGCCCTCCGGGGCCATCGCCCGGCAGGAACTCCGCCATCAAAGTGGCTTGCGGACTGGCGGTGCTGGGCGCGGCCGCATTTTTCTTCTGGCCGCGGGCCTCTCGCGCTCACTCCGCCGCTGAAACGGGCGATAGCGCGGCCACCGTCGTCGCCGCCGCCCCGGTGACGCGCGAGGAGATCACCCGGCAAGCCGTCTTTGATTCCGAGTTGCGGCCCTACCAGGAGATCGACCTGCACGCCAAAGTCTCCGGCTTCGTGCAGACCATTACGGTGGATGTCGGGGACCATGTGAAAGAGGGCCAGCTCATCGCGGAGCTGGAACTGCCCGAAGTCCAGCACGACCTCGACCGCGCTCTCGCCGCCCAGCGCCGCGCCGCGCAGGAGATTCGCCGTGCCCAGGCGGCCTGGGACGACGCCCACCTCAGCCTCGAGCGCATGGCCGCGGTGGACAAAGCCCAGCCCAACCTCATCGCCCAGCAGGACATCGACACCGCCACCGCGAGGGAGCGGGGAGCCGAAGCCGCGCTCTCGGCCGCCCGTGAACAGGAGAGCGGCGCGATCGCCGAGGTGAACAAGTTAAAGACCATGCTGCAGTACGCCCGCATCACCGCGCCGTTCGATGGCGTGGTCACCAAGCGCTACGCGGACAAAGGGGCGTTAATCCAGGCCGGCACCTCCTCCAGCACGCAATCCATGCCATTGATTCGGCTCTCGCAAAACAACTTCCTCCGGCTGGTTTTCCCGGTCATGGCCTCGCAGGTTTCGGCGATTAAAGCCGGCGACGCGGTCCAGGTTTCCATTCCCGGCCTGACGCGGAAGCTCGACGCAAAAATCTCCCGGTCGGCGCAAAAGGTGGATTTCTCGACGCGCACCATGGAGACGGAGGTGGACATTCCCAATCCGGACTACGCGTTGATCCCGGGCACCTTCTCGTCGGTCACGGTCACCATGGAACGCAGGCCCGGAGTGCTCGCCGCGCCGGTCACCGCGGTCGCCCGCAAAGGGAGCTCAGCTACGGTCTATGTCATCACCGCGAACGGAGTGATCGAGGAGCGCCAGGTTCAGCTCGGGCTCGAATCCCCCTTCAAGATCGAAATTCTCTCAGGCTTGAACCAGGGCGATCTCTTGCTGGTCGGCAGCCGCACTGGCGTCAAGCCAGGCCAGCGGGTTACCCCGAAAATTGTGTCCACAGACCCTCTACCCGTTTCCTGACATGCTGCCTCGATCTGCTGACTTTGAACTGCAACAATTGAAGCGCCTCAGCTCCTGCGCGGTGGCGAACGCGGTCGAATCGCTCCAGGTTCGCTTGCGCAACGAAGGATTCACTGATGGCTCGATCCACCGCTTCACGACGAACATGGAGCCCGCTCTGGGCTACGCGGCCACCATTCGCATTCGCTCCTCGTCCCCTCCGATGGATGCCCCGGGCTACCTCCAAAGGACCCAATGGTGGGACTATGTCCTGAGCGTGCCGGAGCCCCGTTTTCTCGTCATCCAGGATATGGATCCCGCCCCCGGAACCGGAGCGCTCGTAGGCGAGGTGCACGCGCACATTCTGCGGGCGCTCGGCTGCACCGCCGTCGCGACCAATGGAGCGGTGCGCGATGTGGCGGAAGTGACCCGGCTCGGCTTCTCTCTTTTCGCCGCCCGGCTCTCAGTCTCGCACGCTTACAGCCACGTGGTGGAAGCTGGCTGCGCGGTGGAGATCGGCGGGCTGAAGGTGTCGCCCGGAAATCTCATCCACGGAGATTGCCATGGCCTCGTTTCCATTCCGGATGGGCGGGCTGCGGAGGTCATCGCCGCCGCCGCGCGGCTTCTGGCCGAGGAAAACGAACTGCTCCGGCTTTGCCGGTCCTCGGATTTTAGCGTTGAACGGCTGCGCGACGCAATTCATGCCGCCCGGTCACTTTCCCATTAGAGCTGTATGTCTCGCTTTTCCATTCGCTATCCCTACTTCATCATCGTCCTCTGCCTGGTCACTTGTGTCGTGGGCATCAACAGTCTCGTTCGGCTGCCGGTCGACCTGTTCCCCTCCATCAACATCCCGGTGGTGGTGGTCGCCACGTTCTATTCCGGCATGCCGCCCGAGCAGATCGAGAATGACATCACCGGCCGGTTCGAGCGCTTTTTCACGCTGGCCAGCGGCATCGATCATATCGAGTCCCGCTCGCTCCCGGGCGTCAGCCTGATCAAAGTCTACTTCCAGCCCGGGACGAATCCGGACTCCGCCGTCACTGGCATTGCCAACCTGGCTTCGGCGAATTTGCGCCGCCTGCCCCCGGGCACCCTCCCGCCGGTTGTGTTGAAGTTCGACGCTTCCAGCCTGCCGGTCTGCCTGATCACGCTTAAAGGCGAAGGGCTGGATGAAACGCAGTTGCGCGACCAGGGCCAGTTCAACGTCCGCAACCAGGTGGCCAATGTGCCCGGTGCCTCCGTCCCGCAGCCGTTCGGCGGCCGTTACCGGCAGATCATGGTCTATGTCGACCCGCTCAAACTCGAAGCCCACCAACTCAGCCTCATGGACGTGGTGCGCGCGGTGAACGATTCCAACCTTATTCTGCCGGCGGGTGACGTGCGGATTGGGCCACTGGACTACAATCTCTACGCCAACAGCCAGATCGAAAAAATGGAGGAGATCAACCGCCTCCCGCTGAAAACCATCGAGGGCGCTTCCGTGCTGGTCTCCGATGTGGGCGAAGCCAAGGACGCCTCGCAAATCCAGACTTGCGTGGTGCGGGTGGATGGCCAGCCTTCCGTCTTCCTGCCCGTCCTCAAGCAGGGGGGCGATGCCAACACCATCGCCGTGGTGAACGGAATCAAGTCCGCCGTCGGCAATCTGGTGGATGTTCCGAAACAACTCATCCGCAAGGTGGTGTTCGATCAATCGATCTTCGTTAAGAACGCGATCGAAAACCTCATCCACGAGGGCGCGATCGGCCTCGGCCTCACCGGGCTCATGATTCTCATCTTTCTTGGGAGCATGCGCGCCACTCTCGCAGTTTTCCTCTCGATCCCGCTGTCAGCTCTGGCCACTTTCATCGCCCTCTCTTTCGGCAACAATTCGGTCAACGCCATGATTCTCGGCGGTCTGGCGTTAGCCTTCTCCCGCCTGATCGATAATTCGGTCGTCGTTCTCGAGAACATCTTCCGCCATCTCGAACTCGGCGAGACGCCGGAAGTCGCGGCGGAAAAAGGCGGCGCCGAAGTCGCCCTGCCGGTCCTCGCGGCAACGCTCACCACCGCTGTGGTCTTCTTTCCCGTCACGTTTCTCTATGGAGTCAGCCGCTTTCTCTTCACCGCGCTGGCCCTCTCGGTGGTGCTCTCGCTCTTCGCCTCCTACCTCGTCGCGATGACCGTTGTTCCGCTCTTCTGCGCAAAGCTGATCAAAGCGCCGCACTCGCACGATCCGAACCACGTGCCGCATGGATTCGGCGAGAAATTCAATCATTGGTTCAACGGGCGCTTCAACGCCATGCTCACTCGTTATGACGGGCTGCTGAACCGCTCTCTGCTCCGTCCCGTTGCAACCGTGGCCGGCCTGTCCGGCGTTTTCCTGCTCAGCCTCGGGCTGGCGCCGTTCATTGGACTTTCCTATTTCCCACGGACTGATCCCGGCCAATTCGTCATCAATCTCAAAGCGCCCACCGGCACGCGGATCGAATACACCGAGGACCTGGTGAAAGCCGTGGAAAAAATCATCAAAGAAGAAGTGCCCGCCGACGAACTCGGAGTGGTGGTCTCAAACATCGGCATCACCTCGGACTTCTCCGCGATGTATACCAGCAACTCCGGCCAGCACACCGCCACCGTCCAGGCCAGCCTCGAGGAGAAGCACAAAGCCAGCAGCTACGAATACATGAGTCGGGTCCGCCGCCGCCTGAGCAATGAGATGCCCCAGGTCAGCGCCTATTTCCAGACCGGCGGCTTGCTCGACGCCGTGTTGAACATGGGCCTGCCCGCGCCCATCGACGTGCAGGTCAGCGGCTCCAATCTCGAGAAGGTGCATCAGACCGCCACCGAGATCGCCCGCAAAGTCCGCGCGCTCTCCAACGTGAGTGACATTCTGGTGCCGCAGGATATCGACTACCCGGCCCTGCGAGTGGATGTCGATCGCGAACACGCGGGCGAGCTCGGCCTCAGCTCCAAGGAAGTGATCAACAATGTCATTACCGCCCTTACTTCCGACCAGATGATCGCGCCCAGCTTCTGGGTCGATCCCAAAACGGGCAACGATTACCTCCTCACTGTCCAGTATCCCGAAAATCACGTGAAGACCTTGGGCGACCTCTCGTCAATCCCCATTCGCGGCCAGGGCAAGGAGAGGTCCACGCGGCTCGACGCCGTCAGCGCCATTCATCATATCCAATCGCCCACCGAGGTGGATCACTACCAACTCCGGCGAGTCGTCGATGTCTATGTCTCGCCGAAAAGCGAGGATCTTGGCCGCCTGGCCAACGCAGTGGATGAGATCATTCGGGAGACCCAGCTCCCCGAAGGCGTGCGCGTCAACATGCGCGGCATGGTGCAAGGGATGCGCGTTTCCTTCCGGAGCTTCGCCCTTGGCCTGATCCTTTCCGTCATCCTCGTCTATCTGATCCTGGTGGCGCAGTTCAAATCGTTCGTCGATCCGTTCCTGATCCTCCTGGCGGTGCCTACCGGCTTGGCCGGCGTCATGCTCATCCTCTTCCTCACGGGCACCACGCTGAACGTCATGTCTTTGATGGGCGTGGTGATGATGGTCGGCATCGTGGTGTCCAACAGCATTCTGATTGTCGAATTCACCAACCGCCTGCGCGAGGACGGCAAACCGGTGCGCGAAGCGGTGGCTCTCGCCTGCCGCGTTCGCCTTCGCCCGGTCCTGATGACCTCGCTGGCCACGCTCATCGGCCTGATTCCCATGGCGGCCAAGCTGGGCACTGGCAGCGAAGCCTACGCTCCCCTCGCCCAGGCCATCATCGGCGGTCTGGCGGTCTCGGTGGTGCTTACCGTTTTCATCGTTCCCGCTGCCTACCTCCTGGTCTATCGCAGAAAGGATCACGCCCTCCCGCCATCAACCGCACCCGCTCTATGATTCGCCGTTTCCTTGGCCTCTCCCTCATTTGCCTGGGCCTGCAGGCCGCTGAGCCCATGGCCCTGACGCTGCAGCAAGCCCGGGATCTCGCGCTCAAGACGCACCCGCGCGTCACCGCCGCAGATCTGCGCGCCCTGGCTGCCAAACAGGTCGTCATCGAAGCGCGGGCCAATTATTTTCCCAGCATTGTGGCCAATGCGACTGCCGTTGGGACCGCCGAAGACAACACCCGCATCGCCGCCGGGGCCTTGAGCAACCCCGCCATTTTCGACCGGAACGCCGAGGGCATCACCATCACTCAGATCATCACAGATTTCGGGCGGACGGCCAATCTCAGCGCCGGAGCCAAGCTCCGGGCCGGGGCGGAAATAGCCAATACCGCCGCCGTTCGCGACCAAATCCTCGTGCTCGTCGATAACGCCTATTTTGACACGCTCCGATCCGCCGCGCTCTTGAACGTCGCGCAACAAACCCTCGACACCCGGCAGGTGCTTTTCGAACAGGTGAGCGCCCTTGCCAGTAACAAACTCAAATCACAACTCGACGTGAACTTCGCCCAGGTGAACGTCGACGACGCCAAGCTTCTGAAGCTGCAAGCCGAAAACGATCTTCACGCCGCCGAAGCCCGGCTCGCCAATCTGCTCGGCCAGGACTCATCCAGCACCTATGCGCTTCAGTCGCCGCCCGAGCCCCTCAGCACCCCGTCCGACGTCTCAACGCTCGTCTCTTCCGCGCTCGCCCGCCGCCCTGACCTTGCCCAGGCCCGGCTTGAGAGCGAAGCTGCGGACCGCCTCGCCCGAGCCGATCGCGCTCTCAGCTATCCCACCCTCACCGCGATCGGCGCGGCCGGAGTCATCCCAGTCCATGCCTCCCAATTCGACGACGAGTACGCCGTGGCCGGGGTCAACCTGAGCATTCCCATCTTTGCCGGCGGACTCTATTCCGCCAAAGCCCGCGAGGCCCGGCTCCGAGCGGACGCTGCCAAAGAAACTCTCAAGGAACTGGAGAACGACGTCATCCGCGACGTGAAGATTGCCACCTTGACCGCGCAAACCGCCTTCGAGCGCATTTCGGTGACGCAGGGCCTGCTCGCTCACGCCACCGAGGCCTACAACCTGGCCGAGGCCCGCTATCGGGCCGGAGGCGCTTCCATCGTCGAATTGAGCCAGGCTCAGCTCAACAAAACATCCGCGGAAATCGCCACCACCGCCGCCCGGTTCAACTACCGCATCCAGCTCAGCATCCTCGATTACCAGACCGGGGCTTTCGCCGGAAAAGACGACACGACTCCCGTCGCCCGTTGATTCCCGGGTTTAACAGCCAAAAGTTTCCGCCGGTCAGCGCGCCACCACCCGTGCGAAATGCTTCAAATGCCGCCCGGCCGTCTCAGCCGAGAACGCGGTCGCTTCCAGCTTCACGATCCGTGCCGGCTCATTCGCCAGCGGCGAAGGCCCCAGCAGCAACTCGCCCCCCATCACCGCCCAGTAACCGCGCACCTTGAACGGCGACTCTCCCTCCCGCTTCACCAGACAGGTGAACTCATTCTGCGGCAGGAAGGCGTACTCGCAAATCTCGCGCTCATCCGCGCAAGTCCAATGCCCCACCAACTGCGCTTCCAACGCACGATTTTGAAGGTCTGAGTGCATCACTCGGGAGAATACCTCCATTTACTTCCGCTTAGCAAGCTGTTGCCGACGCAGCTGTTGCCGACGCGTTTGCACAACCGAACTCGGCTCGGACGATGAACCCGTGGGGCGCGCTCGGCCCGGCTTCTTTTCGACGCTTGCGGCGAATCGCCCACTTTGGGGGCTGGGTGATCCCGAAGACGCCGCCGCACGAGGAGAGAATTGACCGGTCGGACGCCTCCCATCAACCTGAAGGCCAGAACGATCGCTCAAACACTTTTATGCACATAGCCTTACAGGGGTGGCTAGGCCGAATCGCCTCGATCACCACCCTGCTCTGCCTCGTCACCGCAGCGCAGGCCGCCACCCCGCTGACCCTCACGTCTCCCATGCCGTATGCCGTGTTCCAGCGCGGGCCGCAAAATTCTGCAAGAATCCCGGTGGCTGGTTCCGCCGGGACAGTGGTCGTTCGACTGGAGGCCAAAGTCACCTTGGCCGCAGAGTACCAGGAAGGAATCGACGGCCGATCTTCAGATTTCGTCGAGATCGCCCGGCCGGGCGCCCGAGAGTTCCACGGATCGATCGAGGCCGCCGCAGGCGGCTGGTACACCTTGACCGTCAGAGCCCTTGATGCCGCGGGGACCGTCGTGGGTGAAACCACTTTGTCCAAAGTGGGAGTAGGCGAAGTGTTCGTGGCCGCGGGCCATTCCTTCTGTTCCAACTTCCAGGGCGATCGCCCTGGTAAAGCCCAGGAGGATCGCGTAGCCACCTGCATCGATTGGACCGATGCCCCGCCGGCCCACCTCGCCTTTCGTCACGCGGATGATCCGCTGCGTCCAGCCGATGCCAAACGCGCCTCCCCATGGACGGCCGTCGGAGACGTCCTTGTGCGCCAGTTGCACGTCCCAATTCTTATCATCTCCACCGGAGTCGGCGGCACCACGGTCGAACGCTGGGCGCGCGTGGCGGAAACGCCGGGGTCCGGTGATTCATCCTACGTGGCCTGCCGGGCCACCCTGCAACGCTGGACGCCCTACACCGGCTTGCGCGCGCTGGTGTGGTTCGGGAATGAGAATGACCTGAATCAGGGACCTTCAGCCGAACTGTTCGCCGATAATTTCAAACGCCTGATCGCCCGCTCCCGGATCGATTCCGGCTTCGCGAATCTGCCCTGGGTTATCGCGTTCGACGCCTACGATCCGGGAATCCTCGCAAAGATCGGACCGGTGGAAATGCAAAGGCGCAAGGAAAAGCTCGACCGCGGCGCGCAACATGTCCTGGAAACCGTTCCCTTCACCTATGACGGTCCGCAAACGGACGACCTCGGTCCGGAATTCCGCCGCAGCGACGGCGATCATTTTAACGAAGCCGGAGTCCGCGAACTGGGCATCCGCTTCGCGCGCCAAATTACCCGGGCCTTTTTTCCGCCGCCCGTGCCCACGCCGCAGTCCCCGCGCGAGAACGCCGCGCCGTGAGTTCATCGCTCACGGGCGCTCAAGCGTGTGGCACGGTCCTGATAAAAGCTGCAAGGAACATAAGTACCGCGGGATTTCAAGGTGTTCGAATGCACGGATCGGCAAGCTGTTCAACTCATGCTGATCGCGAGGCGCTATTTCGAAAACAAAACTAAGCGGAAGGCACGACTCGGCCATTCCGTCATTAACCTTTTCGTGAACGATTGGGCACAGTGGAAGCGGCTGATTGTGTTGCTGACAGATGGTCCGTAACCCTGAACCAAATACCTTCTTCGAAAGAAATGGTTAAGAACCAGAGGCTCTCGTCTGCGTTGGCTCCAGTCGTGTTAAGAGGCCGTGCTGAGCGAGCGTAACAACAGTCTCTCATCACGAGTTAGCTTTCGTTCGGTTGGGAAGCCGGGATCGAAGATTAATGTGAACATGTCGTTCTCGGGCGTCGCAACGAATCCGGCCCGCAGATTATAGGGCTGGAACAAAGTCACATCGGTTGGAAAATTATGGTCCGCCGCAAAACGTCTGGCGCGTTCGTCGGAGGCGAAGAAAGGCAAAATCTGTCGATCGTCCGCCTCGTAGTTGAACGGAAATACGGAGTCATCATCCCCAACCTCTGCAACATCGATCCTATGAGCCGCTATAATGTCGAAGGCGGCTGGATCTGTGACACTGGTGATGCCGGGAGTGCCGCGCAGGCCTACTGCAAGAATCCAAATCTCTGAAGTTGCTAAGTTCGTGATGAATGCACGAGCCTCATCAGGCAGCTTCGATTTGGAGAAAACCTGTCGTATGCGATCAAACATATGGTACAGTCAAACTCCGGAGCCTGAGCCACGCGGACAAAAAACACAAGAAAACCCAACACTCGTCTCAGTTAAGGTGCGCATCTCAGTTTTTTGACGGATCGAAATTGGAGTGAGGGAAAAGCAGGGACCAACGGTTGTTGCGCGAGAAGGTTTCGACAGTTAAGAGGGCTTCATCGCCTTCCTTGGTCCAGAATTGGCCCGTCCGTTTAAAGCGACACTGATATTGGCGGCAGGTCGATTCAATGGCTCCGCTGCCGCAGGGTTCGCCTCGCTGCCGGGCCTGATCATAGTCCATGCGGTGTTCGTGATTTTTCAGATAGGCGATTTCCTTTCGAATCCCGGCGGCCTCCGTTTCCAGCGCATCAAAAGTTTGCATTGACCCACTCAATTATCACTACTCAACACTTTTGGCGCCAATAAAATGAGATGCGCACTCGTGAGGACGCGAGGATGAGGATTTCAATCGTGGACGGATTCAAGGGTAGCTGATCTTGAGCAAGGGGGCGGGACGTTCGCCGGTTTTGGGTTCGTGGGCCAGAATGCTGGCAATGGGTGACGCAGGCTCCGGCGCTCCGGGCGACGCGCAAGCGGAGGCATCCGACCGGCACATTGGCCCTGGGGCCTTCCGTCAGCCGTCAGCCTCCGCTACCCTCCGGCCTTCCTCCAGGCCCGCAGGACCAATGGAGTCCACCTTTGCTCGCACACTCGTCCACGTTTGAACGTATCCGTCTTAGGAACAACGTGTGATCCGCGGGTGGGCTGTGGGAGAAATTTC
>CAZMKE010000016.1:0-116627 GCA_964566945.1 uncultured Verrucomicrobiota bacterium | reverse complement strand
CTCAGCAAAAGTTGCGTGTGAACTCGCGCGACACAGACTCCGATCCCCGAAAGGATCAGCACACTTTGAAGCTGGATCGAGAGCATTCGCACTCCTCGAAAAGGCGCTCGTAATCCCGCAAGAAAAGCTTCGGTTGGCGATTTTTGACTACGCTAGTGCCCCTAAGAATTTGGGTAGCCTCCTGACTATAGGAAAATATGGAGCTGCCGCAAAAGTGCTTCTGCCGGAACTCAAAGCGGAGTTCCTTGCGACAGATGACCGCAAAAATGAAAAGTGGATTATCTTGTCGGCAATCGCACAAATCGATAGTTCCGTAGCGTCAGAATTGCTCAAAGGGATGAATCGCGACACAGTTCGATTCGGAATTCTCGTGGCTTGCGAATCCGCGCCGTGCAACAAACGAGAAACTTTGCTGACGGCGTTTTCAAAGAGCGGCGATGCCACCACGCGTGAAGAGGCAACCGCCCTTCTTCGGATCAGGAAGAATTTCTTCCTTTTTCTCTTAGAAGTTCCGCTGGTAGAAGCAATTGTGGCGACGAATGGTCATGTGAGTCGTTGTGTGCAGTCATTGGCTTCTTTAAAACCTGTCCGAAATCTTGTGATTGACCCCATCCAGCGAAGATTCGTTAAAGCGGTCCTTGGAATTTTAGAAGACCGCGGAGCCTCAGATATTCCGACTTCTTTGAAAAATCTGTAGCGAGCACTCATGATTTTGATGCTGCTTTCTCGGGTAGCCTTTTTTCTGTCTCTTTAATGATTGCGGATAACGACGTGCCCAAGGCTCCAGCAATTGCCTTCGCGGTGTCGATATTTGGGCTCCTTTCCCCACGTTCCAGAAGGCCGATGTAGGTTTGATGCACACAGGCCTGCCGCGCCAAGCCGGCTCGGCTGAGGCCGGCTTTCTCCCGTCGTTCCTTCACCACCGATGCGAAACATGAGGAAAAAGACCCTGATTTTTGTTCCATCCAGCCATTTTGGAGAATTCAACCCCATTGCGGCATAAGACAATTGTCTTTGAATGAGCCGATAGCCTCCTGATGCCCAGTTCGCATCCGCACTTTCCAACCAAACTGCTGCATGTATTCCAGCACAGAGCACTGTTTCTCAATGCTTTTTCGGACGCGTGTTCGAACAAGCGTTCGGTTCGACTGTGTTAATCGCACGCTTTCTGTTTAATCTCCCATAACGGGGAGGTAAGGAGTTTTAATATGACACTCACCCTTGTTGGCCGTTTAGCAAAAATCTCGACTGGCTCTCCTCCTCTCTTCAGCGCACGGGTCGAATGCGCCGCAGTCCGCTACAACCTCAGTTATCCCGAAGGAACCCCTGAGTTCAAAAGCGGAATGAAAGACCTGAAATTTATCGAGATGGCGTGCACTCTTCCCAACAAATTGAAAATTGCCGCTTTTGATTTTGCCTTCAAACAAAGCGTTGGCTCCATTTTAACAATAGGCGACGCCGGTGCTGCGGCAATGCCCCTCTTGCCAAAGTTACGTGAAGAGTATTTAAGAACGGACAATCCACGGATCAAAAGAGCTTTAATCGCAGCCATCACAAACATCGACCCAGCAACCACAGCCGAATTGCTTAAAAACGCCGACCCGCAAACTATGTGCGACTCAGTTGGTGCCGCATGCGGGTTTGCGCAGCGACGAAACCGATTTTCTGTGATAACGACTCTTGAAAACTGCTGCAATTCCGCTGTGAGAGAAACTGTGAAATGGTGGCAAGCTGAGGCAGAAAAGCGATCCAACGCATCCGCCCATGTTACAATGCCTTTTATCGTTTCCGCCGTGCGCGGGAATCTGTCGCGTCTGGCATACCGCGTTGCATGTTCCCCTTTTATTCGGAAGCATGTTGTGGATCGTTACCACAAATTGTTTCTCCGCTATAAGATTGCTCTCGTCGAATTGCAGGGAGTGAAAATGCCGGCTGCTCTGAAGAGTCTGTAAACCATCAAGACAAAATTGGGATATTCCCACTTTCGACCGCCCGTTTAGGTGAAATTGCTCCAAGGATCGATGACAATACGGCGGAAGCAAGGACAGGTTCCCCCATCGTCCCGCTCTTAAAAACCGGCTTCTGAATCCATTTGCGGGCGATATTTTCCTGGTCGAGCGTAATATGGCCCCACAGCTTCCTCCTCACGATACCGGAGAAAATCTTTTCCGATTTGCCTTCCGCCTGCCGTGCTCGAACTGCTGCTGCAAAGAAGTTCAATCGCTCGGATTCACAGTTTTTGACCCACTTTCGACGGACAGCCTCATCAAAAAGGCATTCGATCCGTTTCTCATCAAACAAGTCTTCCCGTCGAATGTTGAATAGTCTTGGCCTTTGAAGCCCTTCCCTCTCCTGTTTCAAAACACCAGCGCATTTCGAAGTTTTCTGGTATTTAATTTCCGAAGGAGTGAATTTGTTTTCTATTGGGGGTGCAATGACGGTGCTTTTTTTCGTTCCAGGGGGTGCAATTCTGAATACACGCGCGACTTTGGAAATCGTCCATTTGAGATTAATTTCAAAGTATGCCCCGTCACGATTTAGCTTCCATTGTTTCGAGCCGATGTCCTTTCCAATCCAGGCGGATTTACGAAGCTTTGCTTGCGCGTAACGAACTGAACGGAGGCTCAGCTCGAACACCTCGGAAATCCAATTCGCTTTGACTGTCCCCCGTGCTCCAATTTCAGGCGAGCCTTTCCTCAACGAGAGCCCTCTCACCCAATATGCAATCATGACTCGGGCCAACGTGCTCGAAGTCTCTGCGGCAACAAACCGAATGGCTCGCCTTGGCACCGGAATAAGGCGGCGCGCGCCCCTGCGGCAGCAAAGAACCTCGATTAGCTCGTTTGCCTCGGTCTTTGGTGCACTTGAAAACTGAATCTGTCTTGTCCCAAATTTCAGGACCCCAGCCTCGCTGAGCTGGGAGAGGCCCTTTCCTATGGCCCGATGATTAAGGCCAGTCAGTTCGGAAATCTCCTGCCGTCGGTATTCGTTGAACCCTCCTTTGCTCTTCTTCCATTTCGGTTTTGATTTAGTTGCGGCTTCGCGAATCGCCGACATCTCCAGGCACGCAAAGGCGATTCGGACCGCAGGCCAGGAAACGGAGCGGTTAAAATAACTCGTTAACAGATTCCCCAAAAATATGGGCGTTATGGGTTGATACCCTCCTTCAACAATCACGGCGGTCTCCTAAAATGCAAGGAAAGGCACGATGAGAAAAAGAGTCCCCTTTCGCGTCAAAAACGCGGCTTTCGGTTTTTGCCGAAATCCGCTAAACTCGCCACACTTGTTGGGTGTCGAATCCCTCTTTGCGGATTTCGAAATGTAGGGCTCAGTTGCATTGGCGTGTAACTGGGCCTTTTCTTTTTCTTTTCAGTCTTCTAGTTCATTCACTTTCCTCGATAAATCTCTACCCGATCGATCTCGCACTTCCCCCCTTTCGCGCAATAGAAAAAACGCATTCCGACGCAGAAATGAAAACGCCGTTAACGGCATAAGCCGTTAACGCGATAACGCTATAAGACGTTGACGGCTTAAGCCCAGAAGGGGGGGTGAAGGAACGAATACGAAAGAAATTGCGAGTGAATTCAACAGGTTGACTCCAGCCGTTAACGGAAGGATACGTTAACGGCTTAAGGGCATAACGCCTTAACGGCTTATGCCGTTAACGCAAAATGACCTCTTGCGTGAATTCTCCCGAACGCGCTATTAACACAAAAGAGGCTTATCATTTTTTTCAGGGAGAATCTCATGCAGGGAATTACACAAGAGGGTCGCAGGGCGCGTGTCGTTGGGTTTGGAAATCAAAAAGGCGGGGCAGGGAAAACTACGAACACTGTTCACATCGGGTGCGCACTCGCTGAACGTGGTTGGAAGGTTCTCATCATCGATTTGGATATGAATCACTCCGCCACAAGACATTTCGGTGTTGAGCCTCAAGCATTCTTGGGGGCGTTTGAAATGTTGCTCGGTGAGAATCCAAATGAACTTGTCTTGAGCCGTGAGGAAAAAATCGAGGGCGTAAATTTGCCCCAAAACGTTTACCTGATTCCATCGGCAAGGAAGCTGGAAGGAATCGACAAGGCAATTTCCGAGACAAGCAAATTCATGACGCCTCAAGAAGCACTGAAGCGACCAATTGAAAGTTTGCGTCCGCACTACGATTTTATTTTTCTCGATACTGCACCAAACGCGACTCTGCCAACCATCGCGGCTTACATGGTATCTGACTATTTTGTTTTAACCGCTATCCCAGATCCTTTCGCAATCGCGGGACTTAACGACGCTCTCCAAGATATTGGAGACGCAAGGGCAAGGGGAAACGAAAAGTTGAAGCTGCTTGGTGTTTTGCTTTGCGCACATGATGGACGCACCACTCTTGCTAATTCGCTTTCGACATTCGTCGAGAATTCCTTCAAAGTCGGGGCAGATGCGGAGTCAATTAAATTTACGACTTCGATCAGTCGCTCGACCGTAATTCCTCGCACTCAAAATCGAGGCACTACCCTTTTCGAGACTCACCCAACGCACAAAGTCACGCAGGAGTATCGAAACCTGGCACGTGAATTCGAGGAACGAATTGTCAGAAGCGAAGCGCAAGGCCCAATTGCTACGACTCTCCAAAAGGGGGTAGCAAATGGCTAAGCGTGCACAATCCGATGAGGCTCCGTATCGACCACTTCTTAATGTTGATCTGATTTCGGCTGCAATTGCTTCGGAGCCGGTGAGGCAAATCGAACCTGCTCAGCCTGCGCCAACCATAGCACTGGCGGAAAATCCAAGCCGCGCGTTGCCGCAACCGCCGTCCCCTCGCATTGAGGAACCAAAGCGGGTGCAGGCAACCGCGCCCGCACCCTCACCTGCTGTATCCCCAGGACCAGAGAACTTGATTTCCGAACCGTTTGATCATCAAAAGCGAGTTTTGTTCACCGCTGCTGAATCCTTGGCTTTGGACCGAGTCGCGTATGACCTTTCGATGAAATTAAAAACTCAGGTAAAGGTGAGCCATGTTGTCCGCGCCATGCTTCGACCATTTCTGGCCAGCGAGGCGTATATTTCTGCCGTGGCATCCTTTTCGTCGCCTCTCTCCCGTCCGGGTAACGCAAATTTTCAGGAGTTGTTAGAATTTGAAAACGCGATTGGCACGCTCATGGAGTCCGCTCTCATGAAGCGGCTGGACTCAAAGGCCGCATGAGGTGGCGTCTTAGGTCGGTCACCAAACGCGAAATTCTGGCTCCTTAACATATTTCTTTCGCTTTTTCTTCATCGCGGCAGGGGAGGAAGGGGCCTTTTTGGGAAACACCAACTGGTGCGGGGAATCGATGAGTGCCTCCATCGGAAAGCCGGCTCGAATCGCGCCTTCGCGTTCTTTTTCCATCGCGAATGCGTTCCATTCCGCGTGGTAAATCGCCAATCGAATAAGTTTATGGTTGCGCCACCGAAGGCGTTTTGCCGTGCGGCCCACATGACCGAGTTTTTTGGCCAGGGCCGCCACATACCAAACAGGTTCATTTTTGCCCGAGACAAATGCGGTTCGAACCCCACGCCAATCTCGATACTCAATAAACAAGAGCGGTCCTCCGCTGACCCATCTATCATGGCAACGTCCTTTTTCAAAAAGGAATTTGAAAATTCTATCCTTGAGTCCGAATCGGGAGATTCAAAACAGGTCTCAGCGGTTCCAAAATCGTTTGATACCGTTGGATGATTTTGTTGTAGAGGTCTTTTGTTTTTGGCGAATGAACCGTCAGCACCATGGCATACGGGATTTTCTCCGCAGCGTTGGAGTTTCGGCCGCCGATACGAGCATTGTAATGCACATCGAAAACTGGGTTTTTTAAGCCCGCACCGCGCATCTTCCGCGCTTTGTGAAGGGTAGTTTCCCATTTGTGAGCATCTGCCCTTAAATCAATTTCATCAACGCAGGCATCCTTGGCTTGAAAAAATGGACTCGAATCCGCGTTTATTTGCTTCGTTTTCTTTCGCTTTTTATCATGAGGCCGAAAGCGAACTTCCAATCCGCTGCGTGTGTAGTTGAGCGGATCTTGCGGGTCCGTGGCACTTGCAAAACAAAACGTCGCCGTCAGCGTCACCATTCCGGTTAGAGCGTCCGTGGGAATCGGGACCTGCATACGAAGCCAGCTCGCAGGACTCAGTTCTCCTTGATAAACAATGTGGGCCGTGTGGTCGTCAGTCATCGTGATATCCGTGATCTCAGCCGGAATTCGACCCCATCCAACTTCTCTTTTATCGAACCCGCCATCTTCGCAGCCGTGCAAAAGCAGGGCCTTAATGGCAAGGGCAGAGAGATTGGTTCCAAAATGAGTCCGAATGCCAATCGCGGTCCGAAGCGCAGTGGGGGCCGCAAAACTTGTCCCTGTAATCGGCATTGCGTTCCCAGGATTTTGGGCGTTAAGAACCCAATACGGCTCCTTGGCGGAGCCACCAAACGCGAGGCCATCCGGCTTCATGATTCCGGGGCTGCGTCCCGGTCCAATTGAGCTGTATCCGGCTCGCTTCCAACCCGTGCCCGTTCGGTCACATCCGCCAATTGCCAAAGCGTTAACACAATCGGCGGGTGTTTGAATGCGCGCATTGCCCGAATCCCAGTCGCTCTCGCCAGAGTTTCCAACCGCGATCGTAGGCAAGGTCCGGCCATCTGAAAAATGCTGATCCAATACCGCTGTCCAGGCATGAACGTCGTTGTCTTCAATTGGCAGGTCAGGCCCCAGGCTCAAATTGATAAAGTCGTATTTGTTCCGGTTCTCAAGAACTTCTTCGATTCGTTCCAAGACCGTATAAAGTTCGGCTTGATCGTCGTTTTGTGTGTTAACATCCAGCACGCGGTAATGATCAACATGCGCGTATGGTCGCTCCGGCGTGACCCCATCTTGAAGCGGGCCAAACAGGAGGGCTGAGGTAACCGCTGTCCCGTGGTTTTGAAAATCTGGAACGGCGGCGGCGAGATTTTTCGTCGGCTTGCGAGATACCCAAGGTTCGAGCCCACAATCTTTTTTCACCCCGCCATCAAATACCGCAACCCGGATATTCAGATCGTGCGGCGTCTCCTTTGGCAAATTGCATGCAAACGGGGAAAAGCCAGGTGTAGCGCGCGCGATAGGCCGAAACTGCCGAAGGCGCGGCATTTCCCGCGCGAGCCGTAGAAACGAAAATTTTACCACCTCCTGCGCAAGTTCACGCGGCGCACGAAGTGGCAAAAAACAAAGTCCCTCAGCGAAAAACCGTCGCTTGTCCAAATCGAGTGAGAGGTCGAGGGATTTAACATAGGCTTCAAAACCATCCAAAATGAATGCTTCTTCCCGATTTGGTTGAAGATGCAGCACAATTTCCAGAAGCAGTTCCTCGTCATCGGAGCGAAACGGTTTGAGTTTCTCCTCGGGTGCCTGAACATGAATGTCTTCAATTTTGATGAGGTCCGACGCACCCGGATTGCTTTCGGTAAGGCGGTCCACGTCGTTTGCAAATCGCGTGAAACTTGCTCGGCGTCCCGCAACAAAGAGCTCCGACGTTACGGCAGATGCCGGAGCTTTTTTTCTAGCCCACTTTTCTGGAGAGATTTCGCGTGCCCTGCTTCCAACCGTTTCCAAACCGTAAGTTTTAAGCAACTCGGCGGGGTAATAACTTTTGGCAAGGTAGGTCGGGTGCAGCGTTAACAATGCAACCGATTGATTCCCCGGACACACGACATCGGGAAGTGTCGCGATTTCCTTGGCCACAGTTTTTACTTTTGGCGCAAGACGCTTGCGTGCTTCCCCAAAGGTGTAAGGGTGAGTTTTTGGAGCACCGCCCACCGGAGCAGCAATTCCGCCCGTTAACCTCTCACCGTATCCAATTAAGAAATTGTTGCGTGCCATATTTAATCCTCTTCATCCTCCTTTTTGGGGCGTAATTTGCTGCGTTTACGAATCGTATCCCGACTAACCCCAGTCAGTTCGTTCACATTTCGCTGTGACATTCCCGCGCTACTGAGCGACACCGCGACTTCCATCTTTTCGCGTTTTGAAAGCTTTCCGACCCGCGATTGAATTAAATCGCTGACCACCTTTTCGAGGGGCTGGCGATGAACAACGGAGGCTCTGCGGGCCAAGTTTACCTCTCGTTCGATGTCGCTAAAAGAATGCCCCTTGAGAACTGATGAAAGAGCATCGCGCCATGATTCCGAAAGTTCGCTTTTGCCCAAAAATCTCTGAATCGCCAATTTTAATTCGGCATCTGTCGGCATTGGAAAGGTGACCTGCAACTCAAATCGCCTCCAAACTGCGGGGTCCAAAAGTTCGGCATGATTCGTTGCTGCGATGAGAAGACCGGAAGAGGGCCAGTCGTCAATCTCTTGGAGCAGCACCGTAACAAGCCGCTTCAATTCGCCAATATCCGTCGCATCATCGCGCCGCTTTGCTATCGAGTCCAATTCATCAAGAAGCAAAACGCAATCAACGCCTTTGGCGTAATCAAGAACATGACGAACATTTGCTCCCGTTCGGCCCAAGTAGCTGCTCATCACCGCAGAAAGATCCAAAATCAACAAAGGCCGATTCAGCGCATTGGCAATCCAGCGAGCGGCGAGAGATTTTCCAACACCAGGCGGCCCCGTAAAAATCACCGAACGTGTCGGGGACAGGCCAGCTTTTGTGAGCTCGCTTGAACGCTGTCTCTCAGAAACAATCTGGTTTAGGGCCGCTGCGACTGGCGCGTTCCAAATTGGGTCAACTTCCACGCTTGCATGCTGCTCCACCCGCAGCAGTTGGAGCCGCGATTCCGTATCCACCGGCAGAGGTGCGGTCGATTCACGGCGGAGGGGAGACTGACGCGTGGGGGATTCTTGAAGAAGAGTTTGAAGCTGGGTGGATAAATCTGGGATTGAATCGCGATATCGCTTTGCGAGTCTCTGTATGAACGTTTGGACATCTTGATTCCGGCCTACCAAGGCCAACCGGGCAAGGTGGAATAAATCTTCATTTGTTTTTTCAATTTCGCCCATACTCACGCTGTTTTTCGTAAAATCATGGGTAAAAGAGTCTCACAAGGCGGACTAAAACGCAATCGGTTTTTTGAAAATCGTCCACACCATCGAAAAAGGCCGGAAATGTGGGGCTTTTCGATGGAGAAAATCGAAAATGGCTTACGCTAGTTTTGCAGGTTCACTAAAAATGTGAAGCAGGGCTCCAAAGAGTGAGCCCAGACCCCTCAGGCTCGCGGCTTTAGCATCTCGTAAGCGAGATTCAGCATTTTCGTCTTTGATTCAGCGATTACCTTAAATTCATCCGCCAAATCAGCTACTCGGTCCGGATGGTATTTTTTGATTTGGTTCCGGTAGGCGAGGCGAATTTCGTCATCCGACGCTTGCTTTTTAAGGCCCAAAATTTCCAAAGCTTCGTCCATGGTCATCCTGCCATTGCGATCAGGGGGCGGTGAGTCTTCCCTCTTGGAATTGTGCGAGGATGAACCTGTTTGGGAGGAGTGCGATCCCGATTTGCCAGATGCCCGTTCTTGTTTGGAAGAAATCTTCCAGGACGAGCTATCGAACGCCCAAACGTTCGCATACTCCGATTCGAGGCGTTTTTTTGTGACTCGGTCTACCCATGTCCCGCCAGGGGTCTGGGCACCTTCCCATTTGGCAACGCCCCAACCTTCCCACTCGCTCGTTGCGACATTTTCGCGCAGAGCCGCGTCTTTCCACAGGCTGAATTGAATCTCACCCTTTAAAAAATCTTTTCCGGGGAGGGTTTGGAAGTTTTTTGGAGGCGTGAATTCAAAAAGGACAGTTCCCGAAGATTTCAGTTCCACAGCCGGAAGCTGCGCCTCCCCATACTCGGGAGTGCGAACCGTGCAAACTGCAAAAAGAGTTGGAGCATTCCGGACTTGGACCTTGAGTCCGTAGAATTGTTGCCGGCCCAAATGCCGTTCCAGGATTTTTATCGAGCTTTTGAACATTTCAATTTTTCTCAGATTCCTATCCAGCAAATTGTCATCATTCGGTGCGATCTTTCCAGAAAAACCGAAAGGCTGGCGAGCATTTCCGCGTGCATCCTGTTTTACCGAATGAACGCATTCCGAATGAATAAGGAGGTTAGCCAAGCTGCCAACTTGGCCGGTCTCTTCACTCCGGGGTCAAGGTATTGCTCGCCGCGTTGCGGACGCTTCGCTCTGCGCTCCACCGTTGACTCCCTCCATTGCGCGATCCGGCTTTGCTACGGGCCGTTAACGGCTTGTTAACGGTCCTTCCAGCATGTGCTGGAAGGAGAAAAAGGACGAATGCATTCGGCGGAGCGGACGGAGTGTTGCCCAAACGAGGGCAACAACACTCCGCCGCCCCGCTCCGGAAGCACACCTGGAGAGGAGGGCGACGGAATTTTCAGGAGAAAAAAATGGCAACCACAGGCAACATAACAAAATGCGCCTTCGACCTTGGAACGTTCGAAGGATTCAATTTTCGAGATGATTCTGCGATTGAACGGCTGTTAACGGCCGACGAAATCGTTGAATGGGATCATGACGGGGACGGGGAGGCGGAATTCTGGCCTTCCGGGGACAATTCCGGAGTTTATCTTTTATTTAAGAGCCAATCTTCCGTCACCGGTGAAGAGATTTCGCTCCTGATCCGCCTTTTGGGTGAGTTGGGGGGTGATTCGGTCGAAAACTTTCTCAAACTTCACCACGCGCGATCGGATTTGGGGTGGGAACTCGGATCAATCACCCGCGAAATGATCGAAGATCTCAGCGTTTACATCTTCCAAGGCGAAACCTTTCTCGATGCACGACGAGAAGCCGCCTTTGAACTATTCGAAACCTTTTATCCCGATGCATACCGCGCTTGGCAGGAAAGTTCTTGTGATGGCCTCGTTTTCGACCCTGAGCGGTTCTTGAATTCGCCGGGGTGGTCCGTAACCGAAGCCCAAATCGGCGATTCGCGAGCCGTTATCATCGCCGCAACTTGAACAATTGCGAGGTGATCGAGAAGGCAATTAAACCGCCGCATTACTCCAAACCATTTCTTTGGAGCAGCGGCATTTTGGAGAATAAAATTGTGGAATCAAAAAACAGGACTTTTAACCTTGGAAGGTTGTTCATTACGCCAAATGCTCAGGAGAATCTTCATCCCGAAGACGTGCTTTATTCACTTGGGAGACACGCTTCGTGTGACTGGGGGGATTGCGGCAAGGAAGACGCAGCGGAAAACGAATTCGCGCTGGATCGGTTCATTAGGCTTTTTTCCGTTTATCATGACCGAAACGGCGAGAAGTTTTGGATCATCACCGAAGCCGACCGAGCAGTGACAACAATTTTACTGCCCGAAGATTATTAAGCCCGCCCATTTGCGCGTGAGCATACCGCTTCGCCCCGAAAAGGCGAAGCGATCCAAAACTCGTTTCCCATCCCATTCCGCCCTGCCGACAAATGCGCTTCAAATAATTTGAGGGACCGCGAAAACCTCTCCGTCGTTGAAAAACTGCTCCGCCGTTTCGTGTCGCGCCAGCTACCCCAACCGTTCACGCCGGAAATACCACGCATGATGCACCTTTCGGTGCAAAGACAAACCGCTTCAATCCGAAATGCCTCATATTCAGCACGTTGCGAAGTTAACGGTTTGTTAACGGCTTCGTGGCGGGATTGAGGCCCGGAAACCGGCGCAGTAATTCCTGTTTCCTCTCTTCATCTATCGGGGCCAGTGTCCTTGGACGGATCGACTCGTAGTAATCGCGTCGGGACACGGCCACATCGAGAGTGTCCTTGGCTGGCTTGCTCCCAGCACGAATTTCAGATTCGATGCCTTTTTGGATTGCGCTCAATGATTCCTGGGCGGCATTGATAAATGTAATCTGGTCTTGCAGCCATTGAATGTCGTGGCGAAGCGCCTTGGACAGCTCCGGGCTTGGAACAAAATCAGGGGCGACTGTTGCCATCTGCCTCTCCAGCTTTTTCGACGCATCTATCATCGTATTTACGGCGGCAGGGGAGGCGATTTTGAGAGCATTGGTCTGAAATAACGTAAAGGCTGCCAGAAAGTATTTCTCATTGCCGGCTACGTATCGGCCAGTTTCGTTTGTCAGCAAAACAGAAGATTGACGGATGAAGGTGTTGAATTTTGTGTTCCTGATACTGAAGATCTCCTTGAACACCCTCAATTGCTCCAACAGGTCAGTTTGCGCGACTTTGGCTGAAGCTCGTTTCGCGTCTGCTTCGGATTTTTCATGCGCCAGGCGAAATTCTTCCTTTTCGAGATTCACCTCTTGAACGCGCTTGGAAAAATCTTGCTCTCGTTTCCAACCGAGAGCCAAAAGAGCTATGCCAGCTCCAATGAGCAAAAGGATGATGAAGATCACCATCAGAAAATGAATGCTGAACTCCTTTTTCGGCGCAGGGCCATTTAATTGTGGTTGCATTTAACGGTAGTGATGAAAGCTTTCTTGATTCGTCCCAAGATTTTATGGAGTGACCTCATTCAAACTTCGACCGATCGGGCATATCGAAATCGTCGGTCTTTTCTTTGCTCCGCTTTGATTCCACGTGAACTCCCTCGTCGTTTTCATTCTCGCTCTCGAGCTCGCTGAAATTCCGCCCGCAATAAAGAGAGACCAAAACCGGGTCCCAAAGCTTCAACTCCTGATCCTCTTCCGCATCCCTCGGCATCAAGGGCGGATGCGCTTCAAAATCTGAAGGAATTTTCCAACTGGCAACTTCATCAAAGTCGCGCGTGGCAATTACCGTGTTTCCTTCGGACGGAACATCGTTAACAGTGACGAGAGGTTTTCCCGGACCCGTCGCGGGAAGGTTCATGAAATACGAAGCCAGGAAAATGGAACGCTCGGCGATATTATGCTGGATCGAATATGTATATACCGGTCCGAAATTTTGCGTTAACACGTGTTCGTTCCGACGATATTTTCCGAAATATCGCTCAGCCCAATCGCCGGTGTTGGGACCTCCGATTCGGCAAAATGTTTTGAATGCAAATTGTTCGAGAAGATTGTTCGCCCCCGAGGGCGTGTAAATTTGGTAAAGCTGGTCAACGCTTTGGAAACCCACCAATACGGATGCGCCCTTTGAACGGCCGCGATTTACAAGATCTTGGATCGTATCGATTGCACCAAGCGCGGGGAATTCATCAAAAACGAACCAGTGGCGAGGCAGATACGTTTCAGAACTGCGGAGAATTTCTTTGGCCAATGCTTTCAGGATCAGCGCATTAATTGGCCAAAAACTTTCCTTCAAAACTTCGTCGTATCCAATAATCAAAACGCCGGGTGTTTTTAAAAAGGATTCAATCGAAAACGTCTTCTCGCTCGGAGCCGTTTGCCACAGAGCTGCAACATCTTCGAATGCTTCGATTCGGCTCACGATCGACGACACCACAGAGTGAACGTGTTGCTTGTCGTCCAAGATCGCGCCAGCCATTCTCCACGCACGCGCATTTTGCGAAACAATTGCGCGAATTCGTTCATACGAACTCAACCCTTCAATCAGGTCGCGCAATTCCCACTCCGGATTGCGGCCAGTCAAGGCGGTCATCATCGCGCGGACAACCAGCCTCGAAGATTTCCAGAAATACGGCGTATGGCTATTCGGTTCTTCTGGAATCAATAACGAGGCGAAATGGCGAGCCATCAGAGGAGTCTTCACTGCGTCCGAAATGGACCATTTTGCAGACCGTTTGTCGAAGGGGTTAAGCAGCCAGACATTGCTATCAGGATCATCTACACTTAACCCATTTGCTGCCAGCTTTGGTATCGCATCTCCCTTTGAATCAAAAATGATCAACTGCTCGGGTCGGGATCGGTCTTTTTGAAATCGAGGCGCAATCGATTGGGTGAAAAGATCGATGACAGTTGTTTTACCAGCTCCGACTGAACCGCACGCAAGGAAATGCTTGCAGGCATCGGAAAGGGGAATCCGCGTCATCGCCCAAAAAACTGAATCTTCCTCAAAATCGGGACGAATGCGTTTGGGCTTCTGAATCGGATCTTTCGCCAAGTCGGGCTCAGAATCGGTCAGCAGGTCGAGAAGCTGAGGTTTTTTCTTTGGCTCCTCCGGCTCGGGCTCGGAAAAAATATCGGCGAGCTTCATCATGAATCATTCCGAATGTTCCTCCCCTGAGAATCGAGCGAAGGCGGTTGAGCTTTCTTGGTGGCAAAAACCTCAAAGAGACCCATCAATGCGGGGAAAAGAAAAGTTAAAAAGAAAAAGGCTCCTGCCCAACTTGCAAGACATAGAATGCCTATCCGCAATGAACGATCCCACCATGTCCCCATCACCCATTGGAGAGCGAAAAGCGCGGACAAGTAGTTAAGAATAAATGCCACCCTGACGTGCTTTGGCGAATTCTTCAAATGATCGAGAAATTTTCCGAACACGATGAAGGCCGTCACTAGCGAGACTCCGATGTAAACGATGGACAAGAGCGCGAGGGCGAGCCAATGAACCTGGTTGGCTTTCTCCATCAGTCCATATGTCCAAACGCAAAGAAGGACGGAAAAGATAAAATAAAAACGTCGCGCTCTTCGCCGGATCGCAGGAGTGATCTGTTCGTTCTCCTGTTCCAAAAATAAATCCATCGCGCGGCTAAGAAGGCCCCCGACGGACATCTTCATGCCGCACTGCACACAAGCACGCTCAGTGAATCCAACGCCTAGACAATCTGGCCGACTGCAATTAGTTCGCATCTCGTATCAAACGACAACGATTCGCGGAGCTCATTCCCCGCCACTTTCGGATCGCTTTCAGCGAAAATGCTTTCCGATTTTGTGTGGATTTTCAAGCGTGGAAAAAATAGGTGATTCTGAAGTCGCACCTGCGATCAGAGAGCCAATCTTAATTGGCGGCCAGGCGGTCCCGATTGCTCAAAGGGATTGCCGCATTCCGTTCTCATTATTTTCCGACTCGGTTTCTGAACGTTTTTCCTTTGATTTCCTTCCAATCTTCAGGCGCGGAAAAACAATTTTCTTCATCGGGCTCCAGCTTGGGGCGGATTTGAAAAGCTGTTCGCTCTGCAAACGCAATTCAGCCAAATATAAATTCTGTGTCCAGTGCACCGTTGGTTTGGGGCGTTTATGGGGTGGCACCGGCTCGAAGAGTTTAATCCGCCACGGAACGACGCGAATCGCGGGAATTTTCGCCTTCGACGCTGGATTGGAATCCCACGCATCGCTGAAGGGCTCGCGCATCTGAATTCGAATTTCGAAAAGACCGAAGTTCTTTTTCCATAAAATATCACCCCAACGGCGATGCTTGAGAACGTAACCGCCGTCTTTTCCTTTTTTCTGGGTCAATCGCGGCCATTCCGCCCCAAACGAATTTACATGCTCCTTATTTTCGGCTTTGCGAAAATCATCCTCAAGACGTTTGCAGATTTCGTGCTCTTCAAGCCGTTTTGAAAACGCCAGCGCATTTGCGTGTCGTTCAACAAATTCCTTCGCTTCCTTCGGGCCCCACTGAAGAATCGTTCCTCTTTCGTGCCACCCGGCAAGCAGTTGCTCTGTGGGAACATGAACTTTCGTCGGTCTTGTTTCGACTGCTGCAACTGCCGATGCGATTGCTCCGCTCCAGCCAAACTCCTCCATGAACGCTGTAATTTCTTTGTGGCGAGTCGAGAAATGGTCGCAAACCTCTTGAGGAACTCCAACGATTCGAAAAGACTCTTTGTGCTCTTCGAGCTTCAAATCAAATTCGAGTCGAAGTCCCATCGCCACGACTGCGTTAAAGATCTTGTCCGCATCACGTCTGAGCTGGAAAAATTCACAGTTGTGCATCGCACCAAAGGTTCCGTCCGAGCGGGCGACCACATTTTGGAAAAGCAGGTGTGTATGTAACTGCGGTTCCATTGCACGCGAGGTGATGTGACGGAAGCAGGCTACGATAATTGCGGCTTTTTCGATGCGCTTTCCGCCTTTGCCTCTCCGGGTTAGTCCGGCATTTTCTTCAAGAAAGGAAACAATCACCTCGATTGCCTCATCGATAATTCGTTCGATCTTCTTTCTGACTGCCGGCTCCGACATCGCCCACAAAACGGAGACGCTTTTCGGAACCGACACGGCAAAATCCAAGGCGCGAACTCGCTTTTCTTTTCCAGCATTTTGCACGAGTGCCGTTTTGCCAGTTGGATCAAAGCCTTCGAAGAGATTTTTAAGTTCTTTTCGCGCTATCGGACCCGTGAGGCCAAGAATCTTGGCTCCTCCCCCCCGCCAAAAGCCAGGCTCGGAAAACCGGTTTGCGTAATAATCAACGTCCGTAAATTCGAGGTAATAGTCAGCAAGCCGTCTGCCCCTGATGACCTGCCGCGAGATCATGTGGAATCCTTTACGCTACGCTTCCAAAGATTTCCGGTAACCCATTCCTCCGACTGCTTTGCGGTTAAGCAGCCAGCGGTTTGAAGGAGGGCTTCGGTTGAAATGGCGACATCAATTCGCACATTGTGAATCGCCTTTTTCAGCTCCAAAAAAGCTTCGAAGGCGTTGGCCTTCGTCGAATCTTCCAACAAATGGGCATCCACGCATTTCTTTACAAAATCGCTTACGGTGATTCCCAACTCATCAGCTCGTCCCTTAAGCACATCCTTTAGCCGCGCATCGGCGCGAAAACCGACAGTGAAAGTCGGCCCACCAGTTGCGGAGCGGGTATTGCGACGTGATGGCCCGTTTTTTCGAGGTTTTCCTTCACCACTCAGTAGAAGCTGGGCGTCATCGTTTTTTAACTTCGTGTCGTTCACCCTCACTCAGTTGCCGAAGGCCAGTTTTTTGAACAAGAATTTTCAATGGGGACAGGGGATTTGAAGATGTGCTCCACGATTTTGCAAATGTGATTGCCAGTTGCAATATACCGGGGGAGGGTATATACCATACCTCGGTATGGCACATACGACGGAAAACAAAGATAAATTGCTTCTCAGGGTCCGCCGAATTGTCGGCCAGTTAAAGGCGGTGGAATCCGCCCTCGTTGAAGAAAAAGACTGCTCAGAGGTTCTTCACACCTTGGTTGCATCTCGCGGAGCCCTTAACTCTCTCATCGCTGAAGTTTTGGAAGGGCATGTCCGAAGTCACATTTTGGACCCCGACCATAAACACTCTCCCGATCAGGAAAAGGCCGCTGAGGAAGTGATTGAGGTAATTCGGCGATACCTCAAATGAAAATGGCGGCCAGGATTCGCGAGGAAATTTGCACAATAAAGATGTTTAGCGGAGTTGTTTTTCCCGGATCGGGATCGATTAAAAGGAATTAGTCATTATGAATCCTCACGGCGCAGAGCACCACGGTCACGGCCGTCATGCTCACGATCATCACCATGATGATCATGAGCATGATCACGACCACGATGAAGACGGTCACGGACACGATCACAAAGCGGGCGCAGCCGAATACATCAGACTTGGACTTTTGGGCCTTATCGTTCTCTCCAGTCTTACAGGGTGGTGGCGAAGCTTCATGACACGCGATTGGCTCGCTTTGGCAGCTACAATCATCGGCGGTTTTCCCATTTACGAAGAGGCTTGGGAAAATGTTCGAAAGCGCAGGATGACGATGGAGCTTTCGATGAGCATTGCGCTTATCGCAGCTCTCTGCATTGGACAATTTTTAACAGCTCTTGTCATTACGTTCTTCGTGTTGTTTGCCGAAATGCTTGAGGGCTATACGGTCGGAGGCGGAAGAAGGGCGATTCAAAAACTCATTGATTCACTCCCGCGCCAGGTCACTGTCCGTCGTGACGGCAAAGAATGCGAACTTGGTATTCAGGAAATCAAAGCCGGTGAAAGCGTTATCATCCGTCCTGGTGAACGCGTTCCAGCCGACGGTGAGGTCGTAAAAGGGCACAGCTTTGTGGACCAAGCCTCAATCACCGGCGAGTCGCTACCAATTGAGAAAAGTGAAGGCAGCAAAGTTTTTGCCGGCACCATCAACAAAGACGGCGTTCTCGAAGTGCGCGTCGAAAAGATCGGACGCGACACGACATTTGGAAAAATAATCGAGATCGTAGAGCAGGCCGAGAAATCAAAAGCACCCGTGCAACGCGTCGCTGACCGTCTTGCGGCGGGGCTGGTATATTTTGCTTTTGCGTCCGCCATTTTGACCTTTTTCATCACTCGCAATCTGACTTCTACAATCGCGGTTGTCATTGTTGCCGGTGCATGTGGAGTTGCGGCTGGCACACCGCTTGCGATTCTCGCTGGAATCGGGAGTGCTGCCCGTCGCGGCATCATCATTAAAGGGGGGCTGTATCTTGAGCAACTGAGCAAAATCGATACGGTGGTCTTCGACAAAACGGGCACCCTCACTCAAGGCTCACTCAACGTCGTTTCCGTTCGAAAAGCCAGTGGGATTTCCGAACATGAAGTTCTTCAAACCGCTGCCATCGCGGAACAGCATTCGGAGCATCCGCTGGGCGAAGCAATTGTGCGTCGCGCTCACGAACTAAAGCTCCCAGTTCGCGGATATTCGAATCTGGAATACGTGCCTGGAAAAGGGCTTACATGCGATGACAATTCCAGTAAAATTCTTGTTGGATCGCAGGCATTGCTTGAAGAGCATGGAATTTTGATTTCCGCCGACTTTCAAAAGGAATGCAACGCGGCGACAACACAAGGCCAAACGGCTGTTTTCGTCGGTCGTGACAAACAGCTTCTGGGGATCGTCATTCTCGCCGACCAATTGCGAAAAGAAGCCAGAGAGACTGTTTCTCGGCTGAAGCTGGCAGGCCACCGAATCCTTCTCCTTACCGGAGATAACCTAGACACTGCCAAAGCAATCGGAAACTCGCTTGGTATCGACGAAGTTTTTGGCAATTTGCTGCCTCACCAAAAGGTCGAAAAAATCGAGAGCCTTTTAACGGACGGGCGAAAAGTCATTATGGTAGGCGACGGCGTCAACGATGCTCCCGCCTTGGCTAAAGCAACTGTCGGTATCGCCATGGGACAGGGCACTGATGTCGCGTTGGAAACTGCGCATATCACACTGATGACCGGTGACCTTTCTCGTTTGGTCGAAGTGATTACGATCGGGAAACGCTGCCACCGCATCATCATGTTCAATTTTTGGGGGACAATCTTTGTCGATATTGCAGGCATTGTATTGGCTTCTTTGGGGATGCTCACGCCGATTCTTGCCGCTGTAATACATGTGGGGTCTGAGCTGGCCTTCATCTCCAATTCGGCGCGGCTCTTTCGGCATCGAACGAACTGAGTCTGCGTCCCCTTGGGATATTCGCTTTATATTTGGTTGCCAGTCGCCTGTTCTGTCAGGTGGAGATAAACACCAATCGCCATCAACGCTCCAGCCGCCACCATTTTTGACCCAAGCGGCTCGCGTAGTATCAGCAGAGAAAGCACGGCTCCCACAAACGGCGCGGTTGAGAAGTATGCGCTTGTTCGAGCGGCTCCGATATTTCGCAGCGAAAGGATAAAACAAACCAGACTCAATCCATACCCAACAAAACCAATCGAAGCAGAGATTCCGATTAAACCGATACCGGGCAATCGTTGCCCGACAAGCACGGCGAGAAGAACATTTACAATTCCCGCAGTGAGCCCTTTAAGGGCCGCAAGAATTGGTGCGTCGAGGAAATCAACTTGCTTTGTGAAATTATTATCCAGAGCCCAGCACGCGCAGGCCGCGCCGATTAGCACCATCCCAATCCAATTGATTGAGACTCTTGTTTCGTGACTTAACGCGAGCACAAACCCTCCTATGATAATGAATACGAGCCCGATTTTCAAACGGCGACCATATCGCTCGTGAAAAAAGACGCACGCAACGAGCGCAGTCAATGCTCCCTCCAGATTCAAGAGCAGAGAAGCGGTTGAACCGTCCACCTTTTTTAGTCCCCACATCAGAAAAACAGGAGCGATCACTCCACCAAAAAGAATCGCTCCGATAAGGAAGGCGATTTGCTTTCGATTTAGTCCGCCCAGTTTGAGGCCTTTGAATCGTCCGATGCCAACGACAGTTACAGATATCATCAGTCCAACACCGGAACCCAAATATAACAACCCAGCGAGCATGATCGGATCAATGTGCTGACCAGTAATCTTCGCCAGCGGAGTGCTGATACCAAACAGCAACGCTGCGAGCAGACCGTAGCTCGCCTGAGAAAGTTTCATTTGCGCCCCCTGATTTCCTGT
This sequence comes from uncultured Verrucomicrobiota bacterium, assembly GCA_964566945.1. Taxonomy (GTDB): domain Bacteria; phylum Verrucomicrobiota; class Verrucomicrobiia; order Limisphaerales; family SXQI01; genus DASVNK01. The sequence goes on along the minus strand of CAZMKE010000016.1, from coordinate 96,507 downwards.
AAGCGAAGATCTGTTGATGCTGCATGAGCCGACACGCCATCAAGGTCCGCAAGTGTCATCAAACTGGAAACGGACTTTTCGATGGACGCCTTCAAATCGGGGACGAGCAGGGGCATCACGAAGGCGCATTTCAAGCGGCTCATGAAGTCTCCTTTTTCTGATCCCGGCGATGAAACATGCGGTAAAGTCCCGGTAAGACCAAAAGGGTGAGGGCCGTCGAAGAGAGGATTCCGCCAATCACCACGGTAGCCAGAGGACGTTGCACTTCAGCACCAGCACCCGTAGCCATGGCCATAGGAATGAACCCAAGGCTTGCTACGGCTGCCGTCATCAATACGGGCCGCAAACGCGTAAGTGATCCTTCGACGATTGCGGAAAGAAGGTCTTTGCCTTCGGCTCGCAATTGGTTGAAATAGCTAACTAACACCATGCCGTTCAAAACAGCCACGCCTGTAAGCGCAATAAATCCAACGGCTGCCGTGATGCTAAAAGGCATCCCTCGCACCCAAAGAGCGAAGATGCCGCCAGTCACAGCCAGCGGTATGCCTGAATAAACAAGGATTGCTTGTTTAAGGCTGCCAAAGGCTAGGAAGATCAAAATGAAAATCAGGATCAGCGCAGATGGAACAACCACTGCGAGCCGTGTTCGCGCTTGTTGCAAGTTTTCAAACTGCCCACCAAATTCAACGATGTAGTTTTCCGGTATTTTGACCTCCGCTTGGATGCGTCGCTCGGCTTCGTGGACAAAACTTTCGATGTCCCTTGTTTTCAAATTTACCATCAATGCAGACCGGCGATGTCCGTCGTCTCGCAGAATTGGTTCCACGGTTTTGACCGTTTCAAACTCAACAAATTTCCCCAGCGGAACAAGACCGGCTGCACCAACACGCACCGGTAGCTTTTTGACTTGCTCATCATCCGCTCGCAAATTTTCTGGCATTCGCACCACGATTTCATATCTGCGATCCCCTTGCGCTAAAATCCCCACGTCCTGTCCCGCCAGTGCAGTGCTGATGACTTTATTTATTTCAGCCGCCTGCAATCCATACCGCTGGAGCACATCTCTGCGCGCTCGAATCTGCAACTGGGGTGTTCGGCCTTCGGTTTCGAATTCCACTTGCGCCACTCCAGGCGTCTTTTCAAGAATGCCCTTAATCTGTTCGGCAAGCTTTTCTAGGACATCGTAATCATCCCCGAAGATCTTAACCGACAGTTCCGCTTTGGTGCCTTCCAACATTTCGTTAAAACGCATCTCGATGGGCTGCGCAAAAAGAATGTTGTAGTCAGGGTTGATTTTTTTCAGAGCCACTTCAATGTGCTCTCGCAATTCCTGTTTATCTTTTGGTCTTCCGTCTCCGCCAGGCCACTCCGCGATTGGTTTGTAAAAAATGTAAACATCACTTTCATTGGGCGGCATTGGGTCGGAAGCAATTTGACTTGTTCCGATACGGGTAAAAACTCGGGTCAACTCCGGAAAATCCTTCATCAGCATTTTTTCGACTTCGATATCAGTTCGCAGAGATTCCTCGATGCTCATTCCAACTGGCTTGTAGAGCATCGAGGTAATCGATCCTTCATCCAATTTTGGCACAAACTCCGCACCCAATCGCGTAAACAACCAAACCGATCCCGTAAACAAAAGGACTGATGCAAAGATCACAACCCAGATGTGGCGCAGCGTTGCGTTGAGCGTCGGCTCGTAAATGCGTTTGGCCGCGCGAACGATGAAATTGTCGCCTTCACGAATATTTCCTCGAAGAAGAAACGAACACAGGACGGGCATCAATGTGAGAGCGAGCAGCAAGGCTCCGCTCAATGCCAAAATCACGGTCAACGCCATTGGATGAAACATTTTTCCCTCAATGCCTGTGAGGGCGAGAATTGGAATGTAAACCACGGTGATAATCACAACGCCGAAGAACATCGGTGACCCAACCTGTTGGCTGGCCTCAAGCACAGTTTGCATCCGCTCTTTCGCGGTGAGGGGCCGTTCCAACTGGTGCTGTTTGATTCCAAGTTGGCGCACGACATTTTCCACGATTACAACCGCGCCATCGATAATGAGGCCAAAATCTACCGCACCCAGGCTCATGAGATTGCCCGAAATGCCAAAGCGGGCCATACCAATGAGCGCGAACAAGAAGGAGAGCGGAATTGCCAGAGCGACAATTAACGCCGCTCTCCAGTTCCCCAGCAAAGCAAGTAGCACGACCACGACTAAAATCGCGCCCTCAAAAAGATTCTTTTTTACAGTGCCAATCGTTCGATCAATTAATTCTGAACGGTCATATTGAATCTGAATTTGCACCCCATCTGGAAGTTTGGTCTGAATCTCCTTGATTCTCGCTTTGACACGCTCTGCCACTTCTCGGCTGTTTTGTCCGGAAAGCATCATTGTGGTGCCGATAACGGTTTCTTGACCGTTTAATGTTGCTGCCCCAGTTCGGAAATTCGTTCCCGTTTTTACTTCTGCGACATCCTTCACGAGGATTGGTTTTACGCCCGCGCCAAATTTCAAAGGCAAATTTGCAATCTCTTCCGAGGTGTTCACTCGACTAATTGCACGAATCGTAAGCTGTTCACCGCCACGGCTGATAATGCCGCCGCCCGCATTTTGAACATTTTGGGCGACCAGTTCGGCAAGTTCGCTAAACGTCATCCCGACCTCTTCAAGCGCGTCCGGTTTCGGTTGAATTACGAACTGACGTTCGTATCCACCGCTCTCATTGATCTCAGCAATGCCTTTAACGGTGCGGAGCATCGGCTTTATCGTGTATTCCTGAATTTCGCTTAGTTCGAGCAGTTGCTCCAACTCGGTGGCGGGTTTGTTTGTCGCGTCGAGTCGATAGCTCACACTGTAATAAAAAATTTCTCCGAGGCCCGTGCTTATGGGGGCCAGCTTCGGAGAAGCTCCAGGCGGCAGTCTTTCGAGCACACCTTGAAGCCTCTCTGCCACAAGTTGTCTCGCCCGAAAAATGTCGGTTTCATCGGCAAAATTCAGCGTGACTTGGGAGAGCCCAAATTTTGTTATCGACCTCATTTCCTCCATCCCCGGTAGCCCGGCCATCTCCAGCTCGATAGGACGCGTCACAAGCTTTTCTGATTCCTCAGCAGCAAGAGCGGGGACTTCAGTGTTTATTTGAACTTGTATTCCCGTGATGTCTGGGACCGCATCAATCGGTAAAGTGATCGCCGACCAAATTCCGGCAGCGAGAAGCCCCACTGCTGCCAAGAGAACAATCGCCGTGTTTCGAAGGCTAAATTCCAGAATTTTTCCGATCATGGCAGCGTTCCCTTTTTCGTTTCAGTCGTGATAAAAGTTAATGTGGAAACACCAACCAATTGCTCAATCTGAAGGGCCGCTTCGAGGGCGTCCTTCTTAGTCACCAAGAGGGTTTCGATTCCTTCCAAGTATTGTTTCTGAAGTTCCACATAGGTTGCAATGGGAACTGCCCCAAGCCTGTAATGACGGTCGGCAAGTGCCGCAGAGCTTTGAAACTCTTTGATTGAGTCCGCTCTCCATTGCTTCATTTCCCGCTCCATATTGCGGTAGGCGGCTGCTCGCTCCAGCACCTGCCGTTGAACGTTTAATCGCGTGACTTCGAAAGATGTTGTCGCTTGCTCTTTTCTCGCGGCCTCCGCAGTAATCTTGCCGGTATTCCGACTCCAAAGCGGCAAAGCAAATGACAATTCAACGCCAACTTGTTGTTCCCGATCTCCCGCGCTTTCTTGCGCGAAATACGGCCCAATTGCCACGGACGGGTAACGCTCGTTTTTTGCAAGAGCGAGTTTAAAGCCTTGTTGCTCAAGTTCTGCGCCCCGGATTTTAATTTCAAAGTTGTTCGTCTCTGCCATTTGGAGAAGCGTTTGATTGTCAGGGATCGCTCCAAACGAAATAACAGGAGAGGCAATGTTTTGAACCTCTTCCAACGGTGCTCCGCGAAGCTGGTTCAGTTCAATTGCGGCTTCTTTAACAGCCGACTCCGACTCTCTCACTTTTCGATCAATGGTGAGTGCCGTCGCCTCAATAATCCGTAATTCAAGAGTCGGGGTGAGGCCCGTTGGGTCCCTTTGGACCATCACATCTCGGAGAGCATGGAATCTCTCAGAAACTTCTCTGACAGCATTTTCTCTTTCCTGCGCGGCAAAAAGATTGAAGGCAAGTATTCGAGTTCTCGCTGCCAGTGCTGCCTTGAATCTCTCGAACCCGAATTCTGAGAGGGCGAGCTGTTTATTCGCAATCGCTTTCCTCAAAGAGATTCGACCAGGCCACTCAATTGTTTGCTTTGCCGAAACCGCCCACGCGTTGCCGTCGCCTGTGAACGTTCCACCGGTAATTCTTTTGCCCCCAAAACTTGAGGAAACTTGGGGATTTTGCCACTCTCCTGCGGCCTTTTTTTCACCCTTGGCAGCCTCAATTTCCTTTCGATAAAAATTGAGCTCGGGATTTTTTGCCAACGCCTGTTGGACAATATCTTCAACGCTGACGAGGTTCGTCCTTTGAGTCTCAGACGAAGAATTCTGTGCGAAAATTAAGGAACTACTGAATACGGCAAAAATTGGGACCAAAAAACATTTCATAAACATTCATACGGGATTGGAATTGCGCGCACACTTCATGCGCGGGGACATACCGAAGGAAGGGAATGCTTAGGAAAAAGAAGGAGCACGCGCATCTAGCGCAGTGCGGCGAAGAAAATTCCAAGAACGAACAATTTCGAGAGGGGCTAAACCCGGCGGCGACGGACCACTAGCAACGGAATCTGGTGCTGAAAGAAGTTCTTGGAAACAAATTGTCGCCCACAGAGCTTGGAGAATCGAAACAGGCACCAGATCCGGTGCATCCGAGGCACCCGATTTCGTTAAATATTTGCCGTCAGCGAAATCGTGATCGTCGGCGTGATCTGAATGATGGTCACCGTCATTGTGGTCTTCGTCGTGGTGCGATTTTTGATGAATGACGCCAAGTTGCTCCAGAAGCGAATGAGATGTGAGAAGTGGCCAAAAGGCCACAAGCAACACAACAATAATGCTCCGGATTTGCCTCACCGTCGCCACGCTATCACACGGTTCTTGCTTTGCACAACGCAATTTCAGCTTGGGGGCTGAACGGAACGACCGTTCCCGGTCAAACTGGATTTTAGTGGCCGAAATTCAAAACTGAAATGGCAAGAAATTCGAACGGGACGTAACCGATACTCACCCCGACTGCGTGAGCGCGGCAGTTTTGCTCCGACATTTTTTCTTTGATCAGCTTCGCCAAAAACGTGTCGCCCTCACGCAGTCCCCAATAATGATCAGCCCATCCCTCGCTTAGGCTAACCGATTTTCGCTGCGTTGTCCGAAGACTACGATGCTCGTATCTGCGCTTCTGTGTCTTCGAGCTTCATGACAACGCGGTCGCTTTCAAATCGGTTACTCGCGAGAGATGGGAAATCGCGTCCCCGCGTGCCCACGTGCGCCTTGAAACCCTGCGCACGTTTGATGCGTTTTCGTTGAACTTCTTTCTGTTGATGCGTCTCCGTCGGCTTTCGCTGTCTCCACCCGGTCGCTAACAGCGGGGGCAAACATTGGGTCCCCTCTGAAGACCACTCCCCAAGCCGCCCGCATCGCTCCCTCTGTTTGTGAAGACAGCGAAAGACCGAAACGCAAACACAACAGAAAGGAAATAGTTATGAAAACACATCACAAATCAACTCAGTTGAATCCAGCTCAGAGCCAATCCGCAAATCACTTGGGGAAGGCCCGGCAGGACCGCAGAGAAGATTCTCGAATCAATTTTGCGCAGCGCAAAAGCAATCAGATGATGAGCACGGAAGAATTGCTTGCCGTGCTTAAGCGCGAGACACCTCGACTTTTTGAACTCTCCTCGGTTGTTGGTAAATGGGTTTGGATTCAATTCCGATCCCCGCAGCCAAAGCGCGTTACTGCGTTGCTCTCGCGACTTGGTTTTCATTGGAGCAATCGGCGCATGGCGTGGCAACATCCTTGCGGAACGTTTTCGGATGGAATTTCAAACGGCGATCCGCGCGACACCTACGGCTGCTATTCGCCCGTCGCTCAAAAACCCTAAGGCGCACTTTATCATGAACGCGACGCCACCACTCCCAGGGCTTGAACAGCTCGTGCAGCCTTTTCGTTTCCCGGCAACTCCTCACGAGTTTAAAGTAATGAGTCTGCGCGAGTGCCCGACTCCGGAAGAATTGTTGATGATGGATACGCCCGACCGCGCGGCGGAGTATTGGCGTCGTAACGTCGCGACAAATCCTTATTTCAATCCGGAGTGCGAATGTTTGGCCGTGTTGCTTCTCAATGTTCGCCGCCGGATTAAGGGGCATCAGCTTGTGACTTTGGGGACGCAAGATTCTCTCCTGATTTCGCCTCGCGAAATATTTCGGCTCGCCGTTGTCACATCGGCAAACGCCATCATCATTATGCACAACCATCCAAGCGGTGATAGCACTCCCTCATCCGCAGATATTGCAGCGACACGGGAGCTTTACCGAGCAGGGCAACTTCTCAAAGTTGAATTGCTTGATCACGTCATTGTCGGAGCGGCAGAACGCTTTACGTCTCTTCGAGCGTTGGGCGTTTTGACCACCTGACAGAAACATTGCATGAGCGCGCCTCACAGCTATAAGTTTTCCCCACCGAATGCTGCTATGACGTTCGGCGAAGGAATGCTCTGCGAAGGCGCGGGGCTGGCCGCCGGGAAACAACCGGCGGCCACTTTTTCATCTGAAATTTCCACTGGCGGTTCCAGTAAAACTTCCAGTGAAAGTTCCAGTAGCCGAGCAATGGCAGTGCTGTCGAAGTGTTTTGACAGTGTTGTGATTGACTTTCGGCGAGTAACGTTGACAATTAAAAAAAGCCCGGAAATACGGGCATTTTCGGTTGATTCAGTAGCTAGTTCAGCGGTTCTGAACAACTTGCGCCAAGAGCGAGGGAAAGCGGAAATGTCGGAAAAGTTGTCCGATTCCGACCCTCGCCTCCAGTTCTGAGCCTCAACAACTTCCACCGGATTCTGTCGGCAGTTGCAACGGACGAAAATCGCCCCTTTTTATTGATTTCAGGAGCCTCCCGTGTGGGCCCCGGGATCATAACTGCATGCGCCTTTTGCCGAATAGGTTTGAAAGCCGCAATGAAAATCCCTATGGCTTTGTTCCCTTGGAGGAATCCACCTTGGAAAAGAAATTATGATTCGGCTGGTTTCTGCGTTGTGGTGTCTTGTGGCTTCAGGTTTCGCACAAAGCCTCCTCGCCGGAAGTCCGCCGCCTCCGGGATCATCTTCCGGGCCTGCCGCAACCTCCACACCCTCGGCCCAAATCGCAGCGCTGGCCGGCAAACAATGCTCCGGCGACGACCTGACCGTCGTTTGCAGCCCCGAAGGCCCTTCGTTGCGGTGTGCTCTTCAGAGGTTAAACGCCCGGATTACCAGCGAGGGACTCTGGCTGGTCTCGACGGCAGATGGAGCCAACGGCGAACCTTTCCGCGTGATTGCGCGCACCCTGGGCCGGGAGGATGAGAGGACGCTGCCGCTCTCGGGCGAGGTCGCGCTGACCGGGCAGATCGGGCGGTTTATCCGAACCGGGTTGACGGAGGAATACACCGTGAGCGTTGACGGGGTGCGACAGGATTTCGTTGTCGAGCAGCGGCCCGCGGGAACGAGCCCGGTGCGGCTGGAACTGGAGGTGCAGGGCGCCAGGGCGGAGACGCTCGGGGACGGAGACGGGGCGCGATTGGTGCTGGCGGACGGCGAACGGAAGCTCGTTTATCACCGGCTCAAAGCGGAGGATGCCCGGGGCCGGGCAGCAAAGGTAAAGCTGGAAGTGTTATCGGCCAGCCGGCTGGCGGTGGTGTGGGACGATGCGGACGCGGTGTATCCCCTCCGGATTGACCCGACCTTCAGCGATGCCAATTGGACCATTATGAATCCAGGCGTCCCCGGTGCCGACGGCCCGGTGAACGCGGTCGCGTTGGATAGTGCGGGCAATCTCTATATCGGCGGCCTCTTCACCATCGTCGGAGATGTCGTGGCCAATAACGTCGCCAAATGGGACGGCACCCGTTGGTCGGCGCTGGGTTCGGGAATGGACAACTCGGTGCATGCGCTGGCGGTCTCGGGCAACACCGTCTACGCGGGGGGATTTTTCAACACGGCCGGCGGCAGTCCCGCCACGAACATCGCCAAATGGGATGGGACCACTTGGTCGGCGCTCGGTGAGGGAATGGGCGGCGCCTGTCCCTTTAAATGCCCGCATGTGTCGGCGCTGGCCGTTTCCGGCAGCAGCGTCTATGCAGGCGGTTTGTTCATGACCGCGGGCGGTGTCGCCGCCACCAACATCGCCAAATGGGACGGGACCACCTGGTCAGCGCTCGGTGAAGGGATCGACGGCGCGAGTCCCGATGTGTCGGCGCTGGCCGTCTCCGGCAGCAGCGTCTATGCCGGCGGTTTGTTCGCGACCGCGGGCGGCAGCCCAGTCAACAACATCGCCAAATGGGATGGGAACCATTGGTCGCCGCTCGGTTCCGGAATCAACATCGGTGTGTCCGCCCTGGCCGTTTCCGGCAACGACCTCTACGTGGCGGGCGCGTTCACCACGGCCGGTGGCAGCCCGGCCAACGACATTGCCAAATGGGACGGGAATAGTTGGTCGCCGCTCGGTTCAGGGCTCGGCGGAGCGGATGTGTATGCCCTGGCGGTCTCAGGGAGCATCCTTTACGCGGGAGGCCATCTCACGACGGCGGGCGGCCGTCCAGCCAGCAACATTGCCCAATGGGACGGGACCAGTTGGTCGACGCTAAGTTCGGGGATGGACAACACGGTGGCTGCCCTGGCCGTGTCGGGTGGCAATCTCTATGCGGCGGGCGCTTTTCTCCTCGGGGGTGGCGTCCATGCCAATCACCTGGCGAAATGGGATGGGAATAGTTGGTCCGCCCTTGCTTCGGCCTCGGGAATGAACAGCGAGGTGCGGGCGTTGGCGATGTCCGGCGCCACTCTCTATGCGGGGGGCGCGTTCACCACGGCGGGCGGCAGCGCCACCAATTATATCGCCCAATGGAACGGGAGCAGTTGGTCGCCGTTGGGCTCCGGGATGGGCAACCAAGTCTATGCGCTGGCGACGTCCGGCGCCACCGTCTATGCGGGAGGCGCCTTCAAGACAGCGGGCGGCAGCCCGGCCAAATCCATCGCCAAATGGGATGGGACCACTTGGTCAGCGCTCGGTTCCGGTTTGGATGGCCTCGTCTATGCGCTGGCGGCATCGGGCAACAACGTCTACGCGGGGGGCGCGTTCACGAAGGCGGGCGGCAGCCCGGCCACCAACATCGCCAAATGGGATGGAAGCAGCTGGTCGGCGCTCGGTCCGGGGCTGGGAGGCGGCTTGGCCGGGACCTCGGTGGGCGTGTATGCGCTGGCGGTATCGGGCGCCCAATTGTTTGCTGGGGGCAATTTCACAACGGCGGGCAGCAGCCCGGCCACTAACCTCGCCAAATGGGACGGGACCTCTTGGACGGCGCTGGGCTCGGGGATGGGCGGCGCCTTTCCTAACGTGATCGCGCTGGCGGTGTCCGGCACTGATTTGTATGCGGGAGGCGTTTTCACGACGGCCGGCGGCAGCGCCGCCAATTACGTCGCCAAGTGGGACGGGACCACTTGGACGGCGCTGGGTTCAGGACTGAATACCACGGTGTATGCCCTGGCCGTGTCGGGCGCCGACCTCTATGCGGGCGGCCATTTCACGACGGCGGGTGGCAATGCGGCCAATGGGATTGCCAAATGGGATGGCAGCAGTTGGACGGCGCTGGGTTCGGGCCTGAACAGCACGGTGGCTGCGCTGGCCGTGTCGGGCGGCGACCTTTATGCCGGAGGCTATTTCGGAACAGCGGGTGGAAAGGTGTCGCCGTACATCGCGCGCGCCAGTCTGCTGACTCTTCCGTTGAGCCCTCCGACTCTTTCCTTTGTCCGCTCCGGAGCCAGCCTCATCTTCACCTGGCCGACCAATTCCACCGGATTCACTCTCCAATCCACCACGAACCTGACTCCACCAGCGGTCTGGACCACGAATTCCTCCGGGCCGATCGTCCTCCAGGGTCAGAACACCGCCACCAATTCCATGCTCGGCCCCGAGAAATTTTACCGCTTGATTCAGTAATCCCAGGCCCACACCAGGGTTCCACAAACGAATCACCCAAACCGGTTCCCCTCTCCGTTACCTCCTGTAAATCTCTCTCTTTGTTGTCCCGGTCACTTCCGCCGGACATTCACTAACTCCGGGTTGCTCGGAAAGGGTGCATCCTGCTTTTTTAGAAACAGATCGAAAAACCATACGGTCGCGGCGCTGATGGCGCCCGCTGCGCCACGCGTGCCGATCCGGGCCTCCATCGTCCAGGCCCAATCGCTGAAAGTGGTGTGCGCGGCGTTCGCAATCTTGACCCAGGTGGCATTGGTTGAGGCCAGATTCACCAGATTTGAACTCATGGTGGAGAACGCTTCCGGCGACGGGAGAAAGTCTTGATGCACGGCCACGGTGTCGTTCATGGTGAGGAAGGGCTTCTGCAGGCCAGAGATCACCAGACCCGGGTCGTTCGTGGAATCAAGGTAGGGATCAAGCAAGGCGGCGCATTTCACCCGATCGTCGGCGCTCGTGATTTCAGCTGCCGTGCCTCCTCCGAGTGACCAGCCCATCGCCCCAATCCTTCCGAGATCCAGCCGCCCGGCCAGAATGGGGTCGGAGCTGTTCAAGGCAGTGAGCGAGTCGAGAAAAACTCGCATATCCGACACCCGGCTCTGCATCAGCGTTCGGCCCTTCGGCGCTGACGGATAGCGGACGCCCCGTGCGTCCGGAAACACCGTGCAATCGCAATCGATGTGATCAATTGCCGCCACCACGTAACCGTGGCTGGCCAGTTCGAGCGCAACCTGCGTATTGCTGGTCCGATTAACGCCGGCTCCGTGAGAATGGATGATAACCGGGAATCGATCGGTGCTTTGGGCCATCGGCACATTCGTGTAGGCCTGGCCGACGCAGGCGGCGATGATCGCTTCCCAGGCCAGCGGCCAGCCCATCCCGCTATAAAGGGCGGTTTCCCGGGCGATCGCATTGTCGGTATAGGGGGCGGGCAAAGCTCCGGCGGGCGGTTCCGAGGCAGGATACCAGATCGTGCACATGAATGAGCTGTTGGTTGCAATGTCGTAGCGGTTGGTTCGGCTCGGATCGTTCAGAATTCGCGAGACTTTGCCCACCGCAAAAGGTCCGGAGGGCAGAGGGAACTGTGTGAGGAGATTATTCGTGCGCGCGCGATAAAATCCCATCCCGTCCCTGGCCGTCTCGGGGTCTCGCCAGACGAGCGGGCCGCTTTCTCCGTTGGTCCGAAGGACACCCATTTTCGGGATCCATTTTGTCAGGTCGGCAGAACTCTCGACCAGATACAGATCAAACATCTGGCGGTATTGCGCGACAACGGTGGACGGAAGGGTGAAAAGATCCAGGGCGTCCCCTTCCAGTTGCAGCGTGACGATTCGATCAGCGCCGACGGCGATGTCGGCAATCCCATGGGGAATCGCAGCCGCCTCCGCGTTTGCCGCGAAAACAACTCCAATCAACAGTACCAGAAGGTTCAAGAAGGCATTTTCCTTCGCCGTGCATTTTCGTGGGATCATAGTGCTCAACTCTTTTGGATTTCTACTGCCGCGATCGAAAACTCCTGGACTCTTTTGCTGAGGCGCTCGGGCCAAGCCAGTTACTTGTCTGTTTTGTTGTGAGGCAGGCAGGCTGCCAAACGCTCCAGATCTTCTCGATCTGCCTTGGCCGGGACATCGAATTGCCTGAACCGTTTTCTGTTTCCCCACCGGAAATGGTCCGTATGTCCGTCGAGGAACGAAAGATTGGCGCCTTGCTGATGACGGTCAGATGGGAGGCTCAGCCACGAGGCCCTCTGCCCATCGCGCGCTGGCTGCTCGATGACAAAAACCCCGGCGTCAATGCTGTCTTCTTGTTCATCGATGAACGCAAACACCTGCCCCGGAGCCTCCACCTCGGCCAGTCGCAGCTTGGCCTCTGGATAGAATGCGGGTTCCATCTCGAGCCCCTTTGCGGTGTAGTACGCATTGAGCCAGCCTTCGAGGGAATAGCTGCGGGTGCGCAAAAGCGAAGTGTCCAGGGCGGTTGATCTGTCGGCCGGACAACGGAAAACACCCGGCGAGCCGATGAAAGGGTACAGAGTCCCGTTCGTGATGTTCGTGGTTTCGGTATCGCGCTGGGCATTCCCCACCACCCAGGATCCCGCCACGTTGCGCACATCTCCCAAACCGAAGGATCGAGCGCGGTTTACCGGGAAATGGTCTGTATTGTCGTGGACGTAAAGCAAATAACCCATCTGGAGTTGCTTGAGATTGTTTTGGCAGGAAATCGATTGGCTCGATGACCTCGCCTGGTTGACCGCGGGCAAAAGCAATCCGACGAGCGACGAGACAATAAAAATCACTGCAAGCAGTTCTACGAGCGTGAACGCCGTTTTGCGCGAATATCGGACGGTCCCCGGGGCCGGTCTTTCCGGCAAACAGCAGGCCGGTTCTCCGCAGTCAAGTCCTTGCATAAGACCGTTCACTCGGATCGCACCCGGTAGAATAAGGCGGTTCCTCCGACCGTCGTTATCCCGACTTCCGCGGTCCCGTTTGAGCCGATTTGCAGGGATCGCAGCGGCGTCCAGGAGCTCAAATCGGCCGATTTCTCGACTGTGCAGTCCCTCCCGCTCTGACCCGAAAGCAGGAGAGATTTGCTTGCCGCGGCCTGTCCAGCGCGAAACTCCAGATTTACGATCGGGCCGGACTTTATGGTCTGTTCTCCAACCACGACCAAGGCGCCATCGCCATAAACCGCGCTCAAAGGGATCGGATCTATACTGTGGGCCGACCAGTTCCCACCATCGCGGGAGGAAAATATCAGGCCGTGCGGGTTCGCCCCAGGAGGACCTCCGCTGCACGGTACTATAAACTGCCCCGCCCCAAAGGAAACACTACGAAACTCGTATCCATCAAGTGCGGCCAGACTTTGAGTCCACTCCGCGCCGTCGACGGACGCATAGATCGCCGCCCCCGTTGCGACAACAAACTGGCCGCTGTCAAAAGCGATGGAGCCGTTATACGCGTCCCCCATCGGCGCACCCGGATGGCGCTCCCAATGAATGCCATCGGCCGAGGTTACACTGCTGATGAAGTGGTTGTCATAACCCGTGGCGGGTTTGGGAATCGACTCAACCGCCAGCGCCACAAAGCGGCCGTTTCCAAACGCCACCGCAGTCAATGAGATGAAGGCTGAGGGAGTAAACCGGGCGACGACATGCTGGGTCCAGTTGTCACCATCCGGAGAAATCACGGTCATTTCGTCTCCCGCGGCGATGAATTGGCCGGCCCCGTAAGCAACATCAAGAAGTTGCCCGTGTCCGGCCCAGGATGCCACCCATTTCACCCCGTCCGTTGAGGTAATAATGCCGCTGGAACCGTACAAAGGGTTCCGAGTAATCGCCACGAATCGGCCGCTCGCGTAGATGACACGATGGTACAACGCCACCCCCTCGTCGGCCCCAAAGAAGTGCCCGTGGTTCCAGTGAATTGCATCCGCTGAACTGGAAAAGCCCCCGCGCCCAACGGCGACAAAGCGCCCCGCCCCATATGCTGCCGACACAAGCTGCAACCCATTATTCGCCGGCGAATCAACGACAGTCCATCCACCCAGCGGATCAGCCGCACGCAAACAGCCGATGCCATTTAACACAAATAGTAAGATGGTGAGTACTCTCATAAACGATATGCGATCGTAGGGTTAATCCGGGTTAATTCCGGCGTCGTTTATTGCCGCCGCTTGTACCAATCATAGTTGCTTCCAGGCTCAAGCGCTTTCAGCGGGTCGGCCTTGAAGTTTTTCGTGAAATCAATCTGCTCAGCATGGCCGTCGACAAAAACCACCGGCGCCACCAATTTATCACTCTCCATCTTTAGTCCCGCGGGGTTGAAAGTTGTGCCCGGGTTGCGTGCATAGTGCCATTGCCCCACATTCAGGCCGCCGGTTCCCGTCGTATCCCAAGGGTAGGTTGCAACTTCGTGGAACATGATGAACCGGCCAGGTTCCGGAACCCATTCTTCCTTCTTCCCGGCGAGGTTGTAGGCCGGATCATCGGCTACTCCGAGGCTCATGTAGTTAGCCTGGAGTTGCCAGTTGAACCGATAGCTGCTGCCGTTCACCTCGAAGCTCGAGGGTTTCACGGGGGGGATCCCCCCATTGAAGATCATCCCCCGATCAGCCGGGCAGTGCCAGAGTTGCGGAGTTTGAGTGTAGGGTGTCAGCAAGCGGTCTCTCGCCATCGGATAGAGAGGGCGCCAGCCCGGTATCGGGTCGCCCCCACCCTCTGCATTGCCATAGTTGACGTAAGGACTGTTCCCCGGACGAAACTGGACGGAATCCCCCAGAGGATAGGTATCGCGATAGTCATTAACGTACATTTTCGTGGCGAGGCCGATTTGCTTCAGGTTGTTGATGCATTTGGTAAAGAGGACTTTTTGTTTCGCGCGACTTAAAGCCGGCAAAAGAAGTCCGGCCAGAATCGCGATAATCGCGATCACGACCAGCAGCTCGATCAAGGTGAAGCCGGAGTGCGTTTTGCCTCGGTGCGGTCGACTGGAGCGCGGGTCGGTCATTTCGTTCCTTTTCCTTTTGAATCCGCAGGAGAGAGGTGGCGGCCATCCAATAGCTCGCGGGGCGCGCCAGGCCGCTTCCAGGCCACGGATAGATGCGCTTCTCCTTCCGGGGCTGCGAGGATCGCTTCGATGTAGTAACGGCGGCCGGCTTCCATTGAGATCAGGCCGGAACGTAGGGAACCGCCGCGTTGCGGGGTGTCCCAGCCGCGAGGGGCGGTTGCCGAATAGGCTGAGGCGATCAGGACCTTGCGGCTGGGCTGATCCGTCGGGCTGAGGAATAGCTGGGCCTCCGGAGCGGCGGCGAGCCAAAATTCGTACTCACCCGTTTCTGGCGGATGGACGAAACCGCGGAACCGGAGGCCAAATTGGTTGGTTTCGACCGGGCCGAACTCGAAACGACTCGCCAGGTCGCGCCCGTCCGGCTTCCCGGGAAAGCGCGGGTCATCGAGTGACTCTGAAGCTCCGTGCCAGGAAACGCCGTTCCACCATTCCCGGGAGATCGTGCCGGTCGCCGGCAGATGGGCGAGGGGTGCCGCAGGCGCGACGAGTGCATACTCGCCCGCGGCCACCCGTACCGACGCTCCATCCGCCAATCGGGTGAAAAGAACCTTGCCCTCCTCGACTGCGAGACGGCTGGAGTTGGCACCCGCTTCGAGGGTCAACCGAGTCCCAAGGACACGCGCTTCGGCGGCTGGTGTGTCGATGATTAGCGGTTGGAAGATGCGCTGTCGGGCGACGGAAGCCTTCAGCGAGCCAGTGGCGAGAAAAAAGCGCTTCCCGCGGGAAAGTTCCACGAGTCGAAGTTCGGTGGAGGGGGGCAGGCGGACGATGGTCCTTTCCGGAGCGAAAGTAATCGCAACTGCGCCGGTCGCGGATGTCCGGAGCACATCCCCAACGAACAGAGCTGCCCCTCGGTCCGCGGCCAGCGTATGCCCCGCTCGCTCGATCTGGACCGAACCCGAAAGTTCAGCCAGCACCGGCGAGCCGACCCGCGCGGTGAAATACCAGGCGAGTAAAGCCGCCAGGGTGAGGCACGCGGCCATCGCCAGGACCCTCGCCGGCATCCGCAATTGCGGCCGGGGGATCCGGACGATCTTGCGTTCGACCGGACCAGCCGAACGGAGTTCGCGCATGACGCGGCTTTCGACCGTTTCGGCAATCTCGCGCCTCACGCGCTCCAAAGTGCTCGCGGTCAGATCAAGCTCCAGCCTTCGGCCGCGAAGGGCCGCTTCCACCTTCAGCAACTTGAGATGTGCCTCGCGGTTCTCCCGGCTCGCCTGGAGCAACTCCTCCAGTTCGATGCCTTCCGGCAGGCTGAGGGAGCCATCCACCAGTTTCAGGGTCAGTTCTTCAATCCGATTCATAGGCTCGCTAGGATTGAGGCAGGCGCTTTTGCACGCAGTTCCGCAGCGCAATCCGGATCCGCGCGAGCTGCTGGCGGGCCGCTTCCACCGACCGGCCAATTACACTGGCAATCTGACCAAAGTCGCACCCGGATTCGTACCGAAGCTGGACGATTTTGGCGCTCTCCGGGGGCAGCTGGCTTGTACAATCGCGCAGCGCCTCGGCCAGCACCTCCTCCGACTGATCTACATAAGGATCATCCCACAGGCTGACGAGGTGCTGATAGTAGATTTCCAGGCGTTTCAGCTCCCGGCCCCGCGCGCGCATCTCCTGCCGAACGGAATTTCGGGCGATCTGCTTCAGCCAGGCGGAGAAATCGGAACCCTTCTTGAATTGATGCAGGTGGCGATACGCCGAAACGAAGGTCTGCTGCACCAGATCGGACGTTTCTGAGTTGTTCAAAAGCATGGCCGCGACGACTTTCCAGATGTCCTCCTGGTAAAAACGGATGATCTCGGCAAACAGATCCGTATCTCCTGCCAGGACGCGGTGGATCACAGAATCAAGCTGTGGATGGTTCATCTTTCTAGGGACAGTATGCCGCCGAAACGCAAATCCAACGCTCATCTAACGAAAAAAGGAGCGCACCGAGTCCACGAGGCGAAGCTCGGAGTGGACACCGCTGCCTGAGCCCATCTCCGCAATCTCCGAACGGCGCCATGCTCCATCGCATTAGGAGCGCGAACAACCTCGAAGGCCATCGGGAGCAAGAGTCGCCCGTGGAATGCCGATGCACCGGTGCGCCATTAACGTCCCAGCGTCCTCCAGTCCGATGAATCCACAGCCTCGCTCCGCCCTCAGCTCATTAACAACATTCGGCTCAGCGTCGGCCGGCGCCGTTGGGCTCCTCTCCCCTTCTGCTTTGGGCTCTCGGCGTCCTGCTCTCCCAGGCTGGAAGTTTGCGCATATCTGAAGTGGCCAAACGAGCCCGCGTCAGGCCACCCCTGCTACTGCCCCTGAGAACCTGCCAGACCATTCGTATTCCTCATGATGGTCCAGTTGAACTGCGCATTCAGCGCAACCGACGGCGGCAGAGTCGTAAGGGTGGCGCTCAGGTTCGTTCTCGTCACGGATAGAGAGCCCTTTAGGGTATTTGTGTCCGGCATCGGAAATTCTTTGACCGTGTTAAACAGGAACCCCGGAAAAAAATACGGCTTTGCTCCTGTGACCGGAGCGGGATTATTCGGAGCAGGTTTTGTCCCCGGGCAAAGCTCCGATGTGCTCAGCGTCGAGCTCACACTGTAAGCGCTCAATTGCAGAGCGGATCCGTTGAGACTGACCTCGTAAGTTTTGTTCGTTTTCAATACGAACGACATGTCATAATGCGCGACGATGTTCGTGCTGATGTCGTTGGTTATGACCGTTCCGAAAAAGTTCGTCAGCCCCACCGTATCGAAATGGCTTTCTGTGTGTGACGCATGAAGGCTGGATTTGAATATCGGCAATGTTTCTGGCGGGCAGGTGTATTGCGAGTCTGAGAACTGAAAGTCATGCTCCTTCGCCCATCCGCTCCCCGAGATAAGTACGTCCAGAAAATCCGATCCAGTATCCACAATCACATCCTCGAGCGATCCGTAAACCAGGCCATCGGCAATTTGCATGTCAAAAGTATGCGTCTCCCCTGAAGTGATTTCCCCGATCGTCCCTATTGCCCGGTTCGTGCTGGTCTGGTATTTCCCCGAGACCGTCAGCGTAAAGGTTCCGTACCATGAATTGGTCAAGCAGTCCTGGATGATTATTTTCAAGTCGGGATCGCTGAAATCGTCATCTCCAAAACAGTCATGCCCTAGAATTTGAAAGGTCCGGTGCACGGCCAACCCTTCGTTCAATCGTCCGCCGCCTTTGCGTCCTTGCCGGCAGCATTCGGCGATTTCCCGCATGCATTCGTGGCCTCCGTTGCACGCCAGTTCCAGGTAATCGGTGATCGAGACGGAACAGTCGGCCAGGGTGGCTCCGAGAATCTCTACCTGCCTTTCGAAGCCGAGCATTTGCTGGATGAGCACATTTGCCAATGCACAGTTGTTTTGTGCTTCCGCCCACAGAGGAGAGATCTTTTCCTTGTAGATCGCGCACATGTTGGTTAAAGCCCCCTCCACCACGGCCGGCGTGATGTCATCATTTTCTCCCAGCGATTGGAGCTGCTTGGCCCTGGCGAGCTGCTCCGTGGCAGGACGCATGAACTCGCAGTAGATGAGACGATCCAAATCTGCCCGGACCGCGTTCGCGCGTTCCACCAGCTGGGGAAAACAATCTTTCACGGCGGAATAACTGGTGATGTCGGACTGATTCGAACGCGGCACTACACAGTTGCTCTGGATTCTCAGCCGGCCCTTTTCAGAGGCCTGTGTTCCCCCCGGCGCGCTCAAGATTTCCGTGACCTCTGAGGCAGGCGCCAGGCACGCGCCGTAGCTCCCAAATTGTGTGATCGAGATCAAAACCCGGTTCGTCAGGAATCGGTCCAGAGTCAGGCCAAATCCCGAACCATCGTTGGCTGCGCCGAAACTGATCACCTGGCGCGCATCTGCGCCATCGGGAAAATCAATCTCCAGAGCCGCGGCGCCATAGAGGGCCAGACTTTCGGGCTCCAACTGGACCGCGCCGAACGTCCCTTGCGAAAAAGGAAGACCGACAACGTTTGTGATCAGCGTCATCCTGAATAGCTGCGCTCGGGGCACACACCCGGCGGGAATAGTTAGCCGAATGTGCCTCAAATCCGGCGTGAGTATTTCCGCTTCGCCCCCATCTTGCGGCGTCACCAGCGATTGAATGCTGGCCGCGGCTGAAAGTCGGAACTGCAGATTGTCGCTCGCCGGTCCATTGCTTTCGTACGCCCGGAAGAACAAGGCTTTCTTGATCTTGCTGCCGTCGTATGGGAGCAACGCACTGCCATTGGTCAGCTCCGTCGTCCAAAGCTCCTGCCATGATGCCAGATTCGTGGAGGTTTCGATCACATAAGTAGCCCCCTGCGTGCCCGTCAACTGCACTTGAAAAAGGGCGGACGCGCCCGCTGTTTGCAGTTTTAGGGAGGGCGGCGCGTCCGCCGCGATCGTGCCGAACGTGACACCCAGGTAAAGCAGCACCCCCAAGCCAATGAATTCCAGAATGCGATTCATTGCAACTATTGCGGATCATTAACAGCACTGTATCAAGGGTCAAGCCGAATGAACCGGCCGCCCGGTGGATTAGTGCGTCAGAAGATCCTTCCTTGGCGCTGCCCGCTTCAGTTATCTTTTCGCAACCTATGCCAGACACCCCCCGGCTCTGACGATCGAGCTCAGAGACTCTGCCGAACGCCTCACGCTCCGTCGCATCCGGAAAGCGCACGGCGTCGAAGAATTGCATTTATCTTGATCGCTCCCACCGCGCCGGCCAGAACCGCCGCTCCACATCGATTTCGCCGAGGACGAACATGGCCTGGGCCGGCGTCCTCTCCGCTTCGCGGGACGGAAAGACGTTTCAAGTCGAGGCCGGCCGCCGCGCGCGCTTTCCCATCGGGAGCAAGCATCGCCGGTGGAATGAGGGCGATCAGGAGCGATCAGGAATTGGTGCTCTTCTCTCGTTGCCAGCCCTAACCGTTAGTTGATAACACTCACAACCGGATCGGAGTTGCCACTTGCCCAACTTCGACAAACCAGAATTTCCGCCTTTTTCAAGGAGTGATCGAGACAACGCCGCCGTTGAGTTGCTGGGTCGTGCCGGCATTGGTGAATGGAGTCACGCGGATGCTCAGCGTGCTCCCCGGAGCGGTGGCAGCGATGACGCCGGTGTTATTAAACACGGCGGTGTGAACAGTCACCGTTCCACCGGAGACATCCGCGGAGATCAATCCTTCATTGGACAGAGTGCCAGATCCCCCGAAGAACAGAGACGCGCCGATGATGCCGGACTTTCCGTGAACGACCACGGCCGGCCCGAGGGTCAGGCTGGCTGAGCCCGCCAAAGCGAGATTGCCGGAATCGCCGACGAATTCGATCGTGCCGGTCGCGAAAGTTTGGGCGCCGTTGAAGCTGGCGATCGCGTTATGGTCAATGCGCAGCGTCCCGTTGAGCACGAGGCCGTTCACGATGTTGAGTTGCGCGTTGGCTGTCGTCTCGTCCAAATCGCCATTCACCGTCACATGATCCAGAGTGTTGCCGCCGTTATTGGCGATGAGAAGCTGGCCCGCCCCGTTTTCCGTGATCGTTCCGTTTTTGATCGTGCCTCCGTTGAGCGTCCAGGAGCCCGTGGTGGCATCCAGAGTTAGAGTTTGGCCAGCGAGATCGAGGGCGGTGGTCAGATTTACCGTGGAAGCAGTCCTCTTGAAAGTGCCCAGGGTTGAAAGAGTAAAAGAGCCGCCCAGGTTCACGGTGGTGTTCTCGAAAGATATCGTGCCGCTGCGGTTATCCCAGGCTCCGCCGAGATTCAACGCGGCGCCGCCGTTCTCGTCGATCACTCCCGCGTTGCTCCATTGGGTGGTTGAGATATTCACTGAACCGCCGTTTTTGGCCTCGACCCGCCCGCCCGGATCGTTCCGGAAAGTATTGGCGTGAATGTTCAACTGACCGCCATCCACGTCTGCCGAGATTAACCCTTGATTGATGATGGCTCCTGATCCCGGGAGAAATTCAGAGCCGCCGAGGACGCCGCTTTGACCGTGGACGACGACCGCCGGCCCCAGAGTAAGGGTTGATCCTCCGTTCACGACGATAAAGCCCGCCACACTCACAAATTCGACGGCGCCCGTTGCGAGCGTCTGATTGCCGAGGAAGCTGGCGATCGAATTTCGACCAATCCTGAGTGTCCCGTTGAGCACGAGACCGTTCGCCAGGCTGAGTTGGGCGTTGGAAGCCGTTTCGTCGAGATCTCCGTTCACGGTGACGTGGTCGAGAAGGTTTTGGCCGTTGTTTGCGATGAGCAGTTGGCCCGTCGAGCTTTCGGTGATCGTTCCGTTTTTGATCGTCCCGCCATTGAGCGTCCACGGCCCGGTGGTTGCATCGAGAGCGAAGGTCCCTCCGGCGAGATCAAGAGTGGTGGCCAGGTTGACCGTGGATGCCGTGCTGTGCAAAGCGCCCAGGTTTGCCAGCGCAAAGGAGCCGCCCAGGTTCACGGTCGTGTTCTCCAGGGAGATTGTTCCAGAGGCGTTATCCCAGGCGCCGACGAGCGTCAGATCGGATGCGCCATTGGCGTCGATCAAGGCCGAATTGCTCCAGCGGGTGGCGGTGATGCTCAAGGCGCTTTGGCTGGCCACCTGGATTCGCCCGCCGGATTGATTGATAAACGTATCGCAGTGAATATTCAGCCGGCCTGTCGCGACGTCGGCGGAAATGAGGCCTTGATTGATCAGAGTGCCAGCCCCGGGAAAGAAGATTGAGCCGCCAAGAATGCCGTTTTTGCCATGGACCACCACGCCGGACCCAAGCGTGAGGTTTCCGTCGTCAAACTTCAAAAAGCCGGAATCACCGATGAATTCCACGGTGCCGCTTGTGAGAGTCTGAGTGCCCTGGAAGTTCAGGATCGAGTTGTGGTCCAGGCGCACGACTCCCTCGAGCGCCAGCCCGTTGCGAACCGTGAGTTGCGAATTGGACCCGGTTTGATCCACGTCGCCGATGATGGTGACATGGTCGACGACGCTCTCGACGTAGGGTGCGATGATCAGGTTGCCAGACGCCGTTTCGGTGAGCGTGGTGTCTTTGATGGCGCCGGCATTCAGGGTGAGCCTGGCATTGAGCTGGATGCCGCCGGACGCAATCAAAGTGCCGCCGTTGACTTGCAGCGGGGCATTGGAAATCAGGCTTTTTATCCCGGTGACACCGGTTGCGATGGTAATGACCGCTTCCGGCGCAGACACATTCAGAATCACATTATCGCCCGGGCCCGGAATCGCGCCCGTGCTCCAGTTCTGCGGGTTTTCCCAGGCGCCGCCGCTCGGCGCCACCCAGAAGACCGAATCAGCCACCGCGAATTCCCAGGAATAATCCGCGGCCAAATGATTGCCCGCCTGGTCAGAGGCCGCCGCCGTAATCGTCGCGCGGTAGGAACCGTTTGGAAGTGAGCCGTTGAAGTCGAGCGAGGCTGCCTGGACATCCGGGCGGTAGGTGATGAGGCCGCCCGCGATGGGCTGATCATCAGCGGTGCCGAGGACTCCATCCGGACCGGCCGATCGGAGCGTGAACGAACTCGCATCGATCGTCGTGGCATCCATCGGTTCGTTGAAGTAGGCGAGAACCGAGCTGACCTGCTTTCCGCCTCCGAAGGGCGCCGTCTGTCGGACCCGCGGCGGCGTAGTATCCGGAAGCAGGGAGATGGTTAATTCATCGCTCCACCGCGTGTTGCCACCCGTGTCCGAGGCCAGAGCGCGCAAAACAAAATTCGTTTTCTCGGACGTTAATTTGGGCGAGATAAAGCGGAACTCGAACGGAAAACTGCCATCGGTAAAGACATTCGTCCCGTCGAGGTAAAATGCGACATTCCGCACCTGGACATCATCACTCACCAGCGCACTGACCCGGGCCGGCGCGCCCTCTTCCGCCTGGTTCGAGGCGAAGCTCGTGCTGAGAGTGATGAACGGGGCCACGCCTTTGTTGTCGTAGGCGAGATAATTGATCACCTGCAAACCCGCGGAATTATCCGCCACGAAAGCCAGGCCGTTATACAAGGAGACCGCGCGGGCGAGCCCAGGCGTCGGAAACGTGGTGAGCACCAGATCGTTCGTGCGCGGGTTGCTTAAGTCGTAGAGCGAGACGTCGTGCGGGCCGTCGTCGCTGCTATTTGGCCCCACTGCCGCGAGGCCAAGGCCGGAACCGTTCGCCACGATTTGTTTCCAGCCAAACTGGGCGGTGTTGCCTGCAGCCAGTAATACCGGGTGCGCGGGAGCGGAGACGTCCACCGTGTTGTATCCCTTCCCATGGACGGTGTAGGCAATGCCGCCGCCGACAAATAGACGCTGGTTTACTGCCGTCACAAAAGGTGTCGAAACCGACCCGACCACCTGGAAACCCGCGCCGCGCCCGGAAATCACGTAAAGATGGTCGGCCGTGAGAGCGTAAAGATAGTCGCCTTCCAGCGCGAGGTCCTGGATCGCCGTGGGGGCAGGTGTCACCTGGTCAAGCACATCGCCACTGGTCAGATCGATCGCGACAATCAGGCCGGAAGCAAGCCCGACATAGCCAATGCCGCCCCCGGCCGCAACGGCCTGCGTCCCCGGAAGGATGACCTGCTGGAGAATATGCGCTGCCGCGGGTTTGGAAAAATCGATCACAATTAATCCCGCATTCCCGGCCGCCACGGCCGCCAGCGTGCCGGAAGAAGCAACCCTCTGCGCACTGCCCGCGGCAGGAATCGCCAGATGCGCCGCCATCACCGGCAGAGTGCCGTCATAGGGCCTGAAGATCGACACTCCGGCGCTTCCTTCCGCGGTGACAATGCCCTCGCTCCCTGCCCAGAGATCGATCGCTGCCCCGGGCGTTTTCGCCGTCGCGACGATGCCGGTCTGAACCACGTAACCATCGAGCGGATTGGTCCCTTGATCGATCTCGGCTCCGTCGGGAATGCCGTCCCCGTCCGTATCGGCTTTAAGGGGGTCAGTGCCAATAATGTGTTCAGCGTCGTCGCTCAAGCCGTCGCCATCGGCGTCCCCGGAGGGGTCGGGAAAGAGGAAAACAGGCGGCACTGAGATGATCCGCCCGCTGGTGGGTGTTTCAAAATCGGTAAATCCCACGAGGAACGAGTTCGCCTCGAGAACCCAGAGCCGATAATGGGACGAAGGGGCAAGGATCGCCTGCCGCGACAAGACGGGACCATTCCCGGTCGAAACCCCGCGTTGCTCGACGACATCACGGTTGAGGTTTTCAATCGCGTAGTAATGCAGACCGGAAGAAAGCGGATCGGCACTCGCACTGGTTGCCGCTGCGTTGGCGCCCGTAGAAAAAGCGGACAGCGTTCGCAAATGAAGAAGCGGAGAATTTGCGGAGGAATTCTTCTGCGGTGGATACGGACAGATGTCGGGGTGACTAATGCAGTCCAGAACAGCCACATTGCAGTATTGGATGCAGGCATTGTAAGCCCGCTCATCGGTCAGGCAGTCCGTGCAACCGAGTTGGCACGAATGCTGAATGATCTCGCAGTAAGCGAAGCGTCCAGCCTGTGAGCCAGAGGCGATTTTGCACCGGTTTTTATCCCGGTCGTACGTAAAACTATCGGCGTCGCAAGGAGGCCTGTTCGGCGCTCCGCCTTGCGCCCCCACACCCGCGGCGCAGCCGTGCCATCCGGGCTGGATAATCCCGACGCCCGGATCGGTGCAGATCAATTTCCCATCGGGACTGGCGGTCATTGGACCGACGATTTCCCATTCGCCGGTCTTGTGGTTGAAACTGACCAGCGCAAGCTTCTGTCCCGGTTCCAGTTTTTGCAGATTAGGGAAGCAGACCGGAGCGGGACGATCAAAGTTCAGCGCGCCGTCGGTCTGAACTGTGATCACCAGCGGGATCGTCAGGTTCGGCGGCAAGGGTCCCGGCAAACGATCGGGCGGAACGGGCGCGATCCCGACTGCGCCGCCCCGTGTGCCGTTATCATTAAAAAGTGAGTTGGCAGGCACGGTGATGCTGACCCCGGCCAGCGCGGGGTTCGCGCTGACGACGCTCGGCGGGAACGAGATGGTGGTGTCTTGCGTCACGCTCACGGGCTGGAGCGTGCCGGCTTTGATCAGGGGTAAATAGATCAGGCCGGTGCCGCCGGCGAGATTGTTGCTCTGGCCTGCGGTGGCCTCCCACGCCTTGCCCACGTAAGGATAGTACGACTGGTCGGGATAGCGAATGCCAGCGGTGAGGTTCGTCACGGTCCGACCATCGATGTGCACGAAGAATCGACCGGGCGGGACAGGACTGAGCGTAAACTTGCCGCTCGCGTCGGTCACAGCGCGAAGCGTTTCCTCCATGCCATCGACCGTGATGGTTACGCCGGCCAAAGGTTTGTTCACGGCGTTGGCGCCGGTGTCTCCCCCCGGGACCAGTTCACTGGCATAGACCGTCCCGATCACGGCGGTGTTGACCAATGGGGTGAGGTTCAGCGTATCAAATCCAAAAAGGAGCTGGCCGCCGGGCAGGCCGTCCCCGTCGGGATCAACCGGCTGGCCCGAACTATCCGTCAGGCCGGCGCCATCGAAAACAACGTTGATGTGTGCGCTGCCGGGGAGAGGTTCGAGATAAAACAGGGAGGCTTTGGTGCGATTGCTGGAAAGCTCAATGCGGGACAGAATGCGATGGCCGCCAAAGCCTGCGTAAAAATTATTCGTGGTCATCATCGCGTCGCCTGCCAGCGGGGCGGTGAAATAGACAATCGTTTCGCGCGTCACGGCCACGCCGGTTTCACCGTCGAGCGGGGAGGAGGTGCGAACGCTGAGCGGGCGGTTCGCCAGTCGAAAAAATTGCTCACTCTCACCCGCATTGAGCGTGACGATTAACTGGTCTCCAGCCAGAGCCGGGGATTGAGGCGAACTGCTCCACGCAGCGCCTGGCCCCAATTGGTCCGACTGTTCCAAACCGAATCCGCCAGATCCGGCCGGCCAGCTTAATTCCACTTGATGATCAGGCAGCTGACGAACGCTGACAGCAGGGGCGGCGGTGTTCACTCTGCCTGACGCAGGCAGTAAAAGAATCCCGGCGAAAAGGAGTGGGGCAGTGCGCATGAGTGTGGCGTTTTAAAAACGGCCGATCGCATTAGATAGATGCCACGAGAGGGGCAAGTCGAGGTAATTCGCCCGCCTGAATCTCGGGAAAGCGGCCTCCAGGCTCGGCCTCGCCACCGGCAATCTCGTTTCCAGCTGGCAGCCCGCCTTGGCGACTTTCTCCAACGGCCTTCTCCCCGGACGGCGAAACACTGGACATTCCTCGATTTGCCAACTTACTGTCTGGCATGCACCAGCGCTTTTACACCCTCACGCGCGACCTGCATCTTTACCTCGGGCTCTTCATCAGCCCTTTTGTTCTCGTTTTTGCCGTCAGCGTGTTTTTCTTCGTCCACGCCATTACGCCGAAGTTCGGGCCCGAGACCACGCAGACCCGCTCCGTCACTGGCGTCTCGCTGCCGCCCGATCTATCCAAACTCTCCGGACGCCCACTGATCGATGGCCTTAAGCCCACGCTCGCCAGTCTCCATGTCCCAGGCGAAATCGGTTTCATTCGCCACGTCGTGGGCGACGACACTCTCGTCATTCCGGTCTCCGTCCCCGGGCGCGCCACCACCGTGACCCTTCGCATCGCCCAGCGCGAAGCCACCGTCACCACTCGCGAAACCGGCCTGGCCGACGCTTTGATGACTCTCCACCGGTCTCCCGGCGGACACACTCCGACCGTTAGCATGAACTGGTTCCCGATGCGCGTCTGGTGGTGGGTTTCCGACACTACCGCCTATCTGACGTTATTCATCACCATCAGCGGCCTCTACCTCTGGTATGTCCTCCGCGCCGAGCGGCGAATCGGCTGCGTCCTGCTGGGAACGGGAACACTCCTCCTTTTTGCCTTGGCTTATGTCGTCGCCCGCTGAAAGCCAGCCTCCATCCACCGCCCCTCCTCGAGATCGCGCCGGGCTGCTGGCCGCTTGCGAACGCTGGAATCGGAAACTCCATTTCTACTCGGGTCTGTTCCTCCTCGTTTTCCTCTGGCTATTCGCTTTCACCGGCCTCCTCTTGAACCATCCCAACTGGAACTTCCATGAATCGTGGCGGAATCGTCACGAGACAAATCTCCAGCTTCCCATAGTGCCGCCCGCCGCCGGGCTCACGGGCGATCTCGATCAAGCCCGCGATCTGATGCGCCAAATGTCCATCGACGGGGAAATTCTCTGGACCACCACCCGGAGCGACGGCGCCCCGTTCGAATTCCAAGTCCGCACCCCGCGCCATTTCTATTTCATCAAGGCTGATCTCACCCAAGGCCGCGCCGACGTTCGCCATGCCACCGTAAACCCCTGGGGCATCGCCAAAATCCTGCACACCTTCACCGGGAACGTGGCCAACGATCCCCGCAACCGCCGGGATTGGGCGCTCACCGCGGTCTGGGCTTACTCGATGGATTTTGTGGCCGCCGGCCTGATCTTCATGGTGCTGAGCAGCATCTATCTTTGGCTCAGGCAGCCCCGAAAATTCCTGCCTGGCGCCCTCTGTCTGGCTCTTGGCTCACTCCTCTGCTGCCTGTTTTGTTTTGGCCTTCGGTGGATATGGTGAAACTCAGGTTCGACGTTTTACTCTGGATCGCGAACCAGCTCGCTTAATTTGAGATTTGTCCATCTCGGCGTTCTTTGCACTTGGATTTGGCATTCGGGGGTTCCCGCCCGGCTCCACCTCATCGATTTGGGCGACCGCGTTTGTTTTCCAAAACCGGCTCGCTTTTCGACCGGTCTTGAGTTCAATTGAGCGGAGATGGATTCAGAGGGAACGACAGGGACTTATCCCCCCAGGTTCACAAGATTTGTCTTCGGAAAAAATCCGAGCATCACGCTGCTTCGCATTGTCGTCCTTACCATCATGACGCTCACCGTTTTTAAATTCATCCTTTTGCCGATCCGCGTGACCGGCGAGAGCATGTATCCGACGTACAAGGACGGGCAGGTCCGGTTTGTTAACCGCCTGACCTACATGCACGAGGAGCCCAAGCGCGGGGATGTGGTGGCCGTTGAGTTCCGAGGCCAGCAAATCCTTCTGCTGAAACGGATTATCGGGCTGCCGAACGAACGCTTCGATGTTTTCAACGGCGAAGTCTTCATCGACGGGAAGAAACTGACGGAGCTCTACGCCAACGGCAAGATATTGTCCGGCACCGGATTAGGAAGCACCACCCAGTCGATCAACCTGGGTCCGACCGAGTACATGGTGATCGGGGATAACCGGCCGGTTTCGGAGGGTTACGTCAAAGACCGGAAGCAGATCGTGGGAAAGGTGCTGTGAAGCTGCTCAAACCGGCCCTGCAGATTCTGATCGTCGCCGGGATCGCCTTTGCGTTGTGGCAGTTCCTGTTTCCTCCCCCGGAAAAGGTCATTGAGAAGAAGCTGCTGGCTCTGGCGGTCAACATTTCTGAAAACCCGCAAGGCAACATTTCCCGCGTGGCCAACGTGAACCGGATCGGCTCGTTCTTTCACCCGAACGTCTCCATCAACCTGGAAGGTTTCGGGCGCGAGGCTACTTCGATCCAAGGTCGGGGCGAAATCGAACAAATGGCGATGGCCGTCCGGCAAAACGGGATCCGATTGGGAGTGCAATTCTCGAACCTGCACATCGCGGTCGACCCCGGCGGCACAACGGCCAAGGCGATCATCACGGCCGAAGTGCGGTTCAAAGAACAGCAAACTGAGCCGATAGTGCAGGATATTCGCCTGGAATTTGAGCGCTACGACCGCTCGTGGCTGATTCGATCGGTTACCCCCGCGAAATCTCTCAAGGTG
The DNA here is from genome assembly GCA_964566945.1 of uncultured Verrucomicrobiota bacterium. Classification (GTDB taxonomy): domain Bacteria; phylum Verrucomicrobiota; class Verrucomicrobiia; order Limisphaerales; family SXQI01; genus DASVNK01. The sequence goes on along the minus strand of CAZMKE010000016.1, from coordinate 67,997 downwards.
CAGTAGCCGCCCGCCGATCAACTCTGTGAATGGCACGTCGGGTGCTCCAGTCAGAGAAAAGACTTTTCAGAATAGGGGGCTCGCAAGACATTGCGGCTAATACCCTTACAATCTTTTTCCATTTTCCAATTTAATAAATCGACCTATGCCTTCCTACAATTATCTCGCGCGTGAAGCCGGTTCTGGACGCGAAATCCGCAGCACGATGGACGCGATTTCGGAGCAGGCTGCGATCGCCTTTCTCCTGAACAAGAACCTGTTGGTGCTCAACATTCAGGAGAAGGTCGGAAAGAAGGGTAAAACGGCGGGTGGTTCGGTGCCCCTGGCAGACCTGGTGGTGTTCACGCGGCAGCTGGCCACCATGTTGGACGCGGGCTTGGCCATGGTCCAGTCCCTGCAGGCTCTGGCGGAGCAGACCTCCAACAAAGTGATGCGGGACGTCATCAAAGACGTCTGCGTGCGCGTAGAAGCGGGCGACAGCTTCTCGCAAGGCCTGTTAAAGCATCCGAAGGTTTTCAACCGCCTTTATGTCTGCATGGTGGACGCGGGCGAAAAAGGCGGTTTGCTGGCTGAGATTCTCTCCCGCCTGGCCACTTTCCTGGAAAATACGGCGCGGCTGCGCAAGAAGGTGAAATCGGCGATGATGTATCCGACCGTCGTCACCTTTGTGGCGATCACGATTACGATCTTCCTCCTCGTCAAGGTCGTGCCGGTGTTTGGCGACATCTTCTCGGGGTTCGGTGCCAAGCTGCCCGCGCCAACCCAGTTTCTGATCGACCTGAGCGACTGGCTGAAACATAACCTTTTTTACCTGATCCCGGCCGCCGGGATGATCGTTTACGGCTGGATGGCTTACATCAAAACCAAACAAGGCCGGGAATTTTGGGACCGAACCCGGATCAAACTCCCGATTTTCGGCCATATTGCCCATAAGATTTGCCTCGCCCGGTTTACCCGGACTCTCGCGTCATTGATTCGCAGCGGTGTGCCGATCCTGGAAGTGCTCGGCATCGTGGCCAATACCTGCGGCAACGTGGTCATGGAAAAGGCCATCCGGGTCGCCATGAGCGATATCGAAAAGGGCGACGGGATTTCCAACGCTCTGGCCAAACACCCTGTCTTCCCGACAATGATCATCCGCATGATGACCGCCGGTGAACAAACCGGTAAAATCGACTCCATGCTGGAGCGCATCGCCGACTTTCTGGACGAAGAAATCGAAACCGTCCTGTCCGGCCTGACCTCGCTGATCGAGCCGCTCCTGATCGTGTTCCTGGGGGTGGTGGTCGGGGGCATCGTTATTTGCATGTTCCTGCCCATCTTCAAGATGAGCGACATCATTAATCCGCCCGGGAAATAAGCGGGCGATTTTTCAAAGAGCGCAACCCACCTCAACGGGGGTTGCGCCACCCGAGGAAGCGAAAAGCCCCAAACCCGCTTGCTCCCCTGAGGGAAACTCTTTACTGTCCCGCGCATGGCCAGAGTGCTCCTGGTAGATGATGAGATTACGATGCTGCAGATGGTATCGGAACTGCTACGTTCCGAGGGGCACGAAGTTCACCCCTTCAACAATACCAATGCTGGCTTGGACGCACTCGACAGCATTCAGCCCGAATTAGTCATCACCGACCTCTATCTGGACAAGGCCAAAGCCGGCGGTTTGGAGATCCTGAAGAAGGCTCGATCGCTCAATCCCCCCGCAGTGACCATTGTCATCACCGGTTTCGGATCGATCGAAACGGCGGTTGAGGCGATGAAACATGGCGCTTTTGATTACCTCGAGAAGCCGTTCAAGCTGGATGAACTGAAGCTTTGTGTCCAACGGGCGCTTAACTATAACGATGTCGCCTCGGAAAACGTTTATCTCAAAAAGCAACTCGGGAAGAAATATCGCTTTAACCAGATGATCGGCACCTCCCCGAAAATGCAGGACGTGCTGAAAATGATCGAGAAAGTCGCGGATACCGACAGCACCATCCTGATCCTCGGAGAAAGCGGCACCGGCAAGGAATTGGTCGCCCGCGCCCTGCATTTCAACAGTCGGCGACAGTTCGCGCCGTTCATCCCGGTCAACTGCAGCGCCCTTCCGGAAAACCTGCTGGAATCCGAACTTTTTGGGCATCGCAAAGGGGCGTTCACTGGCGCGGTGGCGGACAAGAAGGGCCTTTTCCAGGAGGCGGACGGAGGGACGATCTTCCTCGATGAAATCGGGACGATGCCGCAAATGCTGCAGAGCCGCCTGCTGCGCGTGTTGCAGGAAAAAGAGGTGCGGCGGGTGGGCGACAACACGCCGCTTTACGTCAACGTGCGCGTGCTGGCGGCCACGAACGAACCGCTCGAGAAGCGCATTAAAGACGGCACGTTCCGCGAAGACCTTTACTATCGGCTGAACGTCATCCCGATTTCATTGCCGCCCCTGCGGGAGCGCCCGGACGACATCCCGTTGCTTGTGGCTCATTTCCTGAAAGAGAAAGTCTCGCCGCGCAACGGCAAGCCATTTCAGGTGACTCGCGAGACGATGGACGTGCTCTGCGCGCATGACTGGCCCGGCAACGTGCGCGAGTTGGAAAACTGCATCGAACGGGCGTGCGCACTGTGCGACGAGAACGTCATCCAATCCAAGGATCTCCCTCCGAGCATGCAGCGCTACGTCGGCATGGCTACGTCGGACACAGTGATTCAGACGCGGTCCGACGCGGCCCCCAAATCGATGGTGGTGTTGTCCGAGACGCTTTACCCTTTGACCGTCAGCTCACCGCAGCCCATTTCCGCTCCAGCCGGAACGCTCTCGGCGAATTCGAACGACATCAGCTCTCTGAAAACATTCCTGCGCGACCAGGAAGTGTCCTACCTCAAGCGGGCGCTGGCCACCTGCGGCGGGGACAAGGAGAAAGCGGCGGAAATGCTCGGCATCAGCCTCGCGACGCTCTATCGAAAACTGGCGGAAGTCGAAGAAACGACTTAATCACAAACCCGGAAGGTCACTTGGCCGGGAAATCGCGGCGATAACGGTCGAGCAAGCCGTCGACGAAGTTGGGCACGAGGTAAACTTTCCCGCGCAAGCTCCGCTCTTCACCGGGCTTCAAGCCTCCAATGCGAGGGTCATTGTGCAGGCAGACGATCACGCCCTGGAAAAGTTCCTGGGGCTGGTCCCAAGCCATGGCCAGAATCTGCCGCCCATCGGCCGAAAAGCAGCCGATCAAGCCGTTCACCGGCCGCACCGTGCTGATGGGCCGGGGATTTACGTCCTCCAACGGAATTCCGGCGGGAACATAAACCTGGCCGCCGTGATAGATGGCCTCCTCGTTGCGCGGCAGGGCGGAGAGCAACTGCAAGCCGTTCGCGGTAAAAATGAAGGACTTCTCGTAATAGTTGGTCTGCTTCAAGCCCGTAAAGCGGTCGACGCGCATGCAAGGTTGGAACCACTGCACGTCCGCCGCGGCCTCGCCCTTGTTCCGGGCGAGGACCCGAAACTCAACCTCGTCTTCGCGGGCCGTGATCTGGTGCTCCAGAACAACGAGAGGATCGACGCGCGTCCGCAACCGGATTTCCCGCGGAGAGGCTGAGATCAGCTCGGTGACATGCGGGATGGTGGTCTTGTTCCAATCCTGATGAGTCGAACCGCTGCGGCAGAACGCTTCAAGATACCAGATCTCCACATACTCTCCTGAAACCTGGGGTCCGCGAATCCGCAAAAGGTTATTGGTCCAGGAGAGTGTGAGATCCGCCGCACGCGGGGACAACTCGGATAAAGCCAGAGCCGCGAGGCTGGCGAGCAGCAGGATAAAGCGCATAGGCGAGATTTTACTCCCGACCGGAACTCCTTACAGCCATTTTTTCAACCGACGCGGAAGCTGATGCGCTGGACGAGGTCCGGGCCGAAGCTGTGCTGGAGGCGTTGCAGAATTTCACGGCGGCGGTAGCGAACGATCTCGTCCAGCCAGACGTTGCTATCGACGTTTACGAAGAGGGTTCCCTTCGCCAATCCCACCGGTTTCGCATGCGCCACCACCAGAGGATCCATGAGATGATTCCAAACTTTCAGAATCTCCAGTTCGGACTGTTTACGCTCCAGCCCAATGCCCTTCAGAACTCCGGGAACAAGGTCCCCAATGGTTTTGACTCTGTTCTTTCGTGATTTCTCTTCCGGAGTCAGGTCGATGCGCCGCCATTCCGCGAGCGCCTGCTCGCGCGGCGTCAGCCGGATCCTGGCCGCCAGCGGCGGCTGGAGATAAGGAGGGCGCTGCATCCGCTTTAAACGGGAACGACCGCGGGTTCGGTGGAATCGGCGCCAGCCGCCGGTTCTGCCGCCTGATCGGCCGGGACTGGCTCCTCCGCCTCGGCTGGCTGGCTTTCCTCCGCCTTCACCGGGACGTTTTCATCCAGCACGAGCACGCCATGCGAAGGGAGATCGTAATTGCCGGTGAAGGTCTGGCCGGTGAGAAAATCGTGCATCGGCTTGTAGAAGTGCAGGCGAACATGGGCATTCTGATGGTTCAGAAGAAAATAGATCTTGCGATCATTCTTCTGGCGCATGCTGACTTCGACGGTATCCGGGACCTTCAACAGGGGGAACAGATTGCACAACTGGCGCAGCCAGGCAACCAAATCGTAGTAAAAATGCTGATGGCTGACGGTCCCGAAATAGATCGCTTTGCCGAGGCCGAAGTCGTTAATCGTCATCGCCGCCCGGCCGGCGTAGAAATCTTTGGCATAGGTGGCCAAAACCTGCGCCTCTTTGGGCTCGATCAGATCACACCAGAGGCGAGCCGGATGCAAATGGCTGGCTGGAAAAGCGCCTTTGAAAGTGAGGTGGTTCTCCTCCCCCGCCGGCAAAGGATCAAACTCGGTCACCTCGATGCCAAACAGATCCGTGCAATTGGCGGGCAGGCCGTCGTCCGGGGCGATGGCATGTTCATCAATCAAGCCGGTGTTGCAGGTGGCCACGAGCGTTCCCCCATTTTGCACATAAAGCTTGAGGAGATCCGCCTCGCCGCCCGCCAGCATATGCAGCGAGGGAGCGATGACCAGTTTGTAGCGGGACAAATCTTCCGTCGGCCTCGCGAAATCGACCGGAATATTCCGATCGTGAAACGCGGCGTGAAAAAGGTTGATGTGTTCCCGGTAATTGAAGTTCCGCTGGGGCTGGCCAGGGAGTTTCATCGCCCAGGCGTTGTCGTGGCTGAACAAAATGCAAACCTCGGCCACGACCTTGGTATCCTTGATGGCCGGGGCCAGAAGTTTCATCTCCTCGCCCACTTGCGCGATCTCCTTGAACACGCGGTTCTCACCGCGACCGTCATGGTTCAAAACGCCGCCATAAAACTTCTCCGAGCCGATGCGCGGCTGCCGGAAGAAAAAGTAGAGCACTCCATCCGCTCCCCGGGAAATGAGCTGGTAGGTGAAGAGACGCGCCACGCCCGGACGAACGAGAGAATTCACATCCTGCCAATTGACCTGGGCGGCCTTCTGCTCGATCACCCAAAAGCCATCGCCGCCGCCCGGACTCTTGATATTCTGCTTTTTCAAGGAGCGGAGCATGTCGATCTCGCAAGCGTTCTCGGAGCAGCGCGCCTTGAGAGTGGCGTTGCTGTCGACCGAAACGAAATCAAGCGCCTCCGCGACGTCGAAGTGGTCAAAATTCCGGGTGAGAGCGCGCAAATTCGTAGTGACCGGAATATTCGGGGTTACTTCATGCAGGATATCCGCTTGGGTGCGCACAAAAGCGACGCAGGTGTCGCTGCAGAACCGCATCCAATCCAGCACCAAGGCCGGGTTATGGACGGTGGGCGCCAGCATCGGCATGGGCACCTCCGAGAAACTGCTGACCACCTGGCCCCAAAATCGGAGGCCGAGTGAATCGTTCAACCGCTCAACAGTTTCGTATTTGGCCTGCAGCCAAGCATGCCAGTCTTTGGCGGTGTGGGAGTTGAAAGAAGCTTCGGTATTGTGCCCGCCCAGTCCGTTGTCGATCTGCCAGGCGATCAATTGGGGATGATCTCCGAGGGCGGACGCCATGGCGCGCACAATGCGTTTGGCGTAATCCCAATAGACATCGCTGTTCATGCAATAGCCACGGCGCGTGCCTTCCCGCAGGACCTGGCCGCGCTCGTTCATCGGCAGGATCTCCGGGTGCTGCCGGGCCAGCCAAACGGGCGGCGCCGCGGTCGGGGTGGCGAGGACCACCTTGATGCCACGGCGTTGCATCGCGTCCATCGCCCGCCGCAGCCAGGCGAAATCGAACTTCCCGTCTTCCCGCTCGCACAGACCCCAGGTGAACTCACCCATGCGGACGACGTTGAAGCCGGCCTGGACCATCAACTCGGCGTCGCGATCCCAGCGCGCTTCCGGTTCCTCTGCCGTGCCGGCATAGGGATAGACCCAGTGTTCAGGATGATAATCAGCGCCGAAGAACATACGCTTTCCAATCTACGCTTTTGGTTTGCTGGTTTTCACCAAGCTATCCTTCAACCTCTCGTGCGGCAATATAAGAAGCGCGGCGGGGCGCCTCGACTTTTCGGGCCTGTTTTGCCATAAAGGGCTGGTGCATCTCAAAATCCTTTTATTTCTGGCTTCAGCCCTTGTCTATTCCGCTGCGGCGGCGCCCGCGCAAATTCCCCTATGGCCCGGCAAGCCGCCCGGCGAACAGGCGGAACTGCCGCCGGAACAGGATCTGACCAAAGCCACGGACAATCTGGTGGGCGGCCAGCGGCTGATCCGCCTTGGCAACGTCTCCACCCCCACGCTGGCGGTTTATCCCGCGCCGACAAACAAAGCCAACGGCGCCGCCGTTCTTGTCTGCCCAGGCGGCGGGTATCACATTCTGGCGCTCGATCTGGAGGGCTCTGAAATCTGTGAACGGCTTAACTCCATGGGGATCACTGCGATCCTTCTGAAATACCGAGTCCCGCGACGCCCGAACCAGGAGAAGCACCTGGCCCCGCTGCAAGATGCGCAACGGGCCATCCGCCTGATTCGCCAGCACGCCGCCGAATGGCATATCGACCCGAAGCGGGTCGGCGTCCTCGGATTTTCCGCCGGAGGACATCTCGCAGCCAGTGCCAGCAATCCGCCCGCAGATCGAACTTATCCCCGGGTGGATGCCGCCGATGAACTCGATGCCCGGCCGAACTTTTCCGTGCTGATTTATCCAGCTTACCTCGCGCGCGAGGACGATAAAACGAAGGTCAGCCCGGAACTGAGTCTCAGCGCCAGCACACCCCAGGCGTTTATCACGATGACCGAAGATGACGGGATCGGAGTCGAATGCGCCCTCGCCTACTCGGCCGAACTGAAAAAGCTCAAGGTCCCGTTTGAAATGCACATCTACCCGACCGGCGGCCACGGGTATGGATTGCGCAAAAGCAAAGAAACCGTCACGACCTGGCCCGACCGGCTGCAGGATTGGTTCATCGCCCGCGGACTCGACCAGCCAGCCGCCCCCTGATCGCTTTTCAGGCGCTGGCCGGCAGAACGGCTGGGTTGATTGGCTGATTCAATGAGTCATCGCGTAAAACACAATGTTGATCCCGAGGGGATACGCCCGTTTTTCTGAAAACTGGCGAAAAAAGTATTGGTACTCCTGCTCCCGCTCCCAGCCATCGCCGTTATCGGTGTTATGGCAGCCAATCACCATCATCCGCCCTTTTCCGTCGAAAATGGCGCGGATGTGGACTTCGCGGCATTCCTCTCCTTCGTGCACTTCCCACGTTATGCCGGTTTGCTGGCTGCGCTCTCCGAGCCAGAAGTTCGGCACCTGCAGCTCGTTCTTTTCCTTGCCGGCCAGGGGAAACACGCAACTGAAAATGGGATGAGTCATTTCCAACTCGACAAAATCACGCTCGGGCAGCGCTTTCTTGATCTCCCGGGCAAAGTTGTCCCATTGCCGTGTGCCCCAAAAATCGTCGGCCATCAGAAAGCCGCCGTTCAGCAGGTAGCGGCGCAGCGCTGTCACTTCGTCGTCGTCCAGGAGCATGGCCCCGGGCTCGACCATGTAAATCCAGGGGTAGTTGAAAAGATCCGGATCGGTTAGCTTGATCACCCGGCCATCCGGGTCGGTCTTGATCGTCGTGATCTGCTGCAGCCGGTAGGAAAAATTCAGGTCGCTGTCCGGAAAATCTGTGAAGCAATAGCCGGCGCGGCTCCAATTTGAGGGATCCCGCCGATAGCGGACCCGGGCAAAGGTGAAAACATCGCGCTGATATCCCGGCTTGTTGGTCCAAACGGGCGTTTCCGCGCTGTGCGAGGGCGCCTCGCGGGCCGTGCGGAGGGGCGCGTCCTCTGGAATGGAGCCTTCTCCACCGCCGCCGCGAAACCGCTGCGCCATTAACGCGGCCGCACAGCCCAAAAAAACGATCAAGGCGATTAGAGGATTTCGTCGCATCACCACCTTGTGCCACTCTGCCACGGCTGAACTTCGAACACAATCCTGCCACGACGGCGAGCGGAGCTTGCGGCCACGTCACTGCCGATTCAGCCGATCGAAGGCGATTGGGGGGGGACGGGTTTTCTCTAGCGTCCTCAGGCTGCCGCAGCCATATTCGACCCGAGGATTTTTGAGATGTCGTATTTTGTCGCGCGCCTCCTGCGCAAGCTGCCCAAGCAACCACAGACTGTCCTTGTCACCGTCTGCTACGCTCTGGCTGCGGGCGCGGGCGCGGTCGCTTTTCAACTCGGGATCAGCCAGATTTATCAGAACGGGCTGGTGCGGCTTGCGCACGGAACCCACTTCACCTTCGTAGCGGGCAGCTTCGTTCTTCTGATCGGCTCTTCTCTGCTCACCGGGTGGCTTTTGAATTCATTTTGTCCGGAGGCGGCCGGGAGCGGCATCCCGCAGCTCAAAATCGCATTCTGGAAGGATTTTGGCTACGTCTCGTGGCGGACCGTCTGGGTGAAGTTTATCGCCGGAGTGATCAGCATCGGCGGCGGGAGCAGCCTGGGCCGCGAAGGCCCCAGCGTCCACCTGGCGGGAGGCATCGGCTCGGTGCTGGGGGGAATCTTCGGTGAACCGAAGCAGAACCGCCGCCGGGCAGCGGCCGCGGGCGCCGCCGCCGGCCTGGCCGCGGCCTTCAACACGCCAATCGCCGCCATTACTTTCGTGCTGGAGGAAATCATCGAAGACCTCAACAGCCGATTCCTCGGGAGTGTTCTGCTCGCGTCGGTCATCGGGGCGATGGTGGTGCATGGATGGGTGGGCCCGCAGCCCGCCTTCTCGCTGGGCGGCGTGCGCAGCCCGAGCTGGCTGGGTTACCTTCTGCTCCCGATCGTCGCCGCCGCATCGAGTCTGAGCGGAATTGCATTTCAGAAGGGAGCCGTGGCGTTGCGCGAAAAGTCGCGCCAGATGCGCAGCATCCCTCGCTGGTGCAGGCCGGCTTTGGGCGGACTGACCGCCTGGCTGCTCGGGACCACGGTCTTTTTGGCCAACGGGCATCTGGGCGTCTTTGGCCTGGGTTACGAAGATCTCTCAGAAGCCTTGGCCGGCCGCCTGGCCTGGCACATCGCGCTCGTGCTGCTGGCGGCAAAGCTCGCCGCCACGGTCGCCTGCTACGGCTTTGGCGGATGCGGCGGCATTTTCTCCCCCACCCTCTTTTTTGGCGGCATGACCGGCTTGGGGCTTTCCGGCCTTCTCGCCCAAGGACTCCCGCTCGCCGAGACCGATTTAACGGCGTTAAGCGTGGTGGGAATGAGCGCCTGCCTGGGGGCGGTAGTGGGCGCGCCCGTCACCGGCATCCTGATCGTTTTCGAGATGACTCACGAGTTTTCCCTTGTGCCAGCCTTGATGATTGGCGCTCTGGTCAGCCAGGCGATGCGCCGGCTCTTTTCCCCGCACAATTTCTACGAGGCCATCCTTCTGCAGGACGGCCATCAACTCGATCAGGTCATCCCGCCGCGCGATCTGGCGGATTGGCAGCAGCTGCCCGTCTCGGCCATTGCCAACTTCAAGCCCGTGACCGTCGGCAGCGTCGAAGCGCCAGAACTGCGCAAAGCCCTCGAATCCTCCGGTTACGCGCGCTTTCCGTGGATAGAAAACGGCGAACTGCGAGGAATCCTGCCTCGGGGAGAAATTCTGGCGGCACTGCGGGAAAACCGACCTCCCAGACCGCATGAGCCGAGAGTTGTTCCGCCGCGCATGGTGATCCGGGAAGCCCAGAATATCCTGCTGCAAAGCGAGGATTCGATCCTGCTCGTCCGGGATGAAGGGGCCGGAGGCATTATCGCTCTCCTCACCCTGCACGACCTGCTGCGCGCCCAAGAAGCTTTCGTCGAAAAGAAGCGTTGAAGGAGAAACGGGAAGGAGCCGCCTAATCTTCGCCGGAAAGCAATTCCGTCCACTCCGGAACGCGGTCAAGCAGTCCCAGCCGCTCCAGTGTTATTTCGTCGAGTTGGTCCGCTCTTCCAGCCTCCGGGTCGAGGCATTGCGCAAGATGGACCGCCAAGAGCGGCCCAAACTCTTCGACGTTAGCGTCCGGAACCTTGTGATGGAGTTCGACCGCGCGAATGACGGTGTCCGATATGCCCCAAAGGGCCAGCAAGTAAGCGCCTGCCTCCGAATGGCTGCTGCCGTAAATGCCCAACTCCGCTTGATGCAGGGACATCCCCTTGCCCGCGACCAAATCAAGGACCAGGCGGTACTCGGCCGGGGAATTCGCGGCCAGAACCAGCTTGCCGATGTCGTGCAATAACCCGGCCAGGAAGCACTCCTCGCATTGCGCGGTCGGCAGGCGCTCGACCACCGCCAGTTTCCGCGCGGAAATCGCGGTTTTCAGGCTGTGATTCCAGAGCTCCTTGAAAACGCTCCGGACCATTGGATCGCCCTCGTAAAAGTTGAAGACCTCCGCTCCCACCATCAGGGCGCGCAGGACCTCGATTCCCATCAACTGCACCGCCTCGGTGGGGCTGGCGATCTGTCGGGCCGCGCCAAACTGGGCGGAATTTACGATATGAATCAGCTTGGTGCTCAGCCCGCCATCCTGCTCAACAATCCGGCCGATGTCGTCGAGTTCCGTGTATTCCGAGTTGAGCGCCTCGGTCAGCCGCAAATAGGTATCGGGCGGAGTGGGCAGCGCTTTGCTGCCACAGACGATCCGCCGCACTCGTTCGCTGCTGATGAGGTAGCTGTACTGGCAAATCCGCTTGAGCAGGCCAGAGAAAGCCCTGACGTTAAACGGCTTGCTGAAAAACCGATGCCCGACCGTCAGGCATTGCGCGATCTTGAGGCGGTCCGCAAAGCCGGAAATCACAATGCGCGCCGATTCCGGATAGCGACGCACCACCTCGCCAAGAAACTCCAGGCCGTCCATTTGGGGCATCGCGAGATCTGAAACCACGACATCGAACGGCTTCTCCTGCATGAGACGCAACGCCTCCTGCCCCCCAGACGCGGTGCAGATCTCCAACTCCTGCCCCAAAACCGAATTCAGGGAAGCGTAGAACTCCCTCAGAAGCTCCTCATCGTCCACAAATAGGAGGCGCTTTTCCATTTTAAGGAAACTATCGACCGGAAACAGAGATTCTTAAACCCCGCTTTCAAAGCGCTAACCACGCCCCCCGAACAACATGCGGGGGATCACCAGTCCCGCGCAGGCCGGGATCTCTACCCCCCGAAACCGAACGAAAGGCAAAAGATAACCGCCCCAACTAACAACCCCAATAACCGCCAAAGCTGCGACCCAAGACGCGAACCGCGGATTTCAGCCGAGAAATGATTCCGCCCGGCAAATCGGCAGAGAGCAAAACTCAGCAGAGCGGCGGCGAGGTACGGCGGCAGCAAATCGAGCCTGTCCCAAGAAAACGGATCGGCCAGCGGGCTGCGGGTGGCGGCCCTTTCGATCTCGCGCGCCCCGGACAGTCCGATAAGGACCAGCGGGACCAGTGGCAACATCCTCAAGACCGCTTGCATGGTGGTTCGAGAAATCGAGGAAACATAAAGGCTCAGCGACACCAGCAGGACGGCAGCAACACTCCACCAACGAGCCTCCGGGAAATCGATCTCCCGGACCGGCGGCGCAAGCCGGAGCAAGAATAATGGCAAGGCGACCGCCAAAACCTGGGACAGCGACAGCAGGCAAACCGCTTTCACCCACCATTGCCGGGTTTTGCGAACCGGCAGCACTCCCTGGCTTTCAATCACGCCCAACTGCCTCTCCTCGGCACTCCCCACCGCCCCGATCAGCACACAAACTACCACCGCCCAAAGCCCGGTCACAAGCAACAGGTAGGGGCTGGCAAAGCCGGAAGCGTCGGGACGGGTCAACGTAAGGACGCTCACCACCAGCCCAGCCACCGGGACCAGACTGATGACTTGCAGCCGGCCCTCCTTTCGAGCCAGCTGCCACCAGAAAGGCCCTCGCCCAGAAAGAGAGGCGGGAATCGCCCGCCTTGCGCTGCGAACTTCCCCGACCCTCTCCATTGGCCGAAACGAGGGTTGCCGATCGAGCGCTTCGAGCCGCAGAAACCGACGTTTCGCGGCGACGATGGCCCCTACCCCCCCCAGCCCTGCGGTGGCCAGAAAAAACAGCATGACAAAAAATTCCTCGCCTATCGGCAGATTCCAGGCGACGAGGAAGGGAAGGAGCCACTGGGCCAAAAGCAGACTGAAAGCCGGAACGCAAATCGTGAAAACGGCCCCAGCCAGCGCACTTCGGCAGATCAACGTGAGAAAAGGCGCCCAGCCCAGGGCCACGAGCGGAACGCTCAGAAAAAAAGCAAACGGATAGACGGACTCGACCTGATGAGTGGACAAGACCCAGACGATCTGCCGATAGACCTGCAGCCCCCCGCCGGCCGGAAGGGCGAGCAACAGCACGAGACTGAGACAGAGCTTGATCCGCAAATTCCAGAGCCGCTCCCGGGCGACCGGCTGAACCAAAGTCAGCGTCAGAGTCCTGTGAGTAAAGTCATGCCCAAAGGCCACTGCGGCAAGCGCGGCACACCCGAAAGCGTAGCCGGCGAGAGCCACCGACATGCTTAGCGGAGCCTCGACCAAATTGCTCAGCAGGACCAGCAAGAGCGCGGGAAACGCCACGGGCATGAGAGCGCGCGTTTCATTTCCGATCAGGATGGGCAGCCGGGGGGACCGCAGCCACTCCGGCAGGCAATAAGAAATCGGCACCTGGAAACCTGTTCTCATGGCGCCTCCGCTTTCTGCAAAAAGGTGACGAAAATCTCCTCCAGCGTCAGAGCGCAGGACTGAACCGATTCGGGGGAGGACGCCTGGAGCTCCTCCATCACTTCGGCCGCATTCCCATTGACCAGAACTTCAATATCCCGCCCGGCCCGGCGCAAAACGCGGGCGTTTTTCAATCGCAAGTGCGACGGTTCCGCCGGAAAGCGGGCCGACAGCTTCTGGTAACGCTGGCGGGCCTCGTCCGCTTCCATGGTGACCACCTCACGGCCTCTATCGATAATCGTAAACTCGTCAATCAACCCCTCGAATTCGCTGATCAGGTGAGTCGAGACAAAAATGGTCCGTTTCTCGGGCGCCCCCTCCTGGAATGCGCCAATCACCGTCTGGATGAATTCCCTGCGGACAATCGGGTCGAGGCCGGACGTCGGCTCGTCGAGGATCAACAACTCCGGCTCCGCGCAAATCGCAGCCAGCAGAGCAAGCTGGGTTTTCTGCCCCTTGGAGAGCGAATTGGCCTTCTGCCGCGGGTCCAGGTCGAGGCGCTCCATCAATCTGGCTTCGTTGTCACAGTTCCAGCGGTCCCGGAAAGAGGCAAAATAGTCGAGCGTCTCACGGACCGTCATCCATGGATAAAAAGCCACCGCGTCCGGCACGTAAGCCAGCCGCGATTTGACCTCAACCTCGTCCCGCTCCGGATCCAGGCCGAACACCCGCACCTGGCCCGCGGTCGGGCGCAGCAGGTTCAGCAGGCACTTGATCGTCGTCGTCTTCCCGGCGCCGTTCCGGCCGAAAAAGCCGTAACACCGGCCGGGCATGACCCGCAGGCTCAACCCATTTACCGCTTCGTGATGCCCGTAGGACCGCGCCAGGTGATTCACTTCAATGACGGGAACATTCATAAGTTTACTGTGCTTCCAACCGTTGTTGGGCGAGAAAATCAAAACGCTCTCGCGCCAGTTTGAGGAAATCTTCGCGGCCGATCTGGAGATGATGGGCCTGGATCGCGGCTTGATCGAGATCCCGGGCGAGCAGATCCACTCTCGCCTCCTTCTTCAGAGGAGACGCGTGGTTGTCGCGAAGAAAACAGCCTTTGCCGGCCAGGGTCTCGATCACTCCCTGCTTCTCCAGCTCGGCATAGGCTTTGGCGATAGTATTGCGATTCACGCGCAATTGCTCCGCCACCGGTCGAATGGCCGGGAGGGGCTCGCCCGCCCGCAAGGCTCCGGATGCCGCCGCCGCTTTCACCTGATCGACGATCTGAAGGTAGACCGGCTTGCCTAGTTTAAAATCGACGGCGAAAAGCATAAGCGTTCTGTCCTATAACAGTAGGACAGTTCAAAAGGGACGTCAAGAGAGCATTTTCCTCACCTCGAACTCGGCGGGTTCGCCCGCTCCAATTGAGAATCAATCTCTCAAAAAATCTTTGATGATCGGCCACCACCGGCGCGTCTTAGAGGCAACCGAACTATGAACAGGAAATCACTTCTTTCCCTTTTTGCTCTCGGCGCCGCAATTTGCGCGGTGCGCGCAGAGCTTCCAACTGCCACCGAACTGCGAAGCGCCGCGGTCTCCGCCGTGGGACCGATCCCCGACAAAATGCCCGGAGCGGAAAAGGATACGCCGGAAATGCGCAAACTGGGCGAACGTTTGTTCTTAGAAAAGAGGCTCTCACAAAATAATTCACAGTCTTGCAACAGTTGCCACCCAGTGGACAACAAACGAGGGGGAGTCGACAACGAGCCGACCTCGCCCGGCGCCTTCGGCAAACGGGGCGGCCGAAACTCTCCCACCGTCCTAAACGCCGGCTTTCAAGTCGCCCAATTCTGGGATGGCCGGGCGGAAGACCTCGAGGCACAGGCGAAAGGCCCGATCCTGAACCCAATCGAAATGGCCATGCCATCACCGGCAGAGGTCATCAGCCGGCTCAAAGCCGCCCCCGAATACAAAGAGCTCTTTGCGAAGGCGTTTCCGACCGAAAAGGAACCGATTAACTACGACCATGTCGCGCGCGCGATTGCGGCTTTTGAGCGGACGCTGGTGACTCATGATCGCTTCGATGACTGGCAAAAGGGGGCTGATCGAGCCCTGGCCACGCAGGAACTGCGAGGCCTGAACCTGTTCCTGAACACGGGCTGCACCACCTGCCACAATGGTCCTCTTCTTGGCGGCAACCAGTATCAGAAACTGGGATTGGTGAATCCTTATGAAACCGGAGATTCGGGGCGCTTCGAGGTCACGAAAGATGAGAGTGACAAACAGAAATTCAAAGTGCCGATGCTCCGAAACGTCGCACTCACCGGCCCGTACTTTCACGACGGCACCCAGAAAACCCTGGAAAACGCGGCCAAGAAAATGGCCTGGCATCAGCTGGGAAAGGAACTGGCGGACAACGAGTGCGCCGACATCGCCGCGTTTCTCCGATCACTGACCGACAAAGCGCGCGGCGCCCAATAGACCGAAAGGCTCCCTGTTGAGACGTTCCCGGGGCGGTCTCCGGCTTATTTTCTGGAGCGGGGGTTCGCCCCGGAGCGCTCGTCGTCGTTCCGTGGCGAATGCGCGGAGGCAACCGGCTTGCTCAAACCGGGAGCGCCGGTAGGTTCCCAACCCATGCGGCGCATTACCATCGCGGGCGGAGGTCTGGCGGGACTCACGCTCGGCATTCTTTTGCGGCGGCGCGGCGTGCCCGTCGAAATTTGGGAAGCGTATGACTACCCGCGCCACCGGGTCTGCGGAGAATTCATCAGCGGCGACGGCTGCAAACTGCTCGCTGAGTTGCTCCCGGATGTTCGCGGACATTGGGCGCGCACGGTTCAATTCCACAGCCAAAAACGCAGGAGCACGCCGTTGAGTCTGCCCGAGCCAGCGTTGTCGATCTCCCGCTGGTCCCTCGATCATGCCCTTGCGCGGAGCTTCCTGAATCTGGGCGGCCATCTACGCACGCGGGGGCGCTGGACGGAGGGCTTCGAACGCGAGGGCTTGGTTCGCGCCAGCGGCCGAATGCTCAAAGCCAACGGCCGCGGCTGGATCGGGCTGAAATTCCACGCCCGCGATATTGACCTTCGCGCGGATTTGGAGATGCACTTTGCCCGAGCGGGGTATCTTGGCATTTCCCGCCTGCCGGACGGGGTGAATATCTGCGCCCTGCTGCGGCCCGGCGCGGACGTATCTGGATTCCGGCAGGACCCGCTGAGAGTGCTCGCCCCCGTTCTCGGACGAGAAAACTTCGCTCGCCTGCAGGCCGGTCAAATTGACGAGGATTCGCTCTGCGCCATCACCGGGATTTCCTTCCGCCGCCACCGGCAAGCCGGGGTTTGCTCCGTTGGCGACGCCATGGGAATGATTCCGCCCTTTACCGGCAACGGCATGTCTCTGGCGATCGAAAGCGGCTTTATGGCCGCGCAGCCGCTCTTGGAATATGCCGCTGGCCAGATCGCCTGGACCGAAGCGCTAAAGGCGATCGATCAACAGCTGGCTCATCGCTTTCGCCGGCGATTCCTGACCGCAAAGGCGCTGCGGCTGCTGCTTAATCATCGGGCCACGCAAAACGTCATGCTATCCAGCCTGAAGTCGGTTCCCCGGCTCCTAACTCTTTTCTTTCGCTGCACGCGCTGAAGGCTGGCGCCAAGAGGAATTAACGATTCGTGCTGATGGGAATAGGCAGCATCTCGCCCCGCGGCTCGCCCTGGTAAAGACCCGGGCCGAGGCTTTTCAGCGGGTCTTCCGTTTTTGCGTGCCGGTAAATGCGATAGCTGAAAACAGCCACCAAAAGGATCAAAGCCAGCAATAGCAGCGGCAGGCCGACTCTCCAATTGATCTTGGAGAGCTGGAGCATCAGAAAATCGACAAACCCCTTCGATTCCTCGCTCAACCGCGGGTGTTCCTTGAAGCGCGGCGTCTGCACCAGTTCGCCATCCAACTCCAGCAGGGTCTCGGCCACGTTCAACTTCAAGGCGGCCGCGTAGCTCCGAACGAAGCCACGGATATACACAGGCGCCGAGAAAACGTCGTAATTCCCGCTTTCCAGCGCCTCGATATGATCCGAGCGGATCTTGGTAATATCGGACATTTCCCGAATACTCCGACCCGCCTGCTCCCTTGCTTGACGCAGCTTTTCGCCAACCATTCCGATTAAATCGAGCTGGATAGTGCGAAATGCCCCGGGATCTGACAACGAGCAAATGCGCGCTCACCGCCGGACACGGCGATGCGTCCCGCTTTGCGGAAAACTCGATTTGTCCTTTCTCGACGGGCGTCTGTTCATTACGGTTCGCGTTTTCGATGTCGCAGATGCTGAAATCAACGGGGGCAATCGGCCTGGCAACTTTCACCAGCCGGCTCCTGGGCATGGCCCGTGAAGTGGTCTACGCCGCTTTCATGGGCGATACGCCGGTGGCGGGTATCTTCAAGACGGCCCTGACGATTCCCAACCTTTTTCGCCGCCTGCTGGGCGAGGGCGCCCTCACGGCCGCTTTCATTCCGATCTTCAAGGACAAAGAGAAGAACGCGGGAGAAGCCGAAATGTGGCGGGCGGCGAATGCGGTGATCTCCGGGCTGGTCATCGCGGCGGCCGTGATCGTGATGGTGGCGATCGTTGGGATCAGCCTCACGCTCTACATCCGGTCCCCCAACACCGCTGCCGCCGCTCAACTCGTGAACCAGCCAGGAACGCTTTCCGCCAGCATGCGACTGTTGCTGGAGCTGACCCGCATCATGTTCCCTTACATGTTGCTGGCCTGCCTTGCCGCCATCTTGATGGGGATGCTGAACGCTCGCGGCTACTTTTTCATACCCGCCCTCGGCTCGTGCATCATGAACGTGGTGATGATCGGCAGCGTCTACTTTCTCACCCCGCTCTTTGGAACAAAACTCGAAGATCGCATTTTTGGATTGGCTTACGGCATTCTTCTAGCCGGCATTGCGCAGGCCGCGTTTCAAATGCCCTCGCTCTTCCGGGAAGGCTACCGTCCACACTGGGTCACGCCGTTTGACAACGACGTGGTGCGCCGGGTCGTGCGTCAGATGATTCCCGGCATGCTGGGAGTGGCCGCCTTTCAATTCAACGTCCTCACCACCCAGGGGATTGCCTTTTTTGTCGATCCGGCCATCAACGCCTCGTACGACTACGCCGTTCGCCTGATGGAGTTCCCGCAGGGCCTGTTCGGCATCTCTCTCGCGACCTACCTTTTGCCAACCCTGTCCGGATTTGCCGCGGAAAAAAAATATGTGGAATTCCGCGCGACCTACAAACAGGCGGTCGGCTACCTCTTTTTCTCGAATCTTCTCGCCTCCATTCTTCTGGTCATCCTCGCCAAACCGATGATTCGCCTGCTCTTTCAACATCGGAGTTTCGACCACTTTGCCACGGAACGCGCCGCCTACGCCCTGGCGTGCCTCGGTCCCGGCCTGCTCGCCTTCTCGATGGTGAACATCACCGCCCGCGCGTTCTACGCCCTGGGCGACACCCAAACGCCGATGAAGATCAGCGCGTTTTGCCTGGTGCTGAACGTGGCGTTCGCCCTATGGACCGTTCCGCCGCTCCGCCAGGGAGGCATGGGCGTGGCGAATACGCTGAGCGCCGCCATTAATGTGTATCTGCTCATGTACGGGCTGAAACGGAAGCTGAACCGGCTCGATTTTGCCGACCTCCGCCCGATGATCCTGAAAATGCTGGGGGCCGGAGTGCTCGGGGGAATCGCGGCCTACGCCACCAGTCACGCCTGGGAACAATACGTGGGCGGGGCCAATCTCCTCCAGCGGTCCGGGGCGGTTTTCGTCCCGATCGGGGCGGCCGCCTTTTGCTACATCGGCGCCCTCCTGTGGATGGGCGTGCCCCAAGCGAAAGACGTCGCAGGCCTTCTCCGATCAAAAATCGGACTCAAGTAGCAAGCAGCGGCCGGAGGCCCCCGCCGGGGAGCACTGCACGCTCCTTACAACTTTCGGGCCCGGAAAAAGGCGGCTTTGTCCGTCGCAGGCAGGCTGATTTTGCCCGAATCAGTCACCTGGCCAACCGCCTGCCAATTAGTGGAGGTTACGGAAGGCTTGCGCTGGAGTTGCAAAGTCCCGTTCCCGCTGAGGGTGATCTCCACCCGCGCGCCAAGCAACCGGATGCCGTCGATGTGCACATCTCCGTTGGAGGGAGGCGCCCCGCCATCACCGAGGGGAGTGCCCAGGATGTTGATCTGGTCCTGCGTCAAAGCGTCCGAAAAAAACTGAATGCGATCGACCAGGCCCGGTTGAGTTTCTCCGTCATTGGTCGTGAACAGGAGGATCGCCGCCCCCAGCGAATAGCGCGAATCGACGCCGCCGTCGAGCGTCTGCGTGCCTACATTCGTGGTATTAAGGTATTTCGTCACCGTGCCCTTGGTCAGGTCAAAGGCCAGAGCGAGCCGGTACCAGGTGTCCGGCAGCATCGCCCCGGAATACTCGTTGTTAATGCCCACGCCATCGTCCGGATTCACGAACATCACGGCGCTCTGCAGATTATTCGTGTCCGTATTAAAGAGAGCCCGGAAAGTGCCATCGCTCTCCGCGGGCCAGCGCAAGTCCATGACCAGCGTATAGACGTTGACATTGGTGCCTCCACCGTTCGCCTGGGCGCCGTGATACATCAGGTAGCCCTGAGTCTGGTCAGCCGCGGGAAAGTGCAGCACAGTCCCGTTGACGCCATTCACATCCACCGATTCAAACGTGGTCAAAGCTTCCGTGCCGCCCAGGTAAACCAGATCCTGGCCAATCGTCGCCTTGAGGTTGCTCTGGTTAAAGTCCCATTGGCCGCTCAGAATGCCATTCGTGCTCTGCCCCAAAACAGGGAGGCTCATCCCTGCCGCCATCCATAACGCCGCAGCCGTACAGGCTCCAAACTTCGTCATCCGGTTAGTCCTTTTGGAAAATCATGCCACAACTCTCGATTGGAGTGAAATGGTGTTTTCTTTTTCTATTCCGAAGCGCGTTCCACCCGAAAATTCTCAATTCGTGACCAGTGCTCCTGATCGCGCAGCCCCTGGTAACATTGGACCGCGGCTTTCCATGGGCCCTGTTTTGGCAAATCGCAGGTCCCAGCCGTTTGCCATTCACCGGTGGCGCCGGGCCGAAACTGTCCCGTCACCGTCTCTGCCCGCACTCGCAGCCGAAGCTCCACCCGCGCCGTCGCCAGCGGAATGATGGCGATGGTCCGGGTTTTGTCGGCCTCCTCGCGGCCCATCACGATGCTGAGCTTGCCGTCCACCAGCTCCTGTCCAAGCTTCACCATGTGGCTGTCGTCAAAATAGCAAACGAGGTCGGTCTGCTCGTACTGGCCGCTGGGACGGTTCTCCACAATCATCGTGAGAATCAGATCCCCTATCGCTGAGGAGGGCAAAGATCGGATCAGAACATTTTTCCCGCTGTTCTCCGGCCCCCACATATTGCCGGGCTGGATGCGGATTTCCAGCGCGCCGTCGCGCAGACGCCAGGCGGAGGAGTCCTCACGAATCCAACTCCAACCGGGCTTGAGGGATTTCTGGAAGGGATCCTGAAAAAGAAGCTCGCCCGAAAAAGCGGGAACAGCCGCCAGAAAGGAAAGAACCACCAGACTCTTAACCATGCGGACACGTTCGGCTGGTTCCGGGCGGCAGGCAATCCAAATCAACCGCCGCGGTCGGGAGGGCTGGCCGCCTAATGTCCGGCTAGTTCGAGCCAGGTCCGAAACCAAGTCGCCTGCCACCAATCCTGCCGGGATACGGGCTCGTACAACTGCCCGCTCGGAGACCTAAAATCTTCGCGGCGATCACTTTCTTCTGAACTACGCTGGACGACTTGTTCCATGACGGACTTTCTACCTACCCCATCGGCAAAGCCCGCGCCTGCTTGAGAGGGAATTGGCCGCCAGCCCGAGCGAGAAAAGGACGCGCGCGGCAGCGCCTAGCCAGAAGTCGAGATCAATGCTTGCCGTCCATTCGCGGCCCGGCAATTGGCCTGCTTGGGGCATTCACGGCACGGTTCCAGCCGAACGCAGTTTGGATCGAGCCGCAAACGCCGCCCTTTGCGTTCCTGAACCGCCACAAATCCCAGAAGTCCACCCACGCCGAGGAGGCGGAGCGTCCCGCGAAAGAATTCCCGCCGATTTTGGTTCATGTAAATAAGGGGGAAAAGCAACGCACGGTTTTTTTGTAGGGATCAAGAACGAACACCTGATCCTCCGGACCTGCCGCCACATCAAAACCCGCGCCGACGCGGCAGTCCACACAGGCGCGCCGAGCCAGCTCCCTGTCTTCGACCAGCGTTTCCGGGCCAGCCACCGCGCCTTTGAACTGACCGGCGGCGGAATAGATATTGACCCGCGCCAGGCCTTTCTCGCTGGTGATGAAGTCGCCCGCGGCAGTCAGAGCGAAATAGACAGGGTTGCAGCACCCGCAAAACCGATCGATCTGCATCCCGGGCTCCCCCCAGGCGGACTCAAAACGGCCATCCAGCGTGTAAGTCTCAATGCGCGTGCGTCCGGTATTCGCCAGATGCAGTTTACCGCTGGGGCCGATCCGCAGGTCAAAGTAGGGGCTGGGAATTGCCAGGCCCGGATTGCCTCGGCCGCTGTCCGTTTGACCGAACCGATCAACCACTTCTCCGGATCGGCGGTCAAAAACCGCCACCTCCCGATGACCCGCGTCCGCGGCGTAGATCAAGCCGTCGCGAACCGCCACCGCGGTGAAATACGTTCGGCCCTCCAGCCGGCAGCTGCGCCACTTTTCCCGGCCATCGGAGTCCAGAATCACGAACAAATCTTTTGTGCCCAGCAGAATCTCCCGGTCTTCCAACGGCTGGAAACAATAAGGCTTGATAACGAGCGGCCATTCGCGCTCCAAGCGTCCGTCCTGGGCAAAGCGCTTCAGGACTTGGTCTCCCGCCACCCAAACTCCCTCCGGACTCGCCGCAATTCGCCGGACGCTGCTCAAGCCGGTCGCAAACAATCGGACCGGTTTGTAACGCAGTTGCGCGGGATCGGTTCTTTCGAACTCGCTGAGATCATACGCGAAACGGCTGTCCAAAGAAGATGGCGTGGGCTCCGCCAATCGGGTCGTCTCGCTACGCCGGGCTAACGCACCCAGGCCAGCGCCAGCCGCGATCAGACCGGCGGCAAGGAAACCGCGGCGTTTGACGTGAGGTTTTTCGGATCTTTCTCTCACGATGACAAGATTCATCATAAAAGAGGCGATCGGCTTGTTCCTTGATCCAGGTCAAAGACCGGTTTGGCATTACGAGTTAGGTTCAGACCAACAAAAGTTGGGCCTGAAATGAACGAGAAGGTGCTAACCAGTGTTGCCATCGGGCTGATCGCCGGGATTCCCGCGTCCCTTCTTCTGCTCGGGCTTCTCAGCCCCAGGCCGGTCCCGGTCGCGCGCCGAATCGCTCAAGCAAACGAAGAACAGCCCGCGCTTTCGGCTGAAAATTCCGCGGCTGCCCCCGCCGCGGAGCAGAAGACCCGCATCGAAGGGGAGTTCCTGCGCCTGACCGGCCGCCCTGCCCCATCCGGCGCTTCGTGGCCCGGCTTTCGCGGCCCCGATTTTAACAACATCGCCCGCCAGAGCGGTCCCCTGCTCGAACAATGGCCTGCCGCCGGTCCAGCTGTGATCTGGAGCGTATCCCTCAGCGAGGGGCACTCCGGACCGTCCGTTGCTCATGGATCGGTCTACATCATGGATTACGACGAGGCGAAAGAGTCGGACGTGCTCCGCCGTTTTTCGCTCGGAGACGGCCAGGAGATTTGGCGGCGCTGGTATCGAGCTCCCACCAAACGCAATCACGGGGTGTCACGCGCTGTGCCCGCTGTATCCGACCAGTACGCTGTCTCGATGGGCCCGCGCTGCCATGTGATGTGCGTCGATAGCGAATCCGGGGCCTTCCGGTGGGGATTGGATCTGGTCGCAGATTTCGGAGCAGAAGTTCCGCTTTGGTACACCGGCCAATGTCCGCTGATTGACGGCGAGACGGCGGTGATCGCTCCGGCTGGCAAGGACGCGCTCATGCTGGGCGTAGATTGCCCATCCGGCAAAATCCTCTGGCAAACCCCGAACGACGACCATTGGAAAATGTCCCACTCATCCGTGATGCCGATGACGCTCCTGGGCAAGCGCACCTACGTCTACTGCTCCTTGGGAGGCATCGTGGGCATATCCGCGGAAACGGGCGATCGAGGCTCACTTCTTTGGAAATCAGCAGCCTGGACGCACACCGTGCTGGCCCCCTCCCCGGTCCAAGTGGACGATCATCGCATCTTCCTAACGGCTGGCTACGGCGGCGGCAGCATGATGCTGGGTCTGACCAACGTCAACGGCGCGATCCAGGCCGGACCGATCTTCGAGCTGGCGAAAACCGTCTTCGCCTGCGAACAGCAAACACCCGTCTTTTACGAACAGCATCTGTTCGGAGTTCTGCCAAAAGACGCGGGAGCGCTGCGGGGCGAATTTGTGTGCCTCGATACCGAGGGGCGCATCGCTTGGGAAAGCGGGAAGACCGAGCGCTTTGGGCTGGGGCCCTATCTCTTTGCCGACCAAAAGGTATTCATCCTGAACGACACGGGCGAGCTCACGCTGGCGCGGGCCTCCACGCGCGGCTACGAGCGCCTCGCCCGAGCCCGGGTCTTGAGTGGACGGGACGCCTGGGCGCCCATGGCTCTGGTCGAAGGAAAACTTCTGCTCCGAGATTCAGAAAAACTGATCTGCCTGCAAGTGGGCCAGGCCGGACCGAAACTGGCGCAAAATGGAAACTAAGCCGCTCACCGAGAAGGGAAATACCCGCTTCGAATTCCTGAAGGAAGGAATTGGCCGGCTGGCTACGCTGGGCCTCGGACTGGTCGGCGGAATGGCGTTCTTCCGCTCACGCGCGGCCACCACGGTCTGGCAGATTGATCCCGCCAAGTGCGTTCACTGCGAGCATTGCGCCACTTCCTGCGTGCTCACTCCCTCCGCAGTGAAGTGCGTCCAATCTTATCCCATCTGCGGCTACTGCCGCCTTTGCTTTGGTTATTTCCAGCCGGGCGCGCCCGCGTTGACGTCCGCGGCGGAAAACCAGCTCTGCCCGACAGGCGCCATTGAGCGGCGCTTCGTGGAAGATCCCTACTGGGAATACAATATTCGGGAAGACACGTGCATCGGATGTGCCAAATGCGTGAAGGCCTGCGAGCAGTTCGGCAACGGCTCATTCTATCTGCAGGTGCGGCATGATCGTTGCGTCAACTGCAACGACTGTTCGATCGCGCGCCAATGCCCGGCCAACGCCTGGGAGCGCGTGCCGGCACGCGAGCCCTACCGTCTCAAGCACGAACCCTCGCACGTGGCGGAATTGCCGGGGCCTGACTTGCTCGCGTTCGCCCGCAATCGCGGAAAGGGGTTATGGGAGTCGGTCTAGACCGGCAAACATCGGCAGCGCCCCAAGCGGAATTGCTCTTGCGAGAGCCAGGGGCGCGTCTGCTGCGTTTCGCGGTGCTCCTGATTTCCCTGGGATTTATTTTCAGCACGCTCGCCGAAGAGCTTAAATTTCCCGCCCCTGAATTCCGCAGCGGCTACGCCTTTCCCGCTACCGCCACTCCCCAGCCCACCTCGACCACTAGGGAATGGGTGGATCTGTCCGTCTTCACCGCGGCGCTCAGCCTGGCCAGCTGGCTGGCCATCAAACGCCGGTCTCGTCGGGCAATCTTCTGGTTGATGTTGTTCAGCCTGGCCTACTTCGGCTTTTACAAACAAGGCTGCGTCTGTCCGATCGGCTCCACCCAAAATGTCGCTCTCTCCCTCTTCAACCCGCACTACGCCGTCCCGTTGACCGTCACGCTCTTTTTCGTTCTTCCTCTCCTGTTCGCTTTGTTTTTTGGACGGGTCTTTTGCTCGTCTGTTTGCGCCCTGGGCGCCATTCAGGATCTGGTCATTATCAAACCTCTCCGGCTTCCTCGGAATGTCACCACTGCCCTGAGCGTGATTCCCTACGCCTATCTTGGTCTCGCGGTTCTTCTAGCGATTGTAAACACGTCATTCCTGATCTGCCGGTTCGATCCATTTATTGGATTCTTCCGGCTGGGCGGCAACGCGCCCTATCTTTTCCTCGGGGGCGCCTTCCTCCTGATAGGAATGTTCGTGGCCCGTCCGTATTGCCGTTTTTTCTGCCCTTACGGCGCGCTTCTGGGCCTAATGTCCCGGTTCTCCCGCCGTCACGTCTCGATCACTCCCTCCAACTGCGTAAACTGCCGCTTGTGCGAGGTCTCCTGCCCGTTCGACTCTATCGACAAGCCGAACGTTGATGCCCGCCGGGAGATTCGCGGATCCACCGTCCGGCGGTTGGGTTATCTCCTGCTGATGACTCCGGTGTTGATGCTGCTGGGCGGGTGGATCGGACATCAGCTCGCCGGCCCCCTCTCCCACTTGAACCGCCACGTTGGTCTTGCGGAAGAGCTCGTCCTGGAAAAAACCGATCCGACGCTCAAACCGAGCCTCGAAACCGATGCGTTCCGGGCCGCCGGCACCCCGGTCACTGAATTGATGGCCCAGAGCGAAGCGATCCGCCGGCGCATGCGGGCGGGCGGCACGGCCCTTGGCGCATTTCTCGGCCTGGTGTTCGGCCTCAAATTGCTCGGCGTCTCCACGGCCCGCACGCGCACCGATTACGAAATCAACAAAGCCAGCTGCTTCAGTTGCGCCCGCTGCTGCTCCTACTGCCCGAACGACACCCTGCATCGTCCGAATTTCGCTCCACCCATTTCGCAGGACTCGCCAAAGCCGGAAACGAAGGAGGCGCTATGCGCCTAGTGGATTACCAGAAATCCACGACGGTTCCGTCCTACCGCTGGCTGGAGCGGCTCGGACTGGCCGCGGGCGTTTTCACCGCCATCATTACCCTGCTGATGTTCGCAGACTGGCTGGCGACGCGCCACGCCGATCCGATTCATGCGCCTGCTCTGGTGCAACTGACCCATGACCTGAATGCCAATCCGAAAAACGAGGCGTTGAAAGAGCAGATTCGCGATCTTGATTTCCTCGCGCGCCGGGCATTCTTTCGCAGCCAGCACTTCGAGGAAATCGCCAAATATCTGCTGGCGATCGGGGCGTTAACCGCGGTGGCCGCTTTCAAAACACTCGGCGCCTACCGGCAGGCCCTGCCTTACCCTCGACCGAACCCGGCGCGGGACGATCTCACCGCCAACACCCAGTGGGCGCGCCGAGCCATTTCCAGCGCGGGCCTGATTCTCGTGGGCCTGGCATTGGTTCTTTCCCTCCCCTGGAAGAGCCCGCTCGACCGCGCCATGACCGCCAAGTCGAGCCCATCGGCAAGGCTCCCCGCCTCCCAGCAGAAGAACGAGGAACTTTCTCCGTCCTCTCTCCCGTCCCAAAATTGGCCGGGGTTCCTCGGCAGCAGTCGTGGCCTCGCGCTCGGGACTGAGCTGCCAATCGCCTGGGATGGCAAGACCGGCCAGGGCATTGCTTGGAAAACAGAAATCCCGCGGCCCGGCCGCAGTTCCCCCGTGATCTGGAACGACCGTATCTTCCTCACCGGCGCCGATGCCACGACTCGCGAGGTCTATTGTCTTGATGCCAAGACCGGGGCGATGCTGTGGCGACACCAGGCCAATGATATCCCGGGATCACCCAGCAAGGCGCCCGAGGTCACCGAAGACGCGACCCTGGCCGCGCCGACAATGGTGACCGATGGAGCGCGCGCCTTTGCCATCTTCGGCACGGGCGACCTGGTCGCTCTCGATTTTGACGGAAAGCGGCTCTGGGCGCGAAATTTGGGAACCCCGGATAATTCCTACGGACACGGGTCGTCTTTAGCCCTGGCGGATAATACCGTCCTCGTCCAACTCGATCAAAACAAAGCCGGACAGCTTCTGGCCCTAAACGCCGTCAACGGCGAAACTCGATGGAAGGTTGAACGGGCCTTCAAAGCTTCCTGGGCCACGCCGCTCGTCACGGAGGTAGCGGGGCAGCGTCAGATCGTGCTCGCGGCCGCTCCCGGGCTGGCGTCCTACAAGGTGGATTCGGGTTTGGAGCTCTGGCGGATCGAGTGCTTCGGCCACGCCGAAGTGGCGCCGAGCCCGGTCTACGCCAACGGGCTCTTTTATGCCGCCGCCGAAGGCGCGGGCATCCTCGCGATTGATCCCGCGAAACGAACGATCGTCTGGCAGGATAAAGAGTCTGCGCCTGGAGTATCCACTCCCGCGGTCGTTGGCGATCTGCTGTTCTACGGCCTGAACGACGGCGGGATCGTGTGTCGCGACACGCGCAGCGGTGCAAAAGTCTGGGAAACCGAAACTGATGACGGCTTCTATTCTTCGCCTCTCCATTCTCAGGGACGCCTCTATCTCGTCGATCGCGCGGGCGTCACTCACATTTTCAGCGCCACCAACAGATTTGATCTGATCGGACGGCCCGCGCTGGGCGAGGAATCCGCCGCCAACCCGGGAGCGCGGGACAAAAGCCTTTATCTCCGCTCGAAGAAACATCTATTCCGGATCGGCACATGACCGTCGAAGCTTCCCATCATGGCAACGTAGATTTTCGCGACATCGACGCGATGGTCGCAGAGATCGGCCGCGAAGCGGGGGATCTCATTCCCCTTCTGCAGGCCATTCAAAATCGTTACCACTGGCTGCCGCCGGAAGCGCTCGAATACCTTTGCCAGATCACCCACATCACGCCCGCCGCGGTCACGGGCGTCTCCACCTTTTACGCCCAGTTCCGCCATCGGCCGGTCGGCCGCCATATCGTGAAGACGTGCGTGGGCACGGCCTGCCACGTCACGGGATCGGGAATTCTGGACGAAGCGTTCCGGCAGCATCTAAAGATTCCCCCGCACGAAGACACCGACGCCGAGGGAAATTTCACGGTCGAGACGGTGGCCTGCCTCGGCTGCTGCATGCTTGCGCCCGTGGTGCAGATCGATGGCGTGATTTACGGCCATGTCGAAGCGTGGGCGGTTCCCGATTTGATTCGCGACGTTCTAGCCGCGGACGCCAGCAGCTCTGCCGAAACCCAGGAATCCGGCGCAGCGGCCGGCTCGTCCGGAGAAGCCCGCATTTGCCTCTGTTCCAGCTGCGTCGCGGGTGGTTGTCGCGAGGTCTACCGCGAACTGAAAACGCAGGTCGCGGCACTTGCACTCCCCGTCGCGGTGCGAGAGGTCGCCTGCACCGGGCACTCCTTCCAGACGCCTCTGGTTGAAATCGCGCTGCAGGACCAAAGCCGGTTCCGCTACGGGCTGATCAAACCGGAGGACGTCCGGGCGCTGCTCCTCCGCCACTTCAGCCCGGCAAGCTGGCTCAAGCGCGCCCAGGCTCGGGTCTTTCAGACCATTGAAAACCTTCTGGCCGATCAGCCGGCCCCGCCGCCAGTCCGCTTCGATGCGAACGTCCGGTTTCGGGCTGACCCATTTTCCGCCCGCCAGATCCGCATCGTCACGGAACACGCAGGCGAGCTGAAGCCGGGAGATCTAGACGACTACCTGGCGCACGATGGCTTTAAAGCGATGGCTGTCTGCCTCCAGCAAAAGACGCCAGAACAGATCATCGAGGAAATCAGCGCCAGCGGCCTACGAGGACGCGGCGGCGCCGGCTTCCCCACCGGCCAGAAGTGGGCGGCAACTCGCGCTTCGGCGGATCCAGTTAAATATATTATCTGCAATGGGGACGAAGGCGATCCCGGCGCATTCATGGATCGCATGGTGCTCGAATCGTTCCCCTATCGCGTCCTCGAAGGGATGGTCATTGCCGCCCGCGCGATCGGGGCCGCGGAGGGAGTGCTCTACATTCGAGCGGAATACCCTCTTGCCGCCCGCCGCATCCGCGAAGCGATCCGCGCCTGTGAACAGCGCGGGTATCTGGGCCAGGATATTTTGGGGACCGGCATGTCCTTGAAATTGAAAGTGGTGGAGGGCGCCGGGGCGTTTGTCTGCGGAGAGGAGACTGCGCTCATGGCCGCCATCGAGGGACTCCGCGGCATGCCGCGCTTTCGCCCGCCGTTCCCCGCCCAGTCTGGCCTTCGCGGCAAACCCACTCTAATCAATAACGTGGAAACGTTCGCCTCCGTGCCCTGGATCATCCGGCATGGACCGGCCAGCTTCGCCGCGATCGGCTCGGGCAAAAGCCGCGGGGCGAAAACGTTCGCCCTCGCCGGGAAAATCGTCCGGGGCGGCCTGATCGAAGTCCCGATGGGCATGTCCATCCACCAGATTGTGCACGAGATTGGCGGCGGCATTCCGAATGGGCGACGCTTCAAAGCAGCGCTGATGGGCGGGCCTTCCGGCGGCTGCGTTCCCGAATCGCTGGCCAACACTCCGGTCGACTACGAAGCTCTCAGGTCGGTCGGCGCGATCATGGGTTCCGGCGGCATGGTCATTCTGGACGACACCGATTGCATGGTCGACATCGCCCGCTACTTCATGTCGTTCTGCCAGGACGAATCCTGCGGCAAGTGCACGCACTGCCGCATCGGCACCATGCGGATGAAGGAGATTCTCGACCGGCTTTGCGCCGGAAAAGGCCGCAAGGGTGATCTCGAGAAACTGGAGACGCTGGCCAGCACCACGATCCAAGGCAGCCTTTGCGGCCTGGGCAAAACCGCCCCCAATCCGGTCCTATCCAGCCTCCGCTATTTTCGGGATGAATTCGCCGCCCACATTGAAGGCCGTTGCCCCGCCGGCAAATGCTCCGCCTTGATTCGCTACCACGTGACCGAGGACTGCTTCGGCTGCACGCGCTGTTCCCAGCGCTGCCCGGTCGACGCCATTCCCATGAATCCGTATCACCGCCACCAGATTGACGACGCGCTCTGCATCCGCTGCGACATCTGCCGAAAAGTCTGCCCCGTCGACGCCATCGAGGTCATTGCGCGATGAAACTGAAAATAGACAATCACCAGATCGAACTGGACAAGCCGGCCTCCATTTTCCAGGCCGCGGAGACGCTCGGGATTACTATTCCCACCCTGTGCTATCGGCCCGGCCAGGGGCACATCACCTCTTGCATGATCTGCATGGTGAAAGACAAAGCTTCCGGCCGGATGTTACCGGCCTGTTCCGCGCCGGCCGCGGAAGGAATGGATATCGAAACGCTCAACGACGAAATCCGCGCCTTCCGAAAGGCGACCCTGGAACTGCTCCTGAGCGACCACGTAGGCGACTGCGAAGCCCCATGCCAGCGGCTCTGCACGGTGCATCTCGAGATTCCCCGGATGATCCGGGCCATCATCGCCGGCGACCTTGGCGCCGCCATCGCCATCATCCGCGAGGAGATGGCCCTGCCTTCCCTTCTTGAAAGGTACTGCAACGCCCCTTGCGAAAAAGGGTGCCGCCGATCCAAGCACGATGAAGGCCTTTCGATCCGGGAGCTAACCCGGTTTGTGGCCGACTGGGATTTACGACGGGATCAGCCTTGCCTTCCCCCAGTCAAACCCAGCACGGGGAAGAAGATCGCCATAATTGGGGCCGGTCCAACCGGCCTGAGCGCCGCGGATTTCCTCGCACGGACCGGGCATGCCTGCACCGTCTTTGAAAAAGCGGGCGGAATCGGAGGCAGAATTCACCGGGAGTTCAGGAAAGATCTCATCGAGAATTGGGTGCTGGAGGGAGAACAGCGTATTTTGCAGACCATGGGCGTTGAATTCCGCTTCAACGAAAGAATCGCAACCGCGGTCCAGTTCCAAACGCTGCGCGAGAAGTTCGACGTGGTTGTGTACGCTCCCGGCGCCTGCGAGCTTGCAGATCATCAGGCATTGGGATTGCCGCTGGGCCCGCGAGGGCTGGAGATCGACGCGAGCACCTGCCTGACCCGCCTGCCGGGCGTGTTCGCAGGGGGCAGCCTGGTTAAGGCCAAACAACCTCTGGCGAAGTCCATCCTGGCGGGGAAAACGATCGCAGCTCTCGTCTCCCAACATCTCTCCGGCCAGCCGCTGATGGGTTTGCCCGACATCTACAATCATACAATGGGCCGCCTCCTGGATGGAGAACTGGAGGTTTTCCTTCGAGACGCCAGTCCGGCCGCCCGTTTGAAACCCGAGGGCCTGGAACTTCACGGTTTTTCGCCGCCGGAAGCGCAGGCGGAGGGGGGCCGCTGCCTCCATTGCGATTGCCGCAAGAACCACGACTGCAAACTCCGACGTTACAGCGAGGAATACAAGGCGGAGCAAGGGACGTTTAAACCCGAAGAGCGTGCCGCGCACGTGCATCTCGATCAAAACGCCGGAGCCTTGTACGAACCCGAAAAATGCATAAAATGCGGCCTTTGTGTCCGCATCTGCTCCACTCACCAGGAGCGTTTCGGTTTTACCTTCGTGGGCCGCGGATTCTCCGTCCGCCCCGGCATCGCCCTGAACAAAACCCTTTCGGAAGGCCTCGAAAAAGTCGCGGACGAAGTGGCCGAGGCCTGTCCGACAGGCGCCCTCGCCCGAAAAGGAACCTGAAGGTGCGGGCTCATAGCTCCTACGCCCTCGTCCCCGCGGAGGAGAGGGAGAGCGCAAGTTTTGGTCTCAATCTCCGCAAGATTTGTCGGCTTTTCACCAAAAATCGCAAGGCTCGTTGCCTCAAGGCGGCGTCAATTTATGGCATAAGTTATGCGCGCCCTTTTCCACGAGCCCAGTCTGCGGCCTTCCACGGGGTATCATCAGATTGTTATCGAGAATGCCCTTCAAGCGGCGCCCCTTTTTCACGGAATCTCCCCGGCCCAACTCGCCAGGCTTGTCGCCATTGCCTGCGTCAAACCTCTCGCGGCGGGCGAAACCTTGTTCGCGGAAGGCGAGCCCAGCGCCGGACTTTACATCGTTCAATCCGGCGCCATTCGCCTCTTTCGCATTAACGCCCGCGGGGACGAGCAGGTCGTGCATATCGCCCGTCCGGGAGAATCCTTTGCCGAAGAAACGCTCTTTGCGCATGCCGGGCACACCCTTCATGCCTCAGCCGTCAAAAACACCCGCCTGGTCGTTCTCCCTCGCGTGGAGTTCATGCACCTTCTCAAAACCTGCCCGGATCTCCTGATGCGCCTCACCGCGGCGCTCAGCAGCCATCTCTGCGAAACCATCTCCCTCCTCGGAGATCTCCGCCTCAAGAGCGCGCGCGTCCGCCTCGGCCACTGGCTCCTGCACCAGTGCTCCAACTGCCGAAGCGCCGAGCCTCAGACCATTCTGTTCTCCATGCCAAAGAAAGACGTGGCCTCCGAACTCGGCATGGCCAGCGAGACCTTCTCCCGCGTGCTCGCACAACTGCAAGGCGAGCGCCTGATCGTCGTTCGGGGCCGAACCGTCATTCTGCCCAGCCCCCGCCAACTTGAAGCCAGCGTCTCGCAGGAAGAGAACGAAGCATCGCTTTCCCCGGCCGCACAGCCCTGCTACCGGTGGCAGTAGCCTTGGGATTCAATCCGCCGCAGATCAAATTTTGCTGCCACGATCCAGGCCCGCTTTTGCGTCTCTTCAACGAAAACGCCTTGCGGTCGGCTTTTTCGCATTGAAATTTCATCGTTTATCCGAACCATTCCAGTCCCTTATATACAGCAATTTTTCCAGTTTGTTACTTTACGATCGTTTGCTTTCCCGACAGACTCGCCCCTCAGCTGGAGCTAGTTCGATGGATCGCGCAAGCTTTTCAGTCGGGTTCCCAGGCCGGTCGCTTTCGACCGCGCTACGGAGCCGAGTCGCCGCCTCCGACAGGAGTCGGCGGTCGCCAGCCCAGCCAGTCAAGGTCGAGCCAAACTATGAACAAACGACAACTCAAGAGACTAAACCCCTCCCAGACCCAGGCAATTCGCCGGTCCGTCCTTCTCTCGGCGGCCGTCTTTGCCAGCGTTATGGGCTGGGACACCCAAGCGCAAACTGCGCTCCCAAACTCCTACGCCGTGCCGAGCAGCGCGGTGGACAAGTCCAAGGTGGGCTTCCTCGTGCGAACCTGGCAATCTGGCAGTCAGCCGAACACAATTGCCTGGACCGAAGAGCAACTCGCTGGCTTGCATGGAGCGAATCAAGCGGACCCCGCGGTCTTCACGGATGCCATCTACGGCAACAAGTACCTCGATGAAACCGGTGTCATCAACTATTGGGACTCCGGCGGCGAAGGCAACTTCCCAAACGATGGCACCAAGAACGTTCCCGGTTTGCCAGGGGATGTGAACAACGACAACTACTCCCTGGAAGTTTTCACGGTTCTTGACCTCCCGGCCGGAACGGTGACCCTGGGTGTCAACAGCGATGACGGCTTCCGGGTGCAAGCCTTATCCGTGCCTGATCCTCGCTCCCGCAGCGGCTCCTTAAACCTCGGCCAGTTTGACGGCGGCCGCGGCGTGGCGGATACAACCTTCCAGATTTCCGTCCCAGCAGCGGGCCTTTACCCGTTCCGCCTCGTTTACGAGGAAGGTGGCGGCGACTCCGCAGTCGAATGGTTTAGCGTCGCTTCCGACGGGACCAAGCACCTCCTCAATGACTCGAGCGACTCGGCGGCCATCAAAGCGTACCGCCAAGCTACCTCGTCCAAGACGGTAATCAGCACGCAATTGCCGCCTCCTGGAAGCACCGGAATCTCGCCGGACGCCGCGGTCACAGTTGCCCTGATCGACGGATCCAATCCGATCGATGCCAGCACGCTGAAACTGAGCTTGGACTCAACCCCGCTCTCAGTCACCGCTACCAAGGCCAACGGCGTCACGACAGCCACCTACACGCCGACAACCCTGTATCCAGCGGGATCGACGCACACTGTGACTTTCGTTTATAAGGAGTCATCGGCTCTGGTCACAAACAGCTACACCTTTACCGTTGCCAACTACGCAACCATTCCGGCGACGGCGAAAGTCACCCCAGACACGACCAAGCCCGGGTTCACTTGGCGCATCTTTGCGAACAGCGCCAACCAGGCTAACAACACTCAGCGAACTGAAGATGCCTTGGCAGGCCGCTTGGTGGACGCTGATGGCAACCCGCTGCCCAACAACGCTGATCCCAGCGCCCAAGGTGTGGCTCTGGCCGCCGCTTCGGCTCCGAGCGCCGCGAACGGAACGATCCTGTTCGCAATCCCGACGGTCATCAATCTGAGCCAGACCGGCGGGGAGAATAACGCGAACTTCCCGAACGACGGACAGATGCCCGGCGTGCCCCAAACGGACGGCAGCACGGACGGAATGGCGGCGGAAATGCTGACTTACATTGAACTGCCGGCGGGCGTCATCAAGATGGGCGTCAACAGCGACGACGGTTTCAAAACGACCGCCGTTAATCCTCAAGACGCGTTCGGTTCAGTGACGTTGGCGGACACCGGAGGTGCTTGCTGCAGCGATGTTTACTTTACCTTCGTGGTGGAACAGCCCGGCGTCTACCCCTTCCGCACGGTTTGGGAAGAGGGCGGCGGCGGAGCGAACATCGAGTGGTTCTCCTTCAAAGCCGACGGCTCGAAGGTGCTCATTAATGACACGACGAATGGCGGTTACAAGGCGTATCGCGCCCGAGTCGGTGGCACCGATCCATTTGTGGTGTCGGTGACGCCCTCCCCCGCGCCCCGCCAACTCAACGTGGTCAGTTCCACGGTCTCCCTCACGCTCAGCGACGGCGATACCAAGAAAATCGACGACAGCTCAATCGTCCTGAAAATCGACGGAGCAACTGTCACGACCACTAAAACTCGCTCAGGCAGCACCGTGACGGTCACTTACACTCCGACCGGCCTGCAGATTCCGACGGACGCCCACACGGGTGAACTCATCTTCAAGGATACCACGGGCGCATTCACGCGCGATCAGACTTGGACCTTCTACAACTTGAAGAACCTCGTCCTCCCGACACCTAAAGTCACCGAAAACTTCGACTCCTATCCTGAGGATACACAGCCGACGGGTTGGGTCTTCTGGAACTACACGGCTCATTGCGCGGACGGCCGGGATATTACCTCCCAGACCTCTGAAAGCTATGAGAACTGGGTGCTGGTGAGCGTGGACAACGCTCCGCTGATCGACGGCAACGTGCTGAACATTGCTCCGGGACAGGTCTTCAACGGCCAGCCGGTCACCTCGATTTCGTCCGGGAACATCCTTTACGCGGAATCGGACAGTCGCTGTAATACCGACGCTCTTGGCCGCGGATATGTCGGACAGAGTCAATTTATCATCAGCTCTCCGTTCAACCTCTCGACGCTCACCAACGTCGTCCTGAGCTTCAGCGCGCTGTATGAGCAAAACCAAGACAGCTACGGCGGCGTCGAGTATTCCGTCGACGGCGGCACCAACTGGCTGCCGGTCGTTTATTATCTTGACACCCCTGACATCGTGGTGAAAGCAGACGGCACCGTTGACGCAGTCGCTACCTTCACCGCTCCCAACGCGGACACGTCTTCATGGACGATCAATGGCAAGCTCTACGGCGCGGGCGCCAATGGCTACGGGGACGGTGTCGGAGCCAAGATCAGCCAGGATCTGGCCCTCTACATCGCTCCTCGCATCAACGACGATTCTCATGAAGGCTCTCGCATCGAAGTCTACCGCCTGCCGAAAGCCAGCTTGCAGAAAGATGTCCGCCTTCGTTTCTCCGCAATGGGCACTGATAGTTGGTGGTTTGCGTTGGATAACATCGCGTTCTACGACGTCGGCGGGGCTCCTCCGACCACCGAGCAGCCGAAGTTCAACACTGTCACCCTCCAGAACGGCTCTCTGAGCGTTTCCTGGACGGGCACCGGAACACTGCAGGAAGCCACGGCTGTCACCGGCCCGTGGAACAAATCGGGTAATCAGGCGAATCCGCAGACCGTTTCTGCGACTGGTCCGGCGAAGTTCTACCGGATCATCGTTCCCTAAGCCGATTTAACAGGTCGCATACACAGGGCCGGACGGTCTCCGTCCGGCCTCTTTTTTTTCTCCGCCATTCCCCCTCATTGGAGCCGGCAACTCGCAATCCCAGCCGCCTGACACTGCGGCAAAGAATGGGCGCAAAGCCCCCCAAAGGCGGCGAGGCCATTTTCAAAAAAGAGGAACCAAAACCTGCTCTTGAGCTTACTTTGGAACGACGACGCCCTTGCGTTCGCCATTCTCGATCAACGCAAGGTTTCGCCGCGAGATTTCATCATCTGGGTTCAGGCGGATCGCCTTCTGGAGATGCGCTTTTGCTTCTTCCGCGCGTCCCGTCTTCAGGCAGATCAGGCCAAGACTGCCGAACGCCTGATAATCTTCGGGGCTCAGCCGAACCACACTTTGAAAGGCATCGTACGCTTCGGGCAGCCTTCCATTCAGCAAATAGAGATAACCCAACTCGTAGTAAGCTTTGTCATTCTTCGGGTCTGCCCGCAACGCCTCGCGCAATTGATCCAGAGCCTCCGGATATGAGCCCTGGCTGGAGAGGATGCGAGCTAGGCGCGTCCGGGCGGCCGAATCCGCCGGATTTCGCTTGAGGCTGAAAAGATAGAAGTTCTTGCTCACTTCCGTATAGAATTGGCTGAAATCCCTGGCCAGGGTCTGGCGCTCCGCTTGCGATCGCGTCGTCAACTGCAGCGAAACGCTCGCCATTTCATCCGTCGTCTGCTCTCCGTGAAAGACCGTTTGAGGAGGCTGATGCGGATTCTGGGGGTTCCCCGCGCTGTTGTCATAAGTGTAGCGCATCCAGAGAGTGGTCCCGGCCGGCAAGGCGACCGGTTGTTTGTATTGATAATCGCCCTGCCAGTTAAAATCCCAGTCTTTGATCCAGATCAGCCATTGCCGGGCTCCGCCGGGCAGCACAGCGTAACATTGCAGATCTTTCCCCAGGTAATGCGCGTGGGGCAGAATGCGCGTTACCTCTGCTGCTACCGGAAGTCGATAGGACTGCTCGACCACCACATTCGACTGCCCGGCTGGAATTTCAAAATCCAGACGGCGCAAAACCAGTCGGAAGCACGGAATTGAGGGGGCTTGGTCGGTGAAATAGAGCCCGATCACCGGTTGAATGCTTTCCACCTTGCCTGTCGGATGCAGGTGCAACTGGACGACAAAGTCGCTGTTCGTCCGGAGAAACCACGACAGCCCGGGCGGACTGAACGATGGGGTTTTTCCCGGCTGCCAGCTCAAGAGCTGCCCCGGCGGCATGATCGCGGTCTCAGGCAATTCCATGCCCACCAACCCTCCGGGGCGGTCCGAAAGCCGCCGCGATTGCCGCGTCTGGTCGACATAAATAAATGAGTGGTGGAGCACACGGCCGTTCCCGGGATGAAACTCCACTCCTTTCACAAACTTGCTGGCCCCGACCGGAATCGGGAAAGCCACGTTCCGGTAGATATCCTTCCCTTCGGCCGGCACCTCCAGGGGTTGAGGCATTTTGACGATCAGGTCCGGAGGACCAAGCTGCCACTCGTCACTCCATTTTGGCAAAGGTGGAACGATGCCCGGATCGCCTTCCGGCGCTCCTTGCGCGGCCCAGGACCGGAGCAATTCGATCTGCCCGTCGGATAGCCGCCTCTCCCCGACAAAATCGCCGCAACCCGGGGCTGGCAGCCACGGGGGCATCGACCGTTTCCCGACCACTTCCGCAATCTGGCGGGCTCGTTTCTTTGCCTCTGCATAATGCAGCAAAGAGAAAGGGGCGGCCTGCCCCTCGCGGTGGCACTGTCCGCAGGCCTGATACAAGATCGACGCCACTTCCCGGTTAAAAGTCGGGCCGCGCTCCTCGGCCGCCAGCGCTTGAGGCCAGAGTCCCGGCAGCGCCGCAGCGACCGTCGCCCAAGCGCCAAAGGTGTTCGCGAGCTTTATCACGCCCTCCTGTTTACCAGCCCGCGCCGCGGGCGCAAAGCTTCCAGAGTCGCCCGGGCGGCGGTATTACTTCTACAACCGCGCCACCAGCAGCTCTCGCTGGAAAATCATTTCCTTCGGCAGATGGGAGTAGAGTTTGAAGAATAGCTCGTCTTGGGAAAGAACC
Source organism: uncultured Verrucomicrobiota bacterium (assembly GCA_964566945.1). Classification (GTDB taxonomy): domain Bacteria; phylum Verrucomicrobiota; class Verrucomicrobiia; order Limisphaerales; family SXQI01; genus DASVNK01. Next base: position 30,014 of record CAZMKE010000016.1, on the reverse strand, counting down.
TCCCGGCGCCACTCGTCATGGTCGATCCGCTGTAAGTTGATCATGTCCTGCTCGGAAACGCCCTGCAAGCCATCCAGGTCAAACGACTGAGGACCGGGGACCCAACCGAGCACGGTTTCGTTGGCGTCGGCCCGCCCGTGGCAGCGGTCGATGATCCATTTGAGCACTCGCATATTCTCGCCGAATCCCGGCCAGAGGTAGCGGCCATCCGCATCCTTGCGGAACCAATTCACATGGAAAATGCGCGGCGGGTATTGGAGCCGTTTGCGCATGTTGCACCAGTGAATGAAATAGTCGCCCATGTTGTAGCCGCAAAACGGCAGCATCGCCATCGGATCGCGGCGTACCTGCCCCGCTCCGCCCTCCGCCGCCGCGGTCATTTCCGATCCCATGGTCGCTCCCACGTAAACGCCATGCAGCCAATTAAACGCCTGAAAGACCAGGGGGATAGCGGTCGCGCGGCGCCCCCCAAAGATGATCGCGCTGATCGGCACTCCCTCCGGACTTTGGGCTTCCCGCGCCAGCATCGGATTATTCGTCATCGGCGCGCAAAACCGGCTGTTTGGATGCGCGCACTTCTCGCCGGACCGCGGATCCCACGGCCGCCCCCGCCAATCCATCAGATCTGGCGGGGGCGGATTGTCCTTCCCCTCCCACCAGACATCACCGTCCGGCGTCAACCCAACGTTGGTGAAGATCGTATCCCGCGTGATCGAGTGCATCGCGTTCGGGCTCGTCTTCGCGTTGGTGCCGGGCATGACGCCAAAGTAACCGGCCTCCGGGTTGATGGCGTAGAGCCGGCCATCCGCTCCGGGCTTCATCCAGGCGATGTCATCCCCGATGGTATGGACCTTCCACCCTTTGAAATGGTCCGGCGGGACAAGCATCGCGAAGTTTGTCTTGCCGCAGGCGCTCGGAAAAGCCGCCGCCACGTAGGTCGTCTCGCCAGCAGGCGACTCCACGCAGAGGATCAGCATGTGCTCGGCCATCCAACCCTGTTTTCGCCCGAGATACGATCCGATGCGCAGAGCCAGGCATTTCTTCCCGAGCAGAACGTTCCCGCCGTAGTTCGATCCCACGGAAATAATCGTGTTATCCTGAGGAAAATGGGCGATGTAACGGCGGTCCGGATGAACATCTAGGCGGCTGTGAACACCCCGGTTGAAGTCACCGCTGCCTCCCAGTTGATCCCAGGCGATCCGGCCCATGCGGGTCATGATTCGCATGGACAGAACGACGTAGATTGAATCGGTCAACTCCACGCCCACTTTGGCCATGGGCGAGCCCGGCGGCCCCATCAGATAGGGAATCACGTACAAGGTGCGCCCCTTCATCCCGCCTTTCAGCAGGCCGTAGAGCTTTTCGTACATTTCCCCGGGCGCCCGCCAGTTATTCGTCACCCCAGCTTCTTCGCGCGTATCGGTGCAAATGAACGTGCACTGCTCCACGCGAGCCACATCATTCTCGCTGGAACGGTGGTAGTAGCAGCCAGGCCACCTCTCCTGGTCCAGCGGGATCAGAATTCCCGCAGTCACCGCTGCTCGGGTCAGGGCATCCTTTTCCACCTCTGACCCGTCACACCAATGCACCTGGTCCGGTCCGCAGATTTCGGCCATCTTGGCGACCCACTTCCGCACATGGGCATTTATCGTATTCGCATTCTCCAAAGCATTCATTTTCAGCTGCACGGCTGGCGAACTTCTCCGCCCGCCGGCTATCTCCACCCGCCCCGACGCTACGGAAAGAACCTTCCGGGGGCAACGCGGCAAAACCGGGTGAATCCGTCCCGCCGCAGCCACCCGAAGCGGAGCCCAGTCCGCACGTGCCCAAGGGCGGCATTCTCTGATGTTGCGGGGAGCCGGATTTTGCTTCAACAGTATCCGGAAACATGAAGATAGAACTGAAAAAGAACTGCAAATACGCTCTGATCGTCCCGACCAGCATGGGGGTTCGCATCACCCCCCCGAGCGGACAGCCCGTCCACTCCGGCGGGGCCTTCATGATGCAGGTGACCAGCGCCGAAACCAACGTGGCGAGCGTCGCTTCCTATCTTGGCCTGCCCGTCAAAGTGCTGACTACGTTCGTTAAAGGCAGCCCGATCGCTCAAATGATCAAGGACAACCTTCGGAGCCGCCACATGGACTTTGAAGGCCAGGAAGTCGCGCAAGGAGGGCCCTGGGGCTACCGCCATCAATTCAATATTGCCGACAGCGGCTTCGGCTCACGCGGGCCGCGCGTGTGGAACGATCGCGCTGGCGAAGTCGGCCGCACCTTGAACGTGAAGGATTTCGACCTCGATCGGATCTTCGGGAAGGAAGGGGTTCAGATCGTGCACCTGTCGGGCCTGATTGGCGCGCTCTCGCCGGAGACAGGCCAATTCTGCCTCGAGCTGGCCCGGGCCGCGAAAAAGCACGGCACCCGCATTGCCTTCGACCTGAACTACCGCGCTTCGTTCTGGAAAGGCCGCGAGAAGGAGCTCTCCGCCATCTTTGCCGAAATTGCCAGCGTCTCAGACGTGCTCGTCGGCAACGAGGAAGATTTCCAGCTCTGCCTCGGCGTCCACGGACCGGAAGCCGGCGGCAAAGGCCTGAAAGCCGAAATCGAAGGATTCAAAGAAATGATTCGCCGCGTGAAAGCGGCCTATCCGGGCGTTTCCACCTTCGCCACCACTCTGCGGGAAGTGGTCAGCGCCAATCACCATCTCTGGGGCGCCATCATGGCCGCAGGTGATGAGTGGCACGTGGTTGAGCCTCGAGACATCACCGTTCTCGACCGCATCGGCGGCGGTGACGGCTTCGTCGGCGGCATGCTCTACGGCATTCTCAAAGGCTGGGAACCCGAGAAATGGATTCAGTTCGGCTGGGCCACCGGAGCGCTGGCGACCACCATGCTCACGGATTACGCGCAGCCTGCGGACGAAGATCAGGTCTGGAGCATCTGGAAAGGCAACGCACGCGTTCTGCGCTAAGCTTTTCCTTTGTATCCGTTTCCGCGCGGGCCTGCCTGGGAGCAGCTCGCGCCCGCTTTTTTAGTGGCTGGCGATCAAGAACCACGTCACCAGGAACATCGCTGGTATCAAAGCGATGGGCACCAGTCCAAGCACGCGCGTAATGCGCCTTCCCTGGATGACATCCGCCTGAAAGCCGGGATGCCTCCTTGCGCAGGCCCGAAGCGAACCCATCGCCGCGATCCCCGCCAGCATCGCGATCCAGAGGAGAAGAGTGATCACAATTGAGGTGAGCGGAACCAGCTTCATGAGCAAAGCCTGGTCCCGGACGTGCTTCGCGCTGCGCAGATCGAGCGGTGCGTTCAGCAAAATGGCATAGCCCGTCAAAAGGAATGCCTGCGAACTCACGATCCACGAGACCCTCTGATTGAGCAGATTATCCTCGTGCTCGATCCGCCGCCGGATCTCAGCCAATGACATTTCTTCTTCCATACCTTGTGCCGCACCCAAGGCTAAGCGCCCCGAAAGTGAAGGCAATCCACAAAAAGCTCCCTGCCGTTCGGCCTCACTTAGCTCTCGCGAACCCCTGCCGTTTCGCCTTGCAGATCCTCCTGGCTTTTAACACCCTACGCGCGCCCGCCACGGGATCGCAGCGGGCCTTCGTTACGACATACACACACTATGCAGAAACATTCCACGTTACCGCCACTGTGCGTTTTGCTCGCCGCAAGCATGCCCTTCAGCCTCTCCGCCGCGAGCACTATCACCGCCATCGACATTCTGCCCGGCAAAGCAAGCTGCACCGTTTCCGGAATAAGCGGCGACGGCCAGATCGTGGTCGGCACCGCCACCGATAGTCTCGGGGTCAACGGCGAGGCCTTTTCCTGGACAGCCGCCGGCGGCTTGACCGGCCTGGGCTTCCTCCCGGGCGGTTCCTCCAGCGTGGCGCGGGCGATCAGCAAAGATGGCGGCACCATCGTCGGAGACGCGACCTCCAGTTACTCGAAACCGATCGGAGGCACCGAAGCGTTTCGCTACCGGGATGGTGTGATGACCGGCTTGCATGGATCCACCCAGCTCATCATGAGCCAGGGTTGGGCGGTTAACGCGGATGGCACGGTCATTACCGACTCGAATGGCAACCGGCGCTGGACCGCCGCCGGTGGCGTGGACCAAAACGCCACGCTCTATTCGGGCTTTGGGGTAAGCGACGACGGGACAGTCATCGTCGGGCGAAGCAGCGGGTTCGTGGCGCAACGCTGGACCGCAGCCACGGGAGCGGTCGACCTGCCCAACACAACGGCGCCCGGCAGCACCGCCAACGGCGTGAGCGGAGATGGCCAGATCGCCGTGGGTAATCGGAACAACGTGGCCTGCTACTGGAGCCAAAGCGCGGGCTTCGTCAGCATCGGCAAGGTCGGAGTGATCAGCAGCGCCCTGGCCGTAAACCACGACGGCACGCTGATTGTTGGACGGGCGAACACTGCGGCAGGCGGAAACACGGAAGCGTTTATCTGGACGCCCGCGGGCGGAATGCAGAGTTTGACTGCCCTCCTCACGGCGCAAAAAGTTGATCTGAGCGCCTGGCTCTATAAGCGCGTAGCCACTCTCGTGGAAGCGACCGGCGTATCGGCAGACGGACAGTACGTCATTGGCAACGGAACCAAACAGGGGTTCATCGTCAAACTCGATTTGAACAACGCTCCACCCACGCAATCGCCGCTGGAACAGTGGCGCCAGAGCCAGTTCGGATCATCTCAAAACTCGGGGAACGCCGCAGATGCTGCCGATCCAGACGGGGACGGATGGCCGAATCTCCTGGAGTACGCCCTGGGTGCCAACCCATCCGCGGCATCCAGCACTCCGGCCTTGGACGTGCGGGCCGTGGCGGATGCACTCGTGGCCGGATTCAACCGGATCTCAGACCCAAATCTCAAATACGCCGTCGAGGCGGCGACATCCCTTACCCTGAGAGATTGGGCAGGCATTTGGTCATCCACAGGGACGAACAACGTCGCTGGGCACGTCGATGTTCCCGATGTTGTGAAACTATCGACACAGGCCAGTCGCTTCCTGCGCCTCAAAGTCAGCTACTGATCCTTCCACGCTTCCGAGGCTGACATGGCGGGCGTTGCTTGTTATAAACGCCGTCATCCAATGCGCCTGATTTGCCTCATGCTGTCCTTCTGGGCCGCGTCAATCCACGCGGCCCGACTGGATGTGGCCAAGTTCCTGACAAGCGAAGGCGCACACGTCCGCACCTACTCGTTCGACGCCCCGCAAACCGTGGCCGCCATCCAGCAGCGGAACGGAACCGATCCTTTCATTCTCACCAACGGCCCTGCCGCCTCGAGGTGGGAATGGAGCGAAGATGGGCAAAAGTGGAAATCAACGCCCACTTCAACAAAGCCAATCCGGGATGGACGGATCCTAAGCATCCACCAACTCCGCCACCCGATTCGCGCCAAATATTTGCGCGTCGTTTTTGACCACGGGCAAGCCGCCGGTGAAGCCATTTTTGATTCCAGGCCCACCGCTGGCGAACTTGAGCGCTGGGTCTTAATCGTGAATTCCACGGACGACCGGCGCCTGCCGGGGCACGGAAAAGAGTTCATGCCCCTGGTTCGCTTGGTACCCGGCTGGGAGCAAACCCGGGGCCAGCAAATCTGGGTTGGCAATCTCACTCGCGAACTGGTGGAGGCGGAACCAAGGCCCGTGGCCATCTTTTTCTCCGGAAGCTTCAAGGATTGGTGCCAAGTGAATCGGAAAGACTGGATCGGAGCCGAAAAGATTCTGAAGAGGAAAAGCGCGCCGATATGGGCCTCTTGCGGCGGCGCTCAGGCGCTCGCCATCCTTTCGGAGAATGGCACGCAGGTCCCCTGGGATTGCCCTCACTGCCGGAATCCATCGCGGCCCAAGATTCCGATCTATACCCACATCGGCCATGCTCCCGAGCAACTGCGCTGCGGTGATTATTCGTGCTGCATTTTTGAAAAAGGGCCCCATGCCGTTCGCCTGCTGCGGCCGAGTCCTGCTTTTGCCGGCCTCCCGGAAGAATTCAACGTCATGGAAAGCCACTGCGGCCAGATCGGCTGGGCGCCGCGCGGCTGGGACCTGATCGCCGCCGCCGGAAGCGGTTCCCTGACGAAAGTTCAATGCCTGCGGCGCAAAGATGCCCCGATTTACGCCGCCCAGTTTCACATCGAGATGACCGGGACGCCCGATTCCTCCCGCCAAATCATGGCCAACTTTCTGGCAGAGGCGGAATCCTGGCAAAAATCCCGCCAACCGTCTCCGACCAGCCCTTGCCCCTAAGTTTCAGAGCCACCGGGCTGCCAGCCCCGTCACCGCGGCGGCCGGCAGGAAAATGAACTGCGCCAGGCACGTGCCGACTATCCGTGCGCCGACCAGGCCAACGATCGTCCGCCGAAAATCGGACTCACTCACCGAGCCTTCCATCACATCATCGGTCAAAACGGACAGGTGCGGATCAATCACGATGAACATCAATAAGGTCGCCAAGCCATTGACCACGGCGGAAAGCGAACTCGCGGTCACGCGATAGGCCGGTTCAAGATAGCCAGCATAAAGCGCCGACAAAACTCCGACCGTCAACAAGGCAACGGCGACCACGTTCATCAGGAACATCTTCAAATCCGATCGGCGGACCCCTCGCAACTCGCGCACCTGTCTAAATCCCGGCAGTTTCACGCTGGCACGCACTCCCTCGGTGAGATTCCCGAGGGAGAACCCGTGGAAAAGCAGCCGAACCATCGAGCGATGCTCCTGAAATCGATATACTCCCTGAGTAAACAGCCTCTGAAATGTGGGAATGAGAACGGCCCCGAGCACCGAACCCAACGTGGCGCCCAGGATGATCCAGCGGAAATCGCTCAAAACACCCACCGCCGCCCGATGGAGCAGGCCCACCTCCAGGCGTTTCGCCAGAAACGGGACCTGAAACGAATTACAGGTCCGCGAAATAAGCGCCAGGATGTTGAACAAAGCAAAGGCGAGCGCGACCTTTCGCGTTCGCACCGCGGCAATCCGAACCGCAAAAGCCAACGTCCCGATCAAATGAATCGCGAGCGTGAACAGGCAGATGATGGCCAGTTGAATATCCATATTCCCAGTTCGACAGCGATCGCCCCAAAACCGTTCGGCTTCGCAGTCTCCTGAGAAATTCGCTGCACGACCGGGCCGTCTTGGAATATACTGACGCCCATGTTCTATTTCTCGGGAATCGGCGATGAAGCAGCGAACCGGATCGATGACCAGATCCGGGCGATCAAGGAATTGGGCTGGGAGAATCTGGAAGCGCGCGGGGTTGAAGTGCCGGGCTTCCCCAAAGGGAATATCCACGATATCCCGGACGCCGCGTTTGATATTCTGGTCGACAAGGTCCAGCAGGCCGGAATCAAGATCAACTGTTTCGGATCTGCCATCGCCAATTGGGGCAAGAAAATCGATGAACCGTTTGACTCATCTCTGGCGGAAGCGCGCCGGGCCATCCCCCGCATGCAACGCCTCGGAACCAAATTTGTGCGCATCATGAGCTTCGCGGTGCGCCCGGAAGAGGATCAGATGGCTCAAGAACGCTTTCGGCGGCTGCGCGAAGTGACGAAGATGTTTTTGGATCATGGCCTGCAACCCGTGCACGAGAATTGCATGAATTATGGGGGCATGGGCTGGCCGTTTACCCTGGAGCTGCTGGAGAACGTCCCGGGACTGAAGCTCGTGTTCGACACGGCGAACCCGGTCTTTAACGATGATCGGAGCAAGCCGAAACCGTGGCACAAGCAGGATCCCTGGGAGTTTTACGAACACGTCAAGCAGCACGTGGTGCATGTGCACGTCAAGGACGCCCGCTGGAACAACGCGAAGAACGACGCCGATTACACCATGCCCGGCGACGGTGACGGCAAGGTGCGGCCGATCCTTGCGGACTTGCTCGCCTCCGGCTACTCCGGAGGCATCTCGATTGAACCGCACGTTGCCGTGGTGTTCCACGATTCGACGGTAAAAACGTCGGATGAAGAGATGTACAAGAGCTTCGTCGAATACGGCCGCCGCCTGATGGCTCTGGTGGAAGACATTCAGTTCGATCTCAACGTCCAGAAGGCCCGGGCCCAAGCTCCGCTCCTGGCCGCTAATCGCTAAGCTTCCGGCCCAACTGCAATGTCACGGCACCCGCACCTGAGCGTGAATGCTGATCCCAGCTTCGCGGCCAAGTCACGCACCACCTGGGAGATCGTCCGTCGCGTCAGCCGCTACTTGCGCCCGTATAAGAGGATGGCCGCCGCGACCATTACCTGCGCGGTCTTATCGCTGGCTTTCTCGTTTGCCTACCCGAAGCTGACCCAATACGTGATCGATGTGGTGATCGGCCAAAATCAGACCAGCCGACTCGCCCCCGTGATGATCGGCCTGTTGGGAGCGTTTCTGCTGCGGGATCTATTCAACAGTCTCCGCATCCGCATTAACAACGTTTTCGAGCAGAACGTCATTTATGACATGCGGCGCGAGGTCTACGCCAAACTGCAGAGGCTGCCGGTGGGCTACTTCGACCAGCGGGCTTCGGGCGATCTCATGACGCGCGTCCTGGAGGATGTAAACTCCGTCGAACGCTTGCTGATCGACGGCACGGAACAGGGGACAGTCGCCCTGCTCAGCATCTTCGGCGTGCTGGCCATCCTCTTCAGCACCAACGCCAAGCTCGCGCTCGTGGCCATGGTCCCCCTCCCCATCCTGGCCGGCGGAGCTGCCTGGTACACGCTCACGGCCCACCGGCGATACCGGGCGCAACGGCTCGCCTCCAGCGCCATGAACGCCCTGCTCATGGACAACCTCCAAGGCGTGCGCCAGATCAAGGCCTTCGCCCGCGAAACGCACGAGGATCAGCGATTCTCCGCGCGCGCTGACGACCTGCGCCAAGGCACGCTGGGAGTAATGCGCGTCTGGTCCATGTACTCTCCGGCGATGAGCTTCGCCGGGGCGCTCGGGACCGGGCTGGTGCTCTGGATTGGCGGAGCGCAAGTCCTGCAAGGCCAGATCCGCCTCGGCGAATTGGTGGGATTCATCATTTATCTGGGATTGTTTTACGAACCGATCGGCCGTTTACATGGCTTGAACCAGATGCTCCAGTCCGCCCGAGCCTCGGGCGAGCGCGTCTTCGACATCCTTGACGCCACGGAAGAACGGTGCGAGGGCGCTCCGCCCCGAGCGCAGCGCCTGCTGCCCGAACGGGTAAAAGGAGCGGTCATCTACCGGCATGTCGGCTTCTCCTATGGATCGGATAAAATCGTGCTGAAGGATATCTGCCTGGAGGCCGCGCCCGGCCAAATGATTGCGTTGGTCGGCCCGACTGGCGCAGGCAAATCAACCCTGGTCAATCTGTTGCCGGCGTTCTACGAAGCAACAGCCGGCCGCATCTTGATCGATGGAGTCGATATCAAGGATGTCTCCCTGGCGTCCCTCCGCTCCCAGATCAGCGTGGTCAGCCAGGAACCATTTCTGTTTAACGGCACTGTCCGTGAGAACATCCTTTACGGACGGCTGGACGCCACGGAGGCCGAATTGGTCGCCGCGGCGAAAGCTGCCAATTGCCATGAGTTCATTTCGAAACTGGCGGATGGCTACGATGCGCGGGTGGGAGAACGCGGCGTAAAACTAAGCGTGGGAGAAAAGCAACGGGTCAGCATCGCCCGCGCGCTTTTGAAGAACTCGCCCATCCTAATTCTGGACGAGGCCACGGCGAGCGTGGACACGGCGACCGAGCGGCTGATTCAGGAAGCCCTGGAACGGTTGATGGCGGGCCGCACCAGTTTCGTGATCGCGCACCGCCTGAGCACGATCCGGAACGCGAGCCAGATTCTGGTCTTGCGCCACGGAGAAATCGTGGAACGCGGCGCCCACGAGGAACTTCTGGAAGCGAACGGACTCTACGCGAAGCTCGCTCGCATTCAGAATACCACTTTCATAGAAGAAGGTTTCGCCAAAATCGAGGCGTAACCGTCCCCGACGGCTTTACTTCTTTTTCGCCGGAACCACCGGAGTCGTGTTCTTGATCGGCACGCCATCGAGAAAACGGTTCAACTCCTGTTCTGGAAAGGCGTTGTTCGCATTCTCCGCGCGGCTGGCTTCTCCGTCCGAGAAGGTTTTCAGCATCGACGGCTCACGAACGATGTGCGGTGTCAGGAAAATGATCAATTCGGTCTTGGTGCCGCCCTTTTGCTTCCGCTTGAACAGATTGCCCAATCCGGGAATATCACCCAGCAACGGAACCTTGCTGTCTGTGCTCGTCTTGTTGTTTTCCATCAAACCGCCAATCACCACGCTCTGGCCGTTCGGCGTCACCACCACCGTGTCCGCGCTGCGCGTATTGATCACCGGGGCCGAGACACCTTGGGCGATCTGCACGGTCTGACTCTGATCGAGCGACGAGATCTCGGGAGAGACGATCATTTCGACATAATCCTCCGAGGTGATGAATGGGGTGACACGAAGAATGATGCCCACATCGCGATAGGTGATGCTGTTGATCGGCAGATTATTAAGCGCGCTGTAGGTGACGCTGGTGATCAGCGGCACCTGCTGCCCGACCAGAATGTAGGCCTGCTGGTTGTTCCGCGCCAGAATGGTCGGCCGCGAAAGGACCTCCAATTTACTGTTGGCAGAGATCGCCCGCAACGTGACGCCAAAATCGCGACCGGCAATGGAGTAAAGCCCGGCTCCGGGCGTGCCAAAGGCGTTGGCGGCTCCCTGGGATGCCAAGCCGCCAAAAATGTTCGTCGCCCCGACTGTGGTGGAGGAATCAAACCGATGCGTGTAGGTGCTCTCCACGCCGAAATCGAAGTTGTTGTTGTAGGTGGCCTCCAGGAAAACGACATTGATCAAGACCTGCGGCTTGGGCCGATCGAGATTGGTCACGACCTGCCCCACGTATTGGCTGGTCTCCTCGTCGGTAATCACAATCAATCGGCGGCTCTCCGGATCACTGGAAACGATCGCTTCGCCCACCTGGTTATTTGGATAGTATTTGCCGGTCCCGCCCGAACTCGAACCCGAACGGCCTCCCCCTGCCCCGGTCGTCGCTCGAGTCCCAGCCTGTCCGAATTGCTGGGCCTGCACCACCGCGCTCCCCAGGAAACATCCGAGGGCCAAGGTTCCTATTGCGGCTCTGAAAAGAGTTCTCATCATGCGCTGTGTTCTAAGCTGAATCTTTTAGCGAAACGTGCCAGTCCCCTGCCCGCTGCCGGCCCCGCCGAACCCCGTGTTGCGGGAAGCGCTGCTGGTGTTCCCCTGGTTTTGCAACTGCCGAGTGCGTGTGTCGAGCTGGCTGGTCTGATTTTGCGTATTGCGATTGGCCGAAGTCATCGTGCGCTCGAACATGTCACGGACCACCTGAGCGACATTTTCCACATCCGCATTTTCCAGCGAATAGATGTAAACCTTCTGCTTCCGGGCCGGACTCGAATCGAGCTGGTGAATCATGGCCTCGATTTCCGGCATCATTTCCCGGGACGCGCTGACGATCAGGGATGAAGTGCGCGTATCCGGCACCGCCACCACCCGATCGCGCTTCAACGCGCGCTGGCTCTGGTCCGTAGCTTGGGTGCGGCGATTATTGTTATTGCCGCCAAACGGCCCGCCGCCGAACTGGAACGGCTGTCGTCCTTGATTGTTATTATTGTTGCTTGATCGCGTGGTGTCGTCCGGGAACAACTGGCTAAAAACGTCCGCCAGATCGAGAGGATCGGAATTCAGAAGCCGGAAGACGCGCAATTCAGTAATATCCGCCACATTCACATCCACCTCCCGCACCAATTTTTCGATCGTCGGAATGGCGTCTTCCGGCGCACTCACCAACAGTGAATTCGTCCGCTCGTCGGCGATCGCCAATACGCGGGTGTTTACAGCCGCACCCGCCCCAGCGCCACCTCCAGCGCCACCTCCAGCGCCACCTCCAGCGCCACCTCCAGCGCCACCTCCGCCTGGCGCCCCGCCTCCCCCCCCACCGCCACCGGGGAAGCCGCCAGGACCGCCGCCTCCGAATCGATTAAAAAACTGCTGGTTCCGCTGATTATTATTATTTTGCCCTTGGGTGGGTGGCGTGAAGAGTTCCTTGACCGCGTTCGCCAGCTCCTTGGCATCGGCGTAGCGCAAAGGGAACACCCGAATGCTGGACACGTTCTGAATCGATGTATCCAGCGCCTCGACGATTTCCACCATGCGGCGGACATTCGACTGCACATCGGTCAGGACCAGCGCGTTCCCACTGTCATTCGCCGTCAGCGTCGCATAAGGCGGCAGCAAGGGTTGCAGATCCTTGGTCAACTGGCTGGCACTTGCGTGCTTCACCGGAATGACCTGCGTGACCATTAGATCGGTCTTGGGAATGTCCTGGGAGCGATTGCCACTTTTCACGGGAAGGTCTTTCGTCTTGGCATCATCCCGATTGAAGATTCGCAAGGTCCGGCCATTCTGAATGGCCGCATAGCCGTTCTTGTTCAAGATGGTGTTGAGCAGGTCCACCGCCTCCTCCTTGTTAAGCGGCTGGTTGCTCCAGACGTCCACTTTGCCCTTCGGCTCGCTTTCCAAGACAATGATGAACCCGGCGGCCTCGCTCAGGTAGTTCAGAACCATGTCGAGCGGCACGCCGCGGAAGTTCAGACGCAAATTCCGCTCGCCAGCGCTGGTGCTCACCGGAGCGGATTCCGGCGGCGCGGCTTGGGCCGATTGCGGCTCAGCGGGCGGCGCTTCCTTGGCCGCGTCATCGGCGCGCGTCAGGCCACTCAGCAACAGGAGCGAAAGAAAAAGTAAGCCGTAAGTTTTCATTTGTTCATTTCCTCTTCGCGTTTCTTCATTAATCGTTTGATGACTTCGTCGTCGTCTCCACTCGCGCTGCTGCTGGAGCTATCAGACCCGGTAGATTTGCTGGCCGTTTCACCCGCAGGACGGCCGCTCACCGTCCAGTCTCCGTCCTCCTCACGTTGCATCCGCTGCCCCACCGCCAAATCGAGCTTCTTGTCCTTCCCTTCCAGCTTCACCCCGGCCGACGCCACTTCGTTCACCTTGTACCCCGCGATGCTGTCGCCAGCCTTCAGAACTTTGCGGTATTCGGAACTGGAGCTCTCAAAGAAGGCGAACTGGCCTTTCTCGTAGAGCATGGTTCCGACCAGGGAAAAGCTGTCCACTCGCCGGGGTTTCGACACATCACGATTCTCCGAACGAGAGCCGAGCCGGGCGGACCGGTTCGGATCAAAGATATTGCGCTGGGCAATAATCTTGAAGGCTTCGAAATCATTGACTGGCTTGGACACGGTGTTCGTCTCGGCAGCGGCCGCGGACAGAGGCAACAACAGGATGATGAAAAATCGGGCGATCATTGTTCCTCGGGGGTGAGCAGCAGCCCGCTCAACTGGATCGCCATCCCCAGTTGCTGGCCGTTATTGTCGCGCGTCGTGATTTCCAAGGATTCAACCCGCAATGCCATGGGATCCTTCTCAATCTCGTAGACAAACCGGGATAGATTCTCCATGGATCCAAAGGTGTCCGCACGGCATTCGAGCACCATGTAATCATCCGCTGTGCGGCGCCACTGCGGTTTGATCGCGGAGATGCTGATCTTGCTCTCCTCGGACCATCGATTGAATCCCTTCAACACTTCATTCTCCGCCGCGGAGAGGTTCACGGGCAGCGTATTTGTCCGCATATTGTCCCAGCTTTCGCGAATGCGTTTTTCGCGGTCGAGAAGCAGTTCACCCTGGGCAATCGATTTTTTCAGCGAGGCGATCTTCTGACTGCGCTCCTTCCATGAGCGCGTCAAGGGCGTCACCACCAACCGGTCCCCCAAAAGCAGGACGACAGCCGCCACCGCCACGATCACCAGGAGTTGCTGCCGGTTGTTAATGTTCACCAGTCCCTCCCTCCACCCAACGGAAGTTGAAATTGAATTGCAGCGGGTTCTTGCCGCGAATCTGATCCATCTTGACCTCAGCCACTTCTTTGGTGCTGCGCAATTGATCCAGCATTTTAAACAGCGCCTGATTATCGCGAGCCACTCCGGAACAGTTGACCTGTGATTGGTTTCGGATTTCGAGCGTCTTCGCTGTCACCACGCCGTCCGCGGGAAACGCCTCTGTAATCTTGCGCAAAATGGTGAGGCTCCGAAAGGAATTGTCGAACCAGGGCCGGAATTTCTTGATGCGTTGCTGCATGTCCTCGAGTTCAGTCACCCGGGGCGAGATCGACGACCAGCGACTCTGAAGCTGGGAGAGTTGCCAGCCTTGAATCAGAAACGAAACGATCAAGATCACGGCCAAAGCCGCGGCGATTCCGGCAACCGAGCCGAGTTTGCGCGCCGATGTGGTGCCCGCGAACTGCTTCCAAGCGCTGACTTTTGGCGGCAAAAACTCGAAGGACGAGCGCTTGCCCAGCAGAAAGGCAGCCGCCGGCGCCACTGCACAGACAAAAAGACCGGCATCGCCCCCGGCTCCCTCCGCGGCCAGCCCCATTGCCCGCAACCGGGGCGCAAGTTCCGCTTTCAGCCGGGCGACTTCGCCCGCTTCTCCAAAGATCCGGGCGTTGACCAACTGGCCACGCAACTCCCCTGGGATCTGGCCAAATGTAACTCGCAACTCCCGACCGATCACATCAGCCGCCGCTCCTTCCTCCGTTTCCAGGGAGCGCATCGCAAACAGGCCTTCGCCGCAAGTGACACCGACCTCGACCGAGCTTTTGCCCAAGACCAACAGAAGTTCCGCGCCGGCTGAGCCCGGGTAAACCCGCTGGGTGGCCGCGAGGCCAATCGTAATGCTCAGGATCTTGAGTCTGGCCGCCTGCAAGGCCGCCTGTAAATTCACCACTTGCTCGCGCTGCACTCCGGCAATGTCCGCGTAATCCTCTCCGGACGAGAACTGGCAGCGCGAGGACGAAACAAAAAGCGATTCCGGATCGTAAGCAAAGCCGCGCTCCGCTTCGAGATTAAGAAAATCCGCGACATCGCTCTCCGGCAGTTCCGGGATCTTAGCCGGCATCGAGAGCACGCCCTGCACGGGAAAGCCCACGACGCACCGATGCTCCTTGAGGTTGTTTTGCAGCAGCGCCGCTCGAATCGCCTGCCCAAGCGCGGCCGAATCGCCATGCAGCGGCGAGGCCGGCAGATCCAGGCTGAACGTTTTCACCACTTCGAACGACGCGCCCGTCCGGCGCACTTGCGCAAAGTGCATGCGCTGGCCCTCGAACGAAACGCCGAGCAAACTGGACGGAGGTTGTTTCTGACCAATCATCGAATAAGTCGTTGGGCTTGCAGCAGTGTCCGGTTGGTTTGCCCCAGAGGCCAGCCCAAACGCGTCAAATCCTGCCGAAAAACAATTTGAGGAGCGCCACCGCTCAGATCGAACACGAACTTTGCCCTTTGAAACCCCCGCCCGTACCGCCCCACTGCGCAGATATCCGCCGTGTACTGGTAGGTATGCGTGGTGATGTAGGGGCCCGCCTGCAATGCGCTGGGCCGGTCCAGCACGCCCAGAACCCACGCCACGCTTTGCAGTTGATCGGACGACACCGTCTGCCGATAGGAAACCACCGCATCCGCGTAGTTCGTCATCCCGGGAATGCAGGCCAGGACGATCGCGCTGGCGGTATTGATGTTGACCAAGCCCTGCTGTGGTTGAGCGCTCACCGTCAAATCCATTTCCACTTTTGCAAACTCGTCGCTCGTCATGCCCGATCGGAGATAAAACTCCAGCAGGCTGCGCACCGCTGGCTGGCCAGGCTGGCCGATCGCGCGGATGATTTGATTCGCCCGGTCGGCGCTCAATTGCTGCTCCAAATAGGTCCTCAACTGCTGCCGGGCATTCGTATCCGCCACATTGATCTTTTGCGATCCATCACTGCGCCGCGCGCTGTCCTTTGAGTACACCGTCAGGTAATCAAGAATGCCGGCATCGAGCCGGCCGTCCCGATTGTCCGAGGGTGGCGTGTCGTCGCCATCATTCTCGTTCGGGTCCAGAACTCCGTTCATGTTCCCGTCCTCCCCGTAAAGAATATCCAGAGTCGCTCCCTGAACCAGGCGGAGCTCCTCCACGCTCTCGAACCGGCTGTCCTTGGCCCGATACGGAGGCTGCTTCATCATATAGACATCCGACTCCGCGCCGCCGTCAGTTACGTTCTGGTCGCTGTCCCGCCAATCAATAATCGCAGCCGCCAGCTCCGGCGTCATCCGCGGGAGCGCCTCCAACATTTCCAACGTGGCGGTATTTAAATTCAATTTTGACGCTTCATCGACCAACCCATAAAAGGGCCGGTCCATTGACACTTGCCCGTTGGTCGATCGGCTCAACAGCCAATACATCGCGTTTCCCACCGGCACAGCTTCACACTTATAACCGGACGGATCGGGCACGATGCCCGGTTGAGCCAGGTTTCCAAGCACATATGACACGTATCTGGCTGCGCCGGTTACGGCTTGGTCTGCTTCAATTGCAGCCACCCGATTGTCCGCTGCCCGCAGCTCAAACGACATTGAGTTCGCAAAGTAGAGAGCGATCGAAATTAACCCCAGCGAAACCCAGAGGACAATGATCAACACGGACGCCTCCGGAGAAGTCCGCTGCAAAAAGCGTGGCATTCGCCAGAAACTGCCCGCGTTTCTACGCTGTCCGGAAATCCTCATTGCGTACTCGTGCTCGACGTGCTGGAAGTGGTGGCGTTGGTCACGTTCGACACCATGACCGGCACCACCAACTGGATCGGGGCGGGCACGCGCCCGCTGCCCTGCGCGAGATCCGGCGCGAGTTGAATCTGCACGCGAATGCCCAGTGGAAGATTTGTGTCCGAGGCGGTGGTGTCCCAATACTCGCGCCATTGCGATCCGTCATAAAACGAAAATGAGACCTCGCGAACGCCGCTGAGAAGCCTTTGCGGGTTGGGCGGCATCGGCGTCACCGCCAGCAGATTGCGATCGGCATAGCGCACCAAGTCTTTGCCGTAGGACCCGTTGGTCGAGTCCAGCACCGAGTAGGTCACGCGCTGAATCTCCGCAAATGGAGTGGTTTCATCCACCTGCCCGCTCGCGCAATAGAAAGCCGGACCGCTCGCGCCCGCCACCATGTTGGAATTGCTGGTCGTCTGCAGCGGGCCCAGCATGTTTGTCCCGGGCGGCACGATGCATTCCAAGTCGCGCCGCATGATGCTGAGTGCGTTCTCGATCGGCGTCAAACGATCAATCAGCGCGGCGGAGCGGTTGCGCAACCGCAACGCGGAATAAAAAACCGCGTTGATCGCGGCGAGCACAATTGCGAAAATCGAAACGGCAATGAGCAACTCCAGCAGCGTGAACGCCCAAACGGCCGCCCGGGGGCGATATCGAAATGGGAAAGCCGCCTTCATTGAGTGGAATTGCTGACCAGCGTGTTCAACTCGACGTCATATTGCTGCCCCTGCACCGCGAAGAGCACCTGCGCGGTCACCAGCAACATCGCGTCCTGGCTCCAAGCCTGGGAACGAATCGTCCAGCGATACTGCTGCTCGCCCTCCGTGGCCACGCCGGACTGGCTCGTCCCCTGATTCTGGGTCGTGATCAACGTTTCGTTCAGCATCCGCTCGGCGACGCGAGCGGCAGCGGCCTTGCGGAAGCCCACCTCGCCAGCTCGGCTGGCAATGCGCAATGCCTCAACAGCCACCGGAATGACGATCGCCATGAACACCAGCGCGGCGAGCACCTCCGCCAAAGTAAAACCGGCGCGCGGCCTGCTAACGACGATACGCATATGGGTTGCCCGCCATGATTTCGTAACGAACGCTGTTAGTGTTCAAGCTAACCGCCACCGCGTCGCTTTGGCCCTGAAGCACGATAATGCTCTGCGGACTGGTTTCCGCGATCGAACCATCCGGCCGAAAGCGCATGGTCGGCAGGTTGCCAAGCGTTCGTTCAACAAACGGGCTCAGCATCACTCCCGGCATGAACTGCGCGTTGCGCACTTCCATGCTCAAATCCCGGTCCAACGAAAAAACCACAGCTTTCGGGTCCACCGGGAGATAGGTAGACGCAGCCTGCAAGCCGTACATGCGCTGGCGGACGTCAAACCAGACCAATATCGGAATTCCCTCGGAAACCGCCCGGCTCTGCGCATAGGACGTCAGCGCGTAGATGCGCCGAGCCTCCGAATCCAGATTTCGGCCCCGGAAAAAGCCTTGAAGAGATGGCGCGGACACGGCCAGCACAATCATCAGGAGCGCCATCACGAGAATCAGCTCAATCAGGGTGAACCCCTGGCACGCCCCCGGTCTTTTCACGGGAAGCGCCGAACGGCGGACGCCAGCCTCGCTGGCGCCGATGATGATCGACACTCGAGAAGCACGGCCTTGGCCCCAACCGCCCCTAAGGCTGCTTCTTTGCGGTTTGCCAGTTGCTAATATCATCATCACTTCCGGCGCGGCCGTCCGGCCCCATCGACATCAGGTCGTAGGAAGTCGGGTTATGTTTGCCCGGGCATTCGTAGACGTAAGCGTGGCCCCACGGATCCAAAGGAATCTCCCCCTTCATGTACGGCCCCTTCCAGCTGATCGCGTCGCGCGGCTGGACCACCAGGTCCTGCAGGCCGTTCTTGCCCTTCGGATAGAAGCCATTATCCACTTCAAAGGCGTCCAGGGCTGTGCCGAAGGTCGCGATCTGGGATTGCGCCGCCGTGAGGCGCGCCTGCTCGGTGCGCCCGGAGAATTTGGGAACGACGATTGCCGCCAGAATGCCAAGAATAACCAGAACCAGGAGCAGCTCGATCAACGTAAATGCGCTCCGGCCAGACAAGTTCGTGTGGTTGGTGAGTCTCATATCTATTTGATGTAATCTTGCAGAGTGAAGATGGGGATAACCATTCCAATAAAAATTGTGCCGATGAACGCCGCGATAAAAAACAGCATCAGTGGTTCCGCCAGCGCTACGGTCGCTTTCAATTGACGGTCCAGATCGTTTTCCGTCACATCCGCAATCCGGACCAATTCCTGGTCGAGTTTGCCGCTTTCTTCCGCCACGCTGATCATTTCCAGCACCGATCCCGGGAACAGCGAGCGGCAATCCCCAAGGCTCGGCCCGAGTTGCTTGCCTTCTTTAACTCGCTCGATCGAATTCGCGACCGCATCCACCAGCACCTGGTTGCCGATTGAACGGCGCGCCACGTTCAACCCATTGATCAACGGCACGCCCGCGCCCAGCAGAGTCCCCAGCATCCGGCTGAAGCGCGACATCGCAAATTGCGCGACCAGCGGGCCGATCGCCGGAACTTTCAGAATGAATCCTTCCCAGGCCCGCCGTCCCTGTTCGGACACCAACCAGCTGCGCAGCATAAAGATCGTGACTCCAATCACCACCGCCGCAATCAGCCCGTAGGCCCTCATCAACTCGCTCGTCGACACAATGATTTGCGTGAGTGCGGGTAGTGAAGCGCCGAAACCGGTGAAAATCGTTTGAAAGCGCGGAATGAAGAACACCAGCAGGAATATCAGGACGCCCAGCGCCAGAACCAGCAGAATCACGGGATAGAGCAGCGCGGTCATCACCTTCGAACGCATCTCTTTCTCCCGCGCCTGGAAATCCGCGATCTGCGCCAGGACGACATCGAGGAATCCGCCGGTTTCCCCGGCCTCCACCATCGCCACGTAAACGCGCGGGAAGGTTTGAGGAAAACGCGCCATGGCGTCCGCGAGCGAAATGCCGTCGACCACCAGGTCGTGAATCTCCTTCCAACGCGCGCGCGCCGCCGGATTGGCCGCCTCTTTCTGAAGGATGACCAGAGCCCGGCTCAGGGGAACTCCCGCTGCCAGGAGGCTCGAAAGGAGCCTCGTGAAGTTTTCCAGCACCCGGGCCGAAATCTTGCCCGCGCCCCCGCCTCCGAACGAAAGTTTGATCGAGGACGTGGCGTCCTTCTTTTCAGCCGAGGCTGGCTTCGTCTTTTCAGGCTTGCTGGCAGGCCGTGACTTGGGCGCAATGGAACCGTTCTTGCCGTTCTTGGTCTCGGATAGAGAAATCGGCCGCAGTCCGCGCCCTTCCATCTGCCGGAACGCTTCCTGCCGCCCTCCAGCCTCCAGCTTGCCTTCCGCAATGCTGCCATCCGCCTGAATGGCTCTGTATTGAAAAATGGCCATTTCGACCTTACTGATTCACCGCCAGAAGAGAAACGACGCCCTCCTCCGCGGCCGCAACCACCGATTGATCCTTGGTCACGCGCAGCACTTCCTCGGGCGTGGTGACGCCCGCCGCGACCAGGCGCCACCCATCCTCCGCCAAGGTTCGCATGCCAGCCTTCCGCGCCACTTCCCGCAACTCATCGCTGGATCGATTCTGCAAAATCATCTGTCGAATCTGGTTGTTCGAGTCCATCCATTCGAAAATCGCCCGCCGGCCATGATAGCCGGTCTGTCGGCACGCCCGGCAGCCCACTGCCTTGTAGAACGACTTCTCGGGAGGAATGCCCAAGTGGGCTTTCATGCTTAAAGCCGACTCGGAGCGATCCACTTCTTTGCATTCCGGACAGAGCACGCGCACCAGGCGCTGGGCCAGCACCGCTTCCAGCGAGGAGGCTACCAAATACGGTTCCACCCCCATGTCCACCAAGCGGGTCAAAGCGCCCGGAGCATCATTGGTGTGCAGCGTGGAGAACACAAGATGCCCGGTCAGCGACGCCTGGACCGCAATCTGCGCCGTTTCCTGATCGCGAATTTCGCCGACGAGAATGACGTCCGGATCGTGCCGCAGCACGGAGCGCAGGCCGCGCGCAAAAGTGAGCCCGGCTTTCTCGGAAACCTGAATCTGGTTGATTCCTTTCAGCTGATACTCAATCGGGTCTTCAATCGTGATAATCTTCCGAACCGCGTCATTGATCTCATTGAGCGCCGTATAAAGCGTGGAAGTCTTGCCGCTGCCGGTCGGGCCGGTCACCAGAATGATGCCGTGCGGCAGCCCCAGAATCCGGCGAAAGCTTCGCACTTCGCGGGGATCCATCCCGAGCGAGTCCATGCCCCGCAGCGCGCCCTTCTGGCGGAGCAAGCGCATGACCACCGCCTCTCCATGCAGCATCGGAATCACGGATACGCGGATGTCGACGTCGTTATTATCCAGGCGAATCTTGATGCGTCCGTCCTGCGGCACCCGTTTCTCCGCAATGTTCAAGTGGCTGAGGATTTTGACGCGCGAAACGATCGCCGGTTGAAACGTTTTAATCTGCGCCGGGACCGGCACTTCCTGGAGCACCCCGTCGATGCGGTAGCGAATGCGCAATTCGTCCTCAAAAGGCTCAAGGTGCACGTCGGACGCTCGCAACTCGATCGCGTCCTTGAGCACCTGATTGACAAACCGGATGATCGAAGCGTCTTCCGCCGCGCTGTCGAGGTTGTTATCCTCGCGGTTCTCGTCGCTGACCACCTCCAGGCCCGCCTCTTCCTGCAGCGTGCCGATGGTATCGGCGCCGACCCCCAGGCGCTTCTTGATTTCCCTCTCGATCGCCTCGGCCGGTGCCAGGACCGGCAGAATGGTCAGTCCACTGATCGTCCGCAGGGAATCAAGGCCCTGCGTCGCGAACAGGCGGCTGGTGGCGACTTCGACTTTACCATTGACCCGGCGCAGCGGGAGGAGCTGCTCTTTCAGAAGGATCCGGGCCGGAAACGCGGATAGCACCCCGCGGTCCGGCTCCACATCCTCCAACCGGCTGAAGGTCAAAGCGTACTCGCCCGCGAGCCACCGCAGCACATCCTCCTCGGAAGAACAAGCCGCGTTCGAACGTTTCAGAATCTCGGCATCCTGCACTGAAAGCTGCCGGGCCTGGACCATCCGCTCGAGCATCTGGAGACTTTCCGCGTTTAACACTTCTGCCATGGCTTCACTGTTTAGCACTCGTTTACCGAACGCGGCGAGCTAATCCAGCAAGCCGAGCATTACCGCGGCGGCTTCCTGCCGCATGGTGAGAACCTTGCGCAAATCTTCCTGCGCCTTGGTCAGAGCGTCCCGTTTGGCTTTCTGCGCGTCGCGATATTTCGCCAGGCGGGATTTTACTTCATCGTTGGACAGCTTCGATTCCAAAGCCTTCTGCAGAGCTTCAGCTTCGGCGCTCGGCTGGCCAAAACGACCGCCGCCACCGCCCGGGCCGCCACCACCAGGACCGCCATCCTGATTATCTCCCCCACGGCGGCGGAACATCATTCCCATCCCGTTTCCGCCCACTTCCCGGCGAGCTTCCATCACCTTCGTCACCCGGTCGGCAATTGGCTTCCAATCCGCGTCATCCTTCACGTCCATTTCCTCCCGAACGCGCGTAAGCATCCGTTCACGCATCTGCTCGGGATTGAAGTTCGGCCGTTGAGGACGGTTCTGCGCCGAAATGTTCACCAAGTTGCAAAGCGCTACTACCGCCAGCAGCGCAATATATCGAATCGGTTTCATAGTTTAGCTTTGATTTACAGAGACTGTGACTCCGCCTCCCGCGGATTGGTAACAAGAGAAAACCGGGAAAACATCAAAGATGCGCTCTCTCAGTCGGATTCGTGGCGAAACGTGGCAAAAGGCCAATTTTCGGACCCATTCCCTTGCGCCCGCTCTCCAGCAGTCAACTCAAGACGTTGAATCGTCTACACAGACATTCAAGCCGAAACACTTGCGCTTCCCTCCACCCTTCCTAAATTCTCTTCTTGTGCTCCGAGCCGCCAAATACCTGCTGACCGTGCTTCTGGCCGTTCCACCACTGTTGGCTCTGGAACAACGCCCGGATGGCTGGCACGTCTTCCCCGGAGACAATATTCAACAAGCCATCGAAGCCGCGGCTCGCTCTGCCACGCAAAAGGTCGTAAAAGTCCATGAGGGAGTGTACCGCCCGAACGCGAAGCGGCAGGCGCTGATCTGGTTTAACCAAACCCACGATGGCGTCGTGGTCGAAGCGGTCGGCAGCGTCACGCTCACCGCCGCGAACCCGGAATTGTCGCGCCCCTCCGCCAAGTCTCATCCGGCAGTCGCCAATCACGTGGTCTACTTCGGCCATGGGGTCTCGTCGAACACCATTCTGCGCGGATTCAAAATCACCGGAGGGAACGGTTACATGACCGAAAAATTCACTGAACAGATGGAACCGAACACCTCGGTCCCCAAGAACTCATTCTTCCTGACCGACGGCGGCGGGATCAAGATCTTTGGTCAATCGGGTCCAACCCTGGATCGGCTGGAGGTCGTGGATAATTTTGCCACCCCCTGCGCGGGCGGCGTTTCCGTTCAGCAACAGTTCCAGACCAATTGGCCAGTGATTTTCGTGAACTGCGTCTTTCGCAATAATCGGGCACAGGTCACCGGCGCGGCCATCGATCTTTTGGAGGGGAGCGCAGCAAAGATCATCAATTGCCTCTTCGTCGGCAACGTGGCGAATACAGGGGTGGACATCGTGTCCAAACATTCGGGCGAACCGCCGTTCACGAATTCCGGCGCGCTCACCACTTTCCAAAATTCCTGGGCCATCGTCCAGAACTGCACCTTCGCAAGCAACCGGAATGGGATCGACGATCTCGGCGGCCACAGCTCCTATTTGCAGTGCCTCTTTCACCAGAACAATCTCGATGGCGGACTGGCGCCTGCGGCCCGCTACGATCTGATGCTTTTGCATGGGGGCCGAGTCCAGAACTGCTCTTTCAGCGGGGCCGTCGTCGATCCTTCCGGAGCGATTTCTAAATCGGAGAATTCTTTCACCCCGCCCGATCCCAAGTTCGACACTGCCTTCGTCCCAGGCCATTCAGCGTACGAAGGGATCGGCTACAGGCCAGTCCGTTGAGGTAAAGCTCTGTCCCGGATCAGCGGCCAAGCAGGTGTTGATCAAACCACTTGGCGAGGATTTCCACATCCGCCTCCAATCCGCCCCATCCATGCTCCTTTCCCTCGCGCCGGACCAGCTCGGCTTTGACGCCCAATTCCTTCGCCTTGCTGATAAAAATCTCCGCCTGCTGATAAGGAACCAGCTTGTCCGCGTCCCCATGAATGATCAGCGTGGGCGGCATGTTGGATGTCACGAAATAGAGGGGCGAGATTTCCTTGCCATAAGTCTGGCGGCTCTCCGCGGTGTCGGCTTTCGGCCCAAACGCCGGCTTGAACGAAGCCAGGATTCCCACGCCCACCGCGTCCGTGCCGGGTGTCCCGTAATTCAGAAAATCGGTCGGCGGGAAGAAACAGGCCACCGCTTGAACGGCGCTGCTTTCCCGATCTACCGGGTCTTTTGCGTCGGCGGCGCCCGGCTTGCCTTGCGTTCCCATCGTCAGCGACAAATGCCCTCCGGCGCTCGCGCCCGCGATCCCGAACTTCATCGGATCCACCCCGTAGCGCGCCGCGTTATGCCGCACAAAGCGCACCGCGCGATGAATGTCCTGCGTGATCTCGGAAATGGTGTATTTCGGCTGTGACCCGTGGACGATCGCGAACACCGTGTAACCATGATCCAGGAACGGGCGATAGAATTTGGGGCTGATGCCATCCTTGGAGCTGAACCATCCGCCGCTCACCATGAAGAGGACTGCCGCTCCGTTGGTCTTCTCCGGCTGCACCACATCCAGCGTCAGAGCCACGCCGTGTTTGCGCCCGTAAATGACATCCTCCGTCCGGGTAAAGGCGGCATCGGCCGCCCTCAGTTCAAAAACGCACAGCGACAACAATCCCAGGACAGCTGAAAAGGCTCGGTTCATGCGCCGAGCATAAGGAAAAGCGAGACTTTGCCAATCTCGGGAAGTCTGAAACCAGGCGAATGGCCTGAACGCCCCGCCTTCGATTCAAACTCAGTACTTCTTCCGCAGATGGGACGGGAGAATGTTTAACTCCGATCGATACTTGGCGACCGTTCGGCGGGCGATGACAATGCCCTTCACCGCCAATTGCTTGACGATTTCTTCGTCGGACAGTGGTTTCGAAGTGTCCTCCGTCTTGATCATTTCGTTGATCATGTCCTTGACCGAGGTGTTGGACATTCCTTCGCCGCTCGCGGTCTTGATGCCCGAGGTGAAGAAATACTTCATCTCGAAAACGCCCAGCGGCGTCTGCATGTACTTGCCCGAGACGGCCCGGGACACCGTCGTTTCATGCACTCCCACGACTTCCGCCACTTGGACCATGGTCATTGGCTTGAGGAACGCCACCCCCTTGTCCATGAACTCCCGCT
This sequence comes from uncultured Verrucomicrobiota bacterium, assembly GCA_964566945.1. Taxonomy (GTDB): domain Bacteria; phylum Verrucomicrobiota; class Verrucomicrobiia; order Limisphaerales; family SXQI01; genus DASVNK01. Next base: position 4,892 of record CAZMKE010000016.1, on the reverse strand, counting down.
GCCGTTTCACAATCTCCTTGGCGATATTAAGAATGGTCTCCTGCCGCTGATGAAGGCTCTTGATGAGAAATTTGCCGGCCCGGATCTTCTCCCGGATCCATTCCCGCACTTCGGCCGAACTCTGGGCCTGTGCCATCAGATCTTTGTAATGGTTGCTGATGCGCAGATGCGGGACCTGATCGTTATTCGTGGACACCGTGAATTCCTCGCCCGCCCGAGCCACGAAAATCTCGGGGACAACGTACTGCTGATTGTCGGAGACGAAATCACGACCTGGATTCGGCTCCAGCAGCGCGATCTTGCTGATCGCTTTCTGCACGTCCACGACATCCGCGTCCAACGCGCGCGAGATATCCGGCAGTTTTCGCTTGCCCAATGCGTCGAAGCATTTGTCTAGGATTTGATATTCCAGACAGGTGGTCCGTTCGGCCCGTTCCAACTGGAGCATAAGACACTCTCGAAGATCCCGGCACGCCACTCCCGGTGGATGAAAGCTTTGAATCACTTTCAGGACGGATTCGATCTTGTCTGCCGGGATGTTCGTGGAGAACGCAAGCTCCGAAACGGTTGCCCTCAGATACCCCCGGTCATCAATATTCCCAACGATCATTTCCGCGATCTGTCGCTGTTCGTCGGAGAGTTCGGAAAGCCGGACTTGCTCCAATAATGTTTCCTGGAGGGAAGTATTCGCCACCAGAGAATCGAACATGTACTGGCGGCGTTCGTCCTCCTCTTCGCTCTGGCGCAAAGGGACGTTGGTGGCGGAAAAATGGTCCCGCCATTCCTGGTCCAGCTGGGCGAGTTTCTCGAATTCCGCCTGAAAATCGTCGACGGGCTCTGGGTTGGCTTTTTCGGCTGCCGGGTCAAACGTGACGTCTGCAGGAGGCTCGGCAGGATCTGCGGTATCCCGATCGGCTTCGCCTCGAATCGTTTTCTCTTCGTGGTCCAGATCGATAGACGCAAGTTCCTCAAGGACAGGATTTTGCTGCAACTCTTGCTCCACAAGGGCCTTCAACTCGAGCGTCGGCGCCTGGAGCAGCGCCAGCGACTGCTGGAGCTGGGGGGCCAGCACCTGCGAGAGGGCCATCTTCTGCGAAAGCTGCAAACTTTGAGCCATGCTGGTTTAAGATTCTAAACGGGTTCGAAAAATGCTCAAGATCTATTTGGCACGGTGATTGCTTTTCCGATCCCGGTTACTTGATTATCGGCGTTTTTTGCCGCCACTTAACATTTTTCGTGCCGATTTTCCTCGACAGAGGCTCCCGCGAGTTGCCCTGCCACACTCATCATCTCTAGCCCTCCCCAAGGACAAGATCGGCACAGGAATTGCCACAAAAGTATAATTGGCAGCAGCAATTGGGGGTTTAGTCTGAGTGTGTGAAAGGCACTGAAGAAACGCCTCCAACAGTTCAGGTATTTCTGGACGGGACCAAAGATAATGTGAGCAACAAACTGGGCAGGGCTGATCAACCACGCGGCCTTGCCTCCGTTCCGTAAAACACCGGCTTATGTCCGAACAGCGTCCCCGGATCCCTGGATCAACCATTCCCTGCCTACCCACCCCAACCGCGGCGCTCCGGATCGCTCTCTGCTACTCGTTTGTTGCCACGCTCTGGATTTATGGTTCGGGCTGGATGGTGCATCGTTTCGTCTCGAACGAAGATCTCGCCCATCGTTTGGAAACGCTGAAGGGCGAATTCTTTGTCCTGGTTACCGGCCTTCTGCTTTGGCTTGCCCTGAACCAATACTTCCGTTGGATTCGGCAATCCGCCGAGCAATTGCGGGAAAGCGAAGAGCGCTTGCGGGCCATAGGCGACAATCTCCCGGACAGCTACGTCTATCAATACACCCACGACCCCTCCGGCAAGCCCGCGTTCTCCTACCTGAGCGCTGGATTCACCCGGGTTCACGGATTGCCGGTTGAACAGGTGATCGCCGAGGCCGGTCCTCTGCTCGCACAACTCAACCCCGCGCAGAAGGCCCGGCTCGCCGAGGCCGAGGAAGCCAGCGCCCGCGCACTCTCGGATTTTGGGCTGGAATTGGAAGCCCGCCGACCCGACGGCGCCATCCGGCGGCTCTATCTGCGTTCCCGGCCGCGCCGACTCCCGAACGGCCACATCCATTGGGACGGCATCGCCACCGACATCACCGATCGCATACACGCCGAGGATGAGTTGCGGGCGAGTGAAAAGCGCTTTCGCGCCCTCGTCGAGATGGCTCCCGAAGCGATCTTTGTCCGCACGCAAGACCGCTTCAGCTACCTCAACGCCGCAGCTTTGCAGCTTTTTGGCGCCGCAGGGCCGGATGAACTCCTGGGACAGAAGGTCCTTGAAAGATTTCATCGGGATTGCCAGGCCGAGGCCCTCAGCCTGATGCAACGGCTCAATGAGAGTGACGAAAGTGTGCGCATGGTCGATCGAAGCCTCGTCAAACTCGACGGCTCGCGGGTGCAGGTCAGCATTTCCGCCGCGCCGATCAAATACCAAAACCAGAGAAGCGTGCTGGTTTTCGCCCGTGACATCACGGACCGCCATATGATGGACGCGGCGCTTCAGCAGCAACTCCATCTCCAAACTCAATTGGCCCGCGTGGCCGCCACCGTGCCAGGAGTTATCTATTCCTTCCACCTGGACCGCCACGGCAAAGCCTCCATCCCCTACGCCAGCCAGGAGCTGCGGACGCTTTTCGGATTGAGCAGCCGTGATCTACGCCAGGATGCCAGCCCGCTCCTCGCCGCCATTCATCCCGCGGACGCTCCCCGGATTCACAAGTCCATCACGCTTTCGGCCGACACCCTTAAACCGTGGAACGAAGAGTTCCGAGTGCACAAACCGGAGGGAAAAGACGTCTGGATCGAAGGCCGTTCCGTGCCCCAGCCAGAACCGGACGGCAGCGTTCTCTGGCATGGTTTTCTCCAGGACGTGACTGAGCGCAAGCAACTCGAAGCGCAGTTCCGCCAGGCCCAGAAAATGGAAGGCATCGGCCAACTGGCAGGCGGCGTTGCCCACGATTTCAACAACATCCTCGCCGCAATGCTCATGCAAGTGGATCTCCTGAGCACTGAGGATATCCCGGACCCGATGCGCGAGGGCCTCAAGCAGATTCGCGTCAGCGCTCAACGGGCCGCCAACCTCACGCGGCAATTGCTGCTTTTCAGCCGCCGGCAGGTCATGCAAGCGGTTGATGTCGATCTGAACGAAGCGGTCCTCGGCCTCGCCAAGATGCTTCGCCGCATCATCGGAGAGGACATTCGCCTCCATCTGCAGCTTCATCCGATGAACCCGCTCACGCACGCCGATCCCGGCATGCTCGACCAGGTGTTGCTCAATCTCGCGGTCAACGCCCGCGACGCCATGTCGAGCGGCGGACAGCTCATCATTGAGACGAGCGAAAAGATCCTCAACCAAGAGGAAGCGCAACTGCAGGCGGACGTTGTCCCCGGCAAGTACGTCTGCCTCTCCGTTCGCGATACCGGCTGCGGCATCCCGCCGGAAATCATGCCTCGAATCTTCGAGCCTTTCTTCACCACCAAGGAGGTCGGCAAAGGCACCGGCCTCGGCTTGGCCACCGTTTTCGGCATCGTCAAGCAGCATCGCGGGTGGATCAATGTGGCCAGCACGCCTGGGCAGGGGAGCACTTTCGAGGTCTTTATTCCCGCTCTCGCCACCCCTGCCCCGCTCTCGGCGGTTCCCGTCGCCGTCCCGACGCCCCGCGGCGGCAACGAGACAATTCTGGTCTGCGAAGATGATACCGCCCTGCGCTTGCTGATGCGCCTGACCCTGCAACGCCACGGCTACACCGTGATCGAGGCGGCCAATGGATTGGATGCGTTGCAGCGCTGGCAGGATCATCAAGCGAGTGTCAGCCTCCTGCTCACTGACCTCGTCATGCCCAACGGCGTCAGCGGCCATCACTTGGCCCGCCAGCTCGTCTCGGCCAAGCCCGGGCTGAAAGTAATCTACACGAGCGGCTATAGTCCGGAACTCGCCGGTCGCGAATTGGATTTGTGCCCAGACGAGAACTTCATTGCCAAGCCTTGCACGCCCGACCAGCTGCTCTCCCTGGTTCGCAAGTGCCTGGATTCCTAGTCGGTTCCTAGTCGCGCTGTCTGGTTTAAGGCCCACGACGCGCTCGGTAATAACTCGGGGCTGCCACCGGCGTCGTCCAACTCCTGACCCACAATCCCCTGGCACTCGTCAATCCTCAACGCAACTCGCAATCCGCCATTGGCCACTCGCATTCCCAGCTGCGGGAAGCTCAACCACGGCTGCCGGAGGAGATTTCCGCACGAGCCCGCAGGGCCTCCCGATAATCATCGCCTTCAATTACGCCTTCTCAGCTCAATAACACCAATCGGGATGGATCTCACAGATTTCTTGCGCTTCGCTTCTCTCTAGTGAGAGGCCGGCACGCGTCAACGAGCCAGCCTCGCCGTTTCTAGATCTTCTGCTCTCCCGCCACTCCTACTGAAGCCACCGTCGTCACAAACTGCCCGGAGGCCGTTTCCCAGAGCAAGGCCTTGGCCCCATTCATCGATTACTCCAGCAAGGCGAGAGAACGCCCCTGCATCGGTCGGACGCCCGAACTGACGTGTTTCCGCTGCCTCCCCGACTTTGCCCACCGCGAGCACCCGGATATCGCTTCCGCCTGGTCCACCGCGACGAGCTTCGCAACGCCGTCCCGATCAATGTCCGCAACCGCCACGTCCACGATGTTCGCCAGAATCTTCGTGCCGATCTTGATCAGTTGCGCTTCGCGAAAAATCGAGATGAAGTTACAAACCAACCCAAACCACTCTTGGATAGCGCTTTACAAATAACAACCAGATTCCTTCAATCTATTCCCGTGCGGGCCCAGGCCGTAAAACCGAGCCGCATGCCCCCTAAACCTGA
>CAZMKE010000015.1:0-122593 GCA_964566945.1 uncultured Verrucomicrobiota bacterium | reverse complement strand
AATCCCACTTTCAAACCGGCGGAATCACACCACTTTCATTCCGCCGCTGACATTCCCTCGGTGATAACGAACCTGGTCCAGAACGGAGGCCAAACGGTCACTAATCTCACCACTTTCACCAACACCGGAATTCAATACTACGGAACGGTGCTGGTCACCAACGCCCCATTTTCCGCCGCTTACTCAAACAGCATGAAGCAGGTGACTGTCACCTTGAGTTGGACCAATGCTGGGGTCAGGCGGGTGCGGGATCTGAGTACTTTCGTCTCCCAGTACGGGATGCAAAACTATGTTTACTATTAAGCCTCGCCGCCATTCCGGGTTCACGATCGTTGAATTCCTGGTGGCCACCGTCATCGGCTTTATGGCCGTCGGAGGATTGACCGCTCTGTCGATTTACACTGCGCGGAGTTTCTCCGCGATTGGCAACTACATGGAACTCGACCGGAACAGCCGCAACGCTCTGGACAAAATGACGCAGATCATTCGGGAGGCGGATGGCGTGTTGAGTTATGATGCCCATGCGGTTCAGGTGAGCTTCCACGGCAGCCCCCTGTCATTTACCTACAACACGAATGGGAAAACGCTGAGTTTGATCGACACCAACGGCATTGGAACGGTCCTCCTCACTGACTGCACGTTTCTCGATTTTCAGGTGTTTCAACGCAACAGTGTGGCAGGCTCGTACGATCAGTATCCGGTCACTCTGGATCAAAGCGCGGCGAAGATCGTCCAAGTCTCCTGGATCTGTTCGCGTTACCTCATTGGAAGCCTCTTCAATACCGAAAGTGTGCAATCCGCAAAAGTCGTCATTCGCAAACAGTAAAGATGAAAATCCGAGCATCGAACCAATCAGGATCAGTCCTTCTCCTGGCACTTGTCGTCACGACGATTCTGGGAACTGCGTTGGCCAGTTATCTCACCCTGGTGCAGTATCAGAACAAGTCCGTGATGCGTTCGCAGTACTGGAACGCCGCCATTCCGGTGGCGGAAGCCGGCGTCGAGGAGGCGCTCACCCAAATGAACACGGTGGGCGACGGGGATCGCACGGCGAATGGTTGGACCCTGAGCAATGGCGCCTATAGCATGAGCCGCACCCTTGGCAACGGGCGCTACGATGTCTGGCTGGGGAATCAGATGCAGCCTTCCATCACCTGCACCGGGTATGTCACGGAGCCCATCAGCGGCTCGCTGATCAAACGGGCGATTCTCGTTACAACTACGAGATACGGGGCTGGGATGCGTGGAATCGTCGCCCGGCAAACCATTTCGATGAACGGCATAACTACGATTGACAGCTTTGATTCGCAGAATCCAGCCTACAGCACCAATGGGCGTTATGATTCGACCAAAGCTCACGATTACGGCTTTGCGGGCGCTGTGTCTGGAGACATCAATGCGACCACCATTTACGGGTACGCCGCCACCGGGCCCAATGGAAACGCCTACGGAAATATTGGCAGTGCAACCTATCTTGGAGGAAACACTGGCATTCAATCCGGCCACTACACGAAGGACTTGAATGTTTCGTTTCCGGATGTCTCCGTGCCCTTCAACGGAGGCGGATTGACCCCTTTGTCGAATCAGACTGTTACGACAACCAATTACACTTATTTGACTAGCCAAACCACCTCGGCGACCTATCCGAATCCGGTCCCCGCGAGCGGAGTCACCACGAACCTCGCCACCATTACCACAACCAATAAGCCATTTTCATGGTCAGGCACTTTGACAACGAACACGGCCGCAACATCAAGCACGAATTTTCCGGCGGTTGGGACATATATAGGAAACGTAACCACCCGGTTAGTGACAACAGGCAATGGAAAGAAGGCTGTCACAACCACGTGGTATGACTACGCCGTGATTTCTGGCTACACTTATCAAACCACGACTTACACCTATAACACGACCACCACCAACACGACCACGCAGAGCACAAGTTACGCCTACGTGACGGACACAGGGAATTATCAGGTGAACAGCTTTAGCATGTCGGGTCAAAGTGAATACCTCGTGCGCGGCGATACGGTGCTCTATATCGTGGGAAGCTTTTCGATGGCGGGGCAGGCGCAGATTACTATTTTGCCGGGCGCCAGCCTGAAAATTTATGTCGGTGGCAGCGCATCGTTGGCTGGCAATGGCGTCATGAACTTGAACCAGGATGCGACGAAGTACTCACTTTACGGCCTCCCAACCTGCACCAGCATCAGCCTGAGTGGCAATGCGGCTTTTACCGGGACGATCTACGCGCCGAGCGCAGCCCTGGCTTTGAACGGCAGTGGCAATACTGACTACGACTGCGTGGGCGCGGTGGTTTGCAACACCGCTGATTTCCACGGCCACTTCCATTTCCACTACGATGAGGCGCTAGGCCGAAGCGGGGGACTGACTCAGTTTCGCATCGCTTCCTGGGACGAGATCTGAGCGCATGGGCGATCAGCAGCAGCGCCGGATGGACCGGTACTTCTGTTCGAGGTGAGTGGCGTAGGCTTGGCTGACCTCTTTTTGCGAGGCAGCGCAGCAGACGGTTTCCTGGTTCTGCAGAGCGCGATCGGCTTCCGCCTGGCCGCTGATTTCCTTCAAAAAGAAGAGCAACAAAGCAGCCGTTCCCATGGGTGCCAGGGAATTGCCTTCCCGCACGGCATAGTCGGGAAGCCAGGTCGGATCGGTTTCAGCGAGTTTGGGAGCCCGGGCCTTGGTAAACAGGCGATACCATTCCCACAAGCAAATCGCTGCGACAGCCCCGACCAGAAGAAGAAAAACGGTCGCGACCGTAGCGTCCAGATATTGATTGAAAACCTGGACCTTGTTGGCTCGAAGAGCTTTGGCAGCTGCCTCGATTTGAGGCGCGGAGCCAGCGGCTTTCGCCGCGGCCAAGCCTTGTTCCAAGCCGGGCAGTTTAGCCTCGAGCGTTTTGGCCAAGGCCAGAAAACCTATCCTCGGATCCGGGGATCCAATCTTTTGCCAACCGGCGGTAACCGTCACCGCAAGAAGCCAAACGAGGGGGACGAAGCAAACGAGCGCCAGCATTGGGTGGCGCGTTTGGTCCGGCTTCCGAGCGGGCGCCAGCTGCATTTTGAGAATGACGGTGGTGGCCAGGCAGAGAGCAATCGAGGCTAGCAATTGATTCGCGATGCCGAACAGAGGCCAGAGGGAGTTAATACCGCCGAGAGGATCGCGCACCCCCTGGATCAGGAACCAGCCCCATCCACCAACGACCAGCAGGCTGGAAAGAACGTTGGCCACGACGTTCCGCGTGTTGCCGAGTGGCTTCCAGACGTTTCCGAGGAAATCCTGGACCAGATAGCGGCCGACCCGGGTGCCGGCGTCCAGGGTGGTGAGGATAAAAAGGGCCTCAAACATGATCGCGAAGTGGTACCAAAGATCGAGCCAGCGTCCGGCCGTCACTTTGGAGAATATAACGGCCATGCCCACTGCCAGCGTGGCTGCCCCGCCGGTGCGTCCGAATAAGGTTTTCTCTTTCACCTGCTCCGCCAGGCTGCGCATCTGGTCGGTCGAAACGCTGAAGCCAGCTCCCTGAACTTTGGCCACCGTGTCCGCCGCGACAGCCTCCGGCGTGGCGCCCGCTCCTTTGATGTTCATGCTGAGGTAAACGCCCGGTTCGAGCGTGCAGGCGGCGATCAGGGCCATAATGGCTACGAGTGATTCAAGAAGCATCGCCCCATAACCGATCGGGCGGGCGTATCCTTCGCGAGTGATGATTTTCGGCGTAGTGCCGCTGGAGATCAGCGTGTGAAAACCGGAAATCGCGCCGCAAGCAATCGTGATGAAGCAGAACGGGAAGAGTTTTCCCGCCACGACCAGGCCGGAGCCATCCACAAATTTTGTGACCGCGGGCATTTTCAGTTCCGGGAGGACAGCGAAGACCCCGAGCACGAGAGCGAAGATCGTTCCGAGCTTCATGAAGGTGCTCAGATAATCCCGGGGCGCGAGAAGGAGCCAGACCGGGAGAATGCTCGCCGCGAGCCCGTAAATGATAATCGACCAGGCCAGGGGCTCAGCCTTCAGAGTGAAGCGCGAGGCCCAGGTGGGATCGCCATGCACGAATTGGCCTCCCCAAACCGCGAGCAGCAACAGCACAATCCCGACAGCTGAGGCCTCAAGCACCTTGCCCGCCCGGCCGTAGCGCAGGTATCCGCCCATGAGCATGGCGATGGGAATGGTCGCGCCAACCGTGAACACGCCCCAGGGACTTTCCGCCAGCGCTTTGACGACCACGAGAGCCAGAACCGCGAGCAGAATGATCATGATCGCGAGAATGGCGGCCAGGGCGATAGTTCCGGCCAGAGTGTTCAGTTCCTCCTTAACCATCTGGCCGAGCGATTTGCCATTCCGCCGCATGGAGCAGAAGAGGATTACAAAATCCTGAACAGCGCCGCCCAGAGCCACGCCGATCAAGATCCAGATCGCGCTGGGCAAATAACCAAACTGCGCCGCGAGCACCGGGCCAACGAGCGGGCCCGGCCCGGAGATGGCGGCGAAGTGGTGTCCGAAAACGATCCATTTGTTCGTCTTAACGAAATCGTGGCCGTCGTCGTGGACTTCGCACGGAGTGGCTCTTCGATTGTCCAGGACGAGAATGCTGGCGGCGAGCCATTTGGAGTAAAATCGGTAACCAATGGCGTAAGTGCAGAGTGCCGCCATCAGGACATAGGCGGAGCTGATGTGCTCCCCGCGGTGCAACGCCAGCGTGATGTAGCCCCAGGCTCCCAGGGCGCTTACGAGCAACCAAAAAATCACCGCCGCGAATTTCCTCATAACTCAAGCTGGCCGAGACTCTTAATGCACAAACGCTGGGTTGACGAGTCTTGTTATTTCGCGCACGGCAGACGCGCTGGCCGGGTTCAGCCGGGCGGGCTTGGTTTGGGGGGATTCGCCGCGGATTTCACAGGCATTACCAGAACTTTGTCCACCCGGTGATGATCCATGTCGAGCACTTCGAACAGGAAACCCTGAGCTTCGAATGTTTCGCCCTCGTGCGGGATGTGGCCCAATTGCTTGACAATGTAGCCTGCGAGCGTCTGGTATTCCGTATAGGCTTCGGACCCGAACTGAAACCCGGAGAGCGCCTGTCGCGCGCCGTCCAAGTCGATCATCGCATCGATCAGCCACGAGCCGTCCTCCCGGCGTTTGGCCTGCGGCTTGGCGCGCTCATCTTGCGACAGGAATTCGCCCAGGATCGCCTCCATGATATCGTTCAGGGTGACGAGCCCGGTGATGCTGCCGAATTCATCGCTCACCAAGGCGATATGGATGCCGGTTTGCTTGAAGGTTTCCACCAATTGTAAAACGTTCTGCGTTTCCGGGACGATCAGCGGCTGGGTGACGAGGTTTTTCAGGCGGACGCCAACTCCCGCAGCCAGGTTGGCGTAAATGGCTTTCACTGAAACCATCCCGACCGTGTTATCCCGATTTCCCTCGTAGACTGGAAAATAGGAGTGGTTGCTGACCACGATTTTGTGCCAGATCTGCTCGTGCGTGTCGTCCTGATTGAGCCAGATCACCTTGGGCCGAGGCGTCATGATTTCGCGCACCGGCAGTTGGTCGAGCTCCAGCGCGCTGTGCACGATATGACTCTCGACCTTGTTAAAGGCCCCGGCTCGCAGACCCTCCTGCATCATCACGCGCACTTCCTCTTCGGAAACGGCCGCCTCCTTCATTGGCCTGAAGGCGAACAAGCGCAGAAGGCCTTCCGTGGACGCGCTCAGAAAGCTCACAAGGGGCCCCGCCGCCCGGGACAGCCAGTTCATCGAACGGGCCATGGCCATCGAGATGAGTTCCGGATTGCTGAGCCCCACTCGTTTGGGGACCAATTCTCCCAGCACCAGGGAGAAATAAGTGATGATCGCCACAACCAGGCCGAACGAGACCTTTTCCGCGTAAGGGCCGATCAACGGCGCCGGTCGAAGGACTTCCGCCAGTTTGGCGGCGAGAGTCGCCCCGCCAAACGCGCCGGCCAAGATTCCAACGAGCGTAATTCCAATCTGAACCGTGGAAAGGAAACGATTCGGGCTCTCCGCGAGCTCCAGCGCGATCCTGGCCCGAGCGCTCCCCGCTTCCGCCAGTTGCCTGAGTTTCGCTTTGCGTGACGAAACCACCGCGATTTCGGCCATCGCGAAAATGCCGTTCGCGATCAGCAAAACGAGGATCACAGCCACTTCAAAAAGCACCTCACTCATTCGGGGCAAGATAATCCGAACCAGGAGCCTTGAACAAGCGGAGCGACTGAACGGCAGATAAAAGGTCCGGCTTTGCGCGCGTCACGAGGTCTGAATTCGTCGAGCCCGTCGAGCCGCCCACGCTGCACCGGCGAGCGACGCGATGAAAGCCCCGATCCCTGAGAACATAATCAGGATCGCGGCGCCCGACGGCATCGCGTCATCGGAATCAGAACTGGTCCCGGGCACGTCCGCCATGGATGCGTTTATCACCGCATGCAACGATACGGGAACGAGTATGGCCGCCGCCCAGTTTAACCAGCGTCTGCGGCTCTGGACGCAGCCCTTCCAGACAAACCAGGCAAACAGAATTCCCCAGGAGCCATGACTGAGAGCGCCAAGGGAACGGCCGATCAAAACTTTGAAAATGCCTTCGTTCCCGAGGGCGCTCAGAAGGCCTTCGACAGCGGCGAATCCGCTGTGAACCGCTGTTCCGATTCCCAGCCAGGCAAGCGGCGACCCGGGAAACCGGGCTAGGCTTGCGATGGCCAGGACCGCCAGCCCCTTGCCCAGTTCCTCAGGCATGGCTGCCGCGAGCGTGGCTTCGATGAGTTCATCCAGGTAATAGTGCCCGGTCCTGCGGACGGATGGGCCGTCGAGCAAATTGGCGAGCTTTACAACAGGCCAGACCGTCAGAGTCCCGAGGAGGAACGCGAGGGAGATTTTTCCAGGCGTCATCCCGCTTCCGCGCGAGGCCAGGATCGTCAGGCCTGCCGGAACGAATAGGACCACAGCAATCTGCGTTAACGAGAAATTCATGATCAGCGCCCCGACTTTGGGGCCTGAGCTTCCGCCAGGGCGCGGTCCGGATCAATGGAACCAAAGGAGTAGCGGGGGCTCTCGCAGATCGTTGTTATGGATTCGATTTCAAGCCGATCTGATCCGGCTTTTCGGCTGGCGCTAATTCGCTGAAGAGGGGCAGGAGATGTGGAGGCACGTGCTCGTCAAGCTGCTTAAAACCACCGGTGGAGAGCCATGAATTCCCGACTTTGGAGCTTACGTTGTAAGAGCCATCCGGATGGCGCACGACGGAGATCGTTTTTGGCTCTGCGCTGGCGGACGCAAATTGTGAATCCAGCCAGCCGGAGGATGATTCCGTGATCAGTTGCGCCCGCTCGGTTCCCAAGGCGGTCTGCAGCGCTTCTTCAAAATCATGGCGCAAGCGCTTTCCTTCTTCTGGAAACGGGGTCACCCGCACCGTGACTTGGGGCTCATCCCGGGCGATGCCGGGCAGCGGTTCCTCGATTCGTTCCGCGTGGGCGGTTTCCAAGCCTCGATATTCAGCCAGAATCGAAGCCAGCCTTTCGCTGAGCGCTCGCCTGGCTGGCCGGTCTAACGCCAGCGTGTTGGCGAATTCGTCGCTCAATTCCGCATTCTCGGTGAAACGGTTCCCGGGGAGCCGGGCCAGCATTTTCTTATTGATCCAGACGTAAGGAGAGCTGTCGTCCCATTGGAGGGTCAGGGGCGGAACAGCCCAGCCGGCCTCGGGGTCAATGACCGCGAGTTCCTGTTCTGCTCGGTTGATCGCGCGTTGTTTCTCGTCCAGCGCCGACCGCGCCTCCCGCAAGTCCTGGCTGACTGCTTCTTGGCTCGCGGCAGCATTCGCGATTCGATCCTGAAGTTGGGTGATTTCCCTCTGTGCATTCGCCAGGGCGCGGCGTGCCGCCTGAATTTTAGCCTCGCGCAAGAGCAGCCACGCCAGAGCGGCCGCGAGCGTGGTGAGAACGATAACGCTTTTTCTGGGGAGGAGCCTGATCATGGCATAGTCCGCGAAGTTCAACGAACGGGCTGGCTCTGGCCGAGAGTGATCCAGTCCTGGACGTGCGGACGGAACGCAGCGGGGACGTCGTCCAGTTCGACGCCGAAACGCATCATTTCACCGTTGGCTTTGCGAATCTGCCAGTCGAGCCATTGATTGCCGGGAGCTGGCTTGTAGAAGATTACGCGGTGATCGAAGTTGAACACGGCCATGCTGCTGTTCATCCCGGTATCTTTGTCGTCCACCGGCATCCAATCCCGGAGGGCTTTGCGGAACAGTTGAAAACGCTGGCTGCCCAGGGTGGCTTCGAGCTCCTGCAGCAGATCGTCGCGCATGCCAGCCAGGCGATCTCCCAGGGCGGGGACTTCGAAGGCCCGCGTATCGGCGGCTTCGTGGCCCGCCAGTTCTTCGCGCTTCGGTTCGACGGGTCTCAACATCGCTGCTTGTACCGCATTGAAGCTGGCCACGAACCGGTCCAAGGCCCCTTGAGTTTGCTGGGCCTCCGCTTCGGTCATTTGCAGGGCCTCTTTGATCTGCTCATTGAGCTGCCCGCGATGATTGGAGACGGCGGAAAATGGCAACTGCTCCAGGACGGCCTTCGGCAGGCGTGCGACGGATGAATTCTCGTCCCATCGATAACCAGGACGGGGCGTTCGCCCCTGGACCTGGGCGGTGGTTTGTTCCAAATGCCGGCTGGCGTTCTGAGCCTGGGTTTGCAAGCGCAGAAGTTCCTGCCGGCCGCGTTCGGCTTGCTGTTCGAGCTTTGCGGCGCTTTCACGGTTCGCGGCGAGCGTTGCGCTCGCCTCGGCCTGGGCGGTGGCGATCCGAGCTTCCGCTTGGTGCTGCCAAACGATGGGAGCGGCCGCGAAGAGCAGACAGATTGCGGCAGCTTGAGTCTTGGTCAGGGACATAAAGTGGGTGAGGAGTAGATTCAGACCGCTGGCGTTTCCTCCGGCAGCAAGACCGGCTTGCGCGGCGTAAATGGCGGCCGGGGCTGGCGCAGCCTTCGCGGCGCCGGTAAGGAGAGTAGCGCTGGTCGCAGCCACCGATGTCGCGAATCCTTGGCCGCGGAAGAACCTGGCCAGCCGTTCCAGGGCGCGCGATACCCGCTTGCGGGCTGCGTCTTCGTCGATGCCCAGAGCCTCGCCGACCTCACGGAGGCTGCGGTTTTCCAAAAAGCGGAGGACCAGCGCGGTGCGGTCGTGCTCTTTCAGGTTGAGCAACCCTTCATCCAGGAGCGGCGCCATTTCCTCCAGCGGCGAGACGCCCTGCCGTTCGAGAATTGAAATCTCCAAAGCTTTTTCCTCCCGCCGCCGCCGCCGGAGCTCCGCGCGGATGCGAGCTTTGGTTTCGAGCAAGGTGGTCCGGTAAAGCCAGCCAGCCAGAGTTTGGCGGCCGGCCAGACGAGGCGCTTTCCGGGCCAGGGCGACAAAGACGTTCTGCGTGATTTCTTCCGCGACTTCCGCCTCGCCCATCTGTCGGAGCGCGGTGGCGTAGACGAGATCAATGTGGCGCGAGACCAGGGCGCGGAACGCCGCATCGGACCCTTGCGTCAGGTAATCGCTCACCAGTTCTTTGTCGTCCGTGACCGGCGTCATTTTCATTAATAAGGCTGCCGCACCCGTTCGAAACCGGACAGCGTCGCTTCAGTTTCTCGGCGTGAAGGGCGAATGCAAGGGCCGGGTGCCGCAGGGCGTTGCGATAGCCGTTGATAAGACCAGGGCATGTCCATGCGTGGGAAGCGAACAGTGACTCGGTTGAGAGACGTTGCCGCCGGCAAGCTTGGTTTTCTTGAGACTTGTTTTGTTCTTCACGGGGCCTATCGTAATTCCGGGTCCGAGGAGAAGCGATGGTTTGAAACCTGAGCGTCGTCGGGCTCGAATAGCCGTTAATTTTTGTGGCTTCGGCGGAAAATTTGAGGACGATTCACTTCGACGGTGAGCTATTGCCGAAATGGGCGCAACTCCTTGATTTGGCCGCTCGGATATGCCCGGTCCCCGTCGAGACGCGTTCTTGGTTTGCCAGATTTACGCAATCGTCCGGCGTGGATGACGCGCGATCTATACGGGCGCACGTCGAGACTCTCCGCAACGCTTTGGAGGATTCTCCCCAGGCGGTGAAACAAGAATTCCGCGAGATGGATTCTCTTCGATGTGATCAGATTATCAAGGGCTGGAAGTATTCGTTGGAAACGATGGCAATCCAAGCCTCCAAGGCTCAAACGTGCTTCTGGGAGGTGGATGGCTCGGATGTTGGGCTGGATGACTTTGGCAACGGCGAGATCTCGTTGCGACGCTCTTAAGCCCTTGCGGGCCATACGTTGATCAAGTTCGGTCTACGGGAGACGGGAGCGTTTCTGCACATTCTCCGATTTGTTGCACTTCTTCTCTGGGAAAGCTGCCGTTTATTGCGATCGCAGGCGTTCGAGCAGCGCGAGATCGGCCTGAGCTTTCCTGTCTCCATGTTCCGCCTTGGCGACCAGATCGGCGGTCATGGCCTGTTTGGTCTTTTGCAGGCTCATCAGTTGATCCGCGGTCAGCCCGGGCACGGATCGGGCGTTTTCGAGGGCCAGAACAGCCGCCGGAACGTCATTCGTTTTCAGGGCGGCAATGGCCTCGCTGACAAAACGGTTGGACCCGGCGAAAGTCGTCTGGAGGCGGGCCGCCTCGGCGGAAGGATCAGGGCTGGCGCTGCAGGCGGACAACAAAACAAGAGCTGCGGCGTTAAAGAGGGGGAGGAACGGTGTCTTAACGGCCATCTCTTGATTTCGGATAACACCAGAGGCTGTTGCGGTTCGGGTCCGCGAGCAATTCATAGTATTTCTTCCACTTCACAAAGTCGACATGGCCATCCATCAGGCCGATCAAAGCGCCAAAGGCGTGCCGTTTGGAGAAGCCTTCGGCCGGTTCGCTTGCTCCGTCGTTGAAATAACCGGGATCGTTTTCGTCGGTTTCCCAGAAGAGCATATCCGTAGGGAGGAGACTGGTCGTCTTAAACGTCTTGCCCTGCGCGCCGGCGCTCCAATCAAAGCTGCCAATGCCATCAATGACCGCGCCGTTCATCAGGTAGCTGGTGAATTTGATGCCGCTTTGCCGCCAGGCGGCGGTGTTGGTCTTGTGCAGGGGGCACATGTACATCTTCCAGCTCAGCATCGCCGGATAAAAGAGGCCGTGTTCCGGGCCGTAGTAGGTTCCCGCCTTCGGCAGCGCTTCGCCGGGTTTGTAGAGCCAGCCTGCCGGCAAGGTCGAATTGGCCGCGCCGGAGGTCCCGCCGCAATTCACCGGAGCAATCCGGTCGTTGTTCTCGTTGACATACATCAGGTGCGCCAGGAGGAGTTGCTTTTGGTTGTTGAGGCAGATCGTCCGCGACGCTTTCTCCTTCGCTTTCGACAGGGCGGGCAGGAGCAGACTGGCCAAAATGGCGATAATGGCGATGACCACCAGAAGCTCGATCAAAGTAAATGCAGCGCGCCCGCGGGACCGGCCTGAACGAGCCGGACAGTTCGCGGCGATGGGGTTATGCCTGTGACACATAACTGCGTCTCTCGGTTCTGGTTTTACGATCTTCTCCGCTTGTATTCACCCGGGGATAAATAGTCAACGAAGGACCTCGAAAGTTCCGGGGCGGTTCTTGGGGCTCTGGTCCCGCCATCGCAAAAGGCGCTCGAGGGGATTTTTCAGACGATGACAAAAGCCTCAGGACTGCGGTATGCTGACGTCTCAAATCAAACCATGGAGGTTGCTGTATGAAGCCACAGTTGTTTTTGTCGATTGTACTCGCGGGTTGTTTATGGCCTTGTGCCCAGGCGGTGACGGGCAACGAGGGGATGACGGAAGGGGCGGTCATGTTGAAGTCCGCCGGACCGATCACGTTCGGGCAGGATGGGATCTTGTTCGTGGCGGACTCGCGGTCGGCGGCGATCGAGGCGATCGATACGCAGGACACCAAGCCGGGCAAGGCCGGGCCGTTCAAGGTGCAGGGGCTGCAGGACAAGCTCGCGGCGATTCTCGGGACGGCGCCGGATCAGATCCTGGTGAATGACCTGGCGGCGAATCCGCTGTCGCACAATGTTTATCTGGCGGTGTCACGCGGCCGCGGTCCGGAAGCGAAGGCGGTGCTGGCCCGGGTAAAGACGGACGGGCAGATCGAGATTATTAATACAGCGAAGGTGAAGCACTCCCGGGCGGAGCTGCCGGATGCGCCGGTCGATGGGGTGGTGGGCGAGGGGAATCGCCAGAGCAATCCGCGCATGGAATCGATCACGGATCTTTCTTTTTTCGAAGACCGCCTGTTGGTGGCTGGGCTTTCGAATGAGGAATTTTCGTCGACGCTGCGAGCCATTCCTTTTCCGTTCAAAAAGGTGGCGAATGGAACATCAGTGGAAATCTATCATGGTTCGCATGGCCGTTTTGAGACGCGGGCGCCGGTGCGGACGTTTGTGCCGATCAAGATCGGGAGCGAGCAGCATGTGCTCGCCGCTTACACCTGCACCCCGCTGGTCGATTTTTCGCTGAAAGAACTGTCGCCGGGAGCCAAGGTGAAAGGGAAGACGATCGCAGAGTTGGGCAATCGGAATCGTCCGCTGGACATGATCGTGTATCAAAAAGGCGGGAAGGATTATGTGTTGCTGGCCAACAGCAGCCGCGGAGTGATGAAGCTGAATGTCGATGAGATTCCCAAACTGGATAAGATTGAGTCGCCCGTCGCGGGAACAAAAGGGCTGGGCTACGATACGCTTGAAAGTTGGAAGAATATTGAGCAGTTGGACCGGTTCGATGAGGAACGAGCGGTAGTGCTGCAGCGAGATCCCGCGAGTGGAGAGATGGTGCTGCAGGCGGTGGATCTGCCGTGAGCCAAACAGTTATAGTGATAAACCACTGATCGGGGCGGTGGTTCGATCGTGAATTGAGCTTTCGTTTTTTTATTTGGTTGATCTGTTCGGTGGCGGTGTTGGGACAAACACCCGCCGGCGACCTTTCGATCGAGTGGAATACGAATGCTTCCTCGGTGCGGGTTTCGGGGCCGATTCCGGCCGAGATCCAGAACGCTCCGTTAACCCGGTTGGTGGAACTGTTTCCGGTGACAGTGGAGCCGGCGAACGTTCTCCGGGCGATCGGGCTCCCCCCGGTTTTGGGATCGTACCAGCGGGAATCGAATGAGATGGAGTTTCGGGCTCAATTCCCATTCGAACCCGGGGTGGCGTATCGGGCGACGTTTGTGCCGGGCAAGGTTTCGAGCGTTCTGAGGATGCCCAAAGCGGAGCTCAGCCGAACGACGGTGGTAACAGAGGTTTATCCAACGGCGGAAACGCTGCCGCAAAATCTCCTGAAGTTTTATCTCCATTTTTCGGCGCCGATGAGCCGGGGGCGCATTTACGAGCACATTCATCTGCTCGGGGAAGATGGGACTCCGGTCGAGCTGCCGTTTTTGGAGATCGACGAAGAACTGTGGAATCCGGAGATGACCCGCCTGACGCTGTTTCTGGATCCGGGCCGGATCAAGCGCGGGGTGCGGCCGCTGGAGGAGGTCGGTCCGGCGCTTTCGGCTGGCCGGCGCTATACGTTGCGGGTGGATGCGGACTGGCTGGACGCGCGTGGCGCGGGCTTGAAAGGGCCCTTTGAGAAGAGGTTTGGAGTGACGACGCCGGACCGGGAACCGCCAGACCCGGCGCGCTGGCGGATTCAAGCGCCGCGGGCCGGGACGCGTGAGCCGGTGACGGTGCGGTTTGAGAAACCAATGGATCAAGCCCTGGCGTTGCGGCTGATCCGGGTAAAATCGGCCGCAGGGAGAACGTTCCTGGCGGAGCACGAAACGGAGTGGCGTTTTACGCCGGAGACTGCGTGGAAAACGGGCCGGTTCGAGCTGACCTTCCCGGCGACGATCGAGGATCTGGCGGGCAACAACGTAGGCAAGCCGTTCGAGGTCGATTTGGAGCAGGGAACCCAGCCGGCTGCTCCACCTCCGGCTCTCTCGCTTTTCTTTACGGTTGAATAGCCGGGGAACGATCAGTCCGCAGCTGCGCGCGGGCGCGGGCGAAGCGGAATTTCGGCCAGGATCACTTCTGATTCTGCATAACGGCCGCGAGCGGCGGGTTGGCCGTCCGGACCAACAACCAGCGAGCAGCCGATGCACTGATAGCCAGCCCAGGCTCCCTGGGTGATCAGGCCGACATTGCTGCAGCCTGCGATCCAGAGGCCGCCTGCGCGGGCCACGGTTCCGTAGTTATCGAGCCAAAGTTTGCCGTAGGGATCGGCAGCGTTATCGTGGCCGGGCGGGACCGCCCAGGCGCTGGGGGAGAGAATCAATTGCGCCCCCATGAGCGCAAGCGTGCGGGTGACGACCTGCCCGGGAGCAAAGCCATCCGCGCAGATCATGAGGCCGAGCCGTCCGAGCGGCGTATCGACCACGCCGAGACGGTCGCCAAGGGCGTAGCAGTCATGGGCGATGGCGAGTTCATGGAGCTTCCGGTGGTGCAGGAGCAATTCACCGCGAGGCGAGAGGAGGATGGCAGAATTGAAGACAGCCGTCCGCGTCTGCTCGACGATCCCCGTGCAAAGATAAACGCGATGGAGTTGGGCGAGCTGGGCGAAGCGCTGGAAATGCGGGCCGCCCGGAATGGGGCCGGCGGCGGCGCCTGGCGCGACCGTCCAGCCGAACGGAAGGGCCTCGGGCAAAAGAATCACATCCGCCCCGCGCCGGGCGCAGTCGGCGATGTGGTCCGTGGCCCGGGCGAGGTTTTCTTCCACCGCTCCGGGTTCGACCCGCATTTGGACCAACGCCAGCTTCATCCCGCGGTCATTTCTTCAGCGCCTTGTCGAACGCGCTGGCGAGGGCGCCGGTGCCGAAAGGGATGTTGGCGTTGAAATTGCGAGAGCCGCCCGGCTTTCCGGGAGGCCTTGGGCCCTGGGCGGGGCGCTGGCCGGCGCCAGACGGCTGGCGGGGGCCGAGTTCGGGGCGCGATTTGAGAGAGAGGGAGATGCGGTTGCGTTCGAGATCGACCTCGATAACGGTAGCCTGGACGCGCTGGCCGACCTTGAGGACTTCGGCGGGGTTTTTGACGAATTGGTCGGCGATCTGGCTGATGTGGACGAGCCCATCCTGATGGACGCCGATATCAACGAACGCGCCAAAAGCGGTGACGTTCGTAACCACGCCCGGGACTTTCATGCCCGGCTTCAGATCGGAGGGCTTTTCCACCCCTTCGGCAAAGCTGAATGCTTCGAACTGCTCGCGCGGGTCGCGCCCCGGCCGGGAGAGTTCGGCCAGGATGTCCTGGAGAGTGGGCAAGCCAACCGATTCGCTGGCGTACTGGTTTAAATCGACCTTCGCTCGGAGTCCGGCGTCGCGCATAAGGTCGGCGATGGTGCAGCCGAGGTCCCGGGCCATCTGCTCGACAATCTCGTAACGCTCGGGATGGACGGCGCTGCCGTCGAGCGGATGTCCGCCTTCTCGGATGCGGAGGAAGCCGGCGGCCTGTTCAAAGGTTTTTTCCCCGAGTCGCGGAACCTTGCGCAGGTCCGTGCGGGATTTGAAAGGGCCGTTCTCGTTGCGGAATTGGACGAGGTTCTGGGCGATGGCGCTGTTCAGCCCGGAAACGTAACTGAGGAGCTGGCGGCTGGCGGTGTTCACCTCCACGCCGACGCGATTGACGCAAAAGGTGACGGTGTCGTCGAGCGCGCGCTTGAGCTGAAGCTGGTCGACATCGTGCTGGTACTGGCCCACGCCAATGCTCTTGGGGTCGAGCTTTACCAACTCGGCAAGGGGATCCATAAGGCGGCGGCCGATGCTGACCGCGCCGCGGACGGTGAGATCCTTGTCCGGGAACTCTTCGCGAGCGGCTTCCGAGGCGGAGTAGATGGAAGCTCCGCTTTCGTTGACCATGACCACGGCAATCGACTTGGGCAGGCCGCAACCGCGCACGAACGATTCCGTTTCCCGGCTGGCGGTGCCGTTGCCGATGGCAATGGCTTCGATCTGGAAATGCGCGACGAGCTTCTGGACTTTCTCGCGGGCCTGGCGGATCTGCATTTCGGAGCCGGCGGTGGCGTATAGTACGTCGTCCATCAGGAGTTTCCCCTGGGCATCGAGGACGGCCACTTTGCAGCCGGTGCGGAAGCCGGGGTCGATCGCGAGCGTGCGCTTCTGGCCGAGCGGGGCGGCCATGAGGAGTTCACGGACGTTTTCGGCGAAGACACGGATGCCTTCCTTATCAGCGCGCTGTTTGGAAGCAAGGCGCGCCTCCGTTTCGAGGGAGGCGCTGAGCAGGCGCTTGTAGCTGTCGTCGCAGGCGAGCTGAACCTGTTGCGCGGCCGGGCCGGTCCCGCGGACGAAGCGCTCGCGCAGCAGGGCGGTGGCGCGAGCTTCATCCACCGTGACGCGCATGATGAGGAAGCCTTCGCTTTCTCCCCGGCGAATGGCGAGCAGGCGGTGGGACGGGATTTTAGCGAGCGGCTCGGACCAATCAAAATAATCGCGATACTTGGCCGCTTCGGCATCACCCTCTTTGGAAAGCAAAAGCTTGGAACTGACGATGGCCTCAGCCTCGAAAAGGGCGCGGACGCTTCTCCGTGCTTCGGCGTCGTCGCTGATGCGTTCGGCGAGGATGTCTCGCGCGCCAGCCAGCGCGTCGGCGCCAGTGGGAACGGCTTTATCCTTGTCCTCGCTTTGGACGACGAACTTGAGCGCTTCGATTTCGGGATTGATCGGCGTAGTTTGGCTGGCCAGGAGCCAGTCAGCGAGAGGTTCGAGGCCTTTCTCGCGGGCGATCGTGGCCCGGGTGCGGCGTTTGGGCCGGTAGGGGGCGAACAGATCTTCGAGCGTGGTCAAGGAATCGGCGGCCTGAATTTTTTGACGGAAGCCTTCGCTGAGGAGATTCCGCTCCTCCAGAGATCTCAAGATGGCTCCGCGGCGATTCTCGACCTCGACCAGTTGCGTGGCGCGATCGCGGATGGCGGTAATAGCCACTTCATCAAGCGAGCCGGTTGCCTCCTTGCGGTAGCGGGCGATGAAGGGAACGGTGGCGCCTTCGCCGAGCATTTTGGCAACGGCGGCGACATTGAGGAGAGGAAGCTTCAATTCAGCAGCCACCTTGGCGACAAACGGGGCGGCATCCATTTTCAGATCGGTCGTGCTCACGGCAAATTCAGGCCGGAGGCATTTACGAGACCGGCGGGAGAATTCCAAATGAAAAAAGCGGTTAAATCTCCGGAGGAGTTCTTGACGGTCGGACTGGCTCAGGAAAGCCGGGGAACCGTTTTTGCCTTAAGTCGTTCGCGCTCTGGCTGCTCGGGATGAATTTTGTTAGTGAGATGACAAATTCTGTTCACAGTTTTCCGAAATGATTCTTTTGCCGAATTCAGAGGTGGGACTTATCGTCTGAATCCACACATGAAGCTCACGGTTGCAGGCATTTTGCTGCTGGTCAGCGGAGTCGGAACCCTCACGATTTCGGCTGCCACGAAAGCGGGAGAGATCAGTTACAACCGGGATATCCGGCCGATCCTGCTCGACAATTGTTTCGCGTGCCACGGTCCGGACTCGGCCGCGCGCAAGGCGAGCCTGCGGCTGGATTCATTTGAGGCGGCGACGGCGCCGAGAAAGGAGAGCAAACCGGCAATCGTGCCGGGGCGTCCCGAGGATAGCGAGGCGATCCGACGGATCTGCACATCCGATCAGGACGACCTGATGCCGCCCCCGAAGTCGAAAAAGGTCTTGCGATCCGAGCAGAAGGAGTTATTGCGCCGATGGGTGGTCGAGGGTGCGAAATATGAGGCCCACTGGTCGTTGATCGCGCCGGTTCGTCCCGCACTGCCGGCAGTGCAGGCCGGCAGTTGGGTGAAGAATCCGATCGACGCGTTTGTGCTGGCACGGCTTGAGCGGGAGGGCTTGAGTCCTGCGGTGGAGGCGGATCGGGCGACCCTGGCGCGGCGGTTGAGCCTGGACCTGACCGGGCTGCCTCCGGCTCCGGCGCTGGTCGAGGCGTTTCTGAAGGACACTTCGTCGAACGCCTATGAACACCTGGTGGACGAGTTGCTGGCTTCCGAGCGATATGGGGAGCATCGGGCCCGCTACTGGCTGGACGCGGCGCGTTACGCGGATTCAAACGGGATCCATTTCGATAATTTCCGGGAGATCTGGGCGTATCGGGATTGGGTGATCAACGCGTTCAACAAGAACATGCCGTTTGACGAATTCACGCTCGAGCAGTTGGCCGGGGACTTGTTGCCCAGACCGACCATGGAGCAGCGGATTGCGACGGGCTTTAACCGATGCAACATGACGACGAGCGAAGGCGGGGCGATCGACGAGGAGTATTTGGTCTTGTATGCCCGGGACCGGACGGAAACCACCGCGGCGGTGTGGATGGGCATCACGGCGAACTGCACGGTGTGCCACGACCACAAATACGACCCGATGAAGCAGCGGGAGTTTTATGAGATGTCCGCGTTTTTCAACAATACGACGCAGCCTGCGATGGATGGGAACAAGCGGGACACGCCGCCGATTATTGTCGTGCCAACGCGGCAGGATCGAGGGCGGTGGGAGGAGATGCCGGAACTGAAGCGGGTGGCGAAAAACAAAGTGGACCGCCGGCGGCAGGGTTCGCTGGACGATTTCAACAACTGGCTCGCGAAAGCCGAGCCCGCGCAGATTCTGGAGAGCGTTCCGGTGGAGGGCATGGTGTTTGCGGCGCCGTTGAAGGAGAACCTGCAGCCGTCCATTTCGGTGCTGGTGAACGGCTATCCGAAAGCTCTGGCGTTGGGGGAAAGTTACGGCGGGATCGTGGCTCCGACGGCGTTCGTCACGAGCAAGGCGAACGTGCCGGCGATTCCCGAGGCCGGGGATTTCGAGCGCGATCAGGCATTTTCATTCGGGGCGTGGGTCAGGCTGAACCCGGACAACAAGAATGGGGCGCTGTTCGCCCGGATGGACGAGGATGACGCGTATCGAGGCTGGGATCTGTGGCTGGACGGCGGAAGGCCGGCCACACACATCGTCAATAAATGGCCGGACAATGCGATCAAAGTGATTTCGAAGAAGGAGATCGAGCCGAACAAGTGGACCCACGTGTTTGTGACCTATGACGGGTCGAGCAAGGCGGATGGAGTGAGCATCTACATCGATGGCAAGCTGCAGGAGATGGAACGGCCAAGCAACAAGCTGGAGGGCACGATCAAGACCAAAGTTCCATTGAAAATCGGTCAGCGCAGCAAGGGGAGCGCCGTGGAGAAGGCGGGGTTGCAGGATT
This sequence comes from uncultured Verrucomicrobiota bacterium, assembly GCA_964566945.1. Classification (GTDB taxonomy): domain Bacteria; phylum Verrucomicrobiota; class Verrucomicrobiia; order Limisphaerales; family SXQI01; genus DASVNK01. The sequence goes on along the minus strand of CAZMKE010000015.1, from coordinate 103,344 downwards.
TGCGGATTTACTCGCGCGCGTTGAAGGCTGGAGAGGTGCTGGCGCTGAAAGATAAGCCGCGCCTGGCTTACCTCGTGTCCAAACCGGCCAGCCAGCGGACCGATGAGGAGCAAAAGGCGGTCTTCGACGCGTACTTGAACGGATACGACGCGGAGTACATGTCGGTAGCCCGAGCCTACGCGGCTCTGGAGCAGGAGGAGCGGGACATCAAACAGCGGGGCACGGTGGCGCACATCATGAACGAGAAGGAGCAAGAGGCGATGGCGTATGTGCTCTACCGGGGCGAATACGACAAGCGCCGGGACAAAGTCCAGCCGGGCACCCCCAAGATGTTTCCCGCGTTCAATGACGATTTGCCGCGAAACCGGCTCGGGTTTGCGAAATGGCTGATGAAACCGGAGCAGCCGCTGACGGCGCGGGTGACGGTGAACCGGATGTGGCAGGAGCTTTTCGGCACGGGGATCGTTCGGACCTCCGGAGACTTTGGGGTGAGCGGGGAATTGCCCTCAAATCAGGAGTTGCTGGATTGGCTCGCGGTCGAGTTTCGCGAGAGCGGCTGGAACGTGAAGCACATGTACAAGGTGATGGCGATGTCGGCCGCTTACCGGCAGGCGGCAGTGGTAACTGCGGAAAAACTGGCGAAAGATCCGGACAATCGCTGGATCTCACGCGGGCCGCGTTTCCGGATGGATGCGGAGATGGTCCGGGATTACGCGCTCTGCGTGAGCGGCTTGCTGAGCCCTGTCATCGGAGGACCCAGCGTGCGCCCGTACCAGCCGGAGGGGGTGTGGGAGACGGTGGGCATGCCGGAGAGTAATACCCGAATTTACAAGCAGGACTCGGGCGAAAAACTCTATCGCCGGAGTCTTTACACATTCTGGAAGAGGATGGCCCCGCCGCCCTCGTTGGATGTAATGAACGCGCCCTCGCGGGAAGTTTGCACGGTGCGGCGGGAGAGAACAAACACGCCACTGCAGGCGCTGGCGACCTTGAATGACGTGCAGTACGTGGAAGCGGCCCGCAGTCTGGCTGAGCGCTGCTTGAAGGATTGTGGATCAGGGCAGGATCGAATCGATTACCTGGCGCGGCGGGTCCTGTCCCGTCCGTTGCGCGCGGAGGAGCGCGGGGTGGTGGAGCGGGTGCTGGCTGACCTGGAAGCGCATTACCAAGAAGCGAAGGGAGACGCGGAAGCGTTGATCAAAGTGGGTGAGACGAGCGCGGATCCAAAACTGGAACCGGCGCAGCTCGCGAGCTACACGATGGTCGCGAATGAACTCCTGAACCTGGACGAAGTCCTCAACAAGTAAGCAAGAGAGTATGAGCCTTTTTCACGATTACGTTCGATATGAAACGCGCCGGCAGTTTCTGAGCAAAGGCGCGAGCTTCCTGGGTTCAGCCGCTCTGGCCAGCCTGGCGCCGCGCCTGGTGATGGGAGAGGCGCCCCCCGAGGCGAAGAATCTGCCGATCGGCCCGCACTTCGCGCCGAAAGCGCGGCAGGTCATTTACCTGCACATGGTGGGCGGGCCTCCGCAAATGGACTTGTACGATTACAAGCCGGTGATGGGGGAATGGTACGACAAGGATCTGCCCGAGTCCGTGCGGATGGGGCAACGCCTGACCACGATGACCTCCGGGCAAGCGCGTTTCCCCATCGCGCCTTCGAAATACAAATTCGAGCGGCACGGGAAGTCCGGGATGTGGGTGAGCGAATTGCTGCCGTGGACGGCAAAAATGGTGGACGACATGTGCTTCATCCGCTCAATGCACACGGAAGCGATCAACCATGAGCCCGCGATCTGCTACATGCAGACCGGGAACCAGATCACCGGGCGTCCCTGCCTGGGCTCCTGGGTTTCCTATGGGTTGGGCAGCCTGAACGCCAACCTGCCCACGTTCGTGGTGCTGGTGGCCAAACCGAGCAATACCGAGCAATTGCAGGCGATCTCCGCGCGACTCTGGTCGGCCGGTTATCTCCCGGGCGTCCACTCGGGCGTATCGTTCCGCAGCGGCAACGATCCAATCCTGTACATCAATAATCCGCCGGGGGTTGACGCCGGGGTGCGACGCCGGACGCTGGACGGGCTGCGGGAACTCAATGAGATGAATTATAAGCTGGTGGGCGACCCGGAAACGCACACGAGAATTCAGCAATTCGAGATGGCGTTTCGGATGCAATCAAGCGTGCCCGAACTGACCGATACCTCGAACGAGCCGGAGAGCACCTATCAGCTGTACGGGGATGATGCGCGCAAGCCAGGCACCTTTGCGCAAACAGTGCTGCAGGCGCGGCGGATGGTGGAGCGCGGGGTGCGGTTCATCCAGGTGTATCACAATAACTGGGATACCCACGCCAACGTGTCGGGCCGGTTGCCGAGCCAATGCAAAGATATCGATCGCGCTTGTTACGGGCTGGTGCAGGACCTGAAGTCGCGCGGGCTGCTCGACAGCACCCTGATCATCTGGGGCGGGGAGTTTGGTCGGACGATTTATTCGCAGGGCGGCCTTTCAAAGGACAATTACGGGCGGGACCATCATCCGCGGTGTTTCACCATGTGGATGGCCGGGGGCGGATCACGCCCGGGAACGATCTATGGTGAGACGGATGAATTCTCCTACAACATCGTGGAGAATCCGGTCCATATTCACGATTTCCACGCGACGGTGCTGCGCCTGCTCGGGATGGATCACGAGCGGTTTACGTTCAAGTTTCAAGGGCTGGATCAACGGCTGACCGGAGTGGAGCAGTCCAATGTGATCAAGGAGATCATCACCTGACGATCAGGCGTTGAGGATCAAGCCGCTCGCGGCCGGCTCGGCGAGGACGATTTTGCCAGGGCCTTTTAAAGTGGCGTTGATCTCCAACAGGCGGAACAGGGCTTGAGCCACTTCGGGTTCGCGCTGGATTTCGGCGAGGGTGCGCCCAATGACTTCGGGCCGGACGGCCTGAGCCTGGCCGAGCCGTTGCGAGGCTTGCCGGTCCGCTTCGGAATGGATGATGGCCACGGTGTTGTCTCCCGCCTGCTTCATGGCCGCGGTCACCTGTCGAAGGCGGTTCACCACCTTGCGCTGAATTTCAGAAATCATCCCTTTATCCCGGAAGGCGACCTTGCGGATGTAGGTGGAGCCGAGCGCGAAGCCCCATTCCGTAGAGGTAGGGGAGACTTCCTCGCGCACTTTGCGGGAGAGCGCATCTCGATCCTCCAGGAGGGTGTCCAGCTTCAAGTTGGAGAGTTGCTTGACGACCGCGGTGGCGACGTTCGCTTTCAGGGAGCCCATCGGATCCGAATTGCGGAAGAGAAAAGCTCCAGCGTCATTCACGTACATTTCGAACCAGACGCCCACGCCCATGGGCGCGCCTTCCTCGGAATTGACCAACTGGTTGCGCAGATACGATTGCTGGAGCTGCGTGCTGACGGTGTAGGCCTTTCCGAAGAAGGGGAACAAGAGGGCGCGCGGGCCGAACTTTAGAATAGGAAAGAACAGGCCAGGTTCGTCCACCTGGCCCACGACTTTCCCAAAAAACGTATAGACGAGGACCGTGCGCTCCGGGAGCACGCGCCACAATTGAAAGGCCCGGCCAAAACCCGCGAGAATCGCGGTGGAAATCAAGGTGAGGAAGAAACCGGCGAAGAGGGAGGCGAGAAAGTTCATAGGGTGGTGCGAAAATGGTGAACTTTCAGAGCTTGAGGATGGTTTCAGTCGCCCGTTCGCGCAGCGGGAGGCTGGCGTTTCGGAGATAGTTGGCGAGAGCTTCGCGTCCTCCTTGGGCGTGCATTGTGCCGAGGGTTTTGGCGAGTTCGAGAAGCGGGGCGGCTTCGGCTTCCGCCCGGTTTTGAGCGATCTGCACCGCCTGTTCGGCCATTTTCAACTTTTGCTCGGCGTCGGCGCGGGACTGGCTGACGGCGGCGGCGACTTGGTTCTGCGTGGTGTTGATCGAGGCGAGCGCTTCGTCGACATCGCCGGGCGGATCGATGTTCGTGATGAGCGCGGCATCAAATTCGATGCCGTAGCGGGCCGCGGTCTTGCGGCAGGCGTCTTCCATATGGCGGTTGATGAGGGAGAGGTTGCGGCGGAGATCATTGATCGAGACCCCCTCCACAGAGCCTTCCGATCCTTCGCCGTGAAAAGTGGCAACGCGATCGCGGAGAGTGGAAATGAAATAGCCGACGACATGCGCTGAAGGATGAGCGACGCCGAAGAGGTAGGCGTAGAGGTTTCGTTCGCACGGCTTCCAACGGATCTGGCCGGAAATCAGGACGGTGAGATTGTCCTTGGTCACCGCTTCGATGAACTCCTGCTTGATTTCGGGATCCCAGGTGATGTCGACGGCCTGAATGGTCATGTCGACTTTGTAGAGACGCTGCCACGGCCATTTGAAATACGGGCCGCCCGGCTGAATGACGCGGAGGTTCGGGTAGGCGTAGCGGCGTTTCTCCTCGTCGGTGAGGAGGGCGCCCAGCTGCAGGTCGTCGCCGGTGGAGCCGGTCAGGCGTTGCGCTCGGCCGAAAGTGGTGATGACGCCGCGTTCGGTCGGGCCGACGGAGTAGACGCCCACCAGCAAGGTGAGAAGCATGGCGAGGCCGATGCCAAGGATGAGTCCCAAAAGAATGGTAGTCATGGGAAAAAGTGGCTGGCACGGCCGGTTTGGGTGCCGTCCCAGCGCCAGCGCCAGAGTAAGGGAATCCGGGTAGGAATCACCACTCTTAATTGCGGCAAAGGCGCACGAAGGAAGCCCGCAAGTCCAGTGAAAATGGGCATTTAAATTTTTTCGAATTCCGATTTACAGAGGGTCGTTCACTGTTAGTATGCCCCTCCCAAATGAAAAAGATCGAGGCCATCATCAAACCGTTCAAACTGGAGGAAGTGAAAGAGGCGCTTTCCGGCCTCGGGATTGAAGGGATGACTGTAACGGAAGTCAAAGGGTTCGGACGGCAGAAGGGCCATACCGAAATTTACCGGGGCAGCGAGTACACCGTGGATTTCCTTCCCAAAATGAAAATCGAAGTGGTGCTTCCGGATGCCGGAGTGGAGGAAGCAGTCGCGGCGATCATCAAGGGGGCGAAAACCGGGAAGATTGGCGACGGCAAAGTCTTCATCAGTGCGATTGATAATGCGGTGCGCATTCGCACCGGCGAAACGGGCGATCAGGCCGTCTAAGCCACGGGGCGGGGAACGCGGAGGCTTTCGGGGGCTTTCGCGTGGAGAAATCCAAAACCAAATCAGACTATGAGCACACCAAAAAGCGTAATCGAGCTGGCTAGGAAGCAAGGTGCGAAAATGGTCGACGTGAAATTCGTCGATACCTTTGGCGCTTGGCAGCATTTCAGCGTTCCGATCGCTGAGTTGACCGAGGATGTGTTCGAGGACGGCTTCGGATTTGACGGCTCATCCATCCGTGGATGGAAAAGCATCGAAGCGAGCGACATGCTGGCCATGCCGGATCCGCGCACCGCGTTCATCGATCCGTTCTGCAGTGTGCCGACGTTGAGCCTGACGTGCACCATCGCCGAAACTGGCACCAAGGAGCCGTACAACCGCGACCCGCGGGGCATTGCTCAGCGCGGAGAGAAATACCTCCAATCCACCGGGATCGCGGATACCGCGGTGTTCGGCCCGGAGGCGGAGTTTTTCATTTTCGACAACGTTCAGTACGACCACAAATCGAACGGGAGCTTTTACTCGATCGATTCGGAAGAGGCGGTGTGGAATACCGGCCGCGACGAGATGCCGAACCTCGGATACAAAATCCGCCACAAGGAAGGCTACTTCCCGGTGGCCCCAAACGACACGCAACAGGATATCCGGACGGAAATGACCCTGGTGATGGAGTCACTCGGGATTCGAGTGGAGCGGCAGCATCACGAAGTGGCGACAGCGGGGCAGGCGGAAATCGATTTTCGTTTCGACACGCTGGTCAGGACTGGGGATACGATGATGCTCTACAAGTACATCATCAAAAATGTCGCCCGGCGCCATGGCAAGACGGTGACTTTCATGCCGAAGCCGCTTTATGGGGATAACGGCTCGGGAATGCATACGCATCAATCCCTGTGGAAAAAGGGCAAGCCGCTCTTTGCTGGCAATGAATACGCGGGACTTTCGCCGATGGCGCTGAATTACATTGGCGGCATCCTGAAACATGCCAAGGCGCTTTGTGCGCTCTGCAATCCGACCACGAATTCCTACAAGCGTCTGGTCCCTGGTTATGAGGCGCCGGTGAACCTGGCTTACAGCGCGCGCAATCGTTCGGCGGCGATTCGCATTCCGATGTTCAGCGATAATCCGAAGGCGAAGCGGATTGAATACCGTCCGCCGGACCCGGCAGCGAACCCGTATCTCTGCTACACGGCGCTGCTGATGGCTGGCATTGATGGCGTGATCAACAAGATCGATCCGGGCGAGCCGCTCGACAAAAATATTTACGAGTTGCCGCCGGAAGAGTTGAAGAAAGTGCCAAACGTGCCCGGAAGTCTTGGCGAGGCGCTGGGCGCGCTGGAGAAGGATCATGACTTCCTGCTCAAAGGGGATGTGTTCACCACCGATTTCCTGGAGATGTGGGTGAGCCACAAACGCAAGGAAGATGACGCTTTGCGCTTGCGTCCGCATCCATACGAATTCTTCCTTTATTACGACGTATAAACGATGCGTTTTTCCGGAAGGGACGTCTTAAGGGGCGTCCTTTTTATCGCCTAAGTGGCAATTTCAGAGGGAATTGTGCGAGTGAATAAACGGTGAATAACATGTCGTATCTTCTTCTCGCTACCGTTACGCCTTTGACTTAGAAACTCTCCCGCAGCTCAAGCCAGATGCCAAACGCCGAAAGTGTAGACGAGGGTCCGGTTTTTGGCTGATCTGAGATGTAAGTGGTTCAAGATCAATAATTGCGATTTTTGGAGAACTTCTGAATGGCCTTGAATCAGAGAGTGTTTTTTCCGCGCGATTGGGCCGCAGTACGATCAAGTTCGGGTGCATTAAAATGGTGACAAAGAAGTTACATCTGCCGGTGAATAATCTTTCAAGAGAGGTTGGGGCCGACGGGGGGGCGCTACACGAGCGGCTTTGGGCGGATGCTCAGGCTTTGCTGCGCGATTTGTTGAACCCCGACATATTCAACTTGTGGTTCGCGCCGCTGAAGGCTGCGGCATTATCGGACGAAAGCATTACGCTCGAAGTTGCCAACGACTTTTCTGAATTGTGGATCAAAGACAATTACGGTGGGATCATTAAGGACGCCGTCGCAACGGCGGCTGGCCGGCCTTTGAATGTGCTGTTCCACGTGGCGACGACCACTCAGGCTCCCGGTCCCATGATTCGGAATGGCGTTGGACACAACCATCGCATCGTTCAGCCGGAAGCGGATTCGGAGGAAATTCAGGAGCGTCCTGTAGTCTCCGCACGCGAGCGCGAGATTTATCACTTCAATCCCAAGAACACCTTCGAGAATTTTGTCGTCGGGAATAACAATAACTTCGCGCACGCCGCGGCGTTCGCGGTGGCCCAGGCGCCTGGCAAATCGTACAATCCTCTTTTTGTTTACGGTGGAGTGGGTTTAGGCAAGACGCATTTGCTGCACGCCATCGGCCAGTATGTGGTCGGTCACAAGAAGGGCGTGAAGGTCGCGTATGTTTCCTCAGAGAAGTTCACCAACGAGTACATCGACGCGATTCAAAACAGCCAGCTGGTCCGGTTTCGAAAAAAGTACCGGCAAACGGATGTTCTATTGATTGACGATATCCAGTTTCTGTCCGGCAAGGAACGCATTCAGGAGGAATTCTTCCACACCTTCAACGCGCTCCACGAGAATCATAAGCAAATCGTTCTGACTTGCGACCGGCCGGCGAGTGAAATCCAGAATCTGGAGCATCGCTTGGTCTCGCGCTTTGAGTGGGGGCTGGTGACCGACCTGCAACCGCCGGATATCGAAACGCGCGTGGCGATCCTGCGAAAAAAGGAGAAATCGATGGGGCTCGAACTGCCTTCGGAAGTGATCAACTTCCTGGCGCAACGAATTCGGGCGAACATCCGCCGGTTGGAAGGCGCGCTGATCCGCGTGGCTTCCTTCGCTTCTCTCACCGGAAAGAAGTGCAGCGTTGAGATCGTGGAAGGGTTGCTCCGTGACGTTCTGAACGAAGAGGGCCGATACAGCATCAGCATTGAGGCCATCCAGAAGCGCGTGGCGGAACATTTCGATTTGCGGATCGCGGACATGACCAGCAAGCGGCGGCCGGAACACATCGCGTTTCCACGGCAGATCGCGATGTACTTGTCGCGCAACCTGACCGAGAGTTCGCTGAACAGCATCGGCGAGGCGTTTGGAGGACGCGACCACGGAACGGTGCTGCATGCCTGCCGCCACGTGAAGGACCGGATGGAAGTGGATGCAACCGTCCGGCAAACAGTGAACTACCTCGAAGATCAATTGCGCCGCTGAGCGGCCGTGTTCCCTCGATCCCCTTTTTTCAAGCGCCCGTGGCAACGCGAGGCGCTTTTTCATTTCGCAAAAGCGGGGCGTTTGCCGCAGGCCAGCCGCTTCCTGCCATTCCTCGAAAATAAAAAAGCGGCCCTCGCGGGCCGCCTGACATTTTTGGGGCCAGCGTTGCACCGGCCCCGAATCAATCGCTAAAGGCAATAAGAAGGAATGATTGCTATCGGGCGTCACTCCGATAGCGATTTGTTTGTACGAAAAAACCCCACCCGGCGCAAGGCGCATTTTTGCCAGATTTTTTGGCTTCCCTGTCAGGAAGAATCATCAGGCCGGTTCTTGCTGTGAAATGCAATGGAAAGAGCCCAGCCCCCAAATCAGCTCGGTCGAGTCCACTCCGATCACCCGGCGGCTTGGGAAAACTGACTGGAGAATGTCCAGAGCCTTCCGATCGTTCGGCGAACGGTAGGTGGGGACGAGCACCATTTGGTTGGCGATGTAGAAATTGGCGTAGCTGGCCGGCAGGCGCTGCCCGTCGTACTCGATTACCCCCGGCATCGGCAGTTCCACAATTCGGAAGGGTTGATCCTGGAGATTACGAAACGAGCGCAACAGCTCCAGATTCTCCTGGAGAATTGGGTAGTTTTCGTCAGCCGGATCGTCCTCCACCACGGTCACGATCGTATTCGCGTCGGCGAAGCGGGACAGGTCGTCGACGTGCCCATCGGTGTCATCCCCGATGATGCCATCCTTCAGCCAGAGGATCTGGCGCACTCCGAGGTACTGGCGGAGATAATCCTCGATCTGATCCTTTTTCAACCGTGGGTTGCGGTTTGGATTCAACAGACAGGCTTCCGTCGTGAGCAGGACGCCCTGGCCGTTGACCTCAAGCGAGCCGCCTTCCATGACGATGCCCGGAGAAAACAGCGGCAGATTGCGGTAGCGGGCGACGTGCTGAGGGATGGCGTCATCCAGGTCGTGCGGAGGATATTTCCCGCCCCACGCATTGTAGCCCCAGTCGACGATGGCGCGGTCGTGGACGCTTCGTTGATCCCGCACAAGGAAGATCGGTCCGTGGTCGCGGCACCAGGGCTCGTAGGAAGGGAAATGATGAAAATGCAAGCGATCCAGAGGGACGCCGAGCGAGTGGAGAGTTTGCCGGACGAAGAGCTCCTTTTCGTCGTTCCAAACGTTGATGTGGACCTCCTCGACGGTGATCAAGTGTTTGATCAACTCGGCATAGACTGGCGGGACGGTCTCGTACTTGCCGGGAAAGCTGATCCCTTCCGGGCGCGGCCAGGTGAACCAGGTGCCGATATGGGGCTCCCATTCGGCGGGCATGCGATAGCCAAGTTGGAGCGGTGTCATTAAGGCAGGCGTTGTCCGATGGAGCCCTCCATCAGCAGATACCATTCTTCGCGGGAAAGCTGCAGGTCCACCGCGCGGGTGATCTCCCGAATATTCTTCGGATCGGCGCTTCCGATGATCGGGACGATATTCGAAGGATGCCTCAAGAGCCAGGCGATGGCGGTTACCGCTCGGCTGGCATTGCGCTCGCGCGCAATGGCGTCGACCGCGTCCCGGAGTTGGATGCGTCTGGCGTGTCCGGGTTCGTTGAGGTCAATTTGTCCGTTGAACGAGAGGCGGCCAGCGGCGAGCGGGCTCCAGGCCAATGGAGTAATTCCCTCGCTCATGCATTGTTCCACCGTTCCGTTGGAAAAATAGTCGAGCTTCAGAAGGCTGACCTCGACCTGGTTAACGATCAGCTTGAACGGGCAGAATTTTTGCAGCAGCGCGAAGAACGCGGGGGAGGCGTTGCTCAGCCCGAAATAACGAACCTTGCCTTGTTCGCGGAGCTTCGTGAATGCCTCCGCGACCTCGGCCGGGTTGGCCAGGTAATCCGGGCGGTGCAGTTGATAAATGTCGATCCGGTCGGTCTGAAGGCGTTTGAGCGAGGCTTCGCAGGAATTGATGATGTGTTCGGCGCTGAAGTCGTAACGATACGGCGCGGAAGCGGAAGGCTCGCCGGCCCGTCGAATGCCGCACTTGGAGGCCACCAGAATCTGATCGCGCAAATCCTTCTTATCGCGGAGCAGACGGCCAAAGACCCACTCTGCGAGGCCGTCGCTGTAAATATCCGCGTGGTCGAAAAGAGTGTAGCCGGCCTCATAAGCCGCCAGGATGGCCCTGCGGGCGTCCTCTTCCCGTTCCGGCGTCACCTCGACCGCTTTGCCGGCAGCGATAATCCGCCAGCATCCGTAGGCCAGCCGGCTGCATCGCAGCTCACTCCCCTGGAGTTGGATCTGTTGCATCCGCGAAATGTCACGGAGGAACCGCGCAGGAGGAAAGAAAAATCTTTGTGCCTTCCGGCGGGCTCGGTCGGCGCGCCGATTTTTACTTTCCCACCCAGCGGATCGCTTCGCGCAGAAGCTCGGATCCACTGGAAATGTTCAGCTTTTCCTTGATGCGAGCCCGGTAGGTTTCCACGGTTTTGGTGCCGATCCTCAGTTCGGTCGAAATCTCGCGCGTGTTCAAGCCCCGCCCGATCATTTGGAACACTTCGAGTTCCCGGTCCGCCAGGGTCTCGATGGGAGAGGAGCCAAAGGCGGAGCCTTGGCTGGTGCGGTCGAGGAGGCGATTAATGATCTCGTCGCTCACGTAAATCTGCCCGGAAAGGACGGTGCGGATGGCGAGCAGCACCCGAGTGGTGGCCTGCTGCTTGGTGATGTAGCCGCGAGCGCCCGCGCGAATGACCCGCTCGGCATAGAGCGATTCGTCATGCATCGAGAGAACCAGGATCGGCAGTTGAGGAAAGACCGATTTCACGTTCTTGATCAATTCGAGGCCGTGGGAACTTTTGAGCGTGATGTCCGTGACGAGCAGATCCGGCTGGGCGCCGGGAATTGCGTCAAAGGCTTCGGGGCCGTCCACGGCTTCGCCGCAGACGACGAGGTCGGCTTCCTGGTTGATCAATTGTCCCAATCGTTCGCGGACCATCGGGTGGTCGTCGATCAGGAAGATTCGACGCTTCGTTTCGGTTGTATTCATGCTGTGACCGGATTTTGTAAAGGGACGATGCAGTGGACCTTTGTTCCCCCACGAGGGCCTGGGCTTGTCTGACAGTTCCCGCCAATCAGGCGCGCCCGGTGTTCCATGATATGAAGGCCCATGCCCTGATTGCTTTCTCGCTGGAGCGGGAAGGCCTTGCCATCGCTCAGGACCTGGAGTTCGAGGAACGACTTGCCCTGATGCAATTGCACGGTGATGCTCTCGGGTGATCCGTGCTTGACCGCATTGTTGATGGCTTCCTGGGCGATGCGGTAGAGATTGGAACTGACCGCTTGATCCAGCGGGATGTTCTTGCCGACGATTTCGAAGCGGCACGCGACGCCGGTTTTCGCGCTGATGTTGGCTGTCAATTCTTCCAAAGCGGAACAAAGGCCCTCCGCTTCGAGCTTGATCGGGAAGAGGCCTCGTGAGATCTGACGGGTCTGGCCGATGGCATCCTGAATCAGGCCCGTGATTTCCTCGAGATCCTTGACCTCGGGCAGGTTCTTCTTATCGAGTTTTGTTTTCAGCATGGAGACGACAAAACCGGTGCTCACGAGATGCTGGCCCAGGCCATCGTGGAGATCCCGCCCAAGTCGCTGTTGTTCCTGTTCGATGGCGTCCGCCAGCTTGCGCTCCAGGCTCAGGTCGGTTTCGGCCTTGCGGCGCGCCGCGATTTCCTCGACGACGGTCGCCTGGCGTTCGCGGACCGTCGCCACCAGGGAGGCCGCAAAGCACACCATCAGCATTTGCAGAATCCCGTTTCCATAGGGCACCAAGCTGTGTCGATAGTTTCGTCCGAAGACAAGTTCGACAAAAAGCCAAAGCAGGGCTGCAAAAGCGGCCACTATCACGCCGCTCTTTTTTCCGCAGAACCATGCCACGAAGCAGCCTGGTATCACGTAGAACGTCGAGAATAGAACTTCCGGCCCCGTGACATAATCCAAGACGCCGACCGCCAACGCGATCACTACCCCCAAGCTCATGTGGGTGCCGAAAGAGGGCGCTGCTTCGCCGCGAACGTTTCTCCGGGAAAAAAAGTTCTTCAAGGCTTGTGTAATCGGTGAACAGACCAAGGACGATTTTGCTGGGAAACGGCCCTACACTGCGCTCTCAGGATTCGCCGGGCCGCAACTGGGCCTCCGCCTCTGTCGTTTTCGTTTGATTGGACGATCATCGGGACGTATCGCGAAGTATACCTCGCGCCAGATTATCCGGATAGCAAGCAGTGCGAAACCAGCGACCAGGGCCACGCCTCCAATTTGCAAAAAATGTTCGATACCAGCACTTTCCGCTAGGCGAGCGGTTCGCATCTCTCGCCTTGTGGGCGAGAGATGCTACCGCTCCATCCTAAACGCTACTTTTTTGACACAAGCCGTTAGCAGACTCGAAATTCCGCGCTGGAGGAATAGTAAGTGCCAGTGGGGGTTGCGCCAAGCAAATGCACCCCTTAACATTTGTAAGGCTAAGCCTTACATTTTAGTGAGGTCGCGTTTCAGCCGCCTCGTCGCCGGACAATGGCCTCAAAATAGAATGAGCTGGAGATGACGGCAGCCCCTACGATCCCGAGCCACTCGAACCACAAGTTTTCGACCACTTCTTCCGCCACGCTTTCCGTTTCGACCTCTTGTTTGAGATCGCGCACCTCGCGCGCGAGCGTTTCAATGCTTGGCGCTTGCCCCTGAACCGGGGGACTTTTGTCTTCTTCGCGATTCCTCCCCGGGGTGCGGCCGACCGAGACGAACGCGATCAGTGTTCCCACGAGGACCATCGTTGTGCCGATTCCTCGAAGCAAAGGGGGCAGGGCATTGTTTAGCATAAGCGGCGTCTTACGGGATCACTTTGAGCCGGAAGAAGGCCGACCCGGATCCGCCGAAGGGCAGGGAGAATTGGGAACTGCTGCCGCTGAGCTGGTTGGTTTGAATGGGCGTCCAAATCGGAAGCGCGGTTGACCTTTCCAGAACGGCAATGCCAGCGGCCGGCGTGACGGCGCGCAGCAAGATCGAATTGCCGGACAATGACAATGAGCCAGCGTCGAAATCCACTCCGGGCATGGCCGAAGGCGAGTACCCTTTGGTGATCCGCTGGCTGATCGAATCGACCACATAGAGGTTGCCTTGGCTATCCAGGGCGATTCCGGTGGGCTGATTAAACCGGGCGTCGGCCCCCACTCCGTCATTCGTGCCTGAAAAGCCGGGGTTCCCTGCGATCGTGGTGACGGAATAATCGCCAGCACTTGGCGCCAGTCGGCGGATGAGGTGATTCGAGGAATCGGCGAGGTACGCTATCCCCTGACTGTCAATGGCGATGCCGCGGGCCAGGCCGAAGAGGGCTGAACTCCCGGGTCCGTCCCGGCTGCCCAGAGTGATTCCGCCGGCAATCGTGGAGACGACTCCGGCTGGGGAGATTTTCCGGATGCGCTCGCCGTCGCAGACAAAGAGGTTGTCGCCGGAATCTCTCCCAAGTGAGAGGGGAGCGGAGAATAAGGCGCTGGTCCCGGCTCCATCAGTGAAGCCGCCGTTTCCTGGCCTTCCGGCGAAGGTTGAGACCGTCCAGGCCCCGTTGGCGGGAGTCAGCTTGCGAATCGTTTTGTTTCCCGTATCCGCCACATAGAGGTTGCCGGCGCTGTCTCGCGTGAGGCCAAACGGTCCGTCAAAGCGCGCGGCTAGCCCGGGACCATCGTTGGTGCCGGCCGGGCAGTTGGGGCAGCCCGCCAGGGTGGTGACGATCCAACCGGTCCCCCGCGGAGCGATTTGGCGAACCGTGTTGTTGAAGTGCTCGACGACGAAAATAGTCCCGGCGGGATCAACGGTGATCTCCTCCGGGCCGTAGAACAGGGCGGCGGCGCCCGCGCCATCGGCGCTGCCATCGGTTCCGCTGACGCCAGCGAGGGTGCTGACCACGCCGGCCGGGGTGATTTTACGAATGGAATCATTGGAACGATCGACGGCAAAAATGTTGCCCGTGCTGTCGCAAGTAATTCCGTAAATGAAATGAAAACGAGCGCCGCTGCCAGCCGCATCGACGCTCCCGTTTTGGCCCGGCGATCCGGCGAGTGTGGTCACGACGGCGTTTGTGCCCTGGATGACAATTCTGCGGATGGTGCTATTTGCCGAATCTCCCACGTAAATGAGGCCAGCCGGATCGACCGCTATCCCTCGAGGAGTGCTGAAACGGGCAACCGTGTTCGTGCCGTCGGCGCTGCCCGACTGTCCGGCGACCCCAGCGAGAGTAGTGACGGTTCCATCGGAGGCCACTTTGCGGATCGTGTGGTTTCCCGAGTCCGCCACGTAAATGACGCCCGCGGCATCGACGGCGAGGCCTTGAGGCCCCGAAAATAGGGCTGCTCCGCTCGTGCCGTCCGTCGATCCGCTGGTCTTTCCCTTGCCCGCGACCGTGGACACGAGGCCGTCCCGAGTAATCTTGCGAATCGTGTGCGCTCCTTGATCGGCCACGTACAGGTTCCCCGTTCCATCAACAGCCAGGGCGCTCGGTTGCTGGAAACGGGCAATCGCTCCCACCCCGTCGTTGGTGCCCTGTTGCCCAACCGTTCCGGCGAACGTCGAGACCACCCCTGCGCCGGTGATTTTCCGTATGACCCGATTCACGCCATCCGAGATGAAGATATTGCCCGAAGGATCGACAACAGCGGCGTTGGGGCTGTTGAACGAGGCGTCCGTTCTCGCTCCGTTGGCGCTCCCTTTGAGCCCGATCTTCCCGGCGAAAAGAGTGACCGATCCGTCCGGGGCCACTTTACGGATGACCTGGTTCCCGTTGTCCGCGACGAATAAGTTGCCGTTGGCGTCGGCCCCGATTCCGATCGGACTGGAAAAGCGACTGGCTTCGGCGAACCCCACGCCATCTGCGTAACCCTTGTTCGAAGGGCTGCCGGCGATGGTGGTCATCACTCCTGCTGGAGTGATCTTGCGGATGGCATGATTGAACGTATCTGCGACGAAAAGGTTACCGTTGTTATCGATGGTGATGCTGTGCGGCGTGTTGAATTGGGCGTTTGTGCCAGATCCGTCAGCCGTGCCTGCCACGGTCGGGCTTCCCACGAAGTTAGTGAACGGGTAGGAGGTGTAAACCGACTGGGCAGAAGTGGCGCCCAAAAAAAGCTGAGTGAACGCGCATAACGACAGCCACTGCAATGATCTGACGAATCTCATAAGTCCCTGGATATCTGCACTGAGCCGAAAGGCGTGCGCCCTGAGCGTTCCGGGCTGGCCAGAGGCGATATATCCCCCTGGAGCGCAAACGATCCGCCTTGCGGGTGCGTTCCTCGCGATTGGCTCAACCCGCGTAGTAAACCTGCCTCGGGCGCGGGATGTAAAGACAACTGTCCACGGTTGGAGCGGTGGAGCAGCCCTGAACAGAACGTTGGGAAAGCTGCGTTGACATGGGGGAATGAGGCCGATCAGCGCAGTCTGCGAACCAGGCTTGATTTGGCGGCGTCCGCTTTCTTACTCTTCCGGCTGTGAGCATCCGAGCCTGGTTTCCGACCTTTATCTATTACGAACAACTTTCGTCTGCGGCCGCGGCTGGCAAGTTCAACCGCGAGCTCCTGAAGGAATGTTACCAGATCCGCGACTTTGATGAGGAGGGGAGGAACTGGTCGGCCAGCAACTACCCCGGCGGTTACACGTCCTACGGTTCCATGGCTCAGTTGCACCGGTTTTCGTCGACCTTTGCGGAACTGGAACGACGGATTAACAAACACGTTAAGGCCTACGCGGCTCACCTGGAGATGGATCTGCGCAAACGGTGTTTCGAAATGAGCGATTGCTGGGTGAACATCATGCCCAGGCAGGCAGTCCACAGTCTGCATTTGCATCCGCTGTCTTTTATCAGCGGCACCTATTATGTGAGCACGCCTCCGGGATGCTCGAAGATCAAGTTTGAAGATCCCCGGTTGAGCAACTTCATGGCCGCCCCGCCCCGGTTGCCCAACCATCGGGAGGAGAATAAGCAATTCGTCAGTTACGCCGCGGAGACTGGCAAGGTGATCCTGTTCGAAAGCTGGCTGAGGCACGAAGTGGCGGCCAATCAATCCGCGGAAGATCGGGTCAGCATCAGTTTCAACTACCACTGGCAGTAGTTTGGCCGCCTCCCGGGTTGGTCTGAACGCGCCAGGGGGCTGACCGAGCGGCGTCAGGCGACTTTGACGCCGCGTCCGCCGTCGGTTCGCAGTCGTGCGAGAATTCTCCTGGCACGGCGGCTGCTACTCTCACTTTCGCCATTTCCGATGAACGATTAAGGCGTCGTACGCAGTGAAAGGAATCGGAAATAGAGGAGTGCGCGGAGGATGATATGGTGGCGGTGGAGGTAAAACCAATTCTTCTTTTTTCCCTTCTGCCAGTGATGGTGTTGGTGGGGCTGTTCCAGTATCTGGGGCGGTTTACCCGCCGGCCACACTTCAGGACGTGGACGATAGGCTGGCTCTTTTACGGGTTGTTTCTGGCTCTGCATGCCGTGCCGATCGGGGCGGTTGGTTCTGAATTGGTCGCAATTCTGAAAAACTGGTCGATTGCGACTGGAGCGCTCCTCATGCTTTGGGGCAGCTTCCAATTCATCAATATCCCGGGGCGGCAGCGCCTCGTCGGAATGATGATGGTCTTCAACCTGATGTGGAGTTGCGCGACCTCAGAGCAATACGGGCACGGGGCCTGGCTGTATTTTCCGGCGTTCGTTTTTCTTGCGGTTGCGAGCGGGTTCACGGCGTTTTGCATTTTTTCCCGGCGGACAGCCTATGCACGCCGCGGCGCCGCCCTTCTCACCCTGGCTTTCACCCTTTGGGCGTTGTTCCTTCTGTGTTCTCCGTTTCTGGCCGGGTCGGGAAAGATCCTCTACACCGGTCTGATGGCGGCGAGCGTCCTGCAGCTCTTCATTGCCGTCAGCATGATGGTGCTGGTGCTGGAGGAGACGCGAGGCCGCCTGCAATTGACCGTGGACAATCTGGCGCGGGAAAGCCAGCAGGCCGCCGAGTTCCAGCATGACGCGGAAGCCGCCCGCCTCAGTTACCGGGCGCTTTTTGAATCCAGCCGGGACGCGGTGGCCATCGTGGCCGAGGACGATCTGGAAATCCTTGAACTCAATTCGGCCGCGCGGAAGCTTCTCCTGGTAAAGGATGATCCCACCGGACTCTCCCTGACTCGCTTTTGTTCGTTACCGAATCAAAGGAGCAGTGACGCGGCTCTCTTGGCTGGGGCCTTGCCCCGGAGTCCGGAAGTCGAGTTAACTCTGGCGGATGGCGCCCGGGTGCGCGCCCGCGTGCGGAGCCAATCGGTTTTGTTTGGCGGTCGGCGGGCTCTGCAGGTGATTCTTTGCGATGTGGCCGAGCGGTCAAACATGGCTCGGCAGCTTCGCGGCGGCGGCAAGCTCAATGCCCTTGGCCAAGTGATTTCAGGCGTCGCCCACGAGCTGAATAATCCGCTGGCCGCGATCAAGGGCTATACCGACCTCCTTTTGCTCACCTCGCAGGTGGATCCGCAAACGCGGGCAGCTCTCACGAGAGTTTCGATGGAAAGCAACCGGGCTGCCCGCCTCGTCCAGGATCTGCTCGCTTTTGCCCGCCCGGAAACGCCGAAAATCGAGCCGCTGCGCCTGAACGAATTGATCGAACGCCATGTGACGCAGAGAAAGGAGGAGATCTCCGCCAAAGGCCTGTCGCTCGAGCTCGCTCTGGACGCTGGCGCCAGGCCCGTTTTGGCCAGTGGAGATCAGTTGCAACAGGTTCTTGCTCATCTGCTGAATAACGCGATTGAAGCCATCGAGGAAACGGACGCCGCAGGGGCAATTCGGATTTCCACAAAGGCGGCTGACGGGAAAGTCTACCTGCGCGTTGAGGACAATGGTCCGGGGATCGACGCCGATGTCTTGCCGCGGATTTTTGAACCGTTCTTTACGACCAAACCGGTGGGGACTGGAACCGGGCTCGGGCTTTCCCTTTGTTACAGCATCGTCCTTCACCATAAAGGGCGCATTTCCTGCCAGCCGAGCGAACTCGGGGGCGCCTGTTTCGTGGTTGAGCTTCCGGCGCTCTCCGGCGCCCTGGAACCGGTTTCCAAGATCGCGACCCCGGATTTTCGTCCGCGCTGCCAGACTGGGGCGTCCAAGCGCCAGGCTCGTTTGCTGGTGGTTGATGACGAACCAACGGTGGTCGCTCTCTTGAATGACATGCTATCGCTTCTCGGCCATCAAGTGAGTTTTCACACCTCGCCGCACGAGGCTCTGGCCGCTCTGGAGCAAGGTGATTTTGACGCCGTGCTTTCTGATTTTCGGATGCCGGGAATGACCGGCGGCGAACTTTTCGAGCGAGCGGTGCGGCTGAACCAGAAGTACCGGGATCGGTTCCTGTTCCTCACTGGGGATATGTTGGATCCGGAAACGAACGAGTTCTTTGCGGCTCAGCGGGTTCCTTGCATCTTGAAGCCATTCCAGTTGGCGGCGCTCCAGGCGGGATTGGGTGAAATCTTGGCCCGTGCGGATGCGGAGGTAAAGCAAGCGGTTGGTTGAACAATCGCGGACTGCGGTTGCGGGACTCAACGGCGCCAACGAAAGGGCGGCGATTGACCGTCTCCCGGCAAAAAGTTATTATTCCTTCGTATTACCGCGCTGGAAAACATCGAGTTTCGAGACCGACTGGAGCACTCGCTTGAGTCGGGAGGGTTCCGTTTCACGCGGCAGCGTCGCGAGGTCTTCGATGTGGTAGCTGACAGTCGGGATCATCCGACGGCTGACGAAATCTTCGAACGAGTGAAGCGGCGGATGCCTGAAATCTCTTTTGCCACGGTCTACAACTGCCTGAGCGTGCTTGTTCGTTGCGGCCTTCTCCGCCAAGTTACGTTAGATCGGAGTCCGACGCGCTTCTGTCCGAACATGCGGGAGCATTGTCACTTCTTCTGTGAACGCTGTGGGGAGGTCACGGACATCGAAGTGCCTTCGCGTAACGCCCTCGCCGGCGTTTCCTTGCCTCAGGGCTTTGAGGTCGCCAATTTCGATATCTCTCTGCGGGGTGTTTGCCCTCGTTGCGCAGGAAAACCATCCTGAAGCCTCTCCAATTCGGCAGGCGAAGTTCATTGAAAGCGTAATGTCTTTTTACATATGCGATAGGGCTGTACGGAAGAGTCGTTTGTAAGTGTCTGGTAGGGCGCATTTTGCTTTGTTGGTCTGGATTGTGCTACCTCCCGTGCTCTTAATGCCTGTAAGATAGACACATATGCAACGCAAAAACTCAATAGCGCTGGGAGCCGCCGCGCTTCTCCTTGGAGCGGCTCAAGTTCACGCGGGTTCGTACTCCGTTTACGTTGGTTACGCGGACGATCTTCGTCCGAGCCCGTTTTTCCCAACTCCTTGGGATGGCTCACCGAACACTCAATTCATCGGCAATACGGCCTTCCCGACACAGTATGACTCTGGTGCAATTCGTATTGATAACACCGGTGCCTCTGCCATCGTGATCAACGGTGTCAATGTTTCCATGCCGTGGTCTGGGTACAACAGTGGTGACATCTGGGGCTTCGGCGGTGGAATTACGATTCAGCCCGGACACTCCCTGATCCTCGCCCAAACGAGCGGTGAGAACTTTGATACGAGCGATTACGGGGTGACGCAACCAGTTGGCTCGCCCCTCCCTGACGGTGAGACAACTCACGCCTCGCATGTCGACGTCACTGTGGATGGCCTCTCTGCCGTAACCTATTTGGATACCGGCCACGTTCTGACGACAGGCGGTTTTGATCTCGCTCTCCTTAACAATTCAAACGAATCACTGCAATGGCGTCTGATTGGCACTACTGGGGTGACAGATCCGGGTGGCACACAGGTTCCGGATGCCGGAAACACCGCTGCCCTGCTGGGTTTCGCGCTGGCTGGAATCGGTTTCGCTCGCCGCCGTCGCGCCTGAGAGAACTTTTAATCTTCGGTTGGGAACGCCGCCCAGTTTTGGACGGCGTTTTTCATTTAATGTTGCAAGCAAGGAACTTGCGGGGGGACGAGGGCGATCGGGAGAGGCCGCGATTTCTGTTTTCCAGTCAGCATTGACTTTCCCGGCGTCCGATTGGAGCCTGTCAGGCAATCTGCGCGGCAAGATTTGTTTGCGCCTAATTTAGAATCATTCTAAAGTAAAGCTGGTGGGTGAGTCCTCCGGCGGACGGTGCGTGTTTACCCCGAATTCTGACGCCGGTTTGGTTTTGTATGAGTACTGCGACGGAGACAATCGAGCAATTTGTTAAGAAGGAGTATGAGCACGGGTTCGAGACCGAAATCGAGATGGATAAGGCCCCGCGCGGCCTAAACGAAGAGATCATTCGATTCATTTCGGAGAAAAAGGGCGAGCCGGCGTTTTTGCTTGCCTGGCGGTTGAAGGCTTTCCGTCATTGGCTGACGATGCAGGAGCCGGCCTGGCCAAATGTTCACTATCCGAAGATTGATTTTCAGGACATCGTCTATTACGCCGCCCCGAAGAAAACCGGGGAAGGCCCAAAAAGTCTCGACGAAGTGGATCCAAAACTGATCGAGACTTACAACAAATTGGGGATTCCCCTGCGTGAGCAGGAGCGCTTGGCGGGGGTAGCGGTGGATGCCGTGTTTGATAGCGTTTCCGTGGCGACCACGTTCAAGTCGAAGCTGGCGGAAATGGGCGTGATCTTCGGCTCGTTCTCCGAGGCGGTGAAGAATCATCCCGAATTGATCGAAAAGTACCTTGGAACGGTTGTCCCCTACACGGATAACTATTACGCGGCGCTCAATTCGGCGGTCTTCAGTGACGGTTCCTTTTGCTACATCCCGAAAGGGGTGAAGTGTCCCATGGAGCTTTCGACGTATTTCCGGATCAACGCCAAGGACACCGGGCAGTTCGAGCGGACCCTGATCGTGGCTGAAGAAGGCAGCTACGTGAGCTACCTGGAAGGCTGCACCGCTCCGATGCGCGATAACAATCAGCTTCACGCGGCGGTGGTCGAATTGATCGCGCTCGACAACGCGGAGATCAAGTATTCCACCGTTCAGAATTGGTATCCGGGCGACGAGATGGGGCGGGGCGGCATCTACAACTTTGTCACCAAGCGCGGCCTGGCCCGTGGCGTGAACTCCAAAATCTCATGGACGCAGGTTGAAACGGGTTCCGCCATCACCTGGAAATATCCGAGCGTGATTCTGAAGGGTGACAATTCGACCGGAGAGTTTTACTCCGTGGCGCTGACGAACAACTATCAGCAGGCGGACACTGGCACCAAGATGATCCACATCGGCAAGAACACCCGGAGCACGATCGTGTCGAAGGGAATTTCTGCCGGGCACGGGCAGAACAGTTATCGTGGCGAAGTCAAAGTAATGAAGGCGGCTTCCGGGGCGCGCAATTTTTCCCAGTGCGATTCTCTGTTGATCGGGAATAAGTGCGGCGCCCACACCTTCCCGTACATCGAGGTGAAAAACACCTCCTCCAAAGTGGAGCACGAGGCTTCGACCTCAAAAATCGGCGAAGACCAGATTTTCTACTGCCGTCAGCGCGGATTGTCCACCCAGGATGCCGTGAATATGATCGTGAACGGTTACTGCAAGGAGGTCTTCAAACAATTGCCGATGGAATTCGCGGTGGAAGCGCAGAAGCTCCTGGGCGTGAGCTTGGAAGGCAGCGTTGGCTGATCCGGGAAAGAGCAGAGAAAAGAGACGAGTTTTAAGCAATGTTGGAAATACGCAATTTGTCTGCTGCCGTGGAGGGCAAGCAGATTCTGAAAGGCCTCAATCTGGCCATCAAACCCGGAGAAGTCCACGCGATCATGGGGCCGAACGGCAGCGGCAAGAGCACGCTTGCCTCGGTTCTCGCCGGGCGTGAGGAATACGAAATCACCGGTGGGGAAGTGATTTTCAATGGCAAAAGCCTGCTGGAGATGGAGCCGGAGGAGCGCGCCCGCGAGGGAGTCTTTCTCGCCTTCCAGTACCCGGTCGAGATCCCCGGGGTAAATACCATGTACTTTCTCAAGGCGGCGCTGAACGAACAGCGCAAAGCCCGGGGCGAAGCGGAGCTGGACGCGGTGGACTTCCTCAAGCTGGTGAAGGAACGCATGAAGGTGCTCGAACTGGACCAGAGCCTCTTGAACCGCCCGGTGAACGAAGGATTTTCGGGCGGCGAGAAAAAACGGAATGAAATCTTTCAGATGGCCTTGCTGGAGCCGAAACTGGCGATTCTTGATGAGACCGATTCCGGCCTGGACATTGATGCTTTGCGGATAGTGGCTCAAGGGGTGAACCGACTGAAGCGTCCGGATAATGCGCAACTGGTGATCACCCATTATCAACGGTTGCTCGACTACATCGTGCCGGACAAAGTGCACGTGTTATATGACGGCCAGATCATTCGTTCCGGAGACAGGAGCCTGGCGCTGGAGTTGGAGAAGCGGGGCTATGATTGGATTACCGAGGCCCACCGTGGCGGTTTGCGCGGCGCTTTGGTAAACGCCTGAGGCTATGGTCGACGTCAAAACATCAGTCACGGCGCCTGAGCGCGATGCAATCCTGAGGGCTTTCGAAGCGTTCGAAAAGGCCGGGCATGGGAACGCTCCCCGATGGTTGCACGCTCTGCACAAGGGAGGCATCGCCCATTTTGCGGAGCTAGGTTTTCCCACGCGGCAACACGAAGAGTGGCGTTTCACGAACGTCTCGCCGATCGCGCAAACGTCATGGAATCTGGCAAGCGAGGCCCCTCGAGTCACTGCGTCCGATGTCGCTCGGGTGATCTTTCCGGACGTTCCGGGCAAGAAGCTGGTGTTTGTCGATGGGCGTTTTGTGCCGGAGCTTTCTTCCAAAACCGGAGAGTCGCCGGATTCTTTGCAGATCCAGAGTTTGCGGGACGCGGTTCAGTCGGGTTCTTCGGTCGTGGCAGGGTATCTGGCCCGCCACGCGCGCTATGACGAGAATGCGTTCGCGGCACTGAATACCGCCTTTCTGGACGATGGGGCGGTGGTAATTGCTCCAGCTCGCCATGAGGAGAACGAACCGGTTTATCTGCTTTACCTTGCCACCGGATGGGCGCGCAACGTGATGCTGCATCCCCGAACCCTCATCGTCGCGCAACGGGAAAGCCAAGTGCGGGTGATCGAGCACTATGCCACGCTGGGTGGAGAAAACGGCCTGACCAACGCGGTGACGGAGATTGTGGTGGAGGAATCCGCATCGGTGGAACACTGCAAGATTCAGGAAGAAGGCGCCGGAACTTATCATGTGGCGACGATTCAGACTCATCAGGCGCGTTCGAGCCGTTGCCTGACCCATTCAATCTCGATCGGCGGAGCGCTCACCCGGAACAACATCAATTCGGTGCTGGGGGGGGAACGTTGTGAGTGCACCTTGAACGGCCTTTATCTGGGGCGTGACAGCCAATTGGTGGACCACCATACCGCGATCTATCACGACAAGCCGAACTGCAACAGCCACGAGTACTACCACGGCATTCTGGATGGCCGTTCGCACTGCGTTTTTAACGGCAAGATTTTTGTCCGCCCAGAGGCGCAGAAGACGGACGCGAAGCAGACCAATCGCAATTTGCTTCTGTCGGACGACGCGACGATTGACACGAAACCGCAGCTGGAGATTTTCGCGGACGATGTGAAATGTACGCACGGCGCGACGATCGGCCAGCTCGATGCCGAGTCGATCTTCTATCTTCGGGCGCGCGGGATTGGCCTGGAAACCGCACGGAAGATGTTGCTGCACGCCTTCGCCAGCGAGATCGTGAACCGAATCAGCATAGCGCCAATTCGTGAAAAACTCGATAGCCGCTTGTTCGACATGTACGAGAGGTAAATGTTCGACGAACTGCAAGAGCTCTATCAGCAAGTGATCCTTGATCACAGCCGCAGTCCGCGCAATTTTCTCAAGTTGGACGCGGCGAACCGAATTGCTGAAGGGCATAACCCGCTCTGTGGCGACCGGGTCACGGTCTACCTGCGGATGGAGAACGAAGTGATCCTGGATGTCAGTTTCCAGGGAGAGGGTTGTGCAATTTCCCGGGCCTCAGCCTCGATGATGACCGAGTTGCTCAAGGGGAAAACCCGCGCGGAAGCCCGGCAGATTTTTGCGAAATTTCACGACATGATCATGACCGGTGCTCCGAACCTCGACGAATTGGGAAAACTCGGGGTTTTCGCCGGAGTCAACAAGTTTCCGGCACGCGTCAAGTGCGCGATTCTACCCTGGCATGCGATTGTCGCGACGCTTGAGGGCAGGGAGAATATCGTTTCGACCGAGTAGCTATGCATAAGAGTGTAATCGTCAGTCGAGATATCGACGCCACCATGATCCCGGCCGGGACTCCCGTCCGGATTCCCCAGGGCGCCGAGGTGACAATTACTCAGGCGCTCGGCGGGACCTACACCGTCATGGGTCCCGGGTTGATGGCCCGTGTCTCGGGCCGGGACGCGGATGCCTTGGGCTTTGCCAGGGATGAGGCCGCGGAGAAACCTGCAGCCCCGGCGCATTCCGGGCCGGTGAATGTTGATGCTCTCTGGGAACAGCTCAAGACCTGCTATGATCCCGAAATCCCGGTCAATATCGTCGATTTGGGCCTGGTTTACGATTGCCAGGTAACCCCGTTGCCCGAAGGAGGCAATCGCGTCAACGTGAAGATGACCTTGACCGCGCCTGGGTGCGGGATGGGGGGAGTGATCGCTTCGGACGCCGAGCAGAAAATCCGGGAAGTGCCCGGGGTTTCGGACGTGCATGTCGAAGTGGTTTGGGATCCAATCTGGAACCAGAGCATGATGAGTGATGCCGCCCGCCTGCAACTCGGATTGATGTAACACTCTTCTCTTGCGCCGGGGCTTCCCTTCCTGGCAGCCAGGGCTTTAACGGGCTCGTTCCTTCGAGGATATTTCGGCTCGCGGCCCGAGCCGGGATCATTACTCTCGGCCTGCACTATGAAGTCCCAGCTCCTAGCTTTTTGCCTCTGCCTGGCGGCCGGCTTTGTGACCGCGTGCGGGAAAAAAGCCGCAACTCCGTCCGGCGCCGCGCCCGAGTTCGTTCGATTGATGAACACGGGCAAGAACTATCTGGACCAGGGGCTGGCCGCGAAGGCGATCGAGATTTACCAGACCGCGCTCAAGCTCGCGCCCGCCGATACCGACGTTCATCTCAACCTCGCCAACGCACATCTGCTCGCCGGGAACGCCGATCAGGCGGGAAAGGAAGCGGATGAAGTGCTGCGGTTGGATCAGAATTCCGCGGCGGCGTGGTTCGTGAAAGGGTGTTCGCTGATTCGAGCGTCCAATTTTGAGGAAGCCTTGAAGGCCCTGCAAAACGCCCGCCGGCTGGAAGGCTTGGATCACGAACCGGCGTTGAGCTATCAGCTCGGCGTCGCGCACGTGAAACTCGGGCATTTTGAGGACGCGATCATGTTCTTTAACGAGGTGGTCACCGTTCAGCCCGAGCATCCATCGGCCCATTACCAGCTGAGCCAGGCGCTCCTGCGGGCGAATCGAGACCAGGAAGCCCAGACGGAGTTGGAGACGCACCAGCAGATCGCGGCCAAGCGCGCTGGCCAGAGCAGCAGCCCGTCCCAGTTCGAGAAGAGCCGCTTTACCCAGGCGGTTGTGCCTTTTGTTTTGGAGCAGCCCGCCCAGAGAGGAGTTCCAGTCCGATTCACGGACCAGACACAAACCGCTTTCGGCGGTGCAGCCCGGAAATACTCAGCGCCTCTGGCGATTCTGGATCCGAATCATACGGGATGGAATGGTCTTTTCGCTTTTGCGCCGGGCGAGGGATTCCGGCTGCTTTGGAATTCCAACGCGGTCTTCACGCCTTCCGGCGAAGCCTATCCGGCCATTCCCGACGCCCACTACACGCGAGTCTTGGTCGGAGATCTGCAAAATGACCGGTTCGAAGACGTTGTGGTGCTGGGAGACAAAGGAACCCACATTTTCAAGTTCGCTACGAACGGAGCCGCGATGGATGTCGGGCCGTTCAGCCGGCTCCAGAGCTTGGCGGCGGAGGATGGCGTCCTGATGGACCTCGATTTTACCGGCAAGCTTGATCTGCTCGCAGTAACCAGCGGGACGAACGACCTCCGCCTTTTCCGGCAATTCGGTCCGATGCTCTTTACGGATATCACTCGCACCTCTGGCATTCCGGCCAATCTGACAAACGGACAGAGCGTGCTGGCCGAAGACTGGCCCAAGGATGAGATGACGGATGTGATTCTTGGGCGGAAAGGAGAATCACCTCTATTGCTCGTCGAGCAGCGTGGTGGGGGCCTCGTTCCGACCAACGTCACAGGCTGGCCAGCGGCTTCGGTTTTTGCCACAGGCGATTTGAACAATGACTTGCGAGCTGACCTCGTCACTGCCAGCGGCAACAGCCTCGAAATCACTTTTCAGGGCCTGGCCGACCGGAAGCAGCTTCGAACGGCTGATGCGAATGTTCGCAAGGTCATCCTGATCGATTACGACAATGACGGTTGGCTCGACATCTGGGCAATCGGCGATCGCGTGACGGTCTGGAGAAACACCGGGGAAAGCGGTTTTGTAGACGTCACCAAGGAGCTCGGCCTCGAGAGCATAACCGGCCCGTTTCGTGAGGCGCACTTTGCGGATTTTGACTTGGATGGCGATTCGGATGTGGTCCTGGCCCTGGAAGGGGGCGGTTTGCGCTACCTCCGGAACGACGGAGGCAGCGCGAATCAACAGCTGAAGGTGCGCTTGCTGGGGAATCGATCGAACGCCAGCGGGCTCGGTTCAAAAGTGGAGCTGACCGCGGGCGGCTTGCGCCTGGTTCGCACCGTGCAATCGCTGCCTGTGGAAATCGGCGTAGGCAAAAACACGAAACTCGATTCGCTGGTGGTGCACTGGTTCAACCTGGCTGCTCCCTACACGGATGTGGAGGTGAAATCGAACGTGCAGCTCCCCATCTTCGAATTGGTGCTGCCGGAGGGTTCGTGCCCGTACTTATACGCTTGGGACGGGGGCCAATATCGGTTTGTCACCGATATTCTCGGCGCGGCTCCAGTGGGTTTGCCCGTGGCGGACGGGATCTACATTGAGGCCGATCCTGAAGAGTACGTGTGGCTGGGCAACGAAGACAACTTCAAGCCCAAGGATGGCTCGTACACCGTGCAGATTACGGAGGAGCTGCGGGAGGCGCTGTATTTGGACGAGGCGAAGTTGGTGGCAGTAGATCATCCGGTCGGAGTAGAAGTTCACCCCACTGACAAATTGCTGCCGCGAGGGCCTTTTTCGGCCGGAGAAATCGTGCCGCTTTCGGGCGAGCACCGTCTGCTGCGAGCCGAGACTTTGAAGGGCGTGGACGTGACCGAACGCCTAAAAAAGGTGGATGGCGTGCGTGTTTCCCCGGAGGCGTTGCGTGTTCCGCAGCAACGCGGGCTGGCGGAGCCGCATGGGGTGATTCTGGATTTTGGCGCACTGCCTGTGGATCGTCCGCTGGTCCTGGCCTTGAATGGCTGGCTGCGTTTTGGCGGCGGCATGGCGAACATCAATGCCTCCCACGACCCGAGCCTGCCGTTTCCGTTCCCGTCGCTCGAAGTCGAGGTGAACGGATCGTGGCGTCCGGTCGACGTGACTGTGGGAGCGCCGGCGGGGAAAACGAAAACGATTCTGGTGGATCTGGCCGGCAAGCTTCCGCCGCAATCGCGCCGTCTGCGTTTACAGACCGCGTTCGAGATTCATTGGGATCGGATCGCTCTGCTTGAGAAAGCCGATCGGGCGCTCGCTCAAGCAACGGAATTGCGTCCGGTGAGTGCGGACCTGCATTGGCGCGGGTTCAGCGAGTTCGAGGATCTTCCATCGGATTGGCCGCTCACCCCGGCTTACAACCGCGTCTCAGCCAACCCGAAATGGCGGATCACTCCGGCGGGCTGGTGCACGCGTTATGGCGAGGCGGTCGAGTTGATTGCCCGCCGGGACGAAGGCTTGCTCATTATGAATGGCGGCGACGAACTCACCTTGAAGTTTCCCGCAGCCGGGATGCCGCCGACGCCGGCTGGTTATGTCCGGGAGTTCTTCCTGTATACGGATGGCTGGGACAAGGATTCAGATTTCCACGTCGCGGCCGGGACCCAAGTGGAGCCGCTCCCTTGGCACGGGATGAACGATCAACTGCACGGCCAGGAACCGCGGCCAAAATTTGCCAGCGACGAACTCCATCGCAAGTACAATACGCGCTGGGTGGCGCCGCAAACCTTTCGCCTGAGTGATCGCCGATGACCGGCGGTCCTGGGAACGGTGTCCAGTGACCGAAGCGCGAAAAAAGAAAGGGCAGGGAATGGTGAAATCGATTTGGAGGATTCTGGCGGTTGGTGTTGGGTTCATTTTGATGGGGTGCGTAGCGCCCAAACCGGGGAGTGGGATTGGCGCGGCGGGAGAGCCCGTCCAGATCACGCTCCTGCAAATTAACGACCTCTATGAACTGACACCAGTGGGCAAGGACGAGGGAGGCATTGCGCGGGTGGCTACCTTGTTGCAGCAGTTGCGAGCGGAGAACCCAAACACGATCAGCTTGATGGCAGGGGACCTGTTCAGTCCCTCCGCGTTGGGAACCGCGGTGGTGGGCGGCAAAAAGATTGCCGGCGCGCAAATGGTGGCGGTCTTGAATGCGGCTCACTGGGATTACATGACTTTCGGGAATCATGAGTTCGATCTGAACGAGGAAGAATTCAAGGCGCGGATGCGGGAAGCTCGCTTTAAGATCTTTACGAGCAATATCCTCGCGCCGGATGGCGGCCGCCTGGCTGGCGCCGAACCGGCGCAGATTCTAACGCTTGCCTCCCGGAACGGTGATCAGGTGAAACTGGGGTTGATCGGCCTCACCATGGATGCCCTTTCGAAGACGAATTACATCCGGGTGCTGCCGCCGGTCAAAACAGGAGTGGAGGAAGCAGCTCGCTTGCGATCGCAAGTGGACGTCCTGGTCCTGGTGACCCATCTTCCCTTCGACCAGGATCTGCAACTGGCGGGGGAGGCTGCGGGCGTCGATCTGATTATTGGCGGGCACGAGCACGAGAATATCCAGGTCGCCCGTGGGCCGGAACTCACGCCGATCTGCAAAGCGGATGCGAATGTCCGGACCGCTTATATTCACCGGATCACGGTTCGCCGGGGGCAGCGGGCTTCGATCGTTTCCGAATTGCGGCGGATCGACCGCGCTTTGCCGGAAGACCCGGAGGTGAAGGCTGAGGCGGAGCGCTGGCGAGCGGCGGCGTTCCAGGCTTTTCGCGCGCAAGGATTTGAGCCTGAGCAAAAGCTGGTCATGACGACAGAAGCGTTGGATGGACGCGAAGCGGAGATTCGAAACCAGGCCACCCGGCTAACCCAGATCATTGCCGACGGCATGCTGCACTCGTTTGGCAAAGCAGATGCCGCCTTCTACAATGCCGGATCGATTCGGATTGATGATCTTCTGCCGGCTGGCGCTCTCACTCAATATGACGTCCTGCGAATCATGCCGTTCGGTGGGGATGTCGTTGCCGTGCAAATGCCGGGTGATTTGCTCAAACGAGCCTTGGACCAGGGCGTGGCCAACAAAGGCACCGGAGGCTTTTTGCATCGGTCCGGGATTCGTGAAACGCCGCCAATCTGGGAAATTGGGGGCAAGGGGCTGGCTGAAACGACCATCTACACCGTGGCAGTGAACAGCTTCCTCCTGACCGGGCAAGAGCGCGGATTGGGCTTCATGAATCCCAAGGTGGAGCCCCGCATCAAAGTGCTTGATGGCCAGCCGCGGGTGGATGTCCGAAAGTCGCTGATCGAGGAGTTGAAACGGATCTACGGAAACAGCACTCGCTGAGGGCGGGAGCTCCAGCGCCTTTATGGGCTGCCGGGCCGAAGAAGCTGATCGAGGGTATTCAGCATGGCCTCGGCGGTGTAAGGCTTGGGAATGAAATGCTGGACGCCCGCGCCGAGCGATTTGGTGACGCCATCGTTGGATGCCAGGCCGCTTGAGCCGATAATGCGGACCTGGGGGTTAATCGATTTCAGGGCAATGATGAGAGCTGGGCCGTCCATAATAGGCATCGCCATGTCGGTGATAACCACGGCAATCTCCGGCTGGCGCCGCACGTAAACGGCCAACGCTTCCGCGCCGTTGGACGCGGTAAGCACCTTGTAACCAAAACGCTCCAGGGATCGGCGGGCGACGTCCCGAATCGATTGTTCGTCGTCGACCAGGAGAAGCAGTTCCCCCCGGCCAAACGGAAGTTTAGGGTCGACCACCCCTCGTTCCGCCGACGCGTCGTGCGTTGCATCCGCCGGGAAGTAGACCTTGAACTTTGTCCCCTTTCCGACCTCGCTGTAGCAGTTGATAAATCCGCCGTGGCTTTTGACGATGGCGCGGGTGGTGGAGAGACCAAGGCCGGTGCCTTTGCCGACGGTCTTCGTAGTAAAGAAGGGCTCAAAGATGCGATCTCGGATTTCCGGTGGAATCCCGGTCCCGGTGTCCGC
Source organism: uncultured Verrucomicrobiota bacterium (assembly GCA_964566945.1). Classification (GTDB taxonomy): domain Bacteria; phylum Verrucomicrobiota; class Verrucomicrobiia; order Limisphaerales; family SXQI01; genus DASVNK01. The sequence continues at coordinate 72,432 of CAZMKE010000015.1, read as the reverse complement.
AACTTTGATCATGACGTGCGGGCCGGAGCCCGCCTCGGGATTCATGGCGGCATAGGTTTCATCCAGGACGAGATTCTCGATTCCGAGCGTGATTTTCCCACCGGCGGGCATCGCATCCCGCGCGTTCACGCAAAGGTTGAGAAGGACTTGATGAATCTGCGTGGCGTCGCCGGTGACGGTCCAGAGATCCCCTTTTGTCTTGAACTCAATTTCGATATCTTTTGGAAATGTCTCGCGCATCACTTTGACCAGGTCGCGGGCGAGATGGAGGAGGTTAACGGTCACGCGCTGTCCTTCGATGCCGCGCGCGAACGAGAGCACCTGTCGGACGAGATCGGAGCCTCGTTGGGCGCTTTTGGCGAGGGTATCGAGCAGGCTCTGGTCCTCCGGAGTTTGAGCCAGCGGCTTGAGGAGTTCGACGGAGAAGAGAATCGGAGCCAGGACGTTGTTAAGATCGTGGGCAATCCCACCGGCGAGCGTCCCGATGCTCTCCATGCGCTGGGCGCGCAGGAATTGGGCCTCGAGCCGCTTCTTCTCGGTGATGTCGGAGTTGATGGCCAGAATGGACTGGGGAGCGCCGCGATCATCCCGCACCAAAGTCAGGCTCACCTTGACGTTCAAGTTGCGTCCGTCTTTGGTGATTTTCTCCATCTCCCCTTCCCACTGGCCTTGGGCGAGCAGTTCGCCCTTCGCCCGGTGAAAAGCGTCTGGGTTCCTATAAAGGAGGTCGAAGGAGAGCTGCCCGAGGATCTCGTCAGGCGTCCAGCCGTACAGGCGTTGCGCGCCCTTGTTCCAAAACGTAATAGTCCCATCCAGTTTCTTGACGATGATGGCCTCGTGCGCTGCGTCGAGCAGTTTGGCTTGATCCCGCAGCTGCGATTCTGCGCGCTTGCGCTCGCTGACGTCGCGGCCGACCGTCAGCACGAGCGATTGTTTGCCGAGAGTGAGCGGATAGGTGCGAATTTCCAAAGGGAAGGTGGACCCGTCCCGCCGCTGGACCGTCAGTTCCAGCGGGCCGACCGATTTGCCTCTTGCGTTTTCCTGGAGCGCCTCCTGCGCTTTGGCCAGTTCTTCAGAGGAGAAAAGGTTCAGGCTGGCGAAACTGCGCCCGAGCACTTCGCTCCGGGAGTAGCCAAGGCATGCTTCCGCGGCTTTATTCTGGTCCAAAAAGGCGCCCGCAAAGTCGTGGACAAAAATCGGGTCCGGAGCGAGTTCGAACAAGGTCCGAAAGCGTTTCTCGCTTTCAGCGAGCGCCTCGCGGTTGGCCTTCGCTTCCGTGATGTCCATCACCATTCCAAAGCGGCGCACCTGGGCGCCCGTATCGTCGTATTCCACGTTGCCGCGTTCGTAGAGAGTGCGGATCTGGCTGTCCGGGCGGCGGATGCGGTATTCCATCTCCAGGAAGGGATGTTCCGGTGAAACCCGGCTGTGGGCCTCATCAAAAGCGGGGCGGTCCTCCGGGATGACAAAGCTCAGAAAGTGTTCAATCGTATGTCGAAAATCCGCCGGGGTGATGCCAAAGATTTCACAGGTGGTGTCCGACCAGGCCAGCCGTCCGCTGCGGAAATCGATGCTCCAACTGCCCATTCGGCCGATCCGCTGGGCGCTATTCAGGAGCATTTGCCGGTCCCGCAGCGATGTTTCCATGCGGAGCGATTCGATCGCAAAGGAGACATCTCCCGCGACCATTTGCAGAAGTTTGATTTCGTCCTTCTGAAAGAAATTTGATTCGCCGGCGAAAAGCGCGAGCGCGGCGATCACTTGGCCCTTGGCTATGATGGGGAAGGAGGCGGACGACCGGTAGCCCCGAGGCATGAACGTCTCCTTCCACACGGCCACTCTTGCGTCGTTCGCGAGATCGTTGCAAACATCGTAGGCCCCGATCCGGAGGCAGGTGCCGATGCTCCCTTGGTTCAGTTTGGGATCCCGGACCGAAACCGCCACCTCTTCCAGATACCGATCTTCGAGCGGGAAGAAGGCTCGGGGCCGCACCTGCCCGGTCTGGTCATCCGCTTGGACCACCGCCGCCATTTTGAACTCGCCCTGTTCGACAATGATTTTGCAGACGGCCCTGATCAGATCCTCTTCTGTCGGCACGCGGACAATGCCTTCGTTGATGCGGCTGAGCACCAGGTAAAGCCGGTTGATTCTGTCCAGTTTCTGTTCGGTGAGCTTGCCTTCGGTAATGTCGACATGGGTGACGAGCGCGCCGGATTGGGGATCTCCCGCCAGGGGGGTGACGATGAGTCTGAACCAACGCTGCTCGGTTTCAGAGTGACACGGGTACTCCAGGGTAAAATCGGCGCGGGATCCATCAAGCACTTCACGAATCCCTTGCGCGCACAAGCGGGCCTGTTCCGCCGCTTCGCCGCGGGTGCGATCGCAGAGGTCCAAATAATTGCATCCGACGAGAAAGTCTCGGTTTGGCAGCTGATTGGCGGAGGCGAAGCGGCGCCAGGAGTCGTTGACCGCCTGAATAACACCTTCCGAATCGAGCAGGGCAATCTGGGCCGGCAATGAATCGAGGACGGCCCGCAGTGTTTGAGAGTTAGGTGAGAACATGCCGTTTTTTTGCCCGCCTCTTTTTTTTATAATCTATCCACCTATGGGCAAATCCGTTCGAAATTGCCGCTCGAAAGGTCTTTATATAATCGGTATCAGGAATGTGGTGGCTTGCAAAGGATTTTAATCAGCAGAATTTAAGTGGTTTTTTAGTCGGTTCTTGTGGCATTAGTAGGGTTAATATTGGAAGCCCATGCCTTGAGAAGTATTTTTAGCGAGGAGCGGCCCGTGCTCGCGGTCCCACCCGGGATGAGGCCGCTGGTCGGGGATGAAGAGCGGAGGATTCCGGCTAACGCAAGCCTCAGAACGCTATAAGGTTAACCGGCTGATCGATTTCCGATTACAGGCTCGCCAAAGATGCGGTCGTCTGCCGATCGAAGAGCGCGAGCACTTCCTCGCGCGAAAGGGTTTCGTCCAGCAGGAGCTTCTCGGCTAGGGCTTGCGTTTCCGGGCGGAACTTTTGCACAAGAGCTTCCGCCTCTTGATGTGCCTGAGCGAGGAGTGAGTTGATTTCGCGCTCCGCGTCATCCTTGTTTGGTTCGTAGTAGAGCTGCTGGCCCATGCCCCAATCGTGGATCATTTTGCGCGCGATGCTCTTCGCTGAATCGAGGTCGCCATTCGCGCCGTTGGTCATGTCGCCCATGAAGATATTCTCAGCGGCCCGGCCCCCCATCAGGACGGTGAGCTGCTCGCGGAGGAACTTCTTGCCGTGGATATGCTGGTCCTCGCGGGGGAGGGAGGTGGTGGTCCCGAGCGCATTCCCGCGAGGAATGATGCTTACTTTGTGGAGAGGAGGCAGTTGCGACATTTGCAGCTGCACCACGGCATGGCCGGCTTCGTGGTAAGCCACGATTCTTCGCTCTTCCGGTCGCAGGACCATCGAGCGCCGTTCTTTGCCGAAGCGGACTTTGTCGCGTGCTTCTTCCAGTTCCGAGAGCCGGATTTCCGGGATTTTTTTCTGAGCGCTGATGATGGCGGCTTCGTTGATAACGTTGGCCAGTTCCGCGCCGGACATTCCGGGCGTGGTTTGCGCCAAGACTTCCAAGGCGTGTTCCGGCGCGTGGATTGGCGAGTTGCGGCTGTGGGTCTTGAGAATGGCGCGGCGGCCCCGGGTGTCGGGAAGAGGAACGAAGACTTTCCGGTCGAAACGGCCCGGGCGGAGAAGCGCCTCATCCAGGTCTTCTGGCCGGTTCGTCGCGGCAACGACAATCACCCCTTCCGCCGTGTCAAAACCGTCCATGGCGGTCAGGAGCGCGTTGTTCGTCTGCTGCAATTCCCCGTGAAGATCCATCTTGCGGTTTTTTCCGAGGCAATCGATTTCGTCGATAAAGATGATGGCGGGCTTATGCTGGCGGGCCTGCTTGAAGAGTTCCCGAATTCGCTTCGCGCCCATGCCGACGAAGACTTCGTTGAAGTCCGATCCGCTGGCGCTGAAAAAGTTGGCGTTGGCCTCGCCGGCAATAGCCTTGGCCAGCATCGTTTTGCCGGTGCCGGGCGGGCCGATGAGCAGAATTCCTTTCGGTAGATTGCCGCCCAGTTTGTGGTATTTCGTTGGATCTCGGAGAAAATCAATGACTTCCTGGACTTCACTCTTGGCTTCTTCGATTCCTGCCACGTCGGAGAAGCGGACTCCCGGGCGCTGTCGGATGCGATGCCCGCCCTTGCCGCGGCCGAAATTGGTTTGGTAGTAGAGGAGGAAAAGAACCAGGCTCGTGATGACCAACGTGGGCGCGAGTTCCAGAAGGCGGGTGCGGGCGCTGGTCTGGGGCAGAGCGAGTTGCGTTGCCGGCCGGTCCAGCAGGGCTTGGACTTGGGCCTCGGTCAGGTGGGTGGTAATGGTGAATTCCACCTTGGGTCCGGCGAAGAACCTCTGATAGACTCCGATAACCTGATAGATGTCCTTGAAAGCCTTGGGGATGACCGTGGCGGAGACGATCGCTTTGTCCTCGATGAGCCGTTCGAGTTTGGTGCGGCCGATTTCCTCCATCGGCGGCTGAGACGAGGGCCATAGGAGAAGGATCGCAAACAGCGCCGTCAGGCAAAGAATGGGGAGGGCCTTTTTAAATCTCTCAGACATCCGTGTTTATCGTGTTTTTATGCTTCTATCGGCTTTCAGCAGGAAGCATGCTAACTGGAGGGGGCGCAATCGCGGGAAAGCCGCTGGCGCTGAGCAGCTTGTTGCGGCGTGTGAAAAAAGTGCCCCTGCTGCCTCGGCGAGCCTCTTGATCCGAGCGCGGACAGGGACTTTTCTGCAGTTTTCCGGGTTCTTGTTGCCCGGATGGGCCGTTTGATTGATTTTGTTCGGCCCGGGGCGGCAATATCGGCTTGCTCCAGCGTCGCACTTTTCCTAAATAGCTCGGGCATGTCGAAAGTCGGCCGCCAAATCCGCACTCACAAAAGTGAGAAAGTGTTTGATCTCTCCAGTTATCTGGAGACGACAACCCTTGCCGTTAACAAGGGCTTGGATCGTTTGCTCCCGAAGGAGAAGGTCAAACCCGCCACGATCCACAAAGCGATGCGCTATTCGCTCTTCGCTGGGGGCAAACGGCTGCGGCCGGCGTTGTGCATCGCTGCGGCCGAGGCTTGCGGCGGTTCCCGGGAAGCGGCCATTCCCTATGCTTGTGCGGTCGAGTGCATCCACACCTATTCGTTGATCCATGACGATCTGCCCGCGATGGACAATGACGATTTCCGTCGCGGGAAACCTACCAACCACAAAGTTTTTGGTGAAGGAATCGCTGTTCTGGCGGGCGACGGCCTTTTGACGCAGGCGTTCGAGATCCTCGCCTTGGCGGAGACTCCTCGCCGGTATCCTCACAAAGTGACCGTTTTGGAATTGGCCAAGGCTTCCGGTTCCCTGCAACTAATCGCCGGGCAAGTAGCCGACTTGGAGGGGGAGGGAAAGGGGCTGAACGAAAAGGAACTTCGCTACATTCATGAGCGGAAAACGTCCGCTTTGCTCACCTGCTCCGTCCGCTTGGGTGGGATGAGCGCCAATTGCTCCGCCACACAGCTCGAAGCGTTGACGGCGTTTGGTTACAATGTGGGGCTGGCGTTTCAGGTGATCGACGACATTCTCGACGTGACCCAGACCTCCGAGCAGCTCGGCAAGACCGCCGGAAAAGACATCGCGGCGCAGAAGGCAACCTACCCGTCGATTGTGGGGTTGGAGAAATCGCGCAAAATCGCGGCAGCTCTCACAAACAAGGCCTTCGCCGCTTTGGAAGCATTTGGCGGCAAGGCTGCGGCTCTGGAAGGCTTGGCGAAGTATTTGCTCGAGAGAGATCGCTGAAAGTTGCTTTGATGGACGAGTTTAGGAATGTTGGGTGCTGAATGGGATCCGGAACACTCGTCATCATACCCACGTACAACGAGCGCGATAACCTGCCGCAGGTGATCGATCGCTTGATGTCTCTTCCTGTTCCGCTCGATATTCTGGTCGTGGACGATAATTCGCCTGACGGCACGGGCCAGCTCGCGGACACGATGGCCGAGGCGAACAAGCGCATCCACGTGTTGCATCGCCAGATCAAGGACGGGCTCGGGCGCGCCTATTGCGCCGGCTTTGAATGGGCTCTGGCGCACCAGTACGAGTTCATTTTTGAAATGGATGGCGACCTGTCGCACAACCCTTCGGATATCCCCGCTTTTCTGGAAGCCGCGCAGACGGCCGACCTGGTGCTGGGCTCCCGCTACTCGAATGGGATTCGCGTGATTAACTGGCCGCTGAATCGTCTCATGCTGAGCCTGATGGCCGCGAAATATGTGCGCTCCATCACCGGCATGCCCTTTACCGATCCAACCGGCGGGTACAAATGTTTCCGCCGAAAGACGCTCCAGGCCCTCGATCTGCACAACGTGCGTTCCAATGGTTACAGCTTCCAGATCGAAATGACCCATAAGGTCTGGCGGCAAGGGCTCAAGGTGGTCGAGGTGCCAATTATTTTTACCGACCGCTTCCAAGGGCGTTCGAAAATGTCGAGCAAGATCGTCGAAGAGGCCCTCTTGATGGTCTGGAATCTCTGGGCGCAAAATGGCTTTCGCCGCCGCCCGCATCCGCAGCAGGATTACTGAAGGGGCGCCGCGGGATTGGGCGGCGTTTCCGCGGCGGGGGCCGTTTTATTCTTTTCCTCCTTTTTCCGGGCGGCGTCTGTGATCGCGCTGATTGCCCGAAGCGGCGCCGTCAGGAATTTGGGGACGAATCGAAACGTGGTTTTAGGGTTGTTCAGGGCGCCGGTCACATTCGCTTCGAATACTTTTGAGACGGGCCAAAGCGCCGTGCTGAAAAGTTTCCCCACCACCCAGGCGTCCCGCAACAATTCCGCGTCCACGCGCGCGTCCAGCTTGCCGTCCATGTCCACGTTTCCTTTGTAATTCAGGCGAAAGGCGGGCGCGCGCACTTGCAGGTCGCGGGTATAGATCACGCTGTTGGTAATGGTGAACGATCCAGCGCCCGAGCTCACCGGATTGCTGCCCAGCCCGGGCGCAATGGAGTCGAGAGCGGGCGAGAACAGGCCGAAGATGGGAATGCTCCAGAGATAGCCGTCCTTGAGAGTCGCTTTGCCATGCCCGTTCCAGCTCTGGATATTTTCCGTGTCGGCGGAGGTGATGATCAGGTCGGCGTTGAAAGTTCCTTCCAGACGATTGGTGGTCCCAAAGAGATCGCGCACCAGCGGTTGGAGGGAGGCGTCCGTGGCGTGAGCGCGAAAGCTGAAGTGGGCGTTGTCGGTCTTATGTTCGATGTCGAAGTGGGCGCTCCAGTCCGCTTTGCCGTTGTAGAAGGCCGCGTGCACGTTGGACAGGTTCAGCTTGTCCGATTTCCAAAAGACATCTCCGGAGAGCGCCGGCAAGTGAAACTTCCAGAAACTGAAATCCGTGCCAGCGACCTGGAAATGCAAATCCGCTTTGGAGTAGTGACGCAGCGGGACGAAACCATTTACGTGAACAGTCGGCGAGTTGGCGAAGCGGTACGGATCAATCGCGGAATAGGTTTCCGGTCCGACAAATGACATCGCGATGTACGGATCGATCGTGCTGACTGCGTTGGTGACAAACATCACCTCTCCAGGAAAATCGATCTTCAGCCAGGGCGCGTCGAGTTGCTCCTTTCCGCGGGTGACCTTCGTGCCGGACAGCTCGATCAGCAGGTTGGTGTAATAGAATGTTGTCCGCAGGAAGGTGAACGCCTGCTCTTTGATGAAGAAATTAGTGGCGGTGACCGAACCGCGCGCGGTCACGCTCTGCAAGTCGTTGATGTTCGCTTGCACCTCCGCTTCAATCCGAGGCGGGTTGGGGAAATGAGCAAAGCTGAAGGCGCGCTCCGCTTTTTCATCGAACGCCGGCGCCAGAATCGCCGGGTCGATCTGGCTGACGATGCGGGCGGCGACCTGCTGGTTGGTCACATGGCCAGAGCAATCAATCGAGGCTCTTCCTTCCGGCCGGGTGATGCGGAGATCGGGCAGGCGCCAGACGTAATTCGAAAAAGTGAAACTCGATTCCGTTAATCCGAGTGGTGCGCCCCGGAACGAGCCGCGCCAGGAAAAGTTGCCGGCGACGGCCAGCGAAGGGCCGGCTTGCGGCCAGAACGAGGCCCACGAATTTGTCCAGGGAGGCAGGGTGAGCGTGATCTCGGTTTGGATGGACGGCGGGGTCTCCCAGCCAAATTGATCGAGCGCCCGTTGCGAGGGCGGATCCAGCAGCACCGCGGCTTCGTGATAGTCAAAGATGCTGTCCGAACTGGCGCTGATCCTGCGGGTTTGGACGTCGAGCGCGCCGCGGGCGCTCAAGCGGCCGTCGTACAAAGTCATCTCCGCTTCCGTGACGCTCAACTCGGGAAAGGTCCAGCGTCCGCGGGCGCTCACATTGCCGAGAGTGGCCTGGCCAGCGGAGAAATTGCGCAGGTGCATCTGCCAGGGAATGTCAAAAGCGCGGAGGTACTCCCAAAGGCCGAGCGCCGGGTCGGCCCCCGCCTCTGTCGGGACGGTTGAGAGGTCGCCGGAGAAGGTCACCCCCTCGATCTGGAGCCGCGGCGTTTTGACGACAGCTGTTTCCAGCCGCCATTCCCCGGACACAGTTTGGGCCTCGGGCCTTGGGCCGCGCGGCGGCTTGGACGAGAGCGCCCGGCTCAAAAGCTGGGCCGGCGCGGCGAAGGGCATGGGATGTTCCACATCCGCGCCCAGGGAAACATCGGCCAGCTCGGCATCGGCCACTTTCACCGCCGGGGCGTGGGCCGTGAAACGGGAGGCGATTTTCTCTTTTTGCTGAGCGGAGGAGAGCGTGGCTTCCAGGCGGGGCGAAGTGATTCCCATCATCTGCAGCCCGTCGACATTGAGCTCGATATGATTGGTCTGCAGGGTCTGCATGTCGCCCGACCATTGGCTCTCGGCCGCGAGGTTGACGCTCGAGAACTGCGCGGAGGCGGAACGGAAATCCTGGAGGGCGAAAGCAAAGCTGGCTTTGACCGCGGGCTCGTTGGTCAGCGGGTAAACCGCGGAGCTCACCCGCAACCGGCGAAAACTCCCCCGCCGGCTCGACCCTTGATCCGCCCGCAGGGTGACGGTGGCGCGGCTGCCGGGGAGGTTGGTGGCGTCGGCCGTGAACCGGATCGTCAGCTCGGGCGGCGCGGCAAAGGTGAGTTGTTGCGCGATGCTCTCCACCTCGGCGAGTTCCCTTTGCCAGTCTTGGCCCGGTTTCCCCTCATTGCCTTCGCTAAACCGCAGCTGCGAGAAATTCCGGACCGTGCCGGAGACGTCCGCCCGGGCGCCAAACGCTTCGCCGCCGAGCGTGGCGATGCGGAGCCTGTCGCCGGGCAGAAAGTCAATCTGAGCGTGCAGATTGGTCGCCGTCAAGTTCCGCTCGGCCGTTCCTGGTGCGTGGATCGCCAGTCCGATCTCACCTCCATCCACGCGAATCCCGCGCACGGCAAAAGGGTGGGCCAGCTCCCGGGTGAACCCGAAAATGAGGACGCCTTCCGCGACCCGCGCCCGCACCGTGTTGGTCGATGACAACGGCTGAATTCTCAGATCCTCGGCGATGATCCGGCGGAATCCGCTCAAGCGCAGCCGGTCAAACTCGAGCGCCACATTGTTTTTGCGCAGCTCATCCCGGACCGGCCGGGCGATGAATTCCGGCACGCGGACGTAATTGCACCAGAGCAGGACCAGCGAAAAGGCCAGCACCACCAGCAGCAGCGTGATCCGGCACCAGCGAAACAGACGTCGCGGCAGAGAATGTTTTTTGGGGCGGGCAGACATCTGGGCGCCCTATTTCGGCAGGGGCAGCGCCTCCGTCAGCATCTGGTACAGTTCCCCGGCAAATTCGAAAATCGTGGGGTCTGTCTCCCCCGGAAAGGTCACCGCGGCGTAAATGTCCTTTTGCAACGTCCGTCGGCCCAGCAGCAGCATATTCTGCTCGGCGCCTTTGGCAGAGCGGGTCTCCACGATGATCTGCAGCGTGTTCGTGGCCAGCCCGTAAGTCGGCAGCCGGTTTGCGCCCTTTTCCACCCAATCGCGGGCTTCCAGGTTCGCCAGCCGGAACACCGCTTCCTCGATCCTGGCGTTGGCAATTTCGTCTGGCCCCCACCCGCTCGCGGACCGGTTGACCCTGTTGGTCATCCCTCCCTGGATGATCGTGACGCTGGCAATGTCGTTCGTCGCCAGCCGCCAGATTCTGCGGTCGCGCAATTCAAACCCCCGCTTCGGCAATTCGAGCGCCGTCGCCAGGGAGGTTAAGTATATCGGCGTTTCATCCGAGCGCCGCACGTAAATTTTGTCCGCCTGGGCGCCTCCGAAAGCCACCTCGCTAAAGAGAATGTTCGTCGTCAGGCCGGCGCCGTTTGTGAGCTTTTGGAAAAAAGCATACGAGGCGCTCGGAGGGATCAGTCCGAAACCTTTCAGTTCGGTTTCCGCGGGCACTTCCTTGACGATGTCCAGGATCTGCAGTTCGCTCAAAGCTCCCAGGAACCGTCGGAAAAGATCCCGATCGATGGGCGTTTTCGCGGCATCGTCCACGGTCCAGGCGCCGGTCGGCTGCCGTTGCAGCGCGAACGTTTCCCGGGATTGGATCATGATCCGGTCGACCGCGGCTGGATTGAGCACCAGCAGCCGCGGGTCGTGAAAGTTCTTGTAGGGCTGCTTCAGGAAATTGACGAGATCGCGCGAGGCCAGCACCACGTTGGTGTTGCCGAGCAGCCGGGCATAAACCTCGTTCGTGCGATTGGTGGGAGAGTTGCCAAATTCAATCGTGTAGACCCGGTTGGTCCCCGCCAGAAAGCTGAGTTCAACATCGGGAGTTTGCAGGCCGAACCGTTCCAGATCACTCCCGGGGCTGTCGGTCACAAATTGACTGGTCTCGGCCGTTTTCAACAGGCGCAGCAGCTCGAGCACCTGCTCCTGATTCGCTCGGGCCGGCATCGGTTTCGAGATCTGCCAGGTGTTGTTCGTCGTGTTCCTCCCCAGTTCGAAGGAACGCAGCCCGCCCCGCACCTGCAAATGATCGAAGTCCAGGCCGGAGAGCTGGACCAGCGCGGGCGTGCGCCATTCGTTGGTGTCCTTGGGCAGGCCTTGCAGCAGGGCGGAATGCACGAGCACCACCGTGCCCGACTCGGGAAGCCGGAGATAAAGGTTGCTGGTGAGTGGCGCGATCTTTCCAACTTCAAAGCGAAAACGATTGGTCTCGCCCTCGACTTCCACGATGGCCCGCGGAGGCTCAAATCCGAACGATTTCTGGCCTTCCAGCGTGGCCTCCCGCGCCGGGATGGTGTCCAGGATTCTTAGTTCCACCAGGTTCGTCGCAAACGCTTCCAGAGCCGGGTCGCGCGCCGGGTAGGCCGGCTGGGTTAAGGTCCAGCTCCCTTCCGTCCGACGGGCCCGCACGGCGCCGCCGGGGCCAAGGTCCACCGATACGCCCACAATGCTTCCCACGCTGGGGAAGGGCAGCAAGTGTTTGGGGGCCATCCGTTCCGCCGTGCTGGGAATCCGGCGATCGACAAAATAGATCAGCGCGAACAGGCCAGCCGCGGCCGAAAAAAGAATCCAGGTGAGTCGTCGTTGCATCAGACCCGCCTCCGCAGCCAGACAAAAAAGCCGAGCATCGCCACCACCCCGGGGATCGCGCCCAAGAAGAGCCAGCGGATCTGGGACATCTGCTTCTGCGTGAGCACCACTTGATACTCACTCACCGGGCTGGGCCCGATTTCATTCAAGAGGGAATCCCGGTTCAACAGCCAGTTGATCGCCAGGCTGGCAAAATCGCCGTTCGCCGCGTAGCCGATCAAGGCATTGGAAAGGAAGACCGCGTCTCCTGCGACCACAAAGCGGGTGGCGCCCACTTCCGTCTTTACGCCCTGGATGATTCCCCGTTCGCCAGCCACGGCGAGCGGCACGGCTCCCTGGCGCGTCACCACCCGCCGATTCCCTTCGGCTAAAGTGACGGCGTATCCGCTGGAACTGGTGAAGAGCAGTTCGGTAATTTTCGGGGCGTCGGCCGCGGTTTGGGGAGTCGCCCGTTGGGCGATCGAGCGGGGCGCCACCAGGTCGAGGCTCGAGCGCAGCAAGGAGCGGACGATGGCGTGCGAGCCGTAATGCGAGGTTACGATCACATTGGGATCTTCCGCCTGGGCTTGCGCCGGGTCGAGCACCTGGTCAAAGCCCACCTGCACATTCCATTTCCACAGAAGGCTTTCCAGCCCGACCTTGTTCAGTCGCGCCTTGATATTCATCAACGCCAGCATTCGCCCGCCTTTGGCCAGATACTCATCGATTTTATTCAGCTCCTCCATCGCGAGCGGGGTGGTGGGTCCGGCGATCACCAGGAGGCTGCAATCGTCCGGCACATTGTTCGTGCCGATCAGGGAATTGAGAGCGTTGACGGTCACGTTGTTGTTCTGGAGAATCCGGTTCAGCCGGTCGTACCCCTGGCTCTCGTTGCCGAGCCCTTCCTCCCCATGCCCCAGCAGAAAATACGCGGTCGCCGGCTTTGTCTGCGTGACGTTCAGGATGGCCGACGTGAACAGTTGTTCTCCGCGAAAGCCCGTTCGCGTGACTTCCTTGGTCGGCGTCAGGCCATACTCCGACAGTTCGCTGCTCAGCACCGCGCGCACCTGGCCACCGGAATCAAAAATAATCCGGCTGGAATCCCCGTCCGCCTGAAACTTGTACTGATTGCGGACCGCTTCCGCCCGCCCGGGCATCCGGTGGTCCACGAACTCCAAATGGATCCGCGGGGAGCGGGCTTGATACTCCCGCGCCAGCGAGGACACCCCGCCGAACAACGCCTCGGATCGATCGTAAAAGACGATCATCTTCACGTCGTTGGTCAGTTCCGAGAGCACCCGCACCGTCAGGGGCGTCAGTTTGTGCCGGGAAGACTCGCTCAGGTGGAATCGCTCGTTATGCCGGTGCGCCAGGTAGTTTGCCATGATTACCAGCGCCAGGACCGAGAGGGACGATAGCACAACGTGGAATCCCACTCCCCACGCCCGGCCGCGTTCAAAGCTCTCTTTCTGTTCTGGCAACTCGTCCACTTGCATCACTTCCAGCGGCGGCTTTCCACCGCTTTCCATGTCAGAAAGAGGAAGAAAATCGTCATCGTTACGTAATACGTCACGCTTGAGATTTCAATCACTCCCCGGGCGAAATCCTGCATATGTTCGCCCATGGAAATGTGGCTGAACAGTTCCGCCTGCCACCCCCTGGACTGCATCGGCACCAGCGAACGCAGGCTGAGCAGGAACAGGGTGAGCCCGAACCCGTAGCTTAGCGCGGCCGCAATCAGCTGGCTCCGGGTGATCGCCGAGGCAAAACAGCCCAGCGAAATAAAAACCGATCCAATCAGCAGGATGCCGAGGAAAGTTGTGGCCACTCCCCACGGATCCAGCGCCGCCGCCGGGTTGCTGATGTAATGCCGCAGGATCAGCATATACAGCAGCAGCGGCAGCCAGGTGATCGCGTAAAAAATCAGAGACCCGGTGAATTTCGCCAGCACCACTTCGATATCATTCACCGGGGTGGTCATCAGCGTTTCATACGTGCCGGTGAACTTCTCCAGCGCGAAGGTCCGCATCGTGATCACCGGCGTCGTTAGCAGCAGGATCAGCCAGAAGTAGAGCGTGAGATAGAAAACCTCGGTCACCGGCCCATCCACCGGCGTGCCGTTCAGCTTGCTCAAAATATCGAGAAAGCTGAAGCCCAGCAGAACCAGGACAGTCGTGATGACCACATAGCCCGTTAGCGAGAGAAAGTGTGAGCCGAGCTCGCGGCGCACCAGCGTCCGGTAGGCCTGCATCATGTCTCCTCCCTTTCCGACCGCGTGACTTTGATGAAAATGTCCTCAAGTGTGTGTCGGCCCCGGGTGAGTTCGCGCAATCGCCAGCCTCGCTCCCGGGCGATATCATATACGATCGGCCGCAGGTCCACCCCATCCCGGGGCGTGAGCGTGCAACGCTGGAACTCCCCGTCCGCGGGGGCCACATCCACGTGCATCACCGTGTCGAGTTCCGCCCAGGCCTGCGTCAGGTCGGGAGCCGGAGCGGCGATCTCCGCGATTACCGGGCCCGCCTGGAAAATGGTGCGGTGCAGGTTCTCCGTGGTGCCAGCCGCCATGATCTCTCCGCGGTGCAGGATCAGCACGCGCGTGCAGGTCATTTCGACCTCCGGCAGGATATGCGTCGAGAGGAGCACCGTGTGCTTCCCCCCCAGGTCCTTGATCAACTGCCGCACCGACCGAATCTGGTTTGGGTCCAGGCCGATCGTCGGCTCGTCCAGGATGATCAGTTCCGGCTCATGCACCAGCGCATCCGCCAGTCCCACCCGCTGCTTGTACCCTTTCGAGAGCTGTCCGATGATCCGCTTGTGAACGTCCTTCAAGGCGCACTGTTCGATGACCGTGCTCACGCGGTCGCGCGTCCGCGATCCGCTCAGGCCTTTCAGCCGGGCCCGGAACTTCAAATACTCGCGCACCCGCATTTCCATGTGCAGCGGGTTGTTTTCCGGCATGTACCCGATCCGCCGGCGCACCTCGTCCGCCTGGAAAAAGACGTCATACCCTCCCACCCGGACGGTCCCCGAACTGGCGGGCACGAAGCAGGAAAGAATCCGGAGAATCGTGCTTTTCCCCGCGCCGTTCGGTCCCAGCAGCCCCACGATCTCGCCGCGGCCCACCTCAAAGGAGACGTCATTCACCGCGGTATATTTGGCATACCGCTTGGTCAATTCACGCACCTCGATCATCAGTCCGCTCATCCGAAACCGTAATTTTCGCCGCTGCACCCGAATTGCGCCACGAAAATAATCGCTCGCGGTCGGCCGGCCCCATTTGCATCCACCGCGGAAATGGCTGGACGGAGCCCGTTTCCCTCCCGCGGCGTGGCGTTCATCGCTAAAGGTGACGGCTTTATCGGACCTTTAATTCAGCCTTGGCGCGCTGGAAGACCCGTCCCGGAACGATCAAGGCCATCTGGACGGTCTCTCCCCGCTTCTTGGCGCTCACCAGCCGTGCGAAGGCCACGATCGAATCTGGAATCTGGCCATCCACCCCTTCGATAATCAACCCTTGCTGGAATCCGGCATGATCCGCCGGGCTGCCTTGGTCAATATCGCTCACCACGTAACCCGCCGGAATCGGCAGCCGGAGCCGCGCGATATCCGCCGCGCTCATCTCCCGGACCCCGATTCCGAGCTTTTGCCGAATCAGCTTGGCGTTGAAGACGCTTTGTTCCGGCTGCAGTTTCACCGCCGCCGTGCGGATCACTCCAGACCGGCGCAATTGCAGTTGCACTTCGCTCCGATCCGCGCTGTTCAGAATCTCGCGATTCAGCATGAACACGCTCTTCGGCGTGAGATTGTTCACCCGGATCACTTGATCCCCCTCGCGCAATCCAGCTTTCTCTGCCGGGCTGCCGGTGGCTACGTTGGCCACGAAGATTCCGTTGGTCCCTGCCTTGAATTGCGACCCAAACCACAACGACCGGAGAGTCTCGGGCGTGAAAATCTCCCCCAGCGCTTCACTCACCCGCTTCACCGGAATCGCAAACCCTATCCCCTGGCCCTCTTTCATGATCGCCACATTCAGCCCGATCAGGTTGCCGTCCAGATTGATCAGCGGGCCGCCGCTGTTTCCCGGGTTGATCGCCGCATCCGTTTGAATCCAATCCTCCATCTCCAGCGAGCCCTCCTGCGGGCTGCTCCGCCGCGTCTTCGAACTGAGGATCCCTTTGCTGACCGATCCCCCCAGGCCGAACGGGTTCCCCAAAGCGATCACCGTTTCGCCGAGCAGCAGATCGTCATCCGGGGCGAATGGGATCGGAGAGAATTTCTCCCCCGTCTTGGCCCTGATTTTGAGTAACGCCACGTCGCTCCGGCGGGTTCCGATCACCAGGTCCGCCGGGAAACTGCGTTTGTCCGGCAGGGTGACCATGATTTCCGTCGAGTCCTCCACCACATGTACGTTCGTTAGCACGTACCCTTCCTCGTCAATGATCACGCCCGATCCCGCGCTGTATTGCGGGGGCAGGTCCTGGTAGAACGGTTTCCAATTGTCCCGCCACCAATCGAAGAAAAACCCGCGCTGCCGCACCACCGTCTTGCTGCTGATGTTCACCACGCTCGGCATCACCCGCTCCACCGCGCGCACCGTCTCGTCCCGGCGCATCTCCTGGTTTCCGAACACGGGCGCGGCGACTGCCGTGGCGAGCCAGATGCTTCCTGCCAACCAAAACGTTTTCAGCTTCATTTCAGGGTTATCCGCTGGCCTGCTGGCCAGCGCGCCTTAAAGATAGGTAAGGAACCGCCCGTTATCCAGTGCTTATGCCCTTGCCGCTGAACGGCCGCCGCTCCTGCCGGACTGCCTTTAAATGCCCCTCAAGCGCGCCCCGCCAGGCGCCGATAAACCAGGGGTATGGACACAGTGATTGCTTCCCTCGCTCTCCTGGCCTCAGCCCTCCCGGCGCTCCTCATTGGAGCCTCCGTGATTCTGTCCGCCCATCGCCGGCAGCCCGCCCCGTCCGTCCGCGAGGCCCTGCGCGACCCCTCAGCCCGGCCCTGAACCTCCGATGCCCCGGCCCATCCATGGCTCGCTCGAACCGGCGGCCCTCTGTCCAAATGTCCCGGTTCCTTGCCTGATCTGCTGACGCTCAACCGCTTTTCACTTGCCCGCCCCCCGGTCGTATCGTAGGTAAAATGGTGTTTCGTCGCGGCCCTCGGCCGCGCGATTTTCGCAAGCCAGCTTAGCTCAGTGGTAGAGCAACGGTTTTGTAAACCGTCGGTCGTCGGTTCAAATCCGACAGCTGGCTCCAGTTCCAAGCGCTTCAGCGCCAAAGGTTCCAGAGCCGCCTGCGGGCAACTGTCAGTAAAAGTGTCAGTAGTTTGGGTGACTCCGGAACTGCTACGGCGCCGCCCCCTGACCCACCGCCCAAAACACCAAAGGGGTGCGGAAAAGTCTTCGCTACGCTCTTTCCAGCACGAGTATGAAAGCCAGATTCCGCATGTTCCGACGAGGACCGGTGTTTTGGGCCGAAGACACGATGACCCGTAAACAGGAAAGCCTCCGCACCCGCGACATGAACGGGGGATTTACTCTCCTTCACACCAAGAACGAATCATTCCGGCAGCCATCCCTAAATCCTCAAATCGCCCCAACGTATTTGAAGGCGATTGATCCGGAAGTGGGCCTGCGGGCCTGGGATGGGTTCTATGACAAGAACTCTCGGCGCGTCTGAAAACGGAATGTTTGCGAGGATGCCCGATGCCGTGGTATTCTTTAGGTAGGATAGAAGCCGTATGGTCGAGATAACGGTCAAATTGGCGGAAGATGTAGCGGGGCGTTTTGGTCCAACGCCTGATGCGGCTGCGCGACAGCTCCTTGAGAGTGCTGCGGTTGAAGGTTACCGTTCAAAGCGCCTCTCCCGAGGTCAAGTCCGTGAAATGTTGCATCTCAGCTGGCAGGAGACAGAGGCGTTTCTCGCAAGTCATGACTGCCCGCGCCATTACTCCCCGTCCGACCTCGACGACGACCTCGCAACGCTCGCGGAACTTCCGTCTCGATGACGATCGCCCCGGTTGGAGCTGCGAGGCACAAGGACAGTAGGGCAGACTGATCCTGCGCGCATTTCCAGACTGCGGTCGGGCCTCATCAAGCTCAAGAAGCCGAGCAAGGGAACTCTCGGCGAGCCTGAAAACGGAATGTTTGCGAGGATGGCGGGAAGCTCGCCGCTCGTGAGAAGGTTTACAAGCTCCCGCTGTCGTCACCGAACAGTCGCGACTGATCGCGCGCACCATGAAGAATGTGGAGCACGTTAATTCCATCGGGCGTGGGTTGGTAGTACACCACGTAGTTTTGAAAGTCGGTGATGAGAAAAGAACGGACCTCGTGCTCCCCCTCGGCGATTCGCCGGACGCGCCCGAGTTCAGGGTGTTGCGATAAAATGTGAAAGGTCCGATGTGCTGCATCGAGAACTCGGTTGGCCGCCTTAGGGTTATCGAGCGCGATAAAATTCCAGATGTTCTCCAAATCGTCGAGCGCACCGGGGCTCAGGCGAAATTTAGCCACGGTCTCGCCTATTTTTTATCCGCTTACGGAGACGACGAAACGCCTCTTCTCCCTCGATTCCCTCGCCTCGTTCAAGGCTTGCGATACTCGCAAGCAGTTTATCTTCGAGCTCTGCGAGTGAGCTCACCGAGATTCTCTTCAAGAGATCTTGCTTTTCGAGCATGCGGAGCCCGTCCCGCACCACTTCACTGGCGTTTTGGTAATCACCGCTTTTGAGCTTGTCTCCAACGAACTGTTCCCATTTTGGTCCCAAAGATACATTCATGACGCTTCTCCAGTCAGGGTTCCCACTCCTGACCAGAATAGCAGAAATATCATTAGATAGCAATGAGTGTTATTGAATCCGGCAACTGGCATTCGCTTCAGTCGTGGCCCAAATAGATGCTTCAGCCTGCGCCTCCAACCACACCCACCCCATTGGCCTCCCCGCGACCCCGGTCCTACCCCCGGGGAGGGTGAGGCTCTGCCGAACCCTGACTTTCCGAACCGCCCTCAAGCCCGTTGCTTTCCATTTCATCTCCGGCATAACCGGCCTCGCGCCCCGCCCAGAGTGACCTCCTTTTTTCCGCCCCTCCCGGCCAGCAGGCGGGGACTGGGAGGGCCGCCCGCAAACAGAGCGCGCGTCAGCAAGCGGTCGAACATCTCTGTGGCGCATCTGCCCGGCGGATTTTCCGTTCGCTCCCTCACTGCCTCCGCTCCGCCGAGCCGCCGTTCCAAAGGTGGAGCGAGGCTCCTGCCGAGTTGGTGCGCCCCCTGAACGGATCGCATTTCGACTCCGTTATGGCCCGCTGAAATACCGCAGGGCCAAAGGCCCGATCTGATACCAGCCTGGGCCAGCGGCCCAGGGTTGCGCGTCCCCCCACAGCCCTTGAGGGCCAACGGCCCGATCCAAAGCTCGATCTCCGGCCACGCCTCTGCCCCTGAACCCCGGAGAGTTTCTCCGAAAACCCATCCCAACGCAGACAACCATCGCATCCCGTTGTAGGCCGGGTCCCCTGACCCGGCGTCTCGGGCACGCAACCGGCAACCCTGTAGCGGCGTCTCGTCAGAGCGCCGCTGTTCTCCCTCATCGCCGAGGCCAGACCAAGGAAGAGGGGAGAAAAGGAGTCAATAAAAGGCCAGGCTTGAATAGACCTGGGTCGACAATTCGGAATTGATTGGTCGTGCCGCGAAAGGTCGGAGCGGATCCGGCGGGGATGGACCAAGGGCTTCCCTTCGCTTCCAAGGAACTCCTCCGTTCCTTGGCACAATTCACCAACAATTTGGTGGGAGTCTCCTGCCGAGCTTGCCCTCCGTGCTCCTCTTTTAGCCCCGCACGCAGAGAGGCCCCGCGTTGTGAATCTCCCGTCGCACGAGCATTCCGCGGCTTGCTTGCCGCCTCCCCCCAAATGCGATTGCTCGCTGCTTCTTTCTAATTGGGCGCCAGCCGCCACGGGGAACCGTTGTCCCACTCCCGCAAGGCTGCCGTTGCCCAACCGGTGGATTTATCCGTGTGGCACGCGTTGCAGGCGTTTGGAATCTTCAGCGAATCGGTTTCCGCCGGCGTTACGAAATGGAAGGTGTGGCTCCGGACGTTCACATCCCCAAGGGTTTGCGCGATTTTCGGCATGTGGCACTCCACGCAACTGCTTCCCGTGCTGCCTTTCGGATGGTGCGTGTGCTTTTCCAGGCTGGCCGCGTGGGGGCCGTTGGGTGAGCCGGGTCCGTGGCAGTCCAGGCAAATTTCCGCGGCCGGTTTGCGCAGGCTTGCCGGATGGTCCGTGCCGTGGGAATCGTGGCAACTGGAGCACGTCACGCCTCGCGCATACATCCGGCTGCTTACGTAGTCATTGCCTTGCATGCGGTTTTTGTGCGCGGCGCCATCCGGGAAATGAGTGAAGGTCGTTTCACCCAGTCGATGATCCTCGAGCTTCCAAAAATCTTTGAGCTGCCGGGTCACATCGAACCCAACCGGCCAATCAAAGTTTTTGCCCTCCATCGGATTCTTCAAGGGCCGCCCCTGCGAATGGCATTGAATGCAGACGTCGTTCCAGGCCACGTAGGTCTCCCGCGCGGGATTGACGATATTTCCGCTGCCCGGCCGCGCCACATGTTCGCTTCCCGGCCCATGGCAACGTTCGCATCCGACATTCCATTCGGTGACCGTGTTATTCCGGATGTTGAAATTGACGGAGTGGCAGCCATCGCACAGGGCGCTGGTGGGCCGCTTCATATTGTCCGGCGGATACAGTGGCGCCCACCAATCATCCTTGACGAAGTAGGCCCGCCACTTCTTGTGCGTCACATCCCACTGCGCGGGCAGAACGTAATAATCATTGTCGATTCGCGTAAAATAGCGCTGCTTCCAGCGGCTCCCGTAAATCAGCGCCACCTCGTTCGTCGTGAATTTCACCAGCGGATCGCTCCGGGAAAAATCGGCGAGAAACGCGTCGGGGTGTTCGCGCGGATCGCGCACCACATTGGCCATCGGCGTCTTGATCCAGCGTTCGTAGATGGATGCGTGGCAATTCTTGCAGGCGGCGGAACCCACATGCGTGGCCTTGCGCGCCCAGTCGAGCGGCCTTGCGCCCGGTTCAACTCCCGCCGTTTTCGGCAAATTTCGAAGGTAAGTCACCAATTGCCAGATCTGGTCATCTGGCAACTGCCATCCGGGCATGGCCGTATTCCGGATGCCGTAGCGGATGAAATAGAACAACTCCCCGTCCGTTCGCTTTCGTTCGGTCAGCGCGACCGCGCTCAGATCCACCGGGGGCGGGTAGAGGCCGCTGCTCGCCGCCGTTTTACCCCGGCCGTCAAACCCGTGGCACACATCACAATTCTTCTGATAAAGCTCCCGTCCGGCCGCCACGTGCGCGGCCAGCGCGTTTTCCGGCAGCGGATTTTTTGATCCCTTCGCTTCCGCCGGCACGCTCCACTGCACAAGCTTTTGCGCCGCCCATGTTTCCAGTCTGGATGGCTGTTGGCGGGCCCGGAGCCCGCCCGTGGCGATGTAGCGATGGAACCACGCGCCGCCAATCACCAAGGCCAGGATCAACAAAATCAGGGCGCCCGCTGCACACCGTTTGAAAATCTTCATAAACGCGCTTTCAAATCAGTCGTCATCCGAATCGAAACCTCATCTGCGATAAACGCGGAGGGACAATTTAATCCTCGCAGTACCCGCTCGCATTGTTCAAGCGAATCCGAGCAGGACCGCCCGTGCTCCGCGCTCCCCGGACAGATCAGAACGGCGGCTCGGCGGAGCGGAGGCAGTGAGGGAGCGAACGGAAAATCCGCCGGGCAGATGCCGCCACAGAGATGTTCGACCGCTTGCTGCCGCGCGCGGCTCCGTTTGCGGGCACCCCAGAATGGGGGCCACTGACCCGCGGTTGCGGCAGGGCACTTCGCCGTTTCCGGCGGCGGTCCAAACACGGGAATCGGTTCGAGAATCGGCTAGCGTCAATTGTTCAAACCTGAGACGTTGACGGCGATGGGCAGGCTGAATGCATTGGCTTCAAACTGGCTGAACGTGATGAGAAAGGGGAACTACCTCCCCCTTTTGCTCTGTCTTGGGAGTTTTCTCTGCGTGCCGCACCAGGCGGACGCCCGAACGCCGACGCTTTCGATCTCTTCCGCCAACAACCAATCATTTGTCCTTTCGTGGCCGGCAGCGCCAGGCGGTTATGTAATTGAATCGGTTGGGGAATTGCCAGGCCAATCATGGATCGCGGTCGCTGAGCAGCCAACAAGCGCAAACGGTGAGCTTCGACTCGAAAGGAATTTCAGCGGCAAGGCGCAATTCTTCAGACTGGCCCTTGCACCGGTGTTGTTGCTCGCCGCCGATTTTGAGATTGCCGGTTACGAACTTATCGACCGCACCGTCATTAGCCCCACGCTCTCAGAAGAAACGTACAAGGCGGATGTGAGCAATTGGAGCGCCGCGGACGGGAGTGTCTCGGCCACGCTTACCGGGATGCCAAATGACGTCACGGTGATTGCGGGAAGCCTAAGTTTCGGTGATGTCCCTGCCGGCGCAACGCTGCAATCGCGCGAGGGATTTACAATCCGCCGTGATTCGAGCAAACCTTTCGACGGCGCGGCGCTGGTCTGGACTATCGAGGCGAAGCCACTTTCTCCGACGACGTTTGCTCTCATCGACAAGGCGCTGACGGATGGGCGGATCAGCGCGGAGACGGCGCTGGTTTACAAAGTTTATGACGACTTCAATGATGAGCGCCTTCCCTTACAATATCGCGGCCGCAATGACGGTTTTCCTGACGGTTCCGCGATGGTCGAAGCCGAGAGGCTCTGGAACACACTTTCGCCGGCCACGAAGCAACTTCTCGCTCCATTCAGGCTGCTGCCCACCGATCCGGGAAGCTGGGTTGAAGTTCAAGCAGCGAGGCCAAGTGCAGCATCGCCAGAGCTCCGGAGCACCGCTACTCCGGGCAGACTCACCGCCCAAGCGGATCCCTCGACAAATATCCAGTGGTCCATCATTAAAACTGCAAACGAAAAAGTTAGAATATGGTGGATGACGACGCAACGACCTGCGGATGAGGCCCGCGCTCGAGGCATTGCAGGCGAAATTGACCGATATCTCTGGTCAAAACTGACTGACCTGATGGGTGAGCCGCTTCCCATTCCCAAGGCGGATGGGACTGTGCGGCTGGATATCTACTTAACCAGCAAGCAGCGTCCCGAAACGAAGCCATTCGTCCTTGATGCCGACGGAAACCAGATCTGCACGGGAAATCCACTGCCGGCGGTCATCCTCCTGGGGCCAAACGACACCAACTCCGACCTGGCGCATGAGATCATGCACGCCATTCTGCACGGGTACCGACTCAAAAGCTGCTTCGCTCCCGACTACCGATGGATGCATGAGGCCACCGCGACCTGGGCAGAGCATTTCGCCTATCCTTTGCCGAACCCGGAGCACGGAGGAAATGGACGTCGCGGAGCATATTCGTACCTCGAAGACCCGACACTTCCGCTGGACCTCGCAGACGACAACCGGGAATACGGAGCTTACCTGTGGTTTTTCTTCCTGACCCGCGGCACGAGCAGCGGCACCCCTCCCTACGTCCGGCAAATATGGAACGCCGCGGCCACGCTGGATGGCGTCAGCGCGGTCAATGCAGCCATCCAAAACATCGGCGGGTTTGAGAAGCAATGGCCAGAGTTTGCGCTTTATAATTGGAACCGGATGGAGGACGGAGGCGAACCCTACCGCCATTATTACAATTGGGATAAACTCAAGCACAAGGCAAAGGAGCACGGGCCGACGAAGGTGACGCTAGACGGGAAGAGTTCGGCGGTTGAAATCCTGTCCCATTTGCTCCCATACCTTTCGGCGGACTACTTCCACTATGATTTTGAATCTGACAAAAAAATCCGCCGCATCGACTTCATCAATCCGGTCTATTCAACCGGGATAGTACCCGGGGCCAAAGTTCAAGCGATCGTGAAGATTCGAGGTCAAGGTTGGAAACCGGCCGAAGACTGGACCGCGTTAGCCACAAAACGCTTTTGCCGAGACCGTCCGAGCGAAGACGTCGAACAACTGGTCATAGTCATCAGCAATAGCCAATTTACCAAGGGAGCCGTGGTGGGAGAGTTTGGCCAACCACCCCCGGAAATTCAGGTCTCTTCCCTGGGCTGCCTGCCCTGGGAAGGGACCGTCCGGTATACCCGGGTTTATCAATCCGACTTCAGGGTCGAGGGGCTCTCCTCGACGATCGAACAAGACAACCTCGCTTACGAAGGGAAAATCACCGAACTTGTGGAAGAGGATGGCGACGTGCTGGAGGCCGGCTCCACCTGGCAATCGTGGAGCTTCAAGCTGGCGGGGCAATTCACCGCCAGCCGTCTGAACTCAGGAACTCTCACAGCCGTCACCGAGAACTTTACGGCGACGGACACCGACGTCACCCAGGGAGAAGGCAACCCGGCCGCGGAAGGGGAAATCATGATCCGTTTCGACAATGGCCTTTTCAACTTCGTGTCCGCCAGCGCCGGACTCGGCACCCAGCGCTCTGAGATACCGTTGCAACGGACCACGGAGCGGAAGGTGGAATGCCGAAAGGCGGGAAACTGTCCCGAGCCCATCCCGGCGGAGACCAAACCCTTTGGCACCTGGACGCTCAGTTTTGCCGAATCGCCCAGCAAGAATTCACCAAACACGTTAGTGACTTCAACGAATGACACATTGAAAGTCGTGCTAACGCGAACCCAATCGGAGGAGTATCAAGCCCCTTTCACCGGGCGAAATGAAACCACCGAGACACTAACGGTGGATCTCATCCGGACCCGCCCTCAATAGGCCATCGGGTTGATCAACCTGAGCTATCCGAGGTAATAGCCCTCGCTCTCTTTACGCGGTTTGGATTGTTGAAGGGCTTTCTCAAACCGTGGCGAAGAGCGATCGAGTCCCGATTTATTGGCGGTTTTGCTGGCAGATGAAAAATGTTCTTCGAGTTTTCTCGGGGAAATCCGGGGCAGCGGCTAGGTCACGTCGTCCTGACGGGACTTCGATTGGCGCTGGCGCGTGGTTTGGGCGGAGCGGAGCGCGAGGCCGGTTATGCCGGAGAAAAAATGGAAAGCAACGGGCTTGGGGGCGGTTCAGAAAGTCAGGGTTCGGCAGAGCCTCACCCTCCCCGGGGCAGATCGGCGGAGGGCTTGGAGCAGGGAGCGAGGAGGGGAAGCTCGGCAGGAGCCTCGCTCCACCAACTTATTGGTGAATTGTGCCAAGGAACGGAGGGGTTCCTTGGAAACTTGGTCCATCCCCGCCGGATCCGCTCCGGCCTTTCGCGGCACGACCCATCAATTCCAAATGGTCGACCCAGGTCTATTCAAGCCTGGCTGTTTCTTGACTACTTTTCTCGCTTCTTCCTGGGGCGGGCCTCGGCGAGGACGGAGAACAGCGGCGCTCTGACGAGCCGCCGCTACAGGGTTGCAGGCTTCGTGCCCGAGACGCCGGGTCAGGGGACCCGGCCTACAGCGGGATGGGATGGTTGTATACGTTGGGATGGATTCTCGGAGAACCGCTCCGAGGTTCAGGGGCAGCGGCGTGGCCGGAGATCGAGCTTTGGATCGGGCCGTTGGCCCTCAAGGGCTGTGGGGGGACGCGCAACCCTGGGCCGCTGGCCCAGGCTGGTATCAGATCGGGCCTTTGGCCCTGCGGTATTTCAGCGGGCCATAACGGAGTCGAAATGCGATCCGTTCAGGGGGCGCACCAACTCGGCAGGAGCCTCGCTCCACCTTTGGAACGGCGGCTCGGCGGAGCGGAGGCAGTGAGGGAGCGAACGGAAAATCCGCCGGGCCGATGCGCCACGGAGATGTTCGACCGCTTGCTGACGCGCGCGGCTCTGTTTGCTGGGCGGGTTAAACGAGGAGCACGGGGGCAAACTCGGCAGGAGCCTCGTTCCACCTTTAGAACGGCGGCTCGGCGGAGCGGAGGCAGTGAGGGAGTGAACGGAAAATCTGCAGGGCAGATGCGCCATAGAGATGTCCGACCGCTTGCTGACGCGCGCGGCTCTGTTTGCGGGCCGGGCTAAAAGAGGAGCACCGAACTCGGCAGGAGACTCCCACCAACTTGTTGGTGAATTGTGCCAAGGAACGGAGGGGTTCCTTGGAAACTTGGTCCATCCCCGCCGGATCCGCTCCGGCCTTTCGCGGCACGACCCATCAATTCCAAATGGTCGACCCAGGTCTATTCAAGCCTGGCTGTTTCTTGACTACTTTTCTCGCTTCTTCCTGGGGCGGGCCTCGGCGAGGACGGAGAACAGCGGCGCTCTGACGAGCCGCCGCTACAGGGTTGCAGGCGACGCGGGTGTGGCGGGCGCCCGAGACGCCGGGTCAGGGGACCCGGCCTACAGCGGGATGGGATGGTTGTATACGTTGGGATGGATTCTCGGAGAACCGCTCCGAGGTTCAGGGGCAGCGGCGTGGCCGGAGATCGAGCTTTGGATCGGGCCGTTGGCCCTCAAGGGCTGTGGGGGGACGCGCAACCCTGGGCCGCTGGCCCAGGCTGGTATCAGATCGGGCCTTTGGCCCTGCGGTATTTCAGCGGGCCATAACGGAGTCGAAATGCGATCCGTTCAGGGGGGGCGCCAACTCGGCGGTGGCTCGGCGGAGCGGAGGCAGTGAGGGAGTGAACGGAAAATCTGCAGGGCAGATGCGCCATAGAGATGTCCGACCGCTTGCTGACGCGCGCGGCTCTGTTTGCGGGCCGGGCTAAAAGAGGAGCACCGAACTCGGCAGGAGACTCCCACCAACTTGTTGGTGAATTGTGCCAAGGAACGGAGGGGTTCCTTGGAAACTTGGTCCATCCCCGCCGGATCCGCTCCGGCCTTTCGCGGCACGACCCATCAATTCCAAATGGTCGACCCAGGTCTATTCAAGCCTGGCTGTTTCTTGACTACTTTTCTCGCTTCTTCCTGGGGCGGGCCTCGGCGAGGACGGAGAACAGCGGCGCTCTGACGAGACGCCGCTACAGGGTTGCTGGCTTCGTGCCCGAGACGCCGGGTCAGGGGACCCGGCCTGCCGCCGCAGCCGCAGTTCAGCCCTGCGACGGATCTTGCCTCCCACGTTCGGGCGCCCCAATGATCGTCTTTCTCCAGCTTATGGAATACTTGATCGGGATTCTGCTCGCTTTGGCTATCTCGGGAGGAGCCACTCTGGTTGGATTTGACCGGGACAAGGCTTTTTATCCCACGCTGACGATCATTGTCGCTTCCTACTATGCGTTGTTTGCCATCATGGCTGGATCCACCAACACGCTCCTGGCGGAATCGATTCCGATCGGGCTGTTTATTGTCGCCGCCGGGATCGGTTTCAAACGAACCCTGTGGGTGGCCGCTGCGGCGTTGATCGGGCACGGATTGTTCGATTTTGTTCATGGGCACGTGATCTCGAATCCCGGAGTGCCCGTTTGGTGGCCGATGTTTTGCATGTCCTACGACGTGACCGCCGGCCTCTACTTGGCCTGGCTCTTAATGCGCAACCGACCCCGGGGGCAAATCGACGGGTCGGTGTAAGAGTCGACTGCGGAGGGGCGGCGAGTGTTAGCTCTGGTTTGGGCCGGGAAACGCCGCTCGCTGAGCACGCGTTTCCCTGGGTTCGCTCCATTCCTCGTCCCTTCGACAAAACTCGTCGGGGGCCCGACAGGCCAGATGGCGAGTCAGGGAAATCCTGCGTTAGATGCTACGCATTGTCCGGGTTGCGGAACGGGCCGGACGTGGCCAAGCTACGCCGGTGCAGCGGCCCAGCGGGAATATCACTTTTCTGTTCACGGATATCGAGCGCAGCTCCCAGTTGTGGGAGACGCATCCGCAGACGATGGGGCGCGCCCTGGCGCAGCACGATCGGCTGGTGCGGGGCGCGATCGAGGAGTTTCACGGGCACGTTTTCAAAACGGTGGGCGACGCTTTTTGCGTGGCGTTTAACGGAGCGCTGGATGGGGCGCGGGCGGCGGTTGAGGCGCAGCGGCGGCTCGCGGCGGCGCCGTGGGAAGAGACCGGCCCGTTGCGGGTGCGCATGGCCTTGCACAGCGGCGAGGCCGAGGAGCGGGAGGGCGATTATTTTGGAACGACCTTGAATCGCGTGGCCCGGGTGCTCGCCACCGGCCATGGGGGGCAGACGCTGCTCTCCCGGGCCACCGCGGAACTTGTGGCCGATCGACTGCCGGCGGATCTTTCGCTGCGGGACCTGGGCGAGCGCCGCCTCAAAGATCTCAGCCGGCCCGAACGGATCTATCAACTGGTCGCGCGGGATTTGCCGACGGAATTTCCACCGCTCCGATCGCTCGAATTGCTGCCGAATAACCTTCCGGCCCAGGTCACGACCTTTGTCGGACGGGGCCGGGCGATGGCGGAGGTGAAGCGCTTGCTGGAAGGCGCCCGGCTGTTAACGCTCACCGGGCCGGGCGGCACGGGCAAAACCCGCCTTTCCTTGCAAGTGGCGGCCGACGTTCTCGATCGTTTCCCGCACGGGGTCTGGCTGATTGAACTGGCGAATATTTCGGACGCGGCCTCGGTGCCGGAGGTGCTGGCCAATGTGCTCGACGTGCGGATCGAGCATGGGCGGCAGCCGTTGGAGACGCTGGTGGAGGCGCTGCGCGGCCGGAACATCCTGCTCGTGGTGGACAATTGCGAGCATGTGATCGCGGCCTGCGCCCAGGTGGCGGAAGCGCTGCTCCGGCGTTGCCCCAACGTCAAGATCCTGGCGAGCAGCCGTGAAGCGCTGAACATCCAGGGCGAAACGATCTGGTCGGTGCCGCCGCTGGCGGTGACCGAGTGGCATTTGCTGGAGCGCAGGCTGCCCCTGGCGGAGTTGAGCCAGTTCGAGGCGGTGCAGCTTTTTGTCGATCGCGCCAAGGCGGCTCGCCCTTCCTTCGCGCTCACAGAAGCGAATGCGGATCAGGTGGCGCGGCTTTGCTGGCGGCTGGATGGCATTCCGCTGGCGATCGAACTCGCGGCGGCGCGGGTGAAAGTGCTCTCTCTGGAACAGATTCTGGCCCGGCTCGATGATCGCTTCCGGCTTTTAAGCGGCGGCAGCCGGACGGCTTCCCCCCGGCAGCAAACGCTCGGGGCGCTCATCGACTGGAGCTACGACCTGCTCTCCGAGCCGGAGCGGATTCTGCTGCGGCGGCTCTCCGTTTTTGTCGCCGGGCGCACTTTGGAAATGGCCGAGGAGGTCTGCGCCGGGGATGGCCTGGAATCGATCGAGATTTTCGATCAGCTTTCGGGCCTGGTGGAAAAGTCGTTGCTGACGATTGAGCAGGGCTTCGATGGGGAAAGCCGCTACACCATGTTGGAATCGGTTTGGGACTACGCCAACGGCAAGCTGGCTGAGCACAGCGAGGCGGCGAAGTATCGGAGGCGTCACCTGGACTTTTTCGTGCGCCTGGCTGAGAGCGCCCAGCCGATGCTGGAGGGCCGGGACCAAAAAGCCTGGCTGGAGCGGCTCCATTACGAGCATTACAACCTCGATACTGCTTTGGAGTTTGCGGTCGAATCGCCGGAAACGGTGGAGGCAGGATTGCGCCTGGCGGGCGCCGTCGCGCGGTTCTGGACGGTTCGCGGCTATTTCACCGAAGGGTACGGGCATCTCACCGCCCTGCTGGCCAGGGCCGATGAGAAAGTGAGCCCAGCCGTTCGCGCGAAAGGGGAGTGGAGCGCGGGTTTGATCTGCTGGTCCCAGGATCGCGACGCCGATGCCCAGCGCCACTACGGGGAGGCCCGGCGGCTCTACACGGCTTTGGGGGCTCGGCTGGAGCTCGGCCGGGTGGAGGCCCTGCTCGGATATACGAAACGCAATGATGGGCGGCCCGACGAAGCCCAGGGCCATTTCGAGACCGCGCTGGCTCTCGGGAAGGAAGCAGGCTCAGACGAAATCGTGGCTCGAGCGTTGAATGGGATGGGATCGGTCGCGATGGATCGCGGTGATTTCGTGGCGGCCCGCGAACTCAAAGAGCGGGCTCTCGGCCTGTTCCGAAAATTGGGAGACCTTTGGGTGGTGGCGCTGATCACGGGATCGATGGGGCGGATGTACACGGCTGCGGGCGATCTGGCCACGGCGCGCCGGGTGGTGACCGAGGCGCTCATTCTGCATAACGGGCTCGGCAGCCGCGGCGCCGTTCCCTACGGCCTTGAGGCTTTGGCTGATATTTGCGGACGGGAAGGCCAGGCCGAAAAAGGCATCCGGCTTTACGGGGCTGCCTCGGTTCTGCGGGAATCATTGGCGCTGGATTACTCCACCACCGAGCGCATCAGCTACAATTCCGGTTTGGAGGAACTCCGCGAAAGCGTTTCGCCCGCCGTATTCGAAACGGAATGGATGGCCGGGCGGGCTTTGACGATGCAGGCCGCGGTCGACTACGCGCTCGCTCGATAGGCCAGCGGCCGCCGGGACTCCGTCCTCCCGTGGATCCGGTACGCGTCAACGCGGTGCGGGTTGGTTCTTCAGGCTGTCGAGTTCGGTCTGCAGCCGGGCGCTATAGGCGATGGCGGCGGCGAAGAAATAGGCCAGATGCTGGGGTGGGTACTCCGCCTTGAGCGTCTCATGCATCATGATTTCAAGGGCAGCGGCTTCTCCGAGCGAGGGCACGGTCGATTGCGCCATTTGAACGGCCACACCGACCGAATCCATCAGCGTTTTGATCTCTTCCGATGAAAGCATGGAAGAGATTGTCTGAACCACGGGCCCGTCGTCGAGGCTTTCAGGGTTGAACCCCGGCGAGGTTGAACTTGCCGGGCTTTTACTGGCCGAAAGCCCAAAGGCTCTGGGTGGTTCGGACGTACAGAGCGTTGCCCGCGATCGCCGGCGTGGCTCGAACGTTTTCGCCCAGCGGGTTCACGGCCGCCACGTCGATCGTGTCCCCGGCCCGGAGAACGGCGACCGCGCCGGGTTCATTCACCACGTAGATGTAGCCGTTGGCCGCGATGGGCGAGGCGACAAACTGTCCTTTTATCGGCAGGCGTTCCCGATCCAGGAGGCGTCGGCCGGTCTTGGGTTCGAGCACTGTCCACATGCCCCCGTCTCGGATGAAATAGAGGCGGCCCCGATAATAGAGGGCGGAAGGCATTTCGGAGAGGCCCTTGGTGGTTTCCCACTGCACATGAGTGGTGGTGGAATCCTCGCGGCCGCCGGGCCGAATGGCGACAAAGCGGTCCGCATTGAACTTGTCTTTCACTTCCGCGTCCGAGGCATCCCACTCTGCCTTGGTGATGATTTTGTCCTTGTCCGAATCGATGTACCACTCGGCGATGTTGCGGAGGGGCACAGAATTCCCGGGAACTTCTTTGGGCACTTCCTTGCGGATATGCCAAAGCAGCGTTTCGGGAATTTCGGCGAGAGCCAGTTTGCCATCCTTGTTGGCGTCGTAGGCTGCGATCAGCTTTTTCCAGTCGAAGATCGGATCATCCGGTTCCGAGGGATCTCCCAGCCCGGCCCCGCCGGTGAAGAGGAGCCCGTCCCCCGCCACCGGGGTGGTCACGCTGGAAAAGCCCCAGCCTCGCACCCACCACTTGGGGGCGCCTCCTTGGAGCGGGTAGGCGGTGACCCGGCCGCGGCCTTGGAGGATTAATTCTTCAACCCCGTCATGGCTCCAGGTCACAGGGGTGCTGTAGCAGGATTGGGCCAGGGGGCGCGCTGACTCCCAAAGGGTTTTTCCGGTCTTCGGCGAGAGGGCGATGACCTGGCTGTTGGTCGTGTCACCATCCCGTTGCAGAATGAGCTGGCCGCCGGCGAGGATGGGCGAGGTGGCGGTGCCGTATTGGGAAGGGAGCTGATCGAACGGCCGTCGCCAGACTTCGTGGCCGGCGAAGTCGTAGGCCACAACCCCGTAGGACCCAAAGTAGGAGTAGACTCGTTCCCCATCCGTGCAGGGGGTGGAAGCCGCCGGGGAACTGAAAGAGTGGCTGGACTCCAGTTTTTCAGCGGGCGCGGTGCGGCGCCACAATTCAGTCCCCTTGCGGGTGTCGTAGGCGAGAGTCACCAACTGTTTCTCCGCCTGGCCGGTGAGAAAGAGTCGATCTTCCCAAACGACGGGCGAGGAAAGGCCGAAAGGGACGGAGACCTTCCAAAGCTGGTTGGTCTGCGGGCCGAATTGAACGGGCGGATGCGCGTCATCCGCGATCCCAGACCCGTTGGGGCCGCGAAAGCGAGGCCATTGAGCGGGGGCGGCCTGGTTTTGACTGTGGGTTGCGAGCGCAATGAGGAGCGCCTGCAGGAAAATGAGCAAGGATTGGGTCGGTTTTCGCATAGTCCAAGCCTGGCCGGGACAAGCTTTGCGGCCGTCGGACGGAGAACGCCGGCTGCCGCGTTCCAAATTGCCCCGGATCCAAGGGTGTGATCCGCGGTTTATGGCAGCAGGACCGCGAAAAGTATAGCTGAATCTGAGGTTAAGCGGCGCGATTTGGAACCACCGCTCAGGGCTATTTCTTGGAACCTGCCTGATCTTTCAGCATCTCGTCGTAGATCCACCGATAGGTCCGCTCCATGCCGTCGCGCAGGCGGGTCGAAGGCTCCCATCCGAGATACTTTTTGATGAGAGTATTGTCACTGTTGCGGCCGTTGACCCCTTTGGGCGCGTCCAGCTTGTAGGTGCGCTTGAGCTTGATCCCGGCGATCTCCTCCACAATGTCGACCAGGCCGTTGATGGTCACCAGTTCGTTGCTTCCGAGGTTGAGCGGTTCGAGGATGTCACTGGCGGTGATGGCCTGGGTCCCTTTCAGGCAATCGTCGATATACATGAAACTGCGGGTTTGCTTCCCGTCCCCCCAGATTTCGACGGCGTGATTTCCCGAAAGTTTGGCTTCGATCACCTTGCGGCACATCGCGGCGGGAGCCTTTTCGCGGCCGCCTTTGTAAGTGCCGAGAGGGCCATAAACATTGTGGTAGCGCGCGACGCGGGCCTGCAGGCCGAAATCTTCCCGGAAATGGCGGCACATCCGCTCGCTGAAAAGTTTCTCCCAGCCGTAGCCGTCTTCGGGCATGGCCGGGTAGGCATCGCTCTCCTTGAGGGCAACGACATCGGCCGACGTCTGCTTGTCCGCGGCGTAAACGCACGCGGACGAGGCGTAAAAAAACCGTTTCACGCCGAGATCCTTGGCGGCCATGAGCAGGTGCGTGTTGATCAGCACCGAGAGCATGCAGAGCGCCCGATTATTTTCGATGAACCCCATGCCGCCCATGTCGGCGGCGAGATTGTAAACTACGGTGGCATCTTTGAGCGCCCGGTAGCAGGCGTCTTTTTCCTGGAGATTGAGCTGGAGATTCTCGACGTTGGGGAATTCCTGATACCACTCGCTGAACGGTTTGATATCGACAGAGCGAACGTTTGTGCAGCCTTGGCGCAGAAGGTCGGCCACCAGATGGCCGCCGATGAATCCTCCACCGCCACAAACGACAATTTTCTCTGATTTCATCATACGAAGCGGGAATAGGTAAACAAAAGAGCCCCTCTGTTCCAGAAGTAAATGGATTGCCAGGAGAAGCCAGGCGCGATGGGCGTTCTGGATTGGAAGATCCAGTGAGATGGCGCGACGCGATTTGACGTCCGGCCCGTCCCGCAGTATCCCATCGGCTCAAAGGTGTAATTATGAAAAAACTGGCAATTCTTATGACATTGGGCGGCTTCCTGTTGGCAGGTTGCAGCGAGAAATTGGCGGAACCGAAAGCGGAGACCCAGTCGTCTGTCGATCTGAACAAGGAAAAGGAGAAGCTGGGCAAGGCGCTCGACAAGGCCGGGACGGAGATCAAGCAGGGCGCTGGCGAGGTCAAGGCCAAGGCCGAGGAAGCGGCGGACGCTTTGAAGAAGAATGCCGAAGCGGCGAAGGACAAGGTGAAGGCTGATTTGAACACCAAGTAATCGCGGGAAGCGATTCCTCGTTCAGCGCTTCGAGCCTTAATTGAGCCTTAAGGTCCGAAGCGCTTTTTGCTTTGCGTCCGCCCTCTTTGCGGCGAGTTTGAAGGCCATTAATGAGATTCGCCTTCGCTCTGCTTCTCGCCGTTGCCGCCGTTCGCTCCGTTCTTTCCCGGGACCAGCCGCAATGGGGCGAGGCGTGGAGCCGGAACATGGTGTCCGCCGAAAAAAACTTGCCTGCCGCCTTCGATCCGAAGACGGGCTCGAACATCAAGTGGAGCGCGCGGCTGGGCTCGGAAAGCCACGGCAGTCCGATTATCGCCGGTGGCCGCGTCTACGTGGGGACGAATAATAACGAACCTCGCAATCCCAAGCACCAGGGGGATCGAGGCGTCTTGATGTGCTTCGACGAGCAGACGGGAGCGTTTTTGTGGCAGTTGGTGGTCCCAAAGCGGTCGGAGGACCCGTACCTGGATTGGCCGAACAGCGGCTTTGCGTCAGAGGTGACCGTCGATCAAGGCAAGGCCTATGTCGTGAGCAACCGGGGCGAGGTTCTTTGCCTCGATCCCGCAGGCCTCGCGAATGGCAACGACGGGCCTTTCCAGGACGAAGCAAAACATCAAACACCCGCCGGTGATCCGGTCATCCCCACCGATGAAACGGACGCAGACATTCTCTGGCTCTTCAACATGGTCGCGGATGCCGGAATCTGGACGCATGACGGGGCGCACAGCTCGATCTTGGTGGATGGCGATTTTCTTTACGTCAACACCGGAACCGGGGTCGACAACACGCACCGCAAGGTGCGCACGCCAGATGCTCCCAGCCTGATCGTCTTGGACAAGGGGACTGGCCGGATGCTGGCCCGGGAGCGGGAGGGGATCGCTCCGAATATTTTTCATGCGACCTGGTCTGCGCCGTCCATGACCAGGGTCAACGGACGAAAGCTGATCTTTTTCGCGGGCGGAAATGGCATTCTTTACGCCTTTGAGCCGTTGGAAAAACCGCCCGGAACAGGGGAAGTGGCGACGCTGCGAAAGGTCTGGCAATTCGACCCGGATCCGGCAGGTCCGAAGGAAGCGGTGCATCGGTTCACCACGAATCGACGGGAGGGGCCGAGCAACATTTACGGGATGCCGGTTTGCGTGGAGGGGCGCGTTTATCTGAGTTCCGGCGGAGACTTGTGGTGGGGCAAGAACGAAGCGTGGCTGCGCAGTCTCGATGTGACGGGTGCTGATGGAGCCCGGGAGGTCTGGCGGTTTGCGCTGGAGCGCCATACCATGAGCACGGCCGCGGTGACGGATCAGTTCGTTTTTACGGCGGACTGCGGGAAAATGATGGTCTGCCTGGATCGCCAAACCGGCAAACTCCTGTGGAATCATGAATTGAAAGGGGAGATCTGGGCGTCGCCATACGTGGCGGATGGAAAGGTTTATCTTGGCTCGCGACGGGGGGACTTTTGGGTGTTTGCGGCCAAAGGGGAAAAGGAAATTCTATCCGCGGTGGAGTTGGGCGCTCCCGTGAGTGGAACGGCGACAGCGGCTAACGGCACGCTTTACGTCAACTCGATGACACATCTCTTTGCGATACATCGTTAACATCCTTAAAGTTGCCCGAGTTCTTTCAGGTTTCTCCCGATTTCGACGTTGAGGCTGGGCGTGTTATCAAAACGATGCATGACAGCGCCACAACCCCGCCCCGTCATCTTGCTCGTGGACGACAACCCCCACGACGTCGTTTTAATCCGCCTTGCGTTTCAGCGCGCAGGCATCGCCGATGCCATCCAGTTGGTCGGTGATGGCGCGGAGGCGATGCGCTACGTGCGCGGGGAAGGAACGTACGGCGATCGGCAGCATCATCCTTTGCCGACTCTCATCCTGTTGGATTTGAAAATGCCGCAAACCTCCGGTTTCGAGGTGTTGCGTTGGATCCGGGAGCAGCCCGGTTTGGAGAACGTGGTGGTGATCGTCATGTCCGGATCGAAGTACGATCAGGATATCGAGAGAGCGTGTGCGTTGGGGGCCAATTCGTATCTGGTAAAGCCGATGCGCTTTGAAGAGACCGTCAAAATGATGGAGGCTTTGAAGGAGTTTGCCTCCTGGCGGGCCAGCGGAAACCCCGGGGGCTCCCTCGCCTCGTATCGGACGAGCCCCTCCGGCCTCTCCAGCTTTTATCTGCGCCCGGCGGCCTGCGCGCCGCGGGCTGCCTGAAGGCCCTGGCCTCTCACCCCTCCGCTTGGCTCGAACCCCGCGGAGCAGCTTCCCCTCGTTGAGAGCCTCTGATTTCCTGCTGACAAATCAGCGGGCGCAGGCTATGACCAAAGCATGATCACCCGTGTTCGACCTTTGCGGTCTCTCGGCGTGCCCGCCTGCCGACAGCGGGACCATGCGTGGCGAGCAGGCTTCACGCTCATCGAGTTGCTGGTGGTCATCGCCATCATCGCCATTCTCGCGGGAATGCTTCTGCCCGCGCTCGCCCGGGGGAAGGCGAAAGCCACGCAAATTAAGTGCATGAGCAACGAGAAGCAAATCGGCCTCGCCTTTCTCCTGTACGTGGATGAAAACAACGACTCTTTTCCGGTGATCAAGGATTGGAACGGGGCGGGCGGGACCAACGGCACGTATACCCTCTACATCGCGGCGACCAATCGGCCCCTTAACAAGTACACGCAGACCTACGACGTTTTCCGGTGTCCGAATGACAAAGGTGATCAGCTCAACGGCGGCAACATTCGCAATTGCTATCTCAGCTACGGGACGAGCTACCTCCCGCAGTTTCAGCAGGATTCCTTCCGCACGCGACACGTGTGCGGGGACGCCGCCTTTGCGCCGACGGCCTATGAGGGGAAACCGTTGAAGGCGGCGGAATTGGCGGCCGGGCCGACGCATAAGATTCTGCAGGGTGATTGGGCCTGGCACGCCAATCGGGGCAATACCTCGCCGAAAAGCATCTGGCACAATTACAAAGGGAAAAGCCGCTTTAACATGCTCTTTGGGGATGGGCATGTGGAATTTTACCAATTCCCTGACCCTGCCCAAATGCTGGTCTGGATTTACAGTCCGGGCCCGAGCCTGGACTGGAAGTGGTGGTGATCAAACCCCGCCAAAGCGGCGGTGGCGGCGCGCGTACTCCTCGAGCGCGTCAAAGAGCTGAGGCTTGCGAAAGTCGGGCCAGAGGGTGGGGGTAACGACCAGTTCCGCGTAGGAGATCTGCCACAGCAGAAAATTGCTCACCCGCATTTCACCGCTGGTGCGAATGAGCAGGTCGGGATCGGGATAGTGCCGGGTGTAGAGATGCTGCGAAACGGTCTGCTCGGTGATTTCGGCCGGCTCAACCTGTCCCGCCTTGGCTTTCTCGGCGATGGCGCGAACGGCTTCGACAATTTCCGTCCGCCCTCCGTAGCTTAACGCGAGGATCAACGTCAGGCCGGTATTCTTGGCGAGGGCGGCGTGGGTCTTCTTCAGTTGGTCCTGAACGAATTCGGGAAGGCGGTAAATCTGGCCGATGACTTCGAGCCGGACGTTGTTCTTGTTCAATTCGCCGATTTCGCCCTTCAGGTAACGGGCGAGATACTTCATGAGCGTGTCGACTTCATCTTTCGGGCGGTTCCAGTTCTCGACCGAAAATGCGTAAAGAGTGAGATATTTGATGCCCAGCTCGCCGCAGGTTCGCACCACCGTGCGGACGCTTTCCACTCCCACCCGATGGCCTTCGACACGCGGGAGGTGCCGCTGTTTGGCCCAACGGCCGTTGCCATCCATGATGATGGCGACGTGTGTCGGGATGTTTTCCCGGGCTTGCGTGCTCAGGCTCGAGTGCGGAGTGGTCATGGGACGCGCCTACTCCGCCCGCCTCACAAGAAGAGAGTTTGCTCGCGGGCCGGACCAACGGACGCAATGGTCAGTTTCGCGCCGGTGAGGTCCGAAATTGCTTTCAGATAGGAGCGCGCCTTGGCGGGCATTTGCTTCCAGCTCTTGATTTCGTGCGTGGGGGTCAGCCAGCCCGGGAATTCCTGGTAGACCGGCTGGCATTTCGCAAAGGTCGCGATGTCGTTCGGGATGTAATCATACATCTTCGCCCCGCAGCGGTAAGCGGTGCAGACGCGAATGGTTTCCACGGTGTCGAGTCCGTCGATATTGGTGATCGCCAGCTCATCGATGCCGTTCACCATGGTGGCATGGCGCGTGGCGACCGCGTCGAACCAGCCGCAACGGCGGGCGCGGCCGGTGGTGGCTCCGAACTCCCGCCCCATGGCGTGGAGCATGTCGGCGATTTCGGCATCTTCCGTGGGCAGAGGCCCTTCGCCCACCCGAGTGGTGTAGGCTTTCATCACGCCCACGACCCGATCCATGCGGTTCGGGGGAACGCCCGATCCGGTGCAGGCCCCGCCAGCGGTGGTGTTGGACGAAGTGACGAAAGGATAGGTGCCATGATCCAGATCGAGGAAAGTGCCCTGGGCGC
This sequence comes from uncultured Verrucomicrobiota bacterium, assembly GCA_964566945.1. Lineage (GTDB taxonomy): Bacteria > Verrucomicrobiota > Verrucomicrobiia > Limisphaerales > SXQI01 > DASVNK01. The sequence continues at coordinate 34,517 of CAZMKE010000015.1, read as the reverse complement.
CTTCGAACAGGATAGCTTCCTTCCGGCGAGTGGCTTCGTGGAGCCAGACCACGGTGTTGGCGACAAAGGGGGCGAGGTAGTCGCCCGCACGGCGGTAATCTTCGTGCACTTTTTTGAAGGAGAGCGGCTTGGCGCCAAGGGCCTTCAGCACTTCGTTGTTTTCCTTCAAGCGCTGTTTAAGGAGGAGTTCGAAGCGAGCCGGATTGATCAGGTCGACCACGCGCAAGCCGGTCCGGGCCGCCTTGTCGCCATACGCGGGGCCAATGCCGCGTTTGGTGGTTCCCAGCTTGTTCTTTCCTTTGAGAATCTCGCGTTGTTCGTCGATTTGACGGTGGTAGGGGAAAACCACATGGGCGGTCTCGCTGAGCAGGAGGTTGCCGTTGACCTTTACCCCCAACTTGAGCAAGCCTTCGATTTCGCCGACCAGCGAGATCGGGTCGACCACGACGCCGTTGCCGATGATGCACATCTTGTCCGGGCGCAGGATGCCGGATGGGACGAGATGGAGGACGTACTTTTTGGGGCCAATGTAGACCGTATGTCCGGCGTTGTTTCCGCCTTGAGTTCGGACGACGACGTCGGCCTCTTCAGTGAGGACGTCGATGATTTTCCCTTTTCCTTCGTCGCCCCATTGGGCACCGACTAAGATGGTGTTCGGCATATTTTCGACTGCAACGAGCAATAAAAAACCCCGAAATGTAAATTCGGGGCACACGCTCGGTATTTACGGGCAGACCGTATAGACCAGTCTGGAGGCTGTCAATAAAGAACAAACCGCCGATGCGACCCGGAATTCCATTCGCTGCTCCATGGGCCAGAGGGCTTTGGCGATGGAGAGAGTCGATTTGTTTGCATGTCGAAGAATCGCGCAGTTTGTGGTTTTTAATGATCTTAATTATTGGTGGTCAATCTGTTGGGTGAATTTAGGTTTTGAATGTGGGGTGGGCGGACGGTCCGATGGTGCAAATTCCTTGCACTTTGTTTTCCGCTCTCTAGCTTGTCTGCCCGATGGATTCTGAGCTTTTGACAAAAGCCAAGTATTATGGCTTTTCCGACCGGCAGATTGCGCACCTCACCGGGAAGACGGAGGATGCGATTCGCGCCGAGCGAAAGCGCCTTGGCCTGGTTCCCAGCTATCGCCTGGTGGACACCTGCGCGGCTGAGTTCGAAGCTTACACCCCTTACTATTACTCCACCTACGACCGTGGCGATGACGAAGTCCGTCCGTCGGACCGGCGGAAAATCATGATCCTGGGCGGCGGCCCGAACCGGATCGGGCAGGGGATTGAGTTCGACTACTGCTGCGTGCACGCGTCCTTTGCGCTGAAGGAAGCGGGGTTCGAAACGATCATGGTCAATTCGAATCCTGAGACCGTGTCCACCGATTACGATACGAGCGATCGCCTTTATTTTGAACCGCTGACGCTCGAGGACGTTCTCCATATTTATGAGCGGGAGAAATGCTGGGGGGCGATCGCGCAGTTCGGCGGGCAAACACCCTTGAATCTGGCGCTCGGATTGCAGAAGAACGGGGTGAACATCATCGGGACCTCGCCCCAAAGCATCGAGATCGCGGAAGATCGCAAGCTTTTCGCCGCGATGCTGCGCAAGCTCAACATTCCGCAGCCGCCGAATGGCATTGCCACGAATGAAGTCGAAGCGTTGGCCGCGGCGCGAGAGCTTGGCTATCCGGTCCTGGTGCGTCCTTCGTTTGTGCTGGGCGGCCGGGCGATGCAGATCGTCTACTCCGATTCCGAACTGCAGCACTACATGCGCTTCGCCGTTGAGGCCTCTCCCGAGCGTCCGGTGCTGGTCGACAAGTTCCTCGAGGACGCCACTGAGGTGGACGTCGACTGCATTGCTGACGTCGGCCATTTCCAAAACCCGGATGAGGGAACGATCGTGATCGGGGGGATGCTGGAGCATATCGAGTTTGCCGGGGTGCACTCGGGTGACGCCGCCATGGTGTTGCCAGCGCATGCCCTCTCCCAGCCGGTGATTGATCAGATTCGTGAGTACACCCATGCGATGGCGCGCGAGCTGAAGGTGATCGGCCTGATGAACGTGCAGTACGCCGTGAAGAACGACGTGGTCTACGTGCTGGAGGTGAACCCGCGCGCGTCGCGCACCGTGCCGTTCGTGAGCAAGGCGATCGGCGTTCCGCTGGCCAAGCTGGCCTCCCGCTTGATGGCGGGCTCCCGGTTGAAGGAGCTTGGGTTTACCAGCGAAATCTGGCCGAAATACTGGGCGGTGAAGGAGTCCGTGTTCCCTTTCAATCGTTTCCATGGCCAGGACATTCTTCTCTCGCCGGAAATGCGCTCCACAGGCGAAGTGATGGGGTTGGACGCGGATTTGGGAATCGCTTATGCGAAATCGCAAATGGCGGCCGGCGGTCCGCTGCCGCTCAAAGGGCGGGTTTTCATCAGCGTGAGCGACGCCCACAAGTCTTCCGCCGCGGAGGTGGCCAAGCTTTTTGCCGATCTCGGGTTTGAACTGGTCTCGACCAGCGGAACGGCGACGGTATTAGAGCAGGCCGGCCTCAAGGTGCAGCGCGTGTTCAAACTGAGCGAAGGCCGGCCGAATACGGTCGATCTTCTCAAAAATCGCGAGATCCAATTGGTGATCAATACTCCCTCCGGGCAGAGCCCGCGCGAGGACGAGGTGAAGATTCGGACCACAGCCGTCTACACCAACACGCCGATCATGACCACTTTAAGCGGGGCTCGAGCGGCCGCTTTGGGCATCGCCGCGTTGCGCAAAAGCGGTTACTCGGTCCGAACCATCCAGGAATACTTCAAGTAAACGAAGTGCGCATTGGCCTTTATGGCGGGTCGTTCGACCCCGTCCACCTCGGACACGTGCTGGTCGCCCAGGCGGCGAGGGAAGAAGCGGCTCTGGATCGCGTCGTTTTTATCCCGGCCGCGCAATCGCCATTTAAACCGGAGCAGAAAGTTTCCCCGGGGCATCTTCGGGCGCAGATGTTGCGGCTCGCTTTGGCTGGACTGCCCTGGTGCGCGGTTGACATTTTGGAACTCGAACGAGGCGGCGTTTCTTACACGATCGATACGGTCCGTCATTACGCGGGCTTGTTCCCTGGGGCCGAACTGCACTATATCATCGGGGCGGATCACGTGCCATTTTTGCCAAAATGGCGTTCGGCGGCGGACCTTGCGCGCCTGCTGGAATTCCTGGTGATCCCGCGTCCCGGCCAGCCAGAAGCGTCCTTTCCTGAAGGTTTTCACGGCAAAACCCTGCAGGGCTTTCCCATGGCGATCTCCGCATCCCAGATTCGAGACCGGGTCCGGCATGGGCTCCCGGTCGACCTCCTGGTGGGGCCGGCGGTGGGAGAGGCCATCCGCCACAATCACCTTTATCTTTCCTGATAATCAGGCAAGTTGGGCTGGAGATTAATCAGAAGACGAATGGACTCACGCAAACTCGCCCTGCTTTGCCGGGAACTGGCAGATAACAAAAAGGCGGAAGACATCGTTATCCTCGACGTTCGCAAACTCTCCAGCATCACCGACTACTTTGTGATTTGCACTGGCACCAGCGAGCCGCATTTGCGAGCGATCGTGAACGAGATCGAGGAGCACCTCGACCGGGACCAGAAGATCAGCCCGCGCGGGACGGACGGCAGCATCAATACCTCCTGGGTCGTGCTCGATTACTTCGACGTGATTGTCCATGTGATGCGCAAGGAGGCCCGAGAACTCTACAAGCTCGAGGATCTTTGGGGGGACGCTCCGCAGGTGAAAACCCGCAAAAAGAAACTGCTCGCGGCCGTTTGAGCCGCCTTCCCCGGGGCGCCGAGCGGGCTTTGCTTTGCTGATCCTGGTTTACCCTGCTTGCAATGGTGGGGAGGAAAACCTAGCATCGCGTATCAAAGGAATATGAAGATGCTCTGTCTAATCATTGGTTTTTGCATGGCAATGGCTCTCACCGCGATGGCTGCGGACGCGGGATCTGGCGGCAAAAAGGGCAAACTCCGCCACGTGGTCTCCTTCAAATTCAAAGCATCCGCCTCAAAAGATGACATCAAGAAGGTGGAGGACGCGTTTCGGGATTTGAAGAGCAAGATCCACACGATTGTCGGTTACGAGTGGGGCATCAACAACAGCCCGGAAAACCACAATCGCGGCTGCACCCATGGGTTCATCCTGACGTTTAACAGTGAGAAGGATCGTGATGATTACCTGGTGCACCCGGCCCACAAGGACTTTGGCAAACTGGTGGGACCTTTGCTCGACGAAGTGTTCGTCATTGATTTCTGGGCTCACGAGTAAAAGAGGATTTCTGATCCGGGACTGAAGAATTGGAATTTCGAGACGACGATGCGGGTTTAAGCTCATGATTCTCACCGCCGAGGAGTTGGACAGTCTGGTTGGCGCGCGCCAGCGTTCGCCGCATCAATTGCTGGGGATGCATCCGCTGGGGGATGGCTCCGGGCTGGTGGTGCGTGCCTTTCTGCCGGGAGCGACCAAAGTGGAAGTGGCGCCCGTGCACGAAAAGGGCAAGCCGCGCTTTCCTCTCAAGCAAGTGGATGAGTCTGGCGTCTTCGAAGGAACGACGGCAAAGGCCCAGCATGTCTATGCCTACGATCTGGTGGTGACTGACGGGGGCGGCCACACTCGGCAGTTTCGAGATCCGTATTCGTTTCTGCCCACGCTCGGCGAGATGGATGTGTATCTGTTCGCCCAAGGCAACGAGTTGCGCATTTTCGATAAGCTCGGCGCTCATTTGCGAGTGATCGACGGGGTGGCTGGGACCAGTTTCGCGGTTTGGGCGCCTAATGCGCAGCGAGTCAGCGTGGTCGGGAACTTCAATAATTGGGACGGCCGGGTGCATATGCTCCGGTCTCTGGGAGCTTCCGGGATCTGGGAAATCTTCATTCCGGGCGTTGGGGAGGGGGCCCTCTACAAGTACGAAATTCGAAACTTGCACGGTCACGTGACGGTAAAAACCGACCCCTACGGCTTCTTTTACGAAGTGCCACCGAAGCAAGCGTCGATTGTCTGGGATACCCAAAAATTCCGCTGGAGCGACGCTCAATGGCTGGAGAAGCGAGGCAAACAGGATCCGTTGCGCTCGCCGGTGAGCATTTACGAGGTTCACCTCGGTTCGTGGAAAAAGAAGGGACCGTTCGAGGCCCTGTCCTATCGCGAGCTGGCCGATCCGCTCGTGGAGTATGTGAAGCGCCTGGGATTTACGCATGTGGAATTTCTGCCGGTGGCCGAGCATGCGTTTTATCCATCCTGGGGCTATCAGGTGACCGGTTTTTACGCGCCCACCTCCCGTTATGGAACTCCCGATGATTTTCAATATCTGGTCGACCGCCTGCACGAAGCGGGGATCGGAATCATCGTGGACTGGGTTCCTGCGCACTTCCCGCGGGACGATTGGGCGCTGGCCTCCTTTGATGGAACCGCGCTGTATGAGCATGAAGATCCGCGCAAGGGCGCCCACCAGGATTGGGGCACGCTGATTTTCAATTACGGCCGGCATGAAGTGCGGAACTTCCTGATCGCGAACGCCATTTTCTGGTGCGAGCGCTTTCACATCGATGGCCTGCGCGTGGATGCTGTGGCCTCCATGCTCTATCTCGATTATTCGCGCAAGGAGGGGGAATGGATTCCCAATCAGTTTGGCGGGCGCGAAAACCTGGAAGCGGTCGAATTTCTCCGGGCGTTCAACCATTTGGTGCATACGCAGTGCCCCGGGGTGATCACCGTGGCGGAGGAGTCGACCGCATGGCCTCAAGTGACCCGGCCGCCCTATCTGGGCGGGTTGGGTTTCACCTTCAAGTGGAACATGGGGTGGATGCACGACACCCTGAACTATTTCAAGCGGGATTCGGTGTATCGGAAGTACCATCAGAACGACCTCACCTTCGCGATGCTTTACCATCACCACGAGAATTTCGTGCTGCCCCTTTCGCACGATGAGGTGGTGCATGGCAAACGCTCTTTGATCGGCCGCATGCCGGGGGATGACTGGCAGCGCTTCGCCAATTTAAGAGCCCTGCTCGCCTATCAATGGCTGTTCCCGGGCAAGAAATTGCTCTTTATGGGAGGCGAAATCGGCCAATCGTCCGAGTGGAACGCCAATGCGGAAATGGATTGGTGGCTGCTGGAAGCGGGTCCTTTTCATCGGGGCCTGCAGCGGATGCTGGAGGATTTGAACCGGCTCTATCGAACGGAACCTGGCCTTTGGGAAACGGACTACGATCACGAGGGGTTTTATTGGATCGACTGCAGTGACGCGGAAAATAGCGTGTTGTCCTTCGTTCGGCAGAGCCGCGATCGCAAGAGCCAGGTGGCGGTGATCATGAATCTCACCCCGGTTTTGCGCGCGGGCTATCGCATTGGCTTGCCCCAGCGGGGTTTCTGGAAGGAAGTGTTCAACAGCGACTGTGAGGCATATGGCGGAGGCAACCAGGGGAACATGGGCGAGGTTGTGGCGGGCGAAGTTCCGATGCATGGGCATCCTCAGTCAGCATCAATCGTTCTCCCGCCCCTCGGAGTAGTCGCCTTCCGCCTGGCGTAAGCGCCGCCGAAGAAATGCGGGCTGCTAATTTCATTTGATAATTGGCCGATCGCAAAACAGATTATCGGCCGGATTTATGCAATCGGTTTATACAGGTCCAGTTTACGTCGTGCGCGATAACATCGACACGGACCAGATCATTCCCGCCCAGTACTTGAATCTCGTTCCGACCATCAAAGAGGAATATGAGAAGCTGGGCAGCTACGCCTTGTGCGGCCTCCCAGACTCGCTCTATCCGATTCGTTTTGTTGAGGAAGGGCAAATGGATACGAAATATCCGATTGTCGTGGCCGGCAAAAACTTCGGCTGCGGAAGTTCCCGCGAGCATGCTCCCATCGCCATGGGGGCGGCTAACAACCGGGTGGTGGTGGCCGAGAGCTTCGCCCGCATTTTCTTCCGGAATTGCGTGGCGACCGGCGAACTGTATCCCTGCGAGAGCAGCGAGCGCTTGTGCGAGCAAGTGCAGACGGGCGACATCGTGACGGTCGACCTGGATGCTGCGACGGTCAAAGTCCACAAGACCGGCAAGGTCTATTCACTCAAGCCGTTGGGCGACGTGAAGCCGGTGGTGGACGCGGGCGGCATTTTCAATTTTGCCCGCAAGAACGGGATGATTCCCGCGGCGGCCTGACCTCATTCCCATGCTCGACCCGATCTACCTTGCGGGTCCGACAGCAAGCGGTAAATCGGCGCTGGCTCTCCAGTTGGCAGAGTCTGTAGGGGGCGAGATCATCAGCGTCGATTCGATGCAGGTGTATCGCGGCCTTGATATCGGGACCGCCAAGTCTTCTCCAGCCGAACGCGCCCGGGTTCCCCACCATCTGATCGACGTAGCCGACCTTGGCGAAACGTTCGATGTAGCCCGTTTTCTCGATCTGGCGCGGGGAGCGGAAGCGGCGGTCCGTGCCCGTGGGCGCGTCCCGATCTACTGCGGAGGAACTGGCCTTTACTTCAAAGCTTTGGTGGCCGGGATCGGCGAGACCCCGGCCGCCGATGCCCGTTTGCGCCAAGAACTGGAAGCCGCTCCCTTGGACGCATTGCTGGCCGAGTTGCAGACGGCCGATCCCGAGACCTATGGCCGAATTGACCGTTCCAATCCGCGCCGGGTGGTGCGAGCGATCGAAGTGATCCGGCTCACCGGCCGGAAATTCTCGGCTCAGCGCGCCGATTGGCGATCGTCTGAGCCGAGGGGCCGTTGGTTTGGCTTGGAGAGGGACCGCGAAGATCTGGTGCAACGGATTAATCGGCGCGTTGAGGAGATGTTTGAACAGGGGTTGGTGGAAGAAACCCGCCAATTGATGGGGCGTGGCCTGGAGGGCAATCGGACGGCCATGCAATCGCTGGGCTATCGGCAAGTGGTGGAACACTTGCGGGGGGCGCGAACTCTGGAGGCGGCCAAGGAAGAGGTGAAGATCAGGACGCGGCAGTTTGCTAAACGGCAGATGACCTGGTTCCGCGGCCAGATGGATTTGAAATGGGTGCGCGCTGAGCGGAATTCAACCTCCGCGGAACTGGCCGCTCAAATGGGCATCGATTAGCCCCCGGCGACGATCTGCACGATCTCCAGCCGGTCGCCGGCGGACAGGGCGCGCGCCGAGAATTCAGAGGGAGCGACTGCCTCCCCATTCTGTTCCACCACCACGCTTCGCGGCAGAAGTTTTTGCCGGAGCAGAAACTCTTCGATGGAGCAAGGGAGCTCGACGGCAACCGAGCGGCCGTTCGCAGTGATGGAGCTTTTCATCACTCCGAGAGAGCCGCGTCCCAGTCTTTCCAAACAGGCTCGTAGCCGAGCCGTGCGATAACCCGGGAAATCTCGTCCGGACTCCGTTCGTCCGCGATGGCGAATTGGCCGGTGGCGTTGGTTCGCCCCTCAGGGGCGGCCCACTCACTCGCCGAGCCAGTCAGGGGAATGATGCGTCCGCGCTCGGTGCGGTGGATCTTTTCCTTGCCGGCGCCGGTGTAGCCGCCAGGTTCGGTATGGCTGCCCGCGGAGATGTGGGTAATGCCCAGCGGGAACAATCCGTCGCGCAGCGCGGCCGGTTCCCGGGTGGAGAGGACGATGCCTGCGTCCGGGAAAGTGAGGCGCAGAGCGCAGACCAACTGGACCAGCTCGCGATCGCTCATGTGCGTCAGAGGCTGGAATTCACCGGCATGAGGGCGGAGCCGCGGGAGCGAGAGGGTCAACTGAGATTTCCAGCAGGTTCGAAGCAGATGAGCGGCATGATGGGCCAGGCTGATGGCTTCCAGCCGCCAATCCGCCAGGCCGTAGAGCGCTCCAATCCCCAGGCGCCGGAAGCCGGCGCTGTAAGCGCGTTCCGGCGTATCCAGCCGCCAGCCAAAGTCCCGTTTGGGGCCGGCAGTGTGCACCGATTCGTAAATCGCGCGGTCGTAGGTTTCCTGGTAGACTACCAATCCTTCCGCTCCGGCCCGGACGAGCGGTTGATAATCCTCCATCTCCATCGGGCCGACTTCGAGCGAGACCGATGGGAACTGCTCGTGAAGAATGGCGACACAGTCCCGGAGATAATGGTTGGAAACGAATTTAGGGTGTTCGCCAGCCACCAGGAGCAGGTTCCGAAAGCCTTGGTCGGCGAGCGCCTGCGCTTCACGGCGCACTTCCTCCAGGCTGAGGGTCACGCGCAGGATCGGGTTGTCGCGCGAGAAACCGCAATACTTGCAGTTGTTGATGCACTCATTCGAGACGTAAAGCGGCGCGAAAAAGCGGATGACCTTGCCAAAACGCTGTTGCGTCAGTTGATGGGACCGGCGGCACAGCTCTTCGAGGTGATCTCCCGCCGCGGGCGAAATCAGCGCCGGAAAATCACTCAGCTCGAACTTTGTCTGCATCAGCAGCGAACGGACGGACGAGACGTCTCGTGACTGCGCGGCAAGGTCTGCGACGGGAATGCTGGAGAAAAGAGACGAGAAACTCACGGGATGGCTTCAGTAGAGCGTGGAGGAACCGCAGGACAAGCCGGGGCGGAAGGCAGCCGATAATCGATCGCGGATTTCCACGTTCATGGTGACACATTACCAACGGTTGTGGGCTGTGGCAAAAGCCTTCGCGCCGGCGCTGGTGGGTTCCTTCGAGTCACAGCTTGCTGGCGGCCTTCCACTCGATCAGCAGTTCCCGGAATCGCCGGACTGGGGGTTCGTCCGCGTCCTCCCGCCAGACAAAGACGAGGGGCACTTTCTGAACGGGCTTGAGCAGAACGAACTTGAGCGTCTGAGTGGGGGCGACGACCGACTCCGTAACTACACCGACGCCCGCTCCGGCTTCGACGTAGCTCATGACCGTCCCGATAAGGCTGGGAGTGTGCGCAAATCGCGGGGTGACTCCGGCCAGGCGGCAGCCCGCAATGACGGCGTCGTGAAGACTGAGCCCTTCCCGCCGGGCCAGGACAATCAGCGGTTGGCCGGTCAGCGCGGCCCAAGGGAGGCTCGGACGGGTGGCGAAAGGGTGGTCCGAGGGAATGACCACCCCCAGGCGCTCTTCATGCAGGATGATCGTATGGAGGCCGAGCGCCTCGTTCACCAGCACTGGACGGGTCAAGGCGGCAGAGAGCCGGCCTTTGGCCACCATTTCCCAAACGCGTTCCGGGGTGCGTTCCTCGAGATGGATCGAGACCCGAGGGTAACGCTGGCGGTATTCCCGCAGCAGGCGGCCCAGGAACGGCTGGGTGGGCGGGCCGATATAGCCCAGCCGCAGTTCACCCTCCTCTCCCGCAGCGGTGCGTCGAACCCGGCCGCTCATCTGCTCCAGCTCCTGGAGGAGGCCGGCGGTTTCGCGCAAGAGGACTGATCCGGCGGGCGTGAGCCGCACGCGATGCCGGGTCCGCTCCAGCACCTGGGCTCCGAGGTCGTGCTCGAGTTGCTTGACGGCCCGGCTTAATGCCGGTTGGGCGACGTTCAAGCGCCGGGCAGCGCGGGAGAAACTCAATTCTTCCGCGACCGCCTGAAAGTAGCGCAGATGTCGAAGCTCGAGCGACACGAGGCGATGCTAGCGGTTGCCGGTTCCGGCGGCCAAGAGGCAATTCAAAACCATTAAAACCCAATTTGGTTTAGCTGATTGAAATAGCCGGAGTAAAAGTTGATGACCTGGTAGCCGATTCCGATGGCCACGATCAGGAAAATGAGCTTTGGCGTCCAGGTGGCCAGGTTCTGAAATTTGTGCGTTGCTTCTTCGTCGTAGTGACGGTGGAGCCTTTGCAGAGTGGAGTCCAGTTGGCCGCTGGCTTCCCCGGTGGCGTACAGGCTCCGAAAAAGCTCGGGAAAGACCGGGGTCAGGGTATGCGAGGGCAGGGCGCCTGCTTCCATTTGCGGGAGGGCGGTCGCGACAGTCGTTTTCAACCGTCGCGACGAACTTGCGACCGCGGCCAGTTTCCACGATTGGATGATCGGAACCCCGGCGGAGAGCAGCGCCTCCAGCGCCGCGGAGAGACGGCTGAGCGCCAGCGCGTGGCGCGCCGCCCCGAGGATCGGGATGGGTTGGAGAACCCGCTCCATGAGAGAGCGCCACATCTCCCCGCGATTCCCCTGGAGGGCCACGACCACGGTTGCGAGGATCACATAGGTGGGAATGAGGATCGTCAGCTTGTGAATTGCGAAAGCCGAGCCGCCGTTATTCAGAAAGAGCCCGGTCAGATCGCTGGTCGGGAAGACGAGAATGGCAAAGTGCAGGATGAACACGGGGTAGGCGGTGCTCGAAAGGATCTGGCGGAGCATCCGGGCTCGTTCCTGGTAGTAGGTCCCGAGGGACCGCAGGGTGATGTCCAGGCGGCCGCTCTGCTCGCCTGCGGAAAAGAGGGCGTGATCGAATGCTGGAAGCCATCCACCGGTGGCCAGCATGGCTTCCGTAAACGTCATGCCCTGATTCAGCCGCTCGATGACTGCCGCCAGGTGATCGCGATAGGCCCCTCGCGCCGATCGTTGCACCATCTCCAGCGCCTGGATGATCGGCACGCCCGCCGCGATGAGGCTCGCCAGTTGAAAATAGAAATCCCCCCGGCGAGCGATCTGGCCTGGCGTGAGGGTCATCGGCCGAACTTATCGCCTCCGGTGACTTCTGGCGAGTTGGGAATAGTTGGCGCGGTTCAGCCATTGCTGAATAAACAAAAACACCGGGCAAAAAGCCCGGTGTCGCGAAAGGGATGTGAATCTGGATCAGGCCGCAGCGGCTTCGCCCACTTGGAAGCGGACGAATCGGCGGATGGTGAGCTCGTCGCCCAGTTGTTTGCCAACATTCGCGAGATGCTCGCGAACGGTGATCTCCGAGTTGCGCTTCACAAAACCCTGATCGACGAGGCAGATGGTCTGGAAGAATTTCTCCAGCTTGCCTTCGACAATCTTGGCGATGGCCTGCGCCGGCTTGCCTTTGACTTGTTCCGCGGCGATTTCCTTTTCCTTGTCGACGATCGCCGGATCAACCTGTTCGCGCGAGACCGCTGTCGGATTGGCAGCCGCGATTTGCAGCGTGATGTCGCGCACGAGTTCACGGAAGGCCTCGCTCGCAGCGCTGCTTTCCTTGCCCGCGCCGACTTCGACCAGGACGCCCACTTTGGCGCCGGTGTGAATGTAGCTGGCCACTAATCCGTTTCCGGAGACCTCAAGGCGGGCATGGCGGTTGATGCGGATGTTCTCGCCGATTTTCGCCACTTGCTCGGTGCGAAGCGCTTCAAGATCCGCTGCCGGTTCCTGGGCGATCCGTTTGGCGACTTCATCGCAAAATGCGCGGAACGTTTCGTTCTTGGCCACGAAGTCCGTTTCGCAATTGATCTCCGCCAGCACGCCCAAACGGCCGCCCGGCTGGATGTACTGGGCGATCACGCCTTCCTTGGCTTCGCGGCCGGCCTTCTTGGCGGCCGTGGCCACGCCCTTCTTGCGAAGGATGTCCACCGCGGCGTTCAAATCGCCGCTGGATTCGTTCAGCGCTTTCTTGCAATCCATCAAGCCCGCGTTGGTCATTTCGCGGAGCTTGCCGACAAGAGCTGCAGTAATTTCTGCCATAAAATAAAATTCCTGCGGGCCTGAAGCCGGAGCTTAGGCCGCGTTTAAGGTTTGTTTGAGGATCAGGCTGTCGCGACCGCAGCCGGTTGGGCGGCAGCTTCGGCAGGGGCGGTTCCGGCAGCAGGGGCTTCAGCGGCCGGCTCTTCCTTCTTCCGGGCGTACTTCGCGTCGTACTCAGCCTTCGCATTCCCGATCGTCTGGGTGATTACGTGCAGAATGAGGCGCACCGAACGAATCGCATCGTCGTTGCCGGCGATCGGATAATCCACGAGGTCGGGATTGCAGTTGGTGTCGACCAGGGCCACGATGGGAATTTTCAGGCGGCGCGCTTCGGCGACGGCATTGTGCTCACGCTTCACGTCCACGACGAACATGGCTGCAGGCTGGGAATCCAGCGAGCGGATGCCGTCGAGATTTTTAAAGAGGCGCGCGGCTTCCCGGCGGATTGCCGATTGCTCCTGCTTGACGTAATTGTTGATCGATCCGTCGGTCTCCATTTTCTCGATTTCACGGAGGCGGCCGAGAGAGCGGCGAATGGTTTGAAGATTGGTCAGGGTGCCACCCAGCCAGCGTTCGGTGACGAACATCTGTCCGCAGGTCTTCGCGGAGTCTTTAATCGCTTCCTGCGCTTGCTTCTTGGTGCCAACGAAAAGGACCTTGCCGCCCTTGCCGACGGTTTTGGCCAGAAAGTCGCTGGCTTCCTGCAGGCCGCTGAGCGTCTTGCTCAAGTCGATGATATGAATGCCGTTGCGAGCGTCGAAAATGAACCGCTTCATCTTGGGGTTCCAGCGTTTGGTCTGGTGACCAAAGTGAACGCCCGCTTCCAACAATTCTTTGACTCCGATAGTAATCACGATTTTCCTTTGTTAGGAGCCCGTCTTTGACGAGCCATCCCGCGGAACACGGGATTGATTTCGATGTTGTTATGGCCGCCAGCTTTACACAAACTGGGCGAATTAAGGCCGGACATTTCCCGGTGAGTCGCCCCGACCGGAACGGGTAGGTTAGCAGAAGAAACGACTGAGGCAAAATTGTTTTTCAGGTTCGCCCCCCAGCGAACACCGAGCAGAAGCCGGCCCGGAAGGCCATTTCTGGAATTGTGATAGCGCAGTTTTTGGGATGGATTTAGCATTGGGTGCATGTTTTCCCGCTGTTTTCTCCTTCTGGGATTGATGGGTTTGGCGCAAGTTGCTGGAGCGGCTCCGGCCTTCTTTCGGTCGGACTTTGGCGTCCCGGCTAGCGTTGGATCGTTGCCCTCGGATCTGGGCGTTCCCGAGAATCTGGCGTGGAGAACGGAATTGGCCCCGGGACACTCCACGCCCATTCGGGATGTGCAAAAGATCTTTCTCACGACCGCGCGCGGGCAGGAATTGGCTACCCTTTGCCTGGATGCTGCGAAGGGAACCGTTCTTTGGCAGCGGGCGCTTCCGGTCGAGAAAGTCGAAGAGTTTCACCCGCAGGAGGGGAATGCGGCCATGGCCACCCCGGCTTGCGATGGGGAGCGATTATTCATCTTTTTCGGAAGCTACGGCCTGATCTGTTACGACTTGAAGGGGAACCAGCTTTGGGAAAAGCGGATGGGGCCGTTTCGAGACGAGTATGGCGCTGCCAGTTCGCCGGTGGTGGTGGAGGACAAGGTGATCCTGAACCAGGACCATGATATCGACAGTTCTCTTTTCGCTTTCGATCGGCGAACGGGCCGCGAGCTCTGGAAAACGGCGCGTCCGGGAGCGGTCCGCAGCTATTCCACGCCGGCGCTTTGGGAACACGGAGGCCAAAAGGAATTGGTGGTGGCGGGGGCTCTCGAATTGGCGGGCTACGACTTGAGCAACGGCCAGAAGCTTTGGTGGGTGAACGGGCTGGCTCGGATCGTGATTCCGACGCCGATCCCCGCAGGCGATACGATTTACATTCCTTCATGGTCGCCAGGCGGTGATCCCGGCCAGCGCGTGGGTTTTGTCAGTTGGGACCAGGCTCTGGCGAAGTGGGACAAGAACAAGGACGGGAAGCTGGCCAAGGACGAGATTGGCGATTCGGAGGTCTTAACCCGCTTTTTTCGGATGGACTTGAATCAGGATCAAGTGCTTGACCGGCAGGAGTGGGAACAGCATGCCGCCGTTTTCAGGCTGGCGCAAAATGCGACGCTGGCGGTCCGGCCGAAGGGCCGGGGTGACCTTGGGGAGAAAGCGATTCGCTGGACCTATCAGCGAGGCGCGCCCTATGTGGCTTCCCCGGTGCTGGACAAGGGGATCCTTTGGATCGTGAAGGACGGAGGACTGGTGACGAAGCTTGAAGCGGGTTCGGGCGAGTTGCTGCAGCAGGAGCGTCTGGGGGCCACGGGAAATTATTATGCCTCGCCCGTGGCAGCGGACGGCAAGGTTTACTTCGCGAGTGAACCCGGAGTGGTGACGGTGGCGGCCGCGGAGCGGGCTTGGCGGGTTCTCGGGTCGCACGCATTCAAAGAGAAGATTTTCGCCACACCGCTGGCCAGCCGGGACGCGCTTTATATCCGGACCGATAAGGCGCTTTATTGTTTTCAAAACGGGAAGGGTGCGCGCTGACGGCTGTGACGTCTGCCGCCCGCCGCCCGGGATTGCCCTTGATTCCCTGGATGGCCGCTGGCTTGTTTTAGTTGCCTGCCTTTGGAAAATTCGTTAAGCAGGCGGTATGCGAATTTCCAAGATCTTGCGCGCAAGCTTTGTCGGTTCACTGCTCTTCAGCCCTGTGATGGCGGATGATGTCGAGCAGGTGCACGAGGAAGCGTTGCGAGTGCTGCACCAAATGACTTCGCGGGATGGCGCGGCTCCGGCTCCAGCCGCTCCCACAGGAAAGGCTCTGAGCGGAGATCTAGAAATCGACCGCGCCCGCGCGGAGCGGGAAGCCCGAATCAAGGCGGAAGTTAAAGAGCGCATGGCGGAGCGCGAGCGCCTGCAGGCCGAACGGCGTCAGCAGTTTGAGCAATATGTGCGGGATCGTGAGCGCATGCGCAAGGGACAGCGCGAGTACGACGAGAATGCCGCAAGAATCACAGGCCAGATCAAGGGCGCAGACTACAATGAAGTTCATGCCAAGGCTTTGGCCGCGCTGCATCAGGCTCAAGCCCAGCAGCCGGTTGCTGCTCCGGTGATTCAGACGGCAGCTCTGACTTCAGCCCCGCCAGAGGCGGCCCCCATCGTTCCGGTTGCCGCGTCCGCCTCTGTCGCTCCGGTGGCAGCTGCTCCCGCTGCCTTGCCGGCAGCCGTTCCGGCCCCGGCTCGCGTGGCTGAGGCTCCGCCGGCTCCGCGCTTGATGGCTGCCGCTTCGAATATTGATTTGCCGCCAGACAATACCGATGTCCACGCCAAGGCCTTGGAGGTCTTGCACCAGCAACCGCAAACCCAGGCGCCTCCGGCTCCCGCCAAAGCTCGATCCGGCGCAGAGAAAGCTCCATCCGCCAGCGGCGCCCCGACCACCACCACTACTTCTCCGGCGACTGCCAATCCGGCGCCCGGTCCTTCTCCGGAGCTGCAACAACGGTTGAAACAGATGCAGCTGGAACTGGAGCAGGAACAGGCGCAGAAGAAGCCGGCGAGCCCGTCCGCCACCGATTCCTCCAGCGCAGCGCGGACCCCGGCCTTGGACGCGAAAACGCGCGAAATGCTCCGCCGGCAGGACCAGGAAATCGCCAAGCAGGGCGGCGCGACGAACAAGCCCGCGCAAAGTTCCATCAGCGTTTCGCGCAGCAAAGTGACCGCCGCCAAAGAAGAAGCCAAACCGGTGGAAAAGGTCAAACAGCCAGAGAAGCCAGCTCCCAAGGTGACAGTCGTTCCGAAGCCGGAGCCCAAGGTTGAGGCATCTCCCTCCCCCGCGCCTGCTCTCCAAAGCTCCACCATTGCCCGAGGGGTGCAGAGCGACGCCGCGAATCTTCAATATTCCAAGGATCTTGAAGAGCGCGCCCGGCAGATGCTGATCGAACGAGCGCAGGCTCAGTCGAACCCGACTTTCCAGCCGGTCGTCGCTCCAACGCCCGTCGCCGCGCCGGCTCCGGCCGTCCCGGTGGTGTCCGCGCCTGTTGCGGCTGCGGCGGCTCCTGCGCCAGCGGCCACTTTGGTTCAGCCTGTGAAGGTTGAGCCCGCGCGCTCTCCTGCAGCGGCTGCCGCTGCTTCCGCCACGGCGCGAGCAAATGTCAGCGCTGCCGTCCCAGCTGCCAACGCGGACGTTCATGCCAAGGCCCTTGAGACTCTGAATCAGGCTCCAAGCGCTGCCGAAAGTACCGGGCCGAAAACGAAAATGCAGCGGCTGAAGGAGTTAACTGACCTTTACCGCGCAGACAAGATTGGGCCGGCGGAATATCACCAAAAGCGGGCTCAGATTCTGGCAGAGCCGCAATAATCGGGCGTTATTTGGAAGGGCAGGAGTCAGGCTTTTCCCCAAAATAGTTGGTTTTTAGCCCTTCTTCACCTAAAGGAAGGGCTTGCCATTTTTTGCGACCCGTCGTAATCCGCTTGACCGCAAGGCAATTCAGCGTAAAACAATGGCTATCAAAGACCAGCTCAACCTGGTGACAGAGCCGAACCAACGACCCTATGACAAAGCGTGACTTGGTAGTGCGGATTAGCGAGGAGACGGGCCTGGTGCAGCAGGACGTTCTCAACGTCGTGCAGAAAACCTTGGATTATATCTCTGATGCAGTCACCAGAGGCCAGAAGGTGGAACTGCGCAACTTCGGAGTTTTCGAAGTCAAAGTGCGCAAGGCGCGTGTGGGGCGAAATCCAAACGCCCCCGCGGCGGATGTGCCGATTCCTCCCCGAGCAGTGGTTAAGTTCAAGCCCGGCAAGGAAATGCGCGAAGCGGTCTTGAAACTCACCCCCCAGCAAATCGAGCTGCAGCAGAAGCTCGAAGCTGAAGCCCAAACTTCTGCCTCGCAAGGGGAGGCGGCGGCCCCCCCGCCCGCGCCGTCCGCGATCTAGACCGCCAGTGTTCGCTGCGATCACCAACCCGCCTGAGCGGGCATCCTCTGCTTTTTCTTAAGAATGGAACGATTACCCGGTTTTCGTGATTTTTTTCCCGAGCCCCTTCCGACCAAGGATGCCGCAAGCTTCGAGCTGCGGAATTACATTTTTAACAAGTGGCGGCGGACGGCCCAATCGTATGGCTTTCGGGAGTACGATGGCCCGCCGCTCGAAGAGTTGGAGTTGTACACAACGAAGAGCGGTTCCGAGATCGTCGGCCAGCTCTACAATTTCGTGGACAAGGGCGATCGCGCGGTGGCCCTGAGGCCGGAGATGACGCCAACCTTGGCTCGAATGGCCGCTGCAGGCGAGCGCAGTTACAAGAAGCCAATCAAGTGGTTTGCCATTCCCCAACTCTTTCGCTACGAGCGTCAGCAAAAGGGCCGGTTGCGCGAACATTTTCAGCTCAACGCGGACATCCTTGGTGAAGCCGATCCAGCCGCGGATGCGGAACTCATCGCCCTCCTGATTGATACTCTTCGGTCTTTTGGCCTGAGCGAGAACGATTTTATCATCCGGTTGAGCAGCCGAAACGCCTGGCAGGATTTCTTCGCCGCGCGCGTGCCGGATGCGGCGAAGGCTTACGAGTTCTACCAGGTGATCGACAAGATCGAGCGCGAAAAGCCCGAGGTGACGGAAGAAAAGCTGAGCGCGCTTGGAATCAAAGCAGCCGAGGTTCGGGCGTTTATCGACGGGGGAACTCCGACCGCGGAACTCGAAACAGTCCTGCAAAGTTTGCGGAACCGGCGGCTCGATGCCTTCGTGAAGATTGATTACAGCATTATTCGGGGCCTGGCGTATTACACCGGAGTGGTGTTCGAGGCGTTTGCCAAAGGGGCTTCGATGCGCGCGATCGCGGGTGGAGGGCGATACAACAATCTGATCCGCCTGATTTCGAGTGGAAAGGTGGACATGCCGGCGCTGGGGTTTGGAATGGGGGATGTTGTTCTGGCGGATCTGCTCCAGGAAAAGAAGTTGGTTCCAGCGCTTCGGCCGAGCGTTGATGCGTTCGTTATTATTGAAGAGGAAGATCTGCGTGGCGTTTCTCTCGGTCTAATCCAGCAGCTGCGGGAGGCCGGGTTCTCGACCGAATTTTCCCTCACTCCGGGCAAATCGGATAAGCAGTTCAAGCGCGCGCTCGAATTGAACGCCGCAGCCACCTTGCGCTGCGTGCGCAAAGAGGCCGCGATTGTCTGCCAGTTCAAGGATTTGCGCCAGCAGCGGCAGTTGGAGGTGTCGCCCGGGGAAGCCGCGGCCACCCTGAAGTCGGTCTTGCGTGGGGGCGATCGCGCTTAACGCGAATCGCGTTTCTCGCTGGCGGCCAGTTTCCAGGCGGCTTTTTCCTCCTGATAGTCGGCCCGCGCGAGCCATTCCGGGAGGAAGGCCTCCAGCCGCCGGTCCGCCGCAGCGACGTCGCCGTTTTCCAGGGCGGTGGAAATGCGGACGAATTGCTTCGGCCCTCGCAACTCCCTCCGGCTTTTGAATGAGTCCCAGAGCCGTGCCCAAAAGTGGGTGTCCGACGCACGAAGGAGGTCCCGCTTGTTCCCAAGCGGCTGGGTCGCGGACCTCACTCCTGTGGAAAAATAGTGGTCCAGACGGTAAGGCAGGGGACGGCCGTCCTGCAGGCCAAAGAAGTAGACCAATTCCCGGCGCCCACGGTAATCGAAGATCCGCCGCTCCGCGGGAATGAGCGTCCCGAGGAGGGCAATCTCCTTGGAGTGCGGCGTGGCGTCGGGTTCGATCGCCCAGCCGGTATCCACCCAGCAGCGGTCCGGAGTATGGATGAAAAGTCCGATCTCGTTCGCTTTCTCTTCGTAACGCTTCGCCGAAAAGGCGTAGATCTCGACGCCTGTCGAATTCGTGAAGATTCCGTTGAACATCCGGTCCGCCACGAGGATTTTTTCCGCCGACTCCTCCACCGGGATGGGGCGATAGCCCCAGCCGGGCACGGTAGTGCGCTCGCCCAGCCACTGCATCTGGCCTGTCCCAGGATTGCGATACCAAAATTGGGGAAAAACCCACAGGACAGCCACGATTATGGCCAGCACCAACGGCGTGACGAGCGGTCGAATGGCAGAGCGCTTCAAAGCGCGCGTAGTCTAAAGGATCGACGCTTTTCTGTCACTGCGCGGGAATGGAATGTCGGATCTGAATGAATCGCGTTCATTCTGCGCTTTGGGGGTGGGACTCTTGGATCGCGGCAGATTGCGGAGCGGGTCAGGTTAGTAGGCCAGCGACCGCGCGAGTTGCTGGGACGCCTGGGCCAGTTCCATCAACCACGCCTGGCGGAGAATGGGATGTTTAATGTTCTCACGAATATGCCGCGGGAGCTTTCCCTTCCCGAATCGGCGTTTGATTGGCTTGTGAGGTTTCATCCGACTGTGGCGTTAATTCACGCCGTTTCGGAGAACATGAATCGTGCCGGAAAGCCGTGGACAGAGTAATTGTCCACGGGGGGAAACAAAAAGATTCTCCTCGGCGCAAAAATTCCCGATGGAGACTGAAAGATGCCTGGGCGGTTGCGCGAAATTTTTCAGGTTGTCCAAAATATGAACAGCCTCCGCGTGCGCAAATCGCTACTTGGACAGCTTCTTATAAACGTCCATCGACGGGGCCTGCTCGCGCTGTTGATCGAAATTGCTCACGACATACAGCGTGTTTCCGTCCAGCTGATAGACGTGCGAGAAATCCTCCGAAACGTCATCCAGGGCATCTTCGGACGATCCGGCTTTCACGTGGATCGCGGTGAAGGTCTTGAACGGCCCGAGCTTTTCCAGTTTCACATCGGCTGTGGCCACCAGGGGAGAATCACCTTCCATTTTGAATTTCAGCTTGTCCTTCTTGATCTCGAGCGTGAGGGTGAGTTTATTCCCCTGTTCGTCCTTCTTTTTGCATTCCCATTTCCCCTGCAAACGGTCCAGTTCCGGGTTGTCAGCCGCCAGGCAGTGGATGGTGGCAAAAGCAATGAAGCCGAGGACAATCGAGGTGATCCGTTTCATAATTTGGTTCAAGAGAATGTCCTGTCCTCTTAAAGGCAGTTCCGAGGTCGGGCAAGCCGTATTTTGCCGGTCGTTTGCACTGGATTGCCTTCCGGGCCTCCGGAGACAACCGCAAACTCGTGCTAGACGCATGCGGGACGCGTGGTAGGCTCCTCGCGTATGTCGAAAAAAGTGAACCTGCGGCGTCCGGATATTATGGAAGCCGTTCAGGCTCAAGTATTGTCGCATTATCGGAGTGAGCTGGTGGATCGAATTCGAGCTCACGGCCATGTCGTTTCGGTGGGCGGCGGACTCACGATCAAATTGGCCAAGCAGTTTGGCTTCTGCTACGGCGTGGAGCGGGCGATCGATCTCGCTTATGCCGCCCGGAAAGTATTCACGAAACAGCCCATCTACATTTTGGGCGAAATTATTCATAACCCGGAAGTGAACGATCAAATCCGGGCCATGGAGATCCGGTTCCTGAGCGGCAAGGAACAGAACGCTGATATCAATGAGCTGAAGGAAGGGGATGTGGTCATCATTCCGGCCTTTGGCACGGAGGTGGCCACGCGCGCGCAACTGGAAGCCAAAGGGTGTATTTTTGTCGATACCACCTGCGGCGACGTTATGAGTGTCTGGAAGCGGGTGCGGCAATACTCGCGGGAAGGGGTAACCAGCATTATTCACGGGAAGGCCTGGCACGAAGAAACCAAGGCCACCAGCTCCCAGGCAACGGCGACCAGCGGGCACTATCTGGTGGTTTTCACCCTCGCGGAGACCGATTACGTCTGCAATTACATCATCAATGGCGGCAACAAGGAGGAATTCCTCCAGAAATTCAAAGGCGCGTACTCGCCGGGGTTCGATCCGGATATTCACCTGACCGCGATCGGCGTGGCCAATCAGACCACCATGCTGCGGGGCGAAACGGAGGAGGTGCAGCGCCGGTTAAAACGGTCCATGGAAACCCGGTTTGGCCGGGAGAACGTCGATGAGCACTTCCGCTTTTTCGATACGATCTGCGGCGCCACGCAGGATCGGCAGGATGCGCTCGAAAAGCTGTTGCAGGAGCCGCTGGATTTGCTGCTGGTGATCGGCGGGTACAACTCATCGAACACTTCCCATCTGGCGGAGATGGGCGAAGCCAAGCTGCCGACCTTTTTTATCAAGAACGCCGCCAAGATGGTTTCGGATACACTGATCCAGCATTACGACCAGCATAAACATGCCGAGGTTGAAACGCTGAATTGGCTGCCTTCCGGCAACATTACGGTCGGCATTACTGCCGGTGCTTCCTGCCCGAACAACTTGATCGAGGATGTGATCCATCGACTGTTCGAACTGAAGGGGGTCTCTGCCCAGGAACTCCCCTAAAGTCTGGCCAGGGGCTGCCTATGCCGGTCACGCGGGAGGATCTGGAAGCTCAGGAACGGCGCGCACTTGCGCCCTATGCCCAATTCAGCGGGGACTCGCGCGGTCGGAAATTCAAGGAACCGCCACCCGAGTGGCGCACCCATTATCAGCGGGATCGCGACCGGGTGATCCATTCCCGCGCTTTCCGGCGCCTCGAATACAAGACTCAAGTCTTTCTAAACGGGACAGGGGATCATTATCGGACTCGCCTGACGCATACGATCGAAGTGGCGGCGATTTCGCGGAATATCGCCCGCGCATTGGGAGTGAATGAGACGCTGTCCGAAGCGATCGCCCTGGCTCACGACTTGGGGCATTCCCCGTTCGGGCACAAAGGCGAGTCTGTGATGGACCGCTTGATGCGGGGCCACGGGGGGTTTGAGCATAATCGCCACAGCCTCCGCATCGTGGAAGAGATTGAGCAAAAATATCCCGGCTTTCCGGGCCTGAACCTTTCGTGGGAGGTGCGGGAGGGGTTGCTGAAACACAATACCAGTTACGACCTCCCGGGAAACCCGAAATTCGCGGCGAAACATCCATCGTTGGAGGCCCAAGTCGCCAATGTGGCGGACGAGATCGCCTATTACAGCCACGATCTGGACGATGGACTGGAGGCAGGACTCCTGGACGAGGAAAAACTGGGGCGAGACGTGGAGGTGTGGCGCGACGCGGCGGCGCAGGTAAAGCGGGAGTTTGGCGACCTTCCGGACGAGTGCCGGCGTTACTACACCATCCGCTGCATTATTGATGAGCAGGTGAAGGATGTGGTGACGACTTCGGAAGAACTGATCCGGACCGCGGAGGTGCAGAGCGCGGATGACGTGCGGCGCCATTCGCGGGCGCTCGTGCGCTACAGCCCGGAGCGGCGGAAAAGCAACCAGCACCTCCGCAAATATCTCTACAAGAACTTTTATTATCACCCGGTGGTGCACGAGCCGAACGTGCGCGCCACCCGGATGATGGAAGAGTTATTCGGCTATTTGATGAAGCACCCGCGGGATTTGGGCGAGTTCTCGCGCAAGCGCCTGCGAAAGCTCGGGCTGCATCGGACCGTTTCCGACTATATCGCCGGCATGACCGATCTTTACGTGATGAAAGAGCACGAGCGGCTGGTGTCCGGCGCAAACAAGCCATAACCAGGCGGCTGGAGGACTTAGACGCTGTCGGGTGTCGGATGGATCCAGGGGGCGCGATACGAGCGCGCCAATCTGCGGTTCGCTTCGTCGTCCCCGATGACTTTCCCCGCTGCGGCATCCCACCGGAAGCTGCGGCCGAGTTCCATGGAAAGATTCGCCATGATGCAGCAGGCGGTGGAGATGTGCCCTTCTTCGATGTCGGCGACCGGGCGTTCGCCGGTCTGTCGGCATTGAACAAAGTTCAGCAGGTTCCGCCGGTTTCCGGGCGCGGCAAAAACTTCAGTTTCCTTGTGCTCGAGGTCTTCAGGATACTTCTCCCGTTCGTCGACGAAGTTCACGTGAACGGGCGCGCCTCCGTCCTTTGGGATATAGTCATAGGACCAGACGCTCAGCTTGAGCGTTCCCTTCTCGCCGTAAAACGTCACACCCCACGGATAATCAGGCTCCGGGTTCTGGCCCCAATTTCGTTGGTTCCAGACGACTTGCACATCGCCGTAATCGAAGAGGGCGGTTTGAGTGTCGTGCACATTCACCGGAGAATCTTTTGGGCGCATGAGAATCCCGCCGGTGGCCGAAATGCTCTTGGGCCAGCGGAGGCCGAGGAACATGCGAGTCACATCGAAGAGGTGGACGCACAGGTCGCCGGTCTGGCCGTTGCTGAACTCCCGGCAATCCCGCCAGCGGCGGGGAGCGATCCCGGGGCTGTAGTCGCGCCAACTGGCCGGACCGACATACATATCCCAATCCATTTCAGGTGGCGGGGCGCTGATGGGAGGGAACCCGCGGCCGCTTCCATAATAGCTATGAACATCGACCGAGGCGATTTTGCCGAGTTTGCCGCTCTGGATGTAACGGTCCCGCGCTTCGAGGATGTGCGGAGTGCTCCGGCGTTCCAGGCCGACCTGGACGGTGCGCTTGTACTTGCGCGCGGCCGCGACCATCGCCTGCCCCTCGACCACATCATAGCTGATCGGCTTCTGCACGTAGACATCGGCGCCGGCTTTGACCGCGTCAATCATCGGAAGGCAGTGCCAGTGGTCGGGGGTGCCGATCAGCACCACCTCGGGTTTTTGTTCTGACAGAAGCTTTCGGTAATCGCCGTAAGTGGGGGGGCGCTTTTTGGAGGGCTGACGGCCTGAAACCAGTTCCGCGGCTTGTTCGCGGACACGGCTGTCGACATCGCACAATCCGACAACTTCCACTGGGGCGACCTGGATGAGGTGAAACAGGTCTGTCTTCCCGTACCAGCCGCACCCGATGAGCGCGACGCGCAGGGGTTTGCCGGCATCGGCGGCGAGAAGGCTTTTCGGGGCGGCGGCAAGAGCGAGAGCCGCGGTGCTGCCGGTTTTCAAGAAGTTCCGTCTGTTCATAAGCTTCCGAATTGGATATCGAGGAGTTTCTCCCGGACGGCGGTTATCGGCAACTTGAAAGACAGATCCGCGCTTTTCGCGCGGGGCGGCAGGGCGCTTAATCTGGCCGATGTTCCTTGGATGTTGCGCGGCCCGGCTCCCGCCGCCCGGAGCCTTTGACGCCGGCGAGATCATCGCCCAAATCAGCGCGGGCGCGCTCCAGGATCAACTGCAGCTGGTCGATCACCTCCGGATAACGGGCTGCGACGTTGTGCTTTTCCGCGACGTCCCTTTGGAGATCGAACAGGGCCAGCCCGGTCTTGAGCATCTCATATTTGGCCGGGACGCCATTGGTCCCGCCCGTCCGTCCGTTGAGGGATCGGTAAGTCTGGGGCACGTAGAGTTTCCAACGGCCCTGGCGCACTGCGAGCAGATCGTTGGCGTTGTAGTAAAAGAGATAAGCTTCCTGCGGGGATTTGGCGTCCCGCTCGCCGGCGATCAGCGGCCAGATATTCCGGCCGTCGATCTTGTGCGGGGGGAGGTCCGCTCCGATCAAATGGGCGATCGTCGGCAGGAGGTCGATCGTCATGGCAGGTTGATCCGTAGCCGTCCCGGCTGGGATGTGGCCGGGCCAGGAGAAAATGCACGGTTCGCGGACGCCGCCTTCCCAAACGGTGCCTTTGCCCTCCCGCAACCGGCCGGCAGACCCGGCGTGGTTGCCGTAGGAGAGCCAGGGGCCGTTGTCGCTGGAAAAAATGACCAGCGTGTCATTAAGGAGGCGATGTTTTTCCAAGGCGCCCAGGACCCGCCCGACGGACCAATCGAGCTCTTCCAGAACGTCGCCATAAAGGCCTTGGCGGCTGTGCCCCTTGAATTTCTCCGAAACGAAGAGCGGCACGTGCGGCATGCTGTGGGCCAGGTAGAGAAAGAAGGATTGATCGCGGTTGCGTTCGATGAAGTCGACGGCGCGTTCCGTGTAGGCGGTGGTGAGCTGAGATTGGTCCGGGTTTAGCGCGGCCACTTTCTCACCGTCGAGGAGCGGCAAGTCGGGATAAGTGCCCTTTTTTGCTTCGGGGTGGAACGGCCACATGTCGTTCGAATAGGGCAGGCCGTAAAACTCATCGAAGCCGTGGCGTAACGGCGAGAATTGCGGCTGCCAGCCGAGGTGCCATTTGCCGAAGATCGCGGTGGCGTAGCTCTTCTGCTTCACCAGTTCGGCGATGGTGACTTCGTTCGAATGGAGGCCAATGCGGGAATTGTGGTCGAGCGCGCCGGGCAGGCCAATCCGGTTTGGATAGCAACCGGTGAGCAGGGCGGCCCGCGACGCCGAGCAAACCGGCTGGGCGACGTAGAAACTGGTGAACCGCCGCCCCATTTTTGCGAGCCGGTCGAGATTGGGGGTGTGGAAGCCCTTGGCTCCGAAACAGCCCACATCCGCGTAGCCGGCATCGTCGAGAAAGATTATGACAATATTCGGCGGGCGGGTCGCGGTCGGCGGCGGTGCGGCGAGCAACGGAAGCACGATCGATCCAGCGAGCATCATCCAATAGATCCAGATCTTCATGCGCGGCAACCCATCCAGAGTAGACCGCTACGAATGCCGGGTGAATTCATTTCAGCGGCCAGATGGATTTTATTCCTTGGGTTGCGCGCGTCCAAGCCTGAGATAGCGATTGCCAACCGGCATGCGAGCTTTTTAAGGTCGCGAGGTGCCCATGGAATCGATCGGCTGCATTAAAATGCTAAAAGCGCTGGCGGACGAGACTCGCTGGCGGCTGGTGCGGGAGCTTCTGCAGAACGACGCGAACGTGAATGAGCTGACGGAGCGCCTGAAGATCAGCCAGTATAACGCCTCGAAGCATCTGCGCATTCTGCGCGAGGCCGGCATTGTGCAGCAGGCGAGGGAAGGGCGTCATGTGCGCTGTTCGATAGCGCCCGCGTTCCGGAATAAGCTCGCCAAAGGCCGCAACGAGCTTGATCTCGGGTGTTGCGTGTTCAAGTTTGGGTGCTGTTGACGGTGCTCCCGCCCCACCAGAATCGGAGCAGCGCGGAGGCGCGTTGCTTGCGTGCGCTGAAATTGATCTACGATTCCGCGGTCCAATTCTGTGACCGCTTTCTCGATAAGCGTTCGCCTTTGGCTGTCCGATTGGTTTTGGCCGCGCGGAGCGGGCAGCAGAACTTGGTGGAGTTCCTGATGGTCGCCAGCGATGCGAGATCTGGGAGCGTACGACTCGAACCAGCGTGTCTCGAGGAACTGGACCGGGCCTTCGAGGAATTTCTGCGTGAGCGTGGTTTGCGGCAATGGGCTGCTGATGAACCGGAGTCGCGGGCAGTGCGAGCGCTCGGCGCACGGAGTCGGCTGGAGCGGGCGGACTACTCCCTATGGCTGCAATCGACCGCGCCTGGAATGGCTGCAAACGCCATTCTCATTTTGATTCGCCTGGCCTCCGGTTGGCTGGACGAGGCGGGATCCGCGGGCGCGAGAGCAGCTCGGTCGGCTAGCCGCGACGCCGCTCCGCCATTAATGGAATCGGGTGCGGTCGCGCCCTCCGGAGTTATTCCGGGAGCGCCGAGTTGTCCGCGGTGTGGCAAACCGATGGCTTTGCGCACTGCCCGCAAAGGGGCGCGACCCGGTTCACAATTCTGGGGTTGCGCGGCCTATCCAAGCTGCAAAGGCTTGCGCAATCTGGAATGAGCAACGCTCCCGGCTCACGCGGGCGGCGAGCAGGCGTTCAGCGTTTCCAGGGCGCGGACCATGGCGGCGCCGCGAGTTTCAACGCCCAGCTTTTCGAAGATTTCCTGGACGTGTTTCTTGATGGTGGACTCGGTCACTCCAAGAATGACGGCGATGTCGGAATTGGTTTTGCCTTGGGCGACCCAGAGCAAGGTTTCCGCGGCCCGCGGATTCAAGCCCAATTCCAGCAGCGGGGCGTGGGATGAGAAGTCGGGCTTGAATTCCCGTTTGATTTGTTGTTCCGCGCGGCGCAGGCGGGTCTGGATCGCGCGAATCAGTTCAGAATTGGCGATCGGTTTGGTCAGATAGTCATCCGCCCCAAGGTTCATTCCGCTGCGCAGATCGTCCTTTTCACCCTTGGCCGTGAGGAAGATAAACGGGACATGGGAAAGGGCGGAGTCCGTTTGCAGGGCTTGCAGAACTCCGTAGCCATCGATCTCGGGCATCATCACATCGCAGAGGATGAGGTCCGGAGATTCGCGCCGCGCGGCCTCCAGGCCCTCGCGCCCGTTTTGGGCGGCGATCGTGACAAAATCGTGATAGCGAAGGAGAGTGGTGATATTCCTCCGCATTTCCGGTTCATCTTCGATAACAAGAATCTTTTTCATGAGGGTCAGAAAACGGGTAGCCGCACGGTAACGGAAGTGCCGAGGCCGGGTTTGCTTTGGAGGGCCACCTGGCCTCCGTGCAACTCGGTGCAGCGTTTGACCAGGAGCAGCCCGAGGCCCGTCCCGGGGCGGGTCCCGACGTTGTTGCCGCGATAGAACGCCTTGAAAAGCTTCTCTTGGTCCTTTTCGGAAATGCCGATCCCCTGATCACGCACCTGGCAGAACGCTTCGGAGCCGGCTTGTTCAACCGAGAAATGGACCGTGGCGCCGGGCTCGGAATATTTGACGGCGTTGGTGAGCAAGTTGGTAAAGATGTGGCCCAGCAGTCGCTCATCCGCCTGGGCCAGCGCGGGGATGTTCTCCAGTGCGAGCTCGATCCGGCACCGCCGATGGGTCGAGGAATGGAGTTCGTCCACCAGCCGGCGGCAAAAGCTGGCCAGATCGAGAGGGCCGGGTTGGAAGTCGAGTCTTCCGGCCTCGAGCCGGCTGAGGACAAGAACCTCTTCCATCATGTCCGCCATGCGCCGGGTGTTGCGCAGGATGGAGGCGAGCTGTTCCTCGCGCTCCTCCGGCGGCATCCGCTGGTAAAAATCACGCAGGAGCTCCGCTGAAGAGTGAATGATGCCCAACGGGGTCCGAAATTCGTGCGATACCATGGAGACGAAATTGCTCTTGAGCTGGCTCAGGTCCTTCTCGCGCTCGAGAGTTTTGATCAACTCCTCCTCAGCGCGCTTTCGCTGGGTGATGTCGAGGGCGATCGAGAGCATGTGCGGAGTGTCATTGAGCTTGATGGTTTCGGCCGAAAGAAGGATCGTGAAACGCTCTCCCCGCCGGTTGAGCCACCGGCATTCGCGCTGCCGGATCCGGCCGGTCGTGAGCATGTCGTGCAGGACCAGATCGCGTTCGCGGGGATTCTCCCACAGGCCGAGGTCAAGACAGGTCTTGCCCAGCACTTCTTCGCGCGAATAGCCGAGCCATTGCAGATAGGCCTCATTCGCAAGCACGTACTGGCCGTCGCTCACGCGCATAATGCCGATCAGAGCCGGGCTGGCTTGGAATGCGGCGCTGAAACGAGCCTCGCTTTCGGCCAGGGCGGCCTGGGCGCGTTTCCGCTCGGCGATGTCCGTGATGAAAGCCACGATCATCTGTTGCCCGGCCATTTCGATCCGGGTGAGCGTTACTTCCAGAGGAATCTCCGTGCCTTGGGGATCAGCCGCGCTCCACTCAAACCGAGCGCTTCCTTCCCGCATGCACTCGGCGATGTGCCTGGCTGCCATTGCCGCCGAGGGCTCACCCCCGGGCTGGGTGGCGGGCGCAAGGTCTCCCGGATGCCGGCCGATCAGTTCCGCGGCGCTTTGGCGGCCGAGAATGCGAATGGCCGCCGGGTTCACCTCGCGGATGCCGGATTCGTCCTGCAGCACGACGCCCTGAATGCTTCCTTCAAAAATGGCGCGAAACTTCGCTTCCGATTCGCGCAGGGCTCGTTCTCCGCGTTTTCGCTCCGTGTTATCGATGATGCTCGCACGGATGAGGTTTTGCCCTTCCGCGGGCAGGCGCAAAAGCCGGACCTCGGTCGGAACCAATTCGCCGTTTGGCCTCCGGTGCAGCCATTCGAAAACCGAGATTCCGCCCGCCAGCACTTCCTGAACTTTTTCGCGAACGAGGTCGTTCGTGCGTCGGCCGCACGGCTGAAATTCCGGGCTGACATCGGCCGGGGTCAGTTCCGCCAGTCTCGAAATCGGCACTCCGTAAAGGTGGCTGGCGTGCTGATTCCCAAACAAGAAACGGCCGGAGTCCACGGAGTAGACCACGATCGCTTCCGGGGCATGCTCAACCAGCGCGCGGAAACGGGCGTCGCCGTGGCTCAGTGGTTCGCGTTCGGCCCTCTGCTTTGGGGCCGTCGCAAGTTTCGGCATGCGGCGCGATTTCATGGCCTGGCTGATGGTGTCCTGCTGAGGAGGCCTCTGGTCCTTGGTGTCGGGCATTTTGCGGGCGGAGGGGCCGCTGGTCTAGCGCATTTCTGGCGGAATCGATTCAATCGCCGCCGCAAACTGCCGGTGGGCGCCGGGATCGACCGGTCGGAACCGCACCGCAACGCTGGCCGGATAGTGGGCCAGATGGTTGTGATCTTTCCATTGCTTTCGCGGACGCACCGGCCGAGGGGTGAAACCGCCGCCGCAGTTTGGGCAGACATTCGACAGGATGTGGTCCACGCAGGCGCGGCAGAATGTGCACTCAAAACTGCAAATCATCGCGTCGGTCGATTCCGGTGGAAGAGGCGTTCGGCAATTTTCGCAGACGGGCCTGAGTTCGAGCATAGAGAATCGAGTCTGGGCAGAAACATTTGTTGTTTGTCTATTTGCTGCCCGAACAACTGGATACCCGAGCGGCGTCCGGACCGCGATGGGACGAAAGACCCATCCAGCCCGCTCGGGCCTAACCCAAAGGAGGGGAACCCCTGGCCGACCCGTTCGCTTGCAGTTGATCTTCAATGAATCTGGCCCAAGCAGGATCAGGCTCCCAAATCGTTGTGAGATCCCGGGCGGCGTCGTCGAGCGCCACGCCCTGGCGGAGGATGCGGTAGAGATAAAGAAACGCGGATACGCGCTTGTTGGCCACGCAATGCACAAAGACTCGCTGGCCGGAAAATCCGTCCATGGCCTGGCAGAACAAGCGAAAATGCGCGGGAGCCGGCGTGGCAAAGTCCACTGGGATGTGGAGGTAGGCCATCCCGTGCGAGGTCACGATGCTGCCTTCGTCCGGGAGTGCGTCTGTGGAGGTGGGGAGCGCGAGATTGATCACCACGTCGAATCCGGCCTGCCGGATTAGAGCAAACTGGTCTCTGGCAGGTTGTCCGGCGGTGCCAATGCGTTCGCCGATCGGATGAAAATTGCGAATATCTGAGAGCGGAGAAGACTGGGGGTTCATTCGGGCCTGTTAAAAAATGTCACGACATTGGCAACCACCCCAATCTTCGAGGAATCTTGGTGTCTCTGCCCAAGAGCTTCGGCGCTGACCGGGCGGCGCAGTTTAATACTACCATCGGAACGAGGCTTTGTTCTATGCGTTTGTTTATTCCCGGCGGTCGGCGATCGGGTCTATCGTCCCGTTGAGCGGGAATTGCACCTGTGTCATACGAGGGTGCGCTGCGGCATTTGCAGCGCAGCGGAAGTTCAAAACGGATAAACATATATGTACGACAAGCAAAATCTGACGAAACTCAAGGAAATGGAAAGCCTCGCGCCCGAGGCGATGCGGGCGTTTTGGGTCTTTGATAGGGCGGCAGTCGCGCCGGGCGCCATACCCGTGAAATTCAAAGAATTGATTGCGGTTGGCGTCGCTCTGACCACGCAATGTCCTTATTGCATCGCCATCCACAGCGCCAATGCGCGCAAGGCGGGTGCAACGGAGGCGGAGTTGGCCGAGGCGGGCGTCGTGGCGGCTGCTTTGCGGGCGGGAGCGGCCATCACCCACGCCACCCATGCACTGATCGAGCAAGCATGACAAGTCGACCGGGTTGTTTGGCCGCCTCGGACCCGGACGACTTTGCTCGCCAGGCTGCGGATAATATGCAATAATGCGCATGTGTCTATATTATTGGTTTGCCTGTGCTTGGCCGCGCTTTTTCTCGCCTACTCCAATGGGGCGAATGACAACTTCAAAGGGGTCGCCTCGATTTTCGGCAGCCAGACGGCCAGCTACCGGACTTCGCTGTCCTGGGCGACGGCGACCACGGCGGCGGGCAGCATCGCCGCGGTTTTTCTGGCGCAATCACTTCTGCAGAAGTTCTCCGGCAAAGGATTGGTGCCGGATGCGCTCACGGCGCAGCCGGCTTTTCTCCTGGCCGTGGTTTTGGGCGCTGGATTGACGGTGATCCTGGCCACTTATCTTGGCTTCCCGGTTTCGACGACCCACGGGCTGACCGGGGCTCTGGTGGGTGCCGGTTTGGTCACCGGGTTGGGAAATGTGAATTTCGGCGCACTGGGAAGGAACTTTGTTCTGCCCTTGGTCATCTCTCCCTTGCTGGCGGTGGCCGCCGGATCTGGGTTGTATTTGGCCGGCCGGTGGATGCGCCTCGCCACAGGGGTGCGCAAGGAAATGTGTGTGTGCGTTGGGCAGCAGATGGAGGTCATTCCAGTTGCGCTCCCGACCGGCCTATTTGCGATGGAAACACTGCCCACAATTTCAGTGAGCACGGGGACCACTGCTGTCTGCCGCCAGCAGTATGCCGGACATTTCTTTGGTTTAAACCCCGGCAGCTTGATCAATGGCCTTCATTTCCTTTCGGCGGGTGCTGTCAGCTTCGCGCGCGGGCTGAATGACACGCCGAAGATTGCCGCGCTGCTCCTCACTGTAAGCGCTCTGCAGATTCAATGGGGCATGGTGGCGGTGACCGTGGCGATGGCCGCAGGCGGGTTGTTGAACGCGCGGAAAGTAGCGGAGACGATGTCGCAGAAAATCACGAACCTCCATCCTGGCCAGGGCCTGGCGGCGAACGTGGCCACGGCACTCCTGGTAAATACCGCGAGCTATCATGGTTTGCCTGTGAGCACCACCCACGTGAGCGTGGGCGCCCTTTTGGGCATAGGGATCTCCACCCGACAGGCCAAATGGAAACCGGTGCTTGGGATTTTGCTGTCGTGGGTGGTGACCCTCCCGACGGCAGCGCTGCTGGCGGCAATTCTCTACTCCTTGCTGCGGTAAAGGGATGCCCTGATTCGGCAATACCAGGGGGGCGACGGTGAACGCTGGACCGCGATGTTGACGGAGAGATTTCTTTGACTACGATCCCGGGCAACCCCAAGCCTGAATGTGTACGATTCCGACTCCCCGGTTGTGGCGTCTCCGCCGCGCCTTCACTTTGATCGAGTTGCTCGTCGTGGTGGCCATCATCGCGATTCTGGCTAGCCTGCTGCTGCCAGCGCTCAGCCGTGCCAAGCAAAAGGCGCTTTCGATTCGATGCGCAGCCAACCAATCCCAAATTGGCAAGGCCTACTTCATGTATTGCGATGAGAACAACGAGTTCTATCCGTCGCCTCGCGACTGGGCTTCGACGGGTGGCAAGGATGGCACTTATGACGTTTTTGTGGCGGCGACGAATCGACCGCTCAACGCCTACATCGGGCGGAGTTACGAATTGTTCCATTGCCCTGCGGATAAAGGGGATTACTGGGCTGAGGTCAACCTGGGCCGGAAGACAACGAATTGTTTTCAGCAGTACGGAAACAGTTACCTGGTTCAGTTTAGCATCGACTATTACATGGTAAAAAAGGTGTGCGGGGTCTACGGCGACAAGGCGAACATCTCAATCAAAAGCACCGAGGTGAGCGTGAAGCCTTCGACCAAGATTATTCAGGGTGACTGGATTTGGCATGCGAATCGCGATGTGAGCCTGCCCCGGCACATCTGGCACAACTACAAAGGCAAAACGCGGATGCAGATGCTTTTCGGAGATTCGCACGTGGAGTTTTACCAATTCCTCCCCACGGCCCAGATGGAAGCCATAGCGACCAAGAAACCGGACGTGAACTGGAAGTGGTGGTAGGCGGAGTCACGGGCTGGGCGCCCAGGGAGGGGCCGCGGAAAGGACAACGCGAAAACCGACGTAACCCGTTTGATTCTCGGCGTCCGCATCCCGGATGGCAGAGCGGCAGCGGCTCGCCTGGCAGCCCCAACTGCCGCCCCGGAAAACATGATTCCAGCCGGCAGCGGGCCCGGTGGGATCAACCGC
Source organism: uncultured Verrucomicrobiota bacterium (assembly GCA_964566945.1). Taxonomy (GTDB): domain Bacteria; phylum Verrucomicrobiota; class Verrucomicrobiia; order Limisphaerales; family SXQI01; genus DASVNK01. The sequence continues at coordinate 1,022 of CAZMKE010000015.1, read as the reverse complement.
GACGCCTCCTCGGTACGGGCCGTACCAATCCCAACACCATTCCCAAAGCCCGCCGTGCATATCGTAAAGCCCCCAGGGGTTGGGAAGCTTTTCGCCGACGACGTGAGTGGTGTGGGCGCTATTGTCGAGGAACCACGCATACTTTTCGAGGTTGGCGTAGCCGGGATCATCCCCATAGCTGAAGCGCGTCGAGGTCCAGGCCCGGCACGCATATTCCCATTCCGCTTCGGTGGGCAGGCGATAGCTGGCGTTGGGTGGGATCAGTCCAGCGGCTTGCTCCCGACGAGTCAGCATGGCGCAGTAATTGGTCGCGTCTTCCCAGCTGACCGTCTCGACGGGGCGGTCGAAGTCCCCGGTGAAAACGCTCGGGTAGGCAGTGGTGACGCGCTGATAGTCACGCTGGGTGACTTTGTATTTGGCCATGTAGAAACCGTGCGTGAGGGTGACGTCTGTCTGCGGTCCTTCATCGGCATCCCGGTCGACTTCGTTTGTCGGGCTGCCCATGCGAAAAGTGCCCGGCGGAATGAAAACAAAGTTCGTCCGGATGTCTGCGACGGCCCGATAAAACCGGCGAACTCCAGCGGGCGCGGTTTGATCGATCCAGCGGTAGGGCGATGATGGCAGGCGGACAAAATCAAGACAGCGCCACTCGTTGGTGCGGGAAAGATCCGTGAGAGCTTGTATGGAATAAACCGTCCCAACGGCGCCGGTAATCGAGAGGCCTGCGTAAATATTCAAGCTGAGGGCCGCCGAGTTGTCAGCAGCCCAGGCTCGAAAAGAAGCGCCAACAGACATCAGATGCAGAGAGAGAAAGATGAGAGAAAGATTTCTGCCTGGGCGCAAGATCGCGTGCAAGGCAGAAACAGGCTGATGTTTGCGCAATTCGTCTGTCATGAATCACCGGGTATGATGAGGATAGCAGCATGTTCCGCTCTGGAGGTCAAGCCAGGCAACGGAGCAACCGCTGCGCGCGAATTGAATCAAATTAAATGTGACCCAAAAGAGAGGGAGGGGGGCTGGGG
>CAZMKE010000014.1:0-193525 GCA_964566945.1 uncultured Verrucomicrobiota bacterium | reverse complement strand
GTGGCTGTCGTGGAGCCTAGCGGAAACCTTACACCCTGCCGGGAGTTTTCTTAGACGAGCCGCGGCCATTCCTGTCTCGCGTGCTGGCGCTCACTGAGGTAAGGGAACGGTAATGAGTTGGTGCTACCGAAAGTTCGTGCGGCCTGTGCTGTTCAATTTCGAGTCCGAGGATATCCACAATCGGACTCTCGAATGGCTGGGCCGTTTCTCGCGGAGCCGTGTGGGTCTGGATTGCCTCGACAGCTTTTACGGGATGCCGCAACTGCCGGTCACGTTATGGAATCTGCCATTTCCCAATCCGGTGGGCCTGGCGGCCGGAATGGACAAGCAAGCGCAGGCGGTCCCGGCTTGGGCTGCTCTCGGTTTCGGCTTCAGCGAGTTGGGTGGGGTCACGTGGCACGCGCAACCGGGCAATCCCCAGCCGCGGATGTTCCGCGCGATCGAGGACGAGGCTTTGGTCAATCGGATGGGCTTTAACAATCCGGGCGCGGAAGCCATCGCCACCCGCCTGGCCGGCTGGAAGAAGTCTGGATTCTGGCCGCATCATCCCGTGGGGGTGAATCTCGGGAAATCCAAGGTCACTCCGCTGGAGGACGCAGCGGATGATTACGCAAATAGCTTTCGGGCGTTGCAGGACTTGGCAGATTTTTTTGTCGTGAATGTCAGTTCACCGAATACGCCCAATCTTCGCCAACTCCAGGACCGGGCCGCTCTCGATCAGATTCTTGCCTCGCTGCAAAAAATCAACGAAAGCGGGTCGATCCCTCCGAAGCCGATCTTGGTGAAGGTGGCGCCGGATCTGACGTTCGAGGCCCTGGACGAGATTTTGGAGTTAGTGGGGCCAAGGCGTTTGGCCGGCCTTGTGGCGACCAACACCACGATCAGCCGTCCGAATTCCGCCAACGCCGCCTATCAAGAAACGGGCGGATTGAGCGGGCGTCCTCTGGGCAGCCGGAGCACTGAAGTCATTCGCCATCTTTATCGCCAGACGCACGGACGGGTCCCGGTAATCGGGGTCGGCGGCATTTTCAATGCAGCGGATGCGTGGGAGAAAGTGACCGCAGGCGCTTCGCTAGTCCAGGTTTACACAGGGTTGGTCTACGAAGGTCCAAAGATCGCGCGGGAAATCACGGAAGGGCTCCAGGAACGCCTGCAACGGGAGGGAATCAAAACCCTCGGCGAGGCGGTCGGGTCCGCCTCGCGCTAAATTCATTTCACCGGCGCCGGTGCAGGAGCGGCGGCGTTGGTTCGCGCGGCTGGCCGAACGGCTTCAGGGCGGGCCGGAATATGGTTGGTGCCGCCCAGTCCGCTCTGCTGGATCGCCTGTTCATGGGGTAAAATGGCGCGCAATTCCTTGTAGTGCTTGGCGCGCAGGATCGCGAGATCGCCTTCCACCTGGCCCAGCACCGCGGCCTTGGCGCGAATGGCCTTTTCGTCGGTGGCGTCCGCTTGGGCGGTTTGCTCGAGATCGCGCCGGGCGTTGCGCAATCTCTCGTAGAGAGCGTTCTGTTCCGTGCGGAACTTCTCGTTGGTTTCCTTCAACTTGGCCCGTTGGTCGTCCGTGACGTTTTCGCGGCGGAGCGCGCTCTCCTGAGCGGCTCGATTTTGAAGCGCCGGGGCATTCGTGCGGGTTTCCGCCGCCCGGGGGGATGGCGGGATCACGCCAATCAATAAGGCTGCTAAAGCCAGTTCCTTTCGCATGTGCTCTAAAGTTACTCGATCTGGCATTTCGGACAAACCCCAAAAAACTCCAGCTTGTGGGTGATGCGCGCAAATCCGTTGCCGGCCGCGATGCGTTCCTCCAGGTCGCTGGCAAAGCAATCCTCAATCTCCACAATCGCGGAGCAACCGGTGCAGATCAGGTGGTGATGATGGCTGTGGCTTCCTGGACGATTCAACTCAAAGCGGGCGACGCCGTCCCCAAAATCGAACCGCTTCACCAAGCCGAGGCCTTCGAGCAATCGCATGGAGCGATAGACCGTGGCCAGATCGCATTTCGCCGCGCTCAACCGGGCGTGCAGGTCGCGAATGCAAATGGGATGTTCCTGCCGCTCGAGCAGCCGGAGAATCGCCCGGCGGGGGCCGGTCACTTTCCGGTCGCAGTTGCGGAGGTGGCGGGTCAGGGGATCAGCTTTGGGTTGCGTCCGGGGTGAGCGCCCTTTCATAGCGTTGACTTTTCGAGATGGATTTGCCCGCGAGCAGCGTGCCCACGAACAGGGTAATCAGGGCCAGCACAATGGTCGGCCCGCAGGGAACATCCAGATGGTAAGCCGAAATGATTCCGGCCAGGCCCCCGACCAGGCCCGATCCGATGCTCAGGATGATTTGCTGGCGCAGGTTGCGGCTGACGTTTCGCGCCACGGAAGGCGGGACGACAATCAGCGCGGTTACGAGGATGATTCCCAGGAGCCGAATGGCCAGCGCGACCGCCACGGTCAGGAGCAGGATGAAGAGGTAGTTCAGCAGCTTCACGCGCACCCCGCATACGTAGGCCATTTCTTCGTGCGCGGAGAGCAGGGTCACCTGGCTCAAGCTCGCGAATAAGCCGGCAAACACCACCGCGGCCAGCGCGGCCGCGAACAGCACATCCTGAGGGCCGATTGCCAGGATGTCGCCGAACAGGTAGCTGTGGATTTGGGCGCGGCTGCCCCGCAGCATGCTCAGGACGATGATCCCGAGGGCCACCGAGCCGGAAAGGAGCAGAGCCATGATCGTATCCGTCATCAACTCGGTATTCTCTTTGATCCAGATCAGCGCCGCCGCGACGAGCAAGCTGAAGAGGATCATGGGCGCGGTCAGGTCGGTGAAGCCCAGCCACACCCCAAAAGCCACTCCGGCCAGGGCGCCGTGGGCGATCGTGTCGCTGAAGAAGGACATCCGCCGGGCGGTAACAAACACCCCCAGGAAAGCGCAGGTCGGGGCCAGCAGGAGAGCCGCCAGCAACGCGCGCAGCATGTAAGCCTCAGTGAACATGGTGGTGGTGCCCGTAGGGGGAAACGTGAAGGCCATAGGCCTGGCGCAGGGATTCGGCGTTCAGCACGTGTTCCGGCGTGCCTTCGCAGCAGATCACTCCATTGAGCGCGTAGACCCACGAGGCGTGCCGGTAGACCATGGAAAGGTCGTGCGAAACCAGGACCACCGTCAGGTGATGCCGCTTTTGCACGTTGCCGATCAGCTCGTAGAACGATTGTTCCCCGGGCGTATCTACGCCGGCGGTTGCTTCATCGAGCAATAGCAATTCAGGATTGTGCAGGAGGCTGAAGGCAATGAGGACCCGCTGAAGCTGGCCCCCCGAGAGTTGCGCGATGGGGCGATCCAGCAGGCTTTGAACGCCGATTTCCTCGAACGCGGAGGCGATGTGACGGTCGGTCTCGGCGTGCCGTTGCCAGAACCAGTGCCGGGTCTTGCGCAGGCGGAGAGCGAGAAACTCGCGCACGCTTAGAATGAAGCTGCGGTCGAGCGAGAGCCGTTGCGGCACGTAGCCCACCCGTTTCAAGGGGCCAGGTCCAAGCTCAGCGCCGAACAGGCGGATCTCGCCGCGATCGACTTTCTGCAAACCCAGAAGACAGCGAAGCAGGGTGGTCTTCCCGGAACCGTTGGGGCCGATTAACGCGACAATTTCACCTTTGGGAATCTGGAGATTCACCCCGCGCAGGATGTGATTATCGGAAATCGTGACGTGCAAATCCCGCGCCTCGATGACCAGTTCGCGGGCCACTTCGCGCTGCGGATGGCAATGGTGGCATGGCTCGCCCGGGGGATGGTGAGGCAGGGGGGCGGGCTTCATCGGGCGAGAACTTTCTTCAGGCTGGCGGCGTTTCGGCGCATCGCCAGTTCGTAAGATCGTGGATCCAAAACTCCGGTCTCGATCGGATCAAGCTCAGCGAGGGCAATGTGCGCATCCCGGGCGAGTTGCTCCGCCAGGCGCGTCCGGCCACCCGGTTCGGTGAGCAAAGCTTGGCCCTGCTTCTCGCGGATATTCTGCAAAAGCCTGGAGATTTCCCTGGGGGAAGGGGGGGCTTCGGACACTTGTTCCACCACTCCAATCAAGGTGAGTCCGTAGTGCCGGACAAAATAGGGGAAGGCGTTGTGGTAGGTCACAAAAGGCACGGAGCGAAGCGGGCCCAACGTTTGGGAGAGTTCGGAATCCAGGGCGCGGAGACGATCCAGGAACTGCTCCGCGTTTTCGCGATAGGCTGCCGCATTGGGTGGGTCCAGTTTTTCGAGGGCTCGCAGGATGTTCGTGACGCCGTGAGCGGCGAGGTTCGGATCAAGCCAGATGTGGGGATTGTGTGAGTGGTGGTGGCCGGCTTCCCGCGGATGCAAAGGCTCATTCTCCGGAAGCAATTGTTCCTTGAGCCCGTCGCTCAGCCGGATGATTTTCTTATCGGTGCCCGGGGCGCTGTTGGCCAAAGCTTTATCCAGAAAGGTCTCCAGGCCGAGCCCGTTGATAACGATCAGGTCGGCATTCGCGAGTTTTCGGAGGTCGGCCGGAGCGAGCTGATAGTCGTGGAGGTTGACCGCTCCGGGCAGCAGGTTTTCTACAGTGGCACTCGTCCCGGCCACATTGGCCGCGAGGCAGTAAGCGGGCAGGAATGTGGTGACGACGCGGATGGGCCTTTCCGCCCCCCGGGCTTCTGAAACGAGCAGCCCCAAAATCAGGGCGCCCAGATAACCGAAACGCATCACGCATGGCACTTTTACTGCAGGGATCTGCGTATTGCAAATGACTTGCAATTAGAACGGAGCGAACGGGAAACTGCAGGTTGTGAGGAGTCGGCTGAATCAGTTCGGACGCGTGCGCGCGGTTTTTAGCGCCAGCCAGATCCAAAGTGCCGCGCAAATTAAAAGAGCTAGCGGCAGGATCAGGACCGCCTTTTGCAGGCTGCCCCACGAATCCGACAGGCGGCCCACGATCTCCGGCGACCACATGTCACCGAAGAGGTGGATCATGAAGATGGAAACAGCCATGGCGCTGGAGCGCAGGTTTACGGGCACTGCTTCGATGATCAAGGTATTCACTGGACCGGTGGAGAGGAAAAGGAGAAACATTGCGATGGCCAGCAGGGCCATGGCGGGAGTCCGGCCTTGCACGATGAAAGCGGCGGCCGCAGCCGGCACTGAGGCCAGCACCGAGAGGCCCAGAGTCCAGGCATAGCCAGCCTTGTTTCGTTTCTGCCAGGCCGTGGCCGCGAATCCGCCGAGCATCGTTCCCAGCAGCCCCGCCACGACCAGCACCGCGCCAAAAAAGGTCGCGGCCGACTGCTCGGGCACGTTATGAATCCGGTGCAGAAACGTCGGCCCCCAAAGTCCGAATGCCCCCAAGGCGAAGGTGTAGGCGGTGTAACCCCAGACCACCAGGTTGTAATCGGCAATCCGAAAGAGCTTGAGCACATCTTTCGGCGTCGGTTTGGTGGCGGCGCCCGGTTCGTCGGCGTCCAGCCCGCCGCGTTGGGGTTCGGCAAAAGGGAGGAGGGCGAGCGCGAGAAGCAGCCCCGGCGCTCCCGCCCAAATGAACGCATTGCGCCAGCCGTAGTTCGACGAGATCAACCCGCCCAGAATATTCCCCAGCGCCGCTCCGACCGGGATGGCTGCGTAAAAAATGGTCAAGGCGTTGTTGCGGCGATCTTTGGCAAAGGTGTCCGAGATGTAGCTCGGACTGATGGTGGCGTAACTAGCTTCTCCTACTCCCACCAGAACCCGGTAGGCCAGCAGCATGCCCAGGCCGGCCGCAAAGCCGGTCAGGACCGTTCCGAGGCTCCAGATGAAAATTCCCGCAGCAATCAGCCATTTTCGCGCGCTGCGATCCCCCAAATAGCCAAAGACCGGGGAGGTCACAAAGTAACCAATCATGAAGGCAGTGACGATCCGGCCGGCATCGCCATCCTTGATATGCAACTCGGCCTGCAAGGAGGGGAGCACCGCGGAGAGGACGAAACGGTCGAGATAATTGAAGAGATTGAGGCCGGTGAGGATGAACAGAGTCCAAAACGGCGTGAGTTGCCGCTGGGCGGAGGCTGGTCGGGACGCCGATTGGCCGTCGGTTTGCATGGGCAGGGAGGCTAAGGCAGCGCCCGCATCGAGATAAACTCAAATCGTTGGCTTGGTTAACGAATGGCCTGGCAGTGGCAAAATCGTTGCCACTTTTTTACCCAGCAGAGCGCCCGAGCGACGCGGCGAGGCTCTTCAAGAGGCGCTTGTGTGATTGGCATGACGCATGCTGGATGAAGCGTGTCGGGCTGCCAGTCGCAGCCTAAGGATGTATGAGGGGGATGGAAACAGCCAATGAGCCACGGGAAACCGCCCGAATAGAGGGTGGTTACGCCAACGCGCCTGCGTCATTGGGCGCAGGGGCCCGGTCTGGGGGCCGGATTCTGATTGCCGAGGATGATGAGATAATACGGGACCTTACTGCACGAGCGTTGCAGCGTGTTGGGTTTGGAGTGGAAACCGCCTGTGACGGCGAAGAAGCTTGGTCCAGACTGCAGAAGCAGGCTTTTGACCTGTTGATTACCGACAATGAAATGCCCCGTTTGAAAGGAATTCAGCTGATTGAACGCGTTCGCGCCAAGGGTCTGACTCTGCCGATCATCGTCTCTTCAGCCAGTTTTGCCTCCCAGCCGGCGGTTTCGGCCCGGCTCCAGATTACCGCTGTTCTTCCCAAACCGGTCTGCTTTAGCCAATTCCTCGGCACTGTTTGCCGAGTGTTAAAGGCAGAGCAGGAATCAGCCGGACAGGCGTCCCAGTCGTGCGGCTGATCTATTGGCGGAGGGCTGAAAGCAAACCTTCGGCGTCATCTGTTCCCAGAGCGAACCGCTTGCCGCCGCGCAGAGTAATCGCCACGGCGTCGAAGCCAGAAACATTGTAGAGCCACCCAAAGCGGCTCCAATGAATGCCCCATCCCTCGATCACATTCGTGCGAACGCGCTCCACCGAGGCGATTTCAGACCTTGCCACCCGCCGGTGGATGATGCCCGAGCCAAAATGCCAGCGCAGCTGCTCTTCGTTCACTTCGATCGTGAGCGAGTGGAAGAGCCAGGCGGCGAACAAGAGGATCGGCAGGACGAAAAAGGTGGTCGGCGTGGCAGTCAGCCCGAGGATCGTGACCACCGCGGAAGCGACGCCGAGTGCCGCCAGTGTGAGCTTGCCCAGTTGAGTATGGTTGTAGTTCGTCACGGTTTCCGGATTTCCTGGACGCGGCCAGGGCGCGGTCCGCGACCGCGCCCTGAGCGTGAGTTTCAATTCTTATCGGCAGTGTGGCCGTTTGTCTGATTCCGCAACATCAAGCCAAGCATCCCATCAAGCATTCCAGGATTGGCATTGGCCCCAGCCACGTTGACATCCGGCACGATGCGCACATTGCGTTCCCCAACGATCTGCATCAACTGCATTAACGTATACCCCTGCGCTCCGAGCGATTCCACGCCGGCCCGGTAAGCCTGGGCTTTGGCGTCGCCTGTCGCCCGAATGGCTTCAGCCTCGCCGAGCGCCTGCAGCCGGGTTGCTTCCGCGGTGCCGTGCGCTTTCTTGATGTGCGCGTTCGCGTCCAGTTCGGCGATGTTCACTCCTTGTTCCGCGCCCACCACCTGCTGCTGAATGTCGGCCAGCGAGGTTTGCCGGACCAGTTGCTGGCGCTGTTTCTGCGCCGCTTCCTGCACCTCGTAGGTCTTGCGCTGTTCTTCTGCGATCTTCCGATCCGTCTGCGTTTGCATCAGTTGAGCCGGCGGATTGATATCGCCGATGAGCGTGTCGATGGCCTGGACGTCATACGCGCGCAACGCCTCGCGAATATGGAGCGCGGCATCGACCTGCCGCTGGCTGCGCGCGCCGAGGAAGTCGAGCACGGTGAAATCCTGCGCCGAGTTCCGGAAGTAATTCCCCACGATCGGTTGCAGGACGTGATCGACCAGGTTCTGCATCGACCCGACCCGCGAGATGACCTTGGGAGCGTCGAGCGCGCCCACATGGATGATCTGCGAGACGTCGAGATTGAAGGCAAAGCCATCCTTGGAGCGAACCGTGATCGATTGCAGTTTTTCATCGTAATGATGCGCCTCCGTGCGGGTGGCCCAGTTCAGGACGATATTGGTCGTCGGTACCAGTTCCACCCTCATGATGCGGGTGTTGATCGGATGCTTGCCGGGATAAAGCGGCGTGACCCACACCCCCTTATGGCCGGTGTTCACGAGGTCGCCGTGCTTGAACTCTGCGCCGCTGACATCCACGTGCGCTTTGCCCACGTAGGAGATGACCACGCCAACATAGCCGATCGGGATCTGCACCATCGGGACCTGTTCCACCTGCACCAGCCACGGGTTAAGATTCCAGGTGCCCGAGAGCAGGATCTGCTCCTGCAATCCGCGCCGGCCGCCTCCATTCAGGAAACCCTGGCCGTTCTGATAATTATCATGGCTGCCGATCACCGGGCCGGCGATCTCGCCCGCCTCAATCGGCATGCCGTCGAGCGTGGTGACAATTCCGACCATATCCGGCAGCACATGGTGCAGGGCCAGTTCGTGCGGGGCCATCCCGTTTTGATCCGCCGTGGCGGACGTAATGACCTGGAAGAGCGCTGTGTTAATGCGGTAGGTGCCGGAAGTGAGAATCCCCAATTGTCGGCCTTTCTCGCCGCCATTCACGAGGAACTTGCGGGCGTCCTGGAAATTGTCGCAGTCGACCACCCGCCCGAGAATTCGTTCCGGCGGAATCGCCGCGCCATCCGCGGCAATCACCAACGCAATTTCGCCTTGGGGCACTACCGTGACCGGCGCTTTGATCACGCGGAACTGCCACGGCCAGTAGCCGAAATGCAAGCCCGGGGCGAGCGCGTCCGCCTGATAACCCGCTTCGCCGGCAAGCGCCATGAGCCGCCCCGGTTCCAAGGCGCGCGAGCCGAAACGACGAATAACGATCCCGACCTGCCGTTCCGAAATCAGCACCGCGCCCAGGATCATGGGAACAACAATGAGCACCGTCAGAACAACCGCCAGAGCCACCAACCACAACATAACCTTCTCCGATAGGGTTGCGTCTCGCCACGGCTTTTGACCGTGCGACAGCGCAACGCACTTCTTTACCGGGAGATCTTGGTTCCCACCGCTCGGTGGGGCAGAGGACCGCCCTTCCAGATGCCGGCGAGGTTAGCTGTCGGGCTCGGTCCTGAAAGTGACCGCGCGGGTGGTTCACACCAGCGTGCGCCCCGTCCTGCTTGCGCAGGATTTGGGTCCCCCGCGCTGACCCGTAGGAAGGCAGGTCAGCTTAGGCTGCTACACCCAGTACATACCAGATGCCGCTGGTGTGTCAAAGCGGCCCTCAACTGATTGCAGCAGAGTCAGTTGAATGGGGGGCAGCTATGACAAGATTAGGGCGCGGGGGGAATGTCGTCGGCCAGATCTTCATCCTTTTCACTGATAACCTGGGCGATGGCCTGGAGCTTGTCGGTTTCGTCGAGATTGATCAGCTTCACACCCTGGGTGTTGCGGCTGGCTTCGCGGATTCCATCGACCGCGATGCGAACCATCTGGCCGCCGACCGTGATGAGCATGATCTCGTCCGCGTCGTGCACGGTGAGGGCGCCGACCACTCCGCCGGTTTTATCGGTGGTCTTCATGGTGATGATGCCTTTGCCGCCGCGGGATTGGGAACGGTACTCCTGGAAGTCGGTGCGCTTGCCAATGCCGTTTTCGCTAGCGACCAGCAGGGTTGCGTCCGGCACCACAACGGCCAGAGCGACGACCGAGTCCGTCGGTTCGAGCGAGATGCCGCGGACGCCGCCGGCGGGCCGTCCCATGGAGCGTACGTCCTCTTCGGAGAAGCGAATGCTCATTCCTTCCCGGGTGATCAAGACGACTTCGTCGTGGCCCGAGGTGAGTTTCACGTCGATCAGTACGTCGCCCGGCTCAATTCCGATCGCGATGATGCCTCCCTTGCGAACGTTGGCAAACTCGGAGAGCGCGGTCTTCTTGACGGTGCCTTTTTGCGTGGCGCAGAAGAGGAAATTCTCCTGTTGCCAGGTGGTGTCCTCCTTGTTTTCCATGCGCGCGGGCACGCGGATGAGCGCGGCGATGGTTTCGCCAGCCTGCAATTCGAGCAGGTTGGCGATGCTGCGGCCTTTCGCGGCCCTTCCCATGTCCGGAATTTCGTGGACGCGTTCGACGTAGACCCGGCCGGTGTTCGTGAAAAACATCAGGTAATCGTGCGTGCTGGCGGTGAAGAGGTGTTCCACGAAATCCGCGTCTTCCCCTTCACTTCCTTCACGGGTGGCCATGCCGATCACCCCTTTGCCGCCGCGCCGCTGTGAACGGTAGGAGCTCACGTTGGTCCGCTTGATCAGGCCGTTGTGCGTGATTGTGATAATCACGCCTTCGTTTGCGATCAGATCTTCGATGGCAATTTCGCCTTCATCCGCCACAATGTCGGTGAGACGCGGGTTCGCGTGCTTCTCCTTGATGGTTTGTAGTTCGGTTTTGATGATGGAAAAGACGCGCGATTCCTTGGCGAGAATGTCCAGCAGGTCGGCGATGCGGGCGAGCAGTTCATCATACTCGCCCTTGATCTTGTCGCGCTCCATCCCGGTCAGTTGATAGAGGCGGAGCTCGAGAATGGCGTTGATTTGGGCCTCGCTGAAGAGGTAGCGGCCGTTATCAAGGCGGGCCTCGCTGCGGATGAGAATGCCGAGCTTTTCGACGGTCGGCCGGGTGAATTCGTAGGCCATCAGCCGGACCTTGGCCTCTTCGCGGTTGGCCGAACTGCGGATAATACGGATGAAATCGTCGAGGTTGGCCAGCGCGAGCAGATAGCCTTCGAGAATCTCGGCCCGTTCCTCGGCTTTCTTCAACTGATAGCGGGTGCGGCGCAGAACCACTTCGCGGCGGTGGTCGATGTAGCACTGAATCATTTCCTTCAGGTTCATCACCTTCGGCCGGCCATGATCAATGGCCAGGGTGTTCACCGCGAAGCTCGTTTCCAGCGAGGTGTGCTTGTAGAGGTTGTTGATGACCACTTTGGCAATGGCATCGCGCTTCAGTTCGACCACCACGCGGGTGTTCTCGTCCGATTCGTCGCGGATCGCGGTAATGTCCGCGATCACTTTTTCGTTCACGAGTTCGGCGATCCGCTCTACCAGCACCGCCCGGTTCACGTTGAACGGAATCTCTGTCACGACGATTTGTTCACGGCCGCCTTTGACCTGTTCCACCCCCATCTTGCCGCGGACTTTGACGCTTCCACGCCCGGTCTCGAAGTACTGGCGGATCGGGTCGCGGCCGCAAATGGTCGCGCCGGTCGGAAAGTCTGGCCCCTTGATGAACTGCATCAACTCCTTGATGGTGATCTCCGGATTGTCGATCTGCGCGACGATGCCATCGATGATTTCACCAAGGTTGTGGGGCGGAATGTTGGTCGCCATGCCGACCGCAATGCCAGTTCCGCCATTGACCAGCAGATTGGGAAAGGCCGCGGGGAATACGACCGGCTCAGTCCGGGTTTCGTCGTAGTTGCTAATGAAATCGACCGTGTCCTGGTCCATGTCATCCATCAGGACCGCGCCCAATGGAGTCATGCGCGCTTCGGTGTAACGCATGGCGGCGGGAGGGTCGCCTTCAACCGAACCGAAGTTCCCTTGCCCGTCGATCAGTCGCTCCCGCATCGCCCAAGGCTGGGCCATATGCACGAGCGTGGGGTAGATCACGGCTTCACCGTGCGGGTGGTAATTGCCGCTCGTATCGCCGCAAATCTTGGCGCACTTACGATGCTGCCGGTTCGGGAAGAGCGACAGATCGTGCATCGCGTAAAGGATGCGGCGCTGGGAAGGCTTCAAACCGTCGCGAACATCCGGCAGGGCGCGCGCGATGATCACCGACATGGAATAATCAAGGAACGAGTTCTTGATTTCGTCGGCGACGTTGATCTTTTCGACCTTCTCGTTGGCGGCGAAGAGCGGGGTGGCGCTCGGTTGAGGAGGCGGTGTCGGGGTTTCGTTCTGGTTCTCGTCGTCGGGCATGGAAATCAGCCTCTAATCATTGTCGAGTTGAGTCGGGAAAATCTGAATAGCCAGTTGGGCGGCCGCCGCGCGCATGCGCTGATCGGTGGCGCACATGAGATCGCAACGATGCAGATCACAAGTGGCCACGTGAATCGCATCGAGGCTCCGCAACGCGATCCTTGGATGGCAGGCCTGGAGAATGGCGGTGGCTCGCTCCAGGACTTGGCGGTCCAGCGGCAGCAGTTGGATCACTTCATCGGCGAGTAGATTCGAGAACTTCTCGGCTGCCCGGCTGCGCTGCTGGCCCGAGATCGCTCCAGCCCGTTCCTTGGCCAGCAGGGCAGAAGCGACCTCTGTCAGGCACAGTTCGGAGGAATCCAGACTGTGACCTGACAAAGCGTGATCGAAGAAGCTGCTATCAGGTTCTCTCACGAGCAGTTTTACAATGATCCCGGAGTCCAGATACATGGCATCTCACCAGCCCCGGGAGTCGCGATCCTCCCGAACGATCTCTTCCGCGCGGGCCTCCGTGTGGATCGGCTGGCCGGAAAGAAACTCGCCCATCCCACGAAAGATTTTGCGTGGCTGCGCTGCGGTGACGGGCACGAGGCGCGCTTTGGGCCTTCCGTCGCTGGTGATGGTGATTTCGTGGCCGCCAGCCACCCAATCCAGCAGCGACGAGAGCTGGCTCTTGGCGTCCCGCACCGTGACTGTAGGGCGAATCGTATCGATCGCCTCACGCAAAACGGCGGGAGGCTGTTTTGGCTCTGGGTAAATGACGGATTTGGATCTTCTTTTCATGGGCTAATGTAGTCACGCGTGACTACATGCGTCAATAATCTTTTTCTATATGTCCAAATTCCTGACATTCAATGCGTTATCCTCGATGAACTGACGCCGGGGCTCCACTTCGTCGCCCATCAGTTTGGTGAACATCTCTTCGGCTTCGACCGCATCTGTCAGGTCGATGCGCAGGAGTTTTCGATGTTCGGGATTCATGGTCGTCTCAAACAATTCCTTGGCGTTCATTTCCCCCAGCCCTTTGAAACGCTTGATCTGAATTCCCTTCCGCCCAGCTTCCTTCACGCTGGTCAGGATCTCCGCGATGGAGAACAGCGGTTTTACATTGGCCTTTTCGCCCTCACCCTCGATCAACTCGAAGAGGGGCTTGTCCTGCGCTGAGTAGTGCTCCACGCTCAGGCCCTTGGCTTCGATCTTCTTCAACAGGTCCGTCACGGCCTTGCTCTCGTAGAGTTCCTCGTGCCGGGCGCGACGGATCACTCCTCCCTTCTTCTCCTTTTCCGCCGCCGGCGTCTCCACCGATTCGGCCCCGAAAATCTTCAGGTCCGGGTTCGCTTCGCTGAACTTCCTCAGTTCTTCCTCCGTGCGGAAATAATGCACCGACTCGTTGTTGCCTTCCCGCACCTTGACCAGATGGTTGGGGAGTTCATGCGTGTTGGCGTCCCGATGCTCCAGGTACGATTCAAAATCGCCGCCCTTGCGCCGGAGGGCGTTCGCATATTTATCCAATGAACTGAGCAGCTCGAGGATCTCCGCCAATTGCTTCTGCGTGATTTCCTTGTTGTCCGCCACATTGCGCAGGCGGACATCTTCGCTCCCCAGTTGGATGAGAATCCGATTCATCTGGATGTCATCTTCGACGTATTCTACGCGCTTGCGGCGCGTTACCTGGTAAAGCGGGGGCTGAGCGATATAGACGAAGCCTTGTTTTATCAGCTGCGGCATCTGCCGGTAAAAGAAAGTCAGGAGCAGAGTGCGGATGTGCGAGCCGTCCACATCGGCATCGGTCATGATGATGATCTTGTGGTAGCGAAGCTTTTGCAGATTGAACGCCCCTTCCGCGTCGCCATCGCCGATCCCGGTGCCAATCGCGGTGATCATCGTGCGGATTTCCGCATTTTGCAGGACTTTGTCCAGCCGCGCCTTTTCCACGTTGATGAGCTTGCCGCGGATCGGAAGGATCGCCTGGAACTTGCGATCCCGGCCTTGTTTGGCGGAGCCGCCGGCCGAGTCACCTTCGACGATGTAGAGCTCGGTGTTCACGGGATCGCGGTCGGAGCAATCCGCCAGCTTGCCCGGCAGGCCGCCGCCCGTCAGAGCGCTTTTGCGCACCGTTTCACGGGCTTTGCGCGCCGCTTCGCGCGCTCGCGCGGCCATGAGCGACTTGTCCACCACGCGTTTGGCCACGCCCGGATTGCTGTCAAAGTGAGTCATCAATCCGTCGTAGACGATCGAGCTGACAATGCCGTCCACCTCCGTGTTGACGAGCTTCACCTTGGTTTGAGATTCAAAGCGGGGGTGGGGGAGCTTCACGCTCAAGACGCAGACCAGGCCTTCGCGGACGTCATCGCCGGAAATGGCCGGGTCTTTTTCTTTGATGAGGCCATTGGCTCTTGCGTACTGATTGATGGCGCGGGTGAGAGCGCTCCGGAACCCCGTCATGTGAGTTCCTCCGTCGGGATTCGGTATGGAGTTGGCGAAGCAGAGAATCTGGTCGGTATAGCTGTCGTTGTACTGCATCACGCAATCGACAAAAACGTCTTCCGGACGTCCTTCGACCATGGTCTCGCGTTTGCCAGTGAGCATGACCGGTTTCGGATGCAGCACCTGCTTGTTCTTGCCCAATTGCTTCACGAACTCCTCGATGCCATCGCGATAAAAGAAGCGTTCTTCGCGCTCGCACCGTTCGTCTTTCAGAACGATTTCCACGCCCGGATTCAGAAACGCGAGCTCGCGCAGGCGATTGGCGAGGATATCGAACTTGAATTCCGTGGTGATGGTAAAGATCGTGGCGTCGGGCTTGAAGGTGATGAGCGTGCCGGTCTCGCGAGATTTGCCGATCACCTCCAGTTTCCGGATGGTTTTGCCCCGTTCGAAGGACATGGAGTGGACCAATCCATCCCGGTAGACCTCGACCTTGAACCAATCCGAAAGCGCATTCACACATTTGGCGCCGACGCCATGGAGGCCGCCGGAGTACTTGTAAGCGCCTTGTCCGAACTTCCCGCCGGCGTGGAGATTGGTCAGGACGAGTTCGACCGCCGGAATGTTAAACTTCGGGTGAATGTCGACCGGAATCCCGCGTCCGTTATCGCGGATGGAGACCGATCCGTCGACATGCACCGCCACTTCGATGCGCGTGCAAAAGCCCGCCAGGTGTTCGTCGATCGAGTTATCTAGAACCTCGAAGACGCAGTGATGCAACCCCCGTTCATCCGGGTCGCCGATATACATGCCGGGCCGTTTGCGAACGGCTTCCAGACCCTCGAGCTTGTCGATTTTTGAGGCATCGTATTTGTCTGCGCCATCACTCATAGCTATACAAGGAACGGCAAAGCGTGTGGCTCAATTTTGAGTTGAGAAAACCCAGCTTCTACCGAAGCTCGAAATGTAAACTTTTCCAACGCAAAAGACAAACGAATTCGAAGGTGAAGGGGGGCCTTCGGGTGACTATTTGTTGTGGCTCCTTTTTTGTGCAACACAACAGGTTGTAGGTCTCCGCTCGTCCCTTGGGGCTGAATCGGACGAATGCCGGGCCAGTAGAATGCGACAACAGATGAAAGCCGCCAACCTCCGAATTGCCGACTCGGATTCGCTCTGATGGAAGTCTCCGAAACGACCCGCGTTCCGCTTGCAATTGCTTTGCGCTCAGCTCACGGAGTCGTTAGTCTACGCGCCATGAAATCACTCGCTGTCCCGGCCTTGGTCTGTGGTGTCATTTTTAATGCGCAAGCTGCGGATTACCTCATTCACAAGTTCGAGAAGAAAGAGTTAACCAACGAATTCTGGTCCGAAGGAGCAAATTTTGGCGATTTTAATCACGATGGCAAAAACGACATCGTTTCCGGACCTTACTGGTGGGAAGGACCTACGTTTGAGAAGCGGCACGAATATGCACCGGCCACCATCAGCTACAAGCGGAAGAAGGCGGACGGCACCGAAGAGACCGTAGGTGGCTACGATCCGCATGGCTACTCGCGGAACTTCTTTGCGTTCACCTACGATTTTAACAAGGACGGCTGGACGGATATCCTGATTCTCGGCTTCCCGGGCGAGGAAAGCGCCTGGTACGAAAACCCGAAGGGACGCGAAGGCCACTGGCAAAAGCACATCATCCTGGACGTAACCGACAATGAATCGCCCACTTTTGGTGATCTGACGGGTGATGGAAAGCCCGAGATCATCTGTAGTTCGAAAGGGGCTTATGGCTATGCGGAACCGGATTGGAATGATCCGACGCGTCCCTGGAAGTGGCACAACATCTCGCCGAACAACAATTACCACAAGTTCACCCATGGCCTTGGATTCGGCGATGTGAACGGCGACGGGAAGATGGATTTGCTGGAGAAGGATGGTTGGTGGGAACAGCCCGCCAGCCTGGAAGGCGATCCGGTTTGGAAAAAGCATCCTTTTCCCTTCTCCAAGGACGGCAGCTCCCACATGTACGCCTACGATGTCGACGGTGATGGTGACAATGACGTGATCACCTGCCTGTTTGCGCATGGCTACGGCCTCGTCTGGTATGAGAACGTGAAAGAAGGCGGCGAGATCACGTTTAAACAGCACGTGATCATGGGCAAAGAGCCGGGGGACAACAAATACGGCGTGAAGTTCTCGCAGTTGCACGCGGTGGACCTGATCGACATGGATGGAGACGGCATCAAAGACATCGTGACGGGCAAACGCTGGTGGGCCCACGGCCCCACGGGTGATGCTGAGCCCGGCGCGGCGCCGGTTCTTTACTGGTTCAAGACCGTGCGCGGTCCGCAGGGAGTGGATTTCATTCCTTATCAGATCGACGACAATTCCGGCATCGGGACGCAGGTCGTGGCGGGTAACGTGAATGGGGATAAATGGCCCGACGTGGTGGTGGGGAACAAGCGCGGAACCTTTGTGTTTTTGCATCAGGCAGAGAAGGCCAGCAAAGCGCAATACGAAGCGGCTCAGCCCAAGCCCCTGGCCAACCACTAGGATCTTCCGTAATGGCAGACTCAGCAGCGCAGACCCCTTCGCCCGTGCTCATCACGTTCGCGGTGAAGGAGGAAATGAAGTTTTTCGCCGGCGGGAATGGCCTCCGGCGATTTGTCACCGGGATGGGGCGTGACAACGCGGAGCGCAACGCGCTGGCCGCCCTCGAGCAGATCAAACCCCGGCTGGTCCTTACCTGCGGGTTTGCCGGCGGTTTGAACCCGAAGCTCAAGTCCTGCGAAATTGTTTTCCAGACGGATCCTGGGACGGATCTGCATTCAAAGATCGAGCAGGCGGGCGCGACGCCGGTCCATTTTTTCTGCGCCCGGCGGGTCGCCATCACCATCGACGAAAAGCTGCGGTTGTGGCGAGGAACCGGGGCGGATGCCGTCGAGATGGAATCCGAGACCATTCGGGACCTATGTCGCGAGCGTGATATTCCGAGCGCGACGATTCGCGTGATCTCGGACGCAGCCGATGAGGATCTGCCGCTGGATTTCAACACGCTGATGAGCCCGGCTCAAAAGATCAATTACGGGAAGCTCGGCTGGGCGCTGGTGCGTTCTCCCTGGAAACTGGCGGAACTCCTGGCGTTCCAGCAAAAGACCGTTGACGCGGCCGAGGCGCTGGCGAGATTCTTGAACAAGCTGGCGGCTTCGGGCCTGTAAAAAAGCCCTGGTCCGGCGGCGATTCGCCGGATTTTGGCAAAGTTTCACCCAACCGCAAAGACCGCTTGCGTTCATCGAGCAGTTTAGGAGAGTGACACCATGTTGCTCGACCGCACAGCCTGGCTGAAAGGTGGCGACGCAAAGTGCTTCAATCCGCCACCCGTCCCTTCACGCGCATATCGCCTGATCCTTCTCGGCGCCCCGGGCGTTGGGAAGGGCACCCAGGCGGAACTCATGGCGCATGCGCTGGGCGCCTGCCAGCTCAGCACTGGAGACGTCTTCCGCGCGGCCCGGAAAACGTGCGATTGCAAGCAGTCACCCTCGATGGCCAAGGCGCTCGAGCAAATGCGCCGGGGCGAACTGGTGAGTGACGAGACCGTGCTCGAGATTGTGCGCGAGCGGAGCGACTGTCTGCGCTGCTACGGCGGCTTTCTTCTGGATGGATTTCCCCGAACGCTGGAGCAAGCCAGGGCGCTGGAGAAAATCCTCGCGGATCTGCAGCTCAGCCTGGACGCGGTGATCAACTATGAGCTGCCCCTGGACACCATTGTCGCGCGCTTGAGCGGACGCCGGACCTGCGCGGCCTGCAAAGCGGTTTACCACCTGCAGAGCCGCCCGCCCGCGAAGGAAGGCGTTTGCGATCATTGCGGCGGTGAATTGGTGCAACGCGAGGATGACCGGCCCGAAGCCATTCGCGTGCGCATGGCGGCCTACGAGCAGAGCACCGCTCCGCTGATCAACTACTACGCCCGGCAGGGGCTTCTGCTGCGAGTGTCTGCGGCGGGAACGCCCGAAGAGATCTTTAGCCGCACGATGGAGGCCCTTCGTGAAAACGCCGCCGGGAAGCAGGCTGCGGCTACGGTTGCGCCTGGACGATAGGAGTTGCCGCCGCGGCGGCCGCTTCCTTTCGTTTTTCTGTAAACGTGATCAGCCCGGCGCCGCAGACAATGCAAAGCACGCCAGCCCAGCGCAACGCATCCACTTGTTCGTGCAGGTAGAAACGGGCGGCGACGGTGGAAAAGACAAAGGTCAGAGAAGTGAGCGGCCAGACAAAACTGACGTCTGCGTTCGACATCAGCATCAGCAGGCCGATAAAGAACACCGCCTCGAACGCGACTCCGAGCACGATGTTCCTGCTGGCCAAGCCCCGGCCGACCAGCCGGGCGATTTCCCCGGGCGAATAGTTGGCGGGGCCGGGCAGCGCTTTCAATCCTTTGCTCAGCATAATCACGCCCGTTGTTTCGAAACAAAGGGCCACAAACAGAATAATCAGCAATTTTGCCATAGGTCCTGGTAACGGATCAGTTCGATGCCGCCTGCTCGAATGGCTTCGAGCACGCGCGGACTGACCAGCGCATCGTATTCTTCTTTAAACTCGTGAAGGGAGGGGTGGGAGTAAAGCTCGGAATCCCCCTCCGGGAGCTGGGCCAGCAGCTTGAGGATGTAATCTTCGCGGACCAGCGCGTTTTCCAATAACCCGAACACAAAGCGGGTGTGAGCGATTCGCGACCGGTCGACAAACGGCTGTGCCCTGGCGGACAGGCTCTGGAAAATCAAGGCATGGCTCAGCCGGTAAAACCAGCGCCCCGAACCCAGCGGCCAATCGACTTCCAGAGGGTCGCGGGTCAGCCGGATCGCCCGCGCCTTTCGGCGTGTGAGCTCGGGCTGGAGCAGTGCGAAAACCGCCGGGTGAAGATGGAAGTGCAGATGCCCGTTGACGTGATCCAGCGCCAGGCCGGTCTGCTCAAAGCGGTCGAATTGAGCGGCAATCTCCAACGCGAGCTGGCGCCGGGCCGCCGGCGAAAAGAAGTAGACCATGCCAGCGGCTACGGGCGATTCACGAAAGGCGCCGGCGGAATCGACCAGCGCCGGAATCCGGCCGGCCGGCAGGGCAGAGGTCCCGCAGCAGAGGGTGAGATGCAGGCCGACTCCAAGGCGGGGATTCTGCCGCGCCAGTTCCACCGCTTCGCCGGCGGCTTCGCCATTCACCATCAGGCTGGCCGTCGTGAGAATCCCGCGGCGATGCGCATCGATCACCGCCTGATTGATGGAGCGAGAGCGCCCGAAATCGTCCGCGTTGACAATCAGACGGCGCGGCGCCTTAGCTGACGCCATAGTTCGGGAGCAAGTTGCCGCGCCAAACCCGGTACCACATTCGGAGAATCAGCAGGATCTTCTGCAGTTTGGTCAGCCGGGTTTCGCCGTGGTCAAACACGTTGAAGTCGCGGCGTTCCAGCTTGCGCAGGAGATTCCAGTAGACCGCGCCCATCAACTCCGCCGTCGCCATCGAACGCCGGTCGACCATCGGCAGAGTCTCTCTCGCCAGGCGATAAAAATCCTTGGCCACGCTCGCAATGTGCTGGGCCAGCCGGCGGTAATTATCGCTGTAGCGCCCGGCTAGAATGTCTTCCGGGTCCACGCCAAAACGGCGGCAATCTTCCATCGGCAGGTACACGCGGTTCCGGTCCGCATCGGAACGGACATCGCGCAGAATATTGGTCAGCTGAAGGGCCTTGCCGAGGTAGATCGCGTAATCCCGGCAGGCTGGATTCCGATAGCCAAAGATTTCGATGCTCAGCAGCCCGACGACTGACGCCACGCGATAGCAGTATTGCTCCAGCGCCGCCATCGTTTCATAACGCCGGATTTCCAGATCCATTTCCACGCCTTTCAGCAGCTCGTCGAAAAGCTCGAAGGGCAGGCGCCGTTTTTGGATCACCGGCTGAAGTTCGCGATTCACCGGAAATTGCGGCGAGCCGCCCTCGCACGCTTTGGCGATGTCTTCCCGCCAGGCTTGTAATTGGGCGCGGCGGACTTCCGCGGGCACGGATTCTTCATCCGCCACATCGTCGACCTCGCGGCAAAACGCGTACAAGCCGACCATCTCATCCCGCTTTTCCCGCGGGAGTAGAATAAAAGCGAGCGCGAGATTGGAAGCGCTCTTCCGGGTAATGGCCTGGCTTGCCTCCATCGGGCTCAGACGGTCGGGCTTTCCTCCGGATTTCGGGGCGGGGGAAGTCCGCCCGTTTGGGAAAGGGTCGGGTTGCGCTGCCGGTGGTCGCGGCGGCGGGTTCTGCGTTTCTTGCGGTGCCTCTCGCGGCCATCGTCGGTCACGGTTACGGCGGGCGAGGAGGACTTGAAAGTGTGGCTTTCGGAGGGGTGCTTGCGGGGGCCCCGGACAAATGCGATCCAGCAGATCAAACCTCCGAACAGAAGCGTCCCCAGGCCGACCACCAGGATCAGATCGGAAGCCACCAGGCCGGGCACCTTGGAGACCTTGGGCAGGTCCGGTAATGCTGCAAAAAGAGCCGTCATCAAGCGCGCGTTCCTTCCTTGAGCGTGGGAATGACCGTGGTGTCCTCGTCCACCCCCACACTGATGTTGAGGCGCTGCATCCGGTAGCGGAGCGCATGGCGGCTGATCTTCAGCTGTTCGGCCGTTTTCGTCAGGCTGAAGTGGTTTTGCTCTAACAAGTTCGTGATTAGTTCCCTTTCAAAGTTCGCCACCGATTCGTCCAGTGACAAGGCTCCATTCAACACCGGGACTTCGCCTTTGCGCAAGCGCGTTTCGGTATGGAAATCGGGCAGGCTGTTCACCTGAATCTCTTCGTGGGTTTCGAGAATCACCGCCCGCTCAATGACATTCCGCAGTTCCCGCACATTGCCGGGCCAATGATGGGAAAGGAGTTGCTGCTGCGCGCTTTTGGAGATGCCCCGGATGGTCTTGTTCATCGACAGCGCGAAGGATTTCAGGAAGTGCTCCGCCAGCAGGATGACATCCAGCCCGCGCTCGCGCAGCGCCGGCGGGCGGAACTGGACCACGTTGAGCCGGTGGTAAAGGTCTTCCCGGAACTGGTTCTGGCGAATGGCATCGATGATATCCCGGTTTGTGGCCGCGATCAGGCGAACGTCGACCCTCAGTTCCAGATTGCCTCCCACGCGGGTGAAAGTGCCGTCTTCGAGGAATCGGAGCAGCTTCGCCTGGAGTGGACGGCTCATGTCCCCGATCTCGTCCAGGAATATCGTGCCGCCATCGGCTTCCTCCACCCGGCCGTGCTTTTGGCGGAGCGCCCCGGTGAACGATCCTTTTTCATGGCCGAACAATTCGCTTTCCAAGAGCAGCTCGGGAATGGCCGCGCAATTGATCCGCACATAGTGCCCCTGGGAGCGCTTGCTCAGGCTGTGCAGCGCTCCGGCGATCAGTTCTTTGCCCGTGCCGCTTTCCCCGAGGATCAGCACGGTCGCCTGGGTCGGAGCCACCGTCTGAATGAGCTGCTTGAGCTCCTTCATCCGGGGCGAGTCCCCGATGATCTGCTCCAGCCGATACGCCTCGCCGGCGCTGGCCTTCAGCGCGGCGTTTTCCGCGAGCAGCTTGTGCCGCTCTGCGCAGCGGGCGACCGCGTGCAGGAGTTCTTCCGGAGCAAAGGGCTTGGCCAGGTAATCGATCGCTCCGGCTTTGATCGCGTCCACCGCCAGCCGGGGTGTCGCGTAGGCGGTGATCATCAGCACGGGCAGGTTCGGATGCTGGTTCTTGACCCGGGACAGAAAATCATAGCCGCTCATCCCGCCCAGGCGGGCGTCCGTAATCACCATGAAGAACTCTTCCTGGCCGATGAGTTTCAGGGCCTCCTCCGCGGAATCGACCGCGCGGTAATGGTAGCCTTCCTCGTTCATGATCGTTTCGAGCGAGAGGCGCATGTTCTTCTCGTCGTCGACGACGAGCAGTGGCGGGAGGGTGTTGGTCATTTCCGTACGTTGAATATGGTCTTGGCGGGCAACCTTACTATAAATGTGGCGCCTTTGCCCGGTTCGGATTGGGCTTCGGCAGTTCCGTTGTAGAGTTCGCAGTTGTGTTTTACGATCGCCAGCCCGAGGCCGGTACCCTTTTCCTTGCTGGTGTAGTAAGGCTCGAAGATTTTGCCGAGCTTGTCCTTGGGAATTCCGGGGCCGCTGTCCTTGATGATCACTTCCACGGCGTAGTTTTCCGCGTAGCGGGCGCTCACATCGATCTGGCCGTGGCCGTCCATCGCCTCCCGGGCATTCTGGAGGATATTGACGAAGGCCTCGGAAAGATGGCCTCTCTGGGCGAGGATGTTGGGGAGGGCTGCCCCGTAATTCCGCACGATCGTCACGTCGTACTTGGCGGCGGGCGGGAAGACCATCTCGATCGCTCGATCCAATTCCTCCGTGATGTCGAGCTTCTCCACCTGGCCCTCGGAGAGTCGCGCATAACCCATCAGCTCGGTGATGATCCGGTCGGATCGTTCGACCTCCTCGCGAATGATCCGGATCTGTTGCGTGATGGTTTTTCCCTCTTTCACCGTCTTTTGCAGGGTGTACGCGGCGTTATTGATGATCCCGAGGGGATTCTTGAGCTGGTGGGCGATTTCCGCCGCCAGCCGCCCCGCGGCCTGCAGTTGCTCCTGGCGCAGCAGAAATTCGCGAGCCTCTTCGTCGGCGCGCCGCTGCTTTTCCAGCAGCACCTGCACGCCGTAGCAGCAGATCGTCACCAGGATCAGAAGGGAAAGGCGCAGGAGGAACGGCTCGTTCCAGGGGGCGGTCGCGGGCTCGACGCCCAGCCCCTGGCGGGACATTTCGTCGTAGAAGAGATATTGGCGCTCTTTAATCACGTACGCAGCAATGCCCGCCAGAAGGTACGACCCGCTCACGCTCAGGTTCAGCATGAACTGGCGGCCGGCGGACGGAATGCTGATGGTGTTCCGCACGATCAGAACGAGGAACACCCAGTAGAGAAAGCTGTCGAACCCATCCGTAATGAGTGTGAGGGACGCAAAGAACCCGGCATCCATCAGGCAGTTTAAGAAGACGATGTTCTTTAGCGTGCGCAGATTGAAGTTCCGCATCCCGATCAGGAGCGTGGCGAAAGCGCCGCTCGAAACCACATAGGCCAGAAAGACCGGCGGGATCAGCTGGAGGACCCGCTCCTGGGGTGCGATTCGGATTCGATTGCTCGAAGTAATGACCGCGTCCAACCAGTTGGAAACGAAGAAGTAATAGGCCAGGACGACCAGGACCGCGGCTTTCACCGGGAGCCCGATGTTCCGCTCCATCGTGCGGATTCGCGCGACCTGCACTTCCGGCGGCGGGACTTTCAGATCAAGGAGTTCCGGGATCTTCTTGATCTTCTGCCACTGCAATAGACTGAGCCGTTTTTCGCTCACTGAACGCACCGTAATTGCTGAATTAAAGCAATTCCAATGCCCGCTGCACGATCTTTTCGGGTTCGAACAGCCGTCCGATCCCTTCATAGCCGCAGGAGAGCATCCCTTCTTCAGGGCCGATAAACTCGACTCCGCGGCCTTTAAGAGTCTGGACGTTCGCTTGAGTGGCCGGGTGCAGCCACATCTTGCCGTTCATGGCGGGCGCCACCAAAACCGGTGTTTTCGGGTTCAGGGCCAGCGCGATGCAGGTCAGCGCGTCGTCCGCCAGCCCGTGTGCCAGTTTCGCGAGGACATTTGCCGTTGCCGGGGCGATTAAAAGCAGGCCGGCTTCATCCGCCAGCTTGATGTGGCTCGGTTTCCAGCCTTCCTCCTCGTCATAAAGATCCGTCAGGACCGGATGGCGGGAGAGCGTCTTGAAGGGGAGGGGGGTGATGAACCGTTGCGCGTCGGCAGTCAGAACCACATGCACTTCAGCGCCCTGCTTTGTCAGCCGGCTGGTGATCTCCGCGGCTTTGTGCGCGGCGATCGAGCCAGTCACTCCCAGGACGATGTTTCGAGTTTTTTCAGGCTGCATACTCGGGCGGTTTGGCGCGGAATTGCCGCAGTTTTTCGGCGGTGATAATCGCCTGCAGCCGGGCCAGGTCTTCAGCGGTTGTCCCGCTCACCACCAGGTAATCGAAATGCTTCCATTGGGCAATTTCGTGCCGGGCCACGCTCAGGCGCTTCTGAATGCTCGCCGGTGAATCCTGGTTGCGCTTTTTTAAGCGCTCTTCCAGGACCGCCAGGCTCGGAGGGGCCAGGAACACGGTCACCAGCGCCAGCTTCAATTCTTCGTCGTCCTGCGCCCGGGCCTGGATGCTCGCCGCGCCTTGAACGTCGACATTCAGGAGCACATCCCGGCCCTGGCGCAGCTTATTCAGCACCTCGGATTTCAAGGTGCCGTAGCTGTTCCCGTAGACGGTGGCGTGCTCGAGGAAGTTGCCGGCCTGGACGCGCTTGAGGAAGTCCCCGGGATCGAGAAAGAAGTAATGGATCCCGTCCTTCTCCCCTTCGCGCGGCTGGCGGGTGGTGCAGGTGATCGCCCGAACGGTGTTCGGATTCGCATCGAGCAGGTTCTGGCTGACGGTGGTTTTCCCTCCGCCTGAGGGAGCGGAGATGATCAGGAGCAGGCCGGATTTGTGGGAGGCAGCCATGGCTACTCGACGTTTTGGACCTGTTCGCGGAATTTCTCCAGTTCGGTCTTCAGCAGCACCACCTCGCGGGTGATCGTGCTGTCGCTCGCTTTCGAGCCGATCGTATTCACTTCCCGGTTCATTTCCTGCGCGAGAAAGTCGAGCGTGCGCCCCACCGGCTCCTCGGACCGGCTGCATTCGTCGAACTGCTTGAAGTGGCTTTCCAGGCGCGTTAATTCCTCGGAAATGTCCGACCGATCCGCGAAGTAAATGATCTCCTTCTGCAGCCGTTCGTCATCTTCCGGAGGCAGCGGCAGGCCGGCGTTTTTGATCCGCTCGCGCAGTTGCTCGCGGTAGCGCTCCACCATTGCCGGGGCCTCCTTTTTGATTCGGGCCACCCCTTTGCGCATCGTCGCGATCCGCGCCTTGAGATCTTTCGCCAGGTGCGCCCCTTCCCGATTGCGCATGGTAATGCACGATTCCAGGGCATCCAGCGCGGATGCCTCCACGCCCGGCCAGAAATGATCCGCGTCGGCCAGGGCGGTGTCGGCCTGGAAAACGCCCGGCGCCCGCGCGAGAACTTCCAGGGTGACATCCCCCGGGATTTTTAACTCGTGGGCGAGCTTCTTGAGTTCCCGGGCGTAGGCTTTGGCGAGGGCGATATTGACCTGGGCGTGGCTGATCAAGGCGCTTTCGGTCACATGGAGGCTGACCCGCACCGTGATGCGCCCGCGCGCCATCCGGCGGTTGACCTCCGTGCGGATCCGCGCATCCAGCGGTTCCAGCTCGCGCGGCAGGTAGATGTTCACCTCGGCCTGCTTGCGGTTGACCGTGCTCACCTCCGTGACAATCTTGTATCCCTCCTGCGTATGTTCCCCCCGGCCATGGCCGGTCATCGATTTCATTCGGGAGTGATTATTCCCAAAAGCCGGTGCAGAGCAATGGTTTTGCTGTCGGCTGAAAATTGGGCTGAACCCGGTCCAAACCTCCCCTCCGGCGCGCCGCCGGCAGCCGGCCTCGCTCAGGGCACGAATTCAATGCCGCTCTCGGTCACTTTGAACTTCCGCGCCCGGATGGCGCTGTGCTCGCCCTCTTCGTAGTAGACAATGAGCACGGATTGATCCTTCAACTCGACCGTGGACGGGTAGGCCCCGATCTTATCGTCGATCTGGTAAGGCCCCTGCCAGGTGCGCGCTTCGTCCCGGCTGATATGGATCGATGTTTGAGGCAGCCGATGCCCCAAGAGGATCGCGCCGCTGGAAAGGCGGGTGAAATGAGGGCAATGCGCCTTGAAGCCGATGTCTTTCACCCCGGACCACGTTTTCCCGAAATCCGGGCTTGTGGCGTAGTGCATGTTGACGCGATCTCCCCGCAGAGCGGCGTAGAGGTTTCCGTCGCGCAGGAGCACGAAGTCGGTTTCCGCGTCCAGACGCACCCCGCTGCCCAGCCCGATCGGGATCGGATCGCTCCAGGTCTGGCCGCGATCCGTGGACCGGAGCACCCCGCCGTAGGCCGCCTCCCCGTCTTCCCGGTAAACCCCCAGCAGGCGTGTTCCGTCAGGCATCTCTCGCACCGGCGCGGAACAGGCCCAATGCCGCGCCAGGATTCGATGGGTCGCCTCCCAGCTTTTCCCTTCGTCCTTGGATTGAATGATGGAGACTTCGTGATCCGCTTTCTCCGCGCCTTTGCGATACGGGAAAAAGCTGCAGATCAATGCCCCATCCTTCATTTGAGCAATGTGCGGATCGCGGTCGTCGTCCGGGCCGTCGTACAGAACCTCGGGCGCACTCCAGGTCGCTCCCTCGTCTTTGGAGCGGACGGCGCAGATTCGTCCTCCCCGGGGCCAATCTTTGTTCGGCAGGGAGATGTGCGTATAGCCGGCGTAAAACACGCAAAACAGTTCGCCGCTCTGGAGGCGGCAGAGATCCGGGAAGGCTTGATATGTGCCGGAATTTGGGCCGCGCGAGATGACGCGCGGCTCGGGCGCCTCCGCTTTCAGGTGGATTCCGCCCATCGCGAAGACAAGCAGCAGGCCGAACAGCGCTTGAGTTTTCATGGGATCGAGAGGCCGGCGGGGTTCTTTACTGCGGCTTCCAGGTTTTGCTCCAAAGCACGTAGATTTCGTGCATGGCCCGGCGTTCCAGCGGAGTCCACTCCGCGGTCCGGTCGTTCAGAGTCTTGTATTCGCCGAAACGCGGATCACGTTCCACCGCCAATTGATAATTCTCGATCGCCTGCTTGAAATCGCCCGTCCCCCAGTAGCCCAGCACCAGCGAGTAGTAGTCATAATGCGCTTTGTGGTTGCTCATCTCCGCCGCGCGTTCGAACTGCCGAACGGCTTCCGCGTAATCGCCCAGATTGAAATAGGCCCAGCCCACTCGATTGTGCATCGGGCCGTTGTCCTTTAGCTCGACCGTCTTGCGCAGGTCCGCCCGGGCCTCTTCTTGGCGGCCGAGCAGGGCCAGCACATAACCGCGGTTCGAGTAGGCCTGGGGATCTGATCCGTTCCGCTGGATCTGCTCGTTCAGGTTATCGAGCTTGGGGGTGCTGAAGGCGGCCGCGGTCTTGGGCACCGCCGGCGCCGGTGCGGCGCAACCGGCCAGGAAAACTGCCAGGGCCCCGATGACGG
This sequence comes from uncultured Verrucomicrobiota bacterium, assembly GCA_964566945.1. GTDB lineage: Bacteria > Verrucomicrobiota > Verrucomicrobiia > Limisphaerales > SXQI01 > DASVNK01. The sequence continues at coordinate 165,903 of CAZMKE010000014.1, read as the reverse complement.
AATAGGCTAAGTGGCTCATGCAAGGAAGGCTTGAGTTTAAGGCGGGAGGCAGGCGCGCCTCAAGCGGGATCAGAATTTATTTCCGGGCTCGCATTTTGCTTTTCGCGGGACGAAAATCAGCCTCACACATGAGCGTCTCCTGGAAATCAAACCTCCGGCCTCTGACGTTTTTGGCGGCTCTCCTCGCCGCCGGGGCCGGACAACTGCATAATTATGGAATGACTTTTGCCGAACGCCTCGGCTGGAAGGCTGCGGATGTCGTCGTGATCCTGCACGTCGATGATGTCGGCATGTCGCATCCGTCGAATCGCGGAGCCATCGACGCCACCGAGTCGGGTGTCGCCACTTCGTTCGCCACCATGATGCCTTGCCCCTGGGTGTCCGAGATCAGCCAGTATTTGAAGGCGCATCCCACGGCGGACAACGGGTTGCATCTGACCCTCACCTCCGAGTGGAAGCTTTATCGCTGGGGGCCCGTGGCTGGCAAGGCGGCGGTCCCGGGCCTGGTCGACCGCGAAGGATGCCTCTGGCCTTCGGTCGAGGAGGTCGCCACCCACGCGTCGGCGGACGAGGTGGAGAAGGAACTGCGCGCCCAATTGGATCGAGCCCGCGTGATCGGCTTGCCCATCACGCATCTCGACTCTCACATGGGCACGCTTTTTGCCCGCCCGGATTATTTCGAGCGCTTCGCGGTGATCGGGATCGAGGCGAAGATCCCGATCCTTGTGATTGGCGGTTCCATGGCCCATCTCGAGGCGGATGAACTGGCGGCTTCCCGGCAGTTGATGCCCTGGGTGAAAAAGGTCTGGAATGCCGGGCTGCCGGTGCTCGATGATCTGGTCACCGGCTTCACCCGATTTCCGGCGGAGGAAAAGCCGGCCCGCCTGTCCGCGCTCTTGCGGGATTTGCAGCCGGGCGTGACCGAGATTCTCTTTCATGCTTCTGAACCAAGTCCGGAGTTTCCCTTGATCACCGGCTCGCACGCGGCTCGCGGGGCTGACCTGCGGACGCTCAAAGATCCCGGCGTGCGGCAAACGATTCAGGAGCGCGGCATTATTCTCACCACCTGGCGCGAATTGATGGAACGCCGGCAGAAGGCCCAGCCGATGGAGTAGTGCCGGCTTAGCGCAGGAGATTTTCCAGGATGACGGTGGCCGCCCGGCGCACCTGTTCAGAGTTGCTCTCGAGCGTGCGATACGCCTCGATCCAATCCCCGTTCTCGCCCTGCCGTTCCCGCCAGACCGTTTTCAGGACCCGCTCGGTCCGCTCCACCTGCTGGATGGCTGAAGCCAGCGTTTCTCGCCCTTCGGGCAGATCCGAGATTTCGCCCACGAAAAACCGGCTGATGCGATTTCCCGCGGCGACGGCCTGCAAAAGCATGACCACGGTTTGCTCGTAGGCGTACCAGCGCCGCCGCAACGCCGCTCCGAGAAAATCGTGGCGCACCGCGAAGAACTCCGAGCGCGGCCGTTCGGTGAATTGCCGGATCTCTTGCGCTTCGGTTGGGAACCAATTGTAGAGCAGCGCGAAGGTGCCGTAGGTGTCGATCAGCTGCTTCGAATCGTTGTGATCCGTGGCAATTTCTCCGATGCAGATGTCTTGTTCCAGTTCGAGGCAGATCTCCGGCAGATCATGCAGGCGGCCCAGGACTTCCCGCCCAACCGGCGTGCCGTAATTGAAGTCGCCCGGGATCAGCCAGTACACATCGCCCGGCGAGCCCCGTTCGAACGCTTCACCCAGCCCGGCGCACCACATCTGGCAGGTGTCGACGCACCAGGCATCCAGAATATCGGAACAGCCGGCGACGACGCTTTCCCGGAATTTCAGGAAACGGGCATTGGCGGCGTTCGCGTGAAAGGTCTTGCGATCGACCACCGTGATCGGCCGGGCGTAATCGCTCTTCTCCGCGTCGAGCCGTTGGATCAAGCTGTAAAGCTGCTCCAGGTCGGCCGGGTCTCCAGGCTCCCGGAACGGGTAAATCACCACGGGATGAATCCGGCCGCCGGCGAAAGGCTTGCTGCCGGTCGCTCCGGATTTGGACGCGGGGCTGCGTCGGACCGCTCGGCTTTTCTTCATGAACCCAGATTCAGCGCGCCTGCCGGGAATGCCAAGACTTTTTGTGCCGCCGATCGGCTTGGCCGCAGGGGCGCGCGCTACCGTTTGGGAAACCAGCCTTCCAGAAACTGGCGCAATGAGCCGTCATAGGCCGCGCTCGCCAGGTGTTCCACCCCTTCCTGATTGCCCCACGAATAGTTGATCGTGAGCCGCCCTTGCCACTCGCAAAAATCGATGTCGGAATTGTTGATATTCCGGGCATTGGCGATTCGTCCGCGCTGGCCGTCGTCCAGGGCCGGATTCGCAATGATTTTGTCCTCGGGCGAATGGCGCAGCACCGGGTTGAGCGGGCTCGGCTCCCAGCCGATCAGATCCCGCGAACGCACGACCCGCATCTCGTACCCGTCGTGCGCTTCCAGGTAAAAGTCGTAAAACCATCCATCGAGCCATTTGAGCGCGTGCGGTGCCGTGTAGCGATCCTTGGCGTAGTTGCATTCCGGCGGCGTCAGCGTCCAGGCGCGGAGATCCGGAGACTTGGCGAAACGGGCCGTGAAAGCGACTCCGGCTTCCTCCACCGGTTTGTCGATTTCGAACATCAGGACAAATTGGCCGCCCGCCTCGCACAGGCTGGTGTTGAAAATGCCGTACCGGCCGTCATTGATCACCGGCCACGTTTCCCATTTCCTCAGGTCCCTCGAGGCGAACATATTCACCCGGCTCCGCCCCTGCGTGCCGGTCACATAGACCGTGCCGTCATGCACGAAAGCGCTGCCGAATTCGTGGCCGTCCGCGAACGGTTCGGTGGTTTCACCCGTCGCCGGGTCGCGGAAGCGGAAGTAATTGGTCTGGCGCCGATTGTTCCAATACTGCTGGCCGGTCCCTTGGCGCACCCATTCGAAGCGCCAGAGCCGGTTGCTGATCACGACCGGCGTGGTCTCCACCAGGTCGAGGTCGATCGTCCCGAGCTTGCGAATGAGCGGCCGGGTGTCCGCGTCGAGCGGACCGTTCCCCCGCGCGGCCAGCCAGGCTTTCGCCTCGGCGCTCGCGCTGTTCCGCCAAAGAAAATCGACGATCGGCGTGGAATCATCAAGGCCGTGCGGATGATGTTGCACCCCCGGCTTGCGGATCAGGGTGATCTCGCCGCCGAGCTTCGGGTAGCGCTCGGCGATCACTCCGGTGTTTTCCTGCCATGGCACCACTTCGTCCGCGTCGCCAAACACGTGGAGCAGGGGCACATGGGCGGCCGCCAGCGGCGCCAGGTTGTCCACCGGGTTGAGGCGGTACGCCTTGGCTTCTGCGTCCGATGCGAATCCGTAGCGTTTGAGCACCAGCTGCCAGTCCGAGTCGCTCCGTTTGCCCTGTCCAAAGGCCCCCGGCCAGCTCTTGAAATCGCACACCGGCGCATCCCCGTAAATGCAGGCCACCCGCACCGGGTTCGCCGCCGCCCAGTTGTAACAATAGAGGCCGCCCCGGCTGAGCCCCACCAGCGCGGCTTTCGGGGCAAATCCATATTTTCGGGTCAGGACCTCGTAAAGGGCATTCCAGTGGGCGACCGCTTCGGGGCATCCCAGCATGTCCGGCACGCTCATGTAAACAATGTAAAAACCCCGGCCGAGCAGGGCGATATCGGGGTTCGGTTTATGCCCGAAAAATTCACCGTGCCAGGCCCACGGCCGGCCCGGGGCTTCGATCTTCGGGCAAACCACCAGCACCGGCCGGCCGTCCACTTCGAAATCGAACCGCTCGAACCCGTTCCACAGGGAGCGCTTGCCCGGGAGGCGGGTCTGGGCCGCCTCCGGCTTGCCCGTATCGGCGCCCAGGAGCCGCACCTCGCGGATGTCCATGATCGCGCCGGCTTGTTTCCGTTGCGGTTTCACCCAGAGCGAATACTCGCCCGGAGCCGTGAAGTGGACCCGGCCTAGCAAGCGCGGCAGGAAGATCTGGAAATGCCCGGTCTCCTCCACCACAAACCTGGTTTCCTTGAGCAGTTCCTGATCATTCCGCACTTCCACCAGCACGTCGCTCCCGCCCTGGCCCTTGCCGCACCCCTGCCATAACTGAATGTCGTAGTCGCCCGGACGGGTCACCTGGAATCTCCATTCAGCCGTGTCACCCGGGTTCACCCAGTACCCGAGGCAGTTCTTATTCGTGGCCGGTTCGAAACGCATCGTGACGCTGTGCGTGATCGCTTCGCCCGACCGGAGCGTAATCGTCGGCCCGCTCTGCACGATCGGTTTCCCTTCCGGCGCGGGCGTCAGCCCCAGGGAGAGCAGCCGGACCCCCGCGGTGCCCGGCCGGTTCTTGTAGCGAACGGTCGCGGTGAAAGGATCCGCTTTGGCGAGATAAATCCGCCCGATCGGCTTTCCTTTGGCGACCGGGGCTGCCTGCAGGGTCTGTCCGGCCAGTTCCACCGTGATCTCGCCCGCTGGCTGTTCCGTTCCGGCAAAATCGACCGACACATCGTACATGCCCCAGCGCGTCGGTTTGTACTCCCACGCGGCGGAGTCACTCGCGCCCTGGAGCAACAGCTCGCTCCCGGCCGAGCGCGCGCTCCCTTTCGCATCGGCGGCCAGGAAAGTAATCCGCCCGTCGGCGGCCTGGCCACTTTTGGTTTGGGCCAGAAGCGGATTGACACTGGCCAAAAGCAGCCACAACGCCACGGACGTGAGGGACTGAATCATGCATCGATTGTATTGCGGCTCGCTCGTTCGGAAAGAAAAAGTAGCCTCGTGCCAGTCCCCCGGAAGCGCCGAGCAGGCCGGTCAATTCTGTCAATGGTTCAAAGAGCGCGGAGCTGAGACCAGAGGGGGAGAGGTTCGGTCAATGCATAGGTGACACTTTAGGCTCAGAACATGGGTAACACTGGATCGGCCAGATGAGATGGCCAGAGCAGGGGTGGCGGGGAGCGGGGCGGGGAAGTACGACGTGATGCCGGTCGCGTGTAACCTTTTCCCGCGTTCGCGGTGGTAACTGTCGGCGGGCAGAACCGCCGATAAACAAAAACTCAACCAGGACTACACTTATGAAATTCAAAACGACCCTCGCCCTTGCCATCTGCTCTCTCATGCTCACGGTCGCCTCGCGCGCAGGCGTCGGCGTTCCGTTCAAAGCCCGGTTCCAGGGCATTGCCGAAAGTCCGACCGGAACCGCTGATCCAAACGTCATTCAGATCGTCGTTCCTTTGCATGGCGTTGGAACGCACCTGGGGCAATTCGACGAGCATCTCGTTCACTTCCTCAATACCAAGACCTTCACCTTCACTGGTTACGCCGATTGGACCGCGGCGAACGGCGACACCTTCAGAACGATTTTCGCCGGGCAGCTTTACCCGACGGCCGATCCAGCGGTCGTCACTTTCGAAGTAACGCATACCATCGTGTCGGGCACCGGCCGTTTCAGCCACGCCACCGGGACTTTCCACGGCGTCGACGGGCGCTTCAATTTCGCCACGAACGAGGATCAGGGCGGCTACGAAGGCGCCATCTCCTACTGAAGCGGTCTGAAAACGCCAGCCCAGGCCGCCTTCAGCCCCTGGGCTCGCGCTTTTTCAGTCGGAAAAAGAAATGCATTCTCGTTATCGGTCTGATTAGATCATCGACGCCGCGCGTTTATGAGCACCGACCGCCAAAAGATCTTGTCGTGTCGCGTCTGCGGAACAACGTTCTCGCAGGGCGCATCCGTGGGTTTGTGCCCAAAATGCCTCCTCGAACGCGTGCTCAACCCCGGGGAGGATCCCGACCTCAATGCCACCGTTCAATCTGACAGCTCGCTTCCTGCCAGCCCGTTCACGGGAACGCGTCTCCGTTATTTCGGCGACTACGAGTTGCTCGGGGAAATCGCCCGCGGCGGCATGGGCATCGTCTTCAAAGCGCGGCAGGTAAATCTCAATCGCATCGTTGCCCTCAAGCTCATCAACGCAGGCGCGCTGGCCAGCCCGGATTTGATCAAGCGATTCAAGGCCGAAGCCGAAGCTGCCGCCGCTTTGAATCACCCGAACATCGTTCCCATCCACGAGATCGGTGAGGTCGGGGGCCAGCACTACTTCAGCATGGGCCTGATCGACGGGCCGAACCTGGATCAGTACCTCAGGACGTTTGGCAGCCGGCGTGAGGAAGCTCGCATTGCCGGACCGCATAATGAGCCAGAGCCTCCCAGCGCCGGGCGTTACACCTCCATAAAGGCTGCCCAGCTCGTCCTTACCCTTGCCCGGGCAGTCCATCACGCCCATCAACACGGCGTCCTGCATCGCGACATCAAACCGGGCAACGTTTTAATCGACCAGGACGGCGTGCCGCACCTGACGGATTTCGGCCTGGCGAAAATCGCGGAGAAAGACAGCACGCTCACCCATACCAACGCGATCCTCGGCACCCCTTCGTACATGGCGCCGGAGCAAGCTCGCGGTGATGCCCGCAACGTCACGACCGCCGCCGATATCTATGGTCTCGGCGCGGTCCTGTACAACTGCCTGACCGGGGAGCCGCCGTTTGCGGGCGGCACGTCCTACGAAACGATCCGTCGTGTGCTCGAACAAGAGCCTCGCCGTCCGTCCGCACTCAACTCGGCCGTGGATCTGGATCTCGAAACCATCTGCCTCAAGTCGCTCGAAAAAGATCCCGGCCGGCGCTACAACTCCGCCGAAGCCTTCGCCGACGACCTGCAACGATGGCTGCGCGGCGAACCGATCCACGCGCGCGCCATCACTTCCTTCGAGCGGGCGCGAAAATGGATTCGGCGCCGCCCCGCGGTGGCGGCGCTGTCCGCCAGTCTTGCTCTGGCTTTGCTCATGGGCGCTGCCACCGTCACGCGCGAATGGCGGCGCGCGGAAAGGACCGCGGAACAATTGCGGAGTCATGTGTATGCCGGAGATATGGGGCTCGCGTTCCAGGCCCTGGAAGCCGGCCACCCGGCTCGGGCCCGGCAACTTTTGGAAGCGAACCGGCCGGCCGATGGGCTGGACCTGCGTGGTTTCGAATGGAGATACCTCTACGATAAAACGCGTCCCGCCGAGTTGTCGGTTTTCCAGGGGCTGGATTCGCCCGTCTGGGGCAGCGCGTTGGATCCCAAAAATCGGTTCCTTGCGGTCGGCCATCACACCGGCCAAATCGAACTCTGGGATCTGGAGAAGCATTCGCTGAGCGGGACGCTGCGGGGCGCCACCGGCGTTGTTTATTCGCTGGCATTTTCCCCGGACGGCCAGCTTCTGGCCAGCACCATGGCAGATGCAACCCATAGCGATTGCATTCACCTCTGGGATTTGCGGACTTTGTCCCTCTCGAAAACCCTGCGCGGGCATCGGGATATGACCACCAGCGTCACGTTCAGCCCGAATGGGCAGTTCCTCGCTTCAACCACCGGCTGGGCCTACGATCCAAAGCCCAATCAAGACGGCGAGATTTTCATCTGGGAGGTTGCTTCCGGAAAAAAGAGCTTCGAACTGAGTGGGTTTGATAGCTCTGTCGGCTGGTCGAGTGGTTTCTCTCCGGATAGCGAGCGCTTCGTGAGCGCGCACGGGGATCGGACGGTTCGCATTTGGGACTTTAAGAGTGAAAAAGTCGTTCAGATATTAACGGGGCACAAGGCAGTCGTCCTGTGCGCGAAGTTTTCCCCGGACGGCAGGCATGTCGCCAGCGGTGATGTCGAGGGCAATATCCGGCTCTGGGATCTATCCGCGCCCCGATTTCCTTCGATTGTCGGCCGTCACGATCGGGCGGTCGTCGACCTCGCGTTTTCTCCGGACGGGAAACAGCTTGTTTCCGGGAGCATCGACCAGACCGCAAGAATCTGGAGTCTCGGCAACCCGGGAACTCCAAAAATTCTAGGCGGCCATTCCGACCGAGTGTGGAGCGTCAGTTTCTCCGCAGATGGCCGGCGGGTTGCGACCGGCAGTGCGGACGGAACGGCCCGCCTTTGGGCCGCCCCGCCGGCAGAGAAGAGCGAACGGAGCGAGATCCCGGAGGGAGCCGGGGTGGTTTTTTCGACGGATGGCCATTGGCTCGCCCGCGACGTTTCCGGCGAGATTAAATTCTGGGACAGGCGTCGCAAATCGGAGAGCTTTACGCTGCCGCCAGGCCCGCTCGCTGCTGATGAACCTTCCGCCGCGAATTCGGCCCACTCCCACTTGTGCGCCTGCGGCCTCGCCAGCTGCCCGATTCATGGGGGGCACAGCGGATGGCTCGCCTACGATTTTCTGCCGGATTCTGATCAGTTCATTTCCATCAGCCCGAGCGGTTTGCAGCTCTGGCGCCTTGCCGATCATGAAGCCGTTCGCCTCCAGAGTGTTTCGAGCCGCACCCAGCTGCGCGAACCCATCAAGTTCGCGCGCCAGCGGAAATGGATGGCCCTCCGCTCGGGCCCGCAAGAAGTTGTGGTCTGGGAAAGGGGCTCCTGGCGTGAGATCGCCACCCTTCGGGCCGACCGCTCCGCCATTACCTCTTTCGAATTTGCACAGAATGACGAACTCCTGGCCGTGGCCTGCGAAGACGGCACGATTCGCTTCTGGAATACGGCGACCTGGAAACGACGAGGCCCGCTCATTGCGGAACGCGCTCAAACCGTGCGCGCGCTCACTGCTTCTCCCGATGGCCGCTGGCTGGTGACCGGCAGTTTTGACTCGGCTCTCCGCTTTTACGACTTAAACAGCGGTGAATCCTACACGGTGAAGAACGATACGGGAGCCATCTCAGTCCTGGCCTTCTCCCCGGACGGTCAAACGTTGGCAACCGGCAGTTTGAACGGCGACGTCAAGTTGTGGAACGTGAAACAACGCCGGGCCATGATCATCTTTAAAGCCCACTCCACGGTCGTCAGCCAGGTCATCTTCGCGCCCGGCGGGGACCTGCTCGTCAGCTGCGGCGATCCCGCATTGCGCTTTTGGACCGCGCCCGCCTTTTCAGAAACGGACGGGGTCGCCCGCGGAGCGGGAATGACTCACTGATCAACGGACTTGGTCCAGCTTGCCCGGTCGAGGCACGCGGCTTCGGACCGCCCGCCTTTCTCTCAGCCCCACCACCGCCCAGTAACCTTTCCGCCGATTCGCGGTGTACCGGAGTAGAACCGCTTCAACACAGAGCGATTCGAGCGAACTTATGCAAACCACCCTCCTTTCGAAAATCACTCGAGCCCTGGCATCCCTCCTTTTGCTGACAACTCCCCTCTGCGCCGATCCCGTCCATCAACTCGCCGGCATCGCGGTCGGTCCCGACGCGACGGTTGCCCTGGCGGTGGAAGGGTCCGTGGCGCCGACGAACGTGTTCAGAAACTACTTTGATTTGGTGCCTATTGAGGCCTCATCGGATTTATCCGATTTAAAGGGTTGGAGCACGGTTGTGACCTTGCTCCGCACCAATCTCATCACCAACTCCATTTCCTTCAGCGATCCGTTGCCTGTCCGCGGCTCGCGGCAGTTCTACCGTGCCTCGCTGAATCAATGGCACACTCCGCTGCGGCAGACCACCGGCCCTTACAGCGTCGGCGTCACCAGTCGGCTGGTCACTGATTCGTCGCGCACCAACCGCTTCGGCTATAGGACGAACAGCTCGTTCATGCTCATGTTTTGGTATCCGGCCACCCCGCATCCCCAAGCCACCCCCGCTCCCTATGAGCATCCTTTGATCGCGGCCAACCGCGATTATTGGAGCGGCAGCGTTTCCCGCCTGACCGGTTTCGTGTCTCACGCGACATTGGATGCACCCGCCCTGGTTCAGCCATTGGATAAGTTCCCGGTCGTCATTTATTCGCATGGGCTCGATACGGCGGCTGGGCGGGGCGTGCGCACGGAGAACACCGGGCGCTGCCTGGAACTGACCAGTCACGGCTTCGTCGTCGTCAGTCTCGATCATGATGACACCTTCGCCACGGTCTTTCCGGGCGACGTTTTGCTGCGCGGCCGGAACACCGACGCCTTCTCGCACGAACTTTGGTCTCACACCAACCGCCTGACCGACATCAATTTCGTCATCGAACATCTGGCGGCCGTAAATGCGACTGACCCGATCCTGGCCGGCCGCCTCGACCTGGACCACATCGGCATTATGGGATGGTCCTTCGGCGGCGGCATTTCAGCGGACAGCCTTCGCCTCAATGAGAAAATCCGCGCGGCCGCATTCTTCGATGGTTACCTCTCCGCCCGGCCCGACCTCCAGAAGGCCGGCCTGCAAAAGCCGTTCCTCGCCACCTGCAGCCCCACGAGCGGTGGGTATGACGAAGCCCTGCCGCTCTTCAAAAAAGCCGTGGCTGACGCCTATATCCTCCAGATAAAAGGAGCGGTTCACGAGGACTTTACCGATGCGGAATGGCTGATCTCTCCCAACGCCGCGTCGCGCTCCCGAGCGATCGCCATCGATGCCTGCACCGTCGCGTTCTTCGAAAAGCACCTCGCTGGGATGGATGATCACCTTCTCGATAATCCGTCAGCAAAGTTCAGCGAAATAGCCTCGTTCAGCCGAAAGTGAGACGGGTGTCACCCGCAGTTAACAACCCGCGTCAACATTTTTTCATTTCACGCCCGAATCGGTCGCGGGAATGCAATATCAAGAGCGCCAGCGCAAACCGAAAATCCCAGAGAGATGATACGAGAGTAGCCCCGGATCGCCGCCGAAAACAGCGGAGCGCCGAGCGGCTACCCGGGGTAAACCGTCCCCCATTCTCACTGCCCCTCCCGCGTTGGACCTATCAAGATCCTCCAATCGCGTCAGCGAAGCTCAGGAAGTGGGAGACATTTTCGAGGCGGCGTTGGCAACGCTCATCGACGCTTCTGGCTGCCAGCGTCATCAGGCGGCGTGATCATCGGGCGCTGAAGATCAGCCAGATACTCCCTGCAACAAGCAATAGCAGATACGACCAAATGTTTGCGCGGAGAACTGCCGAACGGACAAGTCCGGGATCAGTGCCCTTCCACCGACGCACCAAGACCCACCGTTCGAGGAAAACTGAAACCACGAAGCAAGGGATGAGCAAGACGGTGGCGGCCGCTGGAATCATCCAAAAAAGATGCTCCTCGTACGGGATCAACCAGGCCGCCTGAAGCGTGACCGCGGCGAGTGCCTTTGCCGGCGAGTTGAGGCCCAATGCGTAACCGCCAGTACTGGCTATGCCGATCAAAAGCATGACGAACCAAGCGAGCGGCACGCCTAGCAGGGTCGTCCAGAGATTTGCAACCGCCGCTCCCTTCAAGGCGGACGACAGAGAAAGGCCCAGCGGGCGTTTGATCAACGCACTTTCCACCAACACCACAGGTCCCAACGCGAGCGCCATTAGGGCAAACTCCGGGAAAATCATCGGGACCCCCATATTTGCGAGGAGCGGCATATTGATCCCTTCAACTTGATGGATGGTATATAGCTCATCCGCCGGGTCAATCCCTGGCAAAACCGGCTCCCCACGAACGGCGGCCAGTTCTCCCACCCGTCGACGCCACGACCAAAGACGCGGACAGAAACCGTCCCAACCGAAAGAAGGATTGACCGCCTCGCACCCAATCAGAACGCCAACGGCGTTCCGGCTCCTCAGCCCAGGGTTGGCCGCTTCCGAGGCCTACCCTGGGTCCACCGCAGAAAGATGATCCCAACCCTAAAAGGGGTTCGACTAGAGCATTGCCACATTGCCCCGCCGACATGGAGAGCCCAATAGTTGATCCCCAGGAATGCCGGCTCGTCCTTCCCCGGTGCTTGGGAGTGAGCTGCAAACGCGGAGTCATGGCGTGAACTTGGCGAAAGGGTCACGCGTAGTCTACAACAAGAGTGTTCTCTTAATGTGGAAACCACTGGGCAAACGGTTTGAATGTCGTCTACTTTTAGGTCTAATGCCGGTCCGTGACGCCGCTTTGGGTTTTTCCAAAACCTCCCTTTCGCTTCTAGGAACAGCTGCGTTCATACAAACTGGCCCTCGACCCCAGATCGGCGTTGTCGTCCCGCCGAATTTCCCCCAGGTTCCACGAGGGTCCACCAAAAAAGGCCCGCAATTCCACATATCCCACCAAATTCCAGCTCAGAATTTTGTGCACTTTTCGGTGGGATTTGGCATTTGGCTTTTGGGGTTTTCTCTAGGGCTCTCTGCTCCAAGCTCCGAGCTTCTCCTGTAGTTGTTTGCCTACATTCTGAGCAGTTGACACAAAAAGCACTCTCTTGGTAGATTAATCCGGTGATCTGGAATGTTCGATTCCGGTCACTGGGAACGACCCCTCAGAGCAGCGCCGCCCTCGCGGCTCCGCCCTCAGCAGTCACTCCCGGTGACCCGCCAACGGCGGTCCCAGCCTGGGGCGGCTTGGCTTCTCCTGCGTCTTTGCGGCCCTTTTCGTCTTTCCCTGTACCTCCAGTTTTACAAAAATTCTGGGACGGTTTCCTGGAAATTGCCGGATCGGAATGCCCTGGCTCGGACCCTCTTTTTAGGGATGTAACTCATTGTAAAAGAAAATCGTACGCCAGGGACGAATACAGCAACAATGCGGGTCTCGCCCCTGAAAACCTCGTTGGACCGGCCCGCCCCTGTCCCACTTTTGCCCTCTCGCCGCTCCCAACTCCGTGCTCCAAGCCCCTTTTCGTCCTTCGCACTTCGAACTGCGGTTTTCCGCGGTTCGAACACCTTGACCGTCTCGCTGATCGAGGGTTGAATTTTGGGCATGCACCCAAGACAAATCATCGGTCTGCTCATAGCTGCGCTTCCGGCTTTCGCGGGGGCTCCGAAACTCCCGGGGATCGCGGAGGCGATGCAGGAGATGGTGACGAAGAACGAGGTGGCCGGTGCGGTGACCGCCGTGGTTTCGAAGAGCAAAGTGCTGCATTTGCAGGGGCAGGGAATGGCGAATGTTGCGGAGCACAAGCCGATGGCGGAGGATGCCATTTTCTGGATCGCGTCGATGACCAAGCCGGTGACGGCGGTGGCGGTGCTGATCCTGCAGGACGAAGGAAAGCTGAAGGTGAGCGATCCGGTGGCCCGGCACATTCCGGAATTCGCGAACTTGAAAACGCCGTCCGGCAAACCGGCGAATCTCACGATCACGCAGATTCTGACCCACACTTCCGGCCTGGGCGAGGCGGGCGGTCCGCAGTTGCAAAGCGCAAAAACGCTGGCCGACCTCGTCCCGCTCTGGCTGGCGGCGCCGATGCAATATGAGCCCGGGGAAAAATGGCGTTACACCCAAAGCGGAATCAACGCGGCGGCGCGCATTGTGGAAATCGTGAGCGGAATGTCTTTTGATGCCTTTCTGCAGAAGCGCCTGTTCGATCCGCTTGGGATGAAAGACACCACCTTTTATCCCACGGCGGAACAGCGCGCCCGGCTGGCCGCGCCCTACGCCCGGAACAAGGAGACGGGAGCGCTGGAGGCCGTCCCGCCGCGCCCCGTTTTCGGGCCGCGCGAAAAGCCGCCGCAGGGGAACGGCGGGCTTTATTCGACGGCGCCGGATTACGCGCGGTTCTGCCAGATGCTCCTGAACCATGGGAAATTCAAAGGACGGCGCATCATCTCCGCGGCCGCGGAAGAATTTATGACCCATCCGCAAACGGGCGATCTGCCGACGGGCTTTTTCCAAAATGAGACGTTTGGCCACCACGGCCGGAAGTACGGCTGGGGACTTGGCACGTGCGTGCTCAAGGAACCGCATGACGGAGTGGCCGCGATGCTTTCGCCCGGCTCGTTCGGCCATGGCGGGGCGTGGGGCACGCAGGCCTGGATCGACCCGGTGAAGGGCGTGGCTTACATCCTGATGGTTCAGCGCTCGAACTTCCCGAACAGTGACGCGAGCGATGTGCGCAAGGCGTTCCAGGAAGCGGCCGCGAAAGCCGTGGCGAAACGGTAAGCGGGCTCGCCGAGCCGTCACTGGTCGCTGGCTCCTGGCACGGTCGGCCCGAGGGCGCAGCACCGCGCCGGAGTCTTCGTTAGGCGCCGTAGCGCGGCGCGGACTGCGTGGGCAGCCGGGATGGGCCGCCGGCGCCAGCGGCGTGACGGGAGGACTTGTGAAACTGGCTGGGAGGGGCAGTATGAGCGGGTGCAACGCCAGTTGTGGCAATCTGCTGTGAGTGGTCTTTCCGCATGCGCCGGGTGGTCTCGATGGTTGCACCGAGCAGTGGTTGGTTTGCTGCTGGTGGCAGCGGTGGCAGGCCGGGCGGCGGAGAGTTTCAATGGAGTCTACCTCTCGGAGGTGCTGGTGGAGAATGCCAGGAGCCTCGCGGATGAAGCAGGGCAGTTTCCGAGCTGGATTGAACTGGTGAACGGCGGTTCGGAAGTGGCCAGCTTGAACGGTTGGTTCCTCTCGGATTCGCCGACGAATCTGGCGAAATGGCGTTTTCCGCGCGTCTCGATCCTGCCGGGCGGCTTCATGGTGGTTTTCGCTTCCGGGCGCGGGAGCACGAATGATCTGAACCGGCTGCACGCGAATTTTACGCTGGCCAAGGAGGGGGGATTTGTGGCGCTGAGCGGGCCGGGCACGAACCTCGTGGCGGTGCTGCGGTATCCCAAGTCGGAAGGGCCTGATGTTTCCTACGGCCGGGTGCGGGGCGAACCGGCGCTGTTGGGGAATTTCGCGGAAGCAACTCCGGGGCGATGGAATGCGGCGAGCGGCAGCGGGTTTGCGCCACCGGTGGTTTTCTCGCGGCGAAGCGGCTCGTGCCTGGAGGCGTTCCCTCTGGCCCTCTCATGCCCGGCGACGAACGCGGTGATTCGTTACACTCTGGACGGGCGGCTGCCCGGCCGGGAGTCGCCGGCCTACCAGGGGCCGCTGACCATTACGAACACCATGGCAGTGCGGGCGCGGGCGTATCAGGAGGGGTTGCTGCCGGGACCGCCGGGCGGCGAGAGTTACATTTTCCTGGGGACCAATCTGCTGGGGTTTCAGTCGAGCTTGCCGGTGTTGGTGCTGGATACATTCGGGGTGGGGCGGTCGACCTCGGCCCGATCATCGTTCGTGGAAGTGCTGGCCTATGAACCGGCGGACGGCAAGACGTCACTGACCAATGCCCCCGCGCTGGCGACGCGCGGCGGCTTTCATCAGCGCGGGTCGAGTTCCTCCGGCATGCCGCAGCCGGGGTTCGCGCTGCAGTTTCTGGATGAGTTCGATCACGAGCAGCACCTGCCATTTCTCGGGCTGCCAGCGAATTCGGACTGGGTGCTCTACGCGCCGAATTACTTCGACCCGGTGATGATCCACAATCCGTTCATCCATCAGTTGAGCCGGGACATGGGCCGGTACTCGCCGCGGACGCGCTTTGTGGAGGTTTATCTGGCGCACCACGGGGGGCCGGTGACGGCGCGGGATTACTTCGGAGTTTACGTGCTGGAAGAGAAGATCAAGGTCGGCAAGCACCGGGTGGCAATCGACCGGCTGGGGGCGGAGGATCTGAAGGGGCCGGAGGTAACCGGGGGGTATCTCCTGAAGTTCGACCGGCTCGGCCCGGGCGAGAGCGGTTTTTGGGCCGGGGGCGCCTCGATGGTGTATGTGGAGCCGAAAGAGCCGGTGATCGAATTGCCGCAACGAGCGCCGCAGCGAGCCTATCTGAAAAGCTACTTTGACGAGTTCGAGCGGGTGTTGGACGGCCCGCGCTGGAAAGATCCGGTGAAGGGGTACCGGGCCTACATCGATGTGGAGGCCTGGATCGATTTTCATGTGCTGGAAGTGCTGAGCGGGAATGTCGACATCTTCAACTTCAGCACCTATTTCTACAAACCGCGCGGGGGTAAGATTGTTTTCGGTCCGCACTGGGATTTCGACCGGGCGCTGGGTTCGATCGATGAACGGGATGCGGACCCGCGTCGGTGGAACACCGGGCGCTTTTTCGATGCGCCCTGGTGGAGCCGGTTGTTTATGGACCCGGATTTCTGGCAATTGTGGGTGGATAAATGGCAGGGGCTGCGGCAAACCACCTTTTCCGAGGCGAACCTTTTCGGATTGATCGATCGCCTGGCGGCGGAGGTGCGGGAAGCGCAGCCGAGGCAGGCGCGCCGCTGGGGGCTGGAACCGCGGGGCGGCTCTTACCAGAGCGAGGTCGATTGGATGAAAACCTGGCTCCGCCAGCGGATGGAGTTTATCGATCAGCAGCTGGCCCAGCCGCCGAAGCTGGGCCGGGCGGGAGGAAAAGTGCCCGCCGGTTTCGAACTTACCCTGAATGCGTCCG
Organism: uncultured Verrucomicrobiota bacterium; assembly: GCA_964566945.1. Taxonomy (GTDB): domain Bacteria; phylum Verrucomicrobiota; class Verrucomicrobiia; order Limisphaerales; family SXQI01; genus DASVNK01. The sequence goes on along the minus strand of CAZMKE010000014.1, from coordinate 149,740 downwards.
GGGCTTCGACCATTTACTACACGCTGGATGGATCCGATCCCCGGCAGGTTCAGGGTGGCGTCTCGACGAACGCGGTGGCCTACGCCGGGCCGATCGTGCTGAAAGAGGACGTCCGGGTGATGGCCCGGGTCCGCAACCCGGTGGTGCATCAGGTGGGCGGCCCTCCGATTTCGACCCCCTGGTCAAGCCCCGTCAGGGCGGAGTTCAAGGTCGTGCGTCCGTAACGAAGCCGGAGAAGCGACTGCCTTGCCGGCCTTAGTCGGCCTTTTCCGCTGTTGGAATCCACTTTCGCCAGAGCGGTTTATGACCTATCGTGGCACCTTTTACCGGTCCGGTGCATTTTTTTATACAAAAACGGGCGGGTGAAGTGTTTTTAAAAGCGAACCGTGTCAGAGGAGCAGCGGAACAATCTGAACTGGTGCGAGCAGCTTTACGACGATAAAGCGGCGCAACTGGTGCTTTATGCGCGCGCGCTTGGCCTTTCGCACTCGGAGGCTGAAGATGTGGTGCAGGAGGCTTTTGTGGCCCTGCTGGCTCTGGCGGAGCGGCCGGTGCAACCGGAGCACTATGCGTATCGGGCGGTGCGGAACCGGGCGCTAAATCACAAACGGTCGCTGTGGCGGCGGATTGCCCGGGAAGTGGAGTCGATCCGGTGGTTTGAGAAGAACGAAGCGGAGACTCCGGCGGAACGGGAAGCGATGCGGTGCCTGGCGAAACTGCCCGCGGAACAGCGGGAAGTGATCGTGCTCAAGATCTGGTCGGATTACACGTTCGAGCAGATTGCGAGCTTGCTGGAGATTTCTCCGAACACAGTGGCGGGGCGGTATCGGTACGGCCTGGAAAAGCTGCGCGCCTGCCTGAAAGGAAAAGATTATGAGCGATTGGAACTCTCTCGAGAACGACTTGCGGAGGTGGACCCCACGCCGACCTACGCCTGAATTGCGCCGGCGGATTTTCGCGCCCGCGCTGGAGGCGGCCGCGCCCGGGGCCTCGGTGGCCCGTTCATTTCACTTTGCTGATTTTTCGCAATGGTTGGTGCCGGTGTTCGGTTGTTTCCTTTTGATGATCGGCACGCTGTCCGATCGGTACCCGGCGCATCCCACGGTGCCGCCCGGGCTGAAAAACATGCTGTTTTCGGAAAATCCCGGGGCCCTGACGGCGCGGGCCGATCATAGCGACAAGAATTCCCTCCCCACCACATCGGTCGAATGGAGCTTCGGCCGGCGGTCGGACAATGCGAGCACGGGCGCGTTCGGCGGGGTGCAAGTTTCCTACACGAATAAGCTAATCCAATAATCAATGAGCAACGGTCAGTCGAATAAGCCCAAGGGTGTTGAAAAACCTGGGATGGGCTCGAATCCCTCTGTTTCTCCGCAGGCCAAACCGATCTCCGTCAAGCCTGGAGATGTGCGCGGCCCGGTCCCGCCGCCGCCGAATCTATTCCGGCGCTGGGATTGGATCGCGTTCTGGCTCACCACCCTTCTGGTGTTCTGCGGCTACTTCTACACGCTGGCTCCGGATGTGACCCTGGAAGATTCGGGCGAGCTGGCGACGGCCTCGTTCTACGCGGGCGTCCCGCATCCTCCGGGCTACCCGGTGTGGACCGTCTATACCTGGCTTTTCACGGTGTTATTCCCGTTCTCGAATGTCGCGTGGCGGGTGGGGCTCTCGTCGGCGGTGGCGGGGGCGATTTCCTGCGGGCTGGTGGCGCTGCTTGTTTCGCGCAGCAGCAGCATGCTGATGGAAGGCATCCAGGATCTGAAAAACGTGCCGCCCCGGTGGCAGCACTGGATCAACCTGGTGGCGGGATTTGCCGCCGGCATGCTCGTGGGCTTCAACGGCTTCATGTGGAGCCAGGCGGTGATTGTCGAGGTCTATCCCTTCAGCGTGCTGTCGCTGATGGGAGTGTTGTGCTTCATGCTGCGCTGGACCTACGCCCCGTATCAGCGGCGCTACCTTTATCTGGCGGCGTTCACCTTCGGCATCTGCCTCAATAACCACCAGACCCTCATCGTGGCGACGATGGGGATCGAGGTGCTGATCCTGGCGGTGGAACCGCGGCTGGGACGCAATCTGCTCATCCTGAACAGCGTGGCCTATTTTGCCGGGCTGATCGCGAAGTCCAAGGGGATCATTACCTCGTTCGACGCGAACCCGGTTTTGTTCGGCATTTATAACGCGGTCGGGATCAGTTCGGCGCTGGGGGCGGCTTACCTGGCGGCCAAGACCAAGAAGCTGTCGGCGGATTGGGTGCCGGCGGGGGTGATCACCCTCGGGTTCATTATTGGCGTGGCCTTCTACTTCTACATGCCGCTCACTTCGATGACCAACCCGCCGCTGAACTGGGGTTATCCGCGGACGGAAGCTGGCTTTTGGCACGCGTTGCTGCGCGGCCAGTATGACAAGACGAACCCGGTCAATCCGCTGAGCGGGCGCTTCTTTCAGCAAGTGGGGATGTACTTCAGCGGGGCGATCGAAGAGTTCAACTTCATCAACCTGATGATCGGCCTGATCCCGTTCCTGTTCTACAAGCGAATGCTGAAGCGGGACCGGTCCTGGCTGGTGGGGCTCGGGGCGATCTATATGTTCCTGGCGTTCCTGCTGTTGATCCTGCTCAACCCGGGGGTGGACCGGCAGAGCCGCGAGCAGGCGCGCGTCTTTTTCGCGGCGTCGCACGTCATCATCGCGATCGGCATTGGTTACGGCATCGCGTTCATCGGAACGATCATTGCCACGGAGTATGAAAAGCTGCGCAGCTACCTGCTCTATGCGAGCGCGGTGGCCGCTGCGGTCGCGCTCTACAATCTGGTGTCGCTGAAAACCCAGTTCGCGCTGGACAGATACAACGCGCTCTTCCTGCTGGCGTTGGCGGCCTGCGCGGTTGGGACCTTCGCCGTTTCACGGGTCCGCGCGCCGTTGGCGGTGCTGCTGGGGATTTTCGCGCTGATGCCGCTGCACTCGGTTTTCGCGCACTGGGCGGATAACGAGCAGCGCGGCCATGTGTTCGGCTACTGGTTCGGGCACGACATGTTCAGTCCGCCCTTCGGGATCTATCCGGAAATGGAGAAGAACACGGTGCTGTTCGGTGGAACGGACCCGGGCCGGTTCAATCCCACTTACATGATTTTTTGCGAGAGCTTCGTGCCGCCGTCGAAAAAGCCGCTCGATCCGAAATTCGACCGGCGCGACGTTTATTTGATCACGCAGAACGCGCTCGCGGACAGCACCTATCTGGACTATATCCGCGCGCATTACAACCGGAGCGCGCAGCAAGATCCCTATTTCTTCGTGAACTTCCTCCGGAGCAGCCACGAGGAGGAAATGGGGAGGACCAATCTGATCGCGCGGATGTTCCTGCCGGTGGATCGGTTCTTTACGAAGCTCGGCGCGAAGATTGAGAAACGGCGCCGGGCGGAAGGGGTGTATCCGGCGAAGGACAATCCACCGCCCCCGCCGCCGGAGATGGCAAACAACCCTTATGATGTGGGGGCCTACCTCTCGAAGGAAATTCTCACGCCCTCGCCGGAGGATTCGCAGAAGGCGTTCCAGGATTACATCGGGGACGCGCAACGCCGGCTGCAGCATGACATGACGCATCCCAACGAGCCGAAGCAGATCAAGCCGGGCGAGGATGTGCGGGTGGTGGACAACCGGATCTCGGTGTCGGGCCAGGTGGCGGTGATGGCGATCAATGGCCTGCTGACCAAGGTGATCTTCGACAAGAACCCGACCAACGAGTTCTATGTGGAGGAAAGCTTTCCGCTGGACTGGATGTTCCCGTACCTCACGCCGGCCGGGATCATCATGAAGATCAACCGGAATCCGGTGCAGGAGATGACGGACGAGATCGTGAAGAAGGATCACGAATTCTGGAGCCGGTATTCGGAGCGGCTGATCGGCAACTGGATCACCTACGATACGCCCGTGAAAGACATCTGCGATTTCGCGGACAAGACCTACATTCGCCGGGATTTCAGCGGGTTCAAGGGGATGCGGGAATTTGTGCGCGACGACAATGCGCAAAAAGCCTTCTCGAAATTACGCAGCGCGATTGGCGGCCTGTACTTCTGGCGGGTGCAGTCTTCGCGCGTTCCGGCGGAAAATGCCCGGGCGTTGAAGGAAGCGGAGTTCGCGTTCAAGCAGGCGTTCGCGTTCTGCCCGTACAGCCCGGAAGCGGTCTACAAGTATGTGACGCTGCTGGTGAACCTGGGGCGGGCGGCGGACGCGGAATTGATCGTGCGCACGAGCATGAAGTTCGATCCGGATAATCCGTCGATGGAAGCTCTGCTGCAAAACATCCAGGAGTTGATGAAGAACGCCCCGCGAGCGGGGACAGCCGCGGCCGCGCCGGCCCCGGGGGCCCCCGCGCAGATCCCGCCGCTGACGGCGGCCGAGAACCTGTATAAAGCGGACCCGATGAACCTGACCAACGCGTTTCAGCTGGCTTCGCTCTACTTCCAGCTGCAACGGACGAACGAGGGGTACCAGGTGCTGGAGAACCTGATCAACAATTCGAACGCAAATTCCCAGGCGATCCTGTCCGTGGCGAATGCCTACTCCCAGCTGGGCAATGCCGCCGGGCTCGAAAAGGCTTTCGCACGCGCCACGCAAGTGATGCCCGACAGCCCGGAAACCTGGTATGATCTGGCGCGGGTGCAGGCGACGGTGGGCAAAGCTCCGCAATCGCTCTCGGCCTTGAAACGAGCGGTGGAGTTGAGCAACAACCGATTGAAAACAAATCCCAACGCCTTCAACGTGTCGAAGGACGCGATTACGAATCAGAGCTTCGGCGGCTTGCGGGCGAATCAGGACTTCCTGCGGACGGTGGCGCAGTAGCTCGCCAAGGGAACGATCAGCTTACGGCCGGTTCGATAATATCGAGCCGGCCTTTTTTTGCGTCCAGGCGCGCGGTGACGCCGAAGGGCAAGGTGAGCTTCTTCGGCACGTGGCCGTACTGCAGATTCGCAAGCGCGGGGCAGGGGAGGCGCGAGGCGAAATCTTGCAGCACTTCAGCCGTGGAGAGGCTGGGCCGCTTGGGGTCCTTCTGTTCGCACCGGGTGAACTGGCCAAAAATGAGGCCGCTGAGCTTTGAAGCCAGGCCGCTGTGGCGAAGCTGGGTGAGCAGCCGGTCGATGCGGTAGGGAGCTTCGTCCACTTCTTCGATGGCCAGAATCGAGCGGGCGAGCGCGGGCAGGTACGGAGTGCCGAGGCAGGAGAGGATCAGGGAGAGATTGCCACCGAGCAGCACGCCCTCGCCTCTCCCGGGTTGAAGCGGCTGGAGCGCGACGCCGGGAGGGTTCAGGAGCGGGCCGGGTTTTCTGGCGGAAGTGAGGAGCCGCCAGAAATTCTCTTCGGTGTAGGGATCGAGATCCTGCCAGAATTCGACGGCGGGCATGGGACCGGAGAAGGTGACCAGCCGGCACTTCCGGTAAATGGCGAGTTGCAGGGCGGTGATGTCGCTGAACCCCGAGACGATTTTCGGGCGGCGGCGCAGGCCGCGGTAATCGATGAGGGGGAGGAGCCGGGGGGTGCCGTAACCGCCGCGCAGGGCGAAGATCGCCCGGACCTCCGGGCTGCCAATCATCGCGTTGAGATCGCTGGCGCGCTGTTCGTCCGTGCCGGCGAGATAGCCGTATTCGGTGGCGGCGTTTTGGCCAACGGCGACGCGGTAGCCCAGCTGTTCGAGGTAATTGACGCTGGCCTCGATCTTGGCCAGCGGGGCGGGGGTGCTCGCGGGCGAAACGAGGCCGATCAAATCTCCCTTCCGCAGGCGGGGCGGCTTTATCAGTTCCATCCGGAGAGATTTCCGGCATCGGGCGGCGCAAACAAGCCGAATTCAAGCAGGCCAGGGGCGAAGCTCGTTTGCCGCCTCCAGGAACAGCCGTCAGTCGAGGTAACGTATCCGCTTGTTGACGTCGGTGTTGATGGAGTGATAGGGCTGCGTGAGGTTGCCGGCCGCAAAGAGGGTTTGGCGCAGGTTCTCCATGTCATCTTCGCCAATGGCATCGGTGAAGATCGGCAGGAGGTAGTCGATGCCGAGCTTGGAGGGCTTCATCATTTGCGGGTCGTAAAGAGAGGGGTGCATGTAGCGGGCATGAATGAGCCCCCAGCGATCGCGGAAGCGGTTGGCATCGTAGCCCTCGACGTGGAAGCCTTTGACTTCGTTGTGCTGGAGAACGGAGACGGCGTTGTTGCGGCCTTCGAGCAGGAGTTCGACGGCTTTGGCTCCGAGCTGGGCGGCGTAAAAACGATCGAAAAGGATGGGGCGTCCGCCGCGCTGGGTGTGGCCGACTTTGCGGGTGAAGATGGCTTCGCGGGCGGATTCGCCCCGGCGGTAAAGCTGGAAATAGCGGTCGCCGATCATCTGGATGAGCTTGGAGCGGAGGGCTTCGGCTGCGCCGCTGAGGACGATGTTGCCGGCGGGGTCGGCGGACTTGGTCTCCGCGCCGAGTTCCCGGCCTTGTTCGTCGACGATGCCTTCGCCGCAGACGATGACGACGTTTTTCTGCAGGTCGTAGATGTGCTTGACCCGCTCGACGAGGCGTTCGAGATCGAGGGGTTGTTCGGGGATGAGAACGATGTCGGGCCGGCCGTAGGTGGACCCGAGGGCGATGTAGCCGGAGTGGCGGCCCATGACCTCGACGATGGCAATGCGGCGATGGCTCTCGGCGGTGGTGCGGATGCGTTCCACGCCCTGGGCGGAGACGAAGACGGCGGTGGCGTAACCGGGGGTGGCGTAGTTGACGATTTGCCCAAGGTTAAAGACGGCGCGTGACTCGGTGCGTTTGTAGCGGAAGCCGCCTTTGGCCTGGGGATCGTTGACGCGCACGTATTCGTCGGGCTCGCTGGCGTAGTTGAGCCCAAGGTCGTTGTCGATGGTCTTGGGGGCGAGAACGGTGGGGAGGCGGTCGGCCAGGGGTTGGAGGCCGTTGAGGGTGCCGTCGCCGCCGATGCAGATGAGGCCTTCGACCTTGAGGCGGTGGAGGCGTTCGACGATCTGGTTGAGTTTTTCGTGGTCGTTGGGATCGACGTAGTCACGGGAGGAGCCGATGAGGGTGCCGCCTTTGGTGGGGTCGAGTTCGGGGAGTTCCTGGAAGAGGGGGTTCAGGTGGACATGGGGAACGCGGGGGTTGAAGAGGCTGTTGAATCCTTTGATGAGGCCAATCATCTCGACTTTGAGTTGGTTGGCGCGGGTGACGGCTCCGCTGATGGTGGCATTCAAGGCGGGGGTGTCTCCGCCCGCGGTGAGGATGGCGATTCGTTTCATTGGTTTCAACGCCCGCAGGAGCGGGCATCGCGACTGACAGGGGCATTAGCATGATGCTTGCCGAGGTGTGGAGAGGCCCGATTGGCGAGGCCGGGAGGCGGGAGAAGCGTGGGGAGGTGAGGGACAATGCGCACGCTGGTTAAAAGGTGACACTGGAGCGGTGTGCGACCTGTGTTTGGATAAGGCGGGAGGGCTCACAAGCGGTTCGGGCGCGATGGGTTATCCGGCAGCAGTGGGGCAGCGTGCTGGCCGCCCATGAGGCCCAAGGGGAAGAGGCGATGGCCCTAGTTCGGCCCTAGCCGACCTCAACTTGTGTGCGGAGAGGACGATAGCTAAATGGAACCGCCGCGGTTTTTTAAATGACACTGGATACGCTAGCTGTGTTGCGCCCGCCTTTGGAAGAATGCCGGGCGGTGATGGTGCTGGAGTTGGAGCGCGGGGAGTTCCAGCTGCCGATCATGCCGCAGGCGGCGAGCGAGGTGTGCCGGCTGGCGGATGATCCGAGCGCGCAGATCAGTGATCTGCCCGCGTTGATCGAACGGGACCAGGCGCTGGCGGGGCATGTGCTCCGGGCGGCGAACTCGGCGGCGGTGCGGGGGAGTGAGGAGATCACGTCTCTGCAGCACGCGATCCTGCGGCTGGGGATGCGGTTTGTTTCGAATGCGGCGTTCGCGGTGTCGATGCGGCGGGAGATTTTCGCTTTGCCCGATCTGGCGAATGAAGCGGCGGCGATCTGGCGGCAGGCGCTGGCCGCGGGGGCGTTCGGCCGGGAGATCGCCCGGTTCAAGCGTCTGAACGTGGAGGGGCAATATCTTTGCGGGCTCCTGCATACGGTGGGCAAGCCGGTGCTGCTGCAGAAGGGGGCGCAATTGCGGCGGCGTCATGGATGGGCTTTATCGAACGGTGACTTGATGGAGCTGGCGACGGATTTGCACCGGGGGGTGGGGGCGCGGCTGGCCCGGGCGTGGAACCTGCCGAGGCAGGTGGCGGCGGCGTGCGAGCATTATCTGGCTCCGGAGGAGGCGGTGGACTTTGAACTGGAATGCGCGATGACTTATCTGTCGCACCACCTGGCGCGCTGGGCGCTGGATGGGGAGGAGCTGAATGTGCAGGGGAGCCGGGCGCTGGAGCTGCTGAATTTGTATCCGGAGGATGTGGAGAGCTTGCTGGAGCAGAAGGAGAATGTGCTGAAGGCGGTGAACGCGCTGCAGTTATGACCGGGGTTCTTGATTTCGACATCGTGGTGATCGGCAGCGGGCCGGGCGGGCAGAAAGCGGCGATCCAGGGGGCGAAGGCCGGACGGCGGGTGGCGGTTGTGGAACGGGAAAGGCAGGCGGGCGGCGCGTGTGTTTACCAGGGGACGATCCCGAGCAAGACGCTGCGGGAGACGGCGGCGGCGATGATGCAGGTGCGGCGGAGGGCGGCGGCGTTTGAGGTGACATTGCGGGAGAAACTGGAGATCAAGACGCTGATGCTCCGATTGAGCCAGGTGCTGGAGGCTCATACGCGGGCGATCCAGGAGGATTTGGCGCGGAACCGGGTGGAGCTGATTCATGGCCGGGCGCGTTTGACGGGTCCGGGAACTGTCGAGGTGACGGGTTTGCAGGGACGGCGGACGGAGGTGAGGGCGCGGACGATTGTAATTGCGAGCGGTTCGCGGCCCCGTTCACCGGCGAACGTGCCGGTGGATCACGAGCACATCCTGGATAGTGATTCGATTTTGAGCCTGCAGTATATTCCGCAGTCGCTGACGGTGCTGGGAGGCGGGGTGATTGCCTCGGAGTATGCTTCGATCTTTTCGCTGCTGGGCACGAAGGTGACGATGGTGGACAAAGCGCCGCGGCCGTTGATGTTTTTGGATCCGGAGTTGACGGCGAAGTTTGTGACGAACTTCGAACGGTACGGCGGGAGCTACCTGGCCGCCCAGGAGGTGAAGGAGGTGCGGTGGGATGGAGTGTCACAGGTGCGGACCGAGCTGGGGGCGGGCGGGGTGCTGCGGAGTGACAAGGTGCTGGCCGCGCTGGGGCGGACGCCAAATATCGAAGGCCTGGATCTGGAACGGGCGGGGGTGCAGGTGAGTCCGCGGGGGCAGATCATCACGGACGCGCAGTACCAGACGAACGTGCCGGGAATTTACGCGGTGGGGGACGTAATTGGAGCTCCGGGGCTGGCGACTTCGTCCGCGGAGCAGGGGCGGCGGGCGATGTGTCATGCGCTGGGGCTGCCAATGGGCCAGGCTTTTGAGTTGGTGCCGACGGGGATTTATGCAGTGCCGGAAATGGCGGCGGTGGGGCTGACGGAGGAGCAGGCGGCGGCCAGGTTTGGGCAAGTGAGCGTGGGGCGGGCGCGGTTCGAGGAAACGGCGCGGGGGTTGATCGCGGGGATGGAGGATGGCTTGTTGAAGCTGGTGGCGGATGGGGAGGGGCGGCGGTTGCTGGGAGTGCACATTGTGGGAGACGGGGCGACGGACTTGATCCACGTGGGGGAAATGGCGCTGCTGAATGGGAATGAGGTGAGTGTGTTTTTGGAGAATTTGCTGAACTTTCCGACGTTGGGGGAAGCCTATCGGATCGCGGCTCTGAATTTGCTAAATAGCGTGCGCGAGCGGAAGCAGCTGGAGGCAGGGTCGGTTCAGCTACGGAGCGAATCGCTGGCGCGGGATATTTCGCCGAACGTCTCGTGCAACTGAACCCGGCTAACGGGGAACCAGCTGGCCGCCTTGGGGAGGAGTGAGAGTGTCAATATAGGCGCGCCAGCCGCCGAACTGGCTGATTTCCTTCTCGTTTTCGCACAGCGCCGGCTCGCCAAGAACTCCGAGAACTTCGCTACCATCGGAGAGCGAGACTTTGCCAATAGAAAGCCCCGGGGGTTCCTTTAAGAGGATGGAGGCAAGGCCGGCGGGAGGGACGGCCCAAACTTCAACTTGAACCGAAACGCCGCCGCGATTAACGCGGACCATGGCGGGGTGCCGATCGTGAATGGTCCACAAGCGGTAGCGCGGAACAGTGACGGCTTCACGAACAAAAGTGGCTCCGACATCGAGCAGGTTCGGATTCAGCTCAAGGCCGCGCATCAAGGTGCCGTTAACCGCCAACAGAATACTCACTTCTTCACCTCTGGAGAGAGAAACTTCACCGGCTTTTCATAAATGGCGAGAACGATGCAGCCGTTTTCGCTCAGGATGCTGTGACTGGTGCCAGGCGGGTTGACGATGAGAGAGCCGGTTTGCGCCTCGCTGTTCTCGTCCACCTGGGACCCGGAGAGGAGGAAAATATGTTCGTAACCGGTGTGCTCGTGCAGTGGGATGCGGCCGCCCGGTCGGAAGCGCAGGAGGGCAGCGCTCGGCCCAGTCTTCCCGTCCCCGTACAGGCGATAGATTTCGACGCCGGGCTGGAAGGGTTCCCAACGCAGCTTCTGTTGCCACCCGGAGATTTGAAAGAGATCAGTGATTCGAAGGACTTGATCATTTGGCATGCAGAATTCTGGTTCAGGCATCTCAGGTGGCAATAGGAATCGCGTTGGCGTGGACATGGTTCGGGTCGGGCGCTGGGGCTGGGGCCACGAGGGCGAAGCGCGCGCAAGAGAGGAGGATGCCGCTGACGATAAAATAGCTGAGCGCGACGAGCGGGCTTTGGCCCAGGCCAATCCGTTCGCCGTGCATAAAGCCGAAAAAGGTGAGGGTGGCTCCCGCCAGAGCGAAGCCGGAGGCTTTGCGGAAGTCGCGCTCGATAATGAAGACGGCGACCGCCCCCAGGATGAGGCCGCCGAGAATGGAGCCATCTCCCAGGACGTGCAGGCCATGATAGAGAACTCCTTCCGTGCGCATTTTGGCGACGAGGGCATCGAGTTGAGCGGGATTGAGAGACGAGACGGGAGTTCCGGCGGCCGCGAGCGCGCCGTTGATAAGGGTGAACGCCCAGTTCGCGAGGTGCGGCACCAGGGAAAGGATGATGGCGGGCGCGTGGCTGCGGGGTGTTTCCTGGAAGGCCTGGGAGCCGATGAGCATGGCGATGTAGAGAAGAATCGGAACGATCGCCACGGAAGGGATGAGCGCGAGCATCACTGAGATGGTCCCGAACCAACAAAGGAGGATGACCATGACGCCGGTAGCGGCGGAATAACCGATGCGCCCTCCCATCGCTTTCCAGCCCGGATGGCCAATGTAAACGGCGTTGATGAAGGGGTTGCCCATCAAGCAGCCGATCAGGCTGACCACGCCATCCGCCGTGAGCACGCGAGTGGTGGGAAAATGATCACCGGCCACGGCGGCGCTTTCGACATTGTCGATCGCTTCGACGAGATCGTAAATGCCGAAGGGGATGGCCGTGATGAGGAGAATGCCGAGGAACTCAAAACCGGAAAAGACATGGCCGATGGCGGGGAGCGGGACTCGGAAGCCGAAGTTTGAGATGGAAGTGGAAAGCCCCTGCAGGCTCAGGCCGCCGAAATTGTAACCGAAGGCGTTTGAACCCCAGGCAATCACCGTTCCGGCCGCGATGGCGACCAGCCCTGCCGGGATGCCGCGGTAGCGCACGCCGCCGAACCAACTCAAGAGAATGATGACGAAGCAGACGATGCCGATGAGCGGAGTCAGGAACATTTCCAGGGCAGGCCGCATGGAAATGAACGTGACGGAGACGCCGGCGAGAGTGCCCAACAGGGCGGCGCGAGGAGTGATCTTGCGGATGATGGGAGCGATAAAGCCGCCGATCATGAGGACGAAGCTTTGGACAACGACCCAGGTCAGCCCGGCTTCCCAACCCTTGATGGGATTTCCTGTTTTGAGGGCGATGGGGAGCATGATCACGAAAGTCACGACGAACATATGCGGCACGCTCGTGCCCGAGGGGAGCGCGCAGACGTCGGTGCGGCCCGTGGCTTGCGCGAGTTTATAGGCCAGGCGCGCGTAGTAGAGCGTGGACAGGCAGAGCATGAGGCCGGTCGCGGGCAGGATGCGGCCGAAAACCAAATCGTCCGGCATCTTGAGAACGAATCGAAGGAGTCCGGTGAGGGTGAGGAGGTTGACGAGGATGTTGGTGCCGAATCCAAAGAAGGCGTTCCAATCGCCAGCGACCCAGATTTTTGGTTTGTTCATAGGTTCGCAGACGGAAGTTGCGCGAGGACCGGCAGAATCCGCGCCGAGTCGGTGACCCAGCCGAAGATGCCGCCCTGAGCCTTGATCATTTTGAGGCCCATTTCCTGAAATTCGGGGAAGTACGATCCGACGCAGTCCGAAGGCACAAGGCAGTCGTAGCCGCGATCGTTGGCCTCGCGCACCGTGGTGTTCACGCAGACTTCGGTGGTGACGCCAGTGACGATGAGCTGACTGATGCCGAGGTTCTGCAGGATGGCGTGGAGGTCGGTGGCGAAAAAGGCGCCTTTGCCTGGCTTGTCAATTACCGGTTCTTTGGGGAGAGGGTAGAGCTCCGGGATGATATCGTGGCCGGGCTCGCCGCGGACAAGAATGCGGCCCATGGGCCCCGTGTCGCCGATGCAAGTGGCGCTGCGGCCTCGAATCTTTTTGGCGGGCGGAAGATCGGCCAGATCGGGGCGGTGTCCTTCGCGGGTATGAATTATAGGCAGCCCCTTCGCCCGCCAGGCGGCTAAAAGCCTCTGATTGGGCTCGATCGTGCGGCGGAGCTGGGAGACGTCGTTGCCGAGCATTTCGCCGAAGCCGCCCGGTTCCAGGAAGTCGCGCTGCATGTCAATGATGAGGAGCGCGCACGCGGGGGGCAGGAAGGAGAACTCGTAAGGTTCGGCCGGGATGGGGAGAGTTTGGGGCGTGGTCTTCATCAGTGTCCTGCCATGTGCTGGCCGATGACGCGGATATCGGCCTGGCTGGGGGTGGTTTCGTAGACGAGCTGCCCGTGGGAAATGACGACGATCCGGTCGGCGAGGGTGAGCAGTTCATCGAGATCTTCACTCACCAGCAGCACTGCAACGCCGCGGTTGCGCGCCTCGGTGATCTGATTGTGAATGGACTCGACGGCAGCGAAATCCAAACCGAAGCAGGGATTGGCGGCGATCAGAACCCTGGCGGCGCCGGTTCCCAACTCGCGGGCGAGAACGGCCCGCTGCACATTGCCTCCGGAGAGGTCGCCGATGGGCGTCTCGGTCGAGCGGGTTTTGACGGAGAACCGGGAGATCATTTCCTGAGCGCCGGCCCGGATGGACTGGCGGCTAACGAGAAAACCGGCGCGAGTGAAGGGAGGTTGGTCGAAGCTGCGGAACGCGATATTTTCCGCGACGCTCATTTGGGGGACGCAGGCGTTCCGCAGAGGCTCTTCCGGGAGAAGGAAAACCTTGTGCTGAAAGGCTTCCTGGCGGGTGGAACGGTAGGGGTCGCCATGGACGCGGACTTCTCCGCCAGTGGAGGGGCGCTGCCCGGCGATCACTTCCACCATTTCGCGCTGCCCGTTTCCAGAGACCCCGGCAATGCCGACCACTTCACCCTCGTGGACACTCAGGTTAACGCCGGACAGGGCGGGCACGCCGCTGTCCTTATCCGCCTGAAGATTGCGCAACTCGAGGGCGAGCGGGCCTTTCTGGATCGCAGCTTTGGCGCAGACTTTGGCTTCGCGCTGGCCGCCCATCATCATCGCGGCCATGTCATCGGCAGTGAAGTCTTTCACGCGTCCGCCCCCGGCGAATTTGCCGCGTCGGAGAACGGTGACCTCGTCGCAGAAGCCGAAAACCTCACGGAATTTATGAGTGATCAGGAGAACGCTGAGGTCGCCCGCGGAGACCTTGCTCTTGATCAGCCCGAGGGCTTCATCCGCCTCGCCGGGAGTGAGGACGGAGGTCGGTTCGTCGAGAATCAAAAAGCGAGTTTCGAGATAGAGCTGCTTGAGGATTTCCACCTTCTGCTTTTCTCCAGCGGCGAGTTCGCCGGCGCGGGCGTGGAGATCGACCTGGAAGGGCGCGGTTTTCATGAAGGTCTGGAGGCGCTCCATCTCCTCTTTCCATGGGATGATCCCCGGAGTGGCCGGGTTGCTCAGGACGAGGTTCTCCGCGACGGTCATCGCGGGAATGAGCGTGAAGTGTTGGTAGACCATGCCGATGCCGTATTGATACGCATCCTGGGGGCTGTTGATCTGGCGCGAATGCCCATCAATGACGATGTCGCCTTCCTCGGCGGAGTGAAATCCCATGATGCATTTCACCAGAGTGCTTTTGCCGGCGCCGTTTTCGCCGATGAGGGCGTGAAAAGTGCCCGGCGGTATGCGAAGGGAGATCTTTTCGTTCGCCACGAAGGAACCAAACCGCTTGGTGACGTTGATTAACTCCAGCGGGAGGGGCTTGAGGGGGCGAGGCGATTGTGGGGGGACAAGCATGGATCAGGATTCGATCGCTTTGACGAAGGCCTTGGAGTCGGCCACGGCTCCGAAAACACCGCCTTGCATTTTGATCATCTTCAATGCGGCCAGATAATTTCCATAGTCGGTCGCCCCGGTGCAGTCTGAAAGCATCAGGCACTCAAAGCCGCGGTCGTTGGCTTCGCGCATGGTGGTGTGGACGCAGACGTCGGTGGTGATGCCCGACAGGGCGATATTCTGGATGCCCTTTCGGTGAAGGATGAGTTCAAGGTCGGTGGCGTAAAACGAGCCTTTGCCCGGTTTGTCGATCACCGTTTCACCGGCCAAGGGCGCCAGTTCTGGAATAAGTTCCCATCCGCGTTCGCCCCGGATGAGGATTTTGCCGCAGGGCCCGTCGTCGCCGATGCCTGCTCCGATCCGCTGGCTGCGCCAGCGTTTGTTCGCGGGAAGGTCAGCCAGATCCGGGCGGTGGCCTTCGCGAGTGTGAATGATGTGGAAGCCGCGTTTGCGAGCGGCGGCCAGAACGCTCTGGATCGGGCCGATGGGAGCGCGAGTCAGGGAGAGATCGTAGCCCATGCGATCGACATAACCGCCCGGGCCGCAGAAGTCGGTCTGCATGTCGATGACAACGATGGCGGTGTTTTCCGGGCGGAGATCGCCGTTGTACGGCCAGGGGTAGGGATCAGCTTCAACGTAACGGTTCATTTCAAAAGGCGGTTCCGAGCGCGCCGGGGGCTCCAGCCAGGGTTCGTTTGGTTGAACAGGTCAGAATCATGGCCAGGAGAGTGAGAACATAAGGAGAGGTGTTCCAAAGGTAGTAACCAGCATTGATCCCGACGGCTTGAAGGGAGGGGCCGATCGCCTGAGCGCCTCCGAAAAGGAGCGCGGCGGTGAGGCATTGCACCGGATTCCAACGGGCGAAGATGACCAGGGCGACAGCCATCAAGCCTTGGCCGCTGGAGATCGCCTCGGTCCACGCTCCGGGATAGAAGAGCGAGAGATGGGCTCCTCCCATGCCGCCCAGAGCGCTGCCGATGACAATGCAGGCGAAGCGCGTGCGGGACACCGAGACCCCCATGGCGCGCGCGGCGGCTGGAGCATCGCCGACCGCGCGCACCTGGAGGCCAGGACGGGTGTTTTGGAAAAACCAGCGCATGACGAAAGCAACGACGATCCCGAAGACAAAGAGCGGACTGATCTTCAGGGCGGCGGCCAGTTGCGGGAGATTGCTCCAGGATCCCAGAGGGATGCCGGGCAGTTGCGGGGCGCTGGGCTGGACATAGGGCTTCCCAAGATAGAAAGCCAGGCCAGACCCAAACAAGAGCATGGCAATGCCCGTGGCGATATCATTGACTTTCGGGCGGGAGACGAGGAAGGCATGACAGGCGCCGAGCACTGCGCCTGCAGAACCGGCAGCCAGAACCCCAAGCCATGGACTGCCGGTTTTGTAGGAAACAGCGTAAGCGCTCATGGCGCCCATCAAGAGAACGCCTTCGAGCCCGAGGTTGATCTTCCCGCTCTTCTCGGTGAGGCATTCGCCGAGGCTGACGAGAAGGAAGGGAGTGCCGCCGCGCAAAGCGCCCGCGAAGACTCCAATGACCACGCCCCACCAGCCGATCGATTCGCCGTTCATACCCGAGCCTCCTTGAAAATCTGAAATTTGCCGTAGAGCGAATCGCTGAAGAGGATGACCAGGAATACCAATCCTTCGAAAACCAGGATGGTCGCGTCCGGCAGCTTGAACTGCCGCTGGAGAATGCCTCCGCTGGCGAGAATGCCGCCCAAAAGCGTGGAAACGAAAATGATGGGCAAGCCGCGCTGGCGCGCCACGAAAGCGACAAGAATTCCGGCGTAACCGTAACCAGCCGCCAGCGATTCGTTGGCGCGGCCGTGGACGGCGGCGACTTCCACCATGCCGGCAATGCCGGCGGCTGCTCCGGCGAGAAAGCAAGTGATCAGGCCGAGCTTGATCACCGGAAGACCGGCCATTTTGGCGGCGCGGATATTTCCGCCGATAATTCGAACCTTGAAACCGAACGTGGTGTGCTCGATCAACCCCCAGGCGATCAGGCAGCAGATGATGCCGAGGATCAGTCCAAAATGGACGTTCGAGGAGCCGAGCGTGGGGAGCATCTTATCGTCGGGGATCGGGAAACTGGAAGGCTTGTTGAGGCTGGCCGGGTCGCGCATCGGGCCGTTGACCAGGTGGTTCAACAGGCCGATGGCGATGTAATTCATCAGCAGGCTGCTGATGGTTTCGTTAACGCCGCGCAGGTAGTAAAGAAGGCCGACCAGCGAAATCCAGAGGCCGCCACCGATCATGCCCGCACAGAGCATGATTGCCCAGAGCACAAGCGGAGATGCACTCTGGACCGCCAAACCGGCGGCGGTGGCGGCCACGCCACCGGCGACGAGAGCGCCCTCGTTGCCAATCATGACCAGACCGAGCCGGGCAGGCAGGGCGGTGCAAAGAGCGGTGAGCATCAGGGGAGCGGCGCGCACCAGCGTATTCTGAAAGGAGTACCAGCTGCCGAAGGCGGCTTTGTAGATCGCGGCAAAGACACCGATCGGGCTTGCTCCCTGGGTGAAACAGAAAACGCCGAACAGGAGGAGTGCCGCGAGCACCGCCCCGGTCGGAATGACAACCGCCTCGAGGCCGGCCAGCCAGTTCACGCCCGAGGGAGGGGCCGAACCGGCCCCCGCCGCGCTGGCGGCGGGGTTCGCCGCGGGACTCGCGACGGCGGGGGCGTTGGCTGGTGAAAGTTGGCTCATTTTGCCCGGGCCGGGTGTTCTTAGCTCTTGGTGCTGCCAATCACGCCTTCAACCAGCCAGCCCATGGATTCCAAGGCGATGTCCTGTTGCTTGTATTCCTTGCCTTCGGGCAGGATTTCCTTGCCAGCGTTGTCCTTGAGTGGCCCTTTGAAGATCACCATGGATCCCTCCATGAATTTGGCTTTGGCGGCGTCGGCATCCTTCTTCGCGCCATCATCCACAGCCGCGCCGTAGTCCGAGCATTTGACGAAGCCTTCCTTGAGGCCTCCGCGAACGAGATGTGGAATGGTTCCGGCCGCCAGGGATTTGCCGGCCTTAACTTTCTCGGCGTATTCGGTGTAAACCTTGGCCCAGTTCCATTCCGCGCCGGTGAGATAGCCTTTGGGCGCGAGCTTGGAGCCGTCAGCGTGATAGCCGCAAACGTAGATGCCGCGCCGTTCGGCGGTTTCGAGAATGACCTTCGGGCTGTCCACGTGGCAGGTGAGGACGTCGACGCCTTGATTGATCAGGCTCGTCGCGGCCTCCGCTTCTTTCACGGGCATGGACCAGTCACCGGTGAAGATGACTTGGACGGTGGCTTTGGGGTTCACGCTGCGAGCGCCGAGGGTGAAGGCATTGATATTCCTGAGGACCTGCGGAATTGGCTTGGCGGCAATGAAGCCGAGCTTGGACGATTTGGTGGCGTGGCCAGCGACCACGCCGGAGATGTAGACGGCCTCGTCGATATAACCGAAGTAGGAGCCGACGTTGGCCGGGTGTTTGCCCTCGGTGTAAAGGCCGCCGCAATGGAGGAACTGCACCTTGGGATACTGCTTGGCCACCTTCAGAATATGGGGGTCAAAGTAGCCAAAGGAGGTGGGGAAGACGATTTGCGCGCCGTCCTGATTGATCATGTTGCGCATGGTTTCCTGGACGGCGGTGGTTTCCGCGACGCTGGCTTCTTCCACTCCTTTTACCCAAGGGAGTTTTTGGACGCCGGCACAGCCTTCGGCGTGGGCCTGGTTGTAGCCGTAATCATCCTTGGGACCGACGTAGATGAAACCCATGGTGACTTTGTCGGCCGCCTGAGGGCGGGCGCAGGCGAGGGACACCACCGAGGCGAGGAGCAGTCTCTGGAGAGTTGTGATTTTCATAGGAGCAAATGATGAAGTTGGGATCGATCCGATGTTTTAGAAAAAGATGGAGAAGCCGCCGTAGACTTGGGCCGTATCCCGGGTTTCCTTCCCGGGCGCGTTGAATTGTTGCATGCCAGCGAGGTTGTCATCCTCGAATTTCATGTAGCGGAAGCCGGCGTGGAATCCCCAGTTTCCATATCCCTTGGGCATGAATGCCAGCGGCACGGTGGCTTTGAGACCGAGTTCGTAGAGGCCGACGGTGGATGCCTTGCCGTAGTATTCGCCGTAGAAATTCGAGTCGGGCAAAAGCACGCGCATCGGCGCCTCCAGTTTGAGCCCGGCGAGATCCTTGAAGGTGTAGGAGGGGGCGATGCCGAGTTCGAAGTAATGGCTGGAGCCGGGCCCGGATTGGCCTTTGAAAACGATGTAGGGGACATCGGCTGCCGTCGCTTTGCCATCGAGTTCCTGCCAGTAAAGGAAATAGGGGTGGAGCGCGAAAGCGCCGAGATATTCGCTGTCATCGAAGGCCAGCTTGGTTTCCAGGTGCTGCGAGGTCCCAATGTCGAGGATCTGCATGTTAAACGCGGTGTAGGTGACCGACAGCGTCAGCTTTTTGGCGATGCCGACAGAGACTCCGGCAATCGGATCAATTTCCACCCAGCTTGTTTTCGGCGTGGTGCCGAAGGGGGCGTGAACCGAAACGCCGCTGCTCGAGAAATCATTCCAAACACCGCCCACGAGGGTGACGTCGTTGATGAAGGTGTCTCCCTTGTAGACGTTGAAGAGGCCGAGCGTGAGTTGCTGGAAGGTCAGGCCCTGATCATGAACAATCATGCCGCGGGGCGTGAGATATTTGTCCGAGAATTCGAAGTTTAAAAGTGCGTTGACCCGCGAGGGCGGATCATCGGCGCGTGCGGTGGAATGGAAGGCTGAGACCGCTGCCAGCAAGGGCAGGGAGGTGGCTGCGCTCCGGCTGAGCGCGGCGCTGAGGTTTTTGTGAGTCCAGGGTTTCATGGAGGGGATGCAATGGTTTCTGCGCTTAATAGGAGTCTCGTGGGGCCACTTGACTCCGGTCCGCTCACTCGAGCGGTTCTGCGGCGTTGGGCAGCTTGTGCATTTGCGCCTCGCCGCGTCGCCTCCCTTTAGCTCCTCCCGTGCCAATCGGGTTCGTGGCCGAAATCCCCAATGTTTTCGGCGTTTTCTCATTTTTCCTCGTTCCCGCCTGATGTTGCGAGTGTCGCGGGTGAAACAGTTGCGACATTCGAGCCGGGCTCGGTTTGCGCGAGCTTCCGATAGATGCGGGTGCGGTGAATCCCGAGAAGCCGGGCGGCTTCGGCGATGTTGCCGGCGGTCTCACTGAGCGCGCGTTGGATCAGGAGTTCTTCGGCGGCCTCCAGGTTGAGAGGGAGGTTGAGGGGCAGGTTTTGGGCGGGCGTTGTGCGTGCGGCGCGCTGAGGCTGGTGTGCCTGGGGCTGGGCCAGGGCGAGATGGGCGGGGGTGATGGGGGCGCCGTTGCTCTCGATGAGGGCGCGTTCGATGATGTTCTTTAGTTCGCGGATGTTTCCGGGGAAATGGTAGGCCTGGAGCGCGGCGAGGGTTTCGGCGGCGATGTCGGGTGGCGGGCGTCCCATCTCATCGGCGAAGCGGCGGAGAAAGTGGCGGGCGAGATGCGGAACGTCGTCAAGGCGGTCGCGCAGGGGGGTGGTGGCGATGGTGTAGCGGGCGAGCCGAAAGTAGAGGTCCTGGCGGAAGGCGCCGCCTTGGTGAAGGTGA
Organism: uncultured Verrucomicrobiota bacterium; assembly: GCA_964566945.1. Classification (GTDB taxonomy): domain Bacteria; phylum Verrucomicrobiota; class Verrucomicrobiia; order Limisphaerales; family SXQI01; genus DASVNK01. Next base: position 129,497 of record CAZMKE010000014.1, on the reverse strand, counting down.
GCATTCGTAGCGGCGATGATGCGGACATTAACTCGCTTCGGCTCCGAAGCGCCGACGGGAGTGATGTATCCATCTTCGAGGACGCGCAGGAGTTTGACCTGGAGGGCGGGGGGCATGTCGCCAATTTCGTCGAGGAACAGGGTGCCGCCGTCGGCCATGGCAAAGCAGCCTTTCCGATCGGTGGTGGCGCCGGTGAACGCGCCTTTTACGTGGCCGAAGAGGATGGACTCGGCGAGTTCGGATGGGATGGCGACGGTGTTGACGGGGACGAAGGGTTCGCGGGCCCGGGTGCTGCCAAAGTGGATGGCGCGGGCTATGAGTTCTTTGCCGGTGCCGCTTTCGCCGAGGATGAGGACGCTGGTGTTGGGGAAGTGATTGAGGCGGGCGATTTCATCGATGGTTTTGCGCAGGGAGGGGGAGTGGCCGATGAGGCCGCCGATATTGCCGCGGGAGGCTTCGAGGGTGGAGAAGGTTTCGAGTTTCTCGCCGGCGTGGCGGAGGTCGCGCTCGGCTTGCTGGCGGCGCTCGATCTCCGCGGTGAGTTGTTTGTTCTTGAGGCGAAGTTCGGCGGTGAGGCGGGCGAGGCGGAGATGGGTGGAGACGCGGGTGAGGACTTGCTCGGTTTGAAAGGGCTTGATGATGTAATCAACGCCGCCGGCTTTGAAAGCCTCCACCAGGCCGACGGTGTCGCCGCGGCCGGTGATAAAGAGGACCGGGATCTCGGCGAGGCGCTCGTCGGCTTTGAGGGCGCGGCAGGCGGTGAGGCCGTCCATCTCGGGCATGATGATGTCGAGGAGGATGAGGTCCGGCTGGGCGCGAGCGGCGAGGCGGAGCGCGGTCTGTCCGTTGGAGGCGGCGAGGATTTCGTAGCCCTCGGGCTCGAGGGCGGCGGTGAGGACGGCAAGGTTCTGCGGAGCGTCGTCGACGAGGAGGATGCGGGCGTGGTCAGGCTTTTCCGAGGCCATGGGGAAGGTGAGGCGCGGCGGGGCGGACGACGCGTTCGAGCAGGTGTTGGATGGCGTGCATGTCGTAGCTGCGCATCAATTTGCGAATTTCCTGGGCGAGGGGCGCGGTTTCGCCGCCGAGGTCGCGGAGTTCTTTGAGGCAGGTCTTGAGGGCGGTGGCGCTGTGCAGTTCAGCGGCCAGGAGCAGCCGCGAGCGGAGGTCCTCGGGCAGCGCGAGCGGGAGCAAATGGGGAAAATCGACGGCCGGCTCTTCAAGATGCGGGCCGGGTGCGGGATCCCCGGGGTGGCCCGGGGCTTCCGGAAGGCGCAGGGAGTAGTAGAAGCGAGTGCCGACGCCGCGTTCGGACGCGAATCGGAGAGAGCCGCCCATGAGTTCGACCTGCCGGTGGGCAATGGCCAGGCCAAGGCCGGTGCCGCCGAAGTGTTGAGCGCCTTTGCCTTGGTGGAAGGGTTCAAAGATGCTCGCTTTCTCGTCATCTGGAATGCCGACCCCGCTGTCCGCGACCTCGAAGAGCCAGGTCTCAGCGTCCAGATACTGGATGCGGAGGGAGACGGCACCGACGACGGTGAATTTCACCGCGTTCCCCAGGAGATTGATGAGGACCTGGCGCAGCTTGCCTTCGTCGCCCCGAACGTTCTGAGAGTGGCCGCGGGCTTCGATGGCGACATGGAGGCCGATGCGCTTTTGGGCGCAGAGCGGGCGGAAGGTGGCTGAGATGCTGCGAGCCAGGGATTCCAGGCTGAAGGTGGCGGCGTGAAGTTCCATTCGGCCGGCTTCGATTTTGGAGAGGTCCAGGACTTCGTTGATGAGGCCGAGGAGGTGCATTCCGCTGCCGTGAATTCCCGCGATGGAATCCCGCTGCTCCGGAGAGAGGTGGAGGTCTTTTTGCAGGAGCTGGGTATAGCCGAGGATGGCGTTCAACGGGGTGCGGATTTCATGGCTCATGCTGGCGAGGAAATCCGATTTGGCTCTGTTGGCCCGGTCAGCGGATTCTTCGGCCCGCTTGCGTTCAGCAATTTCGATTTCAAGAGCGGCGTTGGCCTGAAAGGCTTCTTGAGCGCGCCGCCAGGAACTCCAGAGGTAGGCGCTGGTGATGGCGGTAAAGGCGAGCCCGGCGAGGAGGACGAGCCAGGATTGGAGGCGGCGGGCTCCGGGCGCAAGGTGGGGCGTGGGGTAGTAGACAACGGCCCAGTGATAGCCGGCAAATTCGAGATCTTTGGCTCCCGACGGTCGCGGCGCGCCTTCGAGATTGCTGAAGAGGACGGAGCCAGAGGAATCGTGGAGAACGGCCTGGATGCCGTGGCGGCGCATTTCGGCGAAGGCGCCGTGGACGAGGGCGGCGACGCGAAAGACGGCGACAGCGTATCCGGCGGGCTGGGAGGGGCTGCTGGACGGCACGACGGGGAAGACGGGGAGGATGACGAGTAAGCCGGTGAGGTCGCGCGGGCCTTGGGCGAGGCGGAGTGCCGGAGTGCCGGTGGGGTTTCCGGTTTCGGCGGCTCGTTCGAGGCTGGCGCGCCTTAAAGGATCGGAGCGGAGGTCGTAGCCGAGGGCTTCGTGGTTGCCGGGGAGGGGCTGGATGAGGTGGACGGGAACGTAGATTTCCCGTGTGGGCGCGGCGGCGAGGCGGCCCAAGGGATCGCGTTCGCGAATGGGAAAGCCGCTGTGGGCCTCGAAGGTGGCGCGGTCGGACTGCAGGACGACGGGGTTCCAGGAGAGGGCTTGGAGTTCAGGTTGCCGCCGCAGGGCCTCGTGCACGAAGGTCTCGAATTCACGGGGCTCGATGCCGCCTTCGGCCTGAAACAGGGAACGAAGGGAGTAGAGGACTTCGATGGATCGGAACATCGAGATGCGGAGCTTTTCGAGTTGTTCGTCGACGATGTTGGCGGCCTGTTTTTCGCGTTCGCGGCGTTCCCAGCCCCGGATGAGGAAGAAGAAGGCGAGAGAAAGGGTCAAGCCGAGCGCCAGCGTGCCTGTAAACCAGACGGGCGGGCGTTCTCCTTCGACCTTGGGAGGACCGGCAAACACTCTTGGGGAGGGGATAGCAGGTGGCTTGCCGGGTGGAAAAGGGGGCGGAAATCAGGGGAAAACCGGGAGGGGCGGAAGGGACTGAGGATAAGGTTGTGCAGGGTGGCTAAATGTCGACAACTCGGTCTGGCCTCCCGGCGTGGGGATCGGGGAGGTTAGGGCGCGGGGGGAGGGGCGGGTTCGCCATGCTCGGTGCCGTGGAGGAGGCGGGTGAGTTGCTTGCGGAGTTCGCCGAGTTCCTGGCTTTTAAAGTTTTTGCGGGTGTGTTCGAGGATGTCGATGGTTTGGCGGAGGGCGGCGATGAGTTGGGCGTTCTGGTGTTCGTGGGCAGTGGGGCGGAGGTGGGAGGGAAAGGAGGCGGCGGTGGCGAATTCGGCGAGTTGGACGGCGATGTGGTGAAGGGTGAGGGGTAGGTAATCTGAGGTGCTGCGGTGATTCAGGGATTCTTCGAGGGCGGCGAGTTGTTTTTCCCAATCGGCGAGGCGCTGGCGGCTGTGCTGGATGGTTTGGAGGCGGCGATAGGCGGCGATGTGAGTGTCGAGCTGCGGGGTGAGGTCGGCGAGGACGGGAGGTTTCTGGATGTATCCGGCGACTCGGAGGTCGATGGATTGGGCGGCGGTTTCCCAGGTGGGCCGGCCGGTGAGGAGGAAGGCGGGAAGGCCAGGGCGGTGGGCGGCGGCGCGGCGGATGAGTTCGATGCCGGATGGGCCGGGCAGGTGGAGGTCGGAGATGAGGGCGTCTATCGGGTGGGTTTGGAGGACTTCGAGAGCGGCTTCGCAGTCGGAGGCCCCAAGGCAGGCATAGTTCTGCCTGACGAGCAGGCGGGTGAAGCCGGTGCGGAAGGTGGCGTCGTCATCCACGACGAGCAATAGGCCGCGGTGTGGGATGGTCTCAGCGGTGTCCTGGGGCGGCTGCATCTTCAGGTGGGGGTGAGCTTTTTCGCTTGGGAGATGGCGGTGGAGAGCTGGCCTGCGACTTCGGAGATGTTGAGGGGTTTGGCAAAGAGGTGGCGGACGCCGAGGCGGCTGACGTCGGAGGGGGGGGCATCCGCGGGATTGCCGCTCATGAGGAAAAAGGGGAGGCCAGGGCGGACGGCGAGGATGCGCTCGGCGAGTTGGAGGCCGCTGAGGCCGGGCATGTTGAGATCGGCGAGGACGGCGTCGAAGCGCCCGGGGGCGTCGACAAAGAGGTGGAGGGCCTCGTTGGGGCAGGTGTGGATGTGGGCGGTGAAGCCGTAGCGCTGGAGGAGTGCGCCTGCGCCTCTGGCGATTGATTTTTCGTCGTCGACGATGAGGAGGCGAGCTCCATGGCCGTGGGCCGGGCGGTCGCTGGCGGGGCTTTTGGGGTCAGCCGCGAGTTCGCAGGCGGGGATGAGGACGCGGAAGGTGCTGCCGCGGCCGGGCTCGCTCTCGACTTGAATGACGCCGTCGTGTTCCTGGACGATGCCATGGGCGACGGAGAGGCCCAGGCCGGTGCCGTGGCCGATGGGCTTGGTGGTGAAGAAGGGATCGAAAATGCGGCGGAGGACTTCCGCAGGGATGCCGTGGCCGGTGTCGGTAACGGTGAGTTGAAGGAGGAGGCCGGTGGCGTGGGAGTGGGGGCCGGGAGTGAAGCGGCGGTGGGCTGAAGGCTCGATTTTCCAGGCCGCCACTGCCTCAAGGGATAGTTTCAAACTCCCTGCCTGGCCGGCCATGGCCTGGCAGGCGTTGGTGCAGAGGTTCATGATGACTTGGTGCATCTGGGTGGGATCGGCGAAGATCGGGGGCAGTGCCGGCTCGGCGGCGGCTTCGATCTGGATGCTGACGGGGGTGGTGGAGCGGATGAGGGCGACGACTTCGTTCATGACGTCGGCGAGTTGGATGACTTGTTTTTGCTGGGGCTGGCGGCGGCCGACGGCGAGGATTTTGCGGACGAGTTCGACGGCGCGACGGGAGGCGCTCAGGATTTGTTTCATGTTGTCCTGAAGGTCGGGGTCGTCCGGCCGGTCGAGGCGGGTGAGCTCGGCGAAGGAGGTGATGGCGCCGAGGATGTTGTTGAAGTCGTGGGCGATGCCGCCGGCCAGGGTGCCGAGGGCTTCGAGCTTTTGGGTTTGGCGGAGTTGTTCGTGGAGTTGCTCGCGTTCTTGCTGGGCAAAGAGGACGGAGAGGAGGTTGGCGACCGCGACGGCGAAGGTTTGTTCGTCCGGAAGCCAGTGGCGCGGGGAGCCGAGGTGATGGCAGATGAGCGCGCCGCCGCAGGCGTGGTGGGAATGGAGGGGCGCGACCAGGAGGGAAAGGGATTGTTCGTCCGAGCAGAGGGCTCTGGCGAGGGAAAGAGTCCGGGGATCGGAGGCGGCGTCGGCGACGGCCAGGACACTGGATTCCTCGATCTTCTCGAAGAGGATGGGGTGATCATCCCGGGCGAGGTCGAGGGCGGGTTGGTGCTGGTGGGTGGAGGCGTGAAAGGAATCGAGGCAGGTGAGAGTTGACCCTTGGGGATTTCGCATCCAGACGCTGACTTGGGCGGTCTCCAGAGTGCGGGCGACGACCTCGGTGATTTCGTGAAGGACGGCGGTGAGTTCGCCAGGTTTGACGGCGTAGGTGCGGCTGAGGGTGCTGAGAGCGGCTTCGTTGCGGGCGTAGCGGCGGTTGAGCTGGAGGAGGGTTTGCTCCATTTCTTTGCGGGCGGTGATGTCAGTAAGGACGGTGAGGACGCAGCGGTCGCCGTCCAGTTCGACGATTTCGGCGGAGAGTTCGACGACGGCTTGGGGATGGCGCCGGGTGCGCAAGACGACTTCCCGACGGCGGATGAGCCCGCGTTCTTGGAGTTCGTGCGCCAAGTGGTGGCAGGCTTCGGGATCGTGCCAGAGGCCAAGTTCGCCAAAGGTGTGGCCGAGGAGTTCTTCCCGGGCAAAGCCGCTGAATTGCTCCATGGCCCGGTTGGTGTCGATGACCTGGCTGGTGGCGAGGCGCGAGATGATTTTTGGCAAAGGACTGGCCCGGAAGAAGAGGGCGAATTTCTCCTCGGACTTCTGCAGGGCGGCCGCGGCGCGTTGTTGTTCGGTGATGTCGCGGGCGACGACGGAGATGCGTTCAATGTCGCCGGCACGGTCTTTGTGGACGAGGACGACTTGGGAGACGGGAATGACTCTGCCGCCGAGCTGGCGGAGGGTGCTCTCGCCGCTCCAACTCCCAGACGACTGGGCGGCGGGCAGAATATCGCGGGAGAAGCGCTCCGCCTGGGCCATCGGGTAAAGGTCGCTGAGGGTGGACTCTTGAATCAACTGGTCGGAGTGGAACCCGAGGAGGCGGCGTCCGGCGTTATTGACGAAGAGGAGATGGCCGTTGGGATCCGCGAGTGCCACGAAATCGGTGGTGGCGGTGAGGATCTCGCCCAAGCGAGCCCGCTCTTGTTGCACGAGGCGTTCAAGTTCCAATTCACGCAGTTTGCGCCGGTAGCGGCGGCGGCTGAGGGCCTTGGCCGCGAGGCCAACGGCCAGAGCGAGAATCAAAGGACCCCCGATGCGGAAGAACGCCGTTTCGGTGGGGAAGGGGAGGATGGCAAACTGGACGGAAGCTTCGGAATCGCTCTTGTAGCCATCGTTGTTGATGGCCCGGATTTTGAGACGGTAAGTGCCGGGGCCGGGTGGAAAAAAGTCGACGACCCGTTGGTTGCCATTGTCAATCCAGTCCTTGTGGAGCCCTTGCACGCTATAAAAGAACCGCAATTTTTCCGGGGCGGAATAGCTCAGGGCGGTGAACGAGGCGGAAATGAGGCCTTCGCCGGGGGGAATGCGGACGATCTGGCCCGACGCTAGATCGCAGAGAGTGGTCTGTCCGTTGTGACTCCTGAAAGCAAACTCTTCGAGGATGACGTGCGGCGGGTTAGTGTTGAGGCGGACAGTTTGCGGATCGATCGAGGCCAGGCCCTGGGCGGTGGCGAACCAGAGCCGTCCTTGCGCATCGCGCAGGGACGGTGACTGAAAGCGGGAAACGCACTCGTCACTAGGCAAGCCATCGCTGCGGGTAAAAAGTTGGGTTCGTTCGATCTCTCCCTGGCCATCGGCGGCCTTCTCCAAATCGGTCCGCCGGACCCGGACCAAGCCGCGGTTCGAACCGAGCCAGAAGTAGCCGAGCCCATCATCCAGAATGGAGCCGACCAGGGCCACGGGCAGTCCGTCCTTCCTGCCGATGGTGCGGAACTCTCCGTTGCGCCGGCGCAAAAGGCCGGAGCTTGTCCCAATCCAGAGCGTTCCGTCCGTGGAGAAATGGAGGCTGATCGTTCCGGCCAGGCGTTCGCCGGACGGCCCTCTAATTTCGGCCCAGCGGCCGCCGTCGAAACGCAGGAGGCACTCGCCTCCACAGGCCCAAATCGAATGGTCTTGCGGATCTTCGGCAAACGACGCGACGTTGCCGAGCGGGGCTTCCTGGCCGGCCGCCGCCCGGTGGAACTCACCGTCTTCAAAACGGCAGATCGTCGTTTCGCCCGCCAGCCAGAGGCGATTTCGCGTATCCTGAAAGATGGCAGAGATGTCCTGACCGCCGCTTTCTGCCGGATTGACCACTCTCACCTCGCCGCTGGGACTGACGATGTGGACCGGTTCGTGGTAGTAGCCAATCCAGAGGTTGGTGCGACTGTCGTAGGCGAGAGCCTGAACGTAGCTCTTTTTGACCGGAACCCGGTCAAAACGTTGTTGATCGCGGAGCACCCCGACCCCGCCGCCGTAGGAGCCGATCACCAGATGGCCGGAGGGATCATTGGCGAGTGCCGGCATGCGCAGGCTTTTGCCGAATTCGGGCAAGTTGGCCACTGCGAACCGGCGCGGGGTGAGCTTGAGGAGGCCATGGCCGCTGTTGCCGACCCAAGTATTGCCTTCGCGATCCTCAAAGGCGCAGCGGATAGAGTCAGCCGTCAATCCGCTGGATTGCCGGTACCAGCGGGTCTCCGAGCCAGGCGCCAGATGGATCAGGCCGCGGTCTTGGGAGGAAAGCCAGATGGACGAAGCCCGGGCTTCGCTTACTTCCCAAAGATCGGCCGGATCTCCCGGAAGGGTGAGGGCCTCCCGGACCTGATCGTTTGCCACGCGGAGGAGCTTCGAGCCGGCGACGATCAAGGCGCTGCCATCTCGCCCGGGTCCCAGGCCCCGGAATTGATTTGTGACCGTGGATTCCAGAGGGGAGTGGACCCAGGTTTTCCCGCTCCAAGATCCGAAGAAGCCGGCTTGACCCGCCCAGATCATTCCGTCCGGTGCTACGTGGCCAAAATAGCCAGATCCCCGCTGTCCCGGCGGTTCAGGAAGCTCGGTCAATTGATCCTGCTGTTCGCGGAAGATTCGTCCATCGTAACTGGTGATGCAGACAATGCCTGCGTTATCGGTAATCGTGCGGGCGAAATTGCTCTGGGATTGGTTGGAACGTGTCCAGTTTTTCCACTTCCCGTGACTGAAGGTGGCCAGGCCGCGGCTGGTGCTGACCCAGAGCCGCCCCCTGGAGTCAGAATGCAAATTAATGATGCTCTCGCTGGGAAGTTCCGGCGTATTTTCTGGATTGAATGTGGTGACCTTGACTCCATCAAAACGCACTAGGCCGTTGAAGGTGCCGAACCAAATGTAGCCGTCGCCGGTTTGGGCAACTGCGGTGGATGAGTTCTCGGGCAATCCTTCACTGGTGGTCCAGCGCGCAGCGATGAAATCGTCACCGAGGACGTTTGGCTGCACTCCGGGCAGGGATGGAGCGGCCCCCGCTGCAGCCGAAAACGGGCATAACCGGGCGAGGCAGGCAAAGGCAAGGAGAGTGGCCTGCAGCAGCTTCATCAATGGGGCGAGCTGTCGGCCAGTCGATGAAGCTCATTGACCAGAACATCCAAGTCCAGCGGCTTTTGGAGCGTCACGACCGCTCCCAGTTTGTGGGCGATGCTCAAGCAGCTCATTCCAAGCCCTCTACCACCCCCCGACATGGCAATCACCGGAAGCCCTGGATATTGGGTGCGGATTTGCGTGATTACTTCGAAACCATCCATCTCAGCCATGTAAATGTCGGTGAGCACTACATCCACCGGTTGGGTTCGGAGAAGTTGGAGGGCTTCGGCCCCGTTGGTGCAGCGGTAAGTGGTGAATCCTTGCCGCGCGAGAATTTTGGAAATGCCCAAGGACAGCGCAATCTCGTCATCGATCAGAAGAACGGTTCTCTGTGGGCAAGCCGCACGAGCGGCAACGGGCGCTTCTTCCACCAATGTCTGATTCATGGTCTTTCGTTTGTTATCTGGCACCGTCTCCGGCGCATGGGTTCGGAGGCCGGAATCGTTATGTCCAACGTGCAGAATCCGATTCCTCCGTGCGCAAACCCATCCGGGTCTAAAAAGCAAAAAAGCACAGAGAAAACAACGTCGCGAACTGGACATTGATCTCTCTGTGCTTTTGTTGACAGGCCTGTATCCCGACCCCAAAAAGCTATTTACGCCATGCGTAAACCTTTGGAGCTGCCGTGCAGCTTACGTTTTCTTGTTAATCGAGTGTCGGCAGCAAGTAAAGTGCTTTTTTGCCAAAAACTTAATCGTATTTGTCCTTCAAGCCGCGGGCAGATTGAATTCAGGAAGCATTATCGAGTTTCAAAGTATGCAGACTGCGTTGGGCTTGCCATTCATCCCGTCTGGAGGCAGATGTTAGTCTAAATGACCTTCCTTTCGCGAAGGGCCGCTGGGCCGGGAACTCTCTGGCTGAGATCGCTGGCCGTGATTTGTGGAGCGGCATTGCTCGCCAGTCTTTTCTGGCAGCTGTGGCGGCGTTCGCAGGTGGACCATGACCGTGTCTATAAAATCGGTTACGGAGGCGATATCCCCTTCCATTTCCAAGATACCAATGGCCAGCCGGCAGGAATGGCGGTCGAATTGGTGCGGGAAGCGGCGGCTCGTCGAGGGATCAAATTGGAATGGGCTCTGAACCAGGGAATCGGAGCTGGGTCCGATTTCTGGGTGCTGCTGACTTTTCGGCCGGACCGGACGGCGCGGTATCATTTCACCGCGCCCTTTGTGCAGAGTTACAAGTGCTTTCTGGTTCCGGCCAACAGCCCGGCCAAGAACGAGGGCGACCTGGTTGATGCTCGAATCAGTTTTCTCGATTTCGACATCCATCGGAGGAACCTCGCCAATCTGGTCCCCCGGATGCGTCCTCTGCCGGTCAAGACGGGACCGGAAGCTCTGGCAGCCGTGGCGTCCGGGCGAGCGGATGCAGCGTACTTCGACGAGTATTCGGCCTTCGCGGCTCTTCTAAGCGGAGGGTCGACCATCCCGCTCCGCTGGATCCCGGCCCGCCTGCCAAAATCCCAAATGGGTCTGGCTTCCAATTTCGCGGCGGCCAGAGCTGCGGAGGAGATCCGGCGGGAGATCGATGCCATGGTCCTGGACGGGACGGTGGCGAAGCTGGGAGAACGCTGGCCGGCCTTTCCGAATTTGACATCGGACTTGGTGCAGGAGGTGGTGCTGACTCGAAAAGGCATCCGATTCCTGCGGGAAGGGGTGCTCATTCTTTCCGTGCTACTCCTCGGAACGGTCTGGCTGACGATTTACTCCCGCCGCCAAACCAGCCTGGTGCGGCAGAAGGAACGCCGGCACGAAGCGCTCCTCCAAAGCGCGATCGACGGATTCCGCTGCGTGGACAACGAAGGGCGTCTGCTCGAAGTGAATGATGCCTACTGCCGCATGAGCGGGTTCAGCCGGGAGGAACTGCTGACACTGAGAGTCAGCGACCTGGAGGTGGCCGAGGCGTCCGGGCAGGCGGGCGGGTTGGTGGAGAAGATTCGAAATCAAGGGCACGGCTGGTTCGAATCCCGGCATCGCCGGAAGGATGGGACGGTCTTTGACATCGAGGTGAGCGTGCAAAAGGAAAACCGGCCGGATGGCCTATTCTACGCTTTTCTGCGGGATATCACGGAACGCAAGCGGGCGGAGACCTCACTGCGGCGAAGCGAAGAGCGCTTTCGCACGGTGGCCGACTATACTTCGAACTGGGAAACTTGGATCACGCCGGATGGCAGAACCGAGTACGTTTCGCCTTCCTGCCTGCGAATCACAGGATACTCCCGGGACGAATTCAACCGCGATGCTGGCCTGTTCCATACCATCGTCCATCCCGGGGACCGGCCGGTGGTGGTTCAGCAGGATGAATCCGTGCGGAATGAGCGGGTGGTGGCGGAGCGGGATTTTCGCATCGTCACAAAATCGGGCGAAATCCGGTGGATCAGCCGATCCTGCCAGGCGGTTTACACTGAGGTGGGCGAATACGAGGGAATCCGGGCGAGCCATCGAGACATTACGGATCGCAAGCAGGCCGAGGAGATGATGAAGCGGCTGAATCGCGAGCTGAAAGCCCTGAATGCCTGCAACGTGGCCATGGTGCGCGCGCGGGACGAGGAGGCGCTGCTGGGCGAGATTTGCCGGATCATTTGCGAAGTGGCGGATTATCGCATGGCGTGGGTTGGCTTCGCGGCCGACAACGAACGCAAACGGGTCGTGCCAGCGGCATCCGGAGGGTGGGTGGACGGGTATCTCGATCAGGTGGACATTTCGTGGGATGATACCCCGGCTGGCCGCGGGCCCGCGGGAACCTGCATTCGAACTGGAGAGATGTGCTACGTAGGCGATTTCGCCAATGATGCCCGGACTGTGCCGTGGCGGGAAGCAGCGCTCCAGCGAGGGTACCGCAGTTCGATCTCGCTGCCGCTGGGCGATGAGCGAGGGCGAACGTTCGGGGCTTTGACGATCTATGCGGCGGCGCGGGAGGCGTTTACCGGGGACGAGATTCGGCTGCTGAGCGGCCTGGCGGATGACCTGGCCTTCGGCATCATGAGCCTGCGCGGCCGCGAACAGCGGAAACAGCTGGAGGCGCAGCTGATTCAGGCGCAGAAGCTCGAGGCGGTGGGCCAGCTCGCGGGCGGCGTGGCGCACGATTTCAACAACATTCTGGCCGCCACAATGATGAACCTGGATCTCCTGCGGGTTCGAACCGACCTGCACGGCGAAGTGCGGGAAACGCTGGCCGAATTGATGAACGAAGCGCAGCGGGCAGCCGCTTTGACCCGGCAATTGCTGCTGTTCAGCCGGCGAAGCCAGTTGGAGATCAAAACGCTCGATCCCAACGATGTCGTAGGCGGAATGCTGAAAATGCTCAAGCGCCTGATCGGTGAACATATCGCCATGTCCTTCGAGCCGAATCTGTCCGTGCCCATGGTGCGGGCCGATTCTGGCATGATCGAGCAGGTGCTGATGAACCTGGTGGTGAATGCCCGGGACGCCATGCCCCAAGGCGGACGCTTGGCCATTGCCCTGGAGGCGGTGGAAGCGGATCGGGCCCGGCTCAAAAGCCACCCGGAATTGCAGCCCGGCTGGTTTGTTTGTTTGTCAGTGAAGGACACCGGTTGCGGAATGGACGAAGCGACGCTTAAACGCATCTTCGAGCCGTTCTTCACCACCAAAGAGGTCGGCAAGGGAACAGGGCTGGGCCTGGCGACAGTTTATGGGATCGTCGGCCAGCACAACGGATGGATCGAAGTGGAGAGCGCGCCCGGCCAGGGCTCGGCGTTTCGCGTCTTTCTGCCGGCGGCGGCCCAGCCATCGGCTCCGGCGAAGGGAGTGGAAAAGCAGGAGCACGCGCGCGGCAGCGAAACCATTTTGTTGGTCGAGGACGAGGAGATCTTGCGCCGCGTCACGGCGCGGGGTCTGACGCGCCTGGGCTATACCGTGATCGAGGCGGCCAGCGGCCGGGAGGCGTTGGAGGTCTGGCAGGCGAATCGCCAGAGCATCAACTTGCTTCTTTCGGACATGATCATGCCAGATGGCGTGAGTGGCCTGGATCTGGTCGAGAAGATCCGGCAGGCAGACCCAACCCTGAAGGCCATCATTGCGAGCGGTTACAGCTCGACCATGCTGCCGCATGAACTTTTGACCGCGCGCCGGATTACCCGCCTGCAAAAGCCAGTGTCTCTCCAGGAACTGTCGGTGGCGGTGCGCAGTGTCCTGGATGGGGTGGAGGCTTAACGCCCCGACCGCGGGGCTCTATCCGGAATCCGGATGCTCCCTTTGGAAGCGGGGCTCGCTGGCCGGGGCTCGCCGCACAAAATAGAGAACGGTGCTCTCGGCGTGAGGGGAGAGGCTCTTGTAGGTGATGATGCGCCTCCGCCCTGGCCGGATTGACAGACTGTCGGAGACGACCATATGAACGATGGTTGACTCAGCTTTTGATTTGGACGGATCTTCGGGCACCGGTTGGCCTTGGCGGCCTGCTCAGTCTGGTCTTCAGGCGGCCGGAGCGGTTTGCAAACTGGCAAAATTCCACGAATGCGCCTCCTCGTAGGTCAGGCACTCCTTTTGGATCTCTTCGCTCGCCAGGATCGAGGTTTTAAGGGAGAGAGCAGCGCCGTTCTCGCTGGCCGCCAGGACGAGTTCGATGATCCCCAAGCTGGTTTTCTCGATGCCCTGGAGGTCTACGAGAAGGCGATCGCCGCCGGCATCCACCGTGGCGGTGATCTGGTCTTTGAGCTGGCTGGAGATTTCCGCGAGCGTGGCGGCGGTCGCGCCCTTGGGAACGGTCAGGACCAACTGGGAGCCGTGGGTCTGGAAATACTTGTAGGCGGTCTCCAAGCGCAGCGCTTTGGCGACCTTGATCTTGAGCTCTTCCGGTTCAATCGGCTTGGTGACGATCCCGGTGAATCCGGCCTGCTGCGCCCGGGCTTGCTCCGGCGCCGCGGTTTTCACGGAGAGCCCGAACACGGGGATGGAAGCGAGGTTGGCAAAGCCCCGGATGGTTTGAATGAAGGTGAAGGCGGCGTCGTTGGGCAGGGAAAGGCTGGCCAGGACCAGGTCGACTCCGCCTTTGGTGCAGGTGTCGAGGGCTTCGCCGGGCTGGGCCGCGTTGCTGGCGGTCCAGGGGGTGCCTGCGAAGGCGGCTTGGATCTGGGCCGCGATGGCCGGCTTGTCGTCCAGCACAAGGATGTGCAACGGATCATCGAAACGGCGGGCTCTCGCCGCGGCCAGGCTGCGTTCTTTCAGGGCCAGGACTTTCTTGGCGCGTTCGATAAGCTGCTCTTCCTTGAAGGGTTTGATGATGTAGTCACGCACGCCGAGGCGGGCGATTTTCACTACGGTGTCGCGGCCCGCTTCCGCGGTGAGCATGATCACGGGGGTCGCCTTCAGGTCGGGATCGGAACGGAGGCGCGCCAGGACTTCGAACCCGTCCATGACGGGCATGGTGTAGTCCAGTAGCACAAGGTCGGGCTTTTCGCGCCCGGCCACGGCCAGGCCGACCACGCCGTTATCGGCCTCAAGCACGGTGCAGTCAAAAGGCTTGAAAGCCCGGGCTACGATCAGGCGGATCGTTTTGCTGTCGTCGACGGTAAGAATTTTGGAGCTCATGATTGTTTCACAAAGATTCTGGCCAGAAAATGCTGGGCGCCGGTGCTGAAGCCGAAATCGCGCGTCGTCACTTGAGCCGTTTTTTGCACGCTGAGTTGATGGCCGCGGACGATCGAGGGCACGCTCAGGGTGCAGAGGGATCCGCGGTCGCAAAGCCGGGATTTGACCGAGCCGACGATCATGTTGCTGAGCTCGCCGAGCGCGTCATTGACCATTTCGGGGCTGTCGACCTCGCCTTCAGCCAGGCCGAGCATCCGGCTGGTGAGAGTCTTGGCGTAGCCGACCGTGCAATAGAGGTAGACCGCTCCGGTGACCTGGCCGATAAAGCCGACGGAGCTGACAACTTCGCCTTCGCGATCCGTCGGCAGCGGGTTCGGAGATTGAGGGCATACTTTTAACGACAGCATTGTGTCAAAGACCTCGGTGATCGCTTTGAAGGCGAATTCCTGCACCTGATCCATCGGGGTGGCGCCGTTGCTCATTTTCGTTTCCTTCACAGGGTTCGGCTGGGGAGGTCAGTTCACGCCCTGCATGGGGAGTTCAGCCTCTTTATCGGACGAATCGAGGTTTAAGGTCACGCTGCGATGGCCGTTGGCGCGCGCCTTGCCGCTCCTGCTGGCCTGACTGATTGATCGCGCGGGGGGGCGCTGGAGGGGGCGGTCTGCGGCCTGGCCGGGTCCGGTGTTGTGGATGCGTCCGCCGACGAGGGCGACGAGCTCATTCACGGCATCTTTCAACGAGGCGGCCTGGGCATTCAATTCTTCGGAGGCGCTGGCGCTTTCTTCGGCGCTGGCCGCGTTGGATTGGGTGACTTTGTCCATTTGGGTGACAGCGGTATTGACCTGCTTGATGCCCTGGCTTTGTTCGCGGGAGGCAGTGGCGATTTCAGAGACGAGTTGGTCGACTTCGCGGGCTTTGTGGACGATGTGGCCAAGGCTCTCGGCGACGAGGCCGCTAATTTGGACGCCTTGTTCGCTTTTGCGGATGGAGTCTTCGATGCGCTCGGCGGTTTCGTGGGCGGCCTGGGCGCTGCGTTGGGCGAGGTGGCGGACTTCGTCCGCGACGACGGCGAAGCCCATGCCGGCTTCGCCCGCGCGGGCGGCTTCGACGGCGGCGTTGAGGGCGAGAATGTTGGTCTGGAAGGCGATTTCGTCGATGGTCTTGATGATTTTGCCGATGTTGTCGCTGGAAGATTTGATCTCGTCCATGGCGGCCATCATTTTCTTCATGTCGGCCGAGCCGGAATCGGCGGCGGTGCGGGTGTCGTTGGCTAATTGGCGGGCGGTCTGGGCATTCTCGGCGTTGCGTTGAGTCATGCTGGACATTTCTTCGAGGGAAGCGCTGGTTTCTTCGAGCGAGGCGGCCTGCTCGCTGGCGCCTTCGGCCAGAGACTGGCTCGCGCCGGAAACTTGGGTGGCGGCGGCGGCGACCTGGGTCGCGCTTTCGTCGAGGAGTTCAGAGATATTGGTCAGGATGCGGGTGGTGCCGCGGCTGATGACGGTGGCGAGGAAGGCGCCGATAAGCAGCGCGGCGATGGAGCCAGCGGTCACGAGGGACGACGAGGAACTGAGGCTGGCACTGGCGCTGTCGGCGGCTTGAACGGTGCGGCCGATGCCGGTTGTGACGACGTCATTGGCGGCTTCGATGAGTTTGGAGCCGATCTCCGCCCGTTTTTTGCCGATGACTTCTAGGGCGAGGTAGTTCGAGCGGAGGTTTTCCACGGCTTCGCGGTAGGAATGGGCGGCCTTTTTGACGTCAGCGAGCGCTTCGATGTCCGCTGGGACGTGGAGGAGGGGAGTTAGCCGGTCGAAGGCTCCATCCATCGAGCCAAAGCTCTTGATCGAGTCCTCCATGAAGGTGGCGTCTCGCAAGGCCTGCGCTTTAAAGATGGCCACGCGGCCGGCGCTGCCGTCGTCCCCAACTTCTGTCAGCAGTTCAATTTTCTTGGCCCGGTCGCTCAGCTTGGATGCCTCCAGGCCGGCGCGGATCTCCTCGTTGAGGCGCTCGACCTGGGAGGCGCGCAGTCCGTTCAGTCGTTTGCTGAATTCCGCCGCGTTGGTGTTCATCGCGGTGCGGTCCTCTTGAATGTGCTTGTTTTTCTCCTCCGTCTGGGCGACCGCATCGGAGAATTCCCGCAGCAAGGCGTCGAGGAGTTCGACGTCTTTCCTGAGCTTTTGGAGATCAGGATATTTTTCCGCCAAGTTGCGCGCGGCCTCCAGAGCTTTCTGGGTATCGGCCAGCGATTTCTTGGCGGTGGCGAGGTAGGCCTGATCCGCGGTGAAGCCGTAGCTGCGAATGGCCAGCTGCGTTTGCGCCAGGGCGCCTTCGAGGCGGCTCGCCACTTCGGTTTCCGGCACAAACTGCTGGGCGAGTTGCTGGGCGCTTCTGCTCGCGCTGCGCATGTTGACGACGGCGAGTGAGCCCAGAGCTGCGGAGAGCCCGATCAGGGAGGCGAATCCCAATGCTATCTTTTTACCGACGGAGAGATGTTGGAACATGCGGGGAATCCTTTTTAGCGGTTCATCTTAACTCTGTTTTGGTTAGGTTCGGTTCGGCTTTGCTTTGTTGCTCCTGGTCGCGCTGCAAAAAAAAGAAGGCACCCCCGAAGTGCCATCTTCCTGGAAGACGATAATTCGGATGTGCCTTCGTCTGACAGACCCATGCGTTCTGTCCGAGAGGGCTGCCTGCAGCGCAATCTACAGGCGGCAACTCCTTATCGTAAGAGGCTTAGGAGGACTTTAGAGCCGATTTACCTGGCGCGGACATTCGGCTCGCTGGGCGGTAGCAGAACTGGGGCGCGACCCCCGTCAGTTTTTTGCCGCGGGATCTGATGGGCGGCTGTTCAGGAGAACGCGCGCGCAATTGCAGAGCTGTTCGCCGGAAAATGGTTTCGGGAGCGTGAGATGCGCGCCCAGCTTCCGGGCGAGATCCAGATAGAGCGAAGGTTGGTTTCTGCCGCCGCCGGAAATCGCCAGAATGGGGACTTGGGAGAAGGATTTGCGCACCCACTGAATGAGCTCAATTCCCTCTCGTCCGGGCATGACCAGATCGGTGATCAAGAGGTCGAACGGCTGCAGTTTCATCAAGCGGAACGCTTCATCACCGTCCCGCGCGACACTCACCTCGTAGCCTTTGCGCTCGAGGAAGGATCGAGTCAATTGCAGCAGCATTTCGCTGTCGTCCACCAGGAGTATCTTTGCCATGGCTGTGGTTACTGGCTCTCGTCAAATCTATGCACGCAGGCGGGGCAGATCCCATGCGAAAACTGGACAGTCCGATCCAAGGCGGCGATGTAGCTCTCCACTCGCTCCCAATAGCCCGCGTCGTTTCGAATCGATTTGCAATAGGAACAGATCGGTATGAGGGCGCTAACCGTCTCGAGTTTCTCGAGGGCGCCCGCGAGTTCGTGCGCGCACCGGCGGAGTTCCAGCAGCCGGATCACCTGCGTGGCCAGGGCTCGGAGATGGAGCTTCTGAGCCTCCGTCAGTTGGCGGGGAACGCGATCAATCACGCAGAGAGTGCCAAGGCCGTCGCCGCTCTCCGTCCGCAGCGGCATGCCGGCGTAGAAGCGAATATGCGGTGAGCCGGTGACCAGTGGATTGGATTTGAAACGCTGATCCTCGCAGGCGTTGTTCACCTCGAAAATGTGTTCCTGCTGAATCGCGTGATCGCAGAAAGCCCAGGCCCTCGGAGTTTCCGTGGCGTCGATGCCGACTTTCGACTTGAACCATTGCCGATTCTCGTCGAGCAGCGAGATCAGCGCGATCGGAGTATGGCAGATCGCGCTGGCGAGCAGCGTGAGGCCGTCATAATCCTGTTCAGCCGCCGTATCGAGGATTCGATAATGCGCCAGCGCCTTCAACCTGCGTTCTTCCAAACTCTCCGTCACGTCGTCAATCGGTTGCGCAAAATGGAAAAGGGCACAGGCAAAGCCGCCCCGTGCCGGGGAGATTTTGAGTGTGCCCTCGTCTTACAGACCTCGTGTTCTGTCCGAGAAAGCCGTTCGCAGCGCAATTTGCGAACCGCAAGGGTAAGATCGGCGTTTTTCGCGCGGAACTGAAGCCGCTTGGGAAGCGTTTCTATTTGCCGAAGCCCGGGATCAGGCGGCTGCGCTTTCCCGAATGTGCACCCAGGTATGCACGTGCGGGTCTCCTCGGAAGTACCAGAGCATCGCCGGCCCCTCGATTTGCCAAACGTCCCAGACTCCGTCGTTGCCGATGTCTTGATTTTTGTAGAATGCCATGTGCAGATGATCGAACCCATTTGCTTCGATCAGCTTGAGCGCTTCCGCGGCATCCTCCCGGCGGAACGGCGCCAGCAGCGCGGCCAGCGTTTTGCGCACTTGATCCTTTTGATCGCGGGAAAGCTCGGTCATTGGGATTCCCGGCAGTCCGGTGGTCTTGCCGGTGAGCTTCACGGTGTCATTGCCCTGTTCCTCCCGGCCATCACCCAAAAGCGCGAGGTTGCGCTGTTTCCCATCGAGCATTTTGAAAACTTCATTCGCTTGCAACGCCTGGTACCAATAAGCGTTGCCCGGGTGGTCTGGCTTTTCATTGAAGCCTTTGGCCGCGTGCCCGTAGAAGATCGGGCCGCCAAAAGCCGCTCCTTCCACCGAATCGCCATCACAGCGCCGGGTGCAATGGCGGCCTGTGAGAACAAACTCGAACTTCCCCGAGCCCGGCTGGCCGAAAAGGGCGATCGAGCAGCCGCCAAACCCTTCCTTGCCGCTGTCGTGAATGACCTGCTGCATCACCGTCTCGGCATACTCGGGGCTGTGCAAGCCAAGGAAAATTTGGCGGACCATCTCCTGCTGATCCTTGTTGAAAAGGTCGGTGATGCTCTTTTTCGTGATCTGCCAGTTGTTGTCCACTTTGGACCGGAGCGGGTGATTGAAATCGAAACACACCAGGCCGCGTTGCTCCTCGGACAGGGTTTTGTAGAGGGACGCCACCAGGGTTTCGCTGCGATTTTTCGCGACGGGCGCGCTTTCCAGGGCGTTCGCTCCCGGCACTTGGGCCAGCGCCGCCGCCCCGGCCACCACTGCGCTCCGCTTCAAAAACTCGCGCCGCGACAAGTCACATCCGCACGCGCCTGCTGCCCAAGGGATATTCATGCCGGGAGAATAGCAGGAGCCGAAACGCCATGGAAGATCCCTTTTTGAGCATTTGCGCGGCGCTTTGGGGCGTTCGCCGGGCGCGGCAGCGTGCAGATTCTTCGTGCGTTGGTTCGGATCGATTTTATACTGCTGAGCGAAATGGATCCGCTACTGAGACTTTTGCAGGAGAACGCTTCGTTGAAGCCGGCGCAACTCGCCCAGATGCTGAATATTTCCGAGCCGGAAGTGGCCGCGTCGATCAAACGCTACGAGCAGGACCGGGTGATTCTCGGCTATCGCGCGATTCTAAATGACGAAAAGCTCGGCCGCGAGCATGTCCGGGCGGTGATTGAGGTCAAGATCACTCCGGAGCGGGAAGGGGGCTTTAACCGGCTGGCCGAGCGGATCGCCAAGTACAGCGAGGTGACCTCCTGCTACTTGATGTCGGGCGGCTACGACCTGCTCGTGTTTGTGGAGGGCAAGAATCTGCGCGACGTGGCGTCGTTCGTTTCCGAGAAGCTCGCGACCATTTCCGGCGTTCTCTCCACCGCCACGCATTTCATGCTCAAGCCCTACAAGGAGCAGGGCGTCCTCATGATGCACGAGCAGAATGAGGAGCGGCTGGCGGTTACGCCTTGAGCTGATTGCTCGAGGGACCAGCTGAGCAATGCGAAGCTCCTCACCGGCGGATCGGGCGTCAGTTCCAAATGATCGAGCAGTGAGCTGAGCTGAGCCGGGCACTTCAGGATGTTTTGCTGAAAGCTCGGAGTCTATCCTTTGATTCCCCCCAGGACTCCACCATTGGTCTGAATATTCACGGGGCGCAACGGCCGATTGAATTTTTGCCAGATGCCGATGTGCCCTTTGAGGAAGAAGTTGTCTTTCCAACTGCGAGAGGACTGCACTTCACCGTCATCGAGCAGCTCGACGGTGGTGTCTGCCCTTACGCCGACCTTTCCGCCGAGCAGGAATTCGACGCCTGCGGTGGTATTTTTACCCGTCTTGATCTGATCGCCAATACGCATGCGCAACCCTTTTACTGCGTGGCCCCGCGCGATGATGTGGCCATTTCGAATGACTTCCGCTTCCGGACCGTTTAGCTCGTAAACGAGCGCGGCCGCGTCGTCTGGGAGCTGCGGAGCGCTTCCCGGCCTGGAGAAGGGCCCAGTGCCGGTGGGGTCTGAGAAATCGATCGGATCATTCCCACAGTATGCATAAAGATTGAATTGGCCCCCCTGAAATCCCAAGGGATCGCGGCTGGTCCATTGGCCGGTTGAGGGGTCGTAATCGCGCAGGCCAAATTGCACCAATCCAGTATCCGGATCAGTCAAGCCACCAGCGAAGCCGAAAGGCTGGAAGCCGGGATTGGTGTCCTTCCGAAGGCGGCCGAACTCGTCGTACTCGATCTCCTGCGCGATGTTGCCGTCGGCGATATTGATCACCCAGCGGACGCTGCCGCGCTCGTCGGAAACGAGGCGGTACTGGTTGGTTCCGGCAATCATTAAGACAGGGGTGGTCGACTGCGCTCCGTAAGCGAAGAGACTGGCGGCCACCGAACGATCATTCAACTCGGCCACCACCCGGTCCCCGTTCCAGAGCCAGCCGCGCACGAGAGTTCCGTCCGATCTTCGGGCAATGCGCCGCCCGACCGGATCATGCACGTAGAGAATAGTTTTTGCTGGCAGGTCGACCGAGGCGAGCATCCCCCGGACGTCATAGCGATAGGCGGTTTTCTGCGTTCCGGAAAGACGGCTGGAGCGATAGCCATTCGGGGACCATTCGAAAGTGTCACTCCCGTAAGATACAAGCCGGTCCTGGCCGTCGTAGACGGCAGACTCTGAGTTGCGGGAAAGACGATTTCCGTTTTCATCGTAGCGGTAGGCTGCGACAACTACGTTACCCTCACGGACCTCGAGGAGGCGGCCGCCGGCATCGTACGCATAATTGCTGATCTGAGTGGCGCCGGCCAGAAGCTCGGTCCTATTCGTGACGCGGTTGAGGGGATCGTGCCGCAGGCCGATGGACCAGAGGACGGCTCCGGAAACAACCAGAGTCTGGTTGGTAAGGAGGCCGAGTTCGTCGTAGGCGAACGATTCAACGACTACGCCCGCTCGATTGGTCACCACCCGTCCGGAAGCTGCGTCTCGCGAGATATCCACGCTGGCCGCCTTTGTCGTCAGGCCATCTCGATCGTAACTGTAGTTCAGTGCCGTGCCGTTGACCGCTACGGAGGCCGTTTCGAGTTCCTGATTATATTGCATGGAGACAGTGCCGGTGACCGTGCCGGACCAGCGGGTAAAGGCCGGCAGTGCGCCTTGGTATCCAAGGCTGATCGCGTCGCCCAGGGAGTTGGAGAGGCTCGTTAACTGCCCGGTGGTTTGGTCATAGCGAAAAGTCACGGCCGGGCCAGTTCCGGGCGCCAACTGCTCAACGCGGCCCGAGGGGCCGAGACTCAGGGCCAGATTCTGGCCATCAGGGAGGGCCACGTTGGTTAGGTTCCGGTCCGAATTATAGAGGTAGGCCACGGACTCGTCTCTGCCTAGGTTCGGCGGCGTATATTTTTCCAGCAGCCCGGCTGGATTGAAGGCAAAGGCGTGACGGGTGCGACCCGGGGGGATAATCCCGGTCAGATGATTTTCGGCATCGTAATCGATGGCCACGGTGGCACCGTCACGAAGGACGATGCTCGTCGGACGACCGACGGCGTCGTAGGCAAACTCGGTGCTTTGGCCCAGGGGATCGGTGGTGCGTCGCAACTGGCCCTGGGAGTTGTAATCGAATACGCGGGTCCGCAAGCCACCCGAGGTTTGATCGCTCACCGAAACAATGCGCCCAAAACTGTCGTAATGGTTTGTAAACCCTGTTTCTCCTGAAAACGCCGCACCCACGAACCTTGCGGCGCTATCGTAATTGCGCGTCTCGGTTCTGCCTTCGGGCGAGGTGCGGATCAGGCGGGTCTCTCCCGTCTGCAAGACATCAAGACTGTCGGTGAACACATTGCCGTTCACAGTGACAGTGGACTGCAGATTGCTCAGTGAGAGCGGATCAACCGGGGAATAGAAGGTTGCCGTCCGGCTGGCGGTGATGGTTGACTGCAAACCGCCGGGAAAAGTGATCACGAGGCGCGCAGGAATGAGAGTTTGTGCAGGAAAACGTGGGTCGGGCCCCATCATCTGCGTGATTAGCGTTCCATCGGCATTGGTCTGAATTGAACCGCCGGAGACCGGAAAAACATTCGTTTCCAACGTGGCGTCGGGCTGAGTGGTGGCGACCACCGAATCTCGATTGGAGGCGAGTTTCACCACTCGTGTGGATTGATCTCCGGCGCTGGTTGAAGTCGAAGTGGAGTAATCGGGGCCGACTGCATCCTGATATTGAACCGTGGTAAAACCGCCGATTGGATCACTCATCCGCGTGGCTCGTCCCGAAGGATCGTAGGTGATGTTAAAGGCATCGCCGCGCGGTCCCTTGATGGAGGTCAGGAGTCCGGAAGAACCGTGAGTCAACAACGACTCTTCTCCGCCCGGATTGGTGACCGAGGTGAGAAAACCCGCGGCATCGACCTTCAGCCTCGTTCGCTGGCCGTAAGGGCCAACCAGTGCGGCAGGAGCCCCGGAGCTGTCGCGCTCCACCGAAGTTACAAGGCCGTATTGATCGCGCAGGGATACGACTTGATTGCTCGCATTGTAGTTGAAGAGCCAGTTTGTTGCGCCGTTGAGGGTGTTGATCGTCCGGAGGTGGAGGCCGCCGCTGTTGAAGACATAGAGCTCACTCCCGTCTCGCGAAGCGACCTGCAATTCGATCGCGTCAAATCCCGGCAAAGCCGGGCCGATACGGCGCAGCGACCAGCCAGATCCCGATAGCCATGACAACATTGTGATCGCTCCAGCTTTATCGATCGCGAAATCTACTATTTCTCCGGGATTGGATTCCAAGGGTAGCAATCCGGATTCGGAGGGCGCGTTCCATTTGCCGGCTACGCGCTGAAAATTTCCGGCGGAATCAACCTTCCACAGGAACCATTGGCTCTGGCTGGTGGCCGCGTAGACGGTGCCGTCGGAAGCGACCTTAAAATGATAGACTGCCGGAGAGACACCGCCGCCGCGGGGCGGATTCGAACTGACCGCTGGCGAGCCCTCCGATATCTCGTGATCAAGCGGTCCAAGGTCATTCCGGCCGGGGAGGCCGACTTGGGTCAACGGACGCCCGTTCAGAACCGTGGTGAGAATCCCGCCGGGAGTGATGCGGTTCACGTTGTAGGTGTCCGAGAAGTAGACCGACCCGTCCGGTCCGACGGCGACTTCGTTGACGCCGGTGGTCACGCAGTTGAGGGCGAGTTGGCCGTATCCCTGGGTATCTGCAAAGGCGTTGAACACGTCCGGATTTCGTCCTCCTGTTCCAGCCAGGGTCGTCAATCTTCCGTCTGGCGAGATCTTGCGGACGAAATCGTAGCGCTTTCCTTGAATGTCCCAAGTATCCCCGTAGTAGACGGAACCGTCCGCTCCAACCGCCAGACCGCCATTGCTATTGCCACTGGCGAACGATTGATTCGCGGGAGTTCCGTCTTCGCCGAAGACCAGCGCGCCACTTCTGCCAAGCACCACATGCATGATGCCGTCGGGCGTGAACCGCAGGATTTCGAACGGCGTGCGATAGTAAATGGAATCATCCGGTCCGACCGCAAGGCCATAGCAAGGCACCTGGTTCATATAGATTTGTGATGCTGGAGTGCCGTCAATCAAGGAGAAACTCCCGTAATTGCCCACCAGTGTCGTTTTGTCGACGGTCGAGGCATTCATCGACACGAATAAGCCATTGGAAGCCATCCGCAGAATCCGCCCCAGGCGGTCGACGACAACGATGGATCCGTCGGACAGAGCTGCCACCTTGCGAGTGTCCAGATTCTCCAGACTGGTGACCAAAATCGAATTTACCAGACTATCCGGTTTCTCAATTTGTCCGTCGCCGCGGTAGAGGGTGCGGCTGGCGGGGTCATAAAAATGTTGGGGCGTCAGGCTCCACCCTCCCAAGCCTAATTTACGGTGGTCCGGGATCGTGAACTGCCGATCGAAAGCGACGGAGACGGCCTGGCCCACTTCATTGTGCCCGATGGTGCTGGTGAATTTGCCATAGTTCCCAAAGAGTGGCGGCCCGTATCCAATCGCCGCAACCCCGATCGCCGACAGCAGGGGATGCCCTCCATAGACGCTTGGGTAATAGTAAAACATCCGGAAGTGGCCCGCTCGCGTCCCGCCTACGAATCGTCCATAAGCATCGTAACCGTCCCAGCCGTATGTGTCGGAGAGATTGGTTTGAGCTGGATAGTTGCGCTCGCTGAGTCGGCCGCCGACTTCGAAATCCATGCCGACCTTGATCAGGTTGGGAAAGAGCGCGTCACCCGTCAGAGGTAGCGTGACTTGCGCATTGACCTTGTACCCTGGCACGCGCGCGCTCGAATAGTGCAGATCCATCGGCAAGCCGCTGAGCGGGATCGTTTCCTGAAAGATCTGGGAGACCAGATCGACCGTGCCGCCGCCATTGGCCTGATCGCTTCCATTCCCTTTGCCTTTGTCGCCTGGGGCATTCGGATTTCCCGGGTTGGCTGGGTTCACCGGGCAGTTGAAGTCGAACGCCGTGAAGTGCGCCACCGGCATCCGCCAAAGCGTGGTGCCGGAGGGGTACGCCGCCGCCAGATGCTGCAATTCTTCGCTCGTAAACTGCGCCGCGGCGAGCGTGGCATCCTTTTCCGGTACGTTATCGCCATCCAGGTCGATCACCGCAGTTCCGCTGCGCGTGTCCAGAATCTTGATCACCACTCCATTTTCCTGCGGCACCCAGGCGGCCACATCGCGGTCGTAGTAGGCATTCGGGATCAGGCCGCCGGTTGGGATTCCCAGGAAGTTGTCGACGTAAACATGGACGAATTGATTGAACTTTACCGTTTTCGCCCCAGCCGCCGTCGCTTCATCCCCGCTTAATTCCACCGCGTAAGTGTAGGCGCTCGAAGGCGGCAACGGCCCCGGCATCGCTTTCGGCCCGTCCGGTCCAACCGTGAATTCCGTCGCTCGGATTGTCAGCCCCGCGCAATTCTGGGTCGAACCGTCGGGCAACAGGACGGTGGCGCAGGTTCCCGGAGGGAAAAGCACAGTGGCGGAGCGCGAGCCCGCTTTGTCGGTATTGACCGAGCTTTTCGCCACTTGCAGCGGAGCCGCCGTGCCAAAGCTCACCACTGTCGCGATGGGGTCTGCCGGCACGAGGATCAAGTCGGGCAGGCAGCGGAAATCCTGGGCGGGAGCCTCGATTTGCCGCTGCGCCGGGCAATAACCGCGCAGTTGAAAGTCCAGGGTGTATTGCGGCCCGCCGTTTACGCTGAGATCATACATCCCGTCCGCGCGCGTGTAGGTGAATCCGAGTTCCGGATGGTTCAAAACGCGGACGTGGACCCCGGGCAGAGGCGATCCATCCTTTTTCAATGCCCGGCCGCGGAGAACGGATGCCCGCTGCGGAGCGATCACGTCGGGTCCGACGCCCAATTGGACGGCGTTCGTTCCGGCGTAGAGAAACGACGTGCTATCGGCGAAGCTCTGTTCGACGTTCGGCGGAGCCGCGGGAGCTTGTGCGGCGGGCTCGGGTGAAACTCCCGGGTCGGGCTGGATAATCTGGGCCAGGCGGAAAAAGCGGGTGTGGTTCGTGGGCGGGAGCTGCACTTGGAATAGCGGTGCGGCGATTACCGGCGCTTGCGCGCTCGCCTTCCACGAAGAGGCGCTGTCCAGGGAAAGGCGCTCCTCCAAGCCGTACAACCCGTCCCCGACCGGCCATTGCAGCCGCACTTGGCCGGCATCCGTCGTCTGAATTTGCAGTCGCGGCGGCAGTTGGCCTCCTAGGCTCGCCGAGAGCAGAAGAGGGACGAAAGCTGCACTCCACAGGAGGGTCAGGAATGTTTTCGGGTCCATACGCCCTTTTCAGCGCAGAAACTCAGCGAACTTTACAAAGAGATTTTTGGCGCCCGCCAGATTCGCAGGCGGGGGTTGAGATGGTAGAGAAGGGCGGAACCGTCCGGGGCGAATCGCAATAGTCCCTCCACCGGAGTCAGCGGCTCTCCCAGCAGGAAGGTTGCGACCTCCTGGCCGCTGGCGGCATCCCACAAAACGATGCTCGACTCCGAGGTCCCCGCCGCGATGCGCCGACCGTCCGGCGAGAGGGCGACCGTCCAATAGGCGTCTGCGGATGACCGGTACTCGCCGAGCAGTTGGGCGTGATCAATGTCCCAGAGCTTGACCAGCCCATCGAAACCCGCGGTGGCCAGTTTGGTTCCGTCCGGTGAGAGATCGCAGGAGTAGGCGTAGTTATTGAGGTGAGCCTGGAAATAGGTGACTTCCGCGCCTGAGGGCAGCGCCCAGATATGCACATGGCCGCTCGGCAAACCGTAGGCGAACCGTCGCGAATCCGCCGAGAACGTTGGCGAGAGCCAGCGATGATCGTTGGTCGCCAGGAGCGCCGGACGGTCTTGAAGGAGGTCCCAAACGGCTGGCGTGTCGAGATTCTGCAGCCGTAGTGCCGCAAAACGGCCGTTCGATGAGAGGACCCCTCCGGGCAAAGCGCGCCATTCACCATGCTCACGCCAAACTCCATCGGGTCGCAAGGAACGCATCCTTCCTTCCGCGTCGATGAACGCCAGCCCGTTTGCCGAAACCAACGGGCTCCAGCCGGGGCTCACCGGTGTGGCTGCGCCGGCCGATTGCAGATCCGCAGACGAGCGGACGACGACAGAGTTCAAGGTGAAGGCTGCGGCGCGGGCTCCATCCACCGAGAGTGTCGCCGCCGGGATTTCAGTCCGCGCGGGAGTCCGAGGCGGCGAATTCAAGTCCCAGAGTTTGACCTGGCCCTCCTTGTCGCCCGAGGCGATCCAGCGTCCGTCCGGGGAGAACGCCAGAGACATCACTGTGGCCCGGTGCCCTTGCCGGGCGGTCAGGAGCCTCCCTGTAGCTAGCTCATCCACGCGAACGATCTGATCCGCTCCAGCGCTTGCCAGGCGCTGGCCATCCGGCGAAAAGGCAACGCACTCAATCAACCCCCGGTGCGCCGCGATGGCATTGGTCCGTCCGCCTTCGCCGAGATCCCACGCATGGAGTGTTCCGGAATAATCACCTGCGGCGGCTTTGGCGCCGTCCCGCGAGATGCTGATCGCGCGGGCGGTGACCCCAAGATCGAACTCGCGCACCGGCCGCGGCGGGTTCAATTTCCAGACCCCGACCCGTCGCGGCCCAAGGACCGCCGCCACCCGATTCCCATTCTCGCTCACTTGCGCCCGGGCGAATCCGAGCGGGAAATTGGTTATCGGGACCGGTGTGGATTTCGTTCCGTCCCAGGCAAAGAGTTGATGGGCGGTGATCAGTTGAATCGGGTTCGAGCCGGAAGGCCAGGCGAAGGCCAGGGTTCGAGCAGGAGGGTTGGTCAGCTGCCCCAGCAGGAGCGAACGGCCTTGGCTGGTCAGGTCGAATCGGAAGAGGTTGCCATCGTTGTCGCCCGCGGCCAATTCCCGGCTGTCCGGCGAAAAGCCGAGCGCCCAGGTGAAAAAGCCGACGGGCAATCGATGAAGCAGCCGTTGAGTGGCGACTTCCCAGACGTGAATCTCCGTGGACGCCGTAGCCAAAAGGCGGCCATCCGGGGAGAATGCCACCCGTTGCACTTGATTCGGGTGGGCATTGAGTCCGGCTGTCTCCTCGCCGCGGCACACTTCCATGAAGTGATGCCATTCAAATTCCCGCAAATCAGGCTCGCCGGGGGCTGGGCGGTGCCGTTCGAGCAGCGCGGTGGCCGCTCCGAATTTGCTTTCGGAAATCGCCTGTTGCGCCAGGCGCATGTCCGCAGCGTAAAGGTTCGTCAGGCCGGCCAGCCGCAGCCTTTCGATATGGCGGCGCCCCTGGGTCGAGACGAGCGCAATCCCGATCAGCAAGAGCGTGATCAGGCCCGCCGCGACCGCCAGGGCGGGCTCGCGTTTGCACCAGCGCCAAGCCCTTTCAGCTGGGGTGATCGGCCGGGCGCGAATGGGGCGTCCGGCCAGGAATCTCTCCAAATCTTCCGCCAGTTCCCCGGCACTGCGGTAACGGCGGGCGGGATCCTTCTCCAGGCACTTCAGGCAGACCGTTTCCAGGTCCCGGGAGCAAGCCGGGTGCAGCAGGCGCGGCGCTACCGGTTCGACGGCCAGCACTTGCGCGAGGATTTCGGTGGCGGACTCGCCTGTAAACGGCGGGCGGCCTGTGATCAATTGATACATGATCGCGCCCAAGCCATAGACGTCGCTCTGCGGACCAACCGTTGTTGATTGCCCTCCGGCTTGCTCCGGCGCAATGAAGGCTGGCGTTCCCAGCACCCGGCCGTGAAGCGTCACGTCCTGGGCGCTGTCCAGGCGCTTGGCAAGGCCGAAGTCGGTCACACGGGGCTGGTCGTTCTCATCGAGCAGGATGTTCGAGGGTTTCAAGTCCCGGTGAAGCACCCCTTTGCCATGTGCATATTCCACGGCTTCCGCCACGGCTCGCAGGTAGGCGGCCGCACGCCGCCCCGGCAACGGACCGTCGCTGATCCGCTGGGCCAGGGTGGGCCCGGCCACATATTCCATCACAAAGTAATGCTGGCCCTGAACCTGCCCCACCTCGTGAATGGTGACGATATTGGGGTGGCTCAAGCTCGCGGCGGCCTGCGCTTCCAGCTGGAAGCGGGCGATCGCCTCATCCCCGGCCAGAACGCCGGCGGCGATCGTTTTCACAGCCACGATTCGATCGAGGTCTGGCTGGCGCGCGCGATAGACAACGCCCATCCCACCCCGCGCAATTTCTGACAGAATCTCGTAATTGCCGAAAAATCGTGGTTCGTCTGAATCTGCGCCAGGCAAAGGGGTGGTTTTCCGAACGGGCGCGAACATATCCAGCGCCACGCACCGGGGGCACAGGCCATCCAGCCCGCGATCAAACGGGGTTTTGCAGCGGCCGCACGACGTTGGACTCGGATCCATTCTTTCTCCCGTAGAGCGCAGTTCCGAGTGGAACATTACCACCTTACGTTTCCGTCCAGGCATCCCGCAGCGCCTGCATCTCGGCCATGAGGTCTGCGGGGTGAGCCAGGGTTTGCTTCACCTCTTGCTCGATTAATTCCCGGTAACGTTGGCGGAGCCGCGTTGCCGCCGCGGCCAGAGCGCCTGGGGTGATTCCCAAACCGGCCGCCAGTTCGGCCTGGCCCTCGACTCTCCCGCCATCCATCAGCGCGGAGCGCAGCGCCACGAACAGCCGGGCTTGCGAGGAGCTGCGATGCTCCGCTCGGAGTGCGTCCAGGGCCCGGGCCATGACGGTGCGCGCCCATCGGCGGTCGAATGCCTTGTCCGGAGTGAAAGGGTCGGTCAACTCCGGCGCGCATTCGGCTTCCAAATCGTGCAACGGAAGAGCTTTCTGCCCGCCGCCTCGCTTCAGAGCCTGTCCACGGCGAGCCTCGCTGATCAGAAAATTCTTCAACGCCGCGAGAAGGAAGGAGCGGAACCTTCCGCGCTCCGGCCCAACCTTCATCAGATCCTGCCGTCCGATCAGGTGGGAGATGAAACTTTGAACGACGTCCTGGGCCGCGTGAGGTGCGAGTCCGGACCGGCGCGCGTAGGCGTACAAGGGTGCCCAATAAACTCGGCAGAGGTTTTCCAGCGCCTCTTGTGATTCGGGCGAAACTCCGGTCCCAGCCAGCAACACCTGGCTCCAGCGAGTCGTCAGGA
This sequence comes from uncultured Verrucomicrobiota bacterium, assembly GCA_964566945.1. Taxonomy (GTDB): domain Bacteria; phylum Verrucomicrobiota; class Verrucomicrobiia; order Limisphaerales; family SXQI01; genus DASVNK01. The sequence continues at coordinate 99,273 of CAZMKE010000014.1, read as the reverse complement.
ATTCGGCTTGGTGATCTGAATTATTCCTCGCAGGGGCGAATGGCACGGCGGAGGTGGAGCGTACACGTTCCGGTCATCCCGCACAGGCAAAAACTGCGTTCGGCCCAATTCGATCCACGCATCCGGCGAGCGCTGGACTTTGCGCGAAATTTTCACGCCAAACGCGTGTATTTACTCCGTATTTACATCTTGACTTTGTTGTGGGGTGGGAATAGTTACATTGTAAATACAATGTATTGGCGTTCTGGCCAGAGGAGTGAGCATGGAATTTGATTGGGAAAATCTCCCCTTTGAATGGACTAGTTCTTTGACTCCACGGGACGTAGAAGAATCGTTCGAAGACCCTTTCGCTGTGCGGCTCTTGCCTGATTCGGGCCGGTTTGCCGTGCAGTCCAGGTACTTCAACTTGGGCCGGAGCGCGAGTGGTCTCGGGGTTTTTAGCGTGTATCGGACGAACGGGCGACAGATGCGCGTGATCTGCGCCCGTTCGTTCACCCCGGAGGAACAGTTCTTTTACCAGAAAAAACTCAATCAATCGCTTGCCAGTTAACCCGTTGCCAGTAATAAACCTGTGAGCCAACGAGACAAATCAGTGCCGACGGTGACCAATTGGGACGAGGTGCCCCTTTTTGATCGCGAGGAAGCCGAGGCGAGTTTCTGGATGGAGAACAGCGTAGACCTCCGTCTCATGGAGAGTTCTGTCGCTGCGAGCAGCGAGAACAGCGAGTCGGTGACGATCACGCTGCGGATCGATCCGCGCATGTTGGCACGGATTAAGCGGTTAGCGAGGCAGCGATACCTCAATTACCAAAGCATGATCAAGCAATGGCTCAGCGAACGCATGGAGCAGGAGCTGAAAGGAAGATGAGCAACGGACAGACATCGCAGGTGAAGGAAGCGGGGCGCGGAGCCCGAGGCGGCGCGCTGATCGCGCGGGCTTTTGGGTTGCGCTCCGCGCGGGCGTTCACCCTCGTCGAATTGCTGGTGGTGATCGCGATCATCGGGGTTCTGGCGGCGCTGATCGTGCCTCTGTCCGGCGTGGCCACCGTCAAGATGCGCATTGCGCGCACGCGCGCGGAACTGAACCAATACGTGACCGCGATCGAGAGCTACAAGCTGGAAACGGGATCGTACCCTCCCGATAACGGCAGCCTGCGCAGCGTCACGACCGATCCGTTCCGCTACAAATCCAATGCCGCGCTGAACTCTCTTTTTTACGAGCTGACCGGAGCGATCTTCACGAACGGCGTTTTTCGGACTCTGGTGGGGGACGACACGATCAATCCCGTGACGATCCAGACTTCGTTCAATGTCTCGGGAATCCAGAATTCGGCCCGGAACAAGCATGACATCGGTTACAAAGGCTTTTCCATCCGTCCGGTTCAGTTTTCCACGCTCAGTTCGGGCGTGCAGTTGCTCACCGTTCCCGTGCCAGGCCCTTACGAGCTGACAGGCCGGAACAACAAAAAGATCAACCCGTGGTTTTACGATGCTTCGACGACGAATCGCCATAACAAGAGCGGCTACGATCTTTGGGCGGAAATCACGATCGGCAACAAGACCACCAACATCATTGCGAACTGGCGAAATTAAAGACGATTGTAAAGAGCCAGGGAAAGGCATTATGACAAGGCGCACAAATCCGAACACGCGGAAGCTCGAGATCGAGTGGAGCACCGAACGATGGGTGCCGCAGATCCAGGTCCGCCCGGCGAAACGAACCGGACCCGGGGTCCAGGCGATTTACGCTCCTTTTTCGTTCGTGCCGGGGCGGCCGCGCAAGCGCAAGCAACAAGTGTCAGTTCTGTGGGTTCGGAGTGGAACCAGGTCAAGTTGGAGATAAAATGAAAAACGCGAAAAGAAGAGGTTTTACACTGATCGAATTGCTGGTGGTCATCTCGATCATCGGGATTCTGGCGGGAATGCTTTTGCCCGCGCTGAGCAAGGCCAAGGAAAAGGCGAAGATCATGCAGGCCCGGACCGAGATCCAGGGGCTGAAGGGCGCCATCGAGCAGTACTTCTCGACCTACCAGCGCTATCCCACTTCCAAATCGGTCCGCTCGGACGGCGTGAGCAACTTCAATCCGGATTATACCTACGGGACTTACGGCACGACGCCGGATCAGCCCACAAGTGCGGCTTACGCACCGAAGGGGGCCAAGCAACCGACCACCATTCCGACCACGCCGGTCAAGGTCAGCACGAACAATTCCGAGATCGTGGCCATCCTTATGGACATGAATTTCAATATTCCGGGCAGTCCCACCAAGGGAAATCCGGAAAACCGCCAGGGAGTCGCCTTTTTGAACGCCAAATTCTCCAACACCAAAGGTGGCCCGGGCGTGGGCAAGGATGATGGCGTTTACCGCGATCCTTGGGGCAGCCCGTACATCATCACTCTCGATCTCAATTACGACAGTTCCTGCCGCGACGCATTTTACCGCGGTGACGCCGTGGCCACTGATCCCAAGCAGGCGGGCAAAGGCTTGGGCGGGTTCGTGCGCGCGGATCGTGATTCCTGGGAATTGCGCACCGGCGTGATGGTCTGGTCGCTGGGGCCGGATCGCGTGGCGGATCCCACGAAGCCGGCGAACACGGGTTTCAACAAGGACAACATCACCAGTTGGTAAACCGATGAAAACCGCGCGAGCAAATCATTCGAGATCCGGGGCGTTTTCGCTCGTGGAATTGCTCGTGGTCATGGCCATCATTGGCATTCTGGCTGCGATCGGCCTCCCGGCCCTGCGCGGCTTGGGCGGCTCGAACGACATCGCGGCGGCCAGTCGCCAATTGCTGGATGATCTCTCTTACGCCCGGTTCAAAGCGATTAATGACCGAACCACGGTGTACATGGTCTTTATTTCGCAGGATATCCTGGCCCAGCGCTGGAATAATCTGCAGGCGCTGGAGGTGGCGAAACTGGCGAATCTGCAATACACCTCCTACGCCCTCTTCGCCAAGCGCAGCCTGGGGGATCAGCCGGGCTCGGGTACGCCGCACTACATTACGGAATGGCGCTCGCTGCCCGAGGGCGTTTTCTTTCTAACGAACAAGTTCGACATCGAAGCGGCGAAAGCTCCGGATGCGGCGCGCGCGGTCGTGCCGATTGCCAAACGGCCCTTCTCCTACGTCGATATTCCGTTCCCGACGGCGAATGACAAACCGATCAAAATGCCGGTTCTAGCGTTTGATTACCAAGGCCGCATGGTCGCGTTTGACTACACGACTCAAAAGCCGCGCCAGGCCGAGGACGTCATCATTCCGATCGTCAAAGGGAGCATTGTTTATCCCCAGGATTCCCGCGATCCCCAGAAACAGAAATCCCTGGAGGCCGCGGAAGTCATCGAGACGGCGCGCGGGAATTACACCAACAACCCAGTGGTTCGAATCGACTGGCTGACCGGCCGGTCCCGGTCCGTTCGGCCTGAGAACGTGGATTATGCGGCTTTGCGTTAGGCAGACTATTCGATCGACCGCGTCGGGATCACCCTTGCGGCCGTTCGCGGGCGAAGGTTCCAACCGCGGCGGCTTCACGATGGTGGAGATCGCTCTGAGCATCGCGGTGGTGGCGTTCGCGCTCGTGGGCATCCTCGGGATCCTTCCCACGGGCATGACCGTGCAGAGGGACAATCGGGACGATAACGTGATCAACCAGGAAGGCCGCTATTGGCTGGAGGTCATCCGCAATGGATCGCAGGGGCTGGACGACCTGACCAACTTCGTGGAGGCCATTTCGATCACCAATCTCACCAAACCGACCAAGACGGTGACGTTTGACATGGGCGCCGGGAGCAGCGCGCTCCGTCCGCAGGAACTGGTCTCGCTGCTCTCCACTCCGAAGTACACGACGACGGGTGAGACCAACGCCGTCTATGCCCGGGTCAAGGCGATTACCGGACCGGCGGCGGAGAAAGGGCCCCTGACGAATGAGTTTTCCTTTCGGTATCAATTGCAGGTGGAGATCACCCCGAGCCGTCCTTTGCCCGGCTCTTATGTCGCGTCCGCGCCGGGCAGCGCGTTCGATCGAGCCGCCCTGATAAGTTATAACGAGGCGGTCGGGGCCAACCTCCATGATGTTCGTTTGATTCTGCGCTGGCCGTTGGTGCAGCGCGGCACGGGCTGGTATGTGGGCAACAATAAGAAGACGTTCCGCGCGCGTATTGCCGGCACGTACCAGGCGGAAACGAATCTCACCACCAGCGTCCGCGATACGGTCAAGAACAACCTCGGGCAAACGCTCGTGGTCCTCGCGCCGAACAAGTTCAATGTCAACCCCTGAACGCCAACAGAAAAGGAACGTGATGCACGCGCAGCGCAACGGGCGGGCCGCGGTCGCTTTTACCGTCATCGAGTTGATGCTGTCGGTCGCGATCCTGGGCGTGATTGTGTTCGCGCTCTACGCCGTCTTTAATCAAACGCAGCGCGCGCTGCGCAACACCCAGACTCAGGGGGATGTTTCCGAGAAGGCGCGCGCGATTCTCGACATCGTTTCCCGCGAACTCGAGCAGGCTCACGCCACCTTTTCCGCCATTGGCCGAGGCACGAACGTGCTTCAGGAGGTCAACATGCTTGGCGGGTTCGAATTCGCGCAAGGGTATTTGCCGAATACGCAGAAGTCCGATCGCACCGACGTCACGCCCCGGACCAATTTCCTGCACAGCATCTTTTTCTACACGCATCACACCAACGCCTGGCAGGGGATCGGCTATCGTGTGAACAACACCAGCAACCGGGTCGGCGTGTTGCAGCGGTTTGAGACCACGCAATTTGGATTTCCTCCGGTAAGCAACAAGCTCTCGTCGGCGTTCATCAACGAGCCGCTTACCAACCTGACCTACCATCACATCGCGGACGGCGTGGTCCATATGGCGTTCATTCCGTACGATTCCCAGGGACGGCGGCTCGGTTTTGACACCACGAATCGGAGTCCGGATGCCTATAAGATCTTTCGTGCCACCGCCGCCGGTGCTCCGATCCCGCAATGGAGCGACACCACGGTGACCAATCAGGCGAACGTGCTCCTTTTTGAAGGGTATACCGGGGCTCGCGCGGAAACCATGCAATACGCCTCGAGATTCTCATTCCGCAGCAACGCCTTGCCCGCTTTTGTAGATATGGAGTTTGCCATTCTGGAGCCTGAGACCCTCGCTCAGTATTACAATATGCTCCAGGATCAGAACCCGAACGCGGCGAACTTCCTGGCCCGGCAGGTCAGCAAAGTGCATCTGTTCCGGCAACGAATTCCCATACGGACGGCATCACAATGAAAGTGCAGTTACAGAAACGATCGGAGAGAGGCATCGCTCTGGTCATCACGCTGGTGATGTTGGCCATCGTTACGACCATGGCCATTGTTTTCCTCGGCGTGAGCCGGCGGGAGCGCGCCTCGGTGAAAGTCCTCGAAGATATCGCCACGGCCAACATGATGGCCGATTCCGCCCTGGAGCGGGCGAAGGCGGAGGCCATCGCCAAAATGGCGGCCGGGGGCTCCAAGCTCTCTTACGATCTTTTCAATTCCCGCAGTTTCATCAATCCGAATGGCTTCGATACGAGCCAATCCGCGAGCAGCCTCCCGAATCCCCAAAATGTCGGCTATAGCGACAAGAGCGGAAACAATTTGAACGAAGCCAGCCTCCTGCGGATGCTTGCGAATCTGCAGTACGATCCGCGGGCGCCGGTCTTCGTGGAGACGAACGCGAATGGCGCCAAGGAATTTCGCTATTATCTCGATTTCGATCGGAATCGCCTTTTCGAAACCAACGGCGTGGTGCCGGTGCTCGACGCAAACGGGCGCCCGACCGGAGCGGCAGCCGATGTGGTGGGCGATCCCGAATGGATCGGGATTTTGGAGCGGCCCGACTATCCGCATAGTGAAACGAACCGCTTCATCGGCCGGATGGCCTACCTGGTTCTGCCCGCGGGGAAAACGCTCGACCTCAATTTCATTCATAATCAGGGCAATCTGACCGCGCCGGATCGCATCGACCTGGCGACCGCGGCGAACGGCTATACGCGGAATCAGGGAGTCGGCTCATGGGAGATTAATCTGGCGGCCTTTTTCCGTGAGTTGAATCCCACCAACGGCTGGCCGCGCGCGACCTATAATTATCAGCCTGGTGTGGGGCAGTTGCCCACGGGGCAGGCCTTCGACAATGCGCGGTCCCTGCTTTCACTTCGGTATAATGCCCGGCGCTTTCTCGCCTCTGCCAACACCAACCTGTCGTCCAACCCCGAAAATCCTGGAAATCAGAATCTGTTTGATCGCGATGAGATCGATAACTATGGGGATGGCCCATTCACCCTGCCGGGGCAACCGATCTTCCGCAAGAAGCTGGCGTTTACGGATCGGGAGAATGACGCCCCGAAGGACCGCCCCTGGCCCGGGAGCTTCAACACCAACGCCTTCACCGACCTGCAGCAGATCTTTTCTGCCCCTTCGGCCGATTTCACAAACCGGCTGGAGGCGCCGCTCCGCCGCCTGAGCACGGACGATCGCTATCAATTCTACAAGATGGCCGCGCAACTCGGTGTCGATTCCACGCCGGCTGTCAGCGGGAAGATGCATCTGAATTTCGATAACGCGGTGGGCAAGATCACCAACACCTTCAAACCCTGGGCTTACACGACAAATTCTCCGCTCCGATTCTTCACCAATGCGGCTGACCTGATGTTGAAGGCGAGCATCGACGGCATTATTACGATTTCCAATCGCAGTCAGGCGCTGTTTTGGGGGCGGCAGCTGGGCACCTACTACCTGATTGGCGATACGCTGGTTTCGACCAACTTTTCTGTGAACAACATCCAGGTTTACTCGCCGCTCGGGACGAATTATCCCGGTTTTCGGCAGAACGAGTACAGCCCGGCCATTCACCGGATTCTGCAGGTCGCGGTCAACATCTACGACAACATGACGAACCGCTATGCCGGCGGGGCGCCGACGGGTCCTTATTTGCCGACGGTTTTCCGGCCGATTTACCAGAAGACCGCAACCAATCTCTTTATCTCCGGCTGGATGGAGGTTACCAGTGCCGCCCAGGTCGGCAACGGGTGGACCATGAACCTTGCCCAGATGTTCACCAATAATACCGTGGCCAAGAACGTGGGGCTGACCAACGACAACTTTTACGGCGAACACTTGGTGATCGGGGCCAAGAAAGGACATCCGAATTTCAACGAACTGGCTCTGCAGACCACCACCGAGATTTCCCGGAAACTCGAAGTGGTCAAAGCCTCCGCCGGGGGGAAGCCGAGTGCCACCAACCAGATGTTCCTCTTCTCGATGGAACAGCGGTGGGGCATGGAAGCCTGGAACTCCTATAGCAATCGCTATCCTCGGGCCATCGCGCTGCTGGGTGAAGTGGACTCGACCATTGCCATCAAGGACGGAACCAATCTTCTGACCCGTCCGCTCCAGGTCTGGCGGCGAGGCCGCCGGGATGTCACCACGCTCGCGGCGAATGCGTGGAAAGGTTTTACCAATGTCAACTCGACCAATTTTCTGGTCCTGATGAACACCAATTTCGTCCTTCTCGCGGATGCGGCCTACACCACGAACGGCGGTTTTCTCTCCACGAACATTGCTCGTTTCGCTCCGATCCAGCCGACTCCGAGATTCGTGATTCAGACCACGAATAACGTGCGCTTCCTGGTCGTGGATTCCGCCACTTCCCGTGTTCTAGACTTCGTGTCGTTCGATAACTTGACCACGACCATGGATGTCGGGTCGCAACTGTACGCCCCGCCGACTGCGTCGACCTCGCAATTTGGCGGAGGCAAGCCGGGCGATAACGAGGATATTTACTGGGATCCGACCCCGGTGGGCGGAGCTCCTTATTTGACCCGGGGAGTGACCAATCAGCTCGCCGCCGCCGCCGGTGTCATCGACGTTTCCACGGCGGTCTGGAAAGCGTTCCGTCACAGTTCGCCGGTGCAGAAGGACGATGACAAGAATGGCGCGATATCCGTCTGGCGTCGTTTCATGGGCTTGCCCATCCTCGCCACGAGCAAGCCGGTCGGGCCGGTCACGGAACTCGCCCTGCAAAGCCCGTTTGTCCCGAGCCGGCGGGTCGAGCAGTTGATCAGCTGGCAGGTGAATGATCCGTTCGTTCACTACATGGCTCAGGATATCGCTCCAGTGCCCGGCACGGACGCGCCGCGCAAACGGCCGATTCTCGATCCTCCGGGACCCGGTCCTTGGAATATTGGCCTTTTGAACACTCCGGCCTATCGGCCTTGGGGCGGATCACCTCTGCAGCAGGCCGGCGGTCCGACGGGGGATGCTACCGCTTACTCGGTGGGCGTGAAGGACGCTGGCGTTCGCCGCTCCGATGACTGGGCCTTTCCGATCGATGATGTTCCCGGCGCCAATCGGTTCCATTTCTTCGCTAATGTCGGTGAGTTGGGCCGGATTCATCGTGGCACGCCGTGGCAGACCCTTTACCTGAAATCGATCTACACCATCCAGAACACGACGAACGGACTGGCCGCGGTTCCACTTCCAGGCACTCACCCGACCGATTGGAAGAAATGGGCTGGCTCAGCCGGAACTCATCCGATGCATGACTGGCGGTTGCTGGATGTCTTTACCACTGCGGCGAACGAAAACGCCACGCGCGGCCTGTTGTCGGTGAACCAGACAAATCGGGCGGCCTGGTCGGCGGTGCTCAGCGGCGTCATCATTCCGACGAACATTGTCAACAACACGGTGGCGCGCTCGTACGGTCCCCATGAGGGCGCTGATCCCGCGGCGGCTTATCACGCGGCCTATATCGATCCCGCGACCCCTCAGGTCAAAACCATCGTCGATAGCATCAACTACGCGCGCGGGCATCAACTGCAGATCATCGTCAATCCCAATATTGCCGCCAATCCGCAAGTGCCGTGGGATTTCGCCATCAGCCGGAATCCGATCACCACCCGGACCAATAATGTTTTCCAGCACCTGGGCGACGTGCTGGGCGCTCCGCACCTCACGGTCCAGTCGCCGTTCCTCAACACGACGGGTGACCAGGCGAAGAGCGTGCTGACCGACCGGGCGCTGGAATACCTGCCGGAGCAGATCATGTCCTTGCTCCAGCGGGATGAGCCGCGTTTCGTGGTCTACGCGTTCGGCCAGTCGCTCAAGCCGGCGGCGGGCTCGCTCACGGGCAATCCGAATTTCTACCACATGTGCACCAATTATCAGATCACGGGCGAGGTCACCACCAAGACGATCTTCCGGGTGGAGGGTGATTTGCCGATTCCCGGCAATCCGCTGACTCAGAACAACTCGTTGCGCGCGGTCGTTGAAAGCTATGAGATATTGCCCCCGGTGGAGTAGGGGGGACTGATTACTATTTGGAACATCATGCGTTTTAGTCCCAGAACCTGGTCCCTGCTCAGCCTGCTGCTCTTTGTGGCGGCCATTCTTTTTTGGCTCAAGGGGAACGAGTACGAGGCCCGCAAGAAGAAGGCGCGGCCCGCGGTGGCACAAACCAACGCTCCCGGCCAGGCCCGCCTCGATCTTTTCAGCACGCGGACCGCCGCTGCGCCGCTGGCGCAGTTGTCTGGCAGCGCCACGACTCGCCCTGGGGACGAGTCGATCGATCAGCTCCATCCCAATCGCCTGCGCAACACTCAGCGGCCTCTTTCCGATTTGATGCGGGATGATCATGCGATTCTTCTGGCCAACGCATTGATCGATACCGCGGCGGGGACGCCGGTCAAGATTCCGGAACATCTCCGCGCCAAGGGCGATCCCGGGAGTTATATCGTTCAGTGGAACGGCCCGGCCACCGCGGAATTTCGCTCGCGCCTGGCCGAGGCGGGCGCTCAGATCGTCAGCTATGTTCCGAACAATGCTTATTTTGTAAAGGTGAGCGCCGACGGCGCCCGCCAGCTTGAGGCCGCGCCCGGTGTTCAAGCGGTGCTTCCGTTCGAACCTTACTACAAATTGCAACGCGGGCTCCTGGCCAGCGCGGTGAAGCAGGAACTCCTGCCTGAAGATGCGGTGATCCGACTCACCTTGCTGCCGGGAACTCGCGAAGGCGCCGCCCAGGCTGTCCAGGCTCTCGGCGCGGAAGTGCTCGGCGACGAAGCCTCGCCCTTTGGCCCACAGCTGGTGGTCCATCCTCCGGTCGACGGGTTGGCTTCTCTGGCCGCTCTGCCGCAGGTGCAGGGGGTCGAACCGGAAGCCCGCCGCAAACCCGCGGCGGACCTGTCGCGCATCATGTTCGGCGTGGCAACGAATGGATCAGGCAGCAATTACTTCAACCTCACGGGATCGAACATTTGGGTGAACGTGAATGACACTGGGATCGACACGAATCATCCCGCCTTGTCCACGGTCCCCGTTTCCGTTCCGGCCTCGCCGATTCCCATGGCCGGCAGTGATCCGGATGGGCATGGAACTTTCGTGGCCAGCCTGATCGCCGGGAGCGGCGCGCAAAGCCCGACGAATGCCCCGGGTTCCGAGACCAACGCCAGCTTCCGCGGGATGGCCCCCAGCGCCCGGCTGCTCGCCCTGCCTTTGAATGCCGGCGGTGGCGGCACGAACAAGCTGCCCGAATTGAACGAGAAGGTGCTGGACAGTTGGTTGATCGATACGGCGGCGCGGACGAATTACCTTGCGCTCAAGCGGACGAATTCGCTCATCTCGAACAACAGCTGGACCTATGGCGTGCCGGACTACGATAGCGCCGCGGCTCGTTACGACGCGGCGGTGCGTGATGCCATTCCGGGCATGGCCGGCTCGCAGCCGATGCTTTTCGTCTTTGCGGCCGGCAATTCCGGTTTCGGGAACGATGAAGGATTGGGAGGCCAGGTCGACAGCATTGAATCTCCAGCCACCGCCAAGAACGTCATCACGGTCGGAGCCCTCGAAGCCTATCGGCTGATTACCAATTTCTATGTGGTGACCAATGTGGAGTTTGATGATTTCACCGGCATCACGACGACGAATACAGCCACGAACTATCCGTTCGCCGCGCTGACCGACAGCAGCAATCAGGTCGCTGCGTTCTCCAGTCGCGGCAATGTCGGCATCGGCCTCGAGGGCAATAGTGGGCGGTTCAAGCCGGACGTGGTTGCGCCGGGCACGATGGTGATTTCGGCTCGATCCTCCGGTTGGGACTTCAACGGGATCGACACCAATTCGGATTTTGGGAAGGTGTTTTACGAGGTGAATACCAATGTGGCGCCTTACCGCTTCGATAGCGGCACCACCTTTGCCGCCGCCAATGTCTCCGGTTTGCTGGCCCTGTTGCAGGAGTATTTCGAGCGCCAGGCGCCGGCCGGCGCCCGCAGCGCGCTCAGCCCGGCCCTGATGAAGGCGCTCTTGATCAACGGCTCCCGTTCTCTCACGGAACTCTACGACCTGACCGTGCGCAAGGTGTCGAATCTGCAAGGGTGGGGCTTGCCTTCTTTGCCGAACATGCTCACTTCCTACTCGACCAATGATCAGGGCAGCCTTGATCTGAAGAAGTGGCGTCTCCGCATGGTCGATCAATCGGCCGCGAACGCTCTTGCCACGGGTCAAAGCCGCACTTGGACCGTCACGCTCAGCACGAACTCGCTGCCTTTTCCCTTCCGCGTCACGCTGGCCTGGACCGATCCGCCCGGCAATCCGACCGTCGGCGTGAAATTGGTGAACAACCTCGATCTGGTTGTGACCAATCTCGACACCGGGCTGGTCTTTTACGGCAATGATTTTCCCGCGGAATCCGACTTTACCGTGGGCGTGGAATCTTCCTCAGCGGACGTGTCCGACCTGGTGAACAACGTCGAGAACGTCTTTATTCGGAATCCCAAGGAGCTCGGCCAGCATTTCAGCGTCACGGTCAAGGCCCGGCGCGTAAACGTCAATGCCGTTCCGGATTATCTCGCGCAGACCGGCAATACGAACGACGTGGTGCAGGACTTTGCCCTGGTCGTGGCGTCCGACATTGGTTCCGATCCATCGGAAAACGACGCGGATACTTATCTGCCGGACCTGGATGTATTCGATCAGTTTGATGCTCCGGTCTTCGCGGCGTTGCCTCGATCCGGGTTGCTGGTCCTGACCAATGGGCTGCCACTGGTCGAACAGCGGGTCGGAGCCAACGCAACTCTCGTCGGCACGAACGGGATCACGAATCAATGGAATTTCTACGTCTTCACCAATTCCGCCGTGTCCAACAGCTTTGTGCAGGTGGAAGCCGGCACGAACGTGGCCTTCATCACTTTCGACCCGCCGAATATCGGGCGGCCTCGGAATACTGACGCCGATCTGGACATGTACGTCTCAACCGATCCGAGCATCACCAATCTGAATCCGAATGCGTTAGAGAAGGCCCAGCGCTCGGTTGATCAGGGCGGCAGCGAGACCGTAGTTCTTACGAATGCCGTCCTGGACGCGGTTTATTACGTCGCGATTAAATCGGAGGATCAGCAGGGGGCGGAGTTTTCGCTGATCGGTGTTTCGAGCAAGGGTCCGTTCCAGCAGAACGGCAATCCAATCGTCCTGCGCGGAGTGCCGATTTATACTTATGTGCCGGACGGCACTTCTCGGAAACCTGTGGCCGGCACCATGGTCGCGATCGGCGTCAGCCCGCGCAAAGTCGCTCGGGCCGTGGTGGATACCACGGTGTTCCATGAGGATCTTGGAGACTTGGTGGGCGTCCTTTCGCACAACCGAATCACCGCCATTCTGAACAATCACCGTATTTCAAACACGCTCACCAACGTGATGCATTTCGACGATAGCTCTTTCTTCGCCGGGCGCTCCGGCACGAAGAGCGACGGCCCGGGAAACCTGAATGGCTTTTCCGGTTCCAAGATCTCCGGAGCCTGGTTGCTGCAGATGATCGATAATTCCCCGAGCCATACCGGGCGTGTGCAAAGCCTGACGATCACGATCAATCCGATGCAGGACAAGCTTGTGCATGGCCGGTTTATCCGGGCAACCAATCAGCCGGGTGAGACCCTTTTCTATCCGATCGAGGTTGGCCCTGGGGTGACGAACCTGACCTTTACCATCACCAACAGCGTGAAGCTCGAGGTCTATTTCCGGCAACTGCAGATTCCAGAGACCAATCTCTTTGATCTGATGACGAACGCGTTCCCGCCAAGCACGAAGTTCTCTTTTCCGACTACGAACAGCGCTCCGCTTTCGCCGGGCACGCACTATGTCGCGGTCGAGAACACGAATTCAGTGGCCGCCGTCTATGATTTGCGCGTCGACTTCGGATTCGGCAATCGCCCTGGGGACTCTTTCAATTTCACAGGCCAGTCCCCGCGTCCCGGGGATGCGGCCTTGACGAACACGACGATCTACGTGCCAAACGACAAGCTCGTGGCCAGTGCGCAGGTCTCGCTCCATATGGATTACCCGCGCATTTCGGATCTGGCCATCTCTCTGGTCAGCCCGCAAGGCAGCCACGTGCTGCTTTCCGAAAATCGGGGTGGGGCCGAGACGGCGTTCGGCGCCGTTAATGTCGTGACCAACGGCACCAATATCAGCCAGCTGGTTTCCTATACGATCTTCAGTGATGACACGAACCTGGCTCAGGTCCCGATCAAGTTCGCGGCGCCCCTCCTCGTGCAAAACCGGACGAATATCGGCATTATTTCCAGCAACAGCTTTGAATCAGCGACGGTCGGGACGGCGTTCCCGGGGGATGTGGTGGAAGCGCCTTGGAATGCGGACGGTTTTCTTGAGGTGGTGGGAACCGGCGGATTCAGCGGCTCCAAATTGATCGAATTGAACGGAGGAGGGGATGGCAACGAAAGCGGCATGAGCGCTTCCGTCCCCACGACTGCGAATCTCACCTACCGGGTGAGCTTCGCCTCTCGTTTGCCCGGGCGCGATTACCTCTATTGGACCGAGCGGGTGGGGCTCCCAGCCAGCCTGGGCACGAATTACCTGCGCCGAATGCAGGTGGGCACAACCACGGTTGAGAATCTGCTGACCAATATTGCCATTGGGGCCTTTGGCGGAGTTTCAGCCGACGTTTTGGCTGGCCGGCTCTATTCGGGCGATCGGCAGTACCTTTTCCGCACGGATCTGGGCGGCAAGTCGCGCACCAATCTGGTGGCAACCCAAAACGCGGTGACTGACGTCGAAGTCGATCCATCCAACAACTGGATTTATTGGGCGGAGAGCGGTTTGTTTACCCGGACGAATTCCATCAAGCGGGCGCGTCCTGATGGCAAGGGGGTGCAGGTGCTCCTGCAACTGCTCGCCGGCCATATCAATGGCATCGCGCTCGACGCGGCGCGCAATACGCTCTACTACACGCTGTCGCTCGATATCGGCCGGGACACTGTCCAGGCCATCGACCTGGGGACGCTGCAGCGCCGGGTGATTGCCACGCTGCCGAACGCCACGGTCGACCCCTTTGATGTCGATTTCGATTCGGTTTCGCAAACCCTTGTCTTCAACGAGGTGGGCAACCGCAGTTTCTGGCGCATGTCCCGCACCGGCGCCGGCCTCACGCGCATCTTCACAAATACGACTAGTATCGTGAATGGATTCGCCCTCGATTCCGCCCTGCAGAGAATTGTTTTCAACTCGCCCGACACCATCTATTCCCGCCAGCAGAGCGGCACGAACCAGACCGCCCTGGTGCAGAACAGGGCCACCGTGATGTATGAGGAAATCGCGCACGGAGTTCAGAGCGACAGCGGATCCAGCACTCCGCTGGTGGCGTACATGATTTATAACGGCATCACCAACACGCTGGTGGGCACGGCGGATTGGACAAGCAACGCCGTCTACTTTATCGGCGCGGGCGGGACGCAACCACTGACCTTCCAATCCTTCCAAGGGCCAATCTGGCTTGATAATATCGTGGTGGAACGCGTTCCGGACACTTTCGTCCAACCTGAGGAGCCCCTCCAGACGATCATCGGCGAACGGGCGCTGGGAGAATGGAGCCTCGAGGTGATCGATACCCGCACCGGAGCTTTCCTGCCTCCCGGAACGTTTGACTGGAAGCTGGATATGAATTTCTCGGATCCGCTGGTGTTTGCGGAAACGCTCACGGGCGGCTCCCGGTTCACCCCCGCCACGGTGTCGACTCTCAACAGCACGACGCGCATGCGGCCGGGCATCCTGACCTCGAACGACGTGCACTATTTCATCATTCAGCCGTGCGCCGGAGCTCAGAAGCTCTCAGTCATCCTCGCGGGCCTTGGCAACTTTGCCGGCATCGATTTCCTGGCTGACACGAGCGGCATTCCGACCGGCAACCCGGACACCGATGATTTCGTGCCGTTGTTAAACGACCAGAATCCGTCGAGCACCAGTGGTGTTCTGGAGTTCCGCCTGACCGACAAGCTTCCCGCGCCTGCGCATCTGACGCCGAAGCCGATCTTTGTCGCGCTCCGGAATCATTTTCAGGATGTGACGAACGTCTACAGCCTCTTTGTTACGTCCGACGGAAACTGCACCCCCGTCGGACAGCGAGCCTCTCCTCTCAACGCGAGCCAGACCCAGATCAGCGCGTTGGCCAGTTCCTCTTCCGACTACGCGGCGAACCAAATGGGCCTTTATTCGTTGAACGTCCCGCTGGGCGCGCAGGCCATTCAGATCAACGTCGAGGCGGATGCCGATGTCTCGATCATTGCGCGGAAGGACGAGCCGCCCACCACCGACAACTACAGCTATTTGCAAAACATTCCGGGCTCCGGTAGCGAGCAACTGACGATCACCGCCAATTCCGTAGTGCCACTCACGCCCGGTGCCTGGTATGTCCGAGTGGTGAACAACACGGACAATCCGATCTCCTACTCCATCACCGCGACCGGGGACATCACGAATGATCTGGAAGTCCTGACCGTCCAGGCGGAAGGGGTGGACGGCGTGTTGCGGCTGAGTTGGAATGCCGCGGACGGAGCGGCCTATCAAGTGCAGTCGTCCAGCGATCTGGCGACTTGGACAGCGGTGGCTGATCTGAGCGAAGGAATCTCCACCTACACGTTGCCGGACACATCCGGCCAAGCGGTATTCTACCGAGTCGTTCAGCAGTAATGCCTGCCCGCACCCGGCGTTACTCGCAGCGGGTGGGTGCGGAGGATTACAGCAACGACTTCAGAAACCGGATCGAACGCTCGGCCTGATCAATCGTCCCACATTCCACGGAGAGAACGATGTCGCGTGGGGCGCGTCGGCAAATTGCGATGACGCGCGGCCAATCGATGACGCCATCTCCGCAGGCGCAGCCGACCGGGGTGCCGGTCACTTTGCCGCGTTCCGCGGATCCTTGCTGGAGGGAAATGTCCTTCGCGTGGAGGTGAACAAGGCGGCTGGCCACCCGTTCCAGCCAGGCGATCGGATCCTGGCCGCAGAGGTACGCGTTGCCCGTGTCGAAATTGATCCCAATGCTCGGACTCTGGACGAGGGCATGGATGCGATCGAGACCTTCGGGCGCGCGGCTATATTGCTGATGGCACTCCAGTCCAATGGCGATGCCGCGGGGCTCCGCCAGACGCGCCGTTTCTTGGAGCGTGTATTTCATCAGCACGAAGTCTTCGGCTTCGGTCGTCCAGGGCTGCTTCGGCCCTTCATCGGTGTTTACCACCGGAGCCCCGGCTTCGGCGGCAAACCGGACTGCCTGCTTCAGATATTCGACGCCGATTTCCGGCTTGGTCAGCGGGGTATGCGCCGAGAGGCCGGAGAGCCGCACCCCAAATTGCTGGCACGCGCGTTTGAGGCGCAGCGGGTCGTCGAGCATCGAGACGCTGTGAAAGTAGCCGGCTTCGCTCAACAACTCGCGCCCCCAATGGACCATCGGTTCGACATGGGTGTAGCCGAACTGCGCGGCCTTTTCCACGCCCCACTCGAACGTCTTGTCAGCGTGCCGGACAAATTCCAGGTTAATCCCAAGGTAGATGTTGCCCATAAATCGATTTGCTACTTCGCCTCGCCGAGCCACGCCCGGTACCGGGCCGCCAGGCTCTCGCGGCTTTTCTCGCCCGGACTGACGGTCAAGAGGTAGCGGATGGAGAAGTTGCTGTTGGCTGCGCAGTCGAGCGGCGCTTTTTCAAGATTCTGCGTCACGGACAGGTAAGCGAACGGATTCAACATGGTGAAAAACCGCGTCTGGCCCGGGTTGGACGGCGTCTCGAAAAGCGCCAGGGTGACCGGTTGTGCGCCGATCCGTCCGGTGACCGCGCTCCAGTGGGCCGGGGTGACGTTCCATTTGGCTTCCGCGGTGTAGGGGAGCGCTTCGGAGTTTTGCTGGAGCGCGATGTGATCGAACGATTCTGGCAGGCGCAGACCGAGGCCGTTGTAGCCGCTCCCGGTCAGTTTGACTGGCGAAACGCCAGCCTGGAAATGGCTCTGCCAGTCCAACGCAATTTCCTCTTTCGCCGGATCGGCGGAAACGGAGAGGGTGCGGGTTTCGATCAGGAGAGGCGTCTCGGAACCATGAGCGGTCCAGTGGATCAGTTGCGAAAAGCGGGCGTGATTTGCCGTGGCTTCAGAGCTGAGGATCTTGATCGGCTTTTCGTGGCCGGGCTCGCCGGTTTCCTCCCAGAAGTTCACCCCGTTCACCCGGATCGCGTACATGAGCCCATGATGATGGAGATGGTCCGGCGGCGCGTCTCGCAGGACGTTTTGCGCGCGGAGCGTGTAGAGTTCTTTGACGTACGGTTTGAACTGATTGCTGGCGAAGACGTAAAGCAGAACGCGCTGGTGGTTGTAGTGAATCTCGATTTCCGCGCGATTGGTTGCGACCTGGATCTCAAATCGGCCCTGCGCGGAGTCGGGGGCCAGGGCCCCGGATGAGCGGGATAGGGCGCCGAACGCCAGGAGAGCGCTCAAAGGAAGGGCGATCGGGAGTGCTTTCACAGGACCACCGTTTCGCCCGGGATGGCGATGGGATATTTCTGGCTGGAGTCTGGCAAGACCGGCGGCGGGTTGCTCAGGGATTTGATCTCCTCCAGGTGCGGCGCCAGGGCCAGATTCGAGGCCATCGCTTCGTCCCAGGTGATTCGCCGGCCGGATTCGCAGGCCATCCGTCCCATGATCGCCGTGAAGCACGACTTCACGCTCCGTTCCGTTTCGTTATACGGCAGGTTGTTGCGGATCGCGGCGAAGAGCAGGTCATGCTCGCGCTGATAATGGTCGCAGGGCGGTCCTTTATATTCCCAGAGGAGGTTTTCGCGCGTTTGTTGATAGCCCTTGTAGAGCCGCGGATTCGGCTGCCCCTCGCCGAGCACGGCGCTGCCGGTCGCGCCCTGGATCACATCTCCGAAAAAGTCCCAGCAGTTGTTGATGTGACGACCCTGGGCGACAAAGCGGGCGCCATCCGCGAACTGAAATTCCGCGGCGTAATGGTCGAACAATTGGTCGGGTTCCTGGCGGTTTTGCCGGCCCCCCATGCCCTGCACCGACACCGGCCATTCGTTTTTCGCCCAGCAACAGACATCGATATTATGGATGAGCCAATCGACCATGAAGCTGCCATTGAGCCAGGTAAAGCAGCTGTAGTTGGAGATCTGGTGGGCCAGTTCGCTTTCGTCCTCTTTCTTCGGACGGAATCCCACCCGGTCGTGCATGCGATAGGCCCAGGCGGTCACTACGTGGCCGATCGCGCCATCGTGAATGCGGGCGATCGCCTCCTCCAGCGGTTGGTAGTGCCGGCTCATCAGGCCAGTGGCGACTTTGAGGTTCTTTTTCCGGGCCAATTCGCCCGCCGCGAGCACGCGGCGAATTCCCGGCGGATCGACCGCGAAGGATTTCTCCATGAACACGTTCACGCCTTTCTGCACCGCGTATTCGAGATGAATGGGCCGAAACGCCGGTGGCGTGGCGAGCAAAACCACATCGCCCGGATCGAGCGAGTCGATTGCTTGGCGAAAGGCGTTAAAGCCGGTGAACTGCCGATCCGGGCTCACCGTCGCTTTATCGCCGTATTTTGCCGCCAAGGCGCGCTGGGCATTCTGGACATGGCTCTCAAAGACATCCGCGAGCGCCCAGAGTTGCGTAGGACCCTTCGTGGAGAGCGCATTGGCCGCCGCGCCCGTTCCGCGCCCCCCGCAACCTACCAGGGCGATCTTGATGGTGTTGTTTTCCGCGACGTTGGCGGCCCGGCTGATTTCCAAGCCTGCCAGGGCGGTTGCGGAAGCAAGAGCAGTCGAAGACTTCAGGAATTCGCGGCGGGTGGTCGGTCGAACCGTTGCGAAGGAGTTCATGGCGATATCCTGGAGCAGTCGGCCTCGTTTCTCCTTGATGCAGGTCAAGGCGGATGATCGTTGGCGGCCCCGGCTGCCGGGCGAATGCCGAGGCCACTCCATGCAACAAAATTATGGCAATTTTAGAGGCACAACTTTAGCGTTCCGCCGATGTTTTCCTCACGATCGTTTGAATGGCGGGCCATGCCGGGCTGGCTCTTCTTGACCGGCGCGCTCGGTTGGGCCGAGCCCTTGCGGACCGCGGAAAGCGGGGCCGGGGCGGCCGCATTGATCGGGATTATCTCAGCGGTGGGGCCAGAGGGCAGCGGCAACGTCGCGGCGTCAAAGGCCTGGAAGGAATTGGCCGCTCAGGACGTGAAAGCGGTCGCTGCGATTTTGAGCTCTCTCGATCACGCGAATGACTTCGCGGTTAATTGGCTGCGGTCGGCCATCGAAACTATCGTGGCACGGGAATTGTCGCACGGAGGCGCTCTGCCTGCGGCGGACTTGGAGAAGTTTGTTTTGGATCGATCCCACCAGCCTCATGCCAGGCGGCTGGCCTTCGAGCTTTTGGGCAAGGCGGAACCCGGGCGCTGCGAAAAGTTATTGCCGGGCATGATCGATGATCCCAGCTCCGAACTCCGGCGGGAGGCGGTGGCACGGCAGTTGGTTGCGGCCGGCCGGTTGGAAGCGGACGGCAAGTCGGCGGAGGCCAGGCAAGCCTATCAGCAACTGCTCACCCAGGCTCGCGATGCGGACCAGGTGGACGGAATTGCCAAGACGCTGCGCAAGATGGGCGACAAGGTTGACATTGCCCGCGCCTTTGGGTTCCTCACCGAGTGGAAGGTGATCGGGCCGTTCGACAACAAGGGGGGCAAAGGGTTTGCCGCGGTCTATCCTCCGGAAGAGACGGTGGATCTCAAAGCCGCCTATCAAGGCAAGACCGGATCGGTGAGCTGGCGCGACTTTGCCAGCCAGGAGGATTACGGCGACATCAGCATGAACCTGCCCTTTACCCATCTCAAGGCCGCCACAGCTTATGCTTTCACCGAGTTTTATTCGGATAAAGCCCGCCCGGTGGAGCTCCGCCTGGGATCAGACAACGGGTTTAAAGTCTGGCTGAACGGCCAATACCTGTTCGGACAGGCGGAATACCATACCCTGAAGGAAATGGATCAATACCCGATGCGCGCCGAACTCAAAGCCGGGAAAAACCAGATCCTGGTCAAAGTGTGCCAGAACGAACAGACCGAGGACTGGGCGGACAGCTGGGAGTTTCAACTGCGGATCTGCGATCTCAACGGCGCCCCGCTGGCGCCCGCGAAAGGAGGCGCCCAATGAAACGCTGGCTGAGGTTCGCGAGTATCGTGGTCTGCGCCTTGGCGCTGCCCGGGCAGGCCGCCGATTGGCGGCAATTCCGCGGAGAACAGGGGGCAGCCGTGGCGATGGACGCTCGCCTGCCCGCAAAGCTGGACGCAAAACAGAACATCGCCTGGAAAATCGATCTTCCCGGGCGCGGCCACTCCAGCCCGATCGTGGTCGGGGACAAAGTTTTCGTAACGTGCGCGAGCGGACCGAAAGGCCGCCGCCTGCATGTGCTCTGTTTTGATGCGCTCACCGGGCGATCGTTGTGGGAGCGTCAATTCTGGGCGACTGGGCGCACCACCACGCATGAAAAGATCAGCGCCGCTGCGCCCACGCCCGTGAGCGATGGCTCGCGTATCTTCGCTTTGTTCTCTTCGAACGATCTCTTTTGCCTCGATCTGGATGGAAATCTGCTCTGGCTGCGCGGCTTGATGCGCGATTATCCAAACGCCAGCAACGCCCTCGGCCTCTCCGCTTCGCCCGTGGTCGCGGACGGCGTGTTTGTGGCCCAGATCGAGTCGGATGGCGATGCCTTTACCTTGGGCCTGGACGCGGCCACCGGGCTCAATCGCTGG
Source organism: uncultured Verrucomicrobiota bacterium (assembly GCA_964566945.1). Classification (GTDB taxonomy): domain Bacteria; phylum Verrucomicrobiota; class Verrucomicrobiia; order Limisphaerales; family SXQI01; genus DASVNK01. Next base: position 78,199 of record CAZMKE010000014.1, on the reverse strand, counting down.
AAAATCGAGCGTCCTCGCCACGCGAATTGGACCTCGCCCCTGATGCTTTCGGACGGCCACGGCAAGCAATGGGTGGCCCTCCAGTCGGGCGCCGGACTCGATGTGGTGGAAGCCGAGACCGGGAAGGCGGTTTGGAAATACCAGGGAGGAGCTTCCACCATTCCCTCCGGCGCCATTCGCGGCCAGGTTCTTTACGTGCCATCGAACGGGTTGACCGCTCTTTCGACCAGCGGACCGGGGCAGGAGCCCAATCGCCTCTGGCAAAATCCGCAACTTCGTCCCTCCACTGCGAGCCCTGTGGTCCTGGGCGAGAGATTGTTCGTGCTCAAGGACGGCATCCTGGCCTGCGCCGGCACTGGTGACGGCAAGCGGCTGTGGGAACTACGGTTGAAAGGCCCGTTCACCGCCAGCCCGGTTGCAACGAGCAGCCACCTCTACGTGGTGAATGAAAAAGGGCTCATCCAGGTGATCGACCCCGCCGCACCGGAAGGCGAGATTGCCAGTGAACTGGACCTGTCCGATGTCATCATCGGGACGCCATCCATTGCAGGCAACGCCCTCTACATCCGCAGCGACGGTCACCTCTGGAAGATCGCCGAAAGCGCCGCTAAGGTTCTTTGATCGCCCCCTGATCGAAGGTTTGCCTCTTGATCCGGAGCAGATTGCCGAAGCCCGGGGCCATAGTGAGAGCCCAGGCTCGCGCACTCAGCCCACAAGCCTGAAAGGCTTGAACTCACCGAAGCCCAGGGTCGCGACGTTGGAGCCACCCTGGGGCCCTGCCAGCGTTTGTCCCGGCAACTCTGAAAGAGTTGCAGCGAGGCATAGGAATTAGCCATTCGGTGGGGCTTTGCAACCATCAGGGAATGGGATTGTGCGTCCGGTGCCCCCACAACGCTTCCATGGCGAATGAGGGGATGGGATTCCACAATGGAATCAGCAATAGTCATGCGCGGTCAGGTGTCAAACGTCCCAGCCTCCCCAGTCCTGTCTTTCCCAGAGGAAGGAACGTGCTACAGTGCTGCTGCGATGAACCGTTTCCTGAGCGCCTTGGTAATGGCGGTCTCCGCGCTTGTCATTCATTCCCAAGCCGCCACCAACGTGGTTTACGTTCCTCAAGAGTTGGAGAACGCACACGGCAACACCTGGACATACGGTTTTGCCTATCATGAATTCATCTATGATCCCTCCTTCTTTGGAGGACTCGCCTCCCGAAAAATCCTGCTGACTTCAGCGGCGTTTCGGCTCGAAGAGGAAGATAGCGCTTTTCAGGCGATTTGGCCCCAGATGAAAATCTCCGCAAACGTTTTTCCGGGTAGCATGGAAGACGTAATTCGTCGTCGGACGGCGGTCACCAACCCCGTGGTTGTCTTCTCAGCCTCTGATCTACCCTTGGGAGCGGGTCAGCCAAATTCCTATCAATTCAGTTTTGAATTCCCATTTCAAACGCCGTTCGTCTACGATCCTCGGCTTGGGAAGCTCGTGCTTCGAGTCATCGGCCCTTCACCCGTGTTGTTCGATCTTGACGCTCAATCAGTTCCTTTGGTCAGCGAGGAAATCGACGGCAAGTTCGTCGTAGTGCCACAAGGCGCTGCCGTCGTGATTTACGGATCTTCTGACGTCAGGGGTGTCGTTGTCGCCACGAAGTTCTCCTATGTTGCCTCGGAAGCTTCGTTCGAAGAGGCTCTTCTCGAGCCCGCTAGCGTGCGTATGCGGTTCCGTGTGAGTGGGCCAGTAGAACGAGTGACTCTCGAGTCGACGCTTGCGATCGGATCGCCATTTGTCGAAGAGACGGCGCAGCCAATGAATGTTTCCGGGGATCTCTTCGAGGTGAGTGTGCCTCGCTCCATTTTAAACAGATTCTTTCGTGTTCGCCTCGATTAGTTCCTATGAATCGCACCGCCCAGGTCTTTTAATCACCACTGATCGAAGGTTTGCCTATGGATCCGAAGCAAAGCGGGCCGGTTTGATCCCGGCGGCGATTTCGATTCCGCCGAGAATGTGCCGGATGAAAGCGGGCTCGGTGTAGCTCGCCTCGGTGTGGCCGAGGGCTGTGTACCAGATCCGTCCCTGGCCCATCCGTCGGCACCAGATCACCGGATGATCCGATCCCATCGTTCCGCCGTGAAACGAGCTTTCATCGAGAGCCGCGATCACGTGCGCCTGGCCGCGCGGCGTGCGCGCGAAGTTGTACCATTCATCGGTGCGTGACCAAGCCAGAGGCAGATGAGCGACGGAAGGATTCCCGGAGTCTTCGATGCGAACGATGGCCTGCTCGATTGCTTTGTGATTAGCAAACTCCGCGCACAACGCCTCAGCATACCAACCCCAATCCCCCTCGGTTGCCACTTGGCCCGCGATCGCGGCGTGAATCGCGACGAATCCACCGCCCTTTTCCACAAATTCCCGAAAGGCGGTTTGCCCGGCGTCATTCAGCACATTCCCGGAGGTGCTGAGAAAGACCACTACCTGATACCGGGCCAGATTGGTGCGCGTAAAGGCCGCTCCGTCCTCGGTGGCATCAACCGCAAAGCTCTGATCCCGGCCGAGACTGTTCAGCATGGCGACGCCATTGGTGATGGAAGCATGCCGGTAGAGCAAGGTTTTCGAGAAAACCAGCACCCGAAAGCGGTCCGCCGCACTCGTCGTCGTTTCCGCTGCGGCGAGGAGCCCCAGAAGCGCCACGAGAATGCTGCGAATGTAGGGAAGGATTCCGCGGAGAGGATCTTCGTAGGTCACAGGCTTCATCTCGTCAGTTTACCTTTTCTGCGCGCACAAGAGATTGATCCGAATCAAGAGTGAGGCAAACGATCTGCGCGCCGGAACGCCCTATGATATTGAATCATTTGACAGCCGCGCAATCTTCCGGTGAAGCTGCGCCACAGCCTGAGAGGAAATCCGCCCATGAACTCTGTTCGCTCGCGCCTGTTCGTGTCTGTTCTATTCGCCTTTGTTGCCGTCTCGCTTTTGCCTCGTGTGCGGGCCGTGGATGTTTTTCGGGAGGGATTTGAAAACGGGCTGGGGAACTGGACGGTCGAGGGCGGGCTCTGGCAGGTGGGAGTTCCAAAAGCTGCAGGCGGACCGGCCCCTTTTGCCGGCGCGAACGTCGCTGGCACCGGGTTGAACGGGAATTATGGGGCAACCTATGATGCCCGGTTGATTTCTCCGGTGTTTGTCGCGCCGGCGGCGGCGGAGAGTCCTCGGTTCACTTATTATTACTGGTATCAGATCGGGGCGAACGACTACGGCCAATTGCAGGTAAGGGTGGCCGGTGGTGACTGGCAGGATGTTCCAGGTGAGCATCTGACGGAGGCCAGTGGCGGAAGTTGGGCGAGACGGAGCGTGGATTTGCGCGCTTACGCCGGGCAGACGATGCAGGTGGCGTTTCGGTTTTTTGCCAAAGCGAATAACAGTGTCGGAGATTTTGCCCTGGGCTGGTTTATTGACGAAGCGGCTTTGGAGACGGGCTCCATGGCGTTTGCGAGCCCGGACGGGTTTGAAAAGGGATTCGGCGATTGGTCCGCGGAAGGGGGAATCTGGCAGGTCGGGACGCCGTCCGGGCCGGGTGCGCCGAGTCCGTACGCGGGCGCCAATGTCGCCGGAACCATTCTAGCGGGGAACAACTATGGGACGATTCATGATGCGCGGCTGGTGAGTCCTGAATTCACGGTGCTGCCGGCTGAGGAGTCTCCGCGTTTTACGTATCACTATTGGTATGACATCGGGGGCAACGACTACGGCCAATTGCAGATCCGCGCGGGGGGAGGGGCCTGGCAGGACGTGCCGGGTGAACGTCTGACCGAGGCGGGCAAATCCTGGGCGCGCCGGAGCGTCGATTTGCGGCCTTTTGCGGGACAAACCGTCCAAGTGGGGTTTCATTTGGTGTCCGATTACCAGAACCGGGTGGGGGATTTGGGACGGGGTTGGTTCATCGACGAGGTGGCGTTGGAAAGCGGCCCGATGAATTTCAACGCGGTGGAAGGGTTTGAGTCCGGTTTTGGGGATTGGTCGGTGGAAGGCGGCGTGTGGCAAGCCGGGTCTCCGACCGGGGTGGGAGCTCCGGCTGCTTTTCAAGGCACGAACGTGGCGGGAACGATCCTGAATGGAAATTACGGAACCATTCATGACGCCAGGCTGGTCACGCCGGAATTCACCGTGGTGGCGGCCGATCAGAGCCCGCGGTTCAGCTACCGCTATTGGTATGATATGGGCGGGCTGGATTACGGCCAGTTGCAGGTGCGAAAAGTGGGCGGCGATTGGCAGGATGTGCCCGGGGAGAGATTGACGGAGGCTGGGCATGCCTGGGCGAGAAGAAGCGTCGATTTACGGCCCTACGCCGGACAAAACATACAGTTCGCTTTTCACTTGGTCTCCGATTTCCAGAATCGTGCCGGAGACCTGGGGCTGGGCTGGTATGTGGACAACGTGGCCGTGGAGACCGGGGCGATCCCATATCCGTTCCCGGACGGTTTCGAGAGCGGGTTTGGCAATTGGTCGGCGGAAGGGGGAGTATGGCAGATCGGCGTGCCCTCCGGCCCGGGAGCGCCCAGCCCGTTCGAGGGGAAAAGTGTCGCGGCCACGATTCTGGATGGCAACTACGGGACAATTCACGATGCGCGACTGGTCAGCCCGGAGTTTGTTGTGCCAGCGGCGACGGAGTTTCCCCGTTTTACTTATCAATACTGGTACGACTTTGGCATCCTGGATTACGCTCAGCTGCAGATTCGTCTGGTGGGCGGCGCCTGGCAGGATGTCGCGGGCGAGCACCTGGCTGGCGCTGGCCATAGCTGGACTCGGAGGAGCCTGGATTTGCGCGGATTTGCGGGACAGGCCGTCCAGGTAGGTTTTCGGCTGGTGAGCGACTTTCAGAACCGGGGCGGGGATTTCGGGCTGGGGTGGTATATCGACGCGGTGAAGTTGGAAACGGGACTGTCCGTTTTGGGGGCTTCGGAAGGATTCGAGGGCAGCACAACGGGTTGGTCGGTGGAAGGGGGAGTCTGGCAATTGGGAGTCCCGTCGGGCGCGGGTGCGCCGGCGTCGTTCGAGGGGACGAATGTGGCGGGCACCATCATTGGCGGTAACTATCCGGACAACGCGGATGCGCGGCTGGTCTCGCCAGAGTTCCTGGTTCCGCCCGCGGCGCAGGCTCCGCAGATTAGTTTTGAGCATTGGCGCGCGATGCAAAACCTCGATCGCGGCCGGGTGGAAATCAGTATTGCGGGCGGGGTTTGGGGGCCCATTTCGACGAACTACACTCTGACTGACGCGAATTGGAAAAGAGGGGCAATTGATCTGGCGCCTTACGGCGGCCAGCCGGCGCGCCTCGCCTGGCACTTCACTTCGGACTCATCAGTGAACGCGCTTGGATGGTATGTGGACGATGTGCGGCTGGGAACGCTGGAACCGGTCGAGTTGACACTCGGCGCCGCGACCAGCGGGACCTTTGCGGCATCCGGCTCCCGGGCGCTCTACGTAGTCAACATTCCACCGGGCGGGCATCTTCTGGTGAAGCTGGACGATGCGGATAATGGCGGGGTGAACGAAGTGTATGTGCGGCGGGGGCAGGTTCCGACCGCGGGGGCCTACGATTATCGGTCGACGACAAGCAAAGCCGATCAGGCGCTCTTTGCGTCGGATGTTCCGGCGGGCGTCTATTACATCCTTGCCGTCGGTGCGGCGGTCCCGACGAATGGGAGCAACTTTCAAATCAAGGCGAGCTTTTCCGCCGGAATTGCGGTGGCGGCGGTCACGCCGGCGCGGGCTGGGAACGGCTACCCGGCGGTATTTGAGATTGCCGGCGCGGGTTTCGATAAGACGGCGCGGGTCGAGCTGCGGACCAATGCGACGGTCGCCGCCACTGGAACCACGCATTTTATCGCCGGGAACGCGCTGCGGGCGGACTTCACCCCTTCAGCAGTCCCGGCGGGAGTCTATCAGCTGACTGTGGCGCAGGGAACCAACAGCGCTTCCTTGCCGGTCGAGATCGTGGAAGGGGGCATTCCGCGTTTCGAGGCGCATATGACTTTGCCGCTCGGATTTGGCCGGCATGCGCCGGCGACGATCTATGTGGACTACGCGAATACCGGGACGGTCGCCATGCCCTCGCCGTTGCTCGTGGTGTATGGAAGCGAGAAGGCGATGCTGACGCTGGATCCGAAGCTGTCAACCCGCGGTCTTTGGGCCACGGCCCGGCCGCCCGGTTTGACCGATACGGTGGAGTTTCTGGCCAGCGGAACCACGCCGGGGCTTCTCCAGCCGGGGGAGCACAATCGAGTTCGCGTTTATTATTCGGGATTGCTCCGCCCTTGGGATTTTACGCACAGCTCGGTCCAATTCCAGTTGGGAATGATTGATCCCCGGGACACAACGCCGGTGAACTGGGTGGACTTCAAATCGGCGCTCCGCCCGCCACTCCTCGGCGCCACGGCGTGGGATTTTATCTGGACCAACTTCCTTTCGGCGGTCGGCGTGACGTGGGGGGATTACATCGCGACGCTCGCGGGGAATGCGAAATATCTGGGCGGCCTTGGTGTGAATGTCGTCAATGCGCAGGATCTCTTCGCGTTTCAGATGGCGCAGGCGAATGGGTTGAATCCGGCAGGGGCGCTGGCTTCCTCCATCGATGCCGCGGTGGAGCAGCCCGGGGTGGCTTTGACGTTCCAGCGTGAGTATCGACTCCCTCTGAGCGCCCGGCTTCGCACCGGAATTTTGGGCTGGGGCTGGCGGCACAACTGGGATTATCTGCGGCAGTTTGACGGGGACGGCAGAGTGGTGATTACGGGGCCGAGCGGGCGGGACCGGATCTTTCAACCCGACAGCCGGGGCGGCTTTTTCGCGGAAGCAGGCGAATACGGCCAGCTGACGGATCTCGGGCTGGGCCGGTACGAACTGCGAGAGAGCAATGGGGTGCGCTTGGATTTCCGCCCGGATGGCCGGCTGGATTTTGTCGTGGACCTGAACGGCAACAGCGTCACGTGCGGGTATGAGGGGACTCTTTTGACGCGCTTGACCCACTCGTCCGGGGAGGCGTTGCAGCTGGCTTACACCGGGGGTTTGCTGGCTTCGGTCACGGATTCCGCCGGGCGGAGCGCTCTGTATTCGTATGATGGCTCGCAGCAATTGGTGAGCGTTGCTCGGTTTGGTTCAAACACCGTGGCGTATGGGTATCGTCCGGGCGATGGAACGGCGGCGCAGCATGCCCTGGCTTCGATAACGGACGCAACGGGCGTCCAGGAAACATTCGTCTACGATGAGCGTGGACGCCTGGCCGCCCGCGGACGGACGGGCGGAGCCGAAACCGTGCGTTTTACTTACGACGGCTCGGGAGGCTGCGTGGCCACCGATGCGAGCGGCCGCGCCATTAAGTTCGATTTCGAACAGCATGGGCTGCTGGCGAAGATCGAAGGCCCGTTGGGCGACGCCCAGCGCCTCGGGTATGATGACAACCTGAATCTTGCATCCCTGCGCGCCGAGGACGGTCGCGGGTTTCAACTCAATCATGACCTGGCGGGGCATCTCACGCGGGTGGTGGATCCGCTAGGGCATGCGGTATCGGCGAGCTACCTGAGATACGGACGGCCGGTGCAGTTTGTCGACGCGCTCAACCAAACGACCCGTTTCGGCTATGACACCAATAGTAATTTGATTTCATTCAGCTATCCAAACAACAGCCGCGAAGGATATGCCGTCAGCCCGGCTGGACAACTTACGATTTTGACCAATCGGCGCGGCGCAACGATCACGCTGACGCGGGATTCGTCCGGCCGGATTACGCAAAAGGCCTTGCCGGAAGGGCGAGTGTTCGGTTTTGCCTACGACCGGCGAGGCAACTTGACCAATGTGACGGACTCGCGGCTCGGCGCCACGCGGCTGGCTTATACCGAGCGGGATCTGCTGCAATCGGTCACCTATCCGGACGGCCGGGGTTTCGCTTATCAATATGATGGGGCGGGGCGGCGCACACGGCGGACCGGAGATGACGGTTACGTTCTGGAGTATGCCTACAACGCCGCGGGCCGCCTGGAATCCGTGTTGCATCCCGGCGACGCGCGACCGTTGATTCGTTATGCCTACGACAGCAGCGGATATCTGATCCGCGAAGACAAGGGCAATGGCTCCTGGACGACTTATGACTATGATGGAGGCGGTCTCCTGGCGCGAGTGGTGAATTTCGCGACGAACGGGCTGGCAGTCTCCCATTTCGATTATAGCTACGGTCTGGACGGCTTGGTGTCCACGGCCAGTTCAGGTGGAGTGACCTCGTACTCCTACGATCTGCTTGGGCAGATTATTGGCGCCAGCTACCCGGACGGTCGAGAGGTGAGCTACACGTACGACGCGAACGGAAACCGGACGCTGGTGAAGGATGGAAAGGCGGCGGTCAGTTTCGTAGTGAACGGATTAAATCAATATGTGCTGGCAGGAACGAATGCTTTCACCTATGACGCGGATGGCAATCTCGTCGGCCGCGCGGATGCCGGGGGTCCCGTTACCTTGAGTTACAACAGTGAGAATCGCCTGATTCATCTCAGTTCGGCCACTGAGGGCGACTGGGAGTTTGAGTATGATGCTTTTGGCAATCGCGTTTCTTCCACTCACAATGGTGTAGTAGTCTCACACTGCGTTTTTGACCTTCGTGGCTGGGGCGAAGCGGCGGCGGAGTACGACAATGCGGGGGCATTGATCGCCAGGTACGTGAACGGATTGGGGCTCGTCGCGGCGGTCGATGGGGTGAATCGAGCGCTCTTTTATAACTTTGACGGACAGGGGAACACGCGGGAGATCACGGGCGACGGCGGCGCGGTGGTGAATGCCTACGATTATGACGTTTTTGGAGCGATTCGGGCGAGCCAGGAAGGGTGGAGCAATCATTTTACCTTTGTGGGCCGGGAAGGAGTGATGGCAGGTCCTGCGGGCCTGTTCGACATGCGGGCTCGCTTTTATGACCCGACGCTGGGGCGCTTCACTTCCGCTGATCCCCGGGGACTCGCGGGTGGCCTCAATCTTTACACTTATGCGGCGAACGTGCCGACCCTGTATGCCGATCCCTCCGGGTTAAACCCTGCGCTACAATTGGAAGCGGCGCCGTTCGTGTATAACGGAATGTACCAGGAGATGGGGGTCGGCTACGACAAGCAGTTGGGCGCCGCGACGCAAGACGAATCCGGAGCGGCCATGATCCGGCTGATGAATCAGCGAGACGCGGATGCGACCAAGCGCGAAGCTGGGATGGTGGTGGCGAAGGCGGCGGTGGAGACCACCGAATTGGGGGATCTGGGCGAGGATGAATCAGGCATTTTGGCGCGGCTTGCGCAATTGTACTACACGAAAGTGTTCCACACTACCGAGCACATTTCGTTGAAAACGCAATTTAGAATCCTTTGGCCGAATTATCCGCAGGACATTGCGAAATTCTGGCAGACGCTGTCCGATATTGGACATGCCATTGTGGCTGCGTTCGATCCAAATGGTTTGACCGGGCCGGGCGGGTACGGAGCGCGAAATTATGTTCCCTTCGATCAGGCTCTTCCATACAGCATTGCGTTCCAAAACCTGACCAATGCCACGGCTCCGGCGCAGGTGGTGGTCATTCAGAACAGCCTCTCAACGAACCTGGATCTCGCGAGCTTTGAATTCACAAGCGTCGGTTTTGGCGATTACATGTTCGCGATTCCGCCCGGGTCGCAGCACTACGAGCACACAGAGCGGATTGTCGTCAATGGCGTGGAGTTGGACGTGAGCATCGAGGCGAAACTCGATTACTTGAACCGGAGTGTGCAGGTGGAGTTCGACTCGCTCATTCCCGATACGGGGCTGCCGCCCACGGTTGATCTGGGCTTTTTGCCGCCGGAGGATGGGACAGGGCGGGGCAATGGCCATATTGACTATCTGGTTCGTCCCGTGGCGGGGTTGGCCACCGGGGCGGAGATTCGGAATGTGGCCGTGGTGGCTTTCGATCCGCTCGCGGGGGGACCAGCGTTCCGCACAGACCTGAGCGACCCGCTCAATCCTAATTCTCCACCGTCCACCGATCGCCAGGCGCTTGTCACCATTGATGCAGATCCGCCGGCCGGTTCCGTGGCTGCCCTCCCGACGAATAGTGTGAGCGCGAGCTTCCTCGTGAGTTGGGCCGGGACCGATCAGGGAGCGGGCGTGACCGGTTACGATGTGTACGTGCGCACGGACAATGGCGACTGGGCCGTCTGGTTGAACGACACCGCCCAAACGTCCGCATCGTGGAGCGGCGCATCCGGCCATGCCTACGGTTTTTATGCAGTCGCCCGGGACGGGGCGGGTTTGAGCCAGTCGCCGCCGTTGGCGGGTTCCCCGGCGCAGGCGAGCACGACGGTGAGCGGTCCGGTTTCCTTTTTCCGGAACATTGGGGCCGACGGGCAGAATGTTGATCTGGAGTTCGTCGGGATTCCGGGCGAGCACTGGACAATTCAGGGCGCTCCGCAACTTAACGGCCAGTGGCAGAACAGGGCGGAGGTGACCATCGACGCGTCCGGGAGCGCGCATTTCAGCGAGCTGCGTCCGACGACGGGGAACGTTTTCTACCGAGCCGTCCGGCAGTAAGGAAGCGCAACGCTCCTATTCCCTGGCTGGCGCGATTTTGACTGCGCAATGCTTGTAGCTGGGTTGCCGGGAGTGCGGATCGAAAGCAGCGTGAGTGAGAGTGTTCACTGCCGGATAGTGCATGGGAATGAAAACCTGGCCGGGCGCGACCGTGGGCGTAAGGACGGCCCGGGCGGTGATGGCCGCGCGCCGCGAGGCAATTTGGACGTTTGAGTTTGGCGGAATCTGGAGCGCCCGAGCGTCCGCGGGGTTGATTTCCACGTAGCAATCACGCGGAGCGAGCGCGCGGAGAACGTCGCTTTTATTGGTGCGAGTTCCGGTGTGCCATTGGGAGGAACTGCCCCGCCCGGTTAGAAGGACGAACGGGAAATCGGCAGAGACTGGCTCGGGCGGCGGGGCAGGCTGGGCATAGAGGAAGCGGGCCTTGCGATCCGGCGTGAAGAACTGGCCATCCTCGAAGAGGCGGCGTTCCGGGGCGGGAGCCGCGCCTTCCGGCCAAGGCCATTGAATGCCGTGGTGTTCGTCGAGCATCCGGTAATCGGCAATGCCGGAGATGTCGCAGGGAGTGCGGCGCGAGAGGCTCTTAAGAATCTGGAAGACCGCTTCGGGTGATTCCCAGCGCTGGAACATTTCCCCGCAGCCCCAGTACTGGGCTATGAGCTTGAAGATGTGGAAATCGGCCAGGGACTGTCCTGGCGCCCGGTGCACTTTCTTGACCAAGCCAATGCGGCGCTCCGAATTGATCATGGTGCCATCCTTTTCGCCCCAACCGGCGGCCGGAAGATAGAGATGGGCGGTCCGAGCTGTCTCGGTGGTGTGATACATGTCCTGGACCACCAGGAAATCGAGCTTCCCGAGGGCTTCTGATATTCCCCTCTGATTGATCCATGAGTGGGCCGAATTGGTAGCGATGACCCAGAGCGCCTTGATCTTGCCCGATTGGATGCCGTCAATGATTTGATCGTAGGCCCAATTGCCGGTCGTGGGGATGCTGGCCTCGGGGATGCCGAGAGCGTTGGCAACCTGCGCTCGATGTTCTGCGTTCGAGAAGTCCCGTCCCGCGGGCAAACTGGTGATATTCGAGAAGAGGCGCGACCCCATGGCGTTGCACTGGCCGGTGATGCTGTTTGCACCGGTGCCGGGGCGTCCGATGTTGCCGGTCATGAGGGCCAGATTGATGATGGCTTGGGCCGTGCGGGTAGCTTCGTGCCCCTGGTTGACGCCCATGGTCCACCAGAATGACACCCGTTTTCCGCCTGCGATCGTTGCGACGAGTTTTTGCAGGGCGGCGGTGGAAAGGCCGGTCTCTTGGGCGACCCGATCGACGGGGAAGGCGGTGACAAATCGCGCGAATTCATCAAAGCCAGTGGTGTGGGCCTCCACGAAGGCCCGCTGGACTGCGCCTCGTTCGATGAGCATTTGGGCGAGGCCATAGAGCAACACCAAATCGCTCTTGGGGCGCAACGGGTAGTGCTGAGTGGCGCTGGCGGCCGTTTCGGTGTGGCGGGGATCAAGCACGATGATCTCGGGCTTATGGGGATTGCGCATGACGCGCTGCCACATGATCGGATGGGCAATGCACGGATTGGACCCGACAAAGACGAGGACATCGCTTTCCTCAAAATCGGCGTAGGAAAAGGGCGGCGCGTCGAACCCGAAGGATTGTTTGTAGGCGACGTGCGCTGTCGCCATGCATTGGCGGGTGTTGCTGTCACAATGAACGCCGCCCATGCCGAACTTGTACAAGCAGCCCAACAGGGCCATTTCCTCGGTGCAGATCTGCCCGGTGCTGAGAAACGCAATGCTCTCCGGGCCATGCCGTGCCTGGGTTGTCTTGAGGCGATCGCAGAATTCCCGCAAGGCCTCGTGCCAGCCTACGGGGCGAAGAATGCCGTCCCGGCCACGCAGCAAAGGGGTCGTGCCGCGATCAGGCGCGGCGAGCGGGGTGAGAGCCTCCCAGCCTTTGGGACAGGCCATCCCTAGGTTCACCGGATAGGTGGAGTCGGCCGTGAGATTGACCGGGCGGCCTTGCCGAAGATGGACATTCAAGGCGCAGCCGGTGGAACAAAATCCGCACACGGTCCGAACGATGGAGTCCGGCGAACTTTTGGCGGGCACCCGGCCCAGGCCAAAACGGGCGGGTTCAAGGACAAGCTCGCGCGTCAACGGCCCGTCGGTCTGGCGCAGATCGAGAGTGACGTCGCTGAGAGAGAGTTTCACGCGAGTTGAGCCCCGGGCATGCGCGGGGCGGGAGTGGCCGCGAAGAAGAGCCACCGTTCCACGACCAGGCCCGCGACCGCCGAGAGGCTGGCCAGGAGGTTCCACAACACCGGCCTGTGGTCCGCGACGGCGAGCAACGAGAAGGCGAACGTCAGGACAAATAAGACGAGCTGGGTTTGTAGTTTCCTTCTTTCGAGGAAAAGCATGCCTATCTTGGCCGTCAGGGCCGCCAGGAGCAAACCAGCTTCGATGCGTCCGGCGGACCCGGCGAGACCCAGGGCGGCGAAATGACCACCGAGGATGAGGCTCGCCGAGAAGAAGCGCGGGAAGACCCGCCCACCCGTCCATCCTGGCCGCTGAGTATCCACGTAGATCATCGCGGAGCAGCCGACGGAGGCGATTCCGAGCGCGGCGACAAGGGCGGAAAATGGGAAATGAGAAGGAATTGCCAGGAGAGCGATGGACGCCAGGGCGTAGCCGCCGAAAGCGATGATTTCGCGGCTCATCCAGGAGCGCCTCCAGCCGAGGAAGGCGCGCCAGGCTTTCAGCGGGCGGCCGAGATGGAGTGCGCTCGCGGCGAGCCCAAGGATTAAAACGGCGGTGGCGAGGAGCCACAAGGGCTTCGTCGCCGCGGCGCGCTGGGTGGACTCGAGGGCGAATGCCACGCTGTGCAATCCTACGGCGGCCTGCGTGAGAAGAAGCATCACGATCAGAGGCCAGTGGGCGTGCTCCCGCGGGACCGGCGCCGCCGCCGGGCGGGCGAGGCCGGGGATGGGCCTTTCCGACGTGTAGCGAGTGGTGGGGAGGGTATAGCTCGATGGAAACGCGCCTGGGAGCATCTGCACTCCTGGGCCCCGGGCGGCGACTCGAACCGTGTCCTGGCAAACGATATCGATCCGGATCGCTTCGTGCGGACAAGCCTGAGCGCAGGCTGGGGCCTCGCCGACGGAAAGGCGGCTATGGCACATATCGCATTTGCGGACGATGCCCTTGGCGCGGGAGTATTTGGGGACGTCGTAAGGGCATTTGAGCACGCAATACTGGCAACCGATGCATTGGTCATCCAGGTGGCGGACGATGCCAGTGGCAGGATCCTTCTCATAGGCCAGCACCGGGCAGCCAGCGGCGCAGGCCGGGTCGACGCAGTGATGGCAGGAGGCGGTGATGGTTTGGAGATACGGGGAGTCGTCGCCGAGAATCGTCCCGGCACTGCGCCACATCTCCGCTTCGTCCAGGCCGTTCAGCGAATGGCAGGCGCTCACGCACGCCTTGCAGCCCGAGCAGCGATCGAGGTCAACGACGAAGGCGTATTGCTCGCCCGGCTGCGGCCGGGTGAGGGGAATCAAGCTCCGATAATTCGGCTGCGAGAAGCGCGACACCTCGTGCAAGCTGGAAAACCGTTCCACCGCGGTCATGTCCCGTTGTTGGGCCAGGACGAGATCGATCAGGCTGAAGTCTTGCTGGTAGGGGGCTGTCACGGATTCTGGGTGAAAAGTTCCTGGAGCGCCCGGAGATCGTGACGCCGTGTGAATTCCTGGAAGGACTCGCGTCCCTGGCGGCGGTCGAGGTAGGTCTGGAGGATGTGTTCGAGGGTTTTGGGCAGTTCGCTGGCGATTACTCCCGAGAAGATCTGCCGCCCGATATCCTGGTGCTTGCCGAAACCGCCGCCGACGAACACGTGGTAGGCATCAATGCTCTCGCCTGCCAATTTGGCTTTCGTGCCAAGGCAGCCGATATCGCCAATGTAATGCTGGGCGCAGGAGTTCGGGCAGCCAGTGAGATGAATGTTGACCGGTTGGTCGAGTTGGACGCGCTTCTCCAGATATTTCACCAGATCAAGCGCGTGCTGCTTGGTGTTGGCCTGGGCAAATTTGCAAAAGCTGTTTCCGGTGCAGGCTACCAGGCCGCTCGAGACGTTGGACTGGCGGGTGGACAGTCCCATTTTCTCGAGCGCCCGTTTGGCGGTGGGAACGTAGGCGTCGGGGATGTTGGGGACGATAAAATTCTGCCAGACGGTCAGGCGGACCTCCCCGGACCCGTAGAGCTCGCTCAGTTCCGCCAAACGGAGCATCTGCTTGGGAGTGATTTGACCCGCCGGGAGGGTGGCGCCGATGTAATTCAGGCCGCGTTGCTTTTGGGGGTAGTCACCGACGTGGGAGTGCTTGAGCTCCTGGGAAGCCCAGCGGAGAGCCGCCGGATCCAATGGAGCTCTTTGTAAACTGGCGCCGAGCTGCTTTTCCGTCTCACGGAGGAAATCCTCCAGAGGCATTTTTTCCAGAAGGTGCTTGAGCCTGGCCTTCTTGCGATCCGTGCGGCACCCATGCTCGATATAGGCCTTCACCATCGCGCACGCAACCTTGACGGCATCGCGCGGCGCGACGGCAATGCCGGCGTCGCGGGCAAAAGCCTTGTGGCCGGTTGCTCCACCGAGGGCGACGCGGAAGAGGATCCGATCCCCGTCACGATACGCTTTAAAGCCAATGTCGTTGGTGTCTTCGACCGAGCCGATGAGGCCGCCGCCGTCAAAGGCGATGTTGAATTTGCGGGGGAGATCGTAGAACGATCGGTCGTTGACGATGATTTGGGCAAGATCGTGAATAAATGGCAGAGTGTCGATCAGTTCCACCGGATCGATGCCCGCAGTGGGGTTGGCGGTGAGATTGCGAATATTGTCCGCGCCCGCGCCTCGGGTGTGCAGGCCGACCGATTGAATGCGGCGGAGAACCTCGGGGGCGTTTTGGGGCTCGATCAACCGAATCTGCAGGTTGGAGCGAGTGGTAATCTGGACGTAGCCTGTGGTCAATTCCTGGGCAATGCGAGCCAGTTCGCGGAGTTGAAAGCTTTTGAGCACGCCGCCTGGAATGCGGAGGCGGGCCATATATGCGGTCTTGACCGGCGAGAGGAAAAAGAGGCCGTTCCATTTGAAACGGAAGAGGTCTTCCTTATCCGGGGCTTCGTTCGCCTGCGCTTTGTCGAGCAGGCGGCTGTAGGCGTCGAGCGGGTGGAGATCCCGTTTGACCCGTTCCTCGAAGATCAATTCCTCCTCGGCCTGCGGCGGCGGTTCGATATCGCTGAAGCGCTGCCCGCGGACGGCGATCCCCGCGAAAAGGCCGGCGATGTATTCGCGTTGCTCCGGGCTTAGATTCGATTGAGTGGCAGGTTCTGGCAAAACAGTTTCCATCAGTAGACGTCTCGTTGATAACGCTTCTCGGCCTTCAGCTTCGCGACGAAGGCCTTGGCTTCCTCTGGCGACTGGCTGCCCGCGGTCTGGATGACTTTGTGGAGGGCTTCGTCCACGTCCTTGGCCATTCGCGAGGCATCGCCGCAGACGTAGAAATGGGCTCCATCCTGAAGCCAGGACCAGAGCTCGGCGGCGTTCTCAAGCATGCGGTGCTGGACGTAAAGCTTGGCTTCCTGATCGCGGGAGAAAGCCAGATCCAGGCGGGTAAGGTGTCCTCCCGCGTGCCATGCGGTGATCTGCTCTTCGTAGAGAAAATCGGAGGCGCGAGTCTGATCACCGAAGAAGAGCCAGTTCGGCCCTTTCGCGCCGATCACTTCGCGTTCTTCGAGGAACGCGCGGAAAGGGGCGATGCCAGTGCCCGGGCCGACCATGATCATCGGCTTGTCCGGGTTCGCGGGCGGCTTAAAGCCGTGGGAGGGTTGGACGAAGACCGGAACGGTTTGGCATCGGTCCGCCAGAAACGTGGAGCAGACCCCTTTGCGTTTGCGCCCGTAAGCTTCGTATCGAACTGTGCCAACCGTAAGGTGGACCTGGCCGGGATGAGCTTTCGGACTCGAGGAGATGGAGTAAAGGCGCGGGGACAGCTTCCGCAGAGATGGCGCCCATTCCTCCGGTGCAACGGCCGAGGCGAACTGCTGGAGAACGTCGACGACGTCGCGGCCGAAAAGCCACTTCTTCAAATCCGCGGCGCGATCGGGAGCGACGAGGGAGGCGAGTTCGCCAGCGGGCGCCCGTTGGGCCACCAGCGCGAGAAGTTCGGAGGAGGGCCGCACGATGTCCAGATGCTTGAGGAGCAGTTCGTGGAGATTGACCTGCTTTCCGCTGTAGGAAAGCAGTTCGTTGCCGGAGCAACCGGCCACGCTGAGCAGCTGCTCCACGAGGACGGGGCAGTTCTCAGGAACGACTCCCAGGGCATCGCCGACTTCATAAGCCAGACCGCTGCCTTCCAACGAGAATTCGTAATGCCGGACCTCCTTGGCCGAACCGGGCCGGTTGAGAAGGGTCTTGGCCAGCACGCGAGCGGGGAAGGGATGGTTCTTGCCGTAACCTTTTGGCGTCGGCGCCTGCTCGGCGGCCTGCGGGGCGGGGGCGGCGGCTGGTTGTACGGTTGGCGCCGAGGCTGGGCCGAGGTTGGGCCAAAGCATCTCGCACCACGTTTTGGCGGCGCCCTCGTAGTCGGTGTCGCACTCGCCGCGATCAATCAAGCGTTTAGCCCCCAATTCCGAGAGGCGCGAGTCGAACTTGCGGGATGCCCCGCAGAAATCAGAATAGTTGCGATCCCCCAGGCCCAACACGGCGTAGCGCGTTTGTTCAAAGCGGGGTGCGGCCGGGGAGTTCAACCAGCTCCAAAATTCGGCGGCGTTGTCGGGCGGTTCGCCATCGCCCCAGGTGCTGGAGATGATCAGGAGATGTTTGGCCGTCTCCGGTTTGACCGCCGCGTAGTCGTTTAGAGCGACGATTCTCGGAGCGAACCCGCGCGCCCGGCTTTCCTTGCCGATGCGCTTCGCCAGCCCCTCCGCGGTGCCCGTCTGCGAGCCGTACATAATGAGCAGCGGCTCGGCCGGCTGCGCGGGGGCGGGCGCCGCGGGCATCTGGCCTCCTTGCGGCATTTGCGCAAAGAGGCCGGCCAGGAACCCATTCAGCCAGGCGCGTTGCTCGGCAGTGAACGGAGCGTTTTCCGGAATGTAGGGTATGCGAACGGAATCCATTAGAAGTTGATGCTCGCCTGGAGATAGACGTAGTCCGCGTCGCGCGATCCGAAAGCCGGAGCGGAAAGGGATTGTTGGATGTAGTCGCCGGTGAAGAAATGGCCGTAGCCCGCTTCCAGCTGGGCGTAGCGCGTCACCGCATAGCCGACAATGAAATCGAGTTCGTTGCCGACGAAATTGCTGTAGCTCGGGTTGATCCCGTAGCCAGTGCCGGGCGTGGTGGCGATTCCGCCGCGAGCCGCGCCGCTCACGTTGTAGAAGTTGTCATGGGTGTCGGCGAGCCAGAAGGAATGGCCTTCCAGCGCGAGGCTGACCTGTTTGTGCGGCTTCAATTGGAAGATGGCGCGGGCGTCGTGCACGTTCTGCAGGGAGACAAGGTCCATGTAGCCGTAGAACTTGTGGTTCGTGGGATAGAGATTGTCGAAGGTCTCGTGTTTGCCATCCTTCGGATCGCTGTCGCCGGAACCGTAGGAGTACTCGAGGCCGAAGCGCGGAGTCCCCCACACATCCGAGAAAGTGTAGCCGCCCTGCACCACCGCCATGTAGGCTTCATGATCCAGGCGGGGCGAATTCACGCCGAGCCGCAGGTCTTTGTAATTGCCGAATTGCCCGGCGGTTTCGACGGTGTAATCCCAATTGCCGAACTCGCCCTGCTTCGACTTCAGCCGAAAGCCAATCGTGAAGATGTCGCGCGCGCTGGGCGGCGGAGCCTGGGGGCTGGGTTCAGCCGCGACCGCTTGCGGGCCGACGTTGCGCGAGAGCGCAAAGACCTCGAGAGAGTTCTTTGGCACCAGCGGCGTGGTGGCGTAGATCCCGGAGAAGTATTCGTAATCGTTGCTGACGTTGAAACGGTCGTCCTCCGGAATGACCGGCCGGAGCCCGAAGACGTCCGCCGCGAACCACTCGGTCTGAAGCCGGAGTTTCACACCGTCAAAAACGCGCCCGACATTGTTCCAGCCGAAAGCGCCGATCAGCCTTTCCTCGCCGTAGATCATTTCCTGGCGGCCAGCCTTGATGGAAAGGGGGAACTCCTTGTGATTTCCGATCGTGACGTAGGCCTGGTGCAGATCAATCGTGTCCGATTCTGGACCGCTGCCGAATTCTTTGACGGTTCCCGGGACGGCTGGATTGTTGGCGTAGGCAAAGCGTTCATCCCCCCAGGAGGTGCTGCTGCGCCCTTCGGCATAGGCGCTCCACCAGGTGTCTGTATAGCCGGCGTGGAAGCGGAGGCGGCCGATAAAATATTGATTCACCACGTCCGCGCCGTGATCGCGGAAATCCATGGAACCGGCCACGCCGGGAATCCCGAAGCCGCTCTTATCCTCGTAGCGCATCCGGTAATTCCCGCCGAAATCCCATTGATTCATGTAGGGATCCTGGGCGCGCAGATACTCGTTCAGAAAGCCCGGGAATGGGGCGGGAGGCGGCGGCGGAGCGTATTGGGCCTGCGCGGTGGCGCCGGCCGCAAGGAGAAGGGTCGATAGGGTGGTGAGTTTTGGTTTCATGGGTTTGTCTGTCAGGCAGCGTGCAAGACCGCGTTCGCGGACTTTTCATTGGCTGTAGGTCGAAAGGGCACGTGGGCGTGGTCTTCGAGAAATTCGATCAAACGGGCGCGCAACGCGTAATACTCGGGATCTTCGAGCAACGCTTTGCGATCGCGCGGACGGGCGAACGGGACTTCGAGAATATCCCCAACGCGAGCGGCCGGGCCATTGGTCATCATGACGATGCGATCCGACAGGAAGAGGGCTTCGTCGACGTCGTGAGTGACCATCAGGGCTGTCTTTTGATCTTTGCGCCAGAGTTCGATGAGCACCTGCTGCAATTCCATGCGCGTCAGCGAATCGAGCATGCCGAAAGGCTCATCCAGCAGAAGCATTTTGGGGGAGAGCGCGAAAGCCCGGGCGATGCCGACCCGCTGGCGCATGCCCTGCGAGAGCTCCGCCGGGCGTTTGTGCATGGCATCCGCCAGTCCGACAATGGCTAGGTAATACTCGGCGATCTGCTTGCGCTCGGTGCTGCTGGCGGTGAAGAAGACTTGATCGACCCCGAGCATGACATTCTCGAACGCGGTCATCCACGGGAGAAGGCACGGAGATTGGAAGACGATGCCACGATCCGGCCCCGGTCCCACCAGTTCCTTGCCCGCGAGAATCAGCCCGCCGGAGGTCAGGCTGTTCAAACCGGCGACGATGGAGAGGACTGTCGACTTGCCGCAGCCGGAATGGCCGATCAAGGAAACGAACTCGCCCTTTTTGATTCGCAGATCGAAGTCCTTCACGATGATCGCTTCGCCTTTTGGTGAGGGATAGGACTTCGTCAGGTTGGAGATTTCCAGGTAATGGCTCATGCTTGCACCTCCACGCGTTGGACTTCGCTGCGGCGAATCGGGCCGCGTCGCGTTCCGAAACGGCCGCGCGATACCGATAGATCCTCCGGTTCGATATCCGGCAGAACCAATTTGCGGCTGACGATTGTCTGCTTTCGCGCCCCTTCACCCAGCAGATAATCGATCACTTCCTTGCGGATGCGCTTGAAGGACGGGTCATGATTAATCGCCCGCCGGTCGCGAGGCCGGGGCAGATTGACGTTTACTCGTGAGCCCAATGTCGCTTCAGGGCCGGCGGAGAGAGGAACGATGTAGTCCGCGAGGAGAATGCCCTCATCGACATCGTTGGTGATCCAGACAACGGTGCGTTGATGCTCCTGCCAGATGCGGGAAATTTCGTCCTGCAGAGTGGCCCGGGTAAGCGCATCCAGAGCGCTGAGTGGCTCGTCCAGGAGTAGCACTTTCGGCTCGATCGCCAGCGCCCGCGCGACGGACACCCGTTGGCGCATGCCGCCCGAAAGCTCTTTCGGCTTCTTGTCGCGGGCGGGGGTGAGATTCACCATGGCGATGTATTTCTCGACTTGTTCCCGTTTCTTCGATTCGGTCCAAGCTGGAAAGACCTCGGCGACCGCCAGATGGATATTTTCGTAAACCGTGAGCCACGGGAGGAGGGAGTAGTTCTGGAAAACCACCCCCCGGTCGGGTCCGGGCTCCACGATCGGCTGTCCGTTAATGGTCAGGCGTCCAAAATCGGGCTTGATCAATCCAGCCAGGAGGGAGATCAGAGTCGTTTTGCCCGCGCCGGAGTAACCGACGATCGCGACAAAGTCGCCCTCCTCGATCTCGAGGTCGATGTTCTTCAGCACCCGGGTGACCCCGGATTTGGCGGGGTAACTTTTGCTGACGCCGTTCACTTCGAGGAAAGCCATGTTAAGCGCTCTTGAATTTGTTCTCGACCATGCTCATCACACGGTCGAGCAGGAAGCCCACCAGGCCGATCGTGACAATGCAGAGGATGATGTGCTCGTAAATCAGGCTGTTGTATTCCTGCCAGAGGAATCCACCGACGCCCGGACGGCCCGTAAGCATTTCAGCCGCCACGATGACCAGCCAGGCGATGCCCAGGCTGAGGCGAAAGCCGGTGAACATGTAGGGCAGGGCGGAAGGGACGAGCACTTTGAACAGTGTCTTGGTGCGGGAAAGCTTCAGAACCTTCGCCACGTTCAGGTAGTCCTGCGGAATCGCCCGGACGCCCACTGCCGTATTCAAGACGGTGGGCCACATGGCGCAAATGGCGATGGTAAAGAGAGCTCCCAATTCCGAAGCCTGCTTGCCGGCGCCCAGAAAGAGGACCAATCCGAGCGGCAGCCAGGCCAGCGGAGAGACCGGCCGCAAAATCTGGATGATGGGATCGAACGTTTTGGAGAATGCCTTGGACAGGCCGAGCATAAACCCGATTGGCGTGCCGATGACGAGGGCGAGTAAATATCCCTTCGCGACCAAAGTGAGGGAATACCAGGTGAACCGCAGAATGCCCTGATCCATCTCTCCCCGTTTCGCGAAGGGCTCGAGGATGTAGCTTTTGCTCGCTTCCCAGGTCTTGAACGGGGAGGGCAGTTCCTTGGCCCATGTTCGGGATGAGATCTGCCAGAGCAGGACGACCACAAGAACGCCGAGGAGCGGCAGGATTAACCAGTCGAGTTTGAAGCTTTTCATAGAGGTCAGGCTTTGAGGCTGTTGACTGCGAAACTTTTGGCGTAGGCTTCCAAATCGCCAGCGGGATCAAACGTCTTGCCGTCGAAGAGGGTTTCCTTGTCGTTGTTCAAGCCCCCGTGCTGGTAGCCAATTTCCTTCATCGCCTCTTCGTAAATGTCGGTCCGCATCACTTGCTTGCTGATCCCTTCGTAGTCGGGAGCGGACTTCACCAGGCCCCAGCGCCGGAACTGGGTCAGGAACCATTTACAGTACTTCGGCTGTGGATAGTTGCAGTTGCGCGAACTGAAGATCATGTAGTTCGGGTCATCGCTCTTCCGTCCATCCCCGTAGTCGTAGTGGCCCTGCAACCGGCCGAGAATGATCTCTTTGTCGCAGTTGATATAGGTCGCCTTGGAGACAATCGCGCATTGCTCCGGGCGGTTGTTGAGATCGTCCAGCCAGACGCTCGCCTCGTGCAGCGCCTTTAGCACGGCCTTGACGGTTTTAGGATTCTTGTCGGCAAATTCGCCGAGGAACGCACAAACCTTTTCCGGATGATCCTTCCAGATGTCCTGCGTGGCGACCGAGGTAAAACCGATTCCGTCGTTAATCGCCCGCGCGTTCCAGGGTTCACCTACGCAAAAGCCGTCCATTTTGCCGATCTTCATATTGGCCACCATTTGGGCGGGCGGCACTACGATCAGGCTGACATCCTTGTCCGGATTGATCCCGCCGGTGGCGAGGTAGTAGCGCATCCACATGGCATGCGTGCCGGGGGGGAAGGTCATGGCGAAGGTCAGCGGTTCACCGAGCTTTTGAGCCTTTTCGACGTAGGGTTTGAGCGCTTTCGGATCAGCGCCGACTTTGCCTTTCCATTCGGCTTTGAGCGAGATGGCCTGGCCGTTGCGGTTCAAGAGCCAGGGAATGATCATCGGCTTTTTCGGAGAGCCGGCCAGCCCCATGGTGGAGGCGATGGGCATGCCGATGAGCATATGGGTGGCCTGAATATCGCCGCTGGAGAGGGAATCTCGGATCGCAGCCCAGTTCGCTCCCTTCATCACCACGGAATTGATGCCGTATTTTTTGAAGAGGCCTTTCTCGTGAGCGATGACAATCGGCGAGCAATCGGTGAGAGCGATCATGCCGAACTTCATGGAAGAGGTTTCCGGCGCGTCGCTGGCGTACGTGCTGCCCATCCATCCGCGGGGCAGGCCGCCGAAAAGTGCGGCCGTGCCGAGGCTTTTGGCTGAGACGGCCAGAAACCGGCGGCGATTCAAGTTAGGCGGCAAAGAGCTGTTTTTCGGAGTCATATTGATTTGCTGCTGAAAGGGGGCTGGGTTGCGCGGCGCGTTCAAAAAGGTCAGAGCGAAAGCATCGGCGGGCGAGATGCTGATTGAGCGCGGAGGGTTCCTGGCAGGCGCCGGTGGCGCGCACCATGTTTATGGCCCACATCGCGCGGGCGAGCGTCGGCTCATTCGCGCCGTCCCGATGGAAGGTGCAAAAGTCCGGGAGCGGTTCTGTTTTGCTGTGGCCGAAATTAAAGGCGCCGTTCAGGCCGGCCAGGATAGCGTCGGGATCGGCATGGACATAATCCGGGCGGGCCAGAAGCACGGCGATCTCAGCGGCATTCGCCGGATCGTCGCAGAATGCGCAGGATTCGTGCAGGGCGGAGACGAGGGCGAGATGCTCTGCTTCGTGAGTTTCGGCGAAATCCGTCCGAACCATGAGAACTTTTTCGGGATGGAGCGGTTCAATCTCCGCACTGGTCGCAGCCACCCAGCCGCTCCCCGACTTGACCGCCACGGAATTCCACGGTTCACCCACGCAGAATCCGTCCAGATTCCCGCGGGAGAGATTGGCCTCCATTTGAGAGGGCGGCAGCACCACGATGCGCACATCTTGTTCCTGGATCTGGTGAGCCGCGAACCAGGTCTGCAAGAGATGCTGGTGGGAGGAAAAGCGGTTCACTACCCCGAACGTCATGACGCGATCGTGGCGCTGCCGGATAATCTCTGCGCGGAGCGAGTGGCCGTCCCGCACGCCCCGCTTCCACAATCTCTCCGAAAGGGTGATGGCATTGCCATTCAAGTTCAGCACGATGGCGGCGAGGCAATCCGTCCGCACCGATCCCAGGCCGAGCGTGGCCGCGACGGGCATGGCCGCGAGAGCGTGTGCCCCGTCAAGTTCACGATAAATGATTTTGTCCCTTACGGTTGCCCAGCCCAATTCGCGATGGAGCGAGACGTTCAAGCCTCGGGCGGCGAAAAAGCCCTTCTCCTGGGCGATGACCAACGGAGCGCAATCGTTCAAGGGCACGAACCCGAGGCGCAGAGTTCGCCGTCTCGGCGAGGTTGAATTTGTTGGCCTTACTGTCAGCACTGCCCGGGTCTTTAGCCGCTGGCGTGCCAAACGCCGGATTTGGATCAATTCGTGCTACGAATCGTTCGCGTAGCAATGATGAGTACGCGTCATATATGAATATTCCCTTTGATCTGCGGCAACTTCGAGCGTTTTGCGTCCTCGCGCGCACGGGAAATTTTACGCACACCGCCCGGGAGCTGCACCTGACTCAGTCGGGAATCAGCCACTCCATGAAAGCTTTGGAACGCCAGACAGGATGTCGACTTTTGGACAGGCTGGGCAAAAAGGCGATTCTCACTCAGGCCGGTGAGCAACTTTTGCAACATGCGGAAAGGATTTTGGAAGAGGTGGACCGCGCGCAGCAATCTCTCACATCGCTCGGCAAATGGGGACGCGGCCGATTGAGGATCGGCGCGAGCATTACCGCCTGCCAGTACATCATCCCCGCGGTGCTGCGCGAGTTTAAGGAGAGCTTCCCCGAGCACGCCATCACGATTGAACCGGGCGACACCCGTGATCTGGTGGATTCATTGCTCCATCGGCGAGTGGATCTGGCGCTCTGTCTCGAGCCCGGAAAGGAAACCCAACTCGATAGTCATCGGCTGTTCACGGACGAACTGCAGTTTATTGTCTGCGCCTTGCATCCCTGGGCGCAGTCGCGGCGCGTGGTGCGAGCCGAGATACCGCGGCAAAATTACATTCTGTATCGCAAGAACAGCGTGACGAGTTCACTGGTGGAGGACTACTTTCGCGAGGAAGACATTGTGCTGAACACCGCCATTGAAGTGGGGAGCATGGAGGCGACCAAGGAACTCGTGAAACTCGGGCTGGGCATCAGCATTCTGGCCCCTTGGATTGCCGAGAAGGAAATCCAGGAAGGGTCTTTGATTGCCCTCCCGCTTGGGCGCAAAACCCTGGCGCGTCATTGGAGCATTCTGCATTGGCAGAGCAAGCGGTTGAACCTGGCAGAAGAGACGTTCATAGGCCTCTGCCGCGCTTTTTGCCAAAGTCATTTGCGGGTGGCGAATTGAAGGACGGAGTTTTGAGGCGGCTCCCACTAAAGGAGCATTGGCGGAATCGGGCGGATGAAGAAAACTCAGCGCCATGAGAAATCTTGGATGGGTTGGCTTGCTGTCGGCGGCATTGATGATCGGTTGCGCGACCACGGGACCGGGAGGCCGCCTGACTTTGCCGAAGGGAGCGGAAGTGGTTGGAGGGGGCCTCTCGGTGGATTGGGATTCGACGCGGGAGGGGACGGCCATGCTCGTGGAGACAAGCTCTGGAAAGGTGATTCGAACGGAATCTTTAAAAGCGGGCGATCGTTTTTCGTTCAATGCCGTGAACGATGACAGCGCTCTCATCCTCAACCGTCTGTTCAGCGAGGCGCATGAGGGCGCGGACAGCCCGCAATTGCTGGCCTTGCCGAAGAACGCGCAATTCGTTCTCTACTTTGTCCCGGCGAAGTAAGCGGCGCTACCGGACTCGGCGGGCGCGAAATTCCGAGCCCGGTTTCCATTCGGGCCAATCGTCGCGCCGGGCGGCCTCTAAACCGACCCGGAAAAGCAGGTCAACATCCTCGACCAGCCCGGCAAGATCCCAGCCTGCTTTGATTTCATCCGTCACCTTGTGGTAATCGTGCGCCACGTAATCCTGCCGGCGCTCCAGGCCGAAACCTGAAGGCCGGTCGATCAGATCCACCCCGCTCTTCGCGTTCAGCGCAGGGACGCCCTGCTTGGCGAATTCAAAATGGTCCGACCGAAAGTAACTTCCTTTCTCTGGTTCGGACTCAGGCTCAATCCGGCGGCCTTGAGCCCGCGCCGCGTCGCGCAGAAGGTCCTCCAGGGTTGATTGGCCGGCGCCAACAACTTCCACATCGCGCGTCCGGCCCCAGACATTCATCGCGTCCATGTTGATGTCCGCCAGGGTTTGGCGCAGAGGATAGAGGGGGTGGGTGGCGTAGTATTTGGCGCCGAGCAGGCCCTTCTCTTCGGCTGTGACCGCGAGAAAGAGAATCGAGCGGCGGGGCTTTGCGCCGGTGAACGCCCTCGCCACCTCCAGCAGGGCGGCGCAGCCGGTGGCATTATCCACCGCGCCGTTGTAAATCTGATCTCCGCTGAGCTGAGAATCGCGGCCGAGGTGATCCCAGTGCGCCGTGTAGATCACGTATTCGTCCTTTTTCTCCGTCCCCTCGATCTTGGCCACGACGTTCGTCGAGACGATCTCACGCAGGGTGTTTTTGATCTCAAACGATCCCTTGAGCGCGAGTGGAACGGGACGGAAATCCCGTCGGACAGCCGCCTCTTTCAGGGATTCGTAGCTCCGGCCGCCAGCCTGGCAGAGGCGTTGGGCGGTCTCATGAGTGATCCAGCCTTCGATCGCCACGCGTCCGGCGTTGCGATCCGGCGTTTGCAGGTCGAAATTCTCCCGGCTGTTGCTTCCCTGAACCACCGCCCAGGGATAAGCGGCTGGGGCGGTTTCGTGCACAATGATGGCGGCTGCGGCCCCCTTTTGAGTGGCGATTTCGTATTTGTAGGTCCAGCGCCCGTAGTAGGTCATGGCGCGGCCTTTGAACACGGTGTCGTCCAGCTTCGATGGATCAGCGGGATCAGGGATCGGCGGATCGTTGATGAGCATCAAGATGGTTTTTCCGCGCACATCGACATCCTTGTAGTCGTCCCATTGATATTCGGGGGCCACGATCCCGTAACCGACGAACACGACGTCGGTGGCGGGAACTTGCACTTGAGGTTGGAATCGGCGGGACCACACCACCACCTGGTCTGGAAAGGAGAGGGGGATTTCTTCGGTGGCGCTGGCGAATCTAACCTTCGGCTCGGCGCGGAAGCCGACGAGGGGCGCGGCCTGAACGAACGTGCCGTTGGGATTTCCGGGTTTCAGGCCGAGAGAAACGAATTGTTGAATCAGGTAATCGACCGTGAGGGCCTCGCCGGGAGTTCCCGGAGCCCTGCCCTCGAATCGGTCCGAAGAGAGGATCTGGACGTGACGCAGCAAGCGGTCCGCCGCGGCCTTCCTCTGCTCCGGAGAGCTGGGATCGGCTGCGCGGGAAGAGAGAGAGCCTGAGAGGCAGGTGAGCGCGCTCATTAGCACGGTGAGCCTGACGTTCTTCCAGCGACACAAGATGGTCATGCGCGCAGGATAGAAGGGAGGGCTCCGCAGGAAAAGCTCGGATGGTGTTTGTAAGGAATGCGCGAGTGCTGCGACCAATTGGCACCATGAGCGAGCGGTTTGATGTCATTATTATCGGGACGGGGGCGGGCGGTGGTACTTTGGCCTATCGGCTGGCGGCGAGCGGCAAACGAATTCTGCTGATTGAACGGGGGTCCTATGTTCCTCGGGAAAAGGAGAACTGGAGCACCAAGGCGGTAAACCAGGAAGCCCGTTACCACACGCGGGAAGTCTGGCGGGACCGGGACGGGCGCGAACTCCATCCGCATACGAACTATTACGTCGGCGGCAACACCAAGTTCTATGGTTCGGCCCTGTTCCGACTCCGGAAAGAGGATTTTCGTGAGATTCACCACCATGGGGGAGTATCGCCCGCCTGGCCGATTTCTTACGACGAGATGGAGCCGTACTATGCGGAAGCGGAGGGGCTGTATCATGTGCACGGAGCGGACGGGGAGGATCCGACCGAGCCATGGCGCAGTTCGCCTTACCCCTACCCGGCGATTCGCCACGAGCCCCGGATCCAGCAGTTGAGTGAGGATCTGGCCAGCCACGGCTTGCGCCCTTTCCACACGCCCCTTGGCGTCATGTTGGACGAGAGCCACCCTCGGAAGAGCGCCTGCATCCGATGCAGCACCTGCGACGGTCATCCTTGCCTGATCAATGCCAAGGCGGATGCCCAAGTCTGTTGCGTGGATCCCGCGTTGGAGCGCCCCAACGTCACCTTGATGACGGACGCCCGCGTGGTCCGGTTGGAGACAAACCCGAGCGGGCGTGCTGTGAGCGAGGTCGTGATCGAGCGCGAGGGCAAAATCCTGAAGCTTGCCGCGGACATTGTGGTGGTGGCTTGCGGAGCGATTAACTCGGCCGCCCTCTTGTTGCGATCGGCGAACGATCGTCATCCCCGGGGCCTGGCGAATGGCTCGGATGTCGTCGGCCGCCATTACATGGGGCATCTGAATTCCGTGTTGATGGCGATTTCCAAATGCCCCAATCCCACGGTCTTTCAAAAGACTCTTTCCCTGAATGATTTCTATTTTGGGTCGGCCGAGTGGGATTTTCCGATGGGCCATATCTCATTTGTCGGGAAGCTGGACGGGGACACGCTGAAGGCTGGCGCGCCGGCCATTGCTCCGCATTGGACGCTCGAATTGATGGGCCGGCACTCGCTGGACTTCTGGCTGACATCCGAAGATCTGCCGGATCCTAATAATCGAGTGACCCTGGACCGTGACGGCAACATCGTTCTGAGCTATCGGCCGAACAACGAAGAGGGGCACCGGCGCCTGACGGAGAAGCTGAAGAGCCTGTTGAAACTCCAGGGAAAGTGCGGGATTCACGGGCACGAGTGCCACGAAGGCCTTTTTGCCCGCAACCTCTTTGCCGGGCTGCGAATTCCGCTGGCCGGGGTCGCCCATCAGAACGGAACGGTTCGGTTTGGGCATGATCCGCGAACTTCGGCGCTCAATAGCCACTGCCAGGCGCATGAGGTCGACAATCTCTACGTGGTGGACGGCAGCTTTTTTGTTTCAAGCGGGGCGGTGAATCCGGCGCTGACCATCATGGCCAACGCACTCCGGGTGGGGGACCACTTGCTGGAGCGCCTGGGATGTTCTCGACGTGAGGGCCTGTCGAGTCCTCTGAACGCGGCGGCCGCCGGCCAGACGCGGGATTTGGTCGAGGCTTAATTGGAGAGTTTCGATGAATGCAAATTCAGAACGAGTGGCTGTTGTCACCGGGGCCAGCGGAAATCTGGGGCTGGCGGCCGGCCGGGCTTTTCAGGCCAATGGATATCGTGTGGCTTTACTGGATCGGGCTCCAGACCGATTGCCAAAGCTCTATCCAAATGCGGAATCTTTGCTTCTGGGCGGGGTGGATCTCGGTGACGCTAAAGCGGCCGCGAGTGCCATCCAGCAGACTCTCGAACGGTTTGGGCGCATCGACGTTCTCGTGAATACGGTGGGGGCCTGGCGAGGCGGCGAACCCCTCCAGGCGGCGCCGCTTGCGGATTGGGATTTCCTGTTTGAAACGAACCTGAAAAGCACGCTCCACGCCTGCCGGGCGGCTGTTCCCGCGATGATCGAGAAGCGCTGGGGGCGAATCATCAATGTGAGCAGCCGGAACGCTCTGCAAGGGAGCGCCGGCTACGCGGCCTACAGTGCGGCGAAGAGTGCCGTCATCCGATTGACCGAATCCCTCGCGGATGAAGTGAAGAAGTTTGACGTCACGGTGAACTGCATCCTACCCGGCACGATTGACACCCCGCAGAACCGGATGGCCATGCCCGACGCCGATTTTTCCTCTTGGGTCGAGCCGGCGGCTTTGGCCGATGTTGTTCTTTTCCTCGCTTCGGATGCGGCGCGAGCGGTGACTGGCGCCGCTTTGCCCGTCTTCGGCCGGAGTTGAATGTTATGGGGCGTTATCTGCTGGAGTTTTTTCTGTTGGCTTTCGCGGCTTATCTGGCCGGTGGGCTGCTTTTTGCCATTCCGTTCGTGATGACGGGCGTCAATCGGATTGATCCGCATGCCCGGCGTGGAAGCGTCGGTTTCCGGATTTTGATATTGCCAGGCTCAGTCCTCCTTTGGCCGCTTTTGGCTAGCCGCTGGTTGACGGGCGCTCCGCACCCGCCGGAAGAACGGTCGGCGCACCGTGAATTGGCGATGGGCTCGGGAACGCCGAACTCGGAAGGCTTATGACCCGCGCTCTGCGTCAGCATCATCGGCGGGCGGTTGGCATTCTGGCCGTTTGCCTTCCGGTGTTGCTCGCGGCCGCCCTGGCAGGACGGCGGCCGTTGGCCGAGCCGTCCATCTCGACGGATCACTCAGGCTCGCTGGTTTGGAGGCGGACGGGCCTGTGGCCGGGGAAGATTATCACAGAACTGTGGCGCGGCTCTGACGGCCGCCTGACGCTCGGTGTGCGCGCAGAGGAGATCGTCGCCGCCGATCTTCTTTTGTATTGGGCGCCGGGGGGAAGCGAGGCGACAAGCGTGGTGCCGGATAGGGCCCGCTTCCTCGGGACAGTACCGGGCGTTGCGGCCATTGATCCGGAGATCAGCCGATCGGCGGGCGCGCTGCTGCTTTATAGCCTGGCCAATCATGAGTGGGTGGCGACGAGTCGGAAGTTTGTTCTGGAGAAAGGAGAATAAAGCGTGGGAGTCGAGTATCGAGCGGTCCAGTGGAATCGGCAAAAGCGCCTTTATGATTTGGTGCTGATGGGTGGTCTCGGCCTTTTTCTGGCGGGCTTCGTGGTGATCGCGCGGTGGTTCTTTCCGCTGATGACCGCGGAGATTCTGGTGATGCGAGCGTCCGCCACCGCGGCATTCTTCCTTCTGCACGCGATTCTTTGCATCGGGCCGCTTTGCCGTCTGCGTCCGGCCTTTCTTCCACTGCTCTATAACCGTCGGCACGCCGGCGTTACTCTCGCGATTCTGGCGCTGGGGCATGCGGCGTTGGTGGTGCTTACCTATCATGCCGGTGGGGACACGAACCCGATCCTGAGTATTTTCCTCGGCGGCCCGCTCAGCGCTTCGATTGCGGGCGTTCCGTTTCAAGTATTCGGTTTTCTGGCTCTTCTGATCCTGGTGCTCATGGCGGCTACGAGCCATGATTTCTGGCTCGCGAATCTGACCGCTCCGGTCTGGAAGGCTCTGCACCTGTTGGTTTACCTGGCCTACGCGCTGTTGGTGTTGCATGTGGCGTTTGGCGTGCTTCAAGCCGAAGCCAGCCCGGTCTACCCATTTCTCACGTTTGCTGGCCTATTCGCGGTGGTTGGCTTGCATCTCGCGGCCGCGCGCCGGGAGGCCGCGGCGGACCGGAGCGAGCCTCTCGCCTCCGACGGCGGCTACGTTGACGCCTGCTCGATCGAGGAGATTCCAGAGAACCGGGCGCGGATTCTCTGTTTGTCCGGCGAGCGGGTGGCGATTTTCAAGTATGACGGCCGGGTTTCGGCGGTCTCCAATCTTTGCCAGCATCAGAATGGGCCTCTGGGGGAAGGGAGAATTATCGACGGCTGCATCACTTGTCCGTGGCACGGCTATCAATACCTGCCCGAAACCGGCGGGTCGCCGGTGCCGTTTGCGGAGAAGGTTCCGACCTTTAACGTTCGCCTGAAGCGTGGGCGGGTGTTTGTTCATCCTCGGCCAAATCCGCCGGGAACGCGAGTGGCGGCAGCACGGATCGATTCCGCGTCGGCAGGCATGGCTCTCGGGGAGCTCGGGTAGGACCGCATGCAGAATGACTTCTACATCGGCTGGCAGGATCGAGCGGCGCCTGGCGTCTCACGGCGGTTGAGGATCGTCGTTCTCGTTTTTCTGGTGATGGCGTTGGTTCTCGGCGGCCTTCTGGCTGGCGTGCAGCGGACCATCGGCCGCGGCATTTTTGAATGGGGCCGGGTGGGGGAGGTGGCCGGCGTCTTTTTGGCGGATCCGCAGCCCCGGTTGCTTGTGGCCAGGCCTGGCCAGACGGGAACCAACGTCTCGTATTCGAGCTACCTGCTCGTCAGGCCTTTCAAATTCGGGCTGAGCGCGGACCTTGCCCGGCGCTTTGCGGGCCAGCCGGTGCGCCTGAAGGGAACTTTCATCCACCGGAACGATCAGACCATGATCGAAGCACTGCCCGAAACGATGCAGCTTGATCCTGCGGGACGGCCGATCGCACCGGTGCGTGCCGTGCCTCTCGGCCAGCAAACGCTTCGGGGCGAGATTGTGGACAGCAAGTGTTATCTGGGAGTGATGAATCCGGGCCAATACATCCCGCATCGCGCTTGCGCCATTCGGTGCATCAGCGGCGGCATTCCGCCCCTCTTTGTGGTTCATCCGGCCAGTGGGCCGCCGCTGCATTTTCTGCTCTTGTCGGCCGATGGCGGGGTCGTAGGAAATGAAATCCTGGAGTATGTGGCGGAATCGGTGGAGATTACCGGAGCCGTCGAGCAGAGCGGGGAACTTTTGCTTCTTAAGGCTAACCCCGCTACCATTCATCGCGTCTCCCCATGAAATGCCTCTCTCATAAGTCGGAAGCGGTCGGCGTTTGCTCCTGGTGCGGCCGGGGTGTTTGTCCGGAATGCCTGCCCGCCACGGCCCGTCCGCGCCTGGTCTGCTCGACAGGGTGCGAAGCATCCTTGACCCGGCAGGAGCGGGCCATTCAGTCCATCCTGCAGAAAAGCCTGCAATCCCTTCGAGCCAGCGCGTTCTACTGTTTTCTTTGCGGGATCATTTCGCTCGTGGCCGGCATCGTTGCCTACTACACGCTCCCTTCGAACTTCCTGATTGGCTTTTGTGGAGCCTGCGGCATCGCTCTGATCTGTTCCGGCGTCTGGTATTCCCGGGTGGCCCGCGCCCAGGACCCTGGGACCGATCGCTGACGGGCGATTCGACCCTCAGTTCTCTGGCACGCCGCGCTGATTAATTCTCGGGTGGTAATTCATTCGATGAATTGTCGACCGCGATCACGAATTCAGCTTCCCGAATCTGCTGGCCCAGAAACGTCAGCCGCCGGCTCGTCTCCCCGGAACGGAACGGCAAGGCCGCGTAGCGCGTGGCGGTTTCCGAGTTTCGCCTCATCGGCATCGGGTTGTAGCGGCGATCATGTTCGGCTTGCTCGATTTGTTCCCGCAGGACGAACTGGGCATCAGCCGGCGCGCGCGTCACCCGGAAGACGACGAATGGAACACGCGCCACCAATTGATCCTCGTCATTGCGGTAGTTGCCGGCAAACCCGAATGGTGATCCCGCATGCGTGTAAAAGATTTTGGCATCACGATTCTGGAGATCAGAACGGCCGGGGAAGTACACTCCGTCATAGACGTTGCGGGGCGGACGTTCGAACGGGATTCGTTCTGACTGAGCGGTGGCGCGGCCGTTTTTGAAGGTGAATTCGCCCGGTCCGCCAAGGGCCAGGATTTCAATTCCAATGCCGGCCAGCTCCTGGCGCAGGTTGAGGCGTTCCACTGTGCCGGGTTTTGGAATCTGAGCGATCGGGATCTCCCACGTTTCGTCGGGATCGAAATTTCCCAGTTCAAAATCGCGCAAGAATCGGACCTTGAGTTTTAAGTTTTTCTCCTGCCGGCAGAAATCCTGGGGAGAGGAGGAAGAATTTCCCCAGGCATCCTCAAAAGAAAAACCTTCGACCCGCCAGCTCCAATCCGGTTTGCCCCCCTGGGTGAAATGAATCACTGGCGTTCCAGGCTGTCTTGAGCCCGGATCGGATAACGATTTGACCTCGATGGCCAGGCTGCCGAAATCCCGGCGCGCGGGTAACCGGCTCCCTTGCAGGGCGGCTGCCTGGGCCGCGAACCGGTTGGTCAGGTCCACGGAAAAGGCCAGCTCCGCTTCTGGCATGCCTCTCGGTCCCGGGTTCACGTTCAGGGGCGTTCGTTTGATTTCCAGCCGGAAAGTGCGGCTGTTGTAGGGGAAGGTGGTGAAGAATGCGTCGAGAATCTTGCCGCCGCCCGACCCTGTGCCCGACCGGAATCGGCAGCCGTGCTCGTCGATCAAGGTCGTTTCATACTGCACATTGTAATCGTTTTGTTTGTGGTCCCGGTCCACGTAACGGATTTGCACGCCTTTGGCCGCGCGCCCCCACGGAAACCGGTTCACCTCCTGCAGGCGCAAGCGGGTAGCGTAGAGCCTGCCTGAGCTGAGGTTGGTTCGCAGAGCCCAACTGGCGATGGAAACCGAGAAGCGGGCGGGTGGACCGGTCCGCTCCAGAGCCTCGGTGACGGCGCTATACTCGGGCGGGTGGGTCTGCCTTCGCTTCTCCGCGGCCGCCAAATCGGCATCCAAAGGGCCAGCCTGGTTGGTGCAGAGGATGATCTGCTGCCGCACGGCCGCGCCGGCATTGACCTTCAGCACGCCGCTCTCCTCGCTCTCATAATGGCCGGAGGCCGGGCGGGAGGCGGTGCTGCTGCGCTGGCCTCGCGCAGCGGCTCGCGGATCGAAGAGGGCTTTGATCCGGTAATCGCCCGGAGAAAGCGTGGCGAAGGCGAACCGGATTTCGCTGACGTCCGGCTGATTGGCGGGACCGGCCCCAGCCATCATAAACGGGCCTCCGCCCGGGCCGCCCACCGCTGATTCGAGGGCGATCACCTGATCATTGCCCTCCCAACTATTCGTTCGGATGTGCGCCGGGATCAGGAGCAAACGCACGGTTCCCTGGGCAGCTGAAAACGGCAGGCGGACCACACCGGAAATCTCTCCGAAAAGCTGAGTTTGCGTGCTCCAGTAATCCTGCGCTTCTGGAAGGCTGGCCGGGTCATTCCAGCGGGCGATCAGCTTGTCTCCCAGCTGGCGTTCCGGGGAGTAGAGGGTAATCCGTGCGGATTGGCCCGGGCCATCCATGCCTTCGCCGGCGTACATGATCCCTTCGATCTTATAGGAGAGCAGTTTCTCAATGTAGGGCTTGTCCTCTGGCAGCCGGCGGGCGGCTAGAAAGCGGTAGGCAGCGCTCGTTTCCGAACTTAGGCCGCCGTCGGGCGGGGCCATTCGCTGGAATCCCGGAATTTCGGCGGCAGCCCGGCGGACGGGTTGCAGGAGCCGTCGGATCATTCCGGGTTGATGGTCCTGCACGCGCGCTCGCGCTCGGGCCAGCCCTTCGGCTTCCAAGCGGTTGGCGAGCGCACCGGAAGGTTTCAGCAATTTTCCGGCATCAAGGGCGAGCACAATCCAGGTTTCGGCCGGGTCCAGCCACATGGCGTAAATCGGTGGCGTTTGATCCTCCAGGAGAATCGAAAGAGCCCGCCCGTCACGGAGGATTTCCGCTGGCTCGGTGTCCAGGTTTGGCCCCGCCACGTCGAATACCTGATCATCCGTCACCGAGACGATCTCCCCTTTCTGCCGAAAGAGCTGGAGCAAGGGAGCACCCTGACCCAGATTCTCTTCCGATCGAAGCACATAGCGGCCGTCGTTGGCCACCAGCATGGGCGTGATCATGCCGGAACCATTCTCGTCCGGCGGGAGCGTGCGGGTCCAGGAAACGGATTTCGTCTCGTTCTCCCACTGATACACCGTGAGAAGAGGCTTTGACGGATCATCCAGACTGAATTCCGCGGAGAAACGCCGGTTAGCCGATAGGACTTCGTTTGGGCCCGGCTGGGTTTGCGCCTTCACGCCAGATGCCAAACTCAAGACTATCACGATCAAGAGTGCCACAAGCCTGTTCATAAGAAGCTAAAAGAATTTCTATCAGGCCTTGGACAGTCAGAGAAGGGCAAATGCACGGAAAAAAGCGAAGGTGATTTAGCGTTGGAGCCCTAGTTGATCCCCGCCGGGGGGCGACCGGCGCTTGTTCGATCGTATAAGCCTCGAGATCTTCGTCGCTGGGCGAGGATTTTGCCTTGCCAGGCCTGGGACCGGCGAATGGAGAGCCGGCGGCGGCCTCAATCCCCCGGGGCGACCCGGAAAAACGCGGATGATCGGGCGCCGGGGACGAGCAAGGTATAACGGCCGTCTGTGTTCACGTTCGTCCAATACGGGCGCCAGACGAAGAGGTCGATCGACCGGCTGAAGAGCAGCTTTCGGCCCACGGGTCCAAGGACGTTAATTCCCACGCCGGCTGGCTCGATCGAGGCGCTCAAAAGGCGGGGTGCTTTACAGATGCTGGCGGCGCCGGCGCTGTAGAGGGCGGAAACTTCGCTCAGAGACAGCGCCCGTGAGAAGACCGCGATCTCATCCAGGGCCCCATTGAACTGGTCGACCCCGGAATCCTTGCCCGCGCCGATCCGGGTGAGGGGAAGCGGGATGGTGTTCGGAAGAATGTCTTCGAGCTGGCCGTTGACGTAGAGACGGGTTCCTCCAGCCACGGTGACAAGGGCGACATGGGTCCAGTGATTGGGTGGGATGGAATAATTGAAATACCAGTCCGCTGTCCCATAACGGCTGAGCCCGAGATTTCGCCCGGTCTGCGCTTGCTCGATTTTGATGGCGCCGGCGTCACTCGAGGTCAGCGCGGCGCCGCCCGCGAGGCTGTCGTGGCGATTCACCCATGCGCTCAGGGTCCAGGGGGGATTCAGGGGAAGCGCCTTGATGATCAGTGCGTCCGCGACGCCGTCAAAACCGAAGCTCAGACCCGATTTGCCGCTGCGATACGAAAGCGCTCCGGCCACCACGCCCGTCTTCCCGGTCACGGCGTCGAGCGCGTCTCCGTCGCCCGGCCACCAATGGACCAGATTGGTGTTGGCCGGCACGCAGCCCCCCAGCTCCGTCAGGGCCTGGAAAAGGGGGCTGACCGACTTGCCGTCGTTTAAAATGACCGCGATCGGATTGGCCGGACTGACGACATCCCCAAACCAGCCCATAAACAGGTAACCCGGGTCGGGCTGCGCGGTCAGCGTGATTTGAGAGTAGCGGGCCACGTTCGTCGCCGGGTCGCTGACCGCCACCGTTCCGCCAGGCGCCGGGGCTAGGCGGAGCGTTCTCGGGAGATCCAGGAAAGAGACAGGCAGATCGAAATCGAAACGCAGCGAGAAGGGAGCGTCATCACAATCGCGGCAGAATTGCACCGATGAGTTGTCGCCATTTGTGGTCGTCAGCGTGTAGCGGATCAGAAGATTGCTCGAATTGAGCGCTCGCAAATTCGCACGCAAGCTCGTCATGACCGAGTCGGAGACGAAGGGATCGCTCTGGAAAAAGCGGGCGAATGTGGCCCCGTTGTTGGTGCTGTATTCGCCGGTGATTCCGCCGGCCGTGGCCAGAATTCCAGATTGCGTGGCGATGACGTTCTGCAGAAGTTGGCCCCCGGAGGTCTGAAAACCGTAGGTGACCGTGCCCGCTCCCGGATCGGAGCCCGCGGGCCGAAGATACGAGCAGTTTTTCTGGGCTGGAGGCTGGCGGGTGTATGCCACGCCATCGTTCGCGGCGTTGGTATCGAGCTGGCGCGCGAGCCTTGGCGCAAAACTATAGGTGAGAAAATCGGCCCGGCTTGCGATCGGTCCGGCGAGGACGAAGCAGAGGAAAGCGAGCGGTGCTCTGCGCAACTGCCGCCAACGTTGCTTTGGCCGAACGGTTATCAATGCGTCAAAGGCTTCGAAGTTCCCCCCGCCGTGTCAAGCAGATTGGCCGGTCGTTTTTTCCGTCGAGCGCGAGGCCGCGATATCCTGCTTCCTGCTTGGCTCGCTTGCTCCGGCCGCGCGGCGCGTGGTTGCCCCGCTTGTCGGAAAGGTTCACGGAGTATAGTTTCGCTCCATGATTACCCCTTTCCGATTCGCTGGGGCAGCGTTCCTCGCGATTTTCTGTTCCCTGCCTCGGGGGAATGCCGCAGAGCCGCGCTCTCGCATTCTCCTCCTGAGCGTGGATGGATTGCATACGCAGGATCTGGCCCGTTACGCAAAGGAGAATCCCAACTCGAGCTTGGCGAAACTGGTTGCCGGCGGGGTCAACTATACCCGGGCGGCTTGTGCGGAACCCGCTGATTCGTTCCCGGGCATGCTGGCGATCAGCACGGGGGGCAGCCCGGCGACGACCGGCGTGTATTTCGACGTGACCTACGATCGTGCGCTCTATCCGCCCGGTGTGACGAGCGGTCCGACCGGAACCTCCGTCGTTTACGACGAAACCGTGGATATCGATCCGAACGCCGTCGATGGCGGCGGCGGAATTGATCCGAATCGGCTCCCCGTCGACCCGAAAACGTTGGAGCCGGTGTTTCCGCACAATTACCTGCGCGTAAACACGATTTTCGAAGTGATCAAAGCGGCCGGCTACCGGACCGCCTGGAGCGACAAGCATCTCACGGACGAAATCGTCACCGGCCCCTCCGGCGCGGGTGTGGATGATTTGTACATACCGGAAATTGCCGCGCTCAATGCCAACGGGGTCACGACGACCAAAAGCCTTGTTCTGACGGAGCAGTACGACGACGGCAAGGTGCAGGCGATCCTCAATCAGATCGACGGTTACGATCACGCCCGCTCCAACCACGTCGGCGTCCCGGCCATTTTCGGAATGAACTTCCAGGCGGTGAGCGTCGCGCAGCGCCTGAAGACCAATAAGAGCCCCACGGGAAAAACGGAGACGGGCGCTCTGGCGGGGCCGGGCGGCTACCTGGATGGCACCGGCCGGCCGAGCGCATTGCTCACCGAGGCGCTCCAGCATACGGATGCTTCATTAGGACGTTTGTTGGCGGAACTGAAAGCGCAAGGCCTGGATGACTCGACCTACGTCGTATTAACGGCGAAGCACGGGCAATCTCCGGTCGATCCAACCCTGCTCAATTTTGTTCCGGCTTCGAATGTGGCCGCGGCGGTTCAATCGGAGGTCAATGTCGTATTCACCAGCGGCGATAACGCGGTGCTGCTTTGGCTGGAAAACCGGGCGGATGCGGCGGTTGCGCAATCTCTCCTGGTCGGCAGCCGGACCACCCTTTCGCTGCGGGACGTCCTTGCGAACGAGACGCTCACGCTGCGCTATCCAGATCCGGCGCTGGATTCGCGGACGCCGGACGTGATTGCGATTGGGCTTTCGGGCACGATCTTCAGCGGGTCGGGCGGCAAAATCGCCGAACACGGTGGCTATTCGGATCAGGACCTGAACGTGCCGCTCGTCATCGCCCATCCGAAACTCACTCCCCGCACCATTCGCCTCCCGGTGAAAACCCAGCAACTTGCGCCGACCATCCTTCAGTTGCTCGGGCTGAATCCATTCGCCTTGCAAGCCGTCCTCCAGGAGCACACCACCGTCCTGCCCGGCTTCGACGCGGCCTTTGCCAATATCGATTCCCCGTTGCTGGCCAGCCTGAATTTCGGAACCAACACCGTCGTTCAGCTTTCCGTCGGCCAGGCCGATTTCCAGGTCCTCCTCGTGCGCACCCAGCAGTATGTCGTGCAGATCTCCACGAACCTGCCCGTCTGGGCGCCTGCCCAGACCAACTCGCTGTTGATTGAAGCCACCGCCGCGATCCATGCCGCCGCCGCGCATCCCGACGCGTTCTACCGGGTGGTTGGGGCGACCGCACCCTGATCACCGCCGGCCGGCTCTACGCTTCCTGCTGTACGCCCTCTGCTCTCTTGGAGGTGGGGCGACGGTCCCCCGGAGCCGACGTTGGTTCCAACCTGTAGCCGCAGCGCTTCAGCGTGCGCTCCCACCGCCGAAAAACTCACCCTCAAACTTGCCATGTTTTCGGCTTGGCAGCAGAAAGTGTCATTGATGGTACGGGTCTACGCTCTCTGCTCTAAGCTAAGCCCTCATCGCCCTTTGACTTTTGCGACGGGTCGCCCGTTCGCCTCGCGGAGCGAGGCCCGCCCGTAGGCGTGGGTTTTAACCCACGTTCCGGCCCAACCTAAATTCTCGCGTCGCGGAGCGACGCCTGCCGCCCCAGTTCTCCAGGGATTGCTCCATCATCTCCGTAAAAAGGGAATGGTGGGGCGACGCTGCCAAGGAACCCCTCCGTTCCTCGGCGCAATTCACCAAGAATTTGGTGGGAGTCTCCCACCGCGCTCGGCCCAAAGCTGCACCACTCCAGCACCGAAAAATGCTCCGGGAATTTGCGTCGCCGCCTCTGGGAGCCTGTTGCACGATTGGGTTGAACCCAATTTTGGAGTCCGGCGAGGGGCGGCGATTGAGCCTATTCCAAGCCTATTCCCGTGAACACGGGTTGAGGGGTCGCGCTGCCGCCTCCGAAAAGGGCTTCAAGCCGGCCTGCGGAAGTAGTCCAACAGACTCCTGGCAATTTTATTGCGGAAGGCAATCTCATCGGCGACCCTGCGTCCGTGAATGCTGTCACAGGCTGGTTTGTGGCAAAAAAGATATTTCAGAACAACCTCTCGGCCGCTGGTGATACCCTCTGGGCCTACGATGCCTCGACCAACCAGCGCGCTCCTCAGCTCGAAGACAAGCTGACGAACAACTATCTCAGCTTCATGGGCGGAAAGGTCGGCATATGAAGCAACGCGCGTTTCACTTGTCGGGCCGTCGATTCCTTAAGAAAGGGAGAAAATTTATCAAACACCAGTCGGCAGTGGTGTTTGGGTGGTTACTTCTTTCTTTGCTCGCCACAGCGAGCACAACAGCCCAAGCGGCCACGCTGGTAGTACCTGCCGGCCTCGAAAACACACCCGGCAACACCTTCGCTGATCCGTTCTTCAGCACCGTTGGCCCATCTGTGACGCAAGCCTACTCGGCTAGTGATTTTTCTGGAATTTCTGCGGATACAATCAGTATTTTCGGCCTGGCGTTCAGGCTCGATGAGAATGAGCGAGGCAGCCTTGAAGTGACCATCCCGCAGGTTCTTTTAACCATGGGTATCTCCAAAGACCCGCTGGCCGACTTGAATCACCTGCCGAACTCAGTCGTCGTCTTTGACCATCCGGTGCAACTCTCGGTCAGGAACGGCGCTGGTCCCGCCTTCGACATCTTCTTCACCCTAGATCGACCCTTTCTGTATAACCGCACGCTCGGCGATCTGGTTCTACAATTCAACTCGCACCAAACATTCGGGGTCATTGCGGGCGTTGATGCGCAGTTCGGCGCTGAAGGGGAATTGTATTATTACGAAATTGGAGGCGCGCTCAGGAGTGTTCCTGAGACGATTCTGACGCAATTCACTTATAGTGCCATCCCAGAACCTTCAACTTTGTCTCTTTTGTTGGTTGTGGGCACAGTTTTACTGATTCCTGTGGCGTGGCAAAGAATATGAGCCTTCTGGATACATTGTCTAAACGAGAACTCCTCGCCAGCGAACTCAAAACTCGCGTGCTCGGGGTGGCTATCGTTTCCGTTGTCTCTCCCGATGTGTTCGTTACCGCGACAAGTCCCACGTTCACTTCGAACATGGTCGGGAGGACAATTTCGTTCCCGAGCGTTCGATTTTCCGCAATGATTACAGTCTTCACGAGCGCCACAGTCGTAAAGATCGGCACCGAATTGTCCGAACGGCGAGGGGTATCCGGATTTGCCCTTCAACAAGCGGTGGAGTCCTAAACCGGGACAGCGAATCGTCGGTGCCGGAATGTTGGCCACGACTCTTCCTTTCGAATGGAACCGACAACCGATTTCGCCGACCTTTCGGCACTGTTCTTTGACAATTTGCCGTAATTAAGCGCCCGCCGAGGCGCGTTCTGTGAGGAATTGCGCCGTCCTGGCGGAGCCCGGCAAGACCGGTCTAACGCGGACGATCCCTTTAAATATGAAAGTCGGCCGGGAAATGTTCGTTGGTATCATCGTTCGTTCCCGGCCGGACTCCGGGGCCAAAGACGACGTTTGGGGCGACCGCGGCGGAGGCAACCCCGAGGCTTGCCTTTCTCCACTGCACACCTTGGATTCTTCAGCCGAAATCGCCGCGAAAGCCCGAGTCCGACGCCACCGAGTGCTAAAACCCAAAGAGTGGCAGGCTCTGGGACGGTTGTGACGGCGATATTGTTGAAATATAAAGTCGCAGGGAACCTTTCGGTTCCGCCAGTCCAGCCCTCAATTGCAACAGAGTGCACGCCCTGGGCCGCCGTGAACGCCGCACTCGCGGGTGCCCATGCTCCGGCCGGGAATTCGCCGCCTTGCGCCGGGCCGACTGAATTGCCTGAGGAGTCAAGCGGTTGAATGATGTAGCCTGGCACTGAGCCTGCGCCGACCTCGGCAACCTTGAAGGTTAACGAAATGATCGGCGAGTCGGAACGCAACCCGAAGGCGATAGCGCGGCCGACCGGCGAACCAACATCGTTGAGCGGGGGCGGAGTAGCAACTGTTACAGGG
Source organism: uncultured Verrucomicrobiota bacterium (assembly GCA_964566945.1). Taxonomy (GTDB): domain Bacteria; phylum Verrucomicrobiota; class Verrucomicrobiia; order Limisphaerales; family SXQI01; genus DASVNK01. The sequence goes on along the minus strand of CAZMKE010000014.1, from coordinate 36,215 downwards.
CCCGTGCTCTGCCGCGGCAAACCGAAAAAATGAATGCCTTCCGAAGCGAACTGCTCGCCCAGGGCTTCTCCGGTGGGTAGCGCGCCGAAATTTATGACGGTCACGCCTTGCGCGCTCGCGGAGAGGTTTCGCACGAGCATCGCTAACATCAGGGTGAGTATGCCGCGGACTAAAACGCGGCGCGAGCGCCGCTCGGCTAACCGACCTCGGTCCCGTGCACAGGCCTTCAAAGGGGTTTCAGAATCTGTATAGGCTTTCATGGTGATTTGACCCGTGCGTTGCCGGCCAATGGACGTGAGACGCTGTCTATCATGTGTTGTGCAACAGCGAGCTGTAGCCCGGTACCGACGAGTATCCGAAGTCGTCCAAGACCCAGTTCCACATCATCGAGCCCGTCGCAAACACCTGCGCACAGAAATTCACTGGAATCGACCAAAATCCACTTTAAAGAATTTAACCCGAAAAACCGGATGACTTCGCCAACGCCAAAGGAAAACTTTCTTTGATCCATCCGTGAAACGGGAAAATTGGCAAGAACGTCCTCGGGTCGCCGGGATTTCTCAGAAAAAGAACAATGTTTCGAGTGCTCTTGTCGCGGATGCCGGGCGCAACGGAATGACGGCGAACGGCGGGCGACCGGGTCCGTTTCCGGTTTGCGAGGACCGGGTTGGGCTGATATTGAAGACCGCGTGCAGGATCACTGGAAGACCGGGGGCCGGATGGACCGATCTGGTCTCTCAGTTGAGGCGGGCTGAGGACCTGCTGCGGCCGTGAATTTTCGGAAGAGTAACAATAACAAGTTCGCCAGCAATCGCAGCCCCTCGGGTGAGACCCTGTGGGCTTACGACCTCGCGACCAATCGCAGGGCGCCTCAGTTGGAGGATCTCGCATCTGACAGTTATCCTGGCTTGATGAACAGCACGTGATGAAACTCTCTCTGGTATTCCTGTTCCTTTTCACCATTGCAAAGGCAGCGTCCGGATCTGCAGCGACACTTGTCGTCCCTCCAGGCGCGTCTGAGAAATTTGGCGATACCTACGCTGATCCGTTCTTCTTCGCAGCGCCGCCGGCCGTCGTGCAGGTTTACGGTTCGAGCGAATTTGCAAGCGCGAGTTCGGACGTCATTACGATCACCGCGATGTCGTTTCGTTTGGATCCTGCGGACGCAGGCAGTCTCAACGTCCTCGTGCCGCGATTGGTTGTCTTCATGGCTTCGTACTCTGGCCCGCTCTCGGCGATAACTCGCTTCGGCTTGGCCGACCTTCAATATCGTGTCGTAATGGATAAATCAGTCCAGTTCAAGGCAGCACCCACCACTCCAAACAACTTTGCAATTACACTGTCGCTGGATACACCCTATATTTATGATCGTCGCCTGGGACATCTGGTAGTAGACTTCCGCCCTTCGGGTTCGCCCACGGGATATTCCTTCCAAGCGATTGATGCTCAGACATCCCAAGACTCCGTCCTCGTACGCAACGAGTCCCCTGGGCATACCGTTCTTGAAGAAAAAGCCATTGTTACGAAATTCTCATACACTGAGGTTCCAGAACCGTCTCCTTTGCGGGTATTGTGTATCGGCTTGACAATAGCCTCCTTGGGAGGATTTAGCAGGAAAGGGTAGAGTCGATGAACTTGATTGATGCGACCCGCAAGCGGCTCGGGGCCCAAATTGTAGCCTTCAACCTTTCCATTCTTTACGGTCCTTGTGACCTCTTGCGTCTTGCGGCTAAATTCACCGCCCCCTGTAACCATTGTCTACATTTTAACGAGTTGACATGAGGTGCACTTTGAAAGTAGAGTGCATTTGTGATCAGGAATCTCCAGTTCCGGTCACTGGGAAAGACCCCTCAGAGCAGGTCCGATGTTTCGGCTCTGCCCTCAGCGGCCAGAGCCAGTGACCCATCGACAGCGGTTCGGGACCCTTTCCCGCGCTTTTCCTTTTTAGCCTTTAGCTCCGATCAATTGCCCCAGTCCAGCGCTGCGCTCCGGCTCTGCTCATCGGAATTCGGCCTTTCCCTGGCACCTCCATGATTAAGCGGTTTTCTCAGATGCAAACCACTGAAAACCCACCAAAAACTGCCCGTAAATCCACATAATCCACCAAAATCCACTTAAAAAAACTTAACCCCAAAAACCGGATGACCTCGCCAACGCCAAATGAAGAACTCTCGTTGATCCGCCCGTGAAACAGAAAATTGGAACGAACGCTCTCGGGGGCCCGCGATTTCCAGAGGGAGAACAATGTTTCGAACTCTCCTCTCGCGGATGCCGGGTGCAACGGAATGACGGCGAACGGCGGTTAAACGCGGGGGCCAGGTCCGTTTCCGGTTTGCGAGGACCGGGTTGGGCTGATATTGAGGACCGCGTGCAGGATCACTGTCAGACGGGGAGGGAATCGACCGATCTGGTCTCTCAGTTGAGGCGGGCGGAGGACCTGCTGCGGGCGATTATTCAAGGCACCGCGGGCGTCACCGGCGCGGAGTTCTTCCGGTCGTTGGTCCAGCATCTGGCCCGGGGTTTGCAAGTGCGGTTCGCTTTTGTGGCGGAATGCCTGCCGCAAATGCGCGCGCGCTCGCTGGCGTATTGGCAGGATCAGGCGTTCGGCCCCGGGTTTGAATACGACTTGCAGGGCACCCCTTGTTTGGAAGTGGCGCGAGGGCGGACCTGCCACATCCCGGACCGGTTGCCGGAGTTGTTTCCGGAGGATCGAGGCATGATCGACCTGGGAACGGTCAGTTATCTGGGCGTTCCGGTGTTGAACGCGGCCCGGCAGATTATCGGCCATTTGGTGGTGTTCGATGACAAGCCGATGCCGCCCGACCCGCTGGCGCTCTCGGTCATGGAGACCTTTGCGGCGCGGGCGGGCGTGGAATTGGAACGAGAGCGGGCGGCGGAGCGGCTGCGAAGCCTTTCCGAGCGCCGGCGAGTTCTTTTGGAGATTACGAATGCGACCATCCGGCATTTGCGCCAGGAAGATCTCCTGCAGGCGATGTGCAATGCGTTGCGGCAGGTCATGCCGTTCGATCGCGCGGCATTTACTTTATACCACCCGGAGTCGGATGCGCTCCGAATTCTCGCGGTGGAGGGGAGTTTCGAATCCGAGCACTTTCAACCGGGCAAGGACATTCCCCGGAGAGACAGCCACTCGGGTTGGGCGTTCGATCACCAAAAACCTCTCTGGCGCGGAGATCTGATGAACGAACAGGCCTTCGGCACCGAGCGCATTTTGGTGCGGGAGGGGGTGCGATCGATCTGCACGGTGCCTTTGATTGTGGGCGGCCGGAGCGTCGGGACGATCAATCTGGCGAGCCATACGCCCGGGCAATATTCCGAGGCGGACGCGGAGCTTCTGCAGGAAGTGGCGAATCAGACGGCGGTGGCGGTCTCGAACATGAGGGCTTTCGAAGATTTGCAGCGGTTGAGCCTCGAGAATGAAGCGATGCTGCGGGTGAACCGGGCGATTGGCCATCATCTGAATCGGGATGATCTTTTCGCCGCTCTGGCGGAATGCCTGGGTCCGTTGGTTGCGACCGACCGATTCGGCATCGAGCTGCCGACCGAGGATGGCCAGTTGCAGGGGCACATCCTGACACCGCAGGCCCCAGGAAGCCGGGCGTCGGCGGAGGTGACGCTCCTCCCGGCGGCGGGCACGGCCTGTGATTGGGTGTTGCGGCAGCGGGACTGGGTGGTGGTGCGGAGCCGGGAGGATTTGCGGGAGCGCTTTCCGGTCACCTACCGGGTGATGCGAGAAGCAGGAATGGAGGGGTTATGCGCGCTTCCGCTGGTGACCCGGCAGCGAATGCGGGGAGCGCTCTTCTTCATGTCAGCTGCGCCCGGGGCCTATGACCGCGTGAAGCGCTCATTGCTGGAGCAGATTGCCGGTGCGGTGGCGGTGGCGCTGGACGATTGCCTGGCGCACGAGGAGGTTCGGGCCTTGCGGGATCGGTTGGCCGCGGAAAATGAGTATCTGCAGGAGGAAATCCGGAATGAGCACAATTTTGAAGAAATCGTCGGCCACAGCCCTTCCTTGCTGAACGTCCTGCGCGCAGTGGATCAAGTGGCCCCGGCGGATTCGGCGGTCTTGGTTTACGGCGAAACGGGGACGGGGAAGGAATTGATCGCTCGCGCGATCCACGATCGGAGCCCGCGCAAAGGGCACCCGCTGGTGAAAGTGAATTGCGGGGCGATCAGCGCCGGCCTGGTCGAGAGTGAGTTGTTCGGCCATGTGAAGGGCGCCTTCACCGGGGCGCTCGCGAATCGGGACGGCCGCTTCAAGGTGGCTGATGGCGGGACTCTGTTTCTGGACGAGATTGGGGAACTGCCGCTCGAAACGCAGGTCAAGCTTTTGCGCGTTTTGCAGGAGCAGGAGTTCGAGCCAATTGGAAGCAGCCGGACCATCCGGGTGGACGTGCGGATTATTGCCGCGACCAATCGTGACCTGGCGGCGTGCGTGGCGGAGGGGAAATTCCGGCGGGATTTGTATTACCGGCTGAACGTCTTCCCGATCGAGGTTCCTCCGTTGCGCGAGCGCGTGGCGGATATTCCCTTGCTGGCGATGTTCTTTCTGCAACGGTTCGCCCGGCGCTTCAACAAGCCGGTGAAGCGGATTTCTGAGGAATCACTGAATCGTTTGAAAGGCTACGCCTGGCCCGGGAACATTCGGGAATTGCAGAATGTTCTCGAACGCGCGGTGGTGCTGGCCAACGGTCCGGTGCTCGAAGTCACACCGGATGCCGCTCTGGCGCCACCGATCAGCCACCGTTACGTTCCACCGACGCCGCCTCCCGTCGGAACTGTGACCGAGAGGATGACGGCCCCATCCACTGCGGACGGAGGGTCGATGGAAGAGGTGGAGCGGTCTCACATTCTGACCGTTCTGGGGAGGACGGGTTGGATGATCGAAGGGGAGCGAGGGGCGGCGCGCGTGCTCAACCTGCACCCGAGCACTCTGCGGAGCCGGATGCAAAAGCTGGGCATCAAGCGGCCCTTGCGCTCCTGAAACGCGCGTTTTGACGCCAGGCGGGAGGGGGGGCAGCCCGGAAAAGGGCCATTTGGACTAAAGCGGAGGCCAAAATCGTCAGATAAATGAAGAGGACGCAGGTGTAATTCGCAACTTTTTCAGTTGTGGGTTATCCAATATATTGAATGCTGAAAATGGATTTAACCACAGCCTCGGGCGTCTTCCACGGCATTTCCCGCAATATCGAGAAGGTGATTCGCGGACAGACCTCGAGCATTCGCAAACTTCTGGCCGCCTTTGCGTCGGGAGGCCACGTCCTGTTGGAGGATTTTCCCGGAACCGGCAAGACCACGCTGGCCAAAGCCCTGGCCAGTTCGATCAACGCGGAGTTCAAGCGCATCCAGTTCACCCCCGATGTGCTGCCGACGGATATCCTGGGAGTCTCCATCTACCACCAGAAGGAACAACGATTCCAGTTTCACGAAGGCCCGATCTTCACCAACATTCTGCTTGCGGATGAAATCAACCGGGCCTCGCCTCGGACGCAATCCGCCCTGCTGGAAGCGATGGGTGAAAGCCAGGTGAGCGTGGAAGGGGAGCGCCGGAGCCTGCCGGAGCTGTTTTTCGTCATCGCGACCCAAAACCCCATCGAATTTCGGGGCACCTATCCGCTCCCGGAGGCGCAGATGGACCGGTTCGCCCTCCAGTTCAGCCTTGGCTACGTTTCCCAGCAGGAAGAAGTGGCGATCCTCAGCGCGCAGGAAAAGGAGCATCCGCTCGAGGGCCTGACCGCCTGCGTCTCTCTGCCGGAGGTCGTGGCGCTGAAGCGCGCGGTGGCCCAAGTGCGCGTCACGGACGAGCTGAAGCATTACATGGTGGAACTGTGCGCCGCGACTCGCAAATGGTCCGGAGTGCAGTTGGGCGCGAGCCCGCGGGCGTCCCTCACTCTCATGAAGGTGGCGCAATCGCTGGCGGTTTACGATGGGCAGGACTTTGTCACCCCGGATCACATTATTGAACTGGCAGAGCCCGTCATCGCGCATCGCCTGGCGATGGAACCCCAGGCGCGATTCTCCGGGCTGACGGCGTCCGGAGTGGTGCAGGAGGTGTTGAAAAAGGTGCCGTCGCCCACGTGAGCATCAGCCGGGCCATCACTTACTTTTTATTTCGCAGCTACCGGGTTTCGGCCGGCATCAAATATCGGGTCCGGCGAAAATTCACGCCCGCGGGCGGTCTGGCCATTGTGGCCATGATCATGACGGGCGGCGTGGGAGTGGACACCAGCCAGGCCATCGCGTATCAAGCTTTTGTCCTGCTCTGGTGTCTCCTGCTCGTGGGGCTGTTTTGGAGCTTCTGCCCCGCGCCGCAATTGTTGGGACGCCGCATTCTCCCGCGAGTCGGCACGGTCGGGCAGCCGTTGCAGTATGAATTGACGGTGACCAATCCGAGTGAATCGGATCAGCATTCGGTGACGGTCACCGAGGATCTGGGGGATCCCCGGCCAACCTTTGCGGAATTCGCCAACACGCCGGAACCCGGCGAGCGACGGCGCAATCCGTTCGATCGCTTTTTTCGTGCCTACCGTTGGATGTGGCTGACCATGATCAAGCGGATGGCTGCGGCCGTACCCACCAAGCTGCCTCCGCTCAAGGCGTTCAAGCAGGCCAGCGTCAAAATGCAATTGATGCCGGCGCGCCGCGGGCATCTGCATCTCGAGGGCCTGACGTTTACGGTCACGGATCCGTTCGGTTTTTGCCGGCGTTTCTCGAGCTTTTCGGCCCCGGAGCGAATCTTGATCTTGCCGCGGCGCTATCAGCTCCCGCGCATCACGTTCGGGGGCGCCACCCAGTATCAGCCCGGAGGGGTGACGCTGGGCGCTTCGTCCGGCGACTCCGACGAGTTCATGAGTGTGCGGGAGTACCGCCGGGGCGATCCGCTGCGGCATGTGCATTGGAAAAGCACCAGCAAGACCGGCAAGCTGATCGTGAAGGAATTTCAGAGGGAATTCTTCGTCCGGCACGCGCTGATTCTCGACACTTTTCTCGATAAGTCCGGCGATCCGGCTTTTGAGGAGGCCGTTTCGATCGCCGCTTCGTTTGCGCTGACGCTGAATACGCAGGAATCACTGCTCGATTTGCTCTTCGTTGGCCCGCGGGCGTTCTCCGTCAGCGCGGGCCATGGCGTCGCGCAGGTCGAGCACATGCTGGAGATCCTGGCGGCGGTGCAACCGTGCAGTTCGCACGATTTCCGCAAGCTGGAGGAAATTGTGCTTCGGCAGGCCACGGCCGTGAGCGGGGTGGTGGCGATCTTCCTCAAATGGGACGAGGATCGGAAGGGCCTGGTAGAACAGTTGAGCAGCCTGGCGATTCCCCAAATCGTAATCATTCTCAAGAAGCCAAAGCAGAAAGACCCGGTCGTGGAGCTGAAGGACAGCCGGTTCGCACGGCTGCTGGTGGTGGATACGGACCATGTGCAGGAGGCGTTGAACCGCCTATGAAGCCTCCGCCTCTCCTCTTGGGCGTTGCGCTCCTTTTCTGGGGATGGCGCGCCAATATGTTCTGGCTGGGGGTGGCCGGGGGCTTGTTGTTGGAACTTTCCCACGTGGTCCGCGGCCGCTGGGAATTTTCGGACAGCGAGTTCAACCGCCTCTGGGATGTTTGCACCGTTATTTTTGTGGGCGCGGCGGCTTACCTGCGCTTTTCGGAGGATGTGACCAGCGCAGCCTACAAGTTCTTCGAGTGGATGCCGCTCATTTTCTATCCGATGGCGCTGGGTTACATTTTTAGCACGCGGGAGTTGGTCCCCATGAAGGCCTTCTCCTGGCTCCTCCGCCGGAAAGGAGCGCAAGGAGCGGATCGCGGGGTGGCTTTCGGGTGGCTTTATCTTGTGGTCTGCCTCGTAGCGTCAGGGGCGACCAACGTTCAGGACATCTGGTTTTTTGTCGGCAGCTCCGGATTGATCGCGTGGGCGCTCTGGGTGAATCGTCCGCGGCGTCTTCACGCTGCAGCCTGGTGCGCCCTGTTCGTCGTGATTGCCGGCCTCGCTTTTTATGCCCAATCCCGCCTCGTGGAAGTGCAAGCGTTCTTCGAAAACAAGATTTCCGAATTCATCGTGCGCTTCGGGGGGCGGCGGGATTTTGATCCAAACCAGGCCCAGACTTCGATGGGGCGGATCGGTTCGCTCAAGCAATCCGGCGCGGTGGTAATGAAGGTAAAGCCGGAACAGGGGCCCGTGCCAGCAAGGATTCTTGAATGCACCTATGGGCGGTTGGACGGCAACATCTGGAAGACGGGCGGGGCACGAGGCAGCTATGATGCGGTCAACGTCGAACCGGACGGCACCACCTGGACCATCTGGAGCAACGCTCCGGTCCGGGGCGCAGTCCGTATTATCGAACGGGTCAATCGCAAGTCGGCCTTGTTGGCAGTTCCCTTTGGCACGAAGCAGTTGCGGGAACTGTCAGCGGGTTCGGTCGAGACGAATCGGAACGGCGTCATCCGGATAAAGGACAGCCCTGGGATGCTGAATTTCACCGCGCGCTTTGGTTCCGTGGATGCGTCCAACGCGTGGGATGGCGTCAGCCGGTGGAACGATGATTATGACGAAGAGGCCCTGCGGACGATTATTGAGGAGATGGCCATCGATGACCTGGCGGACACGGAGAAAATCAAGGCGATCCCGAAGTTTTTCGAAACCAAATTTCGTTACACCACTTACCAGCAGGCCCGGCAGTTGGGGTTGCACGGCAGCACGCCCTTGTCGGACTTCCTCCTGAAGACCCGCGCGGGGCATTGCGAGTATTTCGCCACGGCCACTGTTTTGCTCCTGCGGCACTACGGCATTCCCGCGCGCTATGCCACGGGGTATGCGGTGCAGGAAGTGGCCCGGGATGAAAACGCCTATATCATCCGCGAGCGGCACGGGCATGCCTGGGCGGTGGCTAATGTGAACGGCGAGTGGGTGGAAGTGGATAGCACTCCGGCCGGTTGGGCGGAGGCCGAGGCGAGCGAATTCTCGGCTTTTCAGGATCTGGAGGATGCGTGGTCCAGTTTCACGTTCGGCTTTCTGGAATGGCGATGGCTGGGTGATTGGAGCGTCTTCCGGCAATCGGCTCCCTGGTTGGTGGTTCCGTTGACCTTGTTTTTGGTCTGGCGGATTTTCGGCCGGCGCATGTCCCGGGAAACGCCATCGTTGCGCGAGGCCCAGCTTTGGCCAGGCGCAGACAGTGAGTTTTTCAAACTCGAACGGCGGCTGGCTAAAGCGGGGCTGGCCCGCCAGAACGGCGAAACCACGGACGACTGGCTGCAGCGGGTGGGCGGCGACGCGCCTGAAACGGAAGAGCTCTTGAAAAAAATCGTCCGCTTGCACCAGAAATACCGGTTTGGCAGCGCGGCACTGGAGGCAGGGGAACGGGAGCAACTACGGACCACGGTCACGCTGTGCCTCGAGCGGATCGGAAAGTTAGTTTAGTTTCAGCACGCCGAGCAGGCTCGAAAAATCATCCGTCCAAAGCGGCGCAGCGCTCGTGGGCTCCACGCGTTGCCAGCTGGCCTGGGCGAGAACGGCGGGCGCCGTGTCATCGGAGACGAGGATCACCCAGTTCGATTCCAACCCCCCTTCCGCAATCGCTTTAGGGTTCAGATCGCCTTTCGTCGATGCGAAGCAGTGCAACCCGTAAGCCTGGCCGAGCCGGGCCACGAGCGGCTCCAGTTCGAAATGCCGGCTCGAGAGGTGAAACGCCAGGATGCCGTTGGCGGCGACTTTTTGCCGGTAAAGACGGATCGCTTCGACTGTCAGGAGATGCATCGGAATGACGTCGGAGCTGAAGGCGTCCAGGAAAAGGAGGCCAAATTGATGATCAGGGGCGGCGCCCAGTTTGAGGCGGGCATCGCCTAATTCCATTTTGAAGGAGGCGCGCGCGCACTGGCTTAAATAAGTGAACAGGTTCGTGTCCTGGGCGATCCGGACCACCGCCGGATCAATTTCGTAGAGAGTCCATTGCTGGCCCGGCTGGGCATAGGTGATCATGGCGCCAGCGCCAAGGCCGACCAGGGCGACCTGGCGGGGCAGAGGGAGCTGCTCAAAGAGCCGGGTGACTTCCCCCACAGGCCCCGCCGAGTGGTAATAGGAGAGCGGCTCGCAACGGCGCTCGGGAGCCGTAAATTGAACGCCGTGGATGGTGGTCCCGTGATAGAGGCGGCGGACCTTCTTGTCGGGATCGTCGCTGACCCGCAGGACTCCGAAGAAATTCCGGTCGTGATCGATGATGTGAGACTGGGCCTGGCGGAAAAAGCTGGTTCCGGCCAGCAGGGTGGCCAGCGCCAGAGTGTAGCCGAGCGGCTGGCGGAGGAAAAGGAACGAGCCGATCAGGAGCACTCCGGCGATGGCGTTGGCGCCCAGGATGGATGAAGGCGCGGTGAACGCCACGGCGGCGCCTCCGGCTGCCATGACCAGGAGGATAAGGGCGAAGGGCCAGATTGAAAACGACGCCTTCTCGCCGGAAGGTTCGCTCCGATGCGGATAACCCACGAGCACGGCCGCTACGATTGCCAGGGGATATTCGGTCACGCTCTTGAAGATCACCGGTGCGATCAAGGCATTGAAAATGCCGCCGAGAACGCCGCCCAGCGAGAGGAGAAGGTAAAACCGGGTCAACTGATCTGCCGGAGGGCGGCTGCGAGCCAGCTGTAGATGACACTGGAGCGAGGCAAAAAAGAAGAAAAGGAGATGTAAAAGGACGAGAACCACGACCGGTTCGGTGGCCTGAACCAGGATGGGGAACACCACCGCGAGCGCCAGAATGGGAATAGCCCCGCTCGTAACCGTATTCAACTTGCGAGCCTGCTGGCTGAAGGCGATGACGAAGGTCAGGAGATAAAGGGCGAGTGGGGCCACCCAGAGCAGGGGGATGCTCGCCACATCGGTGGTAATGTAGTTGGTGACCCCAAGCATCAGGCTGGAAGGGAGCAGCGATAAGCCAACCCACTTGAGCGCCGAGCTGCGTGAAACCGCCGAGGCGGCCGGCGCGGGTGACTTATCCTCCGTGGCGCCTTCGAATTTTCGGCGGAACCAGACGCAAGCGGTCATGCAGGCGACCAGCAGCCAGAAGCCATAGGCCCAGACTCTTGTTTGGGTATGGAGCCGGGAAAAAGGTTCAATCAGGAGCGGATAGGCCAGGAGCGCGCCGAAACTGCCGACGTTGCTGGCGGCGTAGAGGAAGTAAGGATCATGGGCGGATGGGTGCCGGGTGCTGGCAAACCAGCGCTGGAGCAGGGGGGCGGTGGAGGCGAGCACAAACACCGGAATGCCGAGCACTCGGCAAAGAGTAGCCAGAGCCCAAATGGCGGGCGTCGTGATCTGGGCAGCGGTGGCATCACCGCCCCGGATGGAGAAGGGGAGGCAGGCGGCAGCGATCAGGAGCAGGACAATGTGAACAACGGGCTGGGTCCGAACGCCCAGCCTTTGGACGCTGTAATGAGCGTAGGCATAGCCCGCCAGGAGCATCGCCTGGAAAAAGACCATGACGGTGTTCCAAACGGCGGGAGCCCCTCCGAGGAGCGGCAGCAATTCCTTGCCGACCAGCGGCTGGATCGAAAAGAGAAGGCTGGCGCTTAGAAAAATAGTTGCGCCGAACACGGCGGGCAGCAGCCGGTTCACCTTATCCCGTTTTGGCGGTAGTTTCTCCACTCAAGGTCACGACGGCTTCGAGGATTGTTCGGCCATTGACCATGGCGCTGGTTGTTGCTTGCACCAGGTTGTCCAAACGACCTGCGATCGCCGCCCGGAAGATGATTGCTTCGCCAGGGCGGGCGCTGCCAAGAATTTTCGCTTGCCGGACCGCCGTCAGTTTAAGGCCGGGCAGGGGAGAGCGAGTGGGGTCCGTTTGCGCGACGACGCCGGCCAATTGCGCAGCGCCTTCAATCAGGAGCACGCCCGGAAAGAGTGGAGAGCCTGGGAAATGGCCTTTTAGAAACACTTCATCGCCGCGGATCACGTACTCCGCGGCGCCCGATTGGCCCGGTTGCAGCTCGATCAGGCGAGTGATGAACCGAAATTCCGGTCCGTGAGGCAGTTGCTGGAGCGCTTCATCCAAAGGGTTCATTTGCTTCGGGCCTTCAGCGGTTCGACCAGTTTGAAATCCGGCGGAATGGTGAGATCGAACTTGCCGACAACGGGCGCGTTCGTTTGGACGCCGCGAAAATCGTTGCGCATGCGGGAGCCGTCCGCAAAGACAAGCTCCGTCCCGGCGAGGCTGGAATCGGAACCGATGAAGACCGCGATCTGGGGCATCATCTTGCGCGCCGCCGGGGAGCGCGGTTGGAGCGCCAGTTCGTAAAATCCGTTGGTTTCGGTCAGGCTCACGATTTTGAATTGCTGATCGATCTCCGCCCGCGAACGCGGGAAGCCGCTCTGCAGGAGGCTGAGCGCGTCCTTCCATTCGCTGGGCCCGGCCGCCTGGAAATCATATTTCTCCGCGCGCTTGAGCCGGGGATAAACGACGAGCATGGTTTCGTTGCTTCGGATCGCCACGGTCTGATTCTGGCCGAGTTCCCAGCGGAAGTTTTGCGGAGCGGCGAACCAGACCCGGCCGGTGGAGACGAGCGGCTGCGTCAGGGCTTTGAGGTTGCGCGTCTGGACGAATTCGGCGGCCCAGGTCTGGACGTTGGTCTGCTGGGCGAGCCAGCGGGCAACGACTTCCTCCTGGTCCATGGCGCGCGCCTGGACAACGGCGAACGCCATCGCGAACAAGATGCGAATGGCTAAGTGCACGGGCCAAGGTAACTGAAGAAGGCAGGTTGCAAAGGAGAGTCTCAGCACGGGATCAAATAGCGTCAACGTCTCCGAGGCGTTGGACCAGTTCTTCGATGGTCCAGGTCCGACGAAGGCCGGTCAGGTAATCCGCCGCGTCCCCATGTGCCCAGACGGCATAGCGCAGCGCCCTGAGCGGTTCATTCTGCAGGGCTGGCTGAGCCAGCAAACCGCCGATGAAGCCCGCCAGCACGTCCCCGGAGCCGCCTTGAGCCAGGTCCGGATTGCCGCTGGAGTTAATGAAAAGTTCGCCCGTGCTCCGGCCGATCAACGTCTGATGGCCTTTCAACACCACCCAGCAGTTCCCATAACGGCTGGAGATCTCGCGCAGGGCCGCGATCCGATTGTCCTGCACCGCTCGCGAAGTGGCGCCAAGAAGCCGGGCCGCTTCGCCAGGGTGAGGGGTGGCCACTCGCACGGCGGTGGCGGGCCCTTCGGACTTTTCGAGCCATGCCAGGGCCGAGGCATCGACGATGACCGGGAGAGTCGAAGCGCGCCAATGATGATTGACGCAGTCTTTCCACGCCGGATCAAGATCGCCCGCGGCCAGGCCTGGTCCGGCCACGAGGGCGCTGCAACTAGCCGGAAGCTGCAGGGGCGCCTTGAATGGATGAACCATCGCGGCTTGCAGTTGGCTGGCGACGGGCGGGTATGTGTGCCGTTCGCAAAATACGGAGACCAATCCCGGCCGGGATCGAAGCGCGCCTCGCGCTGCGAGCACCGCGGCGCCGTGATACCCTTCGCTGCCGGCCAAGATGGCGACATGACCGAAGGAGCCTTTGTGTCCTTCCACGCGCCGCGCTGGAGGATAATCGGCGAAGTCGGCTCGTTCGCTCCAGCGCAGTTCTTCGGAGAATGGGCAGGGCAACAGTCCAATGTCTCCCGCAAGTTCCAGCCGTCCGACAAAGGGAGAACCGCTGGCGGCTAACAGGCCGCGCTTGGGCGCTCCCAGCGTGACGGTGGTTCGCGCAAAGACTGCCACCGGTTGCGGTTCCCCGCTGTCCGCGTTCAGACCAGAAGGGACATCGACGGCGAGCACAGGCAGGGCTGCCCGATTTACTCGTTCGATCAATTGCACCCAAGCCTGATCCAACGGGCGGTTGAGTCCGATGCCGAAAATCCCATCGATGACCAGAGCTGGCTTCTCCTGCAGGAGCCGATCCAGAGCGCTCAGGTCCGTCTTGGCGTCGCGGACCGCGAACAGTTGGACCTGCCGTTTGCATAGGTGCGGAATGGCGCTGCGGGCGTCGTCCCCGTTATGTCCTTTGCCGGCGAGCACCAGGATGCGGCCATTCTCGCGCGTGAGACGGAGCGCGGCTAGGGCGATGGCGTGGCCGGCTTGGGCGATGACATCCGTCTGGGACCGGCCGGCATCCCAGGATGCCTCCTCCCATTGTCGCATTTGAGCCACGGATATGACCGGCGCTGCCACGCGCCGAGAATGGCATGGCGCGGAGAATTAAGCAGTAACTTTACACGGGACAAGGAGTTGGAGAGGGTTGGCACGAAAGTGCACTACCGGCCCGGCGTCCAATGCGTAAGCTGAAACCATGAATATGGAACCCAGTTCCCCGCGTCCAAGTGGCGTGAGGCGAATCGACCTTAGACGAGTGGCGGAATATCATGCCACGGGGCTTGAATTGCAGAAAACACCCGCTGAAACTCAGCGGCTGATCCGGTTGGTGTTGAACGAGGCCGAGGCTCTGGCGATGCAAACCGGCCTGCCTGAACTTGTCCTGCCGGCCTTGGCCGAGGAGAAGGTGAAAGCGTTGCAGCGCTGGGCGGAGCGCCAGCGAAAGCTGCGCGAACGCGCCGATGCGTTCAGCGCGCCTTTGGGGCCGGAAGCCGACACCGGCGAACGCTGGGATTGGTCCGCCAATTGATCAAGGTCAGAAGAACTCTCAGGTGGTGAAGGCTCGGAACTGGCGCTTTAACCGTTTTGCGATCGGACTTCGCTTCACCGGGCGGCCGTCGAAGTGAGACACCTCCACAATCTCGGCCGCGCAAGAAGTAAGGAAAATTCCATCGACCTGCGCTAGCTGGTCTGCGCGGATATTCCTTTCGGCCGTTTTAAGGCCCAGGCGCGTGCAGAGCCGCAAAACGTGAGCGCGTGTGGTGCCGGCCAGGATTCCGCGCACGGGGGGCGTGCAGACGGTTTCGCCGGTTACCCAAAAAAGGTTGGTGGTAGTTCCCTCCACCACAAATCCCTTGGTATTCGTGAGCAAAGCTTCGTTCATGCCGGCTGCGTCCGCCTCCGCTCGGGCAAGAATCTGATGCAGCTTGTTGATGTTTTTGAAATCGGAAATTGGGTCGGCCACTGGGAGCTTGATCGTGGAGACAATGACCTTATAGGCCGACGGCATCGGTCCAAGCGCGTGGCAAGTGAGGGCAAACGTGGGATGATCGGCCCCGCGGGGCGAGTAGCCGCGCATTCCGATTCCCCGGGAGAGAACAAAGCGAGCCAACCCGTTCGGCAGGCCGTTCCGGCGCATCGCCTCGCGCGCGATGCAACGCATCTCCTCTCCCGTGAGCGGACAGCGCAAGCCTAACACGGAACATCCGTGCTCGAACCGCGCGATGTGATCTGGCCAGACGAACGGCTCGCCGTCATAAAACCGCACCCCTTCGAAAAGGCCGTCACCGTAGAGAAATCCCCGGTCATGCACCGAGATCTTCGCATGCTCCTCCGGGACGAAACGGCCATTCAGGTAAACGACCATGGATTTACTATAGCGGAGAGCGGACGCGCGTCCTCAATTCTTTTTTGACTGCAATGCCAGGCCGGACCCGGAATCGGGGCGCAATTCTCAATGCCCCTGGTTCCAGTAAATTTTCACGTTTTTGGTGGCGCGCCCGGCGGCGACGATGTCCAGCCAGCCGTCACCGTTGAGGTCCACAACTTTGAGGTCCTCGCAGGCCATGGTGTTGTCATCCACCGTGGTTTGAGACCATTCGGCGCCCGATGCGTCCTTGGCTTGGAAGAGTTTCACTCCCACTTTGCCTTCGGCATTTTTCCCGCGCCAGCCAACGACAATTTGATCCCATCCCTGGTGCAGCAAATCGCCCGTGGCGACTGCGTGGCCGTCGGACAACGAGGAATCGAGCACGTGGCGTCGCCACGGTTTCCCTTCGGCATAAAGCACGACATTGGTGCCGTGCATCGGCTCGATCGTGGCGATGAAGCGTGAGTCCTTCAGTTTGCCCAGGCGGACTTCCCCGGCGCCCGCGAAACCGGGCTGCAGTTCGGCGCTGACGATCTGGGCCGAATGCCATTCCTGGCCTGAGCGATCCAGCAAAAGCACTCCCTCCTTGCCGCAGTAAAGCAGTTCGGTGGCGCGATCCTGATCCCAGGAAACGGGATCGAGGTTGTGGGTCATGTGCATGGCGTCGTTCACCGGGCGGGTTTTCCACTCGCTCTCGACGTTTGCTGGAACGAGGTATTCCAGCAGGCGCACCCCTTCGCCCGCGCCGTTCTTGTTTCCGCGCCCATGGAGTGGGGCGACGACAAGGCTATGCTTGCCCTGATCATCAGCCACCCACCACATTCGGTGGACGGTCGGCTCGTGGTGAAGCTCGACTGGCTTCCACTTTTGGGTGCGATCGGCCGGAGGAACCAGGTAGAACACCGCTCCGCTGTTCACGGTGTCGCCCGGATTCCAACCGGCGCCGATGGCAATCTCGGCCTTGCCGTCGCCGTCGATATCCTGCGCGGCGATGCAGACATGGTCCAGCGGGGTCAGTTTTTCAGCGATGACGTGCTTGGCCCAGGTGGGGTTTTCGTACCAGGCCACTTCCTGCTTATCGACCAGGAGAATGTCAGGTTTGCCATCGCCGTTGACGTCGGCCGTCGCGAGCCCGTATCCGATCTGGATTTTGTCGTCGATGGTCTGCTCTTTGAAAGGGGCGCTCCGCAAAGCGGTCGACGCCCCGAGCAGGCAGGCCAATGCCAGCGCCGAGGTTTTCATTAGTGGGCCAGGGCTGGGGCGCCGCTCCTCACCGCTTCTTCCCGAGGCGGGCGGAAGGCGAGAGCCAGGATGATGGCCGCGCCGATCGACAGAAACGTCGGGATGAGGAAGAGCGATTTGTAGTTCGTCACGTTGTTGACAGTCAAGTTG
This sequence comes from uncultured Verrucomicrobiota bacterium, assembly GCA_964566945.1. GTDB lineage: Bacteria > Verrucomicrobiota > Verrucomicrobiia > Limisphaerales > SXQI01 > DASVNK01. The sequence goes on along the minus strand of CAZMKE010000014.1, from coordinate 19,328 downwards.
GCCTGAATCGGAATGAACATCCACTTGGCCGCCAGATCGCCAAGACCGAGGATAAGGAGGTTGAACAAACCTTGGGCGCTGGTGCGGACGTCCTTCGGAAAGGCCGCGTCGATGAAGATGTAAACCGTGGCAAAGAAGAAAGCGTAGCAAATGCCGTGCAGCACCTGCACCACCACGATGAGCGGTTTGCTCTCGGGAAAGGTGGCAAAAACCCCGAAGCGGACGGCGTGGCCGAGAATGCCGAGGATCATGGTGGTCTTCCAGCCGAACCGTTTCAGCACGCCGCCCAGCACGGCCATGGTGAGGATTTCCGCGACCTGCCCGATGCTCATGATCGGCATGATCCATTTATTCTCAAATCCGGGCCCGCCATTGGAACTGCTCAGAAAGCCGCCGGCCATGAGGAAGTAGCCGTTATGGATGGTGGCGTCGACAAACGTGACGATAAACAGCACCAGCAAGTACGGGATGCCCAGCAGTTTGAAAGCTTCGACCCAGGCGAGCTTTTGGGCGCCGCCGGTCGCCGGTTTGGGCGGGGTATGAGGGAGAGTCAGGGAGAAGCCCGCCAGGATGAGAGAAGCCACGCCGGAGATGATGAAGATGTATTTATACAGTGTGATCGCCTCAGCGCCGGTCTTGGTGCCCAGGATGAAGTAGAGCGGCCAGGCGGCCAGAATCCAGCCGATCGTTCCGCCCATTCGCACCGGCCCGAATTCTTTTTGCGGATCCTTCAGGTTGGCGAATGCCAGGGCATTCGCGACCGAGATGGTCGGCACATAGAACAGTGAGTGGAGCAGCATCAGGCTGAAAAAAGCCTGGAAACTCTGCACGAAATAAAGCCCCAGCATCGCCAGACCGCCGATCAGGTGGCTGAAGGCGAGAAACCGTTCCGCGGAGAAGTTACGGTCGGCGAACTGGTTGCTGAAGAAGATGCCGACGACCGAGGAGATGGCGAAGGCGCTGCCAATCCAGGCCTGTTCCGTTCCGGTGAAGTTCAGGCCAAGTGGGCCAATGTAGCTCCAGACCAGAGGCAACCAGGCGCCCCAGATGAAGAGCTCGATCACCATCATGATAAACAATTTCATTCGCATAGGCTTAAAAGTGCGGGTGTTTTACGCAACGCGGTTCAGGCGTGGAGGATAGGAAAGCGGCGGCGCTTTGCAAGAAGAAGGCTCAGTTGGCATGCGTTTCTTGCGTTTCTCTTCTGCCGGATTGCTCCGGTGGGTTTGGTCCCCTAGAATTCCGCCATGCCCACACCAGCTTTTCTTCGACGGCGGCAATTCTTGCGCCTCCTGGGCGCCGGGGGCGGAGCGGCTTTTTTTCTGGGAGCAGGCGGAGCGGAAAGCGATCCGATTCGGCCGGCGAAGCCGATCGCGCTGTTCAACGGTCATGACCTGGCAGGCTGGTATCCCTGGCTGGCTACCACCAAATATCAGGATCCTCTCCAGGTTTTCGGAGTGAAAGACGGATTGCTCCGAGTCTCCGGTGAAGTGCCCGGATACCTGGCCACCCGTCAGCAGTTCCGGGACTACCGGTTGGTCGTCGAATATCGCTGGGGCGATCTCACCTACGGTGCTGCCACCGTGCGCAACTCAGGCATTCTGCTGCACGGAACCGGTGCGGATGGAAATCACAGCCCGTGGATGGCGTCCATCGAGTGCCAGATCGCGCAGGGTTGCGTCGGAGACTTTATCGTCATCCGCAGCGCCGACGAAAAGATCCCGGTGACCCTGACGAGCGAGACAACGCTGGCCGAGGATGGCCGGACGCGTTGGAAGCGGGGCGGCGCTCCGGTTCATTATAGCGGCAAGCAATTCTGGTGGTCGCGGCATGAGCCGGGGTTCGAAGAGAAAATCGATACTCGTGGCAAAAACGACGTGGACAGCCCGCTCGGTGAGTGGACCCGGCTGGAATGCGTCTGCCGCGGCAGTCGGATTCTGGTGCTGGTCAATGGGACGGAAGTGAACGAGTGCTACGATACTTTTCCCAGCGCCGGCAAGATTCTCCTGGAATCGGAGGGGTTCGAAATCCTTTTTCGGAAGATCGAGTTGCAGCCGTTTTAGCCTATTTGCCGACGTCTTTGATCGGCTCCACGTGCCCGTCGCCGTGCAGGACGTTCTTGGTTCCGTTTGGCACGCCCGGGTGAAAATTCTCGTAGTCGTACATGATCTGGGCTTTCTCGGCAGTTCGGATCTGGCCGTTGATTTCGCCCGGAGCCTCGAGAGTCCGGCCGTTCACCTGGTAGTTCCATTCGTAACTGGAGCCCTCTTTCCGGAAATAACCGGCCCGGTCTTTCGGACATTGGAATACGCGCAGGGCGCCCCCCACGTTATTGGAAAGCACATCGACAATCCGGGGATAAACGTTTGTGGGGTTGACCGGAGTGGTAGGACGGCGCTCCGCGAACGGGAGTTTGCCGCCGTGATCATCCGTATAAAGGGTGAGAGCCACTCCCAATTGGCGGAGGTTGCTGATGCATTTCGCGTCGTTTGCTTTGCCTTTGGCCCGGCTGAGGGCGGGCATCAGCATGCTCGCGAGAATGCCGATGATGGAAATGACCACCAGCAGTTCGATCAGGGTGAACGCGAAATCGCTTTTGCGGGCTTTCATGCTTATTTCCTGGCGCGGTTCAGCACTTCCCGATCGTGGGCGATGCGTTGGTCCGTGGTGCCGTCGCGCAAGCGCTTGCGCATGCGGTCTTCCATGTCGGCCTGGGATGCTTGTTTGGCCTGGGCTGCCATCTCCTGCATCTTTTGCTGGCGTTCGGCTTCGGGCAGCGAGTTTAACTGCTGCATTTCGGCGATTTTTTGCTCGGCCTGCTGCCGTTCTTGGGGCGTCATCGTCGCCAGGAATGCTTCGGTCTGCCGTTGCTGCTCCTCGGGATCTTTCGCGGGCGGCGTTTCGACCACGTTGGTTTGCACCGTTGCCACTGGGCGGACGCTGACGACGTTATTGGTGTCGCCGGAGGCATTATTGACCGCGAGGACGACGGGCTTCAGCGGTTGCAGGGTGAAGATTTTGTCCCACTTACGATGCGCTTGTTTGGCCACTTGCGCGACGGCTTTAGGGAATGGCACTTGATCCAGTTTCAGGTTGATTTTGCCTTGAGCGCCATCCTCCGGCACCACTTGCGCCTGACTGAAGCGGGAGAGCGCTAACGCGGCAAAATCGAGGTCTTTGTTCTCGATTTGCGCCGAAACGAGGCTGTTCGCACTGCGGACAGCGTTGCCAAAGGCGCTGGAGATTCCTTTCTGCCAGGCGGGCGATTTGGCGAGGTGGGACCAGCCGCTGCCATCCGCGGGAATCTCCCCCCGGACCACTTTTTCGAGTTTCGCCGGGGCGCGGCTGCCGGAGTAAATGGGATACAGAGCCGTCCAGCGCGAGCCGGTCTGGAGGGCGATGATGCTCAGCACTTGCGTCAAAGGGGCGCGGTGGACGTTCAAGGTGACCACGCCAGCCACATCTTTGCTCGGGACGATGTGTTCCCAAGTCTGCCATTCGAGTTTCGGAATCACCTTGCGGACGTCCATGTTTCGCACATTGAGGGTGACCAGGTCCGCGTGCGCCAGGTAGATGCGGTAGCCCGCCCAACCCAAAACCCCGGTGAGGACCAATCCGGCCAAAACGCGAGACTGCTTCATAAATACGAGTCGTTCCCGGGTTTGACAGAGCCCGAGGACGTGTGATTCGTTTTTAGTTTAACGCGCCAGTTTGAAAAATGGTTGCATTTTTTTCTTCCCCCGCCGGGGAGGCGATCGAAACCTCCTCGGCTTCAAGCGGAAGTGACCAAAACCACACTTGCCACTTGCACGACAAGCGTCTTGATGCGAGAGTCTTGGCCCTGAGCCAACCGGCTCTTTGCCGAGTGCCCGCGTGGCGGAATTGGCAGACGCGCTAGATTCAGGTTCTAGTGAGTAACATCGTACAGGTTCAAGTCCTGTCGCGGGCACCAAATTTCAACGTTCCTTTCCTTTTCGCCGCATCGCCAATATCGCCAAAGCCTTCAATGTTGCGTTTTGTTGGCGGGGTTGAGAGACTAGTCCCACTCCGGAATGCCTATGAACCGTATCGCTGCGCGGTCGTTGGGTTTTACTTTGATCGAGTTGCTGGTGGTCATCGCCATCATTGCGATCCTCGCCTCCCTGCTTCTGCCAGCCCTTGCGAATGCGAAGGAAAAGGCCAGCCGCACGTTTTGTGTTAACAACAACAAGCAGTTGGGGCTGGCAATGTTCCTCTACTGCGATGACAACAACGATCGCATGGCCTGGCCGAACTGGGCCAACAACCTCGGTCCAGGCTGGCTGTACCAGCCGATTTCCGGCCGTCCGCCGGACCCGGTCAAGACGAATGAACGTCCAAACATCGAAGCGGGACTTTACTACAAGTATTTGAACAGCCGGTCCGTCTACAACTGCCCTCTGGACAAGACGAATCTCGTTTCTTGGCAGAAGCGCGCCCAGCGCATTTCCAGCTACATTCAGAACGGGGCGATTTGCGGCTACAATGGCGACGGAAAGACTTTCAAGCTCTCGCAATTCAATCCGGCCGCCTACGCGATGTGGGAGCCGGAAATCAAAAACTACGGTGGCGTTTGGGGTTCAAATCCGGGGTTTGACGCGAGCCAGTATCCGAATGAGGACGAGGGAATCGGGCATCGACACAAAAAGGGCGCCGTGATCACCGGCTTCAGCGCGCATGTGCATTTCATCAAGTACGAGGATTTCCAGCGGGAGCAGACGCTCAACAAGCCGGGGTTGCTCTGGTGCGTGCCGGGCAGCAAGAATGGGCAGTAGTTCGCTCAGCCGTCCAAGCAGGATCCGGGCATCTTAGCGCACCAGAGATCGGGAAATGAGGCTGGCTTTGGTGGCTGGTTTGCCGCGATTCATCAGCGAGAGGCCCACGGCGAAAAAGCTGATTCCCCCGATTCCAAGCCCAACATAAGTCCAATTGACTGTCCAAGGCTCCATTTTAGCCATTCTCGGAAGCGCGGGAGGATCTGTGGGTATTGGCTTAGGAAGTTTTGATCGGGTTTGGGCGGTGGTTTCAGCCAGCCGCGCATTGGTGATTTCAGTCTGCGCAACAACGGGCGCGGCGTTGGGTGGGGCGGACTGACGACTGGCTTGAACCGCTGCGGGCGGCGGCGGTTTGGGCGCCTGCAGGACAGCGGGGGGCGGTGTGGCCTGCACGGTGATCAATGGCGGGGTGCTTCGATTGGTTGGCGCTGGCAGAGACGTTGCGGTCGAGATGGGCCGATTCTCGGCAGGGGGCTCCACGACGGCTGTGGCGGTGATGGGGGGCTCCGGCGTTGGGGCCAGTTTGGCTCCAGGTGGGTAATTGAGCGTCACTGGGGCCGGCGGGGGTAAAATCTCCTTCTCGGGTTCCGGGATGACCTGCGCAGCGACGGTGGCTGGTGCGAGTTCTTTTTGGACCACCGCCTGGACTTTGGGACGCTCCGGCAGGCGGGGCACGCGGGGGGTGTCTGAGCCCGCGTAGGCCCGCCAATCAGCAAATTTCCCGTCAACCGCTGTGAGTGAGATCATGACCGGCTTCCGGGTGCGCCGGGCGGTCTGGCGGAGTTTGGCGATCTGGCTGTTGATATCTGGACCGATTTGCAGGGAGGTGAGCGGCTCGTCGGCCTCTGTCAGGATAAGGATTAACGCGGCTGGCGATTGGGTGGCAAACTCGTTGACATTTTCCAGGACCGGGCTGAGCCGGCTGCCCCGGCGAAACTTCTCGTCCCGAACGGTCTGGACCGCCCACTCTGCTATCTCCTTTTTTTGTTCCGGGTCCCAGACCTCAACCGGATGCCGGTTGGTCGGAGAGAGGGAATCGAAAGTCCAAATTCCGAGGCGATCTCCCTCCTGGATTTGCCCCGCGAACCCTCGTTGGACGAGGTCGCGGATGGTCGACAAGAGGGAATTCTTGTGCTCGGCCATGGCGATGGAGGTGTCGACGACGAGGAGAAAATCATGGCGGCGCGGCGGCTCCTGAGCGCGCACCGCGAAAACCAGACAAACGGCAAGAAGGCACCAGCGCATCGATCGGTCGCAGCCGGCGCGGTTTCTTATTCGTAGCGGAGCGATTCGATCGGGTCGAGGTTCGCCGCCTTGAACGCCGGATACGTTCCAAAGACAATTCCGACCACCGAGCAAATCAGCAGTCCGAACACTGACCAGTCTATCGGCAGAATCGGCGAAACCTTGAGCAGGAAGGCGGCCATGTTGCCGGCGGCGATGCCGAGCAGCACTCCGATCACGCCTCCGAGTTCCGAGAGAACCACCGCCTCCATGACGAATTGGGTGATGATATTGCGTTTCTTGGCGCCCACCGCCCGGCGAATGCCGATCTCCTTGGTTCGCTCGGTCACCGAGACCAGCATGATATTCATGATGCCGACGCCCGCGGCCAGCAGCGCAATCGAGCTGATCAGCGCCACCGCCGCCCGCACCTTGAAAGTCACGTCGCGGAACTGGTTGATCATGCTTTCGCTGGAGAAGATCTCAAAATCGTCCGGCTCCCAGGGCCGCACTTTTCGCAGGGCTCTCATGATGCCGCGCACCTGTTCCACGGTGTCATCGTAAGTCGCCTGGTCCGGCGCCTGAACGAGAATGGACAGGCTGCGCCAGGCGCGTCCGTACCGGTTCAGGCCGGTGGTGATCGGGATGATGCCGAAATTATCCTGGTCGCCGCCCAGCATGCCGCCTTTGGATTCGAGCACTCCGACGACCGTATAGTTGATGCCGTCAAACTTTACCCGCTCGCCCAGGGCGGAACCTAGCGGGAATAGTGTTGTAGCGAGCTTGCTGCCGAGAACGCAGACATCCCGGGCGGCCTGGATATCCGCTTCGAAGAGGGGGCGTCCTTCGGCGATGTTGAGATTTTTCGCCGGAAAACTGCCCGGCGTCCCGCCCGACAACATCACGTTGGGCGGCGTCTGGGCGTATTTCGAAACCACTTCGCCCTGCCAGAAATTATCTTCGATGGATAGATTTTGCGCGAGCGTCGCGCGTTCCTGCAGCTGCAAGGCTTGAGGGAGCGTGATGTTTTTGCGGCTCAGGAATTTCTCAAAACCCTTTGGACCTTCAAAGCGGACGGCCGGCCATTTGGAAATCGCGAAGGTGTTGGCGCCCAGGGATTGAAAATTCTTTTCGATGTTCACCTGGAGCACTTCCACGGCTGTCATCACGCCGATGATGGAAAAGACTCCCACGATCACGCCGAGCAGGGTCAGCGCCGACCGCAGCTTGTGCGCCCGGATCGCGCTCAGCGCCATCAGGAAGCTTTCCCGGAATTCGGCCGACCAGACGTTATTCATTGCGCAGGGCGTCGACCGGTTTGAGGCGGGCGGCCCGCCAGGCCGGCAGGAAACCGGAAATCAGGCCGGTCATCAGGGAAACCAGCAAGGCCGTGATGATGATGCGCACGGAAATGGCCGCCGGGAACAGCTTCTGCAGGAGAAACGTCGATGGGATGGCGATGGCGAGCCCGAGCAATCCGCCGAAAAGGCAGATGCTGGCCGCTTCGATCAGGAATTGGAGCAGGATCGATCGTTGCTTGGCCCCAATCGCCTTGCGAATGCCGATCTCCCGGGTGCGTTCGGCCACGGAGACGAACATGATGTTCATGATCCCGATTCCTCCCACCAAAAGCGAAAGGCCGGTGATGAACAGCCCGCCGGTGGCGATCATTCCGGAAATCCGGTTAAACGTTTTGAGGAAGACCTCCTGCTGGTTGATCGCGAAGTCGTCGGGCGCTCCCAGGGCCACATGCCGGGCGCGGCGCAGGATTCCCCGGACTTCCTCGACTGTTTCCGGCAGTTGCTCCGTGGACAGGGCTTTCACATGGATCTCGTATTCCGGGAAAAATCGAAAGGAGCGCGACAGAAAGCGGATCGGGATGATGACCCGATTGTCCCAGCTGAAATCTCCCAGAAAAGTTCCTTGCGCTTCGAGAACCCCGATGACTTCGGCACTCTCGTTCCCGATGCGGACGCGTTTGCCGAGGGGCGATTCACCGACAAAGAGGTTGGTCGCGATTTGGGAGCCAAGCACCACCACCGGCCGGCCGCCGGAGGATTCGGAGGCATTCATGAATCGTCCTTCCGCCAGCCCCAACCCGGTCGTAATCACAAATTGTTCGGTGCTGCCAATCACCGGCACCCGCTCCGAACGGCGGCTGCGATATTGGACTGGGTTCTCAAATCCGGAGACCGGCGCCACAGCTTTGGCGAGCGTGGCCTGTTTGAGCACGGCTTCGTACTGTTGCCAGGTGATCTCCCGGCGGCGGGCCACCTTCAGCCAGTCGGCGCGAGTCTGGGTGAACCAGCTGGCGCGCTGCACGTAAAGCATGTCACTGCCGATCACGGAAATGCTCTGCTTGAAAGAGCGATTGATTCCCTCGATTGCCGTGCTCATCAAAGTCACGGTTACGATGCCGATCACAATGCCAATCGTCGTCAGGATCGAGCGCATTTTATTCGCCAGCAGGGCTGCGAGGGAAATGCGCGCGCCTTCAACGATGTCGTTTAGCAGGACCATCAGGCAGGGGAGAGTTGCGGGGCAGGCGAGGCTTGCGGACGCACCTCGTCGCTGGCGATCAGGCCGTCCCGGATGCGGACGATCCGCCGGGCGTGTTGGGCTACGTCCTCCTCGTGGGTGACCAGAATGATCGTGTTGCCCTTTCGCCAAAGCGATTCGAAAAGGCTCATGATTTCCGTGCCGGTCTTCGAGTCGAGATTTCCCGTCGGTTCATCCGCGAGCAGGATGGACGGCTCGTTGACCAGCGCGCGGGCGATGGCGACACGCTGCCGTTGCCCGCCGGACATTTCGTTGGGGCGGTGATGGACGCGATCTCCGAGGCCGACGTTTTGCAGAGCTTGCAGCGCTCTCTCCCGGCGCGCGTCGGCGGGCATGCCGGAGTAGATCAGCGGCAGTTCGACGTTGTGCAGGGCGTCGCACCGTGGCAGCAGATTGAAGCTTTGGAAAACGAAGCCGATCTCCTTATTCCGGATCTCCGCCAGTTCGTTGTCATCCATCTGGCTCACCCGGTTGCCGTTCAGGACGAATTCCCCCGAACTCGGGCTGTCCAGGCAGCCCAGGAGGTTCATCAGAGTCGACTTGCCGGAACCGGACGGTCCCATGATCGCGACGTATTCGCCTCGCGCAATCTCGAGGGAAACGTCCCGCAGCGCGTAAATGGTTTCATCACCCATCACGTAGCGGCGGGAGATATTGGTGAGTCGGAGCAGGGACACAGGTCAGGCCTTTTTCTCGTCCGCCTTCTTTTTTGGGTCTTCCTTCTTGATCCGCTTCTTATCCTCCAGCTGGCGGCTGACGGCGGCGTAGCCTCCCGAGATGATCTCCTGTCCTTCCGAGAGTCCTTCCACAATCTCGATATAGGAGTCGTCGCTGATCCCGGTTTTGACAACGGTGCTGTGAGCGATTTCGCCGTCGGCCAGGAACACAATTTCGTCCGCCCGGCGTGGTTCCTCTTTTCGTCCGCCCTTTTTGGGCAAAATCGGGTCTTCGGGTTTGTTGGCCGGCTTTGTCTCTTCCTTTTTCGTCCGGGTGGTCACCGCCATGATGGGGATCGCCAGAACATTGGTGCGCGCGCGCGTTTCAATCTCCGCGGTCACGGACATGCCCGGGCGGAACTGTTCCTTTTCGTTCAGGAGGATTTTGACTTCGAACCGGGTGGCCTCCTGGCTCTGGCTCGACTGTTGCGCGGCACTGGCGGCGCCGCGGGCGGCATTCGCAATTTCCGTGACTACTCCGGTGAACTTGCGATCGCGAAAAGCTTCGACTTCCAGGCGGGCCTTCTGTCCGACCTTGATCAGCACAATGTCGATCTCGCCGATGTCCACGCGCGCCTCCATTTCGTGCAAGTTCGCGATGGTCATGATCTCGGTTCCGGCCATCATCGCGGTGCCGACGACCCGCTCGCCCTGCTGGGAGCGCAATTTGGTGACGGTGCCATCAATGGGCGCGTTGATCGTGGTCTTGGAAAGATCGTCGTCCGCCCGGGCCAGCGCGGCTTTGGCCTGCTCGCATTGGTGGGCGCTGCTCTCAAAGGTGGCGGCGGCGACGTCCAAGGAGGTTTTGGCCTCGAGATATTGCGAGTCCGACACCAGTTTGGTCTGGAAAAGCTGCTCGTAACGCTGAAATTCGAGACGGGCTTTTTCCAAATTGGCTTTGGACAGGGAAACGCCCGCGAGAGCCGATTTGTAGTTTGCTTCGGCGGAGTTCCGCTGGGCGATGTAATTGTCCGGTTTGATGCGGACGAGCAGGTCGCCCTTTTTCACCGGTTGCCCTTCCTTGACCGGCAGGCCGATGATTTCGCCGCTCACCTCCGGATTGATCACGACTTGCAGGACGGGCTGGATGCGCCCGTTCGCCACCACCACCTCGGTGATGTCGCGGCGGGCGACTTTGTCGAATTGCACCGCCACGGGCGCTTCCCGCTTGCGGAAACCGAAAAAGGCTCCGGCGCCTCCCGTCAACAAAAGTACCGCTGCCAGCAGCAGCCTTCGTTTGCGCTTGTTCTTAATGGCCATTCAGAAATCTCGATTAAGACACACCTGCGACCGTTGATGTTGCAAAAATCTAAGGATAATAATTTGCGCCCTTCGAATCGACAAATGACTCCGTGAAATGTCACGAATTTGTGATCTGGCGGACCTCCGAACGGTTGGGGCGCCATCCCCTGTAAGGAAGGTCCGCAGTAGAAGTAAGAGCGGTTCTCGCACGTCCCAAGGAAAGTTCTGAGGAACCGCCTGCAAGCCGGGGCGGGGTTTTGGCAACATTTGCGCAGACCCGCCGCGGCCGGAAGCGGAAACTGGAGTCATCAGCAAAAGGATTCTTATGAAAGCGTTATTTCCCTTCGTCCTTCTTCTTTTCGTCGCCCGCTTGTCGGCGGGCCCCATTGAGACCCTGCCGAAGAGCGAGGTTCTCAATGTCGACCGCACCGAGCTCAAGCTGACCGTGAAATTGATCGGCAAAGAGGAGACTCGCGTGCTCCAGATCACCGCGGAAACCCGCTTCTTCAAGGACGGGAAGTACGCTATTTCCGAGGATCTTGCAGCGGGAGACGTGGTTTTCGGCAAAGTTCACAAACGCTCGGATGGCGTTTACGAAGCAGTGCGGCTCACGATTGTAAAGGCCAAAGCCCCAACGGTGGTGCTTTCTCCGAGTGCTCAAACTTCGCGTGTTTTAGCTCTTGCGCGGTGAGTTGCGCCGCCTTTGCCGGTTTGGCTCGGAGGGGCTTCCTTGGACTGGAACGGTAAGTTCCTCCAGGTGTTCGTCCGCTCCGGGGGCGGGTTCCGCGTCGCCCGCGGTGAATGATGGTGCAGCCGCGCCGGTCACGGATCCAAGGCTTCCCAGGTGGGGATGGGGAATCTCCCCATTTTTCTCAAGCCGAGCCTCGACCGTGGCGCTAAAACGAGCCCAAGGGATCACTCGAAGGCGAGCCAGGGGGATGGGGCGGCCGGTCTCCTGGCAGAGCCCATAAGCACCCGCCAGAATGCGCCGGATGGCTTCTTCCACTTCGAACAGGAGATTCTGCTCGGCGGATAATTCGGCCAGCGACAGGTCATGCTGGATGTCGTCGCTCGCGGAGTCGGCCATGTCCATGCTGTACGGTTCGAGCGGTTCGCCTGCGTCCGTTCTTTTTTGAGCCCGATCACGCTCCAAGCGGTCGCGCAAGGCGAGAAGTTTCTGATAATGCCAGCGCCAGCGCGGGTCGGCTGCTTTGGCCGCATTGGACTGGCTCGTTTCGGGAGGCAGGATCGTGCTGGCGGTGGCTCCGCTGCGGGAAACGGGCTTTGTTTTGGCAGGCTTCCGGTTGGTTTTTGTTTTCATACCGCGTTCCTTTGTGCTCTGCAGTTGCGCCAGCCTCGTGTGGTCGTGAGCGTTTGGCTTTGCGTGGTTTGGCGAAGGCTGCGCCGGGATTGCTTCCCGCCGCCCCGTGGAAGCCCGCGGGCAGGCCTGCGACCTGATGCTTTTCTTATCAGCTCTACCGAAGATTCGTAGAAGGAGATGGCAACCGCGCCGATGGCTGCCCGGGGTGCGCGTCCAGTAGATTGGCTTGGTCGCTGTGCGGGACGAACGAACCTTAAACATGAAGTCGATGTCGGACGAAACAACGGGACCGAGTGCGAATGCTGCGGGAGAGCCAAGTCACGAGGAAATTTCCCTGGCCGCCTATTGGCTGTGGGATCAAGCCGGCCGGCCTCCTGGCCGCGACCTGGAGCATTGGCTGCGCGCCGAAAGAATTCTGCGAGCCGCGCGCGAAACGAGCCGGGCTGAGCCGGGTTAAGGTTCCGTTCCGTGGGGCGCGGATTTATGAGCGATTCCGAAATGAGGAATCTGTTCGAAGCGACACCGGGGTTGTTGCTGGTGCTGGATTCATCCCTGCGCGTCAGCGCGGTGACGGATTCCTATGTTCGTTCCGGGACCAAATCTCGGGCGGAGTTGGTGGGGGCGGATATCACCACGGTTTTCCCGGAAATCCCGGTCCGGATGCTGAAGAATCCACGGCCGGTTGGACAAAGCAATGGGAGCGCGGAGGCCGCGGGCGAACCGCGGCTTTTTGCCCGTGCGGATGGCCAATTGCGCTGGCTTCGCTGGGCCGTTCAGCCCGCGCGCGGACGGCGGGCCGCGCGGATTTTAGTTGAGGACGTGACCGAATGGAAATGCCTGAAATGCCAGCCGGGCCTGGCCGACGAGATGCTGAGCGCTTGCGAAGACGGCTGTCGAAGGCTCTTTGAAGCGATGTCCGAAGGCTTCACCCTGGTTGAACTGATTCGCGGTCCTGGGGGCGAATTTTCCGATCTGCATTATCTGGTGGCGAATCCCGCTTTCGAGAGCCACACCGGCGTTAAGAGCACGGCGGTGGCCGGCCGCAGGATGTCGGAGATCTTCCCGGGGGCCGAGCCGATTTGGCTGGAGAAGCTGCGCGCGGTGGCTGTGACTGGGGCGCCCGTCCGGTTCGAAAGCCGGTTTTCCCCGCTGGGGCGTTCGTTCGAAGTGAGCGCTTTTCGGACCGAACCGGGCCGGGTCGGTGTGATTTTCTCCGATGTCACCGAGCGCCAGGCCAACGAGATTCGGATGCGGGCGGCATTGAAGGAGGCGAGCGATATCAAAGCAGCCCTGGACGAGCATTCGATCGTCGCCATTACCGATGCTCGGGGAAATATCACCTGCGTCAACCAGAAGTTCTGCGAGATCTCGAAGTATTCTGAAGCTGAGCTGCTCGGCCGCAACCATCGCATCGTCAATTCGGACTACCATCCCAGGGAATTCTTCACCGACCTCTGGCGGACCATTTCGGCGGGCCAGGTGTGGCATGGCGATATTCGCAATCGCGCCAAAGACGGCTCGGTCTACTGGGTAAACAGCACGATTTATCCTTTCCTGGACCAGGACGGGCATCCGATTCAGTACGTGGCCATCCGGACGGATATCACCGAACGGAAAGAGCTTGAGCGGGGCGTCATGGAGATCAGCGAGCGCGAGCAAAGGCGGATCGGGCAGGACCTGCACGACGGCCTGTCTCAGCATCTGGCCGGCATCGAGTTCCGGCTGCTCGGTCTTAAGCAAAGAATGCTCAGTCGCGACCGGCAGCGCGCGGCCGAGGCGAGTGATATCGCCGGGCTGGTGCGCGAAGCCATTGAGCAGACCCGCACCCTCGCCCGCGGGCTGTCGCCTGTCATGCTCGAGCCGGAAGGGCTGATGCTTGCGCTCCAGGAACTGGCGTCCCAGACGGAGAAAACCTTTGAAATCTCGTGCCGCTTCGAATGTCCGGAAGCCGCCTTGCTGGAGGATGCCGCCGCGGCCGCTCACCTTTACCGAATTGCCCAGGAGGCGGTGCACAACGCGCTCCGGCATGGAAAGGCGAAACTCATCGTCATTCGCCTTCGGCTCCAGGATGGGCGGCTGGAACTGACCGTGAAGGACAATGGCAGCGGTTTTAAGCCGCCGGCCGCGCGGCGCCAGGGGATGGGCCTGCGGGTCATGCAGTACCGGGCCGGGATGGTGAACGGTTCATTGACGGTCCGGCGCGATCCGGATGGGGGCGCCTCCGTGGTTTGCTCGCTGCCTGGCAGCTCGCTTGGGGCGGTTGGGCGTGAGGAAAATCAGCTGAATCTTTCGGCAGGCGGGCAGTGTCCGCCTCTAACGGGCGGGTTGCGCCCGATCGATCCCGCAGGCGGAGCCCGTCTGCGGTCCGAGATTGGAGAAAGCCTATGAAAACCAGGAAACTTTCTGCCGCCATCGTCGAGAAAAAGAAGGTCTTATTGGTGGACGACCACCCTTTGGTTCGGGGCGGCCTGGCCCAGATTATTGATCAGCAGCCGGACATGATGACCTGCGGGCAGGCGGGGGACGACGCGGAGGCTCTGCGGCAAATGGAACGGGTGAAGCCCGACCTGGCGGTCATCGATATCTCGCTGGAAAGCAGAAGCGGCCTCGAGTTGCTCAAGGACCTGCGGGTGCTTTACCCGGAATTGCCCGTTCTGGTCATGTCCATGCATGACGAAACGCTCTATGCGGAGCGAGTTCTCCGGGCTGGAGGGCGCGGCTACGTTATGAAGCGGGAAGGAGGCGAGGTCATTCTGGAAGCCATTCGCCGCGTTCTGAAGGGCCAGATTTACCTGAGCGAACGAATGTCCAGCCGGATTCTGGACTCCATTTCCGGGCGTCGGCCGCATGCCTCGCCCATTGAGAAACTTACCGACCGGGAGTTTGAAGTGTTCTGCCTGATTGGCCAGGGCAAAACCACCCGGGAGATCGCCGCGCAGTTGCATCTTAGCCCAAAAACCGTCGACGTTCATCGCGGCCATATCAAGGAGCACTTGGGGTTGAAGGATGCCACCGCGCTGGTCTGCTTTGCCGTGCGCTGGGTTGAAACCGAGGAATCGCAGCTGCCGGCCACCACCTGATCCGCGCGAACCGGTCCAAACCCGCAATCATCGGCTGGCGCTGTAGACCCGTTTCCCGCCCAGGTAGGTTTCTTTGACTTGCGCATTCTGGAGGCTGTCTTCTGGGCAGGTCAGCAGGTCGCGATCCACGATGATGAGGTCCGCTAGTTTGCCTGGCTCGATCGAGCCGGTCTCCTTTTCCAGGAAGAGGAGGCGGGCATTATTGATCGTGTAGAATTGAATTGCCTGCTCGCGGGAGAGGCTCTCTTCAGGGTGAAGCGGGCTGTCCAGCCAGCGCGCTTTGCGGCTGACCGCGGTGGCGATGCCCAGGAACGGGTTGTAGGGGTTGATGGAGCGCATCGATCCAATCTTCTGCATGTGATCGGAGCCGCCGCCAATCGTGACCTGAGCGGCAAACAGGCTCCGCAACGGCTGGAAATAGCGCAGACGCTCCTCGCCGAATTGCTTCAGCAGCGTCCGCGCATCCAGATAAAGCCAGGCCGGCTGCAGGTCCGCCACGATGCCGAGCCGCTGCATGCTGGCAATCGCTTCCGCGCTCAGGAAATTCGCGTGCGTGATGCACGGCCGGGTGGCGCGGATGTCGCGGCGGCGGGACACTTCATCGTACGCCTCGATCAGGGCGTGGACCGCGCCGTCGCCCACGGTGTGCGCGGTAAACTGCAACCCGGCCGCGGTCACCGCGTCCACCATTTGGATCAACCTCTCCCGCTGAATGAAAAGCACTCCGCGATAGGCCGGATCGGTGATGGCATAGATCGAGCTGACTCCCCACGGCTGCCGCATATACGCGCTCCCCGTCAGCATCCCGCCGTCGAGATAGGTTTTCGTGCCGATGATTTGCAGCATCAGATCGGGCTGGCGCAGCGGATGACTGGCGATGGCTTGAACCCTTTTCTCGATCTCCGCGGGGTCGCCGAGCGAGTCGAGATGATGAGAGATGCGGAGGCGGACGGGCAGATCTCCGCGCTCTTTCATCCGTTGGTAGATCCGGAGATAATCCGGGCTGGCATCGCGATCGCACACGGTCGTAAGGCCGGTTGCCGAGTAGTCGCGGAACAGAGCGAGCGTGCGGTCGTAAGTTTCCTCGTCCGATGGCTGGCGTTCACTCGACGAGACTTTCACGAAACGGGTGCAGTTTCGCAGGATGCCCGTGGCTTCGCCTGTCGCCGGGTCTTTCTCGATCCGGCCGGCGCCGCCATCGGTAATGGTGAAATCCTTGTCAATCCCGCTGAGCTGCAAGGCCAGGCTGTTCAGGGAGGCATCCGGTCCGGTGGCGAAGATCACCGGATGGTTCGGTGCGGCCTCGTCCAGCTCCTGGCGCGTGGGATAACGCTGCTCGCGCAAGCGGGTGATGAAGACCTGCCGGACCTCGATCCAGCGGCCGGGCGGCAGGACCCGGGCGCGAGCCCGCACGAAGTCGAGCACATCCTTGATGGTCTCCATGGCGGGCACTGGATGATCGAACTCCGTCATGGCCGCGTCGGGATGGACATGGGAATCGATCAGGCCCGGCATCAGAAAAGCGCCCTGGAGGTCGATCACCTGCCTGGCCTCCTTTTTGAGGCCGTCCAGATCGGCGTTCGATCCCACCGCCTGAATCCGGCCGCCCCGCACCGCCACCGCCTGCGCGCTGGAGAACCGCGGATCAACCGTGATTACCTTGCCATTCCAGAACACGAGATCGGGCGGCGCGGACGCTGCGCGGCCGGAAAGGTCCGGGGGCAAATCGTCCCGGTTCAGGATGGCGGGCGCGCCGAGGAATTCCCGGGTGTTTCGATTCTCTGCCAGGCTCCATTTCGCGTTCCAGCTCATGAAGAAGCAGGCCCGCGGGAAGTTCGCTTTCAAGCCTTCCAGAAACCGGAGGTAATCGTAATCGCCTGGCGGATTCTGCGCGCCGTGCGGCCCATATTCGGTAAAGCCGAAGGGCTTCTGAATGGCGGCCAGTTCGGCGTAGCCTTTGATATGGGCGGGGTCGATCTGATCGGTGTAGGCGTCCAGGCCGACGATGTCGGCATACGCATCGCCCGGGTAATAGGCAGCGGTCTTCGTTCCGTGGTTCGGGCCATAGACCCAGAGCAGGTTATTGAGCTTTTTCTCCCGGCTGAAATAATCGAACATGTGGCGCCAGACCCGGATGAATTGCTCCGGCTCTTTGGCACCCCACCAAAACCAGCCCCCGTTCATTTCGTGGAACGGCCGCCAGAGCACCACCACTCCGGCCGATTTGAGCTGTTCCAGGCCGGCGGCGATGAGGTCGAGTTCCTGCAGCCAGCGCCGGTGCGTATCCGTGTTCTCGGCCAGTAAATCGGCGAGATTAACCCCCTTGTCCCGCAGGCCGCCGCCGCTGGGATTGGCGGGGTTGTAAAGATGAGCGCTCACCGTCACCAGGCCCCCCTGTTTCCAATAGTCGATCGCGGCCTGATTCGGCCGTTCGTAAGTCAGGCTGCCTCGGCCGAAATCGACATAATCAACCCCGATCAGGCCGGGCCATTGGCCGGTGGCGTCATGGACCCGCTCCATAATGCGCAGGCCGGCGCCCTGCCCGAAATCGGTGAACTGCCCGGAGAGAATGTTCCGGTTGGTTCGACTCGACAGCCCCTCCAGAAAGCCCAGGACCGCCCGCGCCCCGGCGTTCGCCTCCCGGTTGGCGGGTTCTCCAGCGTGAGCCCTGGCCGGAAAAAGCAGGAACGCCAGGAGGAGCAGGGGGATGCTCGAGGCGAAACGGCAGCGCCGGCGGAGAAGGGGGTGCAAGGTTCGGCGTGGCAAGGTCGAGGCCATATTGAGTCTCAATCCAGTAACAGGTACAGCCGACAATCGCGAGTCCGATCTTGGGCCGCCTTGGAGCATCCGGAACTGGGACAGGACTGTTAAGAATGTTAAATCAACGGTTTGCAACGAAAATGGAGGTTAGGGGTCGGTGGTTGGAGGGTTATCAGATCCAGAGCACGGACCGAAGGGCGACACGGCGCCGACCTCGTTCCAAGCCACGGCCGACAAACGAGCGGAGTCCCGGGTGTGATTAGGGGGCATGAGGTGGAGCGAGGCTCCCGCGACTGGGCTCCAGGGATTGCCCATTTCTGCTCTTGGCCCTTCGCTCATGGCTCCCTTTTCGTCGAAGGCTCGGCGGAACCCGAATAGCTGCAAATATCCCCGAATTATCGGGGTGAAATGAAGCAGTTCTTCGCTCATTTTTCCCGGAAAGCGGAAGGAGTTGTGCTCCCTGGTTTTGCATTTTTCATTGAGAGGCAGAGCGGGCGGACACCGCAACTTGGGGTGGGAAAACGCTCCCGAAAAAAAAGAAGTGTGTTTATCTGTGTTTTAGTGTGTTTTGCGGGCATTTTAGTGTGTTTTTAACTGTGTCTGGACCTGTGTTTTCGTGGTTTTGGAAGTGTGTTTGGCGGGGCAAATGCGAAATACGAGATCCGAAGGACCCGGGCTTTGGTGAAAAATAATTTCGTGTTGGTTCGTGTTTTTTCGTGATTACGCTGGGGTTTTTCGTGTTTTTCTTCGTGATGGTTTGGTGATGGTTCGTATTTTTTCGAGCTGGCCGGCGCTTTCGTTTGGGTTCGGGGCTCCACGGTGAGTCAGGGATCGGCGCAGTGCTTCCGAGTGAGAAGACGAGTCTTGTCACCCCGACTGCTCCGATCTGAACCTCTGCAGAGATTGGACCTTCGGCCTTTGAATCTCGGAACCGATTTTCGGTTTTCACGCCCACACGGTCTCACAGGGGGTCTGCCATCCGTAGACACCCCCCTGAAAAAAATTTTCCCTCCGGTTTTTCGACGTTCCGCTCCCCCTTGTATGTCCGGGGCCCCATGGGGCGTTACCCGTCCGTCCATCTCCCGCTTGCTTTCCGGCGGTTTCGTGCGATGACCGGAGCGACAATTCCTGTTCTACCTCATGGGCTGGCTCGAGACGTTTCAATCCGCGCTCCGGCGCGATGACCGGAGCGACTGGCCGGTGGCGTGCGGCGACGCTGTTCGAGTGTGTTTCAATCCGCGCTCCGGAGCGACGTGAGGATTGCTCCCAGAATCTTTTTTCTGTTTTGGTTTCAATCCGCGCTCCGGTGCGATGACCGGAGCGACTCGACCGCGAGCGGCGCGGTGCAGCCGATCACGGTGTTTCAATCCGCGCTCCGGTGCGATGACCGGAGCGACGACGAATCTTTCGAGCGTTCACTCATGGAGGAATGGTTTCAATCCGCGCTCCGGTGCGATGACCGGAGCGACCTTTTGCATCGAAGTGATGAAACGCTGAGCCTTAAACGTTTCAATCCGCGCTCCGGTGCGATGACCGGAGCGACGCCTTGAGCGGCAAAAATACGAACTGGACCACCAAGTTTCAATCCGCGCTCCGGTGCGATGACCGGAGCGACGTGGACGACGCCCAAACG
>CAZMKE010000013.1:0-199384 GCA_964566945.1 uncultured Verrucomicrobiota bacterium | reverse complement strand
GTCAGTATTTTCAAACCGGCGCTTTTCCACCATTTTCACGCCGCCGCTAACAAACTGAAACTGTACGTAGATGCACCCGAGTGTTCCGGGCTGGGACTCGTCTGAGAATGTCGCGTTTACGAGTTGTTGATACTGCACGAATCGCCGATCGAACTCGTGTCCAAGATCATTGCTTGCGCAATTTGTCATTGCATTGATCACCAACTTGGTCATTTGATGAGCGGGTTAGTGTATCTCTTGGCGCTTTGGATCAGCCAGTATGCTTTCTGGCGCTCTTCAGGACGAAGCGGAAGCGTTTTGTGTAACGCTCGCTCCAACGCAAGCATAGCCTTTCGGCTCCCGACCGCAATGGCTTTAAGTCTTCCAAAAGCTAGTGCGCGCGCTGTAACGTTTCTCAAGATCACGAGTAACTCCGTATTTGATGTGTTCTCCTTTTGCGCTTAATTCGTCGTAAAGATAGGTGGTCTTATCTTTTCTCAGCGCATCCGCGAATGACTGTTTTGAGGCTTGGAAGAGATCCGCAAGCAGCTCGCCTGTGTCATCCAAGTCATCAATTACGTCCATCGCTTTCGAGAGAAAGTTCTGGATATCGTTTTGCGTCTCGACAGCCTCTTTAATCGATGTTTTCAGCCCACTTTGAACCGCTCCAAGGGCGTGTTCGGTGAACATGAGCAG
Organism: uncultured Verrucomicrobiota bacterium; assembly: GCA_964566945.1. Taxonomy (GTDB): domain Bacteria; phylum Verrucomicrobiota; class Verrucomicrobiia; order Limisphaerales; family SXQI01; genus DASVNK01. The sequence continues at coordinate 198,709 of CAZMKE010000013.1, read as the reverse complement.
GCCGCCGATGCCGCCCGCGTCCTGCGGTCCGTCGGGTTCGGAGCCGCTCAGGTCGATGCCCCAGGTGTCGTCTGCAACTGCTTATCCTCCCCTCTTACAGCCCGGAATTAAATCCCAATGAATATGTGTGGCACGATCTCAAGGGCCAACTGGGCCGGACCGAGAGCCGCAGCCCGTCTGCGCGTTGGTCTGCAGCGCCAGATTAAGATCAATCCTTTAGGATTTCAATGATCTCCGAAATGGTGGTGGCTTTGCGAATTCTCAATTTCAGTTCAGCGAAGTCTCCTCGAGAGGACCACCCATGGTGCTTCCTAAAAGACTCCAAAACGACTTCTTTCAAATCCCCTACTGACTTGGTCGAAGGCGGATCCGCGACGGCCAATTCCGCAATTACGCGCCGGCTTCGAAGCAGGCCATACCCCCAAAAGAATCCAATCCCGCGAAGTGTTCGCGCATCTTTGACTCTCAATGCCGTTCCGCTCGAATCCACGATCAGCATGCCCCGATACCAACCGTTCTTAAGAGCGAGCCTGTTGCACGTGCTCAATTCGTTCTCCGTCCGCTTAACTCGCACTATGTTCTGACTAAAGCAAATCACCGGATAGCGGAGGCTTTCGAGCACGGTTTTCATCACGCCTCACTGCGGTAGGTTCTCACGGATGCTGGTCCGATTTCGCCGCCAACTCCTCGCCGCACGAAAGGATTTTGCGCCAGTAGACATTTCCGTTGCCATCCTTTCGCTCATTCATAGAATTTGTGCCACGGGAATCCGCGCACGTCAAAACCCGGGAGACAGCATCACTTGACCGCCATCGATCAGATCAAGGCAGCACAAACGAGCGGGTTGATCCATCAGGACGATAAATCCGCGCCGCTTAAGTTGCTCCCTCCCCTGGCGCCAGAGAGGATCAAGGCGTTGGAAAGGGAGGTCGGAACACCCTTGCCGGAGGAATTGCGGACCACGCTGGAGTTCTGTTCCGGACTGGAGGGCTGGCTGACCGGAATCGATCTCAGTGGCGCCGGCATGGCATTTGAGTGCAGGGAGGCATTCCCGAATGGACTCCCGATTGCGCATGATGGGTGTGGTAATTTCTGGGTCCTTGACCTTACACCGGAGACGAAGAAAGTCGCGCCGGTTTTCTTCGCATGTCACGATCCTCCGGTAATCCTGTATCAAAGCGCCGATCTGGCGTCCTTTCTGGGGGAAGTTTTTCGAACAAGCATGCCGCCCTATCAATCACTGGTCGATGACGTGCGAGACGACAAGTTGTTTCAGGTCTGGCGGCGAAACCCCGGCCTCATGACGCAGCCAAACGCTTGCGCGTCATCTGATCCGGCCGTGCGCTCTTTTGCGCAGGGTTTGTGGGAGGATTTTTTAGTCATCGATTTGCGCGAGGCCGATCCAGGCATGGGATTTTCCTGGGGACGTTATGGCCCCCGAACGGAGGTCCGACGTCACGGACGCGAGAGAATATTCGCCTATGGAAAGCCTGCGGCCTCCGGTTTCCTGTCGAGGCTTTTTCGCCGATCCAAAGGTGAAAACGTTGACGGCGACGACGACGCGCAACCGAGGTAGATCGAGTCTTCGGACGCGAGGATTGCTGCGATTGGGCAATTAGCCATCGGGGTGTTGGCCTTGGGCCAGCGCCAGATGCCGGATTCGAGGGATGCTGGCCGGTCGGGGCTGGAGTTCCAAAGGCTCCGGTAAAACGATTGGCCGGAGCGCCGGGCGGGGCTGGCCCCTTGCTGACGCGCGGGCTCTGTTGGGCTGAAACCTCGGGGGAAATGCAAAGGGCGAAATGGGAGCAAAAAGAAAAGCAACGAGCCTAAACTCGCTTGCCGTAATCCGCTCAAAGATACTTCAGCCCGGGAATCGGGAGATCCGGTAAAAATCGGCGATTCCACCCGTGGCTTCTGTCAACCAGCCCGCAGCCGGAGCCTGGCTCCTGTCACCACAAGCCCAGGCCCTGCCCTGACCTTGCACTCTTTGCGTCACTGCGTCCTCCTCCTTTCGTAAAACCGTGCCCCACACGGCAACGCTCCCTCCTTGACCTCGTTGCGAAAACGCAAAATATCCCCTTGCGGAAATCTGATACTCTGACCCCTTTATTCTATTTGGCTACATTCGGATTGTTTTGAAACCGCTTGTTTAACGTCGCCGCGCACCCAGATCTCAAGCAGCTTTACGATGCAAAAGAAACCAATTGCCGACGCCAAGGAAAATCCAAGTGTACAGTAAAAAAGTGCTCGTATACTTAAGTCGGCGAGCTCCTTGTTTCGAAAAGGCTTCCCGCTGTCGATTGTGACAGTCCATAGCCCGTGCATAAACACCGCGAGCAGCATTGAGCTGAGCAGACCCAGTATTAATAAACTTCTAAAGAGAAGTTTCCTGCTCTCGTGCTTACTGCCACTTAAACTGATCAAAGAAGGCTTTTGCATCATCGTCACTATTTGGACAGGATCCACGACAAGCATTAAGGCATTTTGCGAAATTTCCATTCACAATTGCTTTTGCGTGATCCATGACCGAGATCACCGCAAAGCTGCACCTGGGCAGCCCCAAAAGGACAGCACCGTTTCTCGTCTCAGGCGGTTGGCCATCGCCAGCTTTGCCGGATCGCCTTTGTGCCGCAAGGCGAGTTCGCCGGGCGTCCAATCCAGGCGCTGCAATTCTTCGCCGATGAACGCTGCACCTCCAGTACTGATCGCCACTGGCCCCAGCGTCAGATCAATTACGCTATTCACAATGTCAATTGCAATTGAAGGGCTGCTTGAGGCACGCCTCAGCAACCGTCTTCAGGAAGTCCTGAGCGCCGGGCGGGGCTGGCCCCTTGCTGACGCGCGGGGCTCTGTTGGGTTTGGCGGGAGTTTCTGGAGAATTAGACGCTTGAGGGCGGTTTGGGGCGGATTCGCCGCGAGGGATAGGTGACGCCGCAGGAAGGATGGAAGCCAGGGGCTTGAGCGTGGTGCAGAAAGTCAGGGTTTGGCCGGAGCCTCACCCTCCCAAGATTGACGCTGCCTCCTTGCTGACGCGCGGGGCTCTGTTGGCGCGCTGCGAAGTTCCTGGGCAGCGTCGCCCCACTGTTCCCTTTTTTGGGAGATGATGGAGCAATCCCTGGAGAATTGGGGGCGGCAGGCGTCGCTCCGCGACGCGAGAATTTAGGTTGGGCCGGAACGTGGGTTAAAACCCACGCCTACGGGCGGGCCTCGCTCCGCGAGGCGAACGGGCGGCCCGTTGCAAAAGTCAAAGGGCGATGAGAGCGGGGAGCAGAGAGCCTGGAGAGGGGCAACCCTCTCTGCTGCCAAACCGAAAGGATGGCAGGTTTGGACGGTGATTTTTTCGGTGCTGGAGTGGCGCCGTTTTGGGCCGAGCGCAGTGGGAGCGCACGCTGAAGCGATGCGGCTACAGGTTGGAGCAACCTCGGCTCCGCGTGCGACTCTCACCAAATTGTTGGTGAATTGTATCAAGGAACGGAGCCAAGTTCGAAATCCGAAGGGCGAAGGTCGAAATGGGGGCAAAACCCAAATGCCAAAAGCCAATTGGGATAAAATCCGAAAGTCAAAGACCGGAATCTGAAGCGGGGCGATTCGGGGCGAGGGATAGGTGACGCCGCAGGAAGAATGGAAGCCAGGGGCTTGAGCGTGGTGCAGAAAGTCAGGGTTCGGCCGGAGCCTCACCCTCCCAGCGGGGCGCTGGCCCCTAGCTGACGCGCGGGGCTCTGCCTTCGGGAAATGCGAAGGTCGAAATGGGGGGCAAAAGCCAAATGCCAAAAGCCAATTGGGATAAAATCCCAAAGTCGAAGACCGAAATCTGAAGCGGGGCGGTTTGGGGCGGATTCGCCGCGAGGGATAGGTTACGCCGCAGAAAGGATGGAAGCCAGGGGCTTGAGCGTGGTGCAGAAAGTCAGGGTTCGGCCGGAGCCTCACCCTCCCAGCGGGGCGGTGGCCCCTTGCTGACGCGCGGGGCTCTGTTGGGGTGCGGGGAGTTTCAGAAAGGCAGACGCTGCTATTCGCGCGGGTTGACGAGTTGGTAGACGAGGACTTTTGCTTTCCAGTCTTCTTCGACAAAGACGAGGTAATGGCCGTTCTTGAGGCGGGTGGCGCGAATGGCATCGCGAAAATCCACCCAACCGCTCTCGCGGCTGACTTCGGGGCCGAGTTTCATTGATCCGAGCGGGCGGCCGGTGTGCTGGTCGAAGACGAGCACTTCCGCGGTTTTGCCGATCACCACAAAGAAGAGATCGCCGGCGGTGGCAAATGATTCGCCCCAAAGCTCACCCTTTTTATAAGGGAGGGTGACGCGGTAGCGCAGCGCAGGCTTTTGGGACCAGGAATCGTAGAGGGCAACCTCGGTGCCGACTGTTCCCCATTCGCCGCCGGACATTGGGTGTTCCGGGGTGATGCCGGTGAGGAACATGGCATCGGAGGCGGGCTGATACTCCACGCGGAGCAGGTCGACAAAAGGGCTGGGCATGGGGAAGCGGGCGGGCGTGGGGTCATAGTCGGGATTGCCCGCGGAATCCAACCCGCGGAGGCGCCAGCGCCAGAGGCCGGATTCGCGGCCGGCCTGCCAGATATCGCCGCGGGCGTCGACGTCGCTGGCCCAGTACTCGCCCGAGGGACCTGCGGTGGGGGTGTATTCGCCGGGATCAAAGCGACCGTTGCCATTGGCATCGCGCCAAAAGAAGCGGCCGTGATCGGGCTGGCCGGCGGGCTGCCAATTCGACCTTTCCGCCTTGAGCGGGCCGCTGCTCAAAACGGCGCTTGGAACGAAGAGGCTGCCTTCCTGGCGATAGAAGCCGAGGACGCCCTGCCACATGCCGCGCTGGCAGAGAAAGGTCCGGCCGCCAAGCACCCGCACGCTGGTGGCGCATTGCAAGGCGGGCAGATGGAAGCGGAGGTCGTCCGGAGAGCGGAACGGATTGTAAGTATGGGCGGTCCAGCGCCACCCGCGGCCGGAAGAAGCGGCCGGATCAAACTCATATTGATCGTCCGCGGTATAAAGAACGCGGCCGTCGCTCCCGGGCGCGGAGTCGGCCACGTCGAGAAACTCGAGGCCCAAAAGTTCCCAGCGCAGCGCGCCGGCGGGAGAGAAAGAGCGGAGCACCGTGCCGCCCCGGGGAACATTGCAGGCGACGTAAAAATTGCCCGCGGAATCAAAGCCCGCCCCGACCGGGCCGGCCAGCCGCTTGGGCCCAACGCTGCCGGGATGCGGTTCCGCAAACATCCCGCCCGGCTCGCCGAAAGTTCCCGCCAACTCGCACGAGGCCGCACCGAGCTTAAAAAACAGCACCTGCTGGCGCGGGCCATTATCCGTCACGATCAACCGGTCATCCGGCGAGAAGCTGAGGGACGTGGCGATGGTATCTTCGAAGAGAGGGACGTTCACCGGCCGGGGGGTTCCATCCGGCGCAAAGGAGAGGATGCGGCGGCCGCCCGCCGGAATGACCCAGAGATTACCCGTGCGATCCAGGGCGAGCCGCTCGGGCATTTCGACGGCGAAGTCGGAACGCGGCTCCATGCTGATGGCATCAAGGACGCGAATGCGCCCGGCGACGGTGTCGGCCACGTAGAGGAGCTTCCCGTCGGTGGCCAAGCCGCGAGGAATCAGGTCGTGATTGTCGAGGTCCTCGCGGAAGACTGCCATGTTTTTGAACCGGGTCTGGCCGCCGGGAAAGGGCGCGACCGATCCGTCCTTTTTCCAGCGGCCGACGCCGAAGAGACAGATCGGCTTGTCGCGCCGAGCTTCGCCAGCTCCAACCGCCGGCTGATCTTCGCGAACGGAAGTATGGGCGTAATAGACATAATCGCCCGCGGCCGCAGCAGCTTTGCCTCCCCGCATATGGGTATGGTCTAGGCGGGCGACCGGCTGACCGTCCCGATAGAGACCGACCTCCCGGCCGGCTTCGTCCCAAAAGCTACCGACGACACAGAGGCCATCCGGGAGAACGGTGAGAGTCTCGGCCGATTGCTGGACCCATTTGGGGCCGCCGCCGAAGGTATTTCCCACCCAGGTCGTGGAATATTGAAGTTCGTCGGCGCGGGAAGCTCCGACCAGGAACGCGCACAAAATGAGTAAAAGAGTTTTCACACCCGTCCAGCACTTTCTAATCAACGGCAGGATCGCCTTAAACCATTTTTAGATATTACTTTGCGAGCGGTTTCCAGGCGGCGCGGCTGCCGTCGATCGCCATTTGGAAGCGCAGGGGCTCCACGACGGCCGCTCCGGTTCCGTCCGGCCGAATCACCCAGACCGGGCGTTTATCCGCCGGTTTCTCGGCGTAGACCTTGAGCATGCGCTCGCGGTTGCTCCAGTAACGTTCATCGGTCCGGCGGAAGGAGATCCATTGGCCGTCCGGAGACCAGTCGCTGGGGGTGCAAACGCTGTGGCCGCCAAAATGGGTCAACTGGCGCTGGCCCGTGCCGTCGAGATTGATGATGAACAATTCGAGGGCATCGCCGACCGGGAAGGAATAGACCAGCTGCTGCGAGTCAGGCGACCAATTCGGGAAGGTGGCTCCGACCGGGCTGACTTGCTGAACGACCTGGCGCTTGCCGGCGCCGTCATGATTCATGACGAAGACGGTGACGCCGCCGTCCCGATGACCGGTATAGCAAATGAATCGCCCGTCGGGGGAAAGAGCCGGATCGTGGCCTTCCCCGAGAATCTCCTCCTCCGTGCCATCCGGGCGGATGCTGGCCATTTCCGGGCGCTCGCCGTGTTTGCCAAACACGATGCGCTCGCCCCGGGGAGTCTGCCGCCAGCTGGGCATGTAGCAGACCGCGGGAGTGCGGTTCAAGCGGCGAAGGCCCGAGCCATCGACCTGGCAGATCCACAAGTTGGTCGCGCCCTCGCGATCGCTCATGAAGCAAATCTGCCGGGCATCGGGCGACCAGCAGGGGTAGCGATCCTCGGAGCTGGGAGATCGCGACACGTTGAACATGTCTCCGGTGGCCGGGTCGGCAATGAAGACCTCCGTGTCCCCCGTGCGAACGGAGGTGACCAGGAATTTGTGCAGGGAGAGATCAGCGGCGCGAACCGCCGCGGCCAAGGTGAACAAGGCCAGGAGAACATTCCATTTCATACTTCAAAGAGAATTGAGAGATTTCAGCAGGCAAGATTCTGGCGGAGATCGAACGGCGGGAATAACCGTCGGCATCAGGAACGCGGCGCTCCCGGGACGCCAAACTTTCTGGCGGCATCATCCAGAACCAACACCCAGTCCAGCAATTCGCCTGGAGCGGGCGGGACGAAAGTCCGCTCACCCTGATTCGGGAAGGCACCCAGCAGGTTTGCCTGTCCATCCCGCGGATTAAACCACCAAGCGTTGACCTCGGCCCCCGAGATTCGATCCATCCGGACCTTGAACGAGCGCCCCACGGGCACATAAATCAGGGCGTAACTGCCATCGCCGGCCCGGGCGGCGGCAAACCGGCGGGTGCCCGCGCCGGGAACAAGCGTCGGATATTCGGACGGAACGAGGAGAGAATCATCCGGGGCCAGCTTCAGGAACGGGCGGGATTCGATGAGTCGTTTGCCGATTCCGACCTGAAACGCTCCGGGCTCGTCCATGGCTTCGGTCCAAGGCATCAGCGGAGCATTTACCGGCGCGCGGCCGGCCTGGTGCATAGACCAGACCGAGTGGTGGCCGTAGGTATGCCCGCAAGCGCCGCTGAGAACATCCCAGTAGAAGGGGCGCCGGACATCGGCCGCCACGGAATGGCCGAAGTTCCGGGCATTGAAGGCGACCGGATGGCCTTCGTAAATGGGCTCGGCATCGAGCACCGGTTTGGCCGGGGTGCGATTGTAGTCCTCGCGGGTTTTGTCATAGCGGCCGGTGAATTCCGCCTGGTGGCCGTTTTGCCTGAAGTTGAAGTCGAGCCAATCTTCGTTGTGGAACGGCGTGCTGGAGCCCTGACCGCCGGTGGGATGAAACGTGATCAAATGGGCGCCGCCGTCCCCGGTCCGCAAGCCGCGCGCCATGGCGGCAAGAATTGCACGATGGGTGTCATTCTCGACCGGCCGGTCCCCGCCCAGAATCCAGACCAGCCCCGCATCTTTGTAACGCCGCCCGAGCCATTCGCCATAGGCCGCGGCATTTTGCGGGGTGAAAACCTCCGGGCCATCGCCCCATTTCTTGTTCCATTTGTCTCCCCAGGTGGGCAAAAAGCCGAGGTAAATTCCGAGTTCATTCGCCCTGGCCACGATCCAATCCACATGCCGGAAGTATTCTTCGTTCGGCTGGAGCGGATCGTTGTTCAGGAGCGGAAGCTGACCGTAGGCGTTGGGCGCGGTCAGCCCCTGAAATTCCGCCAGAGCCACGGCCTGGACGACGTTAAAACCTTTGGCGGCGCGATTCTGCAGGTAACGCCCGGCCTCCTCGCGGTTCAAGCGATGGAACAACTCCCAGGCGGTGTCCCCCAGCCAGAAAAACGGCTGGCCGTCGGCGGTGACGAGAAAATGATGATCCTCGGAAACTTTGAGCCGCGGCAAGGGCGCGGCGTGGGCGCCAGCGGCGAAAAGCATCATAAACGCGATCAGCCAGGCGGAGAGGCGAAACGGTCCATTCATAGAGGGCCAGTTTGCCCGGACGCACCGGGTTATGCAATTGACAGATACGCAACATCTTCTCTAAAGAGCAGCAAATGATTCACCCGGATCCCAGCCATCGCCCGCCCGGAATCGCAGAGATCAACGCGGCCTGCCGCGTGGCGGCGTTAAGGGCGGAAAGCGGTTTGACCTTGCGCGAGTTGGCCCTGCGGACCGGGCTTTCCGCTTCCTACCTGAACCGGGTGGAACGACAGAAAACACCGATCAACATTGCGAATCTCGAGAAAGTGGCGCTGGCCTTTGGAGTCACCCTGGCGAGCTTTTTCGAAGCTAATACCGCCCAGGAGTCGCTGGTGATCACGCGGGCCCGGATCGGGAAAATGGCGCGTTTCCCCGGGCGAAAGGGATTCCTGGTGGAACTGCTGGCCGAGAGAAAGAAAGGCAAGCTGATGGAGCCGATCCTGGTCAATCTGGCTTCGGCAAAAGAAACCGTGCCGCTCCAGTCGCACCCCGGCCAGGAGTTTAATTACGTGATGGAGGGGCGCTGCGTTTTCCATTTCGGGAAGGACCGAGTCGAACTGGGGCCGGGGGATGCGATTTACTTTGATGCCACGGTCCCGCATGTCTGTCGCGCCCGGGACGCAGGGCCGGCCCGCATCCTGGCCGCGGTGGCGAGTGAGAACTATCCGTTGCACGGGAATATCTCCGTGCTGCTGGATGAAGCGTGAGGGGGAAAGCGAGATTGTCAGGCAAGACCGAAGCGCATAGGTTCAAAAACGGCAGCATGAGCCACACCCATCAGAAAAAGACGGACCGGGCGCCACTGAAGCCAGCGGATGATCACCGGCATGGCGCTGATCACGACCATGACGACGATCATGATCATGGCGACGATCACAAAAAGGGCGCGCACGGCCATCACCACGGGCCTGGGCATGCGCACGGACCCGCCGATTTCAGCCGGGCGTTTCTGATTGGGATCCTGCTGAATACAGGGTTTGTCGGGGTAGAGTTGATTTTCGGAATCCTGGCGCATTCCGTGGCGTTGATGGCGGATGCAGGACACAACTTCAGCGATGTTCTGGGGCTGGTGCTGGCATGGTGGGCGAATGCGCTGGGGAAACTGCCGGCGACCCGCCATCGCACTTACGGGTTCAAGCGAGCGAGCATCCTGGCGGCTCTGGCCAATGCCGCGCTGCTGCTCGTGGCTCTCGGGGCGATCGCTCTGGAGGCGGTGCAACGTTTCACCCACCCGGAACCGGTGCAGACCGGAACGATGATCTGGGTGGCGTCGGTGGGAATCGTCGTCAATCTCGGCACCGCTTTCATGTTCATGGCGGGCCGGAAATCGGATCTGAACGTGCGGGCCGCCTTCCTGCATATGCTGGCGGACGCCGGGATTACAGTGGGGGTGGTGGCGGCCGCGGTGGTGATTTCCATCACCGGCTGGCAGTGGCTGGACCCGGCGCTCAGCCTGGGCATCGTCCTGGTTATTTTGTGGGGCACTTACGGCCTGGCGCGCGATTCCGTCAACATGGCGCTTGATTGCGCGCCGCCCCACGTGGACATGCATGCTCTGGAGAAATATCTGGCGTCGCTGCCCGGAGTCTGCGGCGTGCACGATCTGCATGTCTGGAGCATGAGCACGACGCAGACCGCCCTGACCGCCCATCTGGTGCGGCCGGAACCGCAAATCTCGGAGACCTTTTACGCGGACGTGGCCCGGCACCTGCACGAGGAGTTTTCCATCGATCATCCCACGCTGCAGATTGAGGTGGATGCCAACTGCACGCAGTGCCGGCTGGCAGAGAAGGCGTAAACCCGTCAACGCGAGGCGCGACGGCGGGATTCACCCGGATCGGACGAGCTTCAGGGGGCGCTCCCTAAACACTCGCCTTGTCGATCTCCAGGAACGCGTCCCGCAACCAGGTCTTCACGCGCTGCCGTTCCATGAGACCCAGGCCGGTGGCCTCCTTCTGCGAGTGATTCTGGGCCGCCCAAAAGCTGCTGCTGGAGGCGTCGATTTTATTGATAACGGTCTCGTGCAAGCGCCGGATGGAAATGACACTGGCGCCCAGTTCCGCAGCCCGGGCGAGTTCCCCCGAGTTTTTCAGAATACTGAAGTCATCCCCACGCACCTGGTTCAAAACCAGGACATAGCGGAGGCGGCTGCCGAAACGGTCGAGCAAAGTTTTGAGCAAATCCACAGAATCCTTGCCGGTGTCCAGGACGTGCCAGTAGGCGATCTCCAGTCCGGTCTCGCCCGCCATTTCCAGAACGCCCGATTCGTCCATCCACCTGACCAACGGGGCGTGGGTCTGAGCCGCCAGGTCGACCAGCACGCGACGGCCGGGCTGCTCCACCGCCGCTTCCACCATCGCGTCCAGGTTCTCGTAACGATCGATGAGGATGGGGGAAGCGTAGCCGGCGTAAAAGCGCATCAGGGCGCCGTGCGAGCGATCCGTATCAAAGCCGAGGAACGGAATTTCCTTGTCGATGCAATATTGGGCGATCAAACGCGCGACCAGGGACTTTCCAACTCCGCCTTTTTCACCGCCGACCAAATGAATGTTAGACATCTTTCGGCCGGAAGATTTGGCCGGGGAAATCCGCGGAACAAGGGAAATGCCGCGCAAACCCCATGAAAGTTTTTACTTCGGCCGCAGATTCAAATTACTGGCGCAGAAACGGGAACAGGCGTCGCCGCCCGAGCCTGGCCCGGACCAAGGCGGGGCGGATAACTCCGGATCGGAGCGCCACTCGAAACAGCAGTTTAGCTCCTCGCCCTCGGGGAGACAGGAAAGGGGCAAAGCAGTAGCGATCCACCACGGCCGTCTGGAGGATTTTATCAATTCGTAGAGATGGAAAGTCGTCCAGATCGACGACGAGGATACCCGAGTAACGCACGAGGCCGTCCTTCCTCCTGTGGGTAAACTCACCCGACGGAGTGAAATACGGCAGAGAGTTCTTGGCGTTCTCTTGCTGTTTGCCGCGCAGTCGTTGAACGTGCTCGACCTGGGTGCGCCATTCCCCGGTTTTAATGTCGTCGAGGATTTCTCCGCTGGGCCGTGTCTCCAGCCGGTCCGGCTGGTAAACGTTTGTCCCAAAACTCCCGGGAGTTCTCAGTAAACTGGTCAGCATGGCTTTGTGTGGATGGGGATCTCCCGTTCCGTTCCGGACTACAAAGCCAAAACTCCAGACCCGGAACGGGAGCAATGCCCGTCGGCAACCCTTCCAATCTGTATTATCGGCCCGAGCACTCCGGCTTTCCGGGGATGGCCGGACGGAAGGCACTAAGATCGAATCCGGCTGGAGAGCTGAGAAATCTGGAATGATCGCTAATTACGAGAACCACGACGAAGGGCGACGGGGTTTACAAACTGTTCTGCCAGCTATCGAGAACGCCGTGGAATCAGAAACTGGCTTTTCGCGACGCATATGGCATCGTTGGCCTTTAGCTATGAGGTTTCGACCGCGTCAAGGACTATTGCTTTTGTTCGGGATGACCGTGTCCGTTTGCTGGTGGACAAGCACCGCGGCGGTGCCTAACGTTTTTTCCTACCAAGGGAAACTCAGCAACAGCTCCGGCGCAGTTACTAACGGCATTTATCAAATGGTGTTCCGGCTCTTCTCTCAAGAACTGAGCGGAGAGGCACGCTGGTCTGAAACGAATCAGGTGCGTGTGACCGAGGGAGTCTTTGCCACCCTGCTCGGGCAATCTTCCGCCCTTTCGGCAGATGTCATGGAAGATGCCGCATTTTTGGAGGTCGAAGTGAACAACGGAATCCTTTCGCCTCGAACCAAGCTTGCGTCCACTCCTTTTGCACTGAGGGCCGCCACCGCTGAGCGATTGCCAGAAGGAGCCATTTTACCTTCGATGCTAGCGCCAAAGAGTGTGACGAGCGTAGCGCTTGCCGACGGAGCGGTGGAGACGGCAAGCCTGTCCAAAGGAAGTGTTACCGGCGACAAACTGGCGACCGATTCCGTTGATTCGAGCAAGATTACCGACGGCAGCGTGGAATTTCCCAAACTATCTGCGTCAGCCGTATCAGAGTTGACGACCCGAGCGAGATCATTCGATAAGATCTACAGCGTAGTCGATTTCGGTGCGGTGGGCGACGGAAAGGCCGATGATAGTCAGGCATTCAAAAATACTTTGTCCTCCGCGCGAAGAGGCGCTCTTGGAGCGAAGGTCATCGTGCCGCCAGGCACTTACAGGATTACATCGACGCTTTCGGTTGAAAATGTTCTTTTATGCGGACTCGAAGCCGGAGGATGGTCGGCGGATACGGGTCCCTTGCCAAGACTGAAAGTGGACTTTACGAATGCTCCTTGCATCATTGCTAAGGCGGGTGCGTCAATACACGGCCTCAGCTTCGAATATGATCACGCGGGCATTCCAGCTCGGAAATTCGCACCCGCAGTCCAACTTTCAGGTGTAGGAATATCTCTCAGCAATTTGCGTTTGAACGAGCCTTACGATGGGTTCGTTGCAGATGGCACATCCAATATTGGTCGTTTGAATATCGCCAATGTTTTTATGATCAATGCGCGCCACCTCGGCCTCTACGTAACTGGAAGTGCCGATGCGTCGACGATCCAAAACGTTGAGGTCTGGAATTACATCGACTACTCCCTCGGGAACTGTGTCGCTTTCAAATTCGGATACAACGATGAGCTCCGTTTGGTAAACTGCTTTGCATTTGACTGCCTCATCGGATTCAACTTTGTCGAGGTGCAGGGAAGCACGACGTGGGGCGGCATGGCGAACTGTTCGAGTGATTTTTGCCAATGGGGTATTCAGATCAATGCCGCGCGGCGACTTCGAATAGGCGGCGGCAGTCATTGGTCGCATTGGAGCGCTCTAAAGTTGCTTGGCCGCGGCAGCATCGTTGTGAGTGGCGCCGATCTTGCATCAAATGGCGATAACAATGTGTACGTTGGAGACTGCGATAGTCTTACGCTGACGGGCTGTTCGTTGGAAAAATCAGGAACGGGCTTCGAAGGGAACTACATGATCAATATGAAAGGCGGGAAAAGCGCCAATGTGAGTGGCTGCACATTCGACAGCAGCGCGCGCGGAATACTGATTCAAGCATCGATGCCTTACTTCGCTATAACTGGCAACGTGTTTCAGTCGTCCACGAACGCTCCGATTACCGACAACTCCTCCGCGACCGCGATGAAGGTAATCGCGAACAACTTGATGAATCAAATACACCCTTGAAGCATGCTTACTCCTGTCAGGTCGCTAGTTTTGGCTTTCAGTGCCGTATGGGTTTTCGGTTTACCCGTTCGCGTTGGCGGCAGCGAAACCGGGTTCACGCTCGATTGGTTCGAATGGACGGCTGGAGCGCGTGATTCCGTTTCAGATTTGATCGAAGCGACGGGTGTTCTTAGCGCGCTTCAACCGGTGCAGATGAAAGGAGAGGCATTTATCATTGAACCGCTCTCCATATTCTTGTCCGCTGGACCAACCGCACCACTTCCATCGCTCAGCATCAAAATCGCCGAGAATGCCCTCAGCGTCTCGTGGGAACCTGTCAACGAAGGGTATGTCCTTGAGGAAACTCCTCAACTATCAGATCAAGCTGACTGGAAGCCTGTGAGCGAGGACATCACGGGGGAGTATCATTTCTCGCCAAGACAAACCTCGGCTTTCTTTCGGCTGAGGCGACGTTAGAACCGTCAATCCGTCGATAACAGTGGAAGCTGAAAGGCTTTCGACCCCTGATAAACAGACGGCCTAAAAAGCTTCTCCATAATTAGGCCCGTTGCTTCTTGCATCCGGCACCAAGCGGATTCTCGCATTGGCAGTTTCCTTTTGGCTTCCATCTCGAACGAGGCGGGGCGGATAAACCCGTCCGTTCGCCCCCTCTACAGAGTCCAGCCCGATCGAAATTCCGGCTTCAGCCAGCGGTTCGCTTGCGCGTTGGCGAACCGCATCTCCTGCGAGTTCCAGGCGAGCTTCTGGCCTTTGCAGCGCATGGCGATGACGCCAAGAAGGGCGATTTCGGTGAGCGGGCCGCCGTAGGCAAAATCCGACCCGGCACGCTTCCCGGTTTTGCAGCATTCCACCCACTCCTTGTAATGACCCGGCGATTTGGAAAGGCGCTGCGGCTGTTTGGGGGCCTCTGCCATTTGCTCCGGGTTCAGGAGGGTCGGCCGGCCGGCCCCATGCGAACCGTAGATGATCTTCCCTTTATCGCCGACGACCAAGGCTCCGATCTCGGGGAACTTTTCCTTTTCTGTCAGCTCCGCGGGAATCTCGGGACGAGCCGCTCCATCATACCAGGTCAACTTCACCGGCGGGCGGGACCCTTTGGCGGGAAAGTCGTAATGAACCTTGCTGGCCCGCGGGTAAGTCTCGCCGTCCTTCTCCGGGTCGTAATCGCCGGTATCGGCCTGCACGGCCGTGGGGGCATCGAGATCCAGCGCCCAGAAGACCGGATCGACGACATGGCAGGTCCAATCCCCAATCACCCCGGTGCCAAAAGCGGTCCAGCCGCGCCATTTGCCGGGCAGGTAAGCGGAGTGGTACGGGCGGAAAGGAACGGGGCCGAGCCAAAGGTCCCAATTCAAGGTATCGGGGACGGGCTCGCCTTTCTTGACCGCCTCGAGATGGGCGTATTGAGAGTAGTCGCTCTTGCACATGGCATGGATTTCGCGGACGGCTCCGATCCGGCCATCCTCAATCCACTCGCGAAAAACCCGCATGGAGTCGAACGAATGCCCCTGATTGCCCAGCTGAGTGATGACCTTGTGCTCGCGCGCGGCTTGCATGAGCGCGCGGACTTCATGAATGGAGTGGGCCAGCGGCTTTTCGCAATAGACGTGCTTGCCCATCTTGATGGCGGTGATCGCGGCCACCGCATGGGTGTGATCCGGGGTTCCCACAAGCACGGCATCGATATCCTTGCCGACTTCATCCAGCATTTTGCGGAAATCCTGATAGCGCTTTGCGTTGGGAAAACGATTAAACCCACCCGCGCCCTGCCGGGAATCGACATCAGTGAGAGCCACGATATTCTCGCTGGCGAAGTTGCCCAGATCACTCCCAGCCTGTCCGCCCGCGCCCACCGCGGCGATGTTCAGCTTTTCGCTGGGCGGAGTGGCTCCGTTCAGGCCCAGAACGGAGCCGGGAACAACCGAGATGGAGGCGAGAACGGCGGAACTGCGATAGAGAAACGTTCGACGGGAGGTGCGCTGCGCCTTGAGTTTCATAGGCCTCCAGTTTTTCCCTTTTTAAACGACCGTCAATCGGTTTTGCGGATCGGTTTCAGGGTTTTCCAGGCTTTCATGGAGCGGGCGAGATGATCGCGGGCGTCACCGCCAATCCCGTAACATTGGAGGGCGATCGGGCCGTGGTATCCGATCTGGTCGAGAGCGTCCAGAAACGGGCGAAGATCGAAATTGCCCGAATCGAGAGGCTGAATGTAGCGCTCCCACCCCGGCTTCGGGTCAAAGGCGTCCGCCCCATTGATGGAGACGGCCCAAAGCCGGGGCAAAGCTTGTTCCAGAAGAGGCTTGTAATCGCGGTTCCGGTCGACCCGAAGCCAGTGGCACAGATTAAAGCTTACGCCGACATTTGGGCGGGCCACCTTGGCGGCCACGCGGGTCGCGTCTTCGATTCGTTCAATCCAAGAGCCCTCATGAGGATAGAGAAGGAGGCGTGCGTCCGTTTCGGCGGCCAGGCTGGACATTTCGCGGAGAATTTTAACCGCCTGGTCATCCACCGAAACGTCCGATGGCTTCCGACCGTTTACCAAAAGGCAGAAGAGCACGCCCCGCCCCTTCACCCGCCGGAGAGCTTCCTGAAAACGGGAATCGCAAGGGTCCTGGCCCGGGCGAAGGTCCACCGGGAGGACGATCTGGCAGAGCTTCAGGCCAGCGGCGTCGAGCGATTTCAATCGCTCGTCCAGTCCATCGAGGTAAACGTGCCCCACCCCGTCGTAGCCCAGTTCCTTGAGCATGACGGCCTGCTCGGCATAGGACCTTTTCTTTGCATCATGCCAGTCGATGCAGAAGGGAAAGAACGGCGGGCGGGCCGCTTCGGCGCCCTGCGAGGTGGAGATCAGCCAGCAAGCTGCCAGCGCCAAAATCGCTGCGGCCAACTGCCGTGGGGTGATGGTTCGCTTCATTTTAGATCCGCATGAACAATTTCCTGCAAGGAGACACGCCGAAAAAAGATTTCGGAACCTTCGCACTGGAGCAGAATCCTGCCTGCGCGCGGCCAAACATCCACCGCCCGATTTACCCGCACTCCATTGAAGCGAACTTCGATGGTTCCACGATCGCAACGGCACTGGAGAGTGTTCCAGCCGTCCTGCTCGAGGTCGTGGCGGCCGCGAAAGTCGATCACATCCCGCCATTGCGGATCTTTTTGGCTCCAATTGATCCGGCCCCAACGCTCGACGGTTTGGGGATGGCCCTGCTCGCTCCAGGTAAACCAGCCGTCTTGATCCCGCTCCGGCGCCACGGTGGCAGTAACGCGCGGGGCAATCCATTTCCCCTGCTCGTCCTTCCCGCGGATCAGAAGGAAATCACCCACTGCGCCCTGAAAGATATTGCACTCGATGGCCGCCATAAAGGCGCCGCCGCCGTCGTCCGAATTGCCGTCCGGCCCGGTGGCGTGCAGGAAAAGGCCGGAATCGCGGGCTTTGCCGATCCGATCACCCCAGGAGTAGTTCCGCTGGCCCCAGCGATACTCCACGATCACCTCGTAGTTCGTGAAGCGGGACACGGTGGCGAGATAGCCGAGTCCGTCACCGGAAATCCGAATCAAGCCGTTGGTGACGCTGAAAACGCCCCGCGGATCCCGGGTGCGGGAGTCGACCAAAAAAGCCGACCAACCGGTCAGATCCCGGCCATTGAATAATTCGCCGGAAAAAGAGCGCAGACCGCACAGAGCCAACAACAGCCAGGCCAGGGGGAAAGCCCGGGCGATCGAGCCACCTGGATGGCTGTGAGGACGCACGATGGCGGAAGTTTCCCCGAAACGGCGCTAGCGCGCCAGCCGCGAGTGCGAAGGGTCGCGAAGGGTCAAGGCAGGGCAAAAGGCAGCCGCGCTCGCTCATTCCGTGAACAGAAAGCGAGTGAGATGGAAAAAGACCGGCGCGGAAAAACAAAGCGAATCGATGCGATCGAGCACTCCGCCGTGGCCTTCGATCAAATTGCCAAAATCCTTGATGCCCCGATCGCGTTTGATGGCCGACATGACCAGGCCGCCGGCAAAGCCCATGAGGCAGATGACAAAAGCCATGCCCGCGGCCTGGAGCGGTGAAAAGGGGGTGATCCGCCACAGACTGGCGCCGATCAAGGTGGCTGAGCCGATGCCACCAATAAATCCGGCCCAGGTTTTGTTCGGGCTGACGTGGGGAGCGATTTTGCGATGGCCGAGTGTTTTGCCCCACACGTACTGCAGCACGTCGCTGATCTGCCCGACGAGGACGAGGAAAAAGAGGAGCTTGGCGTTCTGGCCGAGGTAACCCGGAATCTGCAACCGGAGGAGAGCCGGCGCGTGGCTCAGGCAGTAAACGCAGATCATCAGCGCCCACTGGATCTTGGCCGCGCGCTCGAGAAAATGCTCACAATCTCCTGAAACCACGCTGCGCACCGGAATAAACAAGAACGCGTAGACGGGAATAAAAATGATGAAAAGGCCGTACCAATCCTTCCAGAGCAGCCAGTACTGGAGCGGGGTGAAAATGAAAAAGATCCAGAACAACGCGCGGTGATCGCCCCGCCGGGTCGGCGTCAAGGTGATGAACTCGCGCAAGGCCAGGAAGGAAGTAAAGGCGAACAGGAGAATCGTGCCGAGTCCGCCCGTGGCAAGAGCGAGTCCAAAAATGAGCACCATCATCCACCAGGCCCGGATGCGGGCATTGAGGTTTTGCACCGTTTTGCGCCCGCCGTCCGAATGGACGGTGCGCGACAACAGAGAGCCAACGCCGCTGGCAAGGAGGAGAATGCCGAGGACGCCAGCCACCAGCCAACGGGTTTGCGGATCGATCGAGAGTTTCACGCGTGATGGTCAGGGTTGAGGTCGAGAACCGCCTGGCGGGAGCGGGCGAGAAAGGCCTCCTTGGATTCGCCCCCGATCCGCGCGAGCGGCGCGCCAAAAGTGATCGTGCTCAGGAGCGGGACCGGCAGGAAGTCTCCTTTCGGCAGAATGCGATTGAGGTTCTGGATAAAGACAGGGACGAAGGCCGCTTCCGGCCGTTCCTTGGCCAGATGGAACAAGCCGCTCTTGAAAGGCTCCACCTCGTCACCCGGGCCGCGGCGGCCCTCGGGAAAAATGATGAGTGAATACTCGCCGCCCATGGCCTGCAGCATGATTTTGATCGGGTTGTTCTGGACGGTGACCTTGGTGCGATCGATCAACACCGCGTGGAAAACGTCGGTGGCGAGGTAACGGCGGAGGCGGGTTTTATCCCAATAATCTTTGGCTGCCACCGGCCGGGTTTTGGCGCGATAGTCCGGCGGCAATGAGGCCCAAAGAACGATCGCATCCAAATGACTGGTGTGATTGGCGAAGTAGATTGATTGCGCGGCGGCGGGCGGCGGAGCTGTCCAGCGCGGCTGAGCCCCGGAGATGGCCCGGATCGCGGAAACCAGGAGGGCGCGTTTCATTTCGATTCCAGGTCTGCGACGATCATCAAAGTGCGCCGGAAGATCGTGATGTTGCAGCCGAGGACGACCAGGGCAAGAGCCCAGGGGAGCACCTCGAACGAAACATGCAGGACCGCCAGGGGGGCGGAGGCCAGGGCCGACACGGTCATGACCGCCATGCGTTGCTGCTTGGCCATGGGTCCGCAGAAATGTTGCCGGGCGCCCGCCGCCCCGCCAAACGCCCGGATGTAGGCGGTCAGGACGGAGAGCAACGCCGCCGCCCAACCGAGTTCACGCACCCAGGGAATACTCGGGAGGGAGTAGCCCGCTCCTAGGAAAATCAGAATGTCCGACACGCGGTCCGGCAGTTCGTTAAAGACTTCGCCGGACTTGGTCTTGAACCCTCCTTCGATCGCCACCATGCCGTCGAAAAGGTTGCAGAGAAGGCGCAATTGCATCCCGGCGGCGGCGGCCAGAAGAAACAAGGCTTTGCCAACCGGGGACGGAGAGAGCCCCCCGAGCAGGAAGCAAAGCCCAGCCCCCGCCCCAAAAATCATGCTGCCGACCGAAATATGGTTCGGCCGGAAGCCCCACCGCGCCAGCGACCGGGCGGTCCGAGCCGCCCAGGCCGAATCCCTGGCCCGAATCGGCCTGCGGAGGACCTCGGGTGCCGTCTCGTTCGGTTTCATGCGCGGCCAGTTTTGGAGTTTTGCCGCGAAAAGTTCAATACGACTTTCGGGGCACGCAGGACGGTTGGCCCTTGCCCCCGGATCGAGCGCCGAGGCCTCATACTGAGGCAGAATCGGGATCGAGGTTGCGGAAAACGGGACGGTCCGGGCCCACTCACCCGCCGCTCAGCGCTCAGCGGCGCTTCGGCTCGATCACTTCCTGGAGCCCCTGGCCGAGGAGATTGAAAGCCAAAACGGTGATGACGATGGCGACGCCGGGCACGACCACCAAGTGGGGCGCCGTCACGAAATAGGGCTGTCCCTCGTTGATCATCGAACCCCAAGTGGGCGCGGGCGCGGGCACTCCGATGCCGAGATATCCGAGGCCGGCCTCCAGCAGGATCGTGTTGGCGGTGAGCATCACGCCGAGGACGATCACGGTGGGCAGGATGTTGGGCAGAATATGGCGGAAAATAAGGCGTCCATCGGACGCGCCCAAAACGCGGGCGGCGGTCACGAATTCCCGTTCCTTGAGCTCAAGCACCTGGGCTCGGACAACCCGCACCATGCCGGGCCACGAAACAAATCCAATAATGATGAAAAGGCTGACCATGCCCCGCCTCGGAACCAGATCCAGCCCATGCCACGCCAGGCTGGCCGGGTGGAAATGCAGCACCCGCCGCCCATCGATCACCCCGGCGAAAGCCACCGCGAGGAGAATGCCCGGGATGGTCATGTTCATTTCGGTGAATCGCATGAGCAAGAGATCGAGCTTGCCGCCATGGAAACCGGCCAGCACGCCAATGAGAACCCCGATCACGGTGGCCGTGAGCATCGCCGCCACGCCGATCGTCAGCGAAACCCGGGCGCCATGCAAAGCCCGAGCCAGGACATCGCGGCCCAGATTATCGGTGCCGAGGAGGTAGGTTGACCCGGGATAGAGCGGCATCCCATCGGAATCCAGCCCGGCCTGGTCCTGCTGGACCGGCTCATGCAGCACGTGCCATCGGGTCAGGAGAGGGGCCGCCAAAGCCGCCCCAATCAAAAAAGCGAGAATCGCTCCCCCCGCGAGGATCAGCCTGTTCCTGAGGAAAATACGAAAAGGGCTTTCGGCCGCGTGGCCGGCCTCTGGCGTCGCTTTGGAGACTGCGTAGTTCAATCGATCCGCACCTGGATGTTTTTGGCCGTCTGACTGTTTCTAGAGTTTACGAAGCAGCCACCGGCGTAGTAAACGTTTAATTGTCCCATGTGGAGGTGTCGCCCAATCGCTGTTGTACTGATTGGCTTTTTGCTGGCCGCCGGCATCGGCCAGCCCTTGGCTGCCTTGCGCGAACCTGTCCACCCGCGGCGGAATGTCGAGGAGTTCCCCCCGGTGGAAGCGAAGTTCGTCCGCTTCGTCATCCTCGCCACGAACGAGCTGCAGCCCTGCCTGGATGAACTGGAAATCTTCTCGGACGAGGCTGGCCTGGGCAATGTGGCGCTGCACGAGAAGGGCGCACGCGCCACCGCTTGTGGTTCGCTGCCGGGCTACGCCATCCATCGCCTGGGGGGAGTGAATGATGGCCTTTATGGCAATGGCCAGAGCTGGATCGCCGACCGCATCCGGGACGCCTGGGTGCAGATTGAACTGCCCCGCCCAATCAAGATCAACCGGGTGATCTGGTCGCGGGATCGGGAAGGAAATTTCATCGACCGCCTGGCCACGGAGTACCGGGTGGAAGTCGCGCTGCACACCAACGAATGGCGCGTCGTCGCTTCGTCCGCCGACCGCCAGCCGCTGGCCGCCGGGGCCGAACTCTCGCATGTCTTAACGCCGGGCCAGCAATTCCTGAACCGCATCGCTCCGGCCGGACCGGCCTCCGCCCGCAGCCCGGCCCGCAAACCTGCGGAATACGCGATCGATATCTGGCAGACATTTGACGGCCTGCCCGGAAATACGGTCACGGCCATCACCCAGTCGCCGGACGGCTATCTCTGGGTGGGAACTCTTAACGGCCTCGCGCGCTTTGACGGACTGCGCTTCAACGTCCTGCGGGAAGCGGACGGCCTGCCGGATGGACGGGTCCTTTGCCTTCTCAGCGATCGCCGCGGCGAACTCTGGGCCGGGACGGAAAGCGGCGGCCTGATCAAAGGCAAACCGGGCGCGTTCCAACGCCTGACTCGAAAGGACGGCCTCCCGAGCGACACCATCACCGCGCTGGCGGAAGGCCCTGACGGTTCGATCTGGATCGGATCGAAAAACGGGCTGATCCGCTGGCAGCACGGCCAATTGAACAACGACTCGCTGTCGTTTGCGCCAGCGAACACGTCGGTTTCGAAAGTGCTGTGCAGTCAAAACAATCAACTCTGGTGCGTGGTCCCGGCCGGCCTGTTCGCCGCCCAAGGCGGCCGGATGGTTCCGGCGCGCCATGACGATGAGCCGAGCGCCTTCAGCAGCTTGTTCGCGGCGCATCTAGGGCCCTCGGGCACGCTTTGGTTTGGCGGAGCCAATGGGTATATCGGTTCGCTGGCGCACGAGAAAGTGCAGATCTTCCGCGAACCTCCGGGGGAAGCTCTCGGAACGGTGTGGGACCTGCTCGAAACCCGCAACGGAGATGTTTGGGCGGGCACGGCCAATAGCGGCCTGAAGCGCTTGCGCGCGGGCCAATATCTCGCCCTCTCGACCGCGGACGGCCTTTCCGACAACTCCATCTTGTGCCTTTTCGAGGACCGGGAAGCGAGCCTGTGGGCGGGCACGGTCCGGGGCGGGTTGATCCGCCTGAAAGCGAGCAAGCTCTCGACATTCACCAGCGCGCATGGGCTGGCGCACGACTCGGTCATGTCGCTGGCGGAGGATGCGGACCACACGCTTTGGATCGGATCGCACGGAGGCGGCCTGAGCGCGCTGCGGGGCGGCGAACTCTCCCCTTACTATGTGAACTACCTGATCGATAATGAATCGATCCTCTCTCTGCACGGCCCGCCGGGCGGCGGCCTTTGGGTGGGAACGCGCGGCGGCGGGTTATTCTTCCTTCGCGGACGCCAGGTGGATTATTTCGCGTCGGCCCTGGGCCCGAATCACGGCCCCGTTCTGGCTCTGTGCGGGGACGGCCAGGAGGGCGTGTGGGTGGGCACCAAAAATGCGGGCCTGAAGCACATTTTGAAAAATGGGAAAGCCGAGGAACCGCACGGGCACGAGCTTCCGCTCACCACCGTAAATTGCATCCTGCGGGACTCGGACGCCTCGCTCTGGATCGGGACGGACCACAGCGGCGTCTGGAATTCCGGAAAGGAGTCTCCCCGCCAGTACACGCGGGCGGATGGACTGCCGAGCGACGCCATTCGGACGCTTTACCGGGACGGGGCGGGCGCGCTCTGGATCGGCACGAGCGGAGGGCTGGGACGGTTGATCGACGGGCGGGTTGATTCTTTCACCAAAGCGAACGGACTGCCGGACGAAGTCATTTCGCAGATTCTGGAGGATGATCAGCGCAACCTGTGGCTGGGATCGAATCAGGGCATTTTTCGCATTTCCCGGGGCGAGTTCGACGCGGTGTCGAACGGAATTCAATCTCAACTCAACCTGATCTGCTATGGCCGCACGGAAGGAATGGAGACACTGGAATGCACCGGCGGTTTTCAGCCGGCCGGACTGCGCGATCACGCGGGGAAGCTCTGGTTTTCCACCGCAAAAGGATTGGTCCTGGCCAACCCGGCGGCGCTGCCGGTCAATCATCTGCCGCCGCCGGTGGTGATCGAGGAGATTCTCCTCGATGGCAAACCAGCGCCCGTTCCGACCGAAGCTGTGGGAAAAGGGCTTGAGTGCGCGCCGGACACGCAACGGATTGAATTCCACTTCTCCGCGCTCAGCCTGGAAGCCCCCGAACGCAACCGGTTCAAATACCAGCTCGAGGGCCTGGACCCGCACTGGGTCGGCCCGACGTTCCAGAGAGCGGCCACCTATACGCACCTTTCGCCGGGCACCTATCGCTTCCGGGTGATGGCGAGCAACAATGACGGCACCTGGAACGAAGCGGGCGCGGCGATCCCCTTCGTAGTTTTGCCCCATTTCTGGCAACATTGGTGGTTCCAGGCGAGCGCCGTGCTGGCTCTGGCCGCCGCGGCGGCGACGGTGGCCCGATTGACCGCGGTTCGCCGATTGCGCCGCAGCCTGCGGCAGTTGGAGGAGCAGAACGCGCTGGAAAAGGAGCGAACGCGCATCGCCCAGGACATCCATGATGAACTGGGAGCATCGCTCACTGGCATCACGCTGCTCACGGAGCTTGGCCAGAAACATCGCAACAACCCGGACGAGGTCGCCGCCGAATTTGGGAAAATCTCCGCGATGGCGCGCGACGCGGTCCGGGCGATGGACGCCATCGTGTGGGCCGTCAATCCCAGGAATGATTCGCTCGATCATTTCGCGAACTACATCTCGCAATTTGCCGAGGAATTCCTGCGCCCAGCGGGCATTCGCTGCCGGCTGGATGTGCCGGCGGATTTGCCGGAACACGCTCTTTCAACGGAGGAGCGCCATCAGCTTTTCCTGGCGGTCAAGGAAGCGCTCAACAATGTGGTGCGCCATTCCGGCAGCACGGAGGTCTGGCTGCGGCTGAGCGTCGAAGAGGGCGAAATCACAATAGCCATTGAAGATAACGGACGCGGGCTCGCCAACCCCGGAGCCGCCGCCAACACTCGAAACGGATTATCCAATATGCGTGAACGACTGGAACGCCTGGGCGGCCATGCCTCGATGGGGTCAATCGCGGGCATGGGCACCACGATCCGCCTGCACCTGCCAATCCCCGAGAATCGCAAAGAGGTGGTGGCATGAGCATCCGGGTGGCGGTGGTGGAGGATGACGAATTGGTGCGCGAGAACCTCACGCGGCTCATTCACGAAACCGACGGCTTCGAATGCGTGGCCAGCTTCGCCACGGGAGAGCAAGCGATCCAGGCGTGGCCGCGCCGCGCGCCGCATGTCGCAATCATGGATATTAATCTGCCCGGCATGTCCGGCGTGGAATGCGTGCGCCAGTTGAAATCCCGCTTCCCCGAAGTGAACGTGGTGATGCTGACGGTTTACGACGATAGCGAACGGATTTTCCAGGCTTTGAAAATGGGCGCTTCGGGCTATCTGCTCAAGCGGTCCACCGCTGCGGAAATATTGCAGGCCATCCAGGATGTCCATCAGGGGGGCGCTCCGATGACCAGCTACATCGCCCGGAAAGTCGTGCAATCGTTTCGCCAGCAACGCGCCACCGAGAAGCCGGCCGAGGCCTTGTCCAAGCGCGAGACCGAAGTGCTCGACTACGTGGCCCGGGGTTACAGCAACAAAGAGATCGCTGATGCCCTCTCGATCAGCCTGGAAACGGTGCGCACGCACCTGAAGCGAATCTACGAGAAGCTGCATGTCCGCTCGCGCACTGAGGCAGCGATGCTTCTGTTTGGCAAGTGAGGGGTGATGCCCCCGGTTGGGGCGTTTTGTCCCCCGTTTGCGGTAATGGCTCCGAGCGTTCGATTCCTCTAGCCTCACCCAGACTCCTATGAACCGACATCCAACCGGACTCTCTGTGCCTTATTCCAGGCTCTTACACGTACTGGGGCGCGCTCTGGGCTGCGCCGCCAAAATCTCGGCCGTCACGCTCGCAAGCTCGGCGCTTTGGGCGCAGAGCGACCGTGTGGTGTTGACTCCCTCCAGCGGCTTCAGCCTGAACTGGGACGGGAACAACGGCGGCTTTAGCAGCCCCGACCTCGGAGCCTCCGCTCCCGATAACGCAGCGCTCGCCTCCAAGGGGGTGACGACGTTCGCCAGCAGCAATTACCAACCGGGCGGCTTCCACGACAGCATCAATATCAACGACGGATTTTACGGAAACAGCTCCAGTTGGATCGCTGATTTCGCAGCCAACCCGCCGGACACCAACAAGTTCGTCGGCCTCGCCTTCGGCAAGACCGTGCAGATCCAGAGCATCGCCTGGAGTCGCGACAACGGCGACACCACCGAACCGGCCTGCGGCGGCACCTGCACCGACCGGGCGGTGGGCGTCTACACGCTGCAGTTCACGCAAGCAACCGCCCCCGGCGTCGACACTCCGGAAACGAGTGATCCGACCGCGGGCTGGGTGACGATCGGCACGGTGGAGTACAAAGCCGGAGCTGACAGTGCGGTGTTTAGTGCGTATCTCCGCCATCGTTTTGACGTCAGCCAGGGCGGAAACGCCATTGCCGCCACCGGCCTGCGCATCAAAGTGTCGGACGTTGGGACCTGCATTGATGAAATCGAGGTCAATCCCCCGGCTGACCTGATCCCTCCGATTTCGAATTTCCTGACGATCACCAATACGATTGGTTACGCGATTTCCTGGGATCTGAACGACGGCAAGCTCTACACCACCAATTCTCCAGCTCCCGCGCCGATCAACCGGGCATTGGCGAGCAAGGGCACGACCGCCTTCGGCAGCAGCGAATACGGGCACGGCGTCCATTTCGCGACCAACGTGATCGACGGCCTTTACGGCAACAGCCACAGTTGGATTCCCGACTTCACCGTTCCTGATCCGGATCCGTTCATCGGGCTGAATTTTGGTGGCACGATTGAACTCCGCAACATCGCCTGGAGCCGCGACAATGGCGACAATACGGATTGCTGCGGCGGAGAACTCACCGATCGCGCCCTGGGCATCTACACCATCCAGATCACCCGGGTGACCAATCCCGGCAAGGCCACGACGGAAACGGGCGACCCGTCCAGCGGATGGGCCACGATCGGCCAGATCAACTACCGCAGCGCCGGCCCGCCGTTCACGCCGAGCCGCAGGCATCGATTCGATCTGGCCACGTCGGACGGCAAGACGATCGTCGCCAGCGGCATCCGCATCAAAGTGCCGAATGCCAACACCGACATCGATGAAATCGAGGTTAACGCGCATCCGGCGGTTGAAGTGAACCTGGCGGACAATCTCGCGATTACTCCCTCCGGCGGTTACGAAATCGTCTGGGACGGGAACGACGGTGATTTCTACAGCCCCGCCGCTGGCGCGCGGACTCCGCCCCACGACGGGCTGGCGACCGCCGGGGCAGTCGCCTTCGGCAGCAGCGAGCTGAACTACGGGATCCATTTCATCCACAACATCAACGACGGACACTACGGCAATTCCAGCAGCTGGATTTCCGATCGGGGCGTGGGCGGCGGCTCCGACCAGGACCTTTACGTCGGCATCGCCTTCCCGAAACAGATCAACGTGAGCGTCTTAGCTTTCGGCCGAGATAACGGCGACACGACCGAAGCGGGGTGCGGCGGCACTTGCACCGACCGGTCGCTGGGAGTCTACACCCTCCAGGTCACCACCGTCGCTAGCCCGGGCACGAACACCACGGAGACCGGCAGCGCGGCCACTGGTTGGGAAACCGTGGGGACGATCGAGTATAAAGCAGCCGCCGCGCCTTATTTCAACCCGTCCCTGCGCCATGCCTACAACGTGACCAAGGGCGGCCAGCCGATCCCAGCCACCGGAATCCGGCTGAAAGTGAGCGACGGGAACATCGCCATTGATGAAATCGAGATCAACCCGCAGACCACGGTCGCGGCCCCGCCGATCACCGATCTGCTTGCCATCACGAGCGCAACCGGTTTTGCCATCGGCTGGGACGGCAATGACGGGCTCTACTACAGCCCCGAAGCCAATGCGCCGGCGCGCGGAAATGCAGCTCTCGCCACCCGCGGCGGAGTCGCCTTCGGAAGCAGCCAGGTCGATCTGGGCGTTCACTTCATCAAGAACGTGAACGACGGCATCTATGGGAACACGCACAGCTGGATTCCGAAGTTTACCGACCCTGCCGACACCAACCCGTCCATCGGCATCCGGCTGCCTGGGCTGCTCGCGGTTCGCTCCATCGCCTGGGGCCGGGATAACGGCGACAACACCGATTGCTGCGGGGGCACTCTGACCGACCGGGCCGTGGGCACTTACACCCTGCAGGTCAGCCGCGTGGCCAATGCCGGGACGGACACGCCGGAAACGGGCGATGCGGGCACCGGCTGGCAAACGGTCGGCACGCTGGAGTACAAAGGCGCCTTCACCGGGCTGTTCTCCCCCTACTTGCGACACCAATACTCGGTTTCGCAAAACGGCGGGCCGATTCTGGCCGCGGCGATCCGCCTGAAGCTTTCGAGCAACCAGATGGACATCGACGAAATCGAAATCAATTCCGATCCGGTGATTGACCAGAACGTGCTGGTGATCACGCCGCAAACCGGTTTCACGATCTCCTGGGACGGGAACAATGGAGATTACAATTCGCCAGCCTCTCCGGCTCTCGCACCGAATAACGACGCCCTCGCCAGCAACGGATCGACCGCCATCGGCAGTTCGCAGCTCGACCTTGGCGTTCACTTCATCAAGAACGTGAATGACGGAGCTTACGGGAATACGCACAGCTGGATTGCCGACTTTATCAACGGCGATACCGATCCGTGGGTGGGCATCGTTTTCGCCAAATCCGTGGCGATGAACGCCATTGCCTGGGGCCGGGATAATGGCGACACCAACGATTGCTGCGGCGGGACTCTGACCGATCGCGCGGCTGGCACTTACATCCTGCAGTTCACCCAGGTCGCGAAACCGGATGCCACCCTTGCCGATACGGGTGATCCGACCACCGGCTGGAACACCATCGGCCAGTTGGAGTATCGCGGGGCGGGCACCGACTCCTTCACGCACGCCTTGCGGCATCAATACCAAGTGGCGCAGAATGGGGCAGCCATCAATGCCACCGCCATGCGCATCAAACTTTCCAGCAACACCATGGATATCGATGAGATCGAGGTGAACCCGCAGTTGAGCGTCCCGGTCCAAACGACTCAGCCGCGCTTCGATCACATCACTCTGGCCAGCGGGCAAATCACGCTGGAGTGGCAAGGGACTGCGAAGCTGGAAGCTTCCGAGAATGTGAATGGAGGCTGGGCGGAGGTTTCGGGCGCCGCCAGCGGATACAAACTGAACATCAGCGGAGGGCCGCGGAAATTCTTCCGGTTGCGCCAATAAACGCTGTCAGGAGAAAGGATCGACGTGAAACTGATGGAGCAGAACCAAGGGCCCAAGAACGGGCGGATCGATGGTCGCAGCGCTCGCCCGCACTCTCAGGCCGGAGCGGCTCAAGCGGCCGCGGGCCGCGGCTTCACGTTGATCGAGCTGCTGGTGGTGGTGGCGATTATCGCCATCCTCGCCAGCATGCTCCTCCCGGCGCTCGCCAAGGCCAAAACAAAAGCCCAGGGCATTGCCTGCCTGAACAACCAGAAGCAGCTCGCGCTGGCCTGGCAGATTTACGCCCACGACTTCAATGACAACCTGGTCTGGAACGACCTGACCAGCGACGGCTCCGGCTGGGTTCGCGGGGTGCTGGATTACAACCCGGGCAATCCGCATAACACCAATGTCGCCGGCCTTTTGAATCCAGACTACGCCAAGCTGGCTCCTTACACGCAGTCGCCGGGCATCTACAAATGCCCGGCTGATCCGAGCTATGTGACCATCAAAGGACGCCGTTATTCGCGCGTCCGCAGCCTCTCGATGAGCCAGGCCATGAATTCCCGCGATGATTGGCTGAGCTATCTCACCAAGAAGAAATACACCGTCTTCCGCAAGACGGGCGACCTGCAGCGCATGGGGCCATCCCGCGCCTTTGTCTTCGTTGACGAACATCCGGACAGCATCAATTTCGGCGACCTCGCGGTGGCCATGAACGACGGCCTGCCGGAAACGCGCATCTACATCATCGACTACCCGGCCAGCACGCACGCGGGCTCGGGCGGGCTGAGCTTTGCGGATGGCCACGCGGAAATTCACAAGTGGCTCGACCCGCGCACCAAGCTGCCCTGGAAAAACCAATCCATGCAGCTCGTGGTGCCCTCGCCCAGAAACAACGACATGGTCTGGCTTTCTGAGCGGGCCTCGATACCTTTGGAGTAGTTGAACATGCGCCAGTTGGTTGGAATTTCCGGATCACCGGACGGATTTGCTGTCCCCATTTTTCGCGGTCGCCTGCGTCCTTCCGCCTGCCTTTCCCGCAAGCTTCGCGGCCTGGCCGCGGTCGCGGTCTGCGTCCTCGCTCTCGGGCGGTGGGACGCCCGGGCTGAGGGAACGGCAAAACGCGAGGCCCCGGGCGAAGATCCGATCGCCTCGCATTGGGCGTTCCGCCCGGTGCAGCGCCCCGCGATCCCCGGCGGAGCTGCAGATTCGGAGAACCCGATCGATGCTTTTCTCGCCGCTGACCTGAAGGCGCAAGGGCTCCAGCGTTCCCCCCAGGCCGATCGCGTGACCCTCATCCGCCGCCTCTATTTCGTCATGCTCGGGCTTCCGCCCGCGCCGCAAGAGGTCGACGCTTTTGTCCGGGATCCGAATCCGAAAGCTTTCGAAACCCTGGTCGACCGCGTCTTGAGCGATCCGCGCTACGGCGAGCGCTGGGGCCGCCACTGGTTGGACGTGATCCGGTTCGCCGAAAGCAACGGCTTCGAGACCAACCGCGAGCGCCCGAATGGCTGGCGCTTCCGCGACTACGTCATCGCCGCCTTTAACCAGGACAAGCCGTACGACCAGTTCATTCGCGAGCAACTCGCCGGGGACGCTCTCGGCGCGGACGTGGCCACCGGATTCCTCGTGGCGGGCCCGGTTGACATCGTGGGCAGCCCCGATCCGGTTCTCACCGCCCAGCAGCGCGCCGACGAACTCGACGACATGGTGAGCACCACCGCGACCGCGTTTCTCGGAATCACGCTCGGCTGCGTGCGCTGCCATTCCCACAAGTTCGACCCGATCGCGCACCAGGAATATTACTCCATGACCGCGCTGGTCTCCGGAGTGAGGCATGGCGAGCGTCCCCTGCCCCCGCCGCCAAACCAGAAGGCCCGCCTGGCGGAACTCGACCAGACCATCGCGGATCTGGAGCGCCGCCTGCAGCCGTATCTGGCCAAACCAACCCGGCCGAGCGGAGCGCTCCGGGCTGCAGTCAACCCACGCGAGAACCAGGAGTCGTTTGCTCCGGTGGAAGCGCGGTTCGTCCGCTTCACCGTGCTGGCCAGCAATGGCGGCGAGCCGTGTCTCGATGAACTCGAAGTTTTCGCGGGCGACCGCAACGCAGCCCTGGCGAGCGCCGGAACAAAGGCGACCGCTTCCGGCACGCTCCCGGGCTTCTCCATCCACAAGCTCGAACACATCAACGACGGCAAATACGGCAACAGTTACTCCTGGATTTCGAACGAGGATGGACGCGGCTGGGTTCAACTGGAATTCCCCAAGCCCCAAACCATCCAGCGCATCGTTTGGGCGCGTGACCGGGAAGGAACATTCAAAGATCGCCTCGCCACCCAGTATCGCATCGAGGTCGCGACCGAACCGAACGCCTGGCACGCCATCGCCAGTTCCGACGATCGCCAGCCCTACCAGCCGGGCGATGGCAAACCGAAAGCGCCGGAATACAAGTTCGACGGGCTGGCGGCGGACGAGGCCGCGCGGGCCAGGAATTGGTTGAGCGAGTTGGACACGGCACGGAAGGAAAAGGCCGAGGCAGCCAGGACTCCCATGGTTTACGCCGGGAATTTCGGACAGCCCTCTCCAGCCTTCCGCCTGAATCGCGGCGACCCGATGCAAAAGCGCGAGCCGGTGCCGCCCGCCACTTTGAAGCTTTTCAAGCCGGTCACCCTCGCAACGAACGCCACCGAGCAGGAACGGCGGCTCGCCCTCGCGAGCTGGATTGCCGATCCCGAGAACCCACTCACGGCCCGCGTGATCGTAAACCGAATCTGGCAGCACCAGTTTGGGGTCGGCCTGGTGGAAACGCCGAATGACTTTGGCAAAGCCGGCGCGCGCCCTCACCATCCGGAATTGCTCGATTGGCTCGCCAGCGACCTGGTCAGCCACGGCTGGAGCCTCAAAGCCTTGCAGCGCCGCATTCTCACTTCCGCCACCTGGATGCAAGCCGACACGCCCCGCCCTGAAGCGACCAAGGTCGACGCCGGCAACCGCCTGCTCTGGCGGTTCGCCCCGCGCCGCCTGGAGGCCGAAGCGATTCGTGATTCCATTCTGGCCGTTTGCGGAAATCTCGATCCCAAGGCAGGCGGCCCCGGTTTCTACCTGCATCGCGTGGATCGCGAGAATGTCTACCACTACTTCCCCAAGGAGGAGTTCGGGCCCGAAGATTCCCGCCGAATGGTCTATGCAGTCAAAGTGCGCATGGAACAAGACGGCATTTTCGGCTCGTTCGATTGCCCGGACGGCAGCCTGGTCACGCCGAAGCGAAGCGTCTCCACCACCCCGTTGCAGGCTCTCAATCTTTTCAACAGTCGGTTCATGATTCAACAGGCCGAGATCCTGGCCAGCCGCCTGCGGCGCACCGCGGGCGCTGATCCCGCGAAACAGGCCGACCAGGCCTGGAACCTCGCCTTCAACCGCCTGCCCGATGCCAAAGAGGCCCGTGAGGCGGCTGCATTCATCCAAACGGAAGGCCTGACCGCGTTCTGCCGCGCCCTTCTGAACGCCAACGAATTTCTCTTCATTCCATGAGTTTGCCGTTTTCGCATTTTCGCAATCCGCTCCTGAACCGTCGCCGCTTCCTCGGGGAGTCGGCTTTCGGCCTGAGCGCCATCGCGCTCACGCACCTGCTCGGCCGCCAGGGCCTGCTCGCCGCCAACGTCTCCAAAAAGGAAGGGATCCGGCCGATCATTCAGCCCGGCCAGCCTTACGCTCCCCGCACGCCGCACTTCACCCCGCGCGCCAAAAACGTGCTCGTCATCTTTTGCAGCGGAGCGTGCAGCCATCTCGACACTTTCGACTACAAGCCCGAGCTCATCCGCCGCCACGGTCAGATCATGCCGGGCGGAGAAAAGCTCGTCACTTTCCAGGGGGAACAAGGCGCGCTGACGAAAAGCCCTTGGGAGTTCCGGCCGCGCGGCCAGTCCGGCAAGATGATCTCGGATCTCGTGCCCCATATCGGAGCGCTCGCGGATGACCTCTGCTTCATCCATTCCATGCAGGGCAAGACCAACACCCATGGCCCGGGCGAGAACTATATGTCCACCGGCTACACGCTAGATGGTTTCCCGAGCATGGGCGCGTGGGTCACGTACGCCCTCGGCAGCGAAGATCAGAGCCTCCCGGCCTATGTCGCCATTCCCGATCCGCGCGGAAAACCGCAGAACAGCGTCAATAATTGGGCGCCCGGCTTTCTCCCCGCCGCGTTTCAAGGCACCGATTTCAACGCCACCACTCCCATTCGCAACCTCGCCCGCCCCGGTTCCGTTTCCGCCACGGATGACGCCGCGACACGAGGCTTCCTTCAGCGCCTGAACGAACATCACGCCGCCCGTTTCCCGGGGGACTCCGAACTCGCCGCCCGCATCGCCAGCTACGAACTCGCGGCCCGGATGCAGCTCGCCATCCCGGAAATCGCCGATCTCTCCAGCGAGCCCGCCCATATCCTGCGCCTCTACGGAGCGGACGAAGGCGGGAACAAGACGCTCGATACGCGAGCGGCTTACGCCCGGAACTGCATCCTGGCCCGCCGCCTCATCGAGAAGGGCGTCCGCTTTGTCCAGCTCTTCAACGGGGCCTACCAGACCGGGGGCGAAGGAGCCAGCAACTGGGACGGGCACAAAGTTCTCTTCGAACAATACAGCATCCACGGGCCCGTCCTCGACAAGCCGACCGCCGGGCTTTTGACCGACCTCAAACAACGCGGCCTGCTCGAAGACACCCTCGTGGTGTGGTGCACAGAATTCGGCCGCATGCCGACCTTCCAAAAAGGCGCGCAAGGACGGGACCACAATCCGTCAGGGTTCACCACCTGGCTCGCGGGCGCAGGAGTCAAGAAGGGCTTCAGCTACGGCTCCACCGATGAATTCGGCTACAAATCGGTCGAGAACATCGTCACCGTCCACGACCTCCACGCCACCATCCTCGCCTTCCTCGGCCTGGACCACGAACGGCTCACCTACTACCACAACGGCCTCGACCGCCGCCTGACCGACGTTGAAGGCCGCGTTATCGACGACGTGTTCGCCTGAGTTCTTATTTTCTCATTCAGCGGGCGAGCCGGGGGAGAACGTTTCTTCCCGGAGGCGGATAAAGGGTCTGAGAACGAGAAATGAGAAAAGAGGATCACCGGTCGCTATGATGGAAACTGGCTTCGCGATGGCCAAGGCCGACTTGTCGCCCGTTATGACGAAAGCGACAGGCGCACCCGCGACCGAACCGGCCGTGTCGTGGACGACGGTGACCAGCGATTGCCGGCGCTAAAAGCGACCGACTGAAACAACCGATTGCGCCCGCCCAACCGTAAAGAGGCAGCCCTTCAGCCGTCCTGTGCAGCCTTCATTTCGTGGGGGAACTTAAGGCTGCGTTTGTCCCGCTTTGCCGCAAATCATCTAACCGGCAAACGCCGCTCCTGCAAACGCTCTTTGGATTCCGTGCGGGAACTTTTGCTAAAAGAGCGTTGATGGGGGCAGCGTCAATGTTTGCCACCTTATCATCACGGGCTGGATAACTCTCACGATAAACTTTTACAGGAACTAAAAAACGGTCGCGTGCCGAACGCGACTTTTCATCAAGCGGAGCAGCATCCTCCCACTGGGCTAGCGTAAGCACTCCGACGTTGATGGAATTCTCCAATTGACTTATCACGTTCGTCGGTTCGTTTAGGCGGAGATGTGCGAGCCACTCAACCTCTTCTGCTGCTCGGAAGGCAACATCTACCGACTTTGAGGCCATCTGACTGGATAGCACATGCGACCACCACCAACTGGCTGCAACCACCCCCAACAGCAGGCCTCCAGCAAATAGCCCGGTGAGTTTGAGCATTTTCATATCGCATTGGACACTTTTGGCCCCCGAGTTGTCACGGACTTTTGCAGACCGTTCTTGGCTTTTGACTCGCTGCCGCCGCCATGTGCCCCTTTGCGCCAGCGGATTCGCACAAGAAGCAGAGGCGCCCGACTGCCTGCCGTCATCCGTTCTTACGTTCATCCGTAGGAAAGGGCCGGTTTGCGCAGGTATGGGTATTGGCGCAGGTATGATGGGAAGGACAGCTCGTGGGTTTGTACGATCGCATGAATCGACCTGTCGCCAATATCAGTGTCGCTTTTGAAAGCTCGCCCCGCACGATCCCACCTCCCAGTATCACCACGACCGGACAGGCAGGGACAACGCTCGCAGACCTCGGGAACGGGCGGCGCTCAAGGCCAGATCTTCACCTTCTCAGCCTCCACCCATCCCGTCCGGTTGGACCGATCGGCGACTTGCAGCCAGTTCTCGCGACGATTTTCGATGCGCAGTTCCGTCCCGTCCGGGACGGTATAAGCGGCTTGTGATTCTGCGAGGGGGCCCAGGTGAATGGTCATTTGCCGGACGCAGATCGCGGCCTGCTCCCGCTGGCTGGCCCAGGAAGCGCCCACCAAAATGGTGCTCACCGCCAACAGAACGGCCACGGCGGAAATGGAGTTGCGGAGGGTCGGACGGAGGAGCGGCCGGCATTGAACGACGGAGAGCAGCAGGAGCAACGCCCAGAAGAAAGCGGCCGCGGCCACCGCCACTTCGTTGAGGGTGAAATACTGAGCCAACCGCTGCCAGGCGGCCGGTTGGACGGAAGCCGAGCCGTTGATGCGGTCCCGGGCAAAACGCAGATTCGCCAGAATATCCGGGTCGCGCGGCGCGAGCGCTTCTGCACGTCGATAATTGTAAATGGCGTCTCCCAATTCCCCACGTTTAAAATGGGCGTTGCCCAAATTGAACCAGATCGCGGCCGAACTCTTGCCGCCCTGCAACAGATTCTCGTAGCGGGCAATGGCCTCCGCATATTTTCCCTGCTCGTAAAGCCGGTTGGCCTCCTCAAAATCAGGCGGCGCGGCGGCTTGCCCGCCGCAGGTGGCAGCCAGCCAAAGCAGCAGAATAATTCTCCCCCAGAGTCGCGTGTGCATCAATCGGGCAATTGTTGAAGTTCGGCCAGCGCCGTTTCCAGGTTTGCGGCCACGGCCTGCAATTCTTCATGGCTGCGCACCGGAGCGTAGCGGGCCTGGTTGCAGGTCTGGAAGAGTTGGTGCAGGCGGACGACCAAGTCCGGAGCAGCCCCCCGCCGGGGCAGTCGTTCATCAATGGCCGCTTCCGTGATGGCGGAAGCCGGCTGATCCAGCCGTTCGCCGAGTTGTTCCTGAAGCAGGCGAAACACCAAAGCAAAAAATGCGTCGCTGTCATTCGCCGCCGCATGCTGCCGGAGCTGCGCCAGCCCCGCCTGGACAATCCGGCCTGTTTCAAGTTTCCGCCGGAGCCGCGGATTGTTCGCCAGCGCGTCGCGGCGCTTCCGCCAAACGGTCACCCCGACAAAACCGGCCAGCGGGATCATCTGCAAAATGATGAACCACGGTTTCCGCAAGAGTGGAGCAGCGCCTGCCACCATCAGCCCGGGATCCATCTTGATATGGACGATGTCCGTTCGATCGGCCTGCTCCTCAGCTTCGTTTTTGTTCTTCCCGGCGATCACGGTCGGAACGGCCGGCCCGCCAGCCGCCGGACGAACCGTCAGGGGAATGGCCGGCTGAGTCAGCTGGATATACCGCTTCTGCTCGGGGTCAAAATAGGTCAGGGAGAGTTCGGGAATTTCGCGAACGGCCGCGCTTTGAGGCACGACGACCTGCTCGAAAGTCTTGCTCCCGGCCAGCCCCAGAGCGTCCTGCGGCGCGATGGATGTATTCGGCGGATAGAGTTTGAAATCCGGCCAGTTGACATCAGCGAGTTTCAGATTGTCGAGATTGCCGCGCCCGGTGACGACCACCTTCATCGTCACCGGATCGCCCGCAGTCAGCGAGGTCGGACCGGCGCTGACCTGCCAGGTGAAATTCCCGATGGCGCCGCTGAAATTTTGGGGGGCGTCGGCGCCCGGCAGCGGGAGCACTTTGATATCCAAGGTGGGGCTGGCCAGGGACACCTGACGGCGCTGATACCGGCCGAACACGCCGCCAAAGAGATCATTCGGATCGGGCTGGGCGCGGATCCGCAGCACGAAACTGGTTTCGGCGGGCCCGAGCGTGAGGGCGCCGGCTTTGGCCGCCGAAACCGACAGCTTAAACGAGAGCACATTATAGATCATGTTCCCGATTTGCGTCTGCGACCGGGCGGGTTCCAGCTGCTTGTGGATGACAAAGCCATCGCTCTTCAACTGCGGCGTTTGCAGGTTCTCTGCCTCCGTCACGTAGAGCTGAACTTCGATCGGGAGGACCTCCCCGATATAGATCTCCTTCTTGGGCACGTTGAGCTTGAGAAACGCGTAGCGGTTGTTGGCGGGGACATCGGTTTTCGTGACCGTGAGCTGCACCGGATCGGTCGGGTAAGCCGCGTTATCCACGGTCACTCGAACCGAGGGGATGGCGCTCTGGCCGGGCTGCAGCCCTTGCACGACAAAGTTCAGCATGTGCTTGGAGCTCACGCTGCCATTGATCATGGTCGTGCTCTGGGACGTCCCGCGATACTGGATGGAATAGGTGGGATTTTCCGGAAATCCTTCAATGCTCCGCGGACTGCCCCCTTCCACCGAAATGGTCAGATTCGCCGTTTCCCCGACCATGATCGAATCCCGATCGAGCTGAGTCTTGATCGAAACGGCGGCCTGAATTTCCGCCGTGCCAACCCAACCGATGGCGGGCAACGCCCAGAACAGCCAGGCGCTAACAAAACACGGGAACGAGGTAAAGCGCCCCTTTGGGCCGAAAAGTGCCTGAATAACGGATCGAATCATTCTTAACTGGCTTGTCGTAGCGGTTGCGTTCATCACCAGTCTTTGAATACCCGGTTGCGGGAGTTACTCCGCTTCTCCTGCGGAATAAACAGCAGGGCCTTTTCCTCCCCGCGCTGCGCGTCCAGCAACTGCTTTGCCTGCGCCGGGCTCATCTTGCCCAATTGCGCGTATTGGGCCGCGGAATCGTCTCCTTCCGGCTTATGATCCTGCGCATCCTTCTGGCCGCCCTGTTGGGCCTGCGCCTGATCCTGCTTATCCTGCTTCTGTTGATCGGACTTGGCCTGATCCTGCTGCTGCTTTTGCTGGTCTGCCGATTGCTTATCCTGCTGCTTCTGGCCTTTGTCCTTTTGCTGGTTTTGGTCCTGATTGTTCTGCTGGTCCTGCTTCTGCTGATCGGACTTATTATCCTTCTGTTGATCCTTTTTCTGCTGATCCTTCGAGTCGTCCTTATTATCTTTATTGTCCTTGTTATCTTTGTTGTCCTGGCTGTTTTGGTTTTTGTCCTTCTGTTGCTGCTGCTTCAACTGCTCCAGCATCTTTTTCACCAACTCGCGGTTGAACTGGGCGTCCTTGTCCTGAGGATTCAGCTTGAGCGCGGCATCGTAATGCTGCACCGCCTGCTCCCACGCCGCGGAACGCTCTTGCGGGTTCGACTCACCCTCCCCGACGCGGAATTCGGAGTTGCCGAGGTTGTAAAAGGCCTGCTGCTGCAGATCCAGGTCGGGGGAGGCCGCGGCCGCCTGGAATTGCTTCAAGGCTTCGTCGAACTTGGTTGCCTGATAGGCGGCGGCTCCAGCGTTGTAGTGCAGACGGGGGTCGTCCGGCTTTTTCGCCAGCATTTCCTGGTACTCCGCCAGCGCGCTTTTATATTCCCCGGCCTTGTAATGCCGCTGAGCTTTGGCAGCCCCGGCCCAACCGCTCGGAATCATGGCCAAAAGCAGAAGCACCGCCGCCGCTTTCGCCGCCCCCGCCGTTGGTCCGGGCGAACCGTCCGCACTGGCAGGCGCCCGGCGCGCCGCGCGCTTCTCGTCCGGAATGAACAGCTCCAAAATCAAAAGCAAGATGCCCAAGCCAAGCGGCCAATAGAACTGCTCCTTGAGCTTTTTCATCAAAGTCGAATTCCGTTCCGAGGTTGGCAGAGGGGCAAGCCCCTTCTGATAGAGAACATCCATGGCATTCCCGCCCTGCAAGGGAAGATAAAACCCTTTGCCAGTCGTCGCGATTTCCCGCAACAGCTGTTCGTTCAACCGGCTTTTCACGACATTGCCGGCGTCATCCTTTACGTAGACCAGGTTCCCCTGCTCGTCCCGCACCCGCAGCAACTCGCCGCCCGGAGTGCCGACCCCAACCGTAAAGATCCTCACTCCATCCGTGGCCGCGCGCTCCGCCGCCTCGTTCACCTGCGCTTCATGATCTTCGCCATCGGTGAACAAGATCAAAATCTTATGATTCTCTTCGGCGTCCGTGCCGAAAGCCTCCCGCGCCGATTTGATCGCTTCGGAGAGGGCGGTTCCCCCTTGAGGAATAATGCCCGGCTGCAGAATCTGGACGCTTTGGCGAAACGCCTCATCGTCGAAGGTAAGCGGGCATTGGAGAAAAGCCGTCCCCGCGAACGCAATCAGCCCAAAGCGATCGAACCTGCCCAATTGCAGGAGATCGAGCGCGGCCAGTTTGGCGCGCGTCAACCGGTCCGGCTGCACATCCGTGGCCAGCATGCTTCGTGAAGTATCTATGGCCACGATGATGTCCCGGCCTCGTTGCGCGGCCTCCTCCCAGGTGAATCCCCATTCGGGGCCCGCCATGCCGAGCAGCAGCAAGGCGACTGCGCACAGCAGGATCACCCGACGCCATTTCTGGCGAATCACCGAGACGCCCAAGGCCAATTGCGCCAGGGTCTTATTCTGGACGAACTGCGCGATCAATTCCTGCCGCTTGCGCCAGGTGGCCCAAAAGAAAAGCGCGAGAAGCGGCAGCACGGCGAGCCCGATCCAAAGAACTTTCGGTTGCGCAAATGTCATCCGCTCTCCCTAAAATTCAGTTGTCGATTCCGCTCTTTCCATCCGGCTTCGGCGCAAAGATGCAATGGTCCGGCCCACCACGCAAATCTTTGTCAGCCAGCTTCTCGGAAGCGATCGGAAGCCCAAGGCCAGCCTGCCCACCTGGCCGGCACGCGAACCATCGCGCACGCCCCTTAAACCCCGGACACCAGCCTCCGGATGATCTCGAACAGGCCTGTGGACTCGACCTCGCTGGCAAAAGACCCCTTCGGCCCAATCAAAACGGGATGTTCCCGCCGGTCCGACGGGATCCGGCCATGAGATCCTTTCACCAGAGCCGCATCGAGGGGCACCACGTCCATCAACATCCGAAATCCCAACTTCTTCTGCAGCAGCTTGCTCGCGATCTTCAGCATCGGCGCTTTGATCGCCGGATCGAGAAACAACTCCACCGGGTCGTACCCCGGCTTCCGGTGAATATCGACCGTGCGGGCGAAATCGGGAGCCCGGGCATCGTCCTGCCAATAATAATACGTAAACCACGATCGTTCATCCGCGACCGCAACCAAGTCGCCCGCGCGCGCATGATCGATCCCCGCCGCCTTCTTTTCCGCCTGCCCCAACACCCGCTCCACGCCCGGCGTTTTCTCCAAAACGGTCCGCACCGGCGCCAGCACCGCCGGATCATTCACGTAGACATGAGCCACCTGGTGGTCGGCCACCGCAAAGGCGCGGCTGGCGCCGGCATCGAGCAGTTCCAGCCCGAGTTCCTCGCGAATGGCGAGCCATCCTTTGTCCCGAAACACCCGGTTTAAATGGACGGGATGGCTGACCTGGCTGATGCCGTATTCCGAAATGACCAACGGCGTGATCCCGGCCTTTTCGAAGAAGGTGATCAATCCGCCCACGATCCGATCGATCCGTTCGAAATCATCCCCAATTTCCGGCGCAGCCGGGCCGAACCGTTGCAGGTTGTAATCGAGGTGCGGGAGATAAATCAGCGACAAGGTAGGCTGGTGCTTCCGCTCGATCCATTTCGCCGACTCGGCGATCCAACGCGAGACTTCGTCCGGAGCAAATTTGCCTTTGGCGCCAGCCGCCGGCCCCCAAAAGGCAGGAAACGGAAATTCCCCGAGATCTCCTTTGATTTCGGCGCGAATCGTGGCCGGGTGGGTGTAAATATCGAAAACCTTCCGGCCGTCCGCGGGGTACATCGGACGGGGCGTGATCGAATAATCGGCCGTCGAATACATGTTGTACCACCAAAAGAGCTTGGCGCAGGTAAATCCCGGATGCTCGGCCCGCAGCAGGTCCCAGATCTTCGGCGCGGTGACCAAGTGGTTCGACTGTTTCCAAAATTGCACCTCGGCCAGTTCGCGGTGGTACCAGCCGTTGGCGACAATGCCGTGACGGGTGGGAACATTGCCGGTGACATAGTTGGATTGCGCGGTGCAGGTCACCGCCGGGAAGGCCGGGCGGATTGTCCCGAGGGAATTCCGCTGGGCGAACTCGTTCAGAGCCGGGGTTCGATTTCCCAGGCAGGACGGGCTCAGCCCAACAACGTTGATGACCGCAACGCGCTTCACGCTGGAGGCGCTTTACGCGGACGCGCTTTCATGGGCCAACGCCTTCTCGCGGTGGCGTTGTTCCAGTTCACGGATCGCCTGCCGCATTTGCGCCTGGTCGATCTCATGCACTTCCACCCCTTTGCCAATTCCCCGGAGCAGCGTAATGGTCAGTTGCCCGCCCAGATGCTCCCGAAACTCCTCCAGGCCGGCGAGGACGATTGAGTCCCCCTGCGAATCGACATGCAGCAGTTCATTTGCGAAAAGTTCAAAACCGAGCAGTTCCAGCAAGGCCAGAATCCGCCGTTCCGCGCCCCGGTCGAGCAGTTGAACCCGGCGGGCGTAGATGACATCCAAAGCGATGCCAATAGCCACCGCTTCACCATGCCGCAGCCGATATTCGGAAAGCTGCTCCAGCTTGTGCGCCGCCCAGTGGCCGAAATCCAAAGGACGAGCCGACCCAAATTCAAACGGATCGCCGGACGTCGCGATGTGATTGAGATGCAACTCGGCCGAGCGATAAATCAGGTGCTTCATCGCCTCGGGCTCAAAAATCCGAAGTTTGAAGGCATCCCGCTCGATCTGCTCGAAGAATTCTCCGTCGCGAATCAAAGCCACTTTTACGGCCTCGACAAATCCAGCCCGTTTATCCCGCGGCGAGAGGGTGTCCAACAGCTTGAAGTCATTGATCACCGCGAATGGCGGAGCAAAAGTCCCGATAAAATTCTTTTTTCCGAAGGCGTTGATGCCGTTCTTCACTCCCACGCCGGAATCGTCCTGGCTGAGAGTGGTCGTGGGAATCCGGACGTGCCGAACGCCACGGTGCGCCGTGGCGGCCGCCAA
The DNA here is from genome assembly GCA_964566945.1 of uncultured Verrucomicrobiota bacterium. Classification (GTDB taxonomy): domain Bacteria; phylum Verrucomicrobiota; class Verrucomicrobiia; order Limisphaerales; family SXQI01; genus DASVNK01. Next base: position 156,718 of record CAZMKE010000013.1, on the reverse strand, counting down.
TCCGACCATGTCCAACAGCGCCCCGCCTCCCACCGCGATCACATACGAATGACGGTCAATGTGGTACCGGTCGATTTGGGAATGGATTTCGGAGACGTGAAAGTAGGAATTCTTGGTTCGTTCCCCGCCTTCAATGACGATCGGCGGGCAGACCAGCGCCAATTCGGCGTGATCCGCAAAGTACGATTCAATTTGCCGGCCGAGGAATGGCTGGGACTGGGCGAGACATTCATCCAGCACGACCAGCACCTTGTGCTGCTGCCGGGTTTTGTCCTCGGTCAAGACGTCCCGCAAAACTGCGTTTCCCGCTTCGAACACTCCCTCAGTGAAGTGTACCTGGTGACGGTAACTCACCTGAATGATGCGTTCGCAACTGGGCATAAAACGTTACTATGCAGCTTTGGACGAAATCGGCGAGCGGTTTATTGAGTCGGAACGGCCGCCTCACCGGCCTTGGCACTCTCCGCCTCAAAACTAAGGCTTCGCCCCCATTTTCACCCCCATCGCGGTCAACGCAGATCCCACGCCCGAGACGAGCGACTGAATATCCGCTTCGAACAGCCGCCCGATATTCCCGATCCGGAACAGGTCTACCTGGCTCAATTTGCCGGGGTAAATGATGAAGCCAGCGTCGCTCAAACGATGATAAAACTCGTTGAACGTGAATTTCGGATCGGCCGGATAATGAAACGAAGTGATAATGTAGCTCTGGACAGCCAGAGGCAAATACGACGTGAATCCAAGCGCGCCCATTCCGGAAAGCAGCGCCTGGTGGTTGCGCTGGTACCGCGCCGCGCGGCCGGCCACGCCTCCTTCGGCCTCCAATTCCTGCAGCGCCTGGGCAAACGCCAGAATTGCATGGGTCGGCGGCGTATACCGGAACTGCCCATTCTTCTCGAACCCCTTCAATTGACTCAATAAATCGAGGCTCAAACTGCGGGCGTACCCCTCGCAGCCGAGCAAGTGATCGCGCCGGCCGATCACAAACGAAAAACCGGGCACCCCTTCAATGCACTTGTTCGCCGAGGAAATCAGGTAGTCGATATGACCGGCGCGAAAATCGATCGGCACCGCGGCGAAGCTGCTCATCGCGTCGACCACGAAAGTCCTCTTCTGCGCTGCCGCCACGCGCCCGATCGGCTCGATCGGATTCAAAATTCCCGTGGTCGTCTCGCAATGGACCAAGGCCACATGGGTGATCGCTCGATCATTAGCCAGCGCCTCCGCCACGAGTTCAGGATCAGGCGGGCGATCCTCGGGAAACCGCAGCGGAACGGCCGGAATCCGCAGGCACTTCGCCATCTGGATCATCCGCTCCCCGTAAGCCCCGTTGCTCAGCACCAACACTTTGCCCTCAGGCGGAACGGTGGTGGCCAACACCGCCTCGACTCCAAACGTGCCACTTCCTTGCAGGAGCACGCATTCATACGCACCTGGTTCCACTCCAGCTAATTGCAACAATTTTTTTCGAATCTCCGCCACGAGGGCGTTAAACTCGAAATGCCATGACCCGGCATCATGCAGCATCGCCTGCTTTACGCTCAAACTGGTGGTTAACGGCCCCGGGGTGAACAGCAACTTATCCCGGGCGGGTGGGAGCGGACTCTTCATCATCAACAATCCCCTTGATTCAACCGCATCAGACAGATTTGGACAGTCAAAAATCCCAAGAGATTGAGGAAGCCGCCGGAGACCTCCCGGGACGTTTGATTCGGTCTCAGTCCGCTCTTCGCAGTTTGACTTAAAAAGCGCCGCTCCAGTAGAGTGGCTCGAATGTTGGTGACCGAAAGGAATACCCGCGCTGATCAGGCAACGATTACACCCGCTCCGGAGTGGAAGTGGATTGTTGAACCTGTCCGACCGTTTTTGGAGAAGGTGGCCGAGAATCTGGCTGCCCAAGTCGGGGCTTTTCACGCGGAAATCGCGCAATATGCGCGCTACGCACTCACAAACCAGGGCAAACAGCTCCGCCCTGCCCTCGTCGCCCTCAGCGGAAATGCGGTCGGTCACATGAACGATTCGCTGGTGAAAGTGGCCGTCATCATTGAAATGGTCCATCTGGCCACTTTGGTCCATGACGACATCATGGACGAAGCGTCCGTGCGCCGTTGCCGCCCCACCCTGGCAGCGAATTGGGGCAACGAGGTATCCGTTCTGGTGGGAGACTGCCTTTTCGCCCATTCCGTCGTCCTCGCCGCCAGCTTTCCCACCCCGGACGTCTGCCGGGCTGTTGCAAAGGCCACTAACACAGTCTGTTCCGGAGAAATCATTCAAACCAATCAACGCCACAAGTACGGTTTGAAGCGCCAGGACTACATCCGAGCGTTGGAAATGAAAACCGGGGAGCTTTTCGCCCTTTCGTGCGAGTTGGGGGCCTCTCTCGGCGGCGGAAACCCGGCCGAAAGCAGCGCTTTGCGCAGCTACGGCATGGCATTGGGCACGGCGTATCAGCTGTACGACGACTGCCTCGATCTGTTTGGCAGCGAGGCTAAAGCGGGCAAAAGCCTCGGCACCGACCTCAGCACGGGCAAGTTGACCCTGCCAATCTTGATCGTGTTGGAAAAAGGGACCGACTCGGACCGGGAATTGCTACGAAATTGCATAGAAAATCTCGAAGCTGAAAATTTAGAAAGAATTTTTGAACTGTTGGAGAAACACGATGCTCTAAGCGATACGCGCAGAGTAGTAACCCAATACATAAAGCAAGCCCAACAGGTTCTGGGCGAACTCAAACAGTCAAAGGGCGTGGAAGCCCTCGCAGCTTTGGGAGATTATCTGGCGCAACAGACTCGTGCGCTTGGAGTTTAAGCATTCGGACTCGGATGAAGCCGATGTCGGGGCTCCAGCAGCGGGCGGGCGTTTATGATAGAAACTGCGTCCCTAAAGATTCGCGAGGAATCGCCGGCGGCATCCGCAACGGTGGACGACAGGGCTTTAGTCAAGCAGGCTCAGGGCGGCGACTATTCGGCTTTTGATACGCTCGTCCAGAAGTACCAGGAGCGCCTCTACGGGACGATTTACCACATGACGTCCAATCACGAGGACGCCAATGACCTGACGCAGGAGACCTTCATCAAAGCCTACAAAGCGCTCCAGAGCTTCAAGGGGGACTCCAGCTTTTTCACCTGGATCTACCGGATTGCGGTCAACAAAACGATCAATTTCCTCAAAGGCCGGAAGAATAAGATCCATCTGAGCCTCAACGACTTGGATTTCAACGCCGAGCATGATCCGGACCTGGTCACCTTCGTCTCCGAAAAGACCCCGCGCCGCGACCTGAATCTGAGCGAGTTGCAGGAGAAATTGAACGAAGCGATGCAGAAATTGTCAGAAGTTCATCGATTGGTTGTGACCCTGCACGACGTGCAGGGACTGTCCCATGAAGAGATTAGTAAGATCATGGATTGCAATACCGGGACGGTTCGGTCACGTCTTTTCTACGCTCGACAACAGTTGCAGGGTTATTTATCGGATTATCTCAAGTAGCATGAATTCATCGCCCGACGATTTTCAGGATTTGCGTCGTTTGCTCGCGCTCAAGCGCCATGAAAAGCCGCCGCCCGGGTACTTCAGCTACCTGCCCGACAAGGTCATGATGCGGCTGGAGCGGGACGACCTCTCCGAATATTCAACCTGGTGGCAATGGCTCATCCAGAAGCTGGATGCCCAGCCTGTCCTGGCTGGGGCTTACGCGTTCGCCATTTCCGGCCTCATGCTTCTGGGGTTTAAATTTTCCCAGGATCTTCAGCACGAAGCCTCCTCGGACAACAGCCTGTTGGGAAACACGATCGATCCCACCACGCTTCAGCCCGGAAGTTCCATCCAGCGCCACTTTGCCAATCCGGCGCCCCTGCTCTATTCGTTCACCGACCTGAGCAGCACGGAACCGGCTTTGCAGGAACCGCCCTCCGTGATGACTTACCGGACTTTCCCGATTCGGGCTTCGCTGATTCCTGCTCAATAAGCGTGGATAGGCGTCCGCGGGGAATTTGCTTTCAACTCGCGGTTTTTTCCTCGGAAGATCGCGAACCCGGGCTTTAGGAGCCTTGGGCTAGTTGCCGGAACCATCCCTCCGGCTCACAGCGATACGTTCGCATCGATCCGAACCACGGAATCGTCACGCGCCCGGCATGCAACGCGTGGTTTTCAGTGATCAACTCCTCGCGATCGGCAGCAGTCAACTGATCGTGGACGAACCGCAGATAAATGTTTTCGTCCCTGCCGTAAAGCTTGTCCCCGACGATCGAATGGCCCGCATGCGCGAGATGAATGCGGATCTGGTGTTTGCGGCCGGTCAGAAGCAGGATTCTCGCGAGGGAGAGCGGCCGGTGGCGATGCTCCAGGAGCCGGAGGAGAAACACGTGCGTCTCAGCGGACGTGCCGTTCGCCACCACCGCGTCTTTAATGGCCACGGCGCTGGCCGGATCTTTGCCCAGGGGAGCCCGGATCAACGTCTTTCCGACAGGCAACGATCCGTGGGCCACCGCCAGATACTCCTTCTCCACCTCGCGCCCTTCCCAAAGCTTTCTCAGGTAAACGGCCGCCTCCAAATGTTTTGCCACGATCACCAGCCCGCTGGTTTCCCGATCGAGCCGGTTGATCATGTGCGGCTCGGAATCGCCCCCCAGATAAAGGCGCACCCGGCTGATCAAACTCGAGTACTCGTCGCCCTTCGTCGGATGGCAAACCAGCCCGGCCGGCTTGTTAATGACGAGGAGGTCGTCATCTTCCGCCACCACGTCAAAGAGTTTGCGCGTCACGCCGGCTTTTGCGCGGTGATGATGCTCCGATCCGCCGCCGTATTCTGAAAACGGAAGTTCTGGAACCCGGCCGCCCGCAGCGCGCCGTAATATTCGCCAATGCTGTAGCACTTCCCCTCGGTCGCGTGCATCAACATGGCCGAGTAGGCCGCGTTCGGTAAAGGCCCGGACTTCTCCTCATTGATCATCACGTCGTGAATGATCAATACCCCGCCCGGCTCCAGCGCGGCAAAAGATTTCCGGATCAGTGCGAGCACAGCCTTGTCATCCCAATCGTGGAGAACGTTGGAATACAAATGGAGATCAAAGCCGCCCGGGAGTGGTTCGGTGAACATATTCCCGGCCAGAACTTCAACGCGCCCGGCAAACCCTCGCTTCGCAATCGCCCGCGCCGCCACTTGGTCCACCGGCGCCCGCTCCAGAACGGCCGCCGCCAGTCCCGGATGATGCGCCGCGATGGAACAGGCGTAGATCCCCGACCCGCCCGCAATATCCAGCAGCCGCCGTTTGCCCCGGACATCCAACGCCTTCGCCACGGCCTGGCTCAGGAAAACGCCCCGGCAATCCATCGCGGCGGTGAAGCTGTCCGCAAAGGCCGGTTCCAGCATGGCTTTGGCCCAGTCCTTTTCCTGTTTGAAACTGCCCCAATTGGCTGGTTTGTCCGTCCGCAACACCTCGAGAAAGTCTTTGCAGACCGGCCGGTCTTTTAGTGAGGCATAGTACGGGCCGATGAACCAGGGCGACGTTTTCACCAGATGTTCGCGCCCCAGTTCGGTCAGCGAAACCCGGTCCGCCGTCCGCTGCAGATGGCCCATGGCGACGAACAGCGTCACCATCACATCGGTCGGCCGCGCCGCCGTGGAGAACTGCGCGCAGATGTCCTCGAGCGTGCTTGGACGATCCTCCAGCCACGTGAACAGGTCGAGGTAGACCAGCGCGCAGGCCAGCAGGTCGGCGGCATACAAGCCGTCCCGATACCGATAAACGCTGGTCGGATCGCTCTGCGGCACGCTGCGCAAATCAAACGGCGGATTGCTTTCGGTCATTTCAACTTCTCCCCTGAGTTTCGATCGGCCACCTACTTCGATTTGATCGCGGTCCAAACCTGATCGTAAACGCGCGTATCCCTGCCGAGATCTTTCAGGAATTCCAGCGTCTTCATCGTCTCCTCGGACGGATAAATCACCGGGTTCTTCAGCAACTCGGGCTGCACCAGTTTTTTCGCGGCAGCATTGGGAGTCGCGAACTGGTACTTGTTTGAGATCTTCGCCCCGATTTCCGGTTCGAGAATGAAATTGATGAACTTCTCCGCGAGATCCCGATGCGCCGCTTGAGCCAGAATGCTCAAGTTGTCGACCCAGATCTCGCTCCCCTCCTTCGGGATGAAATAAATCGTGTCCGGGTCATCAATCATGCCGCGCGCCGCTTCCCCGCTGAAGCACATGGCCGCCCGGGCTCCTTTATCCAGCACCTTCGCCCGGCCTCCGACCGTATTCGCGAAACCGAGCGATCGCTTCTTCGCGGCGACAATGAGGTCCCGAGCCTCCTTCAGTTGGGCGGGCGTCGTTGAGTTCATGCTCCACCCTTTGTATTTCAAGGCTGCGCCGATCGTGTCCCTCATGCTGTCCAGCAGGACAAATGGCCCCGGCTGCTTTCCCGCGTCGAACAGCGCCCCCCAGGAGTTGTCGATCGGCGTCCCGGACTTCCGAGCGTAAATCCCGAGAGTTCCCCACTGGTAAGCCACCGAATATTTGTTGCCCGGATCATAGGGCGGGCTCCGGAAGGTCGCGTCGAGGTTCTTCAAGTTCGGAATGTTCTCCGGCCGCAGCGGAGCCAGGAGCTTTTGTTTGATCATGGCCGCCAGGATGTAGTCCGCCGGCACCACCACGTCATACAGGGAGGCCCCGCCCGCCTGGATTTTTGCCAGCATCGACTCCGAGTCCTCGTAGAGATCGATCACCACTTTGCAGTCAAACCGCTTCTCGAATTCGGCGGTGACCTCCGGCGGCAGATATTCGCTGTAGATAAAGACATTCAGCTTTTGCTCGGCTCGCGCGACGAGCGCGCAGCCCGCCACCCACACGAGCATCCATCGGTGTATCCAGTGCATTTGAATCATCTTCTTAGCCCGTCCCGTTCAGCCGGTCACGTCCTTTGTGCAAATTGCGGACGACGCGGATGACACGGAATATTGGAATCAAAGCTCCAACTTCAAAAAATCCTGATACGCTCCGCCGAACAGAGCGCGCGCATCCCGCTCAATCTCCGCGGTCGTCACATTCCAGCCGGTCGCGGCCAATTCCTCGTATTTTTCCACCAGCACCCGCCCGATGCACCGGCGTGAATGATCCCACTTGTAAATGATTTGATCCAGGACCCGCGCATCCGAATGCTGCGCGGTAAAGCTCGGGCCGAGCAACTCCAGCCGCATCCGGGTGATCTCGTCGATCAAGCTCGGGATATTCATGAACCACCAGCAGCCAAAGACATGCAGATTCCGAAACTTGCGCGCCAGCACGCACAGCTCATGCTGGTTTTCCCGGGCCAGAATCGTGCACAGAAACTTGTTCTCCGGATGGGCCGCGCACAGATTCTGCAACGCGCCCAAATTGCTCTGCGCCAGGCCGTCCCCCGCCAGTTTCAACTGCGGATTCACCCCCCGTTTTACCCCAGGCATCACCGCAAACGGGAGATTGAACTCGCGGCAATGGGGCGCCACCGCCTTCTCAATGATCTGCGCGCACTCGCTGGCGTCCGGATAGGCAAAGTCCGGCGGCAGCGAGACCATCAAAAACTCCGCGTTCAATCGCCGCGTCCAGTCCGCCAGGAAACGGCGAATCTCCCCAATCGTCTTCGCCCCCAAGTCCCCCCTCACCTTGTAGCCCCACTCCGCGAGTTTCGGGCCAGCGGTCCTCCAGGCCAGCAGGAGCGGATCAATCCGCAACGCGGTCTTGAAGCGTTCATCCCGTCGAAGGCCGCGCTCCCACACCGGCCGTTCCAGGTCATCAAACGGCGAATTCGTCATGCAGATCGAGTCCACCCCGGCCGTTTCCAGGCAGCGCGTCGTGTAACCCTCGGGCGTGCAACTCTTGAACCACTTGCGGATCGCCGCCAAATCCCGCTTCTTCGCGTCAATCCCCAGTCGTTGCAGGGTGGTCAACACCCCCCGGCACGCCTCGGACAGCGGCGAATGCTCGACAAACAACGCCTCCCAAATCCGCTCCGCCTGCACCCCCTTCGAGAGCCGCCAGAACGCCTCGTACGGCATGGAAGAAAACCGGAAGAACTCCGCGATCAAATAATGATACGTCAGCAGATCATCAATCCCCCACAGCAGCAAATCGCCGAAAGCCGGATCATACAAATGCGTATGAATGTCCCGCACCCGCACGGATGCAACGATCTGTTCCACTTTCCTGGCCAACTGTCCCGGAGCGATTTTCATGAGTTTGCGTGGCGGCAATGGTGAGCCCGATCCCCAATTAAATCAAAGAGATAGGGGGCCCAAATGCCAACTCATGGTGCAGGCGGGCGGCGGTGATCAGCCGCCCGCTGAGACGTGAAAGTTTTCTGGGTGGATGCAAAAACAGTGACCGTGAGCTGTCCCGCCTCCATGCGGGTTCTTCCTCAAGACAAGAGCTGCCAGGGAATCAACATCCAGGATTCCGAAGACAAGCCAAATCACGGCAACGGCGAACGACTGCCACAACCTCTCCGAGGTTGATCTGTTTTGCGGGACTATTTACCCAACGTAGCCGCTGACGCGCCAACGTTGGGCTGTGGCTGGGAACCTCTCCGAGGTTCCGGGACGCTGAGAATTACTCTCGAATGATTCTCACGAGAACCCGTTTCCCCCGATTACCATCAAACTCCCCGTAAAAGATCTGCTCCCGGGGCTCGATGTCCAATGGGCCTTTGGTGATCGCCACCACCACTTCCCGCCCCGTGTTTTCCAATTGAGATGCGGGCCGGCGTAGTCCTCCCCGGTCCGGCTGTGCTGGCATTGGGACGTGGACGGGTGCCGCGCCAGCTTTTCCAGCCAAGCGTCGCAATCGTTATCGAGGTCGCTCTCGTTGTCATAGACGAAGACGCCGGCTGTGCCGTGCCTGGCATCGGAACGGGGAACGTAGCTTCTACCGGTTTTCTTTGGAAATGGATCGAGATTCATGAGAGCCTTTGCCAAATGACGGGCATTCGCATACCGGTGAGTGGCGAAAATCTCTATATTTCGGGTGGGTTAACGCAGCGCGGGAGAATGCGCCGCCTCCGTGTCGCATTGGCGGCTCTATTGATCGGAATCGGTTGCAACCCGAGGAAAAGCACACCGAAGGCACCGACCGGGCCTGCCGGGGGCGCGCCGATCATCGACGCACAGAAGGAAATTGAGCCAGATCCCCCGGAGATTCCGCAAATAAGTTCGCCCTCTCACTTGCAACTGGTGTTGATGGAGGGAACAAAGTGTTTCAGTTCCTTCGACGGAAGCAACACAATCGTAAGACTCGATTCGGGGCGAGTCACAGTAATAACAAAAGCCCACCCCGTCGAAGTCCGGGTGGGTCAAAAGAAGGTGCGCGTGGCTGCCAACTCATCGGCCGAAGTCGACAGCTTGCTGGCCCGGACGGATTCGGGGACTGCGGAGGTGATCTTCCCGACCAACGTCTTACGATTCGGAACCAATATCGAGGTCGTTTTGCCGACAAACCGCTGGACACTCACTCAACATGAATTCCTCAACCTCCTCAGCGGGCAAAAGAGCAAGGCGGATGTTAGCCATTAATGAGCGCAACTGGCGCCCACGACATCACGCGGCCACAGCATTAACTTATGGACCCGCGACGACGTCGCGGCCCATGCTCTGGCGCTTGAGCTGGGCGGCGGCGTTTTCTTCGCCTGTCCGGTTGTAGTGATACTGTGGGTGTGAGCGGAGCGGGCTTTTCGAGCAAGGCCGAGCGACAACTCGGCAAAGCGCACCTCGGAGAGGTTGATGTGTTTTTGAGGGTTGTTTACCCAACGTAGCCGCTCAAGTGCTGTTGACAATTGTTAGTTAATTTTGATACCATCCTTGCTATGATCGCCAAAAAGTCAAATGCAGGAGAGCCGGTAACGCTGGCCTTTTCGTATCGGAGATATTCATCGCTCAATCAAAGCGACACGTCGCTGGAGCGTCAAGGGAAAGACAACCTGCGAATCTGTGCCGAACACGGCTGGACGCTGGTTGACCTGCCGCCAGACAGGGCCATTTCCGCGTGGCACGGCGTCAACCGCATTACCAGTGCCCCATGATGAAAAACTGGATTGGCTACTATCGCGTGAGCACGAAAGCGCAAGGGCTGGACGGCAATGGCATGACGGCACAGAAAGAGACGGTTCGGCGGTTCGTTGAGAGCCAAGGCGGTGCCTTGGCTATGGAGTTTTCCGAAGTGGAAACCGGCAAGAAAACATCCGATGAGCGCCCCCAATTGGCGGCGGCGCTGGAATACGCGAAGAAAACCAAGGGCACGGTTGTAATCGCTAAACTTGACCGCTTGGCCCGCAACGCTGAGTTTCTCCTACGTCTCCAAAATAGTGGAGCCGATTTCATCGCGTGCGACGCTGCCGGTTGCGATAAGTTTACGGTGGGGGTTTTGGCTTTGCTGGCGCAACGGGAACGCGAATTGATTAGTGAGAGAACGACAAACGCCTTGGCCGCTCTCAAAGCATCCGGCAAAACCTTGGGGACACCGAATCCGCAAAAGGCCGTGGCCGCAATGGCCGTGGCCAACAAGACGGCCAAGGCCGAGTTCGCCGCCGAGGTGTTCCCCATCATTCAGGAAATCAAATCGGCAGGCGTTCAGACGCTCCGCGGTATCTGTGATTGTTTGAACAGGCGGGGAATTGCCACCCGCAACGGTGGAAATTGGTATCCCGCCACCGTCCGCAACATTCTCAAACTCCAGACCGCCTAAAACACCATGCCGCTCGACTCCGCCTGGCGGAGTCGAGCATCAATGAATATGAACGAATATTTACGCGACAGAACCGGCAAAATCATTGGCCGGATGGACGGGGCTTGGCTCCGCGACGGCACGGGCAAGCTTGTGGCCCGATACGATAAATCGGATGATAGGACTCGCGACAGAAACGGCCGTATCGTTGGGAACGGGGACCAGCGATTGCGTGCGTTGCGAAGCGGCGACCAGATTCAATAACAACAAGACCCACTGGCGCCGGACCAAAGCAGCCGGAAAGTGCGTAGGCCGTCCGGCGTAGGGCTAGGCCGTGCTTTTGCCATAATCGGCTGCGATATTCTGCCGCCAAATCGGTCGGTTGTGTAGCAGGAAGCGTTTGACCGAATACCAATAGATTCCCCGGACGACCCAAAACCGCAAGGACGTGACGTGGGACAGCTTCCGAACCATGTGTTGCTTAAAGGTCTCAAGGAACGGCAGTCGGCATTCCCGCAAGGGAATCGCAAGCGTTGATGTTATGTATTCTTCACCCTGACGGTGGGCCTTCCAAAGGCTATCAGGTGTCCCGCTCGGAAAGGACTGAACAAAAATCCCGAACGGGAGAGGAAAGAGGAAAGCTGAACGTGTCGTAGTTGTAGTGAGGCTCACATCATCGGAAAACTCAGTGACGAATTCATAGATAGTGCCTGCTGGCGGCTTCAATACGGAAAAAATTCGCAGCGGTGGGTCAGGACTGATGCGTATCCAAATACCGAAGGTCATCGCCTGAAATGAGTAAGCTTTTGAAAATCGGAATCCTTCAGCATCAAGGAGCAACTGCAGGGCGTGAGGCACCGAAGCTAGAAGGATTGCTGCGGCAGCGGGATTCTCATGCGCTTCAGGTGACGCCAGCATCGTGCGCACGGAACGGCGCAGCGAAAGGCCAATGCCGGCGAGTAGCAGCAACGAAACAGTAATACTCAATAAAATATACATCGCGTGGTCGCCCATTTTCAACGAACCATCCGTGTGTATGTTGAGCGACGCAGGTTCAATAAGCAATTCGTTTGGAGGCAGATTTGAGCTCCACTAACTGCTGATTGGAATACCGGAGTCCGAACCAGACCGCCCGTATTCTGGCACGCTACCGCCGCCACGTAATCCAAAAGGCGAGCCGGTTCATCCATAAAGCAGCAAGTGGGGATTGTATGGCTTGGGCGCAAATCACGGTTTGCGCCGTGAGGGTGCCGGGATGCGCCGGATTTGCGTCTGGCCCACTTTGGAAGGGTGAAGAGGGGAAAGGGTCAACCAGCCGACTTGACCCCATAAAACCAAGGGCTTCCCCACTTTACTAACAATTGTAAATAGTGCTCACGCGCCAACATTGGGCTGTGGCTGGGAACCTCTCCGAGGTTCCGGGACGCTGACAGCTCGTGGGTTTGTTCGATTTCATTTCGGCGGTAAGTATCCCGTCCCTCCTGGTGGTCCTCGCCTGTCCGCTTGTGGCGATACTGGGAGGTGGGCGCGTGCGGGGCGAGCTTTTCGAGCCAGACTTCGTAATCGTGACGGAGACTGTTTTCGTTTTCGTTGTCGTTGGTGAAAACCGATGCGGTGATGTGCATAGCGTCGGAACGAGAATGGTGGTTACAACCGATTTTGTCTCTTCGGACAAGATCGGCTTGCACCATGCCCCTGGAGCTCGCACCATCGATTCATGGAACATTCAGCCGATGCGATCCATTTGGGATTCGAGCGTGATCTCAACTTTACAAGGGGAACAGAAACGACGACGGGGAAGCTGATCGTTTCGCGAATCGAATTCGTGCCCGAGAGAGATTCGTGGGCCTGCTATTGGAGCTTGGACTTTATAAAACAGGGAGAGTCACGGCTCTACGGGGCGGATCCCTTGGACTGTCTGATGGTTGTCCTCTGGTGCGCTGCCGAACTGGTAAGAGACAGCGGCTATCCGGATTTGGAGGTCTGGTGGAAAGAGCGGGGCGACAACGGTGGACTGGCAAGAATCGATGGTGAGATGTTTAAACATCGTCGAGCTCCTTCGAGGAAAGACAACTGACGTTTCAATCGTCGGCTCGCATTCGGAGCAAAAGCCTGTGCTCAAAGGAGCGCCTTTGGTAAAGGATTTGGTATGCGGCTTCGGGCCAAAACATTTAAACAGGCTCTTGGGTCTGCGGTAGCGCAGCAGGTCATCTTAACGCTTCTCGCGAGCGCCATTCTTGACGGAGGCGTGATTCTCCAGGTCTGCCTCTTCGGATTTACCGGATTCTGGATCGGTGTTGCCATAATACGATTCCGCCGCCGGTCTACGCCTACGTCTCTGGACCTGCTTCTTATCGAGGCCGGGAGCGTCCCTCTCTGCGTTCTCTCATTCTTCGTCACATTCTGGGTTTGGGGACGAAGAGGAGTTCTCTGAGATACTTGATTTCTCCGTGATTGCGCGGCGGTAAAGCTTTACGGCCCCAAAGACGGCAAGCGGATAGATCCCGGCCATGAAGACGTGCGCGATACCGGCCATCGGCAGGAGTTCGAACTCACGCTGGGAAATCACGATTGGGATCACGGCCAATACGCAACTGGAGAAATACACAATCCGCCCACGTCGGCACATCACCGCAAGAACAGTCGTTACGAAGGCCCATGCTATCAGCGTGGCATTCGTCATTCGCCAATGATTTTCACGAGAACGCGTTTTCGCCGGTTCCCATCAAACTCTCCATAAAAGATCTGCTCCCACGGCCCGAGATCCAGCTTTCCATTGGTCACGGCCACTACGACCTCGCGGCCCACGATCTGCCGTTTGAGATGGGCGTCTGCGTTGTCCTCACCTGTCCGGTTGTGGTGATACTGGGAGGTGGGCGCATGCGGCGCGAGCTTCTCCAGCCAGACCTCGTAATCGTGCAACAACCCGCTTTCGTTGTCGTTGATGAAAACCGAGGCGGTGAAGTGCATGGCATTGGAACGAAAATTGCAGTTACTACAGGTTCCGGCTCGAATCTGCGGCCATGGAAATCATTGACGGACGCAAACGGAGGTCTTCACTCCTGAACTATGGTCTCGTTTAGGTTTGTTCGAGCTTGCCAGACTTCGGTTCCGTCGGGACGACGTATTAGCACGCCCACAGTATTACCGTCGGGAGAGAAGTGGTGCGTTTTGTCGATTTCCAGCACGCGACCAATCTCGATTTGAGGGATATAGCCATCGTAGAGAACCGAACCAACCTTTAGCTCGTTGGTGTCGAGTGAGGGACGCCCTGGGCGCGAGGAGAAAACGCAAACCGGACCGTATTGTCGTCGCGTAACAATCTGCTCGGCGATGAACGGAGTATGCCGCAATTTGCCCTCACGCATGGCCCAGTGAAAGCCTCGACCGACATTCGTATGCTCTGAACCGTGGTCAACGCGCCAATCAGTAAGGGTGAACTCGACCTGCGGGTTCGACAGCCCAGACTGCAGTTTTCGACAAAGAACGAATGTGCTGACACCGAACGCTGTAAGGCCTACGATAAACAGCACGAGGAAGTCCTCGAACGAATCCTTGGTCAGAGGAGAAAAAATCGATTTTCTCGCCACTTCAGGAGTATGTTTGTCACGTAAAATGCGTCAAGGATTCACTCCTCAACGATCTTTACTAGAGCTCGCTTCCTTCGGTTCCGCTACCTTGTTAGTCGCATGCTCGGCGGACCTCTCAAAGTAAACATCCCACCAGATTTCGATTCCCAACGATCCAAGCTTCAGCATCTGATCAGGCATCAGCCAAGGGCCGCCTTGTCCGGTGGAAACCCAATATGTGGTGATGTCCATTTTGCATCCTTTCGCTTGCAACCCCAAAACCGCGTCCTCCCGTCCCTCCAGCGCGTCAAGAATGATGTCCAAATGTCGCCGAAAGTCCTTTGACTTTGTGAGATGCTCGGTCGTGTAGAACCAGCCGTTTGTCTTCCGTCGCAACTTTCCCCCTGCGTGAGTATCACCCTTGCGAAATGTTTCAGTAGCCTCAAGCCGTAAGCTAGCCGTGATTTCCTCAGGCGCGAGATGATCTGAAAAGATCCGCAGTGTCGAAAAGGTTTCGAAGCACGTCGGATAGGAATTGTTGTATTTGCGCTTTTTGCTCATTCGCCGATGATCTTTACAAGCACCCTCTTCCTTCGGTTCCCATCGAACTCTCCATAAAAGATCTGTTCCCACGGCCCGAGATCCAGCTTTCCATTCGTCACGGCCACTACGACTTCGCGTCCCATGATCTGCCGCTTGAGGTGCGCGTCCGCGTTGTCTTCTCCAGTCCGGTTGTGATGGTATTGGGACGTGGGAGCGTGCGGGGCGAGCTTTTCCAGCCAGACCTCGTAATCGTGATGGAGACCGCTCTCGTTGTCGTTGATGAAAACCGAGGCGGTGATATGCATGGCGTTGACGAGGCAAAGGCCCTCGCGGACCGCGCTTCGGGCCACGAGCTGCTCGACGGTGTGGGTGATGTTCACAAATCCACGCCGGCCCGGGACTTCGAACCACAAATGCTCAGTGAGTGATTTCATGGGCGGCAGGATATCGCGAATGGGGACAGGAAACAGGCAAGAAGCGCCGGATGGCAACGCGTTAAACTACGCGCCTGCCCCTCCGCCCGCAGTGCGCACAGGCACTGCTTAGAGCCGAACCCAGGCTATCCGGAAGCTTCGGAAGGCTCGGAGGGAGCGTCGTCGCGGCCGCTGCCCCCGTATTCGTGGAGCTTGTTGCGAAGGGTGCGGATGCTGATGTCGAGCACTTTCGCGGCTTGCGTGCGGTTGCCGCCGCAGACCTCCAGCGTGCGGAGAATGGCTTTTTTCTCGATCTCGTGCAGGGCCTGAACGGCGGTCTCCGCCGCGGGCTGGGCCGGCGGATTGAACGGGGTAATGTTCGGAGCCGCGGGCACGACCGGCGCGGCCGGAGCTGCGGCCGCCGGCGCCAGGGAAATAGGAGCGAAGCCGAGATGCTCGGCCTGGAGTTCCTGGCCATCCGAGCTGAGGATGACCGCGCGTTCGATCACGTTCTGGAGTTCGCGCACGTTGCCCGGCCAGGAATGCTCGGTGAGGGCCGCCCGGCAGCCCGGGGAAATGCCGGTGACCCGGACGCCATGTTTGCGCGCCATGCGGTACATGAACTGTTCGCTCAGGTAGAGGACATCCTCCATCCGCTCGCGCAGGGGCGGAACGAGAATCGGAACGACGTTCAAACGGAAGAAGAGGTCCTGGCGAAATTCCTTTTTGTCGACGCTTTGCTGGAGGTTGCGGTTGGTGGTGGCGATGACGCGGACGTCGACCTTGATGGTGCGGTTCCCGCCCACCCGCTCCAATTCACGCTCCTGGAGAACGCGCAGGAGCTTGGCCTGGACCTGTGGCGAGACTTCGCTCACTTCGTCCAGCAGAATGGTGCCGCCATGGGCGAGTTCGAAGCGGCCTTCCCGTTTGTTCAAGGCCCCGGTGAACGCCCCTTTTTCGTGCCCGAAAAATTCGCTCTCGATCAGGTTTTCGGGAATGGCCGCGCAGTTCACCCGAATAAACGGGGCGCTGGCGCGGGGGCTTTCGGAATAGATGGCGCGCGCCACCAACTCCTTGCCGGTGCCGCTTTCGCCCTGGATGAGAACCGTGGCCTGGGTGCGGGCGACCTTCCGGATGAGAGCGCGGAGGCCCTCCATGCCCGGGCTGTGCCCCAGCAACTCGTAACCGGTCTCCTCCCCTTCCCGGCTCAGGTATTGGTTCACCTTCACCAGGCGGGTGAAATCCTCGGCCTTCTTCAGGGTGACGTCGATGGTATCGGACGAGAACGGCTTGATGATGTAATCGAAAGCGCCGTCCCGCATGCAACTGACCGCGTTCTCCACCGAGCCGAACCCGGTGATCATGACCACCAGCGGTTTGAAGGCGCGGGTTTGGATTTCCTTGAGGAGATCGGTGCCCTCGCCGTCCGGGAGCCGAATGTCGACGAAGATCAGGTCGAAATTGTCTTTGCCCAGAAGTTCCTGGGCCTCAGCGATGTTCTGGGCGGAGGCGACGTCGTAGCGACGCTGGCGCAGTTGTTGTTCGAGATTTTTGCGGACGATCAGGTCGTCCTCAAGCACTATAATCTTCTCGATTGGCATTGGCGAATATCGCTCATACTGCCGCGTTGCGCTGGTACATATTCGCTATGAAATGAGGACGCTGCCGATTGGCTGAAGGCACATGCCGCGAGGGAACGAGGCCGTGCCGCAAAAGCGTCTGCTCATTTTCGCGATCCAGCACCAGAATCTTCATGATGATATTCTGGTTATCCCGCAGCAGCTCAGCGACTTCGGGGTAGCCCTGGCGGCGCATGGGTTCGAGCTTCAGCCAGGCAATCCGAAGTTCCCGAATCTTATCGAGGGATTCGGTCAATTGCGCAAGCAAGTTTTTTCGGGCGCTGCGCAACTCAAACGCGGCGTCCGGCTTCTGGCTTCGCAGAAGGGCATTCTCCTTCTCGACCAGCTTCAGCACTTCCTGGCAGACCGCCCGGTGATGGCGGAGGCGTTCAGAAAAATCAGCAGGGGCAAGCATGACACTCACAGGGAATCGTGTTTCTCCGGGGTGGATTGCAGGTTCTGGTTCACGGCCTGGGCGGCATCCTCCCAGAGGAGGCACTGCTTGCGCCATGCGGCCAGTTCGGCGACCTGTTTCAGCGCGGCGGTAGGAGCCTTGAGAGCGGCCTCTTTCTGGCGGGCAATCAATTTATCATACATCTCGCAGGCCTTACGATGCTGTTTCAGGTTCTCAAAAACCAGTCCAATCTGGTACCAGACGGGGATCTGCCATTCCGCAGATTTATTGAGATCCGCCAGCAACTGGTAGACCTCGAGCGCGCTGAGGAAGTCCCCTTCGCGATACATTTGGTTGGCCACTTCGTTCCCCGCACGCTGCTGCCAGTAGAGCCATTGTTTCGCGTCACTCTTGGAAGTTTCGTGCTGGATCTTGAGAAGGTTCTCGATTTCCAGGAGAGCTTCGTTGTTCCGGCCCAGCTTTTTCAGGGCGCTGATGAGGAGGAAGCGGGTCTCGGGAGCATTGGCATGGTCCGGGTATTTCTCGAGGAACAGCTTGGAGTTCGCGACGGTCTCGGCGTACTTGCCCAAAGCATTGTAGCAACGCATGAGCTTGTAGAGCACCTCGCCGCGTTCGAGATCGGGGCTGTCGAGCCGGAGCAGACGGGTCAAATAATCGCTGGCGTCGGCATACTTGCCATCGAGAAAGTAGGTTTCCGCAATCTCCGCCTGGGCGCGCAACACGAGCTTCTGGTAGTAATCCATTTGCTCGAGCTTGAGGTTGAGGCAGCTGGAAATGACGGCGTAGAATTTCGAGAGAGCCAGAACGGAGACGCCCATCTGCCGGTAGAGATAACCCTGGCGCAGGAGAATTTCCGGCACGGCCGGATCTTTTTCGTAACGCCGGACAAACTCGGAGTAGAGGCTCTGAGCTTTGGTGAATTCGCGCTCCTCCTGCATGACCAGCGCGAGTTCCAGCAGCGCGGCGCGTTTGATCTCGTCCGGAGCGCGCCCTTCGAGCAGCTGAATGAGAGCGCTTTCCGACCGTTTCAGTTCCTTGCCTTCGCGCAGGGAGCGGGCGCTTTCCAGCGCGGTCTGATATTTCGCGATCGGGGGGGCCTTGGAAAGATTGGTCAGCCTATTGGTCCGCGTGCCGGGTTCGAGAATCTCGACCTCGTCTTCCGTGGGCTTTTTGGGCAACGCCTTCTCCGCGATTTTCTCCGCAGGCTTTTCCGCGGACAGCTTGTCGGTCGCTGGTTTTTCGGCGACAGCGTGGGCCGAGGCCCTGGCGGGGGTAGCCTCGTGCGCGGCGTGTTCCTCGGGCCCTTCGGTGGCCAGCAAACTCTGGCTGCCCGCCCAGCAGACCAGCACCAGGAGAAGCCAAAGGCTCCTACTTGGAGATGTAAGTGGCAGAACTGCCCCGAGTAAGAGGCGGGCCAGGCGGCGTAAACTGGACAGGAGTGGTAACGTAAACCTCACTATTGGTCGTCCCTTTGAAATACTGGATGAGCATTTGCGGGAACATTCCCTGGCCGGCCGCGATGGCATTGGTCGACCAGCTGAAATCGGGGGGCGGCTCAGGGCCGATCGTCTGCCCGGCGACCAGAACGGCATGTTCGGTGTCGGCTGACGTTGCATCGGTGATTTTCGAGCCATCATCGTCCGCGGGAGGATCATCGGTCATTTTGAGTGGCGGCAGCAGTTCCGAAGGATCTCTGTGGAGAGAAGGACTCCGGAGCCGTATGGGCGACGGGCCAATCCGGGGAAGATAACCAACCCCGACCGGCGGGCCGCCGTAAACAAGTGCCACGCTGATGAGCGCAATTCCAAACCTTTGAAAGGGACCTAGTTTGAGCATCCGTGCTGATTTTGTTCCGGTGCATCCTGCTCCGGACCATTTCCCCTTTAAGATCGGTCCATTTGGGGGGAAACTTTAGCCCCCCGGCGACGGAGGATTGGCCCGCGACGACGGGAGGTAAACTTTCACTCATTTCTGCCGATGAGGTACTGGAATGAATGTCTTAGCCGAACTGCCTGCTGTCTCCCCCTGCGACCGGGCGACAATTACCGCCAAGGTGAAAGGCTGTCCGCGGCTCCCTTCGCTGCGGAGCATCGAAACCGCTTTGCGCGAACTTCTCCACGCCGATAACCGCTACGCCACTCAGATCTCCGAAGTCATCCGGCGCGACCCGAGCCTCACCGCCCGGCTTCTCCGCCTGGTCAATTCCGTCTATTACGGGCTGACTTCCCCCGTGAACAGCATCGAGGAAGCCGTTTTTTACCTTGGCGTCCGGCAAATCCGCCAGCTCGCGGTGGTCACCCCCGTGATCGAAGATTTCCAAAAACTCGCCGGCAGCACCGCATTCCCCTGGCGCGAGTTCTGGCAGCACTGCATTGCGGTGGCAATTCTCACCCGCGAAATCACGAGCTCCATCATGCGCCTGGAAGATGAATCGGACTATGTCGCCGGCCTGGTTCACGATGTCGGCCGGATTGTCATGGGATCGGCCTTCCCCGCCCATTTCAAAGCCATTTACATGGACGAGCACCGCGATCCCACGGAGGATCTGCTGGCTCGGGAGAAACGAATTCTCGGAGTGGATCATACGGAACTTGGGGCCATCTACCTTTCCCAACACCAGCTTCCCGAATTGCTGATCGAAGTGGTGCGCCATCACCACGCCGCGGAAAGCTGCGGGCGCAACCGCGAATTGGTCGCCGCCGTTCAGATCGCCGACATGCTCGCCCGTTACGCGCAGATTGGCAGAAGCGGAAATGACGCGGTGGTCGAAGACGAGAGCTGGCTGCAAACCGAAGCCTGGCGCATTCTGCACCCGAACATGTCTCCGAATGATCAACTGATCGCGCAGGCCACTCTCAAGCGGACGCTGGAACGCCTGCCGCATATTCTCGAAGGACTGGTTTAGTCCAGGTTTTCAAGTCGGCTTGATCACTGCCGGTTGAGCGCCGACGGTGTCGCCATTGTCCTGTTCGGCTTTCCCCGTTTTCCGCGGTTCCACAGGGCCGAACTCTGGGCCACGCCGTTGTGCAGGTTTTTAAATACGGCGGATTACCTTGCGTTTATAAGCTATTCTGCTACAAAGACGATCCCACATTTCTTGCCTGGGTGGAGATCGCTATGGATCGGATAATCAGCTTTGGGTTCGCGCTCCTGTGGTTCGGCGCAGTCAGCTTCGGGACGCACCTGAACAATTCCCGCGCGGAGGATGTTGGCAATACAGCCAGCGCAGCCCCTCAGGATTCGGCCGCAGCCTCAGGAGATTTCGCCACCGCCATTCCGACCGAGCAGTCCCCTTCCCCTTTGGTCAGCGCGATGTCGGCCAGCTTCAAGATTTTGGGCGCGCCCCGGCGCGTCGGCACGGGCTGGGAGATCAGTTGGAGCAGCGTGGCGGGGAAGAACTACAAGCTGCAAAGGCTGGCCGGGGACGCGATCACCACCGGCACACGCCAATGGATCGACGTGCAACCGGTGGCGGCCACCGGCGGAACAGCCAGTGGAATTGATCTCGCGCCCTCGAATCAGAAGCGTTTTTACCGCATCGTCCAGGTCGAACCCGTTCCGGACACCGTCCCGCCAACCGTCTCCCAGATCACGGCCAACCCAGCGAACGCCACCGCCGAAGGAATTGTAACCCTCTCCGTCTCAGCCACCGACAACGCAGGCGTATCGTCCGTCCAATTTTTCGATGGAAGCACGCTGCTCGGGAACGCCGCGCGGGGAGAAGGCGATACCTGGCGGCTGTTCTGGACGCTGGAGATCACTCAGAACGGCGCGCACAACCTCACTGCCAAGGCCGCGGACGCCGCTGGAAACAGTCACAGTTCAACCCCGCTGAATTACAGCGTGGCGATCACCTCCAGCCAGAGGAAGCAGGTGACCGGTTTGGTCAAGGTGAACGCCAACACTCTAACCACCAACGGCACGGCCGTGGTGGCCACGGGCAATGTTCGCATCGGGAACGCTTCGCTGAATTCCGGAACGGGCGTGACGATCAACAGCGCACTGAACCAGGTGACCGGCAGCGGAACCGTCAGTCTGGTTGGGATCGGTGCGGTCTATTCCGGTCCATTCGCCGTCGATACCTCCAGCGGCCTTCTGACGCCGACCCTGCCGCGACAAAGCCTGGAAGCCTTCGCCAGCACTTCGTTTCCCCCGATCCAGATCAGCTCCAACGTCACGATTCAGGCCACCAACCTGACCGTGAACATTTTGAATAACGCCTTGAAAGGTTCCGGAAGCGTCATTCTCACTTTGGATGGGCAGACCGGCGGCGATCCGGTGAAGTTCGATGGCAGTTTCGAGCTGGATTATTCCGCGTTCACCCTCGGGGTCGATGGCGCCTGCGTGTACAAAGGCATTCAGGGCGGAGGCCGGGCCACGCTCAATTTGAACAAGAAGACTTTCTCCCTCACCAACGGCAATTTATCATTGGCCGGGTCGGGCCAGTCACTCTTCAAAATCACGGAAGGCACCTTCGAGTTGACCTTCCTGGCACCCTCGCTGCCCGAATTCCACCTGTCCGGCAAGCTTTCCCTCCCGATCCCGCTCACCGTGGCCGTGGACGGAAAACTCGACACCCAAGGCGCCTTTAGCCTGACCGGCAGCGGCTCCGGAACCGTGGGCGGATTCACATTCGATCCCCTCGAAGCGAACCTCGCCCGAGCCGACCAATCCGCTCCAATAACCCTGAGTTTCAACGGCAGCGCGCATTTGGGCATCGGCACGTTCAGCCTGGCGGGCAAGATCGGTTCTGACGGCACGCTGAGCGGCCTGAACGGCGGAGCCGAGGATCTCAACCTCGGGAACGGCGTCCGCATTCTCGCGGAGAACGGGCAGCCTGTGCTGCAATTCCTCCAGGACACCGCCGGAGTGAAGCGATTTCAAGTCAGCGGCGCGTTCCGCCTGCCCAGCAGCGTCGTCACGGCGGTCCATGTGGATGGAACTCTGGAAGTTTCCGGCGACGCCTCCAACCTGCAGGTGAGATCGTTCTCGGCGAGCAGCAGCGTGGACCTCAACCTCTCTTTGCCGGGCGACATCACGGTGCGCAAAGCACGGGCCAAGCTGGGCTACACCGGCACTCAATTCACGGGCGGGCTTGGGGGCGAGGTCGCACTGGGCGCTGACGGCAAAATCCCCGTGGACGTGGCGCTGATCCTGCAAGAGAGCGATCCCGAAGACATCCAGATTGACGCGCAGCTCACCCCCAGCAATATCACGATCGCGGGGGAGGCCCAGCTTTTCTCGAGCAACATCCACCTTCAGGCCAAAACACAAACCAGTTCACGCCCACTGAGCGGCCAATTGACACTGGGCGGCGCGGCTGGGTTGATCAAACGAGGCACGCTTTCCGCTCCGCCCGCAGCCGGTGATTTCTACCTCAACGCCACGAACCTCAGTGCCACAGTCACGTTCCAGGGCGCAAACTTTAACGTCGTGATCAGCGCGGGCACGCTGCACCTCCCGGAAACCTTCAGCCAGCGGACCTGCACCGGCGCCGACGGCGGGCCGGCCGTTGCCATAACGGCGAGCGCTCCGCTCACCCTGGTGTATTCGGATGCAAACCATTCCCTCTCGCTGACTGGTGGTTTTGACTTCAGCAATCTCGGTTTCGCGGCGGGCAGCGCCACACTGGAACTCTGCACCGCGCGCCTCGTCTTCAATAGCAGTTCCGCCTGGCTCACGAACGTCACCGGCCGCCTGGTGGTTCCGGCGGTCTCGGGTGATTTCCGCCTCGATAGCGGCAGCCTCGATACCCGGGGCAATTTCGATTTCACGTCGTCGGGCGCGTTCACGCTCGATAGCGCGCAAATCACCTACACCGCCCTCAGGGTGGTGGGCAGCCCGGCGGGCCTAGCATTTTCGGGCACGGGGCGCGCGGTTTTCCCGAACGGATCGGTGGCGGAGGTTTCCGTGCTCCTGAACGGAAATGAGTTCAGCTTTGTGGGCACACAAAATCGGATCGATCTCGGCAGCGGTCTGGTGCTGGTTCCGATCGAACCGGCGGCGCAGAACCCGATGGTGAAATTCACGCGCTCCGGGAACGCGTTCACCGGGGCGGTAAAAGGCCGCCTCCTGATGCCCGGAAATCAATATATCGAGGTGGCAGGAGCGGTGAACAACACTTCGTTCCAACTCTCGTCCGCCGCTCGCGTCCATTTTGGCGACGGAGTGTGGCTCACTCCCGTGGCGAACAACCAGCCGGTCCTCGTGTTGCAGGGGAATACTTCCGGCAACATGTTCTTCGCGGTTCAGGGGCTTTTCCAATGGCCTGGCTCGAGCGGAAATACCGAGCAAGCGCTCGTGGCAGGCTCCTTGCATCTCCTCCCGGGCCCTGTCGTCCAGAGCTTCCACGCGGAAACCAGCACACCTTCGGTTTCCTTGAGCCTCGCGCCCAGCCTGGTTCTGCGTCAGACGTCGGTGACACTGGACTACTCGAACAACGCGTTCCGAGCCCGCTTTACCGGGACCAGTGATCTGGCCTCAGCCACGGTGAATGTCGACGCCCAGCTGATTCTGAATGCAGCCGATCCGCAGGACGTCCAGATCGACTCGGCGCTCGGCGTGCAAAATCTCAACCTCGCCGATCAGTTCTATCTCTTCTCCAGCGGACTGCGCCTGCAAGCGCAAACGCCTACGGCCTCGAGGCAGGGCTTCGCCCGGATCAGCGCCTCGGGCAAGGCCGGCCTCTTTGCGCAGCACACTCCGCTGGCTTCGACGCCCGCCGATGCAGATTTTTACCTCCTGGTGCGCAATGCCGCAGCGGTCTTTGAACTCCGCCCGGAAGGCTTTTCCACGACCCTGCGACAAGGAACGCTGGCTTTGCCCTCCCTCTTCAAGACTGGCTTGTGCACCAACGGAGGGTCCGGGCCTAGCGTCACCGTCACCGCAGCTAATCCCATTACCTTGACCTACCTCGCCAGCGGCAATTCGCTGACCTTCGGCGGCGCCCTGAACTTCCAGAATATCGGCTTCCGTCTGCCGGATTACCCAGACATCGGCGCGGAACTCTGCTCGGCCACGCTGACTTTTTCCAACTCGCAGCTCCCCGAATTCACCGGCGTTTCCGGCACCCTGAGCTTCCCGCTGAACGGCAAAACGAATCATGTCGATCTCGTCAACGCCGGCTGGAAGCTCAACGGCTTTCCGCACGGGACCATCCAACTACCTCAGGATCTGCAGGTCTTCAGCCAGGGTGACTTCTCGTTCAGCCTGCTGGGCGGGCAAAGTTGCGGAGCCAATGTCCCTGCGACGAGCATCACCATCGCCGAGGCGCAGATCGTCAACGGCGTTCCGCAACTCCCAAGGCTGGAGATTCACGGTGGAGTGGAATTCCAGGTCTCGAAAGACGTCGTAGAGAATGACACCTCCGCTCCCGCCACCACGGATAATCCCGATCCCCAACAGGTCCGCGGCCGGGCCTGCGGCGGGCTGATCCTGACACCCGACCAACTGCCACAGATCACCCTGGATACCGTCTCCGTCACGGGCAGTTTCCGGATTGGCGGCGGGCTGCGGCTGAAGAACGGCAGTCTGACACTCGAAGGCTTGCAGAACATTTTCGGCCAGAGCGAGAGCCACCCATTCATCATTCGGCTGGGGGGCACGATTGTTGTGGATCAGGGGCCGGCCTTCGGCATGAACAACACCCGGTTTGTTTTCTTCGATAACAGTCGCCTGCCCCGCGTTGAGCCGGGGACTTTCACCTATCAGCAGGGGGATTGGGATCTGCCCAATCATCTGCCGATCGTTGTGCGCAGCGCCAGCGCCCGATTCCTCGATGGAAGCAAGAGCCGCCTGGAAGAATTGTTCAATCCTTCCAACGTCAAACTTGGTCTCAGCGCGACGATTGCGATTCCATCGGCGGAGGATCCGTATTTCTCCGGCTCGATCAATGACCTTCAAGTCACCTTCGCCCAGGATGGCACCCCCAACATCTCCGTGGACGGATTCGCCATCACGCTGGCCCCTGGCACCAGCATCCCGCCCGTGGACGAGATCGGCGGCAGCATCTACGTCACCGGCCTGCGCGATTTTCTCCAGAACCCGAGCGCGCTGTTTTTCACTGGCCGGGTGGCTGGCAGCTACCAGGGCTACAAGCTGAAATTCCTGCTCGCCTTCAACATGCTGGGACCGATCGGCATGTGCGTGGACGTGAACGCGGGCAGCGTTGGGATTCCGATCGCCCAGACCGGCTTCCTCATCAGCGGCGCGTCCGGCGGATTCTCGTTCGTGAACAGCAATGCCGACCCGTGCAACTTTTCCACCTACATGGATGATCAAGGACGGCCGATCTCCAACCCGCTGCAGCTGCCCCCGGGGTTGCCGGCATTCCCGGCCGCCAAAATGAACTGGTCTCAGCTCCGCAGCTACGCGCAGCGGGTCGCCCAGGGTGAAATCATTCCGGTATCCCAATTAAACTCCGACGGAACCGCGGATATCACCATGCAACGGCAGACGCAGATCCCCTGCCCCGGCGATTGTCCGCCCGCCACGGTGAACATCCTTTGCCAACCGCATCCCGATGCGGCCCTGTATCCAAATCGCGTCGTCGTGAAGTTCACTTCGATCGATGAGAACACTCTCAATACCCGGCTCGGCATCACCGAGCAAAGCATCCAGAACCTCCTCGCCACCTCGGCGAATATCGCCGCCGACCTCGCGCACCAACTCCGCGTGAGCCTTGACGGCATCATTCCTGATCCGGACCCGGCCCTCGGAACGGCGAACGTCACCCGGCTTCGCACCCTCAAGGTTCAGACGCTCGACTCGATAGAATCCTCGTTTCGGGACCTGCTTGCGCTGGCTATTGGCAATAACCACGCCTCCTCCTTCATCTACGGGCAATTGCGCGACCTTGCCTATGCCGGGCTGCCCTGCCCGGACGTCACTTTCAAAGTGAGCGGCACCGGCACCCATGTGGCGGTCTCCAGTTTTCTGTCCGTCACGGGTGAAGGGACCTTAAGCACCACCGGAAGCGGCGGCCTCGCCGGCAAAATCAATCTGCTCGGCGTCCCGGTCGGCATTGGCAAGGTGTTCGTCGCCGCCACCGACAACAAGGGACTGCCCAACCCCTCCATTTGCGGCGATATCCACGTCACCATCGGCCCAGCCGAGATCGGTTACCTCAAGGCCGCCCTCCAGTGCCAGGAGTGCGTGAGCGGCGTGCTTGAGGTTTTCGGCAACGTCCTTCTCAAGCTTTCGCGGCCGGTCATCGATCAGATCATCCGAACGGTCAAACCGGAGCTGAACCTCCCGGCGGCCCAACAGGACGCCGCCGCACTGTTGAACTCGCAACTCACGGCCGTGGAAAAGATCGCCTTCATCGCCCAGATCTTTCAATTGTCCCCCGACCAGTTGCCCGGGGACCTGGATCAGGTGATTCTCACCGCTCAGGACGCGCTGGGCCTGATCATCGACCGCATCAATCCTGAACTGCTGATGTGCGGCCAGGCGAAACCGAAACTCTTTGGCATTCCCCTGGGCGGAGATTTTGCCAGTGTGCAGTACCGGATGAACAAATTTGGCCGCGACGCCACCTTCAGCTTCTCGCCGTCCATCCTGCTGCAAGAGGTCACCGTCGGGCCGCTCTTTCCTCCCTCGGACAATGCCTCCTTCGGCTACTCGGAAAGCTTCCCTGATTTCGGCCGGGCCATCATGGCCGGGCTCACCGGCAAGCTGAGCACCCCCGCCGCCGCCGCCGACTTTGCCAAACAACAGTTTGCCAGCATGCTGGAAAACTCCACCTACACGGCCGCCTACAACCTCTCGCCCATGGGCTTCAATCTGGCCCGGGCCGCCGCGCGCGTGATTAATCCCGACCTGACCAGCCACCCGCTGATCCGCCAGCCCGCCTGGGTTCACCCGGAACTGCGCGGTGAAGGACTTCTCTCCCGGCCGCAACTCCTCCAGGCCGTCCTGCGCGCGCAACTCCTCGGCAACGCGCTTTGGAAAGGTTCGGCCACGGATTTCGCCCAGATCTTCCCGGATGGCTCTCCCGAAAGGGCCCTCTACCAGAGCAAGCAAATCACGCTTACTCACGACTATTTCCCGCACGGCGGCATTGTCGGCGCCGGTTATCTGGATATTCCGCGGTCCTTCTACGAAGCCGTCCCGCCAGAGTTTTTCAAAATGACCGACCCGGCCAACCCGACCCTCCAGCGGTTGCAATCCGCCTACACTTATGTGAGCGAGTATGTCCTGAAAACTTCGGAAGCAGGCACGCTGAACTTCTACATCCCTGCGCCCAACCCGCCCGCCTTCCAGCAGAACGGCCAGGTCCTTGGTCCGATGGACCTGCTCGACTCGATCATCCATCAGGACTTCGCCAGCATCCGGGGCACCGCTCTCTACCCTCTCGGCGAGTTCTTCCTGCAGGGTGACCTGGCCGGAAAGCTCCTGGGCGTGGATGTCGCCAACGCGCAAATCGTCGGCTCTCTGGGCGATGGAAATACGGAGGCTTACTTCCGCGTCACCGCGAACGTCACACAAAATGCCTGGCTGCAAAAGTTCGTTCAGCAGGCCAGCCTGGCGTTTCAGATTCGCCAGTGCCCGCCCGATTCCATCCAGAACACGTTTGCCCAGTACGCGCCGCGGCTCCAGCAATTGATCGCCTCGGGCGGAGGCGACGACGCCGCGGCCCAGGCGCTCCTCGCCGACCTCGACGCCGCGATCACCACCAAGACGCCAAAAGTCTCCCTCGAGGCCAGCCTGCAAAACTTCAATGTGCCCGTTGAGATGTCGCCCTATTTGAGCGGTGACGGGAGCGGCAGCGCCACTCTCTACGCCTACTCCCCGCGCTATTCGCCCAACGCCCCGGGCTCCGGCCCGGTCGCCCAGGCCCAGCGCAACGGCGGTCTCGCGTTCAAGGGCAATTTCCGCTTTGCCAATCTGATTACCGTGCCGAACGCGGAACTCTCGGTGCTCCTGCATGACAACAGCCTCCCGGAGATCTCGGGCCAGATCGCCCTGGCCTCTGCTCCACTCAGCGGCCTTGCCCTCCAGAATGCCACGTTGAGCTTCAACACCGCGACGCCGTTTGTCTCGGTGGGCGGCCGCGTCCAGCCGTTCGCGATCGGCCAGATTTTCCAGGTCAGTCCGATCACCGGGACCGACCTCGGCGCCCAGTTCGATCTCCGGCCGAATGCCTTTGGCCAGCCTTCGGCGAGCGTGCTGATTGATCCCGCTCGCTTAACGCTCGGGCCGCTTCTGGGCAGCAGCGTGCAACTCCGCCTCCAAGGCGCCACGCCGTCCAGTCCTTTCAGCTATTCCGGCGACGGGCCGTTCACCGCCAATGTCACATTGGAAAGCAGCAGCCCTCTGGAACTCAAAGATGGCGCCAACGTCGTCCTCCGGGTCCCAGCCTCAAACATCAGTTCGATCACTTTGAGCCGCGACAATCAGAACGTCACACAGCTCAAGGTCTCGATTGCCAATGCGTCTACGATCATCGCATTCCCCGACCAATCCCTGCAGCAGGTCATCACGACGTCCTCGGCCACCACGCTCACGATCGCGAGCAACGGCACGTTCTCGCTCGATACAAGCATCAGTGACCAGAACATGGGCGGAGTCACTTTGCGCGGACGCGCGCAAATGGGGAATGCGCCTTCGTTCAGCTTCTCGCTCGGAGGCGAAGTCGTTCTGCCTTCGTTGGGTGGGATCGCCATCGTCCCCAGGGTGGCGGGAACGCCGCTGTCCGGCAGCTTCACGGTGAAACGGAATGCAGGAGGCACTTTCGACGCTGGCATCACGGTGAAACCAGCCCGAGTCACGCTCTCCTCCCTGCTCGGATCGGATCAAGGGTTCAATATCGACGGCGGCAGCGATCAACAGGATTTTACCTTTTCAAATTCGGGGCCGTGGAGCGGCCGTCTGACCCTCACCGGAAGCAGTCCGCTCGAATTGCGGGCCGCCGGCCAGGTGCTGGCCCGGATTGCTCAATCGAGCATTTCCAGCGCCAGCCTCGGCCGCGACAACTCTGGCGTGCTTTCCATCGCTATTTCCATCCCTTCAGGCGGAACAATCTCCGTTTTCCCGGATAGTTCCTATAGCCAGACGCTCTCCTTGAGCAATGCCGCCGCACTCGTGCTGGCGAGCGACGGCAGTTTTGCGTTGACCGCCAAAAACCAAGGCTCCGTCAGCCTCTCCGGGGCGCCTGTCGCCTCTGTCAACGCCGGCAGCCAGTTCAGCTTCACCCCCTCCGGATTGACGCTTACGGGCGGCCTCTCTGGAGGCGTCCTCGGTCAAGTCTCCACTATCGGCGATGTTTCTGGATCGGTCGTGATCAGCCCGGCCGGAACGATCGGCGTCTCAGGAACCGTGAGTGTGTCGCCACTCACTCTCGGCCAATTCAGCGTCGCTCCTCCTGGAGGCGGGAATTTCAATGCCTCACTCAGCAGTGCGGGCCTCGCCCTCCCCTCCGGGGCCGTCCTCTCCTACCGCGGGAGCCAGTTGCTCGGCATCGGCCTGCCCAGTATTCAGATCTCCCCCAATGGGGATTTCAGCGTCACCTCCGGCGTCGGCACGATCACTCTCGCCGGCTTTAATATTAACTCCGCTTCGGTGACTTTTGGACGGTCTGGCGCTGAAACCAAAGCCACCCTTCTCGGAGGCAACCTGCAGATTCCCAAGCCGGACCTGACCCTGCTGGCTTCCGTCGGCTTAACCGGCGTCCTCAATAGCGACGGCAGCTTTAATCTATCGGGGGCCACCAGCACCGGCATAGACCTGATGGGCGCGCCGGTCGCCACCCTGCAGGCCAACACCCACCTCGTCTTCGATCAGAACAGCCTTTCCCTGACTGGCGGACTGTCCGGAGGCGTCCTCGCTCAGGTCACTACCGTCGGGAACGTCACCGGAACGGTTACGATCACGGCCGCGGGCAACGCCTCCGTCTTAGGCAATGTCACCGTTTCGCCCCTCATCCTCGGCCAGTTCACTGTAGCCGCGCGCGGCGGCGGCAATTTCGCCGCCTCGCTCAGTAGCGCCGGCCTCTCCTTCCCATCGGGCGCCATCCTGTCCTACCGCGGCAGCCAGTTGCTCGGCTTCGGCCTGCCTGCCATCCAGATGTCATCGAATGGGGATTTCAGCGTCACCT
This sequence comes from uncultured Verrucomicrobiota bacterium, assembly GCA_964566945.1. GTDB lineage: Bacteria > Verrucomicrobiota > Verrucomicrobiia > Limisphaerales > SXQI01 > DASVNK01. The sequence goes on along the minus strand of CAZMKE010000013.1, from coordinate 126,379 downwards.
CCGGTCTCGGCACAATCACTCTGAGCGGCTTCAACATCAACTCCGCATCTCTCACCTTTGGACGCGCGGCCGGCGTAGTCACGGCCAGCCTGCAGGGTGGCAGTGTGCAAATTCCCAAGCCGGACCTGACCCTGCTGGCTTCCGTTGGCTTAACCGGCGTCCTCAATAGCGACGGCAGCTTTAATCTATCGGGGGCCACTAGCACCGGCATAGACCTGATTGGCGCACCGGTCGCCACCCTCCAGTCCAACGCCCACCTCGTCTTCGATCAGAACAGCCTTTCCCTGACCGGCGGCTTATCAGGAGGCGTCCTCGCCCAGGTCACTGCGGTCGGGAATGTCACCGGGACGGTTACGATCAATGCCGCGGGCAACGCCTCCGTCTTAGGCAGCGTCACCGTTTCGCCCCTCATCCTCGGCCAGTTCACCGTAGCCGCGCCCGGCGGCGGCAATTTCGCCGCCTCGCTCAGTAGCGCCGGCCTCTCCTTCCCATCGGGCGCCATCCTGTCCTACCGCGGCAGCCAGTTGCTCAGCTTCGGCCTGCCGGCCATCCAGATGTCACCGAACGGGGATTTCAGCGTCACGCCCGGCCTCGGCACGATCACTCTCAATGGGTTCAACCTCAACTCCGGCTCTTTCACCTTCGGCCGGTCCGGAGGAATCACCTCGGCGCAATACCTTTCTGCAACCCTCAACGTGCCCAAGCCCGGTGGCGCTTTGCTCGTTGCAGTGAAAGTCACGGGCAGTCTGGCGAGCGACGGCAACTTCAACCTGACGGGCGCCACCTCGGCCGACCTTGCCCTGACCGGGCTGCCCATCTCCAGCCTGCAAGCCTCTGCCAACGTCGCCTTCAGTCAAAATGGCGTGTTGATCATCGGAGGAATTTCTGGCGGAGTCCTCAAGCTTGTGAATGTCCTCAACCTCCCAAGGGGCACACTCAGCATTGCCGCCGACGGCACAACGTCCATTTCCGCCAAGTTTCCGATCTCGCCCCTGGGATTCGATCAATTCCACCTCGATCCGCCTTCCGGAACCTCCTTCACGGTGTCCCTCAGCAATGCTGGTATGACAATCCCCGCCGCCGCTATTCTTTCCTACCGCGGAGCCCAGTTCGGCAATGTCAAGCTGCCGGCCATCACCATGGCCGCCAACGGAGACTTTCAAATTGGTGTCAACAAGGCGTCCATCAATCTGCTTGGCTTCAACATCAACGCTAATTATACCTTCCAGCGCTTGGGTGGCGTCGCTTCCATAGTGAATCTGGCTGGAAGCATCGCCGTCCCCGGCCCCGGCATTACGCTCGCCACGGTTAACGTCGGCGGGACTCTGAACAGCGACGGAACTTTCGCCATCTCCGGCAATGCCGGCGTCACCGTCCCGGTACCCAAACTGATCATTTCCAGCCTCGGAGCAGATGCCAGCCTCTTCTTCAATCAGAACGCGCTGACTCTGACGGGCACGGCGCAAGGCGGCGTGATGAATCAAGTAACACCGGCAGCCAATGCCACAGCAGTCATCACTGTGTCGTCCGCCGGCGACCTGCAACTGAGCGGCGGCATCACCATCTTCCCCTTCGCCAATGGACCGTTCCATCTAGAGTCTCTGGCTGGCGGCAACCTCACCGTGACTTTCGGAGCCTCTGGCCTTGATTTCACCGGCGCCCGGCTCCGCGTGGATAATCTCTTCAGCACCACGGTCCCACTGCCGAGCTTCACCCTGCCGGTCAACGGCTCTCTGGCCATTCCGGTCACCCCGGCCGGAATGAGCGTTGCCGGAATTCCCCTGGCTAACATCAGCTTCACCCTGCAGCGGTCCGGCGGGCTCCTCTTTGTCAACCCGATCACCGCCAACCTCGCTCTCCCAGGGTTCAGCCAGCGGCTCAACACAGGCTCGATTAGCAGCGATGGCATTCTCGGCATGACTTACAACGGTTCACTGACCATGGGCGGCTTCACGGCCGCCGATGGGGTCCTCCAGCTCAGCAACTCCGGCCTGAACGCCTCGGGCACTTTCGATCTCCATTACGGCGGCACGAGCTTTGGCCTCGTTGGTTTCTCTGGGCCGATCAGCCTTGGCAAGTCATTCCCTGCTTATAATCTCACGCAAACCTCCGGCGGGATCTCTATCGGCGGTTTCTCCATTCCGTCCCCAAATCTCACTCTCAATATAGGGTACGTCTCCGGAAGCGCCACGCTGCCTTTCGGCAATCTCTCCGTCCCGCTCAATAACCTCCGGATCAGTGCCGCCTCAGGATTGTCCTTTGACACTTATAATAAGGGCGTGGACAGCAACTGGATCAAGATCATCGACGTCATCCTTACCGACAATGGCGACACGTCGGTTCGCCTCGCGGGAACTGTGGCGTTCGCCTCCACGTCCAACTCCTTCACCTCCACCCTTAGCTACGCCTTCGGCGGATGGGTAGTTTACACGGATGGATGTGACTTCCGCGGACGCAACTGCACAACCCATTATCCTCCGGGCGACATCAACTCCTCTCAAACGGTGGTCTCAGGATCCGATTCCATCGGCAGCGATGGAAAATTCACCATTAATACCGGTTTCGCCGGCAGAAACAGCTTTTCCTTCGGCCCGTTCTGGTGAAAAGAAAAGGGAACCGGTTACAGATCACAACGCCGATCAAGAACCAAAGACAGAATTGCTTTTAGAAGGGCAGCCGCCAACAGTCGGTGAAAACCTGTCTGGGTCCGGCCGCGAGCGTTCTCGCGGCCGGACTTGCGAATCTCTCAAAATCAGAAGTTGAAGCTCGCTTGAACGTAGACGTAGTCCGCATCGCGCGAGCCGAAGGCCGGGGCGGACAACGATTGCTGGATATAGTCGCCCGTGAAGAAATGGCCGTAGCCTGCTTCCAATTGGGCGTAACGGGTCATGGCGTAACCGACGATGCAGTCGAGCTCGTTGCCGACGAAGTTGCTGTAGCTCGGATTAATGCCGTAACCGGTGCCCGGGGTGGCTCCGATGCCTCCCCGCGGCGCGCCGCTCACGTTGTAAAAGTTGTCGTGGGTGTCCGCGAGCCAGAAGGAATGCCCTTCCAAGGCCAGGCTCACTTGTTTGTGGGGCTTGAGCTGGAAGATGGCGCGAGCATCATGGACGTTCTGCAGCGAGACGAGGTCCATGTAGCCGTAGAATTTATGGTTCGTCGGATAGAGGTTATCAAAGGTCTCGTGCCTGCCGTCCGTTGGATTGCTATCCCCCGACGAGTACGAGTACTCCAGCCCAAAACGGGGCGATCCCCACAGATTCGTAAAGGTGTAGCCACCCTGGAGGACCGCCATGTAAGCCTCGTGATCCAGCCGGGCCGAATTGGCTCCCAGCCGCAGATCCTTGTAATTGCCGAACTGGCCGGCCGTTTCCACCGTGTAATCCCAATTGCCCAGCTCGCCCGGCTTTGATTTCAGCCGAAAGCCGATGGTAAAAATATCCCGCGCGCTGGGCGGCGGCGCTTGCGGACTGGGCTCTGCGGCGACGGCTTGCGGACCGACGTTGCGCGAGAGAGCGTAGACTTCGAGCGAATGCTTCGGCACGAGCGGAGTAGTGGCATAAATCCCGGAGAAATACTCATAGTCGTTGCTGACGTTGAAGCGATCGTCCTCGGGAATAACCGGGCGCATGCCGAAAAGATCCGCCGTAATCCAATCGGTCTGGAGCCGCAGCTTCGCCCCATCAAACACCCGGCCGATATTGTTCCAGCCAAACGCACCGATCAGGCGCTCTTCACCGTAGATCAATTCCTGCCTCCCGGCCTTTAGCGAGAGCGGAAACTCCTTCGGATTGCCAATGGTCACATAAGCCTGGTGCAGATCGATCGTGTCTGATTCCGGACCGCCGCCGAAAGTCTTAACCGTTCCCGGCACGGCCGGGTTATTGGCATAGGCGTAGCGTTCATCCCCCCAGGCTGTGCTGCTCCGGCCTTCGGCGTAAGCGCCCCACCATTCGTCGGTGTAGCCCGCGTGGAAACGCAGCCGACCAATGAAATACTGATTCACCACGTCAGCTCCGTGATCGCGAAAATCCATGGAGCCCGCAACGCCCGGAATTCCAAAGCCGTCCTTGTCTTCATAACGGAGGCGGTAATTGCCGCCCAAGTCCCACTTCTTGAGCGCGGGATCTTCCGCGCGAAGGTATTCATTAATGAATCCGGAGAATGGCGCCGGTGGCGGCGGCGGAGCGTACTGGGCTTGTGCGGCCACCGTGGCCAGGAGGGCTGAAGTGATCGACAGGGCTTTCATATCAGATTTCATGTGGATGAGGTGATTTCTATCAGGCTATTCAGGAATAAACTCTCTTCAATTACGCATTTCTTTCTACGCTACTGGCAGGAACAGGCGATACACGCGTCGTGTCCGAAGTTTCTCCGATTTTGGCCGATAGCGCCCCGGGCCTTCAGCAAATAGCGCCTACTCCCGATCCGCGAGCAACACTTTCGGGAGGACAAAAGCCGCCCAGACCAGGATGCCCGCGATCCAGAACAACGCGCCGTAGCTGTAGTGGGTCGGCAGGATCTTCGGCACAAAATCGCCGCTCACGCGAGTGAGCATTCCGAAAAGGATCAGACCGATCGAGACGAAGAGCCAACGATTTCGTCCTTTGAGCAACGGCAGATTTCCGCTATGTCCAAACACCACCCGGGTGGCCACCGTCAAGGTCAGAACCGCAAATCCTCCCACCAGGCTGAGGTGCAAAAGCGCGACCCGATAACCGGGCAACAGAACGATCGCGAGAAAGCCGGCGAGGATCGCGGCCAGGGAGATGCGAATGGCCAGACCGAGCGGGTTGGACGAGCGCGGCGCCTGCCGCAGCGGCATCTCCAGCAGGAAATAGAAGAGAGTGACCGCAAAGCGCAACAGGTATGCGCTTCGCTCAGAAACCCAGGCTTCGAGAAAGAGGGAAGCCACAATGAGGCAACCTGCCCCCAGGGCGAGACCCGCCTTTCTCAGCCAGGCCGCGTCGGGCGCCGCCGACTCGGGGAACTCCGGCGTGGGCAGGCCAAAAAAGCGCGGCAAAAGAAAAGGGCCGATGCCCAAAATGGGCAGCAGCACGAAAGCCTGATAGGACAGCAAGCGCTGGAGGACCACCCAGCGGGCGTCTATATCGACAGACCGTTCGGCAATCGCCAGCACCACCGCGAGCACGGCTCCCGACGCCACGCAGGCCAAAGCCAGCCCCACCAGAACAAAACCGGGCGGAGGCAAGTCCTCGCGGGCGCGCGCCCGCACCGCCAGGCAACCGCCAAAGCTCAACACAACCAGGCACCACAACACGTCCCCCCAGAAAATCCGACCGGCGGCAAAGGCCGCCACTGCGCTTATCTCGAAAACAGCCAGAGGAACGACTTCGGCCAGCCGGAAGGGTTTCGCGGAAAGCATCCGTGGCATGGCCGTCCCCAGAAACCCGAGGATGAATGCGCCGAAGAACCCGCACGCCATGATGCGAGCATGGCCCACGCCCGGGTAAGCGGTGATAAGATGCGTAAAATAAAGCGGCCACAGCGACACTCCCGCCATTCCAGCCAGAAGAGCCAGAGGGAAAAAGATGCGGAACGGCTCGCCAGCCGCGTCGCGCACGGTAATTCGATTCGGCTTTGCGTTTGGCATCATGGTGGCTGGCCGAAAGCGAAGTTCGCTGACGCTCGGGACCGGCGGGACTGACATAATCATAATCGCATTCAGAGCGCAGGCTCTTTAAAAGCCCGGCGTTCCGCTCCGCGAAAGACAGAGAGCCGGGTCTCTTGTAAGAATCGACGGTTATAGTCGCTCAGCTGCTGCAGGGAATCGTGCAACGGGCAAGGTTCCCCATTTCCACACCAGCCGTGGCCGAAGGCGCAAGCTGCCGGCGGCTCGATCTGCTGGAAGAGCGAGGCAATGTCGAGCAGGCAGATCTCCTCGGGATCCTTCGCGAGCGTATAGCCGCCATGCGGACCGGGCAATCCTTCGACCAGTCCGGCTGCAGCCAACTGGGTAAGGAGTTTGGCGGTCAAAGCCTGGGAAATCCCCCGCGCTTTGGCGATTTCACCGGAACCCGCCCGCCGGGTGGGATCGGCGGCGAGATAACTCATCACCGCGATGGCATTCGCCGCTGTTTGTCCGTATGCGAGCATAAAAGATAGCAAACTCTTTAATTCTCGAATCAGTCTTCCGCTGGAAAGGCTGAGGCGACACGCGCCGGTTGTCGATCATCCGACATTTCTTGTTCCAGTCGGAGCGAGGAGGATTCCGCCTCCCCGCTCCGGCGCGGCCCAGACGGATCTCAGTCAAGCGCGACCAACGCCGCGCGCCGTTCTGCTGGCAATCGGACGGGCGTGTCGATATCCACGCCACTTTGCAACGACCAGCCCGTTTTCAGGCCCAGAATAAACCAGCCCAACGACACCACGCCCGCGGCAAAGATGGTGTCGCCGATTACCCGCAGCCAGCGGAGGTTCTGCATCAACGGTGTCTGCAGGAACTCCGCCGAGCGGGCAAACCACATGCCGTGCTCGACGCTGGCCCAGGCTTGCAGCAAACCGACCGGCAACAGGCTGAGCAGCACCATGAGGGCAAGCCCCAGGTTGATCGACCAATAGGCAAACTTGAGGCCGCCCGTCTTCCAGCCCCGGCGCTCCGTCAGCCCACGCAGGCAGAAAAGCATCAAACCGATGCCGAGCATGCCGTAGACGCCGAACAGAGCGGTGTGGCCATGCACCGGAGTGGTGTTCAGACCTTGCACATAGTAGAGGGCGATCGGCGGATTGATCATGAACCCGAAAACGCCGGCGCCCACCAGGTTCCAAAACGCAACCGCGACGAAAAAGTAAATGGGCCACTTGTAAGCCTGAACCCAGGGACGCGCCCGGCTTAGAGTCAGATTCTCATACGCCTCAAAGCCGACCAATACGAGCGGAACGACTTCGAGCGCACTGAAAACCGACCCGAGCGCCAGGACCGCTGTCGGCGTGCCGCTGAAGTAGAGGTGATGGAAGGTTCCGATCATGCCCCCGAAAAGAAAGATCACGGTCGAAAACAGCACGCTGCGCGTCGCGGAACCGCTTTTGAGCAGCCCCATGCGCACAAAGAGGAACGCAATGACCACCGTGGCGAAAACCTCAAAAAACCCCTCCACCCAGAGATGCACCACCCACCAGCGCCAATACTCGATAATGGCCAGGTTCGTTTTGCGCCCCCACATCAGCCCGGCCGCATAGAACATGGCGATGGCCGACGAAGCGACGAAAAATAGAACGAGCAGGTGCCATTGTTCACTCGGCTGGCGCAGCACCGGCAGGAGCGCGCGTCCCATCAGTCCGAGCCACAGCACCAGCCCGACGAACAGGAAGAGCTGCCAAAAACGGCCCAAATCGACATATTCCAAACCTTGATGGCCAAACCAGAAATTCTGCATGAGCGAAAACTTCTGGTGAACGGCGATCAACTGCCCCGCCATGGAGCCGGCAACAATAATCAGGAGGCATCCCCAGAGAAAGTTCACGCCCGCGCGCTGCCATTTCGGTTCGTAACCGGAGACCGCCGGAGCCACGAAAAGCCCCGTCGCCAGCCAGGCCGTGGCAATCCAAAAGATTCCGAGCTGGGTATGCCAGGTGCGCGCAACCGAATAGGGAATCCACTTGGCGAGGGGAATCCCGTAGAACGATGTGCCTTCCACTCCGTAATGCGCCGTCACCGCGCCCAGGCCCACCTGGGCCACAATCAAAGCCGCCACCGTCCAGAAAAATTTCAGAGTGGCCCGCATCGAGGGCGTCGGACGCAAGGACCGCAGCGGATCGACAGCGGGATAAACCGCTTCTTCGACTTCGTCCCGTTCCTCGCGCCTCCGTTGCACCGCGGAATACCAGGACAACGCACCCACCCCGGCCAGCAACAGGACCACGCTGGCCACGGACCAGCCGACAATCTGGCTCGTCGGCTTGTTGTCGATCAATTCTTCCGCCGGCCAGTTATGCGTATAGGTCACCTGCGCGCCCGGACGGTCAGTGGCGCAGGCCCAGGCTGCCCAGAAGAAGAAGGCGGCCATTTGTTCTTTGCGCTCCGGATCCTTCACAGAATTCGCCGGAATGGCGTAAGCCTCCCGCAACTGGCTCAGGTCCGGAGCGTCGCCGAAAAGCCCGACGTAATGCGACGCCACCGCCTGAATCGCTTCCGCCCGGACCACGGACACAACCAGATCGCCGGTGACCGGGTCGTAGGTGTTGGTCCGGATTTCCTTGCGGAGGCGTGCGCGCAAGGCAGCCTGCGCCGGTTCATCCAGCTCCGCATAGCCCTTCTTCCACTCCGTCCGCGCCCAGCGATCCAGAATCGACACCAACTCGCGATGGAGCCAGTCCGCCGACCAGTCAGGAGCGACATAAGCCCCATGCCCCCAGATCGATCCCACCTGCTGCCCGCCCATGCTCTGCCACACGTTCTGACCGGTGGTGATCTGGTCACGCGTATATATCACCCGGCCATCCGAGGCGATCACGCGCACGGGTATCGGCGGCGCTTTCTGATAGATTTGAAAACCGAAATAGCCAAGAACGGCCAGTGAACCGGCGATGACACTGGCCAGCGCCCACCATAGATGTGTGTACTTCTTCATTTAAATCCTGCGAGACTTCAATTGACTGGGGAAAGGGAGCGATCGCCTTTTGCGGGAAGCCGCAAGAGCGACAGGACAATGTCGCGCCCCGGCTGATTCAGCCCGGATTGCTGCGTCAGCACTTCGCCTTCCCGGCTGAGAAGGGTGATGAGATTCGAATGCGCAAACTGTCCACGCGCGTCCTTCTTGTATTTCACGCCCAACAAGGCTCCCAGCTCCTGCACATCGTCAGCCGCGCCGCGCAATAGCTCCCAATTTGGGGCGAGTTGATGGAGCCGCCGGTAGGCCGCCAGAGCGGACGGGGTGTCCCGCTCGGAATCAAATGAAACCAGGACGAACGTGACGTTGGTCCGGACCTTTTCTGGCAGCGCCGCCTCAATCCGCTTCATGTCGTTCACCAGAAGCGGACAGGCGAATTCGCAACGGGCAAAGAACATCGTTAAAAGCACGGGCCGCCCGCGCAACATCGACAGTTCGATCCGGGCGTTCACATCATTCGTCCAGACAGAACTGACCTGGTAAATCGACTTGTCCGGCAGCGGCGCTGACGCCGCGAGTTCCTTCCGGCAACAAGCGGGCAACTCGCTGGAGAAGCCGGACGCGCCCAGAGTCAAGGCGGCGACCAGCCAGCAGAAAGAACGGAGGGAAAGAGTCATTGTCATAAGAGATTCGTTCTAAAAGTCCTTGGCACAACGGAAGCCGAGATTGTGCACGCAATAGTCCGCGCGCAGGCTGCTCCGAAAGCCGTAGCGCATGAACGCCGCGTAATCATTCGGATCGCGCGCCGACACCGAGCCGCTTCCGCAGAAAAGCTGCCGATCCAGTCCGCTGTCGCTTCGAGCATCGCCTGTAACCATCGAGGTGCTGAAGTCCGCGACCCACTCCCAAACCAGTCCATGGAGGGCGTGCACGCCCCAATAGTTGGCCGGCAGGCGGCTTGGGTCCGAAAGCTGGGACTCACTCGCCGTCGAGTACCAATTGAGCAGGGCTTTTCTGAACTCCGGGTCTTTCTCCCCGTTGGCTTGAGTCCGGCTCGCGGCAGCCGCCAGCTCCCATTCGGCGGTGCTGGGCAGCCGCTTGCCTTTCCACTGGGCGTAGGATTTCGCCGCGAACCACGAAACGTGGATCACTGGAGCCCGCGCGGGCACATTGGTTCCCAACTCCAGATCTCCGGCCCAGTTCTTGAGGTAGCCCTCGTCCGCGAACAAACGTTTCACCGCGGAGCGCTGCCAACGTGGGTTCGCGCGCACGAACTCCAGGAACTCCTCGTTCGTGACCGGGCAGACATCCAGCAGGAAGGGTAATAACCTGATCTCGGACGCGTCGGTCACCGAACGAAACAGCGGCTTGAAAACTCCGCCGGGAATCGCGGCCATCCCGGCAGGCGGCTCGGCCGCTTCCAGACTCCGGCCGCCCGCGGCGATCAGGCCGGCGGCCAGGACTGCCAGGGAGAGTTGGAGCGTGCGCGCGAACATAAGCTTACTCGAATTGAGCCGCAGGCGCCGGCGCCGCCATCGTCGCGCGAACGCGCTTCACATCTTCCGTTTTCACGGCCAGGCCCTGGTTGCCGAAACTGTTCCGCACATACGTCACCACGTTGGCGATCTGGTCATCGGTCAGATAATTCAGCGGCGTCATCGTCCCGTTATACTTCTTGCCGTTCACCGTTACCTCGCCAGTGCGGCCGCCAATCACGGTCCGGATCACTTCATCGTTGTCGAGACTTGCGAGAAAATCCGACTTCGCCAGCGGCGGAATCTGTCCGGGAAGTCCTTCGCCGTTTAACTGATGGCAAACGAAGCAGGTCTGCATAAAGACTCCGCGGCCCTTCTCCAGTTGGATCTCTTTCGACAGCGAGGCGATCTTCGGATTGCCCTTGATCTCTTCCGCCACCGCCGCTTTCAGTTCGGCGATCCGCTTCTCCGGATCGCCCGAGGCCGCAGCCTTGCCCAGGTAAACCGCGTCTACTTCCTTGCCCGAATAAGCCAGGAGATTGGCCGGGCCTTCCACCTTGAGCATGCCGATCGCGCCCTTGTTGAATGCCCGGAAGAGAGAGTGATCGACCAGGATGTAGGTTCCGGGAACCTCGACCTTGAAGTCCACGATGACCGAACCGCCAGCTGGAATCATCGTCGTCTGGACGTTATGGGTGACTTGCGAACCGCCTTCGCCGTAAACGTTATCAAAGATCTCGCCGATCACATGGAAGGACGATGTGAGGTTCGGGCCGCCATTTCCGACGAAAAGGCGAACTCGCTCTCCGACCTTGGCCGTGAGCGCCTTATCCCCCACCAGGGAACCAACCGCACCGTTGAAGACGACATAACTGGGCCGTTCATCCACCGCCTTGTTCATGTCGAACTGTTGCAGGCCTTCCTCGCCGTACTTGCCGGTCGTGTAGAAATCGCCTTGCATGACGTAATACTCGCGATCGACCGGCGGCAACCCATCCGCGGGCTCCACCAGAATCAGACCATACATGCCGTTGCCGACATGCATCCCAACGGGGGCCGTGGCGCAATGGTAGACGTAGAGCCCAGGGTTCAGCGCCTTGAATGAAAACTGCGACGAATGCCCGGGAGCGGTGAAGGACGAGGCCGCGCCGCCTCCGGGTCCGGTAACCGCGTGCAGGTCGATGTTATGGGGCATCTTGCTGTCCTGATGATTGTTCAGGTGAAACTCCACCTGATCCCCTTCCCGGATGCGGATGAACTTTCCCGGGACATCTCCGCCGAAAGTCCAGAAGACGTATTCCACACCGTCCGCCAGCCGTTTGGTAACTTCACGAACTTCCAGTTGGACAATCACCTTGGTCGCAAATTTGCGCGTGATGGGCGGAGGAACGTTCGGTGCCGAAGTGATCACCGCGAGTTCCTCGCCGGTAACGGTCGGATCGGCGGATTTAGCCGCCAAGGGAGCTGCCGTGGGAGGTTCGGCAGCGAAGGCGCCGCTGCCTAAACCAAGGGCCAGAAGCAAAACAATCGTCGATTTCATTTGGTTGAGTTTTTTAATGCCTTCATGAATCGGGAGTAACCCACTGAACCGGCTTGGGTCGCTTGATAAACTGGATCGCTCGCTATTCACGAATAAACTATCTTTATTTCTGTATCTATTTCTCCAGCATCCCCTCCTTCCGCGATACACCTTTGCTGCCCTTTACTTGCCAATTCTTGCTCCAGACGTGCGGCAGTTGGCCAAAAAAGGGAGGAACCGGAAGCGAATTGAAATGAAGCGACCGGCACTGCCGGTCGGTTAAAACTCGCTGGTTTTAAAGGCTGATCGGGGTGGACGCCGCTTTCTCTACCAAAGCAGCGGAACGACGCGGATCGCCGAGAGAAAATCAGACAAGGCGCGGCCGACTGAAGACGTCGGCCGCAGGTCGAAAACCGTTGCTTCCCCGGGAGTTTCCGAGGCTGATCCGAAAAAAGAGAAATTCCTACACGGTCGCGAGGCGGCCGTTCGAGTCGCCGAAGCGCTCTAGATTTTTCACGCCCATCCTGTCGGCCATGCTGAGGAAGAGATTCGACATCGGCTGACCGCCCGCTTTGACAAACCGGCCGGTCTCGAACGTTCCGCCCGCTCCGCCAGCCACCACCACCGGAAGGTTGGCGTGCGTATGCCGATTGCCATCTGAATTGCCGCAGCCGTAAACGATCATCGAATTCTGCAGGATCGATCGTCCATCCACGTCTTTTGTCTCTTCCAGTTTTTGCAGGAACTTCGCGAACTGCTGCATGTACCAGAGATCGATCTGAGCAACCTTTGCCATCATTTCCTTGGCATTCTGATGGTGCGACAGATGGTGATGGCCCTCAACCACGCCAATCTCCGGGAAAGGACGGTTATTACCGTCACCCGCGAGCAGGAAAGTGGCGATCCGCGTGCTATCAGTTTGGAAGGCGAGAGCGAGCATGCTGTACATAAGGCTCATATGCTCTTCGAAGCTCGCTGGAATTCCCACGGGGGTATCCACGCTGGGATCGGGCGTGTCCTTGAACTTTTCCGTACGCTCAATGCGCCTTTCAATCTCGCGGACGCTGGTCAGATACTCGTCGAGCTTCTGGCGGTCTCGCGCCGTCAGTTCCCGCTGCAGAGAGCGGGCGTCGTCCATCACGAAGTCCAGAATGGACCGCTGCTGGACCTGGCGCATTTTGAAATTCTGAGCGCGCTGGCCTCGTGAACCTTCGCCGAAAAGGCGTTCAAACACGAAGCGCGGATTGGGTTCCGGCGCCATTGGCACGGTGGGTGAACGCCACGAGAGATTGTGCTGGTAGGCGCAGGAGTAGCCGGAATCGCAATTGCCGGACTTGCGCACCGCGTCGCAGGTCAATTCCAACGACGGAAAGCGCGTCACCTGCCCGACGTGCTGGGCGACGAGTTGATCGATCGACACGCCGGCATGGATGTCCGCGCCGGCTGTCTTCTTCACCCGCACTCCCGTGAGGAAAGTGCCGTTCGCCCGGGCATGGTCTCCAGCCCCGTCCGGTCCGGCGGTGGCATTGATGTGATCCAACCCGGAGAAGATCTGCACCCGATCGCGCACCGGCTCGAGCGGGGCCAACGTCTGGCTGAACTTGAAGTCCTTGCCTTCCCCTTCAGGCCACCAGGAATCCTGGATCGCGCCGTTCGGGAAATAGACGAATGCCATGCGCAACGGGGCGCCGGTAGCCGATGTCGCTGGAGACAATTCAGGCGCCGCACCCACGCTTGCCAAAGCCGATCGGCCCAAGATCGATTCCATGGCGGGAAGCGCAAGACACGCGCCCAGTCCATGCAAAAAGCGGCGCCGGCTGTGTGAGAATTGTCGTTCCAGTTTTCGCGTCATAACTACTTTTCCAAGGCTACCGTTCTCTCCTTCGGCTGCGCGGCCGTCGTGACCGAAATATTTCGACGTTGTTGGAAGGGAACAGATTCAACCACGCCCAAAAGAAGCGTAGAGAATTTTCCGTGGTCCACCTCCAATTTATCGACAATTCGGTCGACGGCTTCAACATCATAATACTCCAAACCGCGGCCGAGAGCGTAGGTGAGCAGCTTCTCAGTCAGGCATCGATAAAAATCCAAGTGCCGTTTGGTGGCCAGGATCTGCTTGAGCTCACGGACATTGGAGAAGGTCTCGCCCGTGATCAGTTTGCCCGCCGCATCAATCCCCTGCCCCCGCTCCTGCTCGCGCCAGAGCCCCAAAGCATTGAAGTTTTCCATGGCCAAACCCAACGGGTCCATGCGGTTATGACATGAGGCGCATAACGGCTTCGCCCGATGGATCTCCAGGGTCTCCCGCAGGGTCGGCTCACGGTCCTTGAACCCCTTCTCCGAATCCTCCAGCGGCGGAACGTCCCCGGGTGGCGGCGGAGGGGGAACGCCGAGGAAGTTGTCCAAGAGAAAAAGGCCCCGTTTTACAGGAGAAGTCCGGGTCGGATTCGAAGTCACCAGCAGGATCGAACCCTGGGTGAGCATTCCGCCCCGAGGGCTGTCTTTGGGCACCGTCACGCGGCGGGTCTCCTTTCCCTCCACATCGGGAATATCGTAAACCTTCGCCAGCTTGGCGTTTACAAAGGTGTAGTCACTGTCGAGCATTTCCAGAATGCTTCGATTCTCGCGCATGATGTAGGAGAAATACATCCGCGTCTCCTCTTGCATTGCCCGGCGCAAATCACCATCCAGTTCAACCTTGGGCGGCGCAAAACGGCGGCGCTCCCCTTCCTTCGGCTTCGGTTCGGTCCGCTCTCGCGCGAAAACCGCCCGTTCATTGACCGCGATTCCCTCCACGTCCCGCACCTGCAGCCATTGCCCGGTAAAATTATCGACCAACTGCCGGGAACGATCGTCCTTCAGCATGCGCTCAACTTCCGTTTCCAGGTTCTTCCGAAGTTCACCGCGCTCCGCCAGTTCGAACAGCTTGTCGTCCGGCATGCTGGACCAGAGAAAATAGGAAAGTCGGGAGGCGAGCGCGTACTCATCCACGTCCGCGAACTTCGCCGCCGGATCAACCGTATTCTCCGTGCGGAACAGAAAGCGCGGCGTTGCCAGCACACCGACCATCGCCTCCGCCACCCCTTGCTCAAAATTCTTCCCGGCTTTGGTGTAGCCGGTCTCGGCAATTTCGGTCAGGCGGTCAACGATCTTAGGGTCGGCCGGGCGGCGAAACGCCTTCTTGCAGAAGCGCGCCAGGATTTCATGGGCGTAACCCCTCCGCTCTGCCGCTTCGGCCGGGGGAGTATCCTTGAAAAAGAACTTTTCGTAATTCTTCGATTTTACCCAATCTTTTGTTGCCAGCGGTCCACGGATTTTCAGCGTATTAACCCGGAGGTCAATGGAGGTCTTCTTTTCCTCCGGCTTGCTCAGCGGCTCCAACTCCACCACAAACTTGTGATCCCCAGCCTTCCACGCCTGATCGTAATCGAATTGGAATTTCTTCCCATTCTCCCATTTGAACTCCTGTTTAAACTTCTCTTCGTCGTCGATCTTGAAAGTGATGTTCGCCCGGCCGGGATCGAAATTAAACGCACCCCGAATAGCCAGCTCCAGCGTGACTTTGTAATCGCCATCCTTGCTGATTTTGACGCTGTTCGTCGCCGCGCCCGGCTTGTAGAACGACATCTGTTCCGCATTCACCTCCCCGGCGGAGAATTGCTTGCCCGGAATGGTCTTTTCCTGAACGTAGCGAGAGACCGTTGGAACCGCCTCGCTGACAATCTTCTCCGCAGCCTGAAGGTATTTCTCGAGCAAGAGCGGCGAGACCGTCAGAACATCGCCGATGGTGTCAAAGCCGTAGCCGGTATCGTCCGGGGGGAACTCTTCCTCGACATTAAAATCAAAGCCCATCAAATCGCGAATGGTGTTCTTATACTCCACGCGGTTCAGGCGCCGGATGGTCACCCGGCCGGGATCGGGATGCTCCGGATCAATTTTGAGTGCGCTCCGCTTGATGAATGTGACCAGCGCCTCCGTCTCCTCCGTCGAGAGGCGCGGCTTTTTTTCCGGCGGCATCAGGCCGGCGCGCACATTTTTGAGCACCCGGGCCCAAAGCTCGGGAGAATTCAACACTTCCTCCTCGGATTTGAACTGATCGAGCGTCACGCTCCCTTTTTTTGCGCCGTCCCCGTGACAATCGTAACAATGCTCCGAAAGAAGCGGCTTGATCCGGGCCTCAAATTCACTGGCCCGCGCTGAGGAAATATGGGGGCTAAGAACCCCCAAAAGGAAAGATGCGAAAACTCCTTTCAAAGACTGGGCTCGAGTGCGCAAGTTGACGGCCATTTCTTTAACATGAAGCAACTCGCGGCGAATCTCCAGAAAATAGGCGGCCATCCCCTTCTCCAATTTTGCTCCAACTCACCCGGATCGGATCCGCTCATTTGGCCCCCAATTCCGGGATCCGGGCAACCGGCCCGTCCAAAAAGTCGCGCTCAAAAATCCATGTCCGGTTTGCCGGCCAGACGGCAGATTACTGGTAGTGAGTGCCTCGTTTCAGGATGCGGATCTGATCTCCTCCTACGCTCATGGAGGATCGGAATCTGCTTTTCGCGCGCTGGTCGCCCGGCATGTCGATCTCGTGCTCGCCACGGGCCTGCGGCAAACGGGCGATCGGGGGCTTGCGGAGGAAATCACGCAAAATGTGTTCATCGCACTGGCCCGGAGGTCGCCTCGTTTGACTGGGTTTCAGACGCTGGACGGTTGGCTCCATCGCACCACAACTCTGGAGGCTCGGGCGCGGATTCGCGCGGAATTGCGCCGGCAGAAGCGCGAGCGCGCCGCCAGCGCACCCTCGGCGTCCGATGCGGAGTGGAGCGAACCACCCGATTCTCTGACGAATTGGAATCAAGCGTCGCCCTATGTTTAGATCCCGAAAGAGGTGCTGAAGGATTTACCCATGGTTGGCCTGGACTCCATTGGTGCGATCAAACCAGGAGTCGAGAACCTGCTCGCGCTTTCCGCAGAACAACAACGCCAGATCAATGCCGAACTCGGGCAGATTCTTCAACAATACCGGGCAGCCGAGGCCGCCAGCGCCCAGTCTGCCACCAACCATTTGGAACAAGGCCCCGGCGAAAAGGTCACTCTGATTGTCCAGCTGGATTCAGCAACCGCCGCCCGGGTCCAAACCCAATTCAACGCGGCGTTGCGCTCCCACCTTACCGACCAGCAGTTCGACATTGTCCATGACCTCGCGCGCGGATGGGCAAGCCAGAATCTCGCGCCCGACACCCAGGAACCCAAAACCTACTCGGTGGTCCGCCGCCCGGACGGGACGTACGGAATCAGCATCGTTCGCGGGCAGGAACGATCCGAAATGAACGGCGACTTCAAACTCGATTATTACATTCCGACGCATCTGACGCACTTCTTCGCCTCGTTGCAGACGCCGCGGGGGCCGGTCGCAACCCCGCCAGGGGATTGATAAAAAGCGTTCGACTTTCAGTCAAACCGGGCTGTGGGCCCATCGAACACGGCGCCACCGATTCCCTTTATCGAAGAGGGGAGAAGCCATTTAATTAACCGGCCCTTGGCACCGATATAATAGGGTCAATGAGCATGGTTTACGGGTACTTAAGGAGGCTTGGATGGATTGCGTTTCTGTTCCTCGTGGAATTGAGTTCCATTTCGGGACTCGCCCAGGACTGGCAGCGCGTTATTAATCTGAACGGCAAGGCGGGTTCGGCCATCGGTGGTGGCTCTGGCAACACCCTCTACGCTGGCCTGGTCTCAGGCGACGTTTACCGGTCGGCCGACAACGGCCTGACCTGGACCGCCGCGACCAACGGCCTGGTGGACAACTCGGGCCGCATGCTCCTCCCCAAGGGATTCGCGGTGGGCGCCAACGGCCGGATTATTCGCGGCGGGGACAACGCCTCCTGGGGCAACGGCGTCGGCTCGCCCATTTTCTATAGCGACAATCAGGGCGCGAACTGGATTCAAGCTCCCCTCCCCTTCGGATCGCCCACTCCCAATCCCGGTGGAATCGGGATCAGCGATCTCGTCTCCCATAAAGGAGCGCTCTATTTTTCTGATCTGCTCTCCGCCGGCATCTGGAAGAGCGCGGACAACGGACAAACCTGGGTCTCGGTCGGCAACTCCCTCCCGGCCGTCCCCTACACGGCCACCAAGACCTATTACGCGGTGGCCAGCGCGGGCGATGCCCTCCTGACCGTGGAGCCGTTCCGAGGGGTTTTTCGATCGATCGATGGCGGAGCCTCCTGGTCGCAGGCTGTCAACGGCATGGCGGGCGTCCTCAACAGCCCGCTGGTCGGCGGAACGACCTGGAGCGGCACAGATGTCACCGGCGCCCCGGACGGAACCGCGTTCGCCGCCGTCGACAACAATCTGTATCGCAGCCGGGACGGCGGCGCCACCTGGACGCAGACAGGCGCCGGGCTCTTCCTGGCCCGCAAGGTGGAAATGCTCGGCGACCGCGTTTTCGTGGCGGCTGCCGACAGCCGCTTTTTCGAAGGCGCCTCGCTGGGCGAATCGTGGAGCGAATTGCCCCAAATTCCCGGCGGGTCCGGCAGCGCCAACATTTTATCCCAATCGTTCGCCACCTATAATGGAGCTCTCTACTTCGCCGGAACCAACGGCATCTACCGCCTCGACCTTGCCTCCGCGACCCGGAAACCAATCGCGCCCCTCGTCACCATCAACCCGCCCGGGGCCTACTTCGTCAACATCGGCTCGCCACTGTCCGTCACCGCGAAAGCCGCCGGCACCGCCCCATTCACCTATGAATGGAGGCTGAAGGGAAACGTCATCGGCACTGAGGCCGCACTCGCTTTTTCTCCCTCGGCGACCAATCAGGCCGGCGACCTCGTGCTGGTGGTGAGCAATGCGGGCGGCGCGACGACCAATACGGCTGGAAAACTCACCATCGCCGACAGCGCTCCGGGCCAGCCCGACTACTCGTTCCGCCCGCAACTGCTGGCCGCGCTCAGCAGCATTACGATCAACGCTTTCGCTTTCGACGCGGATGGCTCGGTCTTCTACGGCGGTCAAAACCTGTTCAGCTTTGCCGGGGACACTTATCGTGGCTTGCGGCGCGCTTTTGGCAACGGCGTGGTCGACGCCCGTTTCGTCACCGGGACCGTGGGCGGAAACGGCACCGGCCCGGCCACCGTTCCGGTCCGCACGCTCCTGCCTTTGCGCGATGGCTCAGTGCTCGTCGGCGCTTCCGATACGAGTACTGACGCTCGCTTCTGGCGGCGCATGCTTGCGGACGGCTCCCTCGACGCGTCCTGGCCCTGGCCTGCGGAAATGGCGGGGGGCCCCTGGAAAGCAATCCGCCTCGCGAACGGCAAGTTCATGGTCGCCAGCGGGAGCTCCGGCGGACTGAACCGCCTGAACGCGGATGGCACCTACGATTCCACTTTTATTCCACCCGCCTCCATCGGCCGCTTCCAGCAACAGTATGTCCGCGCTCTTGCTCTTCAGGCGGATGGCCGAGTGCTGATCGGCGGGAATTTCAACACGATCGATAACAACCAGCGCCACGCCCTGGCCCGCCTGAGTCCCGATGGCGCGATCGACCTCGCCTACGCTCCCGCGGACATCGTCAACAACCGCGGCGAAGCGATCGTCGCCGCCCTGCTCGTCCTGCCTTCCGGCAAACTGCTCATCGCCGGCAGCTTCACCATGGTGGGGGGCCAGGCCCGCACCGGAATCGCCCGCTTGAATCCGGATGGCTCGCTCGACAGCTCATTTCCCAACCTCAATTTGAATAATTCTGTCTACGCCCTCGCTCCGCAGCCGGATGGCAAAATCTGGCTGGGCGGGGCCTTTACCGGCGCCTCTGGCCGCAGTTATCTCCTCCGCATCTCGCCCGACGGCGTTATTGACAGCACCTTCCCGGATGTCGGACTGAACGATAACGTCCAGGCTCTCGAGTTCACCGCTGATGGCCGCCTGTGGATAGGCAGCGCCTCCACTGTCATCGGCAGCCTGCCGGGCGGCCAGCTTCTCAAGATTTTTACCGACGTGTCCGGCCCGGCTCTCGGATTTCCAGGTTTCGACCAAAAGCCGAATCAGGGCGACTCGATCGTCCTGACCGGCACGGTGAGCGGTGCGTTCACCGGGGTGCAATGGCGCTTCAATAGCGCTCCCCTGCCGGGCGCCACCAGCCTGAGCCTGCCGCTTAAGGCGGTCACGACAGCGAACTCCGGCGCCTACGACCTCGTTATCACCTCCGTTGGCGGCATCTCCACCAGCGCTCCGGTCAACATTCGCGTTCGCGGATCGGTCGTGATCGATCAGCAGCCGCAATCGGCCATTGGCTTGGTTTCAAACAACGTGACGTTCGCCACTGTGGCCTTCGGGCGAGCCCCGATCACCTATCAATGGCTGCGGGACGGGGCTCCCATCGCGAACGCGACCAATCGCACTCTCACTCTTACCAATCTGGCCCTGACCCAACAGGCAGATTACAGCGTGCGCGTCACCGGCGGGGACGCGTCCACGGCGGTTTCGGACCCGGCCTTTCTTACGGTGGTTCCGGCCCCTGGAATCCGTGACCGCGCTTTCAATGCGTCCCTCTTTTCCATGGGGTTCAACACCCTTTCGCGCGTCTCAGATTTCGCCTTGCTGCCCGATGGGCGGATCCTGGTCGCGGGTGAATTCGCCACGGTGAATGGCGGATCGCTTCAACGTTTGGCCCGCCTGAAGGCAGACGGATCGATCGATAGCACCCTGGCGTTCGACTCGTCGCCCTACACGGAGATTAACCGGATCGCGCTCGAAGGCGCGGGAACCTTTCTGCTTCTCGTCCGCTTGAACCAGGGGGGCGGCCCCTACGAGGTTCACCGCTTCACGGCTGACGGCAAGCCGGACTCCAGTTTCATTTGGCCAGCCAATCAGAATATTTATCCGAACAGCATGCAACTTGGGCCGGATGGGTCCGTCTATATTGCGACCTCCTTCGGGGTGAGTCGTCTAACCACCGCCGGCGCGATTGATGCTGCCTTTGGCAACAACGCAAAAACGACCGGCGCCGTTTCAGATCTCACGCTCGACCCGTCGGGACGGATCTATATTGTCGGCTCTTTCACGGCGGTCAGCAATGTCCCCCGGACCTACTTCGCCCGGCTGCTGCCAGACGGAACGCTCGACCAGGCATTCGTCCCTCCCACCCTCTTGGGCTTGCCTGGACGGCTCTTCCCGCTCCCGGACGGCGTGCTGGCCAGCACCGTCAGCGGACTTTTTCGGCTCAAGGATAACGGCGATCGCGACTTTACTTTTCTCTTCAACGGAGCGCCTTCCGTCTTCGACCAGATGGCGGACGGCGGCATTGCCGCAGTGCTGAGCGCAGCGACCGGCCAGGGCGTGCTCTCGGACGCCAACGGCCGTCCCGCGCGCCCAGCCAGCACTTTCACCGTGCCGCTTTCCTTCACTGGCGGCTACACCCGCCTCCGTGTCGCCACCGACGGTTCGTTCTACCTGTCGCAACAGACAATAGAGAGCAGCAATCTGCTCTTCCACGTTTCAGGCACCGTCGTGCCTCTGGCCATGGTCACTCAGCCGGCCAGCCAGATGGTTAACTCTGGAGCCAGCGTTTCTTTCACCGCCACGGCCATCGGCACTTCCGTGGTGCGCTACCAATGGCAGCGCAATGGAGTCGACCTGCCTGGGGAAACCAACGCCACTCTCAACCTGTCCAAGGCCACTCCGGCCGCCAACGCCGACTACCAGGTGATCGCCAGCAACCGTTCCAGCTCCCTCACCAGCCGCGCCGCCACCCTCGTCGTGCTGGCCGGACCCGAGATCCTCTCCCAATCCACCGATCTCTCCGTCGGTGTCGGCAACAGTTTCGTCCTCTCAGTCCAGGCTCGCGGCGTAGCCCCGCTCACCTACCAATGGCGCCGCGGCGGACAACCCATTCCCGGCGCGACCTTCTCTACCTTCACCAATAACGCCGCCGCGCTCGCCGATGCCGGCGCTTACGACCTGATGGTCAGCAATGCGCTTGCCTTCGCTGCCAGCGCCCCTATCCAGGTGTCGGTCGTCGTTATTCCCGGATCCGTCATTCAGTCGTTCGCCCCCACTGCAGCAAGCGGAGTCAGTGAACTCGCTCTACTGCCGGACGGCCGCATCATCGCGGGCAGTTTTTCCGGCGGCGCCCGGGCCTACAACGTGCAGGGCGCCGTCGACAACAGCTTCCCGGTCATGGGCGCGAATAACACCGATTTCCGGGAGAAAATCGCGATCGACTCCTCCGCCCGTCGCATCTACGTAAGCCCTTCCAGCACTCTGCGCGCCTTTGATTTTAACGGTGTCGGCGTCCCGGGTTTCGCCGCCCCGAACACCAGTGTTCGCATCGTCCGGGCAGAAGCCGCGGGCACGCTGCTCATCTCGGACAACGGCATCACCCCGTCACTCCAGCGGCTCGAAACCAACGGTATTCTCAAAGCCGGATTCACTCCCGCCACCCGGCCCGTCACCGATTTCTGGCCTCTGCCCGACGGCCGGATTCTCGTGCTCTCCAGCCAGCAGCGCCTGGCCGGCGGCAACTACGCCTTCGACACGCTCGTGCAGCGCTGGAACGCGGACGGCTCTCTCGATCCTGCCTTCAACAGCTCCACCCAGACTTTCAACCTCGGCCAGCAAGCCGCCCGCATCGCCGCCGACAGCAAAGGACGCATCCTCGTCCTGGGCGGATTTCAAACCTTCCTCGGTCAAACGCGAACCAGCGTCGCCCGCTTGAACGCGGATGGCACGATCGACAGCAGTTTCACCCCGCCCACTATTAACGGCGCGATCAATGATGTCGCCGAACAAACCAATGGCCGCCTGGTCATTGTCGGCGAATTTACCCAGGTGAACGGCCTCCCGCGCAGCCTGGTCGCGCGCCTGAACGATGACGGTTCAAACGACGCCACCTTCACCCCGGGCGCTGGCCTGACCCGCTTGGGTGGTCAGAACACCGCGTTCGCTGTTAAAATCCTGTCCGAAGGCCAGATCATCGTGGGCGGCACTTTCGATCATGCGGATGGCGTGGCCCGCCCCGGCCTCGTAATGCTCACGGGCGATGTTCCCGGCGCAAATCCCTCGGATGATCCGTTTGCCGCTTGGACCCAAACCGCTGGACTCTCCGGCGCCAATGCTCAGCCCGACGCGGACCCGGATGGTGACGGACGCAATAACCTCACCGAATTTATCCTTGGCACCTCGCCCACCGACAAGAGCAGCGCTCCGGCCTTTCCCGTCGGCGAGCACCTGGTCGGCAACAACCATCACCCCGCGGTCACCATCATCCGCCGCTCGAGCCCTGGATCGGCGCAATTGCAAATCAAAGCTTCGAGCAACCTGAACTTCTCTGATTACCTCGGCGTCACGACCGTCTCCATTACTCCGCTGGCTGACGGGCTCGAGCGCGTGGTAATCCGCTCGAACAAACCCGCCACGGAAGCGCCGCGTCAGTTTTTTCGATTTACCATCGCGAAATAGAGCCCTTCCGAAACGAGATTGCGCTCGGGCGACACGCGTCAGCCAGGATCATGTTTGTGACGCTGCCTCGGCTCCGGGGAACCATTCTGTGTGGGAAGCCCCGTCGCGCCCCAAATAGGTAACGCGCCTCCCCCGCAGAAACGCCATATAGCTTTGCGCTCCGGCGGCCATCGCTCGCCGGGTAAAATCCCGGTACGGTTGATGCCTTTGCTGGCTATCCAGGATATTCGCCCGCAGGCTGGCAGCGTCAAAATGCGCAGCGACAGCCGGCAAGCCCTCAAAATCGATGGAGCTAACCACCATCTCCCCCTCGACGCCATAGAACGTCTTGCGCCGCCCTACATAGTCGACATGGTAGTACTCGACACCCGCTTCAAGCAGTTGGCGGACCACTTCGGGAAAACTCATGCGGCCGTTAAGAGTTCCTTGCGCTGCTTCCATGATTCGTTTCGCATTCATTCTTCTTAGGGCCCGATTCCGGGCTTCAAGGGAATAGACCAATCGTGGCAGACGGTGTGACAGTTCCCGGACAAGAAAATCTCACGCCTTGCCGAACCGTGACGAGGCCAGAATGGCCCGCAGCCTCCCGGCCAGGTCTGGCCCTGCCAGAAACGGCTGGGCGCGGTACAGTTCTGCGTGCTGGCCATCCAACTCCGAAAGCTCCTCCAGGTGGCCTGGCGCTGTTTCCTTCACCGCGCTGATCCGGTCGCGGGAGAACTGCAGATTCTTCGGGTCCAACCAACCGTTCCGCATGAATCCGCTGGCTTTTCTCGCGCACCGGCAAGGATTGGCCCGATTCACCAGACCGCACTTATCGTTCATGAACTGGTAAAGGTCGCGGCGGGCTCTCGCCAGCAACTGGCGAAAATTCTCCGGACTCACCTCGAGCGCCGCGGCTCCCGCCTCACTCGTTTCCCCAAAGACCTCGCCCAGGATAAACGCCAGTCTTTGCCGCCGATCCAGGCACATCAACATCGCCGTGATGCAGCCGAGCCTTGCTTCCTCGACCAGCACCGCAGTCTCCACCGGCAAAACCGCGTGGTCCGGGAGATCCGCGTCCTCCACTCCGTCCAACGATGCCCCCATGTCGCCGAACGTCATTTTCTGCTCTTCCATTTCGGATTTGCGGACGTTCAAGAGGTGATTGATCGCGACTCGATAAAGCCAGGTGCGAAAAGTGCTCTGACCGGCGAACGTCCCCAGCTTCGTCACCGCTTTAATCAAGATCTCCTGTGTCGCGTCCTCGGCCACCTCCCGCCGCCACACCATTCGCAAGGCCAGGTTGAAAATCCACGCCTGATGCCGGCGGACCAGCGCGTCCAGCGCATCCATGTCGCCCTCGCGGGCTCTCCTCACCCAGACTGAATCCGATTCAGATTCTGCATCCATGACAGTTAAGACAAAATTCCCGTGGAACTGTGACAGCGAAAAATGCGGTCTCCATCCATCCCACGCTACTCCAGCGGCAAATCATCTCGCAGCAGATAATTGATCTGCCGTCGATAATCATTCAGGAAATGCCTCGTCACCTGATAATGTTCGGTCTCCTCGTACTGGATCGTTGTGATTCCCGCGTCGCCAAAGGAGTAAATTCGGGCGTTCGGATAAGCCAGGAGCAAAGGCGAGTGCGTGGCGATGATCAATTGAGATCGCTTTTCCACCAACATTTGAATCGCCACTAACGCCGCTAACTGGCGCTTCGGCGAGAGGGCCGCTTCCGGCTCATCCAGGAAGTACAACCCTTCACCCCGAAACTTTTTAGTGAGCAGAGCCAGAAATGATTCACCGTGCGACTGCTGATGCAACGACTTCCCCCCATAGCTCTTCAGGTAGCCAACCCCATCCATGAAGGTGGCAATGTTGTAGAAACTTTCAGCGCGCAGAAAATAGCCATCCTTCGGCCGCCGAATGCCTTTGGCGACTCGCAAATGTTCCTTCAACACCGACACCGTCTGTGCCGTTGCCACCGTCACGTTTTTCGTCCCGCCCTCCTCTCCAAAACCGCAATGAACAGCCAACGCTTCGAGCAGCGTGGATTTCCCGGAGCCATTTTCCCCGACAAAAAAGGTCACGTTCGGGTGAAACTCCAACCGCTCCAGCGACCCAATAGCTGGGATCGAGAACGGATAAGTCTTAAAATCCCGTTCGCAACCCTCCTTCAGTTCCACCCATTGCAAGTAAGACTCAGCCAGCATTGACTTCGTTGACCAATCTGACAGGCCTGTCACGCCAGGCAACAGAATGTCTGCTGGCAGATTCGAGATTCTTGTCGAACTCAGCGGCCTCTCCAGCCTATCAGAACCGGCCGATGCCGGTCTTGCCGAAACCAAACTTCTCGAACACGCTTTCGATCCGCTCGGCGTTTTCGTCCGAGATCCGCAAAAGAACGTCAATATCCTGGGTAAATCGTCACGCCCCGCGAAACGCCAGGGCATACCCACCCACCGAAAGGAACTCCACTTTGTGAGAGAGCAACAATTCGATAAACTCGCGGATATCCTTTTGCAGTTCCTTCAAGATTAGCCGTCTGAGGTTGTTGCCAAGGTGACAGGAGAGCTCGAAGGAGGTTTTCTCGCCCTGATTTTCAGTTCCGGGGCGGTCTCGATTTGGCGGCAAAGAGACGAATTCCGATGCGCGCTTGCCTAAGCTCCTTCCCTTGCCCCACCGTTTTTCAACTCGGTCGCAACCATGTGCTATCATCCTCCCACATGAAATCCTCAACCCCCCTCGCTTGCGCCCTTGCGGCCGTCGCCATGATCGCCCCATCCCCCGCCGGCCAGCCGGTCGGGCCGATCATTGTTCGATCCACGCCGCTTCATGAGGGGCGGATCGATCCAAAGCTGTTCGGCAATTTCATCGAACTGCTCGATGATGTGGTTCCGGGAATGTGGGCAGAGATGTTGAATGATCGGTCGTTTGAAGGAGTCCTGAGGCCGGCGAACTGGTGCTACTATGACGGATCGCTCAACCAATGCGACCGGGAGTGGGACCCGAATGCCTCCTGGACCTACGAAACCAACAACGTTTTCAATGGCACGCGGAGCGCCAAAATCACCGCTGCCCAAAGCAACGCCGGCTCGTTGACTCAATCCGGACTGACCGTAAAGAAGGGGACTCAGTATCTCCTGTCCGGCTATTTTCGGGCCGACAACCCCAATCTCAAGATTTCGGCCCGGCTCAAAACCCGCCTGCCCGACGATCAATGGTTGCCGCTTGCTTCCGCCGAATTCGGGCCAGTTTCCAGCCAGTGGGCCAGACAGGCCATCCGGCTTGGGTCAGTTGGAGGAACGGACCGGGCCGTTTTCGAACTGCACGTGGAGGGCAAGGGCGCGCTCTGGGCGGACAAGCTTTCGTTGATGCCGACGGACAACCTCAGCGGCTGGCGCGAGGACGTCATCGCAGCGACGCGCGAAGTTCGCCCGGGCATCGTGCGCTGGGGCGGGTCGGTGGTTGATCCTGGCGAATACAAATGGAAGGACGGGATCGGCGACCGAGATCATCGTGTCCCGTTCCGAAACAAAAACTGGGGCCGAATTGATCCCAACGACGTCGGGATCGATGAATTCTGCCAGTTTTGCGAACTCACGGGCGTGGAACCGCTGATCTGCGTCAGCTTTGCCGATGGCCCGCAAAGCGCCGGGGAATTGGTAGAGTATTGCAACGGCGGCACGGACAGCTCTTGGGGCGCCCGACGCGCCGCGAATGGCCACTCGGCCCCCTATCGCGTCAAGTATTGGCAGGTCGGCAACGAAATCAGCGGCGAGGACACGAAATATCTGGACACGATCGCCGACTTCGCCCGCTTCATGAAAAAAGCTGATCCGGGCGTCCAGATTCTCAGTTCCTATCCCTCCCGACAGCTCCTCAATCGCGCCGGCCGGGACCTCGCCTACATCGCCCCGCACCACTACACGCCCGATTTCGAGCGATGCGACCGGCAATTCGGTGAACTCAGCCGCCTGATCAACGACACGCCCGGCTGCGGGCATTTAAAGATCGCGGTGACGGAATGGAATATCGATGGCGGCGGCTGGGGATTGGGCCGCGGAAAGCAAATGACGCTCGCTGCCGCCCTGCTGAACGGACGTTACCTGCACGTGCTGATGCGCCATAGCGACAAGGTGGAAATCGCCTGCCGTTCCAACATGGCCAACAGTTTTTGCGGCGCGATCTACGAAACCGGGCCGGGGGGCTCCGGCATTCTCAAGCGCCCGAGCTATTATCTGATGAAGCTCTACGCGGAACATGCACGCCCGATCCCTCTCGCGCTGGACACAGCGCGAGAAGCGCCCGACCTTTTCGCTTGCGCATCCGCCGATAAGAAATCGGTCACGGTCTTCGCCATCAACTCGGAGGCGAAGCCCGCATCCGTTTCCTTCCAATTAACCGGGTTCCCGGGCGAGATGCGCCTGTCGCGAATCACTTCGGTATGCGACGTCCTGAACGCCGGCCAGCCCGACATTATGAATCACTGGAGCACTTCCGAGCGCGTCAAAGCAATTGAACTTCACCCCGCCGATGGCTTGGCCACGCTGCCACCCCTCTCGGCGACCGCCCTCGAATTCAACTGACCGAACTCAAAGGAGCTCTCGAGTTATGAGACAGCCTGGGCTCAGGGCTATTTGTTCAGTAAACCACCCACCGACTTCAAGCCCTGGCTCCCGGCTTGGGCAGCCATCGCGGTGGAAATCTGAGTCTTGAGCTGCGTTACCAGGCTCTGTTGTTCGGTTGTCAGGCTCGCGGAGGAAAGTTCGGAAAGCGCGGTTAAGGCTTCCGGATACTTCTTTTCGGCCACCAGTGCTTTCACGCGTTCGAGAACGCCCGAGACCGGGGACTGCGCAGCGGCCGCTTGGACCTGCGGCGCAGGAGCCGGGGCCGGAGGAGTGACCACTTCAGGCGGCTTGACGGCTTCGACAGCCTTCACCTCTGCTTTCGCGGCCGTCTCCGCCGCGGCCTTCACTTCGGCCGCAGCGGCCGGAGGAGCCTTCGCGGTGTTGTCTGCGGCCGGCGCTGCGGGCGAGGGTGTCGGAGCCGCAGCCGCAGCCGCCGGCGCTGACTGTTCTTGTTTGCTGCACCCGGCGAAGAACAGCAGGCCGCCCGTTGAGATCGCGGAAAGGAAAGGAATAAAACCTCTTTTCATAAGTTTAAATTAAACTTAAGAAACGGAGCGCTGGCAAGCTCAATCACGGCTCAATTTGCGTGACGAATCCGTCACAAATCCGCACTCCCGAATTCGCCGTGGAGGGGGGGCTCAGATCCAACGATTCGGTCGAGCACTCTCGGCGGCCCCGGGGGCTCAATAATCGAAAATATGAAATCGGCTGCCCGACACAAACGGCGCCACATCCCCGCCGCTGAAACCCAGCGCGGCATCCGGACCGAAAACCGGATCAGCCAGGACGCCGGGCGCGTAGCTGTCCGGGTAGACCGGTTGAGCGGGGAGGAAAATCGGATCGAACGACGGGGTGGGAAACGGGAATGTGAGGATTTCAAAAGCGCCGACCGCCGTCCGGGCTATCGTCCTATCGAACCCACGGATGACACCCGTCGTATACGCCTGATCGGGCGAACTCCAGATGCCGGACTGTTCCATCGATCGGCGCATTTCGCCGAGGCGCATGAATTCTGTCACATTGTTGACGCCGCGTCCCAGCTTTTTCTCCGGTCCAGCGCAGCCCGCTGCCAGTGCCAGCAACGGCCCTGCAAAGAAAAGCCAACCCACTCGATTGCGCATGCCCTTTTCAATACAGGAGGCAGATTAAAGGCAGATGAACATTCAGTTAAATCCGGAAGAAACCAATGTTCGGATGGAAAAAACCCAAAGCATTTATTGACGCGACCCTGTTCGTTCGTAGCATCCCCTCCATCCGATCAAGACGCCGTTGCACGACCTCGCACCCCGGCGCGGAGACGGTGAAGAAAACTTTTCTAATGAAGCATCACATATTGACGGGCCTGCTGGTGACGCTCGCGATCGCGGGATCACAAAGTTGGGCGGAGGACGCCTTTATTGGCAACTACGAAGGAACCTTTAAGGCGGACCTATCGCAGACGACCAAAGCCACGGCCAAGGTGATCGCCGAAGGGCCGGCCTACTACCGGGTGGTGGTTCAGGCGGAACCGCTCACTTCGGGCGAGCCGACAGCGCAATTTGAGATCTATGGCGTTCAGCAAGGAACGAAGGTCGGCCTGTTCGGCCGGGCGAACGCCCTCTCCTGGCGTGGCGCGATCGCCGACGAAAAACTCACCGCCGACCCCGGCTACTACGGCTTGGGCCTTGAATTGAAAAAGGTAACGAAGCACTCCCCGACTGAGGGCGCGCCCCCGCCTGCGGGCGCCGTGGTCCTTCTGCCTTACGCGCCCGGCAAAGCGCCGGACACTTCCGCCTGGCGCGGCGGAGCGTGGAAGCCGCAGGAGGACGGCAGCCTGCAGTGCGACCCCGGCAAAGGGTCCATTCTCACCAAGCAAAATCTCGGAGACATGAAACTGCACTTGGAGTTTTGGCTGCCGCTCATGGCGGAGAGCTTTGGGCAAGGCCGCGCAAACAGCGGTGTGATCATCAACAATCTTTACGAAGTGCAGGTTCTCGACTCCTTCGGCCTGGTGCCCTCCATGGGGGATTGCGGCGCCATTTACAGCCAGACCCGGCCCAAGGTGAACGCCAGTTTCCCTCCCGAATCCTGGCAGACCTACGATATCGTCTTCCGCGCTCCGCGCATGAACGCCGACGGAACTGTGAGGGAGAAAGCCCAGGTGACCGCGGAGCTCAACGGCGTCAAAGTGCAGGATAAGACCCCGATCGAAGGCGCCACCGCAGGCCATCCTCCAGGCAAACCACCGGCGAACGCTGCCACCGGGCCGCTCCAGCTGCAGGACCACGGGAACCGCGTCCGTTACCGAAACGTTTGGCTGATCGAAATGAAGGACAGCCAATAAGCGCGCCCGTCTCGTTTTCTCTGCGGCGGTTCGAGTGAAATCGGCGCCGCCGCAGAGACCGCTTCCCAGTCTTCCAAATTCCAAGGCGTTCCCGAGGACCCCGCGCTTGTCGTTGATCGCCTTCCTTGCTAACAAAGCCCCGTTACAAAATCATTATGCTGATTTCCGGAATTTTGAATCCGCAGTTGAATCATTTGCTCTGCCGGATTCGCCACACCAACGCCCTGGTCATTGCGGACGCCGCTTTCCCATTCTGGCCGCAGATCGAAACGGTGGATCTGACGCTCGTGCGCGGAATCCCGACTATTGGCCAGGTCCTCGATGCCATCCTGCCGAACTTCAAGGCCGGAGCCGTCCACATGGCCGAAGAGTTTCTCTCCTGCAACACGCACGAAACTCAGGACTCCTTCCGTTCGGCGTGCCGCGGTGTCCCGACGCATTTTGAGCCGCATATCGAGTTCAAGAAACGCGTGCCCCAGGCCATTGGCTTGATCCGAACGGGTGACACCACCCCCTACGGCAATCTGATTCTCGTCTCCGTCTAGATGAAATCCTGCGTCACTATCTCCCTCCTTCCGGAAGCCCGAGGAGGGCCATTCGTGCTCTGGGATGATCTCGACCAGGCCTGCGAGACTGCCGCGAAGCTGGGATTCGATGCCATCGAAGTCTTTGCTCCCGGACCGGAAGGCATCGACGCCGGGAATCTCCGGAACCAGCTCGCGCGGCATCGCCTCGCCCTCGCTGCGCTTGGCACGGGCGGCGGCTGGGTGCGGCATCGGCTCACGCTCACTTCTGCCTCGCCTGAGATTCGCCAGCGCGCGGTTCAGTTCATCCAAAGCATGATCGAGGCAGCAGCCCCTTTCGGCGCAGCCGTCATCATCGGGTCCATGCAAGGGAAGTTCGAGGGCGAGGTTACCCGAGCTCAGGCCCTCGATTATCTCGGATCGGCTCTCCACGAATTGGCGGGTTTTGCCCGCCCCAGAAACGTCACGATTCTCTACGAACACCTCAATCGCTACGAAACAAACCTCCTCAACCGCATCG
This sequence comes from uncultured Verrucomicrobiota bacterium, assembly GCA_964566945.1. Taxonomy (GTDB): domain Bacteria; phylum Verrucomicrobiota; class Verrucomicrobiia; order Limisphaerales; family SXQI01; genus DASVNK01. Next base: position 95,381 of record CAZMKE010000013.1, on the reverse strand, counting down.
AGGATGTTCTGCCGTTCATTGAGCCGCTGGGGCCCAATGTCAAAATCCTCGCGGACCTTTTCCACATGAGCATTGAGGAGGCGGATATCGCCGCGGCCATCCGCTCCGCGGGGGCCAAAATTGGGCACGTCCACCTGGCCGACAGCAATCGCCGCCCCGCTGGGTTTGGCCATACGGATTTCGCGCCGATCTTCGCCGCTCTCAAAGGCATTGGCTATCAGGGCTATGTCTCAGCCGAAGCCTTCCCCTACCCTGAGCCGGAAAAAGCGGCCGGCCAGACTATCGAGGCGTTCCGGCGGTTCGCCTAGATCCGTCTGCTCCCACTGGGCAAAACTCTGATTCGTGGTATTCTCACGGACCGGCGATGCTTGCGTTCCGCGACCTGAAGCTGAATTCGAATTTGTTCCTGTCTCCCCTGGCAGGTTACACGAATTTGCCGTTCCGCCTGACGATCCGGGAACTCGGCGGACTCGACCTGGCCACCACCGATCTGGTCAACGCTCGTTCCCTCCTCGAAAAGAATCCCAAAGCCCTCAAGCTCATCGAGACTTGCTCCGCCGATCGGCCTCTCGCTGTCCAGCTTTTTGGCTCCGTTCCCGAGGAGATGCGGGATGCAGCCGCTTACCTCGAATCCATCGGCGTTTCCTCGGTCGACATCAACATGGGCTGCCCGGTGCGCAAGGTCTGCCGGGTGGGCGGCGGCTCCGCCATGATGACCGAACTGGACAAAACAGCCCACTTGGTCCGCACCATGGTGAACGCCGTCAAAATCCCGGTCACTGCTAAAATGCGGCTCGGCTGGGACGACGATAACCTGACCGCTCCCGATCTCGCCCGAGCCTTGGAAGATGCGGGCGTCGCCGCCGTCTTCATCCACGGGCGCACACGGGAGCAAGGCTTTTCCGGAACGGTCAACCTGGCTGGAATCCGAAAGGTGGTGGAGGCAGTGCGCTCCATCCCGGTTATCGGGAATGGCGACGTGACCACCGCCGAAGCGGCCCGAATGATGTTCAACGACACCGGGTGCGCCGGTGTGAGCATTGGGCGCGGCGCATTTTACAATCCCTGGATCTTCACCCACACGCGCCAGTTTCTGGAATCCAGCCAACTGCCGGCCGAACCGGCTTTCGCAGAACGCATCCGGGTGATGTGCCGACATTTGGATCTGATGATCGAGGTTTTCGGAGAACCGCACGGCTGCCGGATGTTCCGCAAGGTGGCACCGTGGTATTCCAAGCGGTTTGGACCAGCCAACGCTTTTAACAAGCGCGTCGTGACCATTTCCAGCCGCGACGAATTCCACGAGATTCTGCAAAACTACATCGCCTGGCGTGAACAGTTCCTAGATTCTCAAGGCGAACTGAAGCCAAACTACCGCCCTGGCCCGCTCGTGGCCTCTTTTATGGATCCCGCAGCCGCGCAGCGAACGGCCATTCCGGTCCCCAGAGGTCCGGTGGAAGTATGGTGAGCTCGTTTTTTCTCTCTTTTCCCGCCTTGACAGAGAATGCCTAGAAAACTACTGTCCCAGCCCAACTTTTTTTGGAGAGCGCGCCTTGTTCAGTTGAATGAACGGGGCTCGACTCCGCAATAGAGAGGATGTGATAAGCGCTTGACAGAGATTAAGTTAAAGAAAGGTGAATCGGTGGAAAAAGCCCTGCGTCGGCTCAAAAAACGAATCGACCGCGAAGGCACACTGCGTGAAGTCCGTAACCATCGTCACTATGAGAAGCCGAGCGAACGACGCCGCCGCAAGATGAAAGTGGCCCGATTCTCGGCGATGCTGAGCGCCCGTTACGCCGATCTGTAAAAGATCATTTTTCTGTTTATCCGAGCCGAGCGTCGTTTATCTTACGCGCTCGGCTTTTTTGTTTATGTATTCATTTTCAAGCTGTTGGAACTCGCATCGCCACACCGATGGGCGCGAAATGCTCCGCGAAATCCGCGAACTCGGGTTCGAATACGCCGAATTGAGTCACGGCATCCGCATCAGCCTCCTCCCGGGCATCTTTGAGGCGGTCGAAGCGGGCGAAATCAAGATATCGACCCTCCATAACTTCTGTCCGCTCCCGATGGGCGTCACTCATGCGGCCCCAAACATCTTCAAGTTTACCTCCGACGATCGCCGGGAACGCGAAAATGCCTGGAGGCACACCCTGAAGACCCTGGAGACGGCGGAACGCGTCAAGGCTCGCCTCGTGGTCATTCACATGGGCCAGATCGAGATGAAGGAGTATACGGACCGCTTGATCGAGATGATCGGAGCCGGACTCAAGGAGTCCCCCAAATATGAGAAGCTCTGCATGGAGGCGATTGAGAAGCGGGAAACCAAAAAGGAGCGCTACGTCGACCTCGCCAATGAGCTGCTCAAGCGGGCGGAGGAGGAAGCCGCCCGGCGAGGATTAATGCTCGGGATCGAGAATCGGGAAGCGCTGGAAGAGATCCCGCTGGAGCCCGATTTCACCTTTTTCTTCCGGGACTTTCCCGGCCAGACGGTCCGTTACTGGCATGATACCGGCCACGCCCAAATCAAGCACAACCTCGGCTTTATTGACCACCTCCTCCATTTGGAATCGATGGCTGAGTACTTGGCGGGCTTTCACATTCACGACGTGCAGTTCCCGGGCAAGGACCATTGCGCCCCAGGCACTGGCACAATCGATTTCGCCGCGCTGAAACCCTTGGTAAAGCCCGATCACATCAAAGTCTTTGAAATGAGCCCAGGCCTGAGCCGGGAACAGGTCCTGGCTGGCGTCGCCCACGTCAAGGCAATCTGGGGCGAGGAAGGCTAAGAAGGTCCCCTCCTGAAAATGAATCACGGCAAGGCTCGTAAAGAGACCCTGCCGGATGTCCAGTTGTTCACGGTTTCGTGAACGGCGCGCGGTTAACCCAACGCACCTCAAATTATCAGCGGACGGGGATCAAGCCGAGATCTTCCGTCGAAGCGCAAAGCAGCCCAACCCGCCCAAGCCGAGCAAAGCCAGCGTAGCGCCGCCGTCCGGCGTCGCCGTCACGGCTTTGGTGGAGAAAACGATATTGTTCAGCCCGGCATTGAAAAGGTCCGGACCGACGATCAATTCCAGCCCCGAAGCACTGCTCACATTCGGGTTCACTGTCGTGTGCGACGAAGCGGAGTACGTCAGGCTAAGCGTGGTCGAAGCAATCAAATCGGTGTTGCTCGGCAGATCCAACACCTCATAGGAGGTCGAAGCACTGGAACCAACAAAGGCCGCGAGATCAAAACTCTCCAAAGTCACGCTGTACCCGGGCTTCGGGAGCAAAGTGATAATCGCTCCGGAGGAGGCTCCGCCTTGAACATCTTGCGAGTAAAGAGCGCTCGACAGGTCACCAAATCCTGGACCAAAAGCGGTTAAAGTGGCGGAGGGCGGCTTTGGCGCGACCGAAACATCTACCATAGCCGTATCGAAAATCGTCTGCCAATCTGCGAGGGTCTGATTGACTTGAAAGGAAATCGTGTCGGCGCGGGCGGAAAGCACGAGCGCACCAACCACCAAGGACGATTTCGCGATATTTGAAATGAGTCTCATCTTCTTTTATCTAAACAGGCCACTCAAGTGAAAGCATAGATCGAGCCACAAACGTAAATAATTGATAATCAACAAATCAAACCCGATCAACACTTCACACTTGGAAAGTTCTTTTACAGTTGAATGGCCCCCATTTTTCAGTCCGGCTGCGTAATTGGGGTGATGTCCCCAATACAGGTGATTTCACCCAGAGATCGCCTCATCGGAGCCCTCCCGGGTGCGCAGCAAGGATCTTTTTTTCCACGGCGCCCAAAAGCAGCTGCGGCACAAAAGTAGTCACATCATTGCAAATCAACAAGATAGAACTGGCAGCTTACTTGCTAAAGAGCTCGTGAAGGACAGGCTGAGCGGTTTGCTCCAAAAAGTATGAAGCATGGTTTCTTGATTGATATGGACGGCGTGATCTACCGAGAGAATCAACTGATCCCGGGCGCAGCGGAGTTCGTTGAAGCGTTGAACAAAAACGGCATTCCCTTCCTGTTTCTCACCAATAACTCAGCACCAACACCGGAAGACCTTTTGGTCCGCCTGAAACATCTCGGCATCTGCAACGTTACAGCGCGGCACTTCTACACCTCGGCCCTGAACACCGCCGACTTTCTGAGCGAGACCCATCCGAACTGCACGGCCTTTGTCCTCGGTGAAGGCGGCCTACTGGCTGCGCTCCACGAAAAGAAGATCGCGAACGACCCGATCAACCCCTCCTACGTGATCGTGGGCGAAGGCGCCGTGTCGAGCGACAAACTCACCAAAGCCCACGAATGCATCGAACGCGGCGCACGGCTCTTGGCCACCAATCCGGACAATTGGTGCCCGGTCAGCAGCGAGAAAACCCGACCCGGCGCGGGAGCAGCCACAGCCTTCCTGGAAGCCAGCACCGGTCAGCATGCCTACTACCTGGGCAAACCCAACGGCTACATGTTCCTCCGCGCGCGCAAACGCCTGCTGGAGAATAGCCTGACCGAACCGGCGGAAACCATCATGATTGGCGATACGATGGAAACCGACATCCGCGGAGCCTTCGAATCCGGCCTGAATTCCTTCCTCGTTCTCACCGGCTCCACCTCGCTCGAGGACATCCGCAATTACGCCTACCAACCGACCCGGGTGCTAAACAGCGTGGCCGACTTGGTCTCGGAGGTGGAGTCCGGAGTCCCTTCCAGCCGGCTGCTCAGCCCGGCCCTGAACGGAACGCACCGGAACAGTGGGAGGAAAGGAGGAGCCCGGCATCAAACCGATTTCGCCGCACCGGGCCGAACCCGGCCGCGCCCCGCGATGGTCGGCTGATCCTGCTCGGCTTCCATGACCCGCCCCTCGGGCAGTCCCGCACACTTTAGACCACTTCAGGCCCGGGCCAGTGATGCCAGGGTATTGAGGTTCATCGAACCAGCCCGAGACGCGATCTCGCTGGAATACCGGCCCTGCATCGCCCGCCCTTGATTGAGCATCGATGCAAAAACCTCCCGCAGTTGCGCCGTCGAAAGCTGACGACCGCTCTGGTAATAGCTTTTCGCGGCCTGACCGAGCGCGAAGGTGGTGGCAAAGGCCACCGCAGACTCGGTCGCTTGCGCCGCAAGTCCGGCAATAAACCGGCCCAGCAACGGACGCGCAAGGTGGCCCACCGCCTTGCTCAAATAACCCTCCACCACCTGAGAAGTCAGCCCCACTCCGGCCGCTGCGAAGAACTCCCGGGTATGCGCCAGGTCGAGGTCATAGCCGAACGCCTTGCCCACCTGGTAAACCAGCCGCATTTGCAAAGGAATGATCGCCATCGTCGCCAAACGATGCGGCATCAACTCCAGCGCGCCCGTCAGAATGGCCCGGTCCCGAATCAAATCGTCCAGGCCCGCGGCTGCGGCGGGCGCGCTCGACGAGATCACCGGCGGCGCCGGCTGAATTTGCTCCGCCTGACGTTGAAAGCTTCCCGCAGCCCCGCTCTCAATGTTCAGCGCGGCTCGCACGTCCTCCAAAAACCGCCTCTCTCCCTCCTGCAGACCCGAGTCCGCGGCGCAGATGCACACCGCCATCTCGTAAGCCAGCGCTCGGGAGTTGGCGCTCTGAAGATCCTGCGCCACTGCCGCCAGCGAAGGGCCGCCGAGTGCGGGCGCTCCCAACGACGGCGCCGGGTCCGTGGCCAAAAAGCCAGACGCCACGCGCTGGATCGACTCCCGCTCCTGATCGCTCAGCAACCCGTCCGCCAGGCCCGCTCGCACGCAGAGATTCACGATCGCCTTCTTCTCAGATTCCGTCAGCACCGGGTATGGAGTCGTCATGAGGCTATATTCCCATTTCCTCACGATCGGCCAATTACAAATCGATGCCTCAAATATAAGGAAATCGTCTCAACTTGAATCTTCGTCTACCGGCAAGGTCCAGCTCGCCTGGCCCGCGAGCTTGACTCGACCAACGTCACTGCAAACTATCTGCCCGTCGGCTCACGGACCGCGAATGACAAGAAACGACAAAACGATCGGCATGCTCAAAAAGCGCCCGAAAGTTGGCTTTTTCCCGGTCAGGGTTGCACTGTAAGGACAACTCTTGAAATCTGCGCCCTGTCGATGGTTCCAATTGCAAACGCTGGTTCTGCTGGCGCTCATCGCCCTTGCCGCCGTTGGCCTCTCCCGGATCAGCCTGGACGTGGAGGTGCTGAACCTGCTGCCCACGGACAATTCGATCTCGCGCGGCCTGCTCCTCTATCAGAAGCATTTTCTCAATGCCGGCGAGCTTGTGGTCACTCTGCAGGCGGAAAGCAGTGAGGAGGCCGCGGCCGCGGTCGAAGCGATCGTCGGGCGCGTCCGCCCGCAAACCAACCTGGTGGAGCGCTTTTTCTGGCAGCCGCCCTGGAACGAGTCCATCCAGGGGTCCGCCCAGTTCCTCGCTTATCTCTGGCTGAACTCCCCCCCGGCCAAGGTGCAGGCCCTGGTCGAGCGCCTGCGCGCGGACAACCTCGAGGCCGAACTTGCCGCCACCCGCGAGCGGATGACCACATCCCTTGACCCGCGTGATTTCCTCCTCCTGCCGCGCGACCCGTTCAACCTTGCCTCCATCGCCGCGGATCGGGGCGAAGCATTTCAGACTCCGGAGCGTTTCTTCAGCTCGGAAGACGGAAAATTCCGCATCATCTACATTTACGCGGCTGTCCCGGTGCAGAACTACGACCAGTGCCACGCCTGGGTCCAGAGGATCCGCGCGGAATTGAACGGAGCTCTGGCGGCTAAAGGATCCAAAGCCCTGATCCAGCTTACTGGCAGGCCGGTGTTCGTTGACGAAATCGCCAGCGGAATGAAATCCGACATGAGCACGAACGCCCCTGGCACCCTCTTCATGATCGGACTGCTATTTTTCCTGGTGCATCGCGAAATTCGTTCCCTGTTTTTTCTGCTCGCAACCTTGCTGGTGGTCATGATTTGGACCGCTTTAATCGGGGCGGCTTTCCTGGGAAAGTTGAACGTAATCAGCATCGGCTTTGCCTCCATTCTTCTTGGCCTGGCGGAGGATTTCGGCATTGTCCTGCACCAGGAGGCCAAATCCCATCCCCACGCCAGCGCGTTCGAACTCCGCCAAATCGCCGGAGCCGGCATCTTTTGGTCGGCGGTCACCACCGCCTCGGCCTTCGGCCTCCTGAATTTCTCGTCACTGCCCGGCTTGCGCCAGCTGGGAACCCTCGTGGGCCTCGGCATCCTGCTCGGCGCCTGGGTTATGACCTACATTTTCCTCCCGTTGCTCCTGCGCTTCGCCAAACGTCCCTCCTCGGCCGAGCCGCACGCGCCGCCCGCTTTGCCGCAGGATCGGTCTCCCCTGCTCCCTCGCCTGTTGACGCTCATTTTAATGCTGGCGAGCGCCGCTGTGCTGGCGTTCAGCCACCCGCGCCTCAATCCCTCCCCGGACGTCCTCCGGCCCCGCCAAAGCGAAGCCAGCCGTGCTCTCAGCGCCGTCCAGCAGAACCTGGGCCTGACCGTGGAACCTTACTGGGTGATGGCCCAAGGCAAGACCGTGACCGAAGTCCGCCAATCCCTCGAAAAACTGGAGCCGGCGCTGCTCGAGAATCAAGCGGCCGGACGAATCTTCTCCTTCAATCTGCCCACCGAGATCTGGCCGAATGAAGAGTGGCAAAACGCCAACAAACAGCGCCTGCGGGCCTTGGCCGGACGAAAACCACAGCTGAACGCGATGATTCTCCAGCATGGCTTTACAACCAATGCGCTCGCACTTACCGCGACCGTCCTCGACGAATGGGCTGGTTATGCTGGCTCCGAGCCGCTCTGGCCTCGCGGCCGCATCGCGGAATGGATGCTGCCTAAGTTCATCTCCGCTGCCCCGGGGAACTACATCGGGCTCGGACTCCTCTACCCGACAGATTCTTTCGACCCAACGGCGATTGCTCCCGCTGATTTGACCTCCACCGCAATCGTTTCCGGCTGGAGGCTCCTGGGCAAAGAGGTTCTTAAGCACGTGGAGCACGAAGTTCCGCTCATTTCCCTCGCAGTGCTTTTTATCGTGTTTGCCGCGCTCTGTCTCACCTTCCGCAATTGGCAGGACGTTGCCCTCAGTTTCGCGGTCCTCGCCGTGAGTGGCGTGCTGCTCCTGGCTTTGATGAGTTTAATGCACTGGGATTGGAATCTCATCAACCTGACCTCCCTCCCTCTCCTGCTCGGGATGGGCATCGACTACTCCATTCACATTCAACTTTCCCTCCGCAGGCTCGACCGCAACCGCAAAGCCGTCTTTCAAAGCGTCGGACGCGCCCTGCTCCTCGCTGGATCCACATCGATCATAGGTTTCGCTCTGCTCGGAACCTCGTCCAATCAGGGAATGTCCAGCCTCGGAAAAATCTGCGCGCTGGGTCTCACCATTCTTCTGCTCGTCTCAGTCTGCCTTCTGCCCGCTTGGGGCCGAACCGCCGCTCCGGAGATCTCTGAACGTTAACCTCTCCGTCGCGAGTCCTAAGCCCCACTCCACCCTTGCCTTTGCCAACGGATCGACTGATCCCGGGGGAAACAAGTTTAAAGAGCGATTTCGCTTCAAGCGACGGGCGGCAAATGCACTCCTATGGTTCCCCCAATCGCGGAAAATTTGAGGGCGTTCACACGGGCTCGGTGTTCCTGCGGAAGATTTTCTTGGAGCCAAAGCTCAACCAAACCACTCCAACCCGGCTCTAGCCTTGGATGGTAATCGACCAGTTGTTCAAAGTTCCAATCTTGGAGTTGGTCGTATCCACGATCTTGAGGGTCCAAGTCCCAGCTGCCAGCTTCCCGTTCAGCAGGGCCAGATTACCGGTCGGTTTGAAGGTGCCAGTATACGGGCTCGACGCCGAAGTCACCGAGGTGGCCGCTTCGCTGTCGAAGGTTGTATTTGTGAGATAATTCCCGCCGAGATTTCGCGCCAGCTCGATCGTGGTTCCGTCGGGAGCAACGAGATAGAGCTGCAAATCAGCCACACGTTGATGCGTCAGGTTCACTGTGACGTTGACGTCGTAAATTGTGGATGACGAACTCACCGCAATGGAAGATGTCGTCGTCGCGAGATCGGCAATGGCAGTCGCCGTGTTGTTGCTGTAAGTCACCGGCGCGGGAGGTGCCACCTGCACCGTTACCGTTGTTGGAGACGCCGCATCGGTGGCATCACTCGCTTGATAGGTAAACGCATCAGAGCCACGGAAGCCGGCCTTCGGAGTGTAGGTGATGGTGTTATCCGAGTTTACCACCACCGTTCCAGACAGCGGCTGGGTGACACTCGCCACCGAGATGGCATCCCCGTCAGGATCGTTATCATTGGCCAAGACGTTAACCGTCACGGGAGTCTGATAACTGGTGCTTGCGGAATCAACCCGTGCCACCGGGAGTGAGTTCTTGCCGGTGCCTGTCACCGGAGGTGTCGGCACGGCCGTAGTCACCTCCATCGACCAACTGTTCACCGCGCCACCGGTTCCCGCGCGTTCATCATTCACTTCCAGCGTCCAAACCCCGGCGGAATTCTGGCCTTTAACGCTGGCCAGCGCGCCCGCCGAAGGCTTGAAGCTCCCGGTAAACGGCGCAGACGCCACCGTAATCGAGGTCGCTGCTTCGTCATCAAACACGGTATTCAGGAGATTGCTTCCGTTGCCTCCCAGGCGATTAAAGAGTTCGATCCGCGCGCCGTTCGGGCTGACCAGATACAGATGCAGGTCAGAGTCACGGGAATGGCTGATGTTAACCTTCACGTTAACATCCAGGATGGCACCGACGTCGCTCACCGTAATCTTCGACAAAACCTGCCCCTGCGTTGGAATGCTCGCGACCGTGGAGTTCGCGTAGGTCTTCGTCACGCTCGTAGCCGGAGTAACCTGAACGGTCACGTTCGCGACGTTCGAAGACAGGGCGCCATCGTTCGCAGCGTAGGTGAAAGTGACCAATCCCGCATACGTTGGATTCGGCGTGTAAGTGACTGTTTGGTCAGCGTTTAACATTACAGTTCCGGACGCAGGGCTGGTCAGGTTCACCACTTTCAAGACATCGCCGTTCGGATCACTGTCGTTGTTCAACACGTCGATAATGATCGGTGTTCCTCCATCGGTTGCTACAGCGTTATCCGCAGCCACCGGCGCCAGATTCACGTTCACGCCTTGCAACCCGGCGAGACCACCGCTATTCCCGCTTACCGTGTCATCTTCCGGGCCGCCTTGCGTATCCCGTTTGGCCTGGGTGTTTCCGGGCTGAGGATCACGAGGGCTGCCCTTCTGGTCACCCCATTGCGGGTCCTTCTGCGTCACCAAGCCCAATTCACCATTTGGCTCAGCAACAGACTGATCCGCGCCACTAGCCCGGCCCAAATCGAGCAGGAACTGTTGAATCTGCGGAGATGGAGCCCGAACCACGGTCGGATTTCCAAACGGACTGAAGGGCACGAGGTAGCTGTTAAACTCGCCATTCCAATCGAACATCCGATCCCCGCCAGTGTTGGCGATCATCACATCCAAACCGCCGCCGCCGAATACGAAATCCGCGTCTGCAAAGGCCGGCGCATCAGGCTGATTATTCAGCCCGCCGTTTGTGTCCTGATTATTGTCGGCGTTCATCAGGTCATCACCCATGCCGCCGAACAGGCGGTTGTGCCCGGTGCCACCCACCAGCCAATCATTGCCGTTGTCACCGAAGATGCGGTCCTTGCCGTCGTCGATCTTGGTTGCGGCCTGGTTATTGGGGTCGGTGTAGGCGTCGAAGTTCAAATAGAAATTCTGAATCTTCGTCATCGGATTGTTCGCGTCGTAGGCCGCCAGCTTGCGGGTCACCGGGTCGTATCCGAGCGGGTTCAAGGCGTTGAAGGACGTCTGAATGGCAGCCGATGCCGTCGCCAAGTACGGCGCATAGAACGCGGCTCCAACTGGCTGCGTGTTGTAGAACTGGGCTTGCGCCTCAGCGCCCGAAACGGCGTCATCGCCGAACCCGCCGTGGATGAAATCATTGCCGAGGCCGCCGTAAATCAAGTCATTCCCGCCGGCATTCGGAGCGAGGAGCGTCACAGTCTTGAGCAGCAACCCGGTGATGTATTCGACTGCGCCCGTGAACGGACCCGGGATGGAGTAATTCGTCTGCGCATTCGCGACAGTCAATTGGTTCAACGGCTCAGTGGATCCGTTTCGGCTGGTAAAGATCATCGCATCGTCACCGGAGATGCCATCATCCCCAGTTCCACCGTAAATACGGTCCGAACCAGCCCCGCCGTAGATATCATCATCCTGGCCATTGCCAAACAGCACGTCGTTGCCTGTCTGGCCCAGAATAATATCGTCCCCAGCTTCGCCAAAGATGGTGTCCGCAGCTCCCACATCGCTCGCGGCGCCACCCCAAGTGTAATCCAGCACTTTGTAAACGCGCGGGCGAATCCGCAGCGGATTCGCGGAGGCATCATACGTATCGTAATTGAATCGGAGGTAAGCCGCCGAATCCGCGCCGTTAATTCCAACAGGCCGGAAGATGTTACCGTTATCTCCCAGGATCACATCCGCATCCCGCGCATGGCCCTGTGGGCTCGTGTCCCCAACGTTATTCCGATCCGTGGCTGACCCGGCGCCGCCAAAGATCACATCATCCACATCGGCGCGCTGCGCAACAGTTGTCAGACCAAACAGATCAGAATTCCCGCCGATGATGTCGTCCTGTCCCAAACCGCCGAAGATAACATCCGACCCGCCACCGCCTTCGATATAATCATCGCCGTCATTCCCGGCGACCGACACTGGCAAGCCATTGGTCATGTGATCAAAGTCCGCCACGGACGGCTGCACAACCAGATTTCCGGACGCATCCCGCGTCACTCCCACCGTCAAATCAATCGAACCATCCCCTTGGATTACGTCATTGCCGCGCTGACCAAACAAATTGTCGTCGCCCGGACCGCCGGCGATGTAATCATTGCCAAACAGGCCGGTCAGACCGTCATCAAGCGCGAGCAGCCAGTTGGCCCATTTCGGGCTTTGGCCATTCGGCACAGCCGCCCAAGTCGAGCTCGCTTGCGGACTGCCGGAAGCATCGTAAAGAGTGGTTCCGGTCAGCGGACGGAATCTCGGATTTGTCAGCAGGCCGTCGGTGCGGCTCGTCAGGGCTGCGTTATCACCAATCACCAGATCGCGACCAGATCCACCGTCGAGACGGTCATCGCCCACGCCACCCAGGATCAAATCGTCATCCTCATTGCCTTCGATACGATCCTTGCCGCCCGTGTTATTGGCGACATCGCTCGTGCGAATCAGGTCAATCCGAGAGATGCCTGGCGACCGGACCTGAATGGCGGTCAATTGCGCATTATCGCCCACGAGAATATCCGCATCCGGACCGGACACCGCGTTGCTCGCGGCAGCACTGTTGCCGCCGTAGATCGTGTCATCGCCGAACCCACCCACAACGATATCGTTGCCAGCATTGCCGTAGAGCGTGTCGTTGCCGCCCAACTGGGAAAGCTCAGTGATGACGCTCGCCACAGTGGCCAGTTGGCCAGTAGAGCTGTAAGCCACAGTTGAAATCGTGGCATTGTCGCCGACGATCAGGTCATTGCCATCGTTTCCGCGAACGATATCCGCCCCGATTCCGCCCACGACAATGTCGTCTCCTTCGTTCCCTTCAATGATATCGTTTCCGCCGGTCGCGGTGGTCGTATCAGAAATCTGAAGCGTGCCGATCGCAGCCAGCAAGCCATTCGCATAAGCAACCATGCTGATCACGGCATTGTCACCAAAAACAACATCAGCGTCCGCTCCGATGACGGCCGGGTTGCCCGAACCGTTCCCGCCATAAATCGAATCGCCGGCTGACCCACCAATAAGCAAGTCGTTGCCTGCGTTGCCCCAGAGCGTGTCCGCGCCGCCGAGCGACGAAACTTCACTGGCCACCTGTGACAATGTGCTCAACTGGCCTTGGGCGTACGAAACGAGGGTGACAGTTCCATTATCACCCAAGACAATATCGTTGCCGTCATTCCCGCTCACGTTGTCAGCACCGACTCCGCCCAAGAGCGTATCGTCACCCTCGTTGCCTTGGATAATATCAGATCCCCCAGTGCTCTCGCTGAGATCGGTAGTTCGGATGCTGGCGATCGTGGCAAGAAGCCCGGAGCTGTAGCTGACGGTCTTGATCTCGCCATTATCACCCAGAATAACGTCGGCATCCGCGCCGCTTACAACCGCATTCCCACTGCCGTTGCCGCCGTAAATCGAATCACCGCCCGAACCGCCCATGATCAAGTCGTTCCCCCCGTTGCCGTAAATCACATCAGCGCCGCCCAACCCCGAGACCTCGGTCGTGATCTGCCCCACTGAGCTCAATTGCCCGCTCAGGTAAACCACGGCGGTCACCGTCCCATTATCGCCCAGAATCACATCGTTCGAATCACCGCCCCGAATGGTGTCTCCACCGAAGCCACCGAGAATGATATCGTCGCCTTCGTTGCCCTCGATCGTGTCTGCCCCGCCGCTGGAATTAGCCGGATCGTTTGCGATTACGCTGTCGATTGTCGCGATCACGCCATTTCCGAAGGCGACATTGTTAATTTGACCATCGTCGCCGACGATCACGTCGGCGTCATTCCCGACCACCGGAGACGCCGCCCCGTTTCCACCGTAAATAAAGTCGCCCGCCACCCCGCCAATGATCAAATCATTGCCCGCATTGCCGTAAATGGTGTCCGCCGCGCCAAGAGTCCCACCCGCGCTAATCACTTGGCTGATCGAAGCCAAGCGCTGACCGGAGTAGACAACGGATGTGACCGTGCCGTTATCACCGATGATCACATCGTTGCCATCGTTTCCGCGCAGGGTATCCGCTGCGAGACCGCCAAGGATAATGTCATCGCCCTCGTTCCCCTCGATCAAATCGCCCCCGCCAGTCAGTGCGGTCGAGTCGAGCGTGGCGATGTTCGTAATCGTCGCGAGAAGGCCGCCCGCATAGCCGACGGTGTTCAGGGCTCCATTATCACCGATGATCACGTCGGCATCACTGCCAGCAACGGGCGTGTCCAGTGCCCCGTTCCCGCCGTAGATGGTGTCGCCACCAATGCCACCGAAGATGACGTCACTCCCGCCGTTCCCGTAAATGGTATCTGAATCGCCGTAACTCAGATCAATGCTGATCATCTGGTCAACGGCCGTCAGGTCGTCTGGCGTGTGGAAAACCACCAACCCGTGGTCACCGAAAATAATATCATTTCCATCGCCGCCCCTCAGCGTATCTGCGCCTGCGCCGCCAAAGATCCGGTCTACTCCAGGTCCGCCGTTAATGGTATCCGCCCCGCCTACCGACGGATTAACCGTCTGGATCTGCTTCACGCTACCCGAGGTGAGCAACCGCAGAACGCCTCCCGGCTGATTGGGCACGCCGGGCCCGCTAAAGCCGGTAATCTCGTTGTTCAGGGTGATCTGCCCGTTGTCCCCGAAGAGGATGTTATCTCCGCCTGCGTCATCAATCAGGTCATTCCCCGCTGTAGCGTCTCCGGTTCGCACCGAGAGAATCCGCTGCATCACCACGGTGGCGAATCCGACCCGCGTATAGAGCTGCACGTCGAAGCCGGAATCACCATAGACATGGTCATTGCCGACACCGCCGTGAATGGTGTCATTACCCAAACCGCCGGCGATCTCATCGCCCGCCTGGCTGCCCCAGATCACATCATTGCCGTCACCACCGTAGATAATGACGCGCTTCTGAGAAAGGTGGGCATCGATGGTATTGTTGCCAGGGTGGGTGAAATCAAATGGCGTGGCATTCGGATCCAAGCCCCCCGTGTTGGTCAGCGGCGTGTAGCGAGTGTGATCATGCGAGGTATCGCCGTAAACCACCAGCGGGCCGCCGCGATTGGTCACGGTAATGGAATCGTCCCCTGCTCCGCCATGGACCACCGTAATCGTCGGCGGATGAGTCGCATCTTCAATGTCGCTGCCGACAGTGTCGTTGATGGTTAAGTTGTCATTTCCCTTGCCCATCATCAGTTCAACCACTTGGAAGCCGTGGTAGGTAATACCACCCGGGAAAGTGACATTGTCCGGTTGTTCGGGCGTTCCCTGGTTGAGAGTCAACGGCGACGCCATCCCCATGCCCGTCAGTTGGAACAGTTTCACCCCGTCTGCGTAGTCGATGTCCTTCGGCGTCCCGACCGGAGCCTGCAAGTTGTTCAGGAACGATGACATCGTGCCGGTTTTCCCAGCCACCGCGCCGTCATCAAAGATATTCAGGACGTCAACATCGTTAAGGATGTTCCCGCCAAAGCCACCTGGAGCCAAGCTGCCCGCGTTCTCCCAAGGCAAACCGACGCCAATGCGCAATTCGCGATCTTTGCCTGGGATCGGCTGACCGTCCAGAACCAGCGGCCCAGCCAGTTGGCCAAGGTCATGCAGGCGTTTCGGGAAAGATTTATGATAGTTGTTCGGGCCCGTAACGGTCGAATTCGCGCTGACGACGATTTCCGCTTCCGCCGACCAGTTGTTCTTGTCGAATGTCACCGCGTAGGTCGGCACGCCGTTGATCGTCCCCAAGCTGGTGAAGCGGCTCCCGAGCGAAGGACCGCTCAGCAAGGTGCTGCCATCGGTGCGGAGCGTGAGGGTCACCACTTCGTTGTCTGCCACTGCGCTGGTGAGCCGGACAAAATAGCTGTCGGAAACCGGATTGGACCCGCCAACGACGATGGTCGAACCGTTGGTTTCACGGACGTAAACTCCGGCGCTGTCGCCGTCGATGACGGTCGTGTTCACGATCTGGTCCGGACGACCCACATAGATCGGTGAAGTTCCGCCCGTGCTCGTGATCTGGTGACGGATCGGCACGAGCATCTGGTTCTCCACCACCCCATCAGCCACCGCGGAAACCGTGATGGTTTGCGGCGTATTCCAAGTATTGGAATCGAAGGTCAGGGTCGGAGAAGAAAGCGTAATCTGCCCTTGATAAGGCGCGTCGACCGAGAGTGCAACGGTGACGATTTCCCCAAGAGCGGGGGCGTGAGTCAATTTCACCGTGTAGGTGTCTGACTGGGCACCATAAACCGTCGAGCCGATCTTCGTGCCCTCCAGGGCAATCGTGGATCCGTCCGTCTCTACCAACGCCAGCTCGGCCTTGTCGTTGTCGATCACCGTCACTTCCACGTCGTTGATCGCCACTCCGCGGAATCGAGCGTCGTTGCTGATGACGCTATGGCTGATCGCCACCTTCTGCACACCTTCAGCCGACCCGTCGTCGATCGCCTTCACGGAGACGCTCTGCGGCGTGTTCCAGTTTCCTTGATCGAACACGAGGACAATCGCTTTGCGGAAGGTCGATCCGTCCTTCGAAACCAAGACGCTCTCGCTCTGTCGCGAACGGTCCTGGGTGGTGGCTGGCGCTGCTGAAACTGTGATGTAAACCGGGGCGTTAGGCGCAGCGGTCAAACGAACGCTGTATTGATCGAGCGCGCCCCCCTCAAACACGGTTGTGGATCCCGCGCTCTCCTCTACGTCCACCAAAGCGCCGGCACTCGAATCCAGAACGTGAGTCTCCACTCCATCCGCCAGCGCGGTATTATAGGGAGACTGGGACAAATTGCTGCCAACAGCCTGAGTGACCGCACCGCCGCGACCCAGCAGATCATTACTGATGATGTCCGCGGTCACATCGCCGAGGACGTTGATGACATCGTTCCCCAAGCCGCCAATCACTGTTGTGACCACGTTGGCGCGAGTGCTCAGAATGAAGAATTGGTCATCTCCTTCGAGGCCATCGACTTCGACCTTCTCAATATTATCGAACTTAACGTTCAGGCCCGCGCCAAAAACTCCGTCTTTCGTGATGACGAAAGCATCCGGGAACGGCGTACCCAGCACGACGACAGTGTCAATCCCCTCGCCACCATCAATCTTGACCGGCGCGTTAATGGCGTACTCGATCAGGTCGGAACCGCCCCCGCCGTTCACTTGACTGGTATCCTGATTCTTGGCATCCGCTGGCACCACCACAAAGGCGCGAATGACGAATTCGTCGTTGCCGTCTTCACCCAACATCCGGAGCACCGCGTTATTGTGATAGACCGAGAAGGTGTCGTTGCCAGTCCCACCGGCCAGAGTGGTGGAGTAGCTGACGCCATTGCTGATATAGCCGATGCCTGGCAGAGCACCATTCGGCGCCGCAGCCAACGCCGCCACGATCGCGGCCCGGATATCCGCTGTGAAGGCCTGAGTGCTCGGATTGAAAGTGTGAGCGCCACTCCCGTCAACCCACTGAACAACGCCAATGATGACCGGGGTGGTGTCAAAATCGTCACCCGCCTGGACTCCAGCCAGAGCGGTGCGCTTCGAGCCAAAAATTTGACCTACTTGGAAGTAGTCGGCTCCGGACCCGCCGTCAACGGTCGTGATGGCGCTATTGTCATCGATATAGAAGCGATCGTTGCCTCCCAGACCGTTCACGATCAACCGGCCGTTGATGTTCTCATCGTAGTTGATGCGCTCGACGCCGTTGAACTTGTTCTGGACTGAATCGAAATCGTTCAGGCGCGCAACAAAGCCCTTCCGCAGGAGGAAGGTATCGTCATAGACCGTCGTATCGGGATTGTCGGCTGAATCGAGACCGTTGATCACCAGAACGTCCGCACCAGAGTCCGCAGCGCCCGTGTCATGCACATTGATCACCGACGTGCGTGTGCCGCCGATATTAATCGTGTAAAGATCGCTGCCGTTCCCGCCATCCAGATTCAGCACGGCTCCAATCCCATTATCGACAATCCGGTTCCCGTTCAGATCGACATTGACGCTGATCTGGTCATTGCCATCGCCACCGAAAACCGATGTCACCCCGCTGATCGAACGGATGTTGATCACGTCGTCAACCGTGACCGTCTCGAGAATCTGCGTGTCAAACACGCTGACTCCAGGTCCGTTTCCGCCGTAGATCTGGGTGGTTCCCGCATGAGTGCTGTCCACAAAGAAACGATCCGCACCCGTTCCGAGGCGAACGTTCAGATCCGCGAAGTTCTGGTAGGTCACACCATGGTTCGCATCGTCCAGAATCGAAGGCGTGAAATCGGGCGCGCCCATGCCCAGGCCGGTCAGCCGGGTTGAGGTCAGTTTGCCGAGGTTCGACTGGGTGTCGCCCGAATCATCCGCATTGAGCGCGTTGATGCCGGTTCCGCCGTCCACAATCACCAGCCCAGCCACGGCGTCAACCACGCCCGCCGGGCCGCCCGCTCCGACATTCGGTCCGAGGCTTCCCACATTGACCGTGTCGTTACCTCCGTTGGCCTGCACCAATGTCTGCCCGCCATGCGCTCCTTGGATGTTGAAAGTGTCGTTGGCGCTGCCGAGATAGATATTCAGATACTCCAGTGTTCCGTAGGTAATGCCGTTGGCGACATCCGAGCTGGCCGGCATGGCCAAATCCCACAAGCGAGCGCCGGTCAGATAACCGCTCCGCGCGCCCGCGGTCCCAGCATCACCCGTGTCATCGACGTTCAGGATGTCCCCGCTGCCCGTGGCGTTCGCCCCGCCATTCACGATTAACTCCGCGGCGATACCCGTGAGAACTCCATTGCTGTTGCTGTCATCAGCCGCCGTAAGTCCCAGGGTCGCGTTACTGCCGACATAGACAATATCGCTGCCCTCACCACCGTTGACGGTCGTCCGACCGCTGACACTTCGCACCGCTACGCGGTCCGCACCCGAGTTGGTGTTCACCACAGTCGCATTGCTGTGGGTGCTCAAAATCGTGAAACGATCGGAGCCCGTGCCCAGGTTGATATTGAGCAGCTCAACCCCTGAGTATTCCAAGCCCTTCGCGGGGTCGTCTCCGCCCATATTGAGGCCAGTCAAGCGGGCACCCGTCAGGACGCCGGAGTTGGCAAGCGCGTCGCCCGTGTCATCGACGTTCACCGTATCATTGGTGCTCTGACCGTTGATGACGACTTTGCCCTGGATCGAGTTCACATCGCCGCCGATGCCGGGAGCCAGAGTGCCGAGGTTAATAGTGTTGACCCCAGCGCCGGTCCCCGTCGCCACAGTCGTGAGGGTGGCCGCCGCCGTGCTGCGAATATTGAACGTGTCACCGCCGGTTCCAAGATTGACGTTGAGGAATTTGATACCGCTGTAGTCGATTCCGACGCCCATGCCAAGGCCGCTCAAATTGGTGGAAGTCAGGATCCCCGAATTCGCCGTCGCATCTCCCGTATCGTCGATATTCAGCGTGTCCGAACCCGCCGCCGCTTCACCGATTACAACCAGCTTCCCGGCAACCGCGTTCACGGTTCCGCCGGTGGCGCCCGCGAGGCTGCCAACATTTACCACGTTCGAAGCGGAACCGCCGCCGGTGCTCACGGTTGTCACCGTGGAACCGTTCGTCCCGCGGACGTTAAAGATATCAGCCCGGGCTCCGAGCCGGATGTTCAGCGAAGCAACGCCGCTATAGGTGATTCCACCATCGGTGTCACTGCTGCCGGGCATTCCCAGGCCCCAGATCCTAGATTGCGTCAAATACCCGGTTTGCGGACCCGGATCATCCATGTCGAAAACGTTCAGAGTGTCAGCCGCCTGACCGTTAACCACCAACTTTCCCGCCAAGGCATTCACGTTGCCGGTGTTCGCCGGAGCGGTGCTGCCCACATTGATCGTGTTCGCGTTCACCCCGCCCGTATTCAGATTCACGGTTGAGCCCGACGCGGTGCCGCGCACGTTGATGGTGTCTGCGCGCGTCCCGAGGTTAAGGTTCAGGGTCTCGATGCTTGCATAGCTAATGCCGCCGTTGCTCGCATCACTGTTCGGCATGCCCAAACCCCAAATCCGGCTCGCAGTAAGGAACATATCGGACGCGGTTGCATCCTTGTCGTAAATATTCGCGGTGTCCGTCCCTTCGCCCTGCAGGACGAGCTTGCCAGCGATCGAATCAATGCTGCCAGTGGCGGCAGGCGTGTCAGATCCGATGTTAACCGTGTTACTGCCAGCGCCGGTGAAGATGGTCGTGACTGCGCTGCTGTTGGTGCTGCGGATGTTCCCAGTGTCATTCCCGGCGCCAAAACGCACGTTCACCGTTTCGGTTGTCCCGTAGGTCAGGCCCAAGTCGGTCAGGCTGCTGCCGGTGATTCCGTTCGTCCAGATCCGGCTGTCGGTCAGATAAAGGACATCGCCGCTCGACGGCTGATCGTAGAAATCCACCGTGTCCGAGCCGGCTTCCCCGTTGAAGAGGATCTTGCCCTGCAGGCCGGCCATATTGCCGGAAGGAGGATTGATTACCAATCGGTCGTTGTCACCGCCACCAAAGATGGTGGTAAGGGTTCCAACCAAGGTCTGCTGAACCGTCACGGCATCATTGCCACTATCCAGGTTGAAGGTGACGTTCGCCCCACCGCTCGCAGCGGCCGCATCGTTCAGCAGGATGTTCACGCCACCGGTGCGCGCGACGCTCAACTGCGATCCCGTGACCGACATGGTATAGGAATCTGCTCCGGTGCTGCCGTTAACCACCAACGCATCGGTTGCATTGTCCGCAGCACCCAGGTTCGCCAGAATCTCATTCAGAGCCGAGCTTCCCAGAGGATTGACTGTCACCGTGTCGGCACCTGAACCGGCATTGATCGTAGCCTTCTCGGTGAGAACGTTGCTGAGAGTCACTCCTGGCAAAGCAACATTGTAGCCCAACCCGCCAGCCCCGCTGAATGCCACCGCGTCCGCTCCGCTGGACAAAGTCATCGTCAACCGATCGGTGCCGGTTCCGCCGTCGATGGTGTCCGCGCCATCACCAATCTGCCACAGGAACAGATCGTCACCCGCGTCGCCCACCAACTCGTCGTTGCCAGGACCGCCTGTAATAGTGTCGTTGCCGCCGCCGCCATGAATCTTGTCGTCGCCGGTGCCGCCGTTCAGCGTGTCGTTCCCGGTGCCGCCCACGAGCACGTCGTTTCCGGCGCCGCCATTGAGCACATTGTTCGTGCCGCCGGAAACCGTTAGCCCGTCATCGCCGTTGCCACCATTTAACACCGCGGTGCCGTCGCCGAGGTAAGTCAAGATGTCATTGCCATCCCCGCCGGTGATATCTGCGTCTGCATGGACCCCATCATCAATCTCGATCGTGTCGTCACCGCTGGAGGCGTCCACCACCAGGATCTTCGACACGTGGTCGTAAGTCTGATCGTACCCGAAGGCGGAGACCTTGACAGTCTCATCGCCCTTCAAACCACTGACATGCGTTACCGCAAAATTCTCATTGATCTCACCGGCCGTGGTCGCGTCGTTGCGCGCCCAAGCGTAAGTGCCGATGTTCAGGCGCAGCACACCACTCCCCAGAGCAGTGGCCAAGACCGGCGGTGGCGGCGCGGTCGGGGCGCCGGGAGGATCAAGTGATCCCAGCGAGAAGCTCACGCAGGCGCAAGGATTCCAGAATCCCAAGTCGATGCAGGCACAGGCCTTCACCTTCAGACTGTTCCCACTGATCTCAACATCTGCGCTGACGCTGACTCCGATCCTGTGACCGGCAATCTTGATCCCAGCGCTGCCATCAATGTGGAAAGCGAAGATGTCGTTTCCGACCGTGATCGAAGCATTCGCGTCCAGGTAAGCCGGTCCAGCCTCAACATGGAAGCCACCGTAAGCGGTGAACCGGAATTGGCCGTTGCTGCGGATATAGCCATACATGCCGACCGTCAGCGGCCCAATGACCAACTGCAGCGGATCGCTCTGCGGCACGTTCACTTCAAACCCACTCGCTCCAATGGAAATCGTGATGGTGCCGGTCGCTTTCAGCCCGAAGATATTCACGACCGCTCCGATGACTCCAATCCGCAAGGTCTGCCGGGCAATCGTCACGCCCTGCAATGTCACTGCGCTATTGGTGGTGTTCAGCTCGAGCATGAAGGTGCCCGAGATTTGCAGTCCGCTGAACGGAATGAAGGCGGATGCGTTCAGCGTCAATTGCACCCGCAAGGCCAACCCGCTGGAGTTGATCACGGCGGAAGCAATTACCGTAAAGTTAATGCCGAACACCCGGAGGCTCGCGTTGATATCCAGGGCTAGCCCGTTGCTGCCCACACTGATCGTGAACGAACCCGTGACGGTCAGCAGGTTTAACAACCTGAGATCACCAGAAATCGACAGCTTCGCGTAGATCCCAGCGGCCAGCGACACGGTCTGCCCCGCAATCGTGCTGATGGCCTGATTGGTGGTATTGATGGACAGGATGAATGAACCGGTGAGACTAAACCCGGAACCGCTATACCCAGCACTCAAGCTCAGCGAGATCTTGGCCGCGATGCCATTGGGGCCAATCAACAGGGCGCCACTGACCGGCAGATTGAGCAGGGTCGTGCCCAAAACGATCGCCTTCAGGCTGCCCGCTGCCGCGACCTCCAGCCCAGCCGCGCTCGCCTTGATGGTAAAGTTCCCCTCGATTCGGAAGCCGGTTGAGGCGCCAATGGTCAATTGCAGGAACGCATTGCTCAGGCTTAGTCGAACGTATGGTCCGGCGGCCAAAGCAACCTGAACCGTGCCAATGGTATCGATATACGACCCGGTGGTATTCAGCTCAAACGTGAAGCTCCCGCCAAAACTGAAGCCGCTGCCCCCAGTCGTGCTGCCGAGGGTTACGCTGATCTTCGCGGCGATGCCTGAGCTATTGATCAGCAGCGCGCCGTTCGCGCTAAAGCTCAAGATGGTCGTGCCGAGGACTTTAACCCGGAGCGTGGCACTCGCCGAAAGAGCCAGCCCGTTCGAACCTGCTTCCAGATAGAATGTGCCATCTTCCAGGAAGAAGCCGGTATTGCCGCCCACTTGCATGATCAACGAGCCAACCGCCTTCACCCGCACGTAGACGCCCGCCGTCAGCGTTCCGTCCACTCCGAGGTCCTGAACGTTGCCGCTGGTATTCACCTCCAGCGTCAGTGTCGCGTTAAATTGGAAGCCATTTCCGTTGAGAATCGATCCACCGCCCGCCGTCAGCGTCAAGCGACCCGCGATCACGGGGACAGAGCCCGTTGTAATAACCTTCAGAGTGCCCTGCACGCCGATGCTCAGGAGGGTCGAGCCTGCCACTTTCAGACTCAATTGCCCGTTCACACTCACGGTAAAGCCATCGGGACTGACGGAGACTAGAATCTGGCCTTCGATTCGGAAGCCGATCACATTGCCCAAGGAGAACTGAACGAAACCAGCCGCCTGAATCGTTACCGTATGCCCGGCCAGCGGGACGCCGTTGAACGTAATGGCATCGCCGGTATTTATTTGAACCGAAAGATTGAATTGGATTTCGAAGCCAGTTCCACTCAGCGATTGCTGGCCGCTCTGCAACTGGCCGGCACTCGCGCCCACGCTCACGGTGATAAAGCCGGCAAGAGTCGGAGTGCCTGCGACCAAGCTCAGACGCAGCCCGCCCGCGGCGCTGGCATCCAAGCCACCGCCATTCAGGTGAGCCTCGGCCACGATCTCCAGCAGAGTGGGTGAGAACGTAAATTCAAATTTACCCTGGAGGGTCAAAGCTTTCGAGCCGTCCGCAGTAAATGCCAGGGTTCCACCCGCCAGCAGGTGGATCGTGACACCCGGCAGAGTAATCGCCTGAAGGGTGTTGCTCACTACGCCCGTCACTGGGTCAACCGCAAAGGATTGAACCGTCTTGCCAACCGTCCCGGTGTTGAACTCCAGCAGGAAGGATGCGGTCAAGCTGAAGCCCGCCACGAGATCCGCCGAGGCCCCGGCTTGGAAGCCCAGCACCGCCCGACCGTAAACTCCGTCCTGATCAATGCCGAAGTTCGCAGAACCCCGCAGCGAGAAGAGCGGGGACGACGAGCCCGGGATCTTGATATCGGTGATGATGAAGGCGTCGACCGTCAGAGCGGTGGTGCTGACGCCCAGGCGAAACAAACCCTGGAGCTTCAACGTCGGATTGTTGATATCACCGAAATACAGGTCCGCCTTAGCCGCAATAACGAAATAAGCGCTGGCCGTCGCACTGCTATCATCCACCAACAGATCGCCCGTGGCGGTGGTTGGCGCTGTGGCGTAAACACCGTTCAGTTTCTGCATCTTGCCGGAAATGGTGATGCTGGAGAACCCTACGATGGGCTGCAGGAAGGGTGAAATTTGCAGTGTTTGGTCGACCCCGAACGTGTTGATGAAAGCCTCAAGCTGGCCCCCAATGTGGACCACACCCGGCAGATCCACGCTGGCGCCCAGACTAAACTTGCCCGCCATCCCGGTGCCACTGATCCCTTGAATCTTCAGGATCAAGACCGCTTGCGCCCGGACGTCGAGAATCTTCTGGCCAGCCGGCGAGATGGTGAGCACGCCATCCTCAAAGAAGTCCAGGCGGTTCGTGGTTATCTTCAGCGAGAAGGCGCCGGTTGCTCGGAACCACTCAGGTCCGGGCTGTGTCTTTTGCGCATCGGTGTAGGCCGGATAATGGAAGATCGCCTGCCCGTAAGCTTCCACCAAGAAGGTCTTTGCCTGCAGCGAGAACGATTGAGTCTCCCCGCGAATAACCAAATTGACCACTTTCGTGGGATTCGGATTGACCTGCGTCGGGAGCGGGGTCGCATCCTGTGTTTGGATGAAATACTGATGGAGAATCGTGGCGTTGCCATTTCCGTCAGCCGGGCCCTTGTCCAGAACCTTCCAGAGCGATCCGCTCACCACCGTCATCACCTGCTGGCTGATGCCTTGGAACACGTATTGGCCGGTAAATTTGCTTTGGAGCGTGGCCGGCAACGTCCCGCCTTCCAACTGGCTGACGAGGTTCGAATCATAGGAAACTGTGCCATTCGTGATGACGTCACCCGGTATCCCCTGCAGGGTAAGCGTCATGTTTTTGTCGGTCGCTGTCGTATTGATTTCCAGCACGCCGGCAAGTTTCAGATCAATGCCGATATTGAGCAGCGCCGCGAAATTGGTCTCCAACTTCATTACGCCCCAAATCTTCGGCAGCTTGAAGTCGGCGAGGTTCGTGTTGCCGATCGTGATGTTCGGAACAGAGATCCCAAGGTCATTGAACAGATCACCCACGCTCACCGAATCCGCATCGGCATTCGAATCATAGATGAACTCGCCGGCAACTGACGCGAGGTTGCCGAGGTAAATCACCTTCAGGGATCCATCGAAATCGAGTTGAATCCGCGGAGGTCCGCTCGTGGTGATTTGGAAGAGGACATGACCCCGAATATCGAAGATCGGCTCGTCCGTCAGGCCCGCTGCGTTCAAAGTGACTCCGCCGGACAGGTCAATAAAGAAAGTTGTGGCCGATTTCCGGACGTGAATAAGCTCCGACACGCCACTCGAAGTGTTCCCCGCGGTATCGCTCCATGATCCGGCGGCGAGACTGACTGTGACGTCTACCGGCGTGGTTTCCGTCGCAGCAGAGAACGTGTTCGAGTCCGCAGTGTAATAGAAGCGGAAGACGTTCGTCGGCTTGTTCTGGCTATCCAGCAACTGCGTCACGCTGTTCACGGTAATCCCCGTGACACCGGTGATCTGCAGGTCAGATGGCGTCACCGTGCTCGCATCAACATTGCTCCCCTTCACCGGATTGAGCTGGAATTCGAAATAGAACCCGTTGCTATCGTGCATGCCCGCCTTGCCAGCAGCCGTAGCGTCCGTCAGGTCGGCGGTGAAATACCGTCCGCCGTTGGTAACGTTCGTGCCCGTCGCCGTGGGGGCGGCGATCGTGAACGTCTGAGTATCCTCCAGGTTCGCGACCCCGTTCGTATCCGCAAAGCTGCCATCGACGAATTTTACCTTCACCGGGCCAGGAACGACATCTCCGGTGAATGAGTAGCGGAAGGTGTTTGTCCCCGCCAAGTCGCCGGGTTGCGTAGGAACCCCATTAACTACCGGGTGAGAGCCGTCAGCAAAGGTCACCTCAAGCTCGGAGTCCGAATCCAACAGGGTAGTTCGATCGATTGAGGTTCCGGAGGCTGGGCTGAAGGTCACATCAAAATATTTGTCCTGGGCGTTGACGAAGCTGCCCGTGCCAATCACCGCGCCGCCGGCTGGCCGCTCCAGTTGTGCGCTGGAGCCCTCCACAGAAAAATGCAGGTTCTGCAAAGCGTTGCCAAAAGCGCCGTCGTCGATGGTATTGGGGTTGATCGCCAGATCCACCTGTCCAAGCGCAAATGCGCCGGTGAAAGCATACCGGAAGGTCCGTGTCCCGTCGTCCCTGCGGATGAGCACGCTCGCGGCGGAACCATTCTGACCTTCGATGTAATAGGTGTTGCTCCCGTCGACAATCTTCCACACAGAACCGGCGCTGACAGTCGTTAGTGTCGCCCCCGAGGTAAGCGCATTTGACCCGGTGAACAAAGCGTTGATCGAGGCCAATGTCGGGTCCGAGAGATTACCCGCGCTGAGCGCCGCCACTTCAAGCGTGCTCGGATTGTAATCCGCTATTGCTCGCCCACGGCCCACCAAAACACCCGCGCCCAAAGATGCAGTGCCCGCACCCTTGCCCGATGACAACAGCATCACAGCCGGAGCGGTCATTCCGTCCAGAGAGGCATTGGGGTCCCCGCTCGGAGCAAATGCGAGATCGATGTATCCGCGAGAGTTGAGTTCGTTGATCTTGATTCGAGCATCTTCGCCCGGATTGCTCATCACCGCAGTCGGACCGCTGACGGTGAATGTCTCTTGAGCCTGCGTGTTCTTCGTTTCGGAGGCGGCAGTTCCCGCCAAATCAGTCTCGCTCCACGACTGATCCAGATAGGTCACAGTGACATTCCCCGGTTGCCAGTGGAAATTAGAGTCCGTGACCAGATAGCGGAACCGCTGGACGCTCTTCGCCTGCAATTGTGTGATCAGGTCCGTATCGTTGCCGGCCGTCACCACCGAATCGACCGACAAACCATTCTCGTCAACCGTGCTTTCGATCGGCAATGGCCTTCCATTAAGGGTGAGCGTGGTCGTCGTCCCATCGACGTTGGCGATCACCGCGGAAATCTCCTGATCGGAATCGAGAATGGTGTCGTATTTCAGCTTTTGCAGGCTGCCGGGTTTGTAAACAACATCCACATAGTAGCTGCCGTTGTCCGGAGTGGAATTCAAGCGACCCACGTCGACAGTGCCGCCGGCAGCCGGAAACGCGAGAGTCCCGGTCGTAGGGGTGTTTCCATTCACCGGAGTAGCGTTCGCTACCGGGATGCTCACCTCGTCACCCGTGGCGTTGCGGAAGCCCATCTTCAGCCGACCGTCGATCGTCAGGAGCCGAACCTGGTCGGGCACATCCGCCAGGAATAGCACCACCACCTTGCCGCTGGCCACATTCGAAAGGTCAGCGTAGAGCTTGCCGCTCACGCTCAAAGCACCGCCCGCGAAATTCAATTTGCCCGTGATCAGGATTTTGCCATCGGTGCTGATCAACAGATCCACCTGCCCATTGAAAACCTCCTCCGAGGTGTAAATGCTGAACACTTTCGCGGAGCCTTTGATCAGCATGGGCGAGGTAAACGCAGCCGTGAATCCATTCTTGCTCGGATCAGCTTGGATCGCCTGGTACTGCTTAAGCACCTGTTGTTTGACCCCAGCCAGCCATTGGCTGGCGTCCGCCTGCGGCGTGACGCTAAATGCGGGATCGCGCAGTTTCAGCGGATCGTCAATCGAGGGCAGTGTCTTGAAGAACTCGACGCCGGCCGCAAAGTCATTGATCGAAAGTCCGGTGTTAGGCTCCAGGAGGATTCCGCCGGGAACTGAGGCGGAAATAAACACGCCCAACGGCCCGAGCTCGCTCAAGGCAAATTGAATCGTCAATCCACCGATCCCAGCCATGCTGAACCCGCCCTGAACCCCGATGAAGAACACTCGCGCGTCGGGCTCCGTCGTATCATCACTGTCAGGCAGAATCTGTCCATTCTTGATCCGGAGAATTCCCCCGATCAAAGCGCCGTTAATATCACCACCGAACAGGTGGCCCGACACAGAAACCCCGATCGAATCAATCCGGGTTATTGGGAATTTGCCCTCGAGCAACAGGCTCGGACGAATATGTACGCCCTCAATGCTGCCGGAGAATTGGAGACCGGGAACCGCCTTCAAACCAGTGATGCTCGCTGAAAGCACGATCTCGAAATCGCCCGGATTGGTTTCGATATTCTTCCAGATCAGTCCCAGCGTGTTGATCTTGATTGGGAGCCAATCCGGCCAGCCCAGCGATCCGCCACTGGTTCCACCGATCGTCAGGATGACGCCGAATTCCTTGCCCGGCAGCACCGCGAAATTACCGTTGGCTTTAATGCCCCAGTTCCGCGCCTCGCCGCCAATCTCCAGCGAGCCCAGTTTCACGATCGCTCCGACACTGCCGAACTGCACGACGAATTGATCCCCGGTGGCTCCCGTATCGAGGTCAAAATCCTGCGCCGTGAGGGTGAGGACGCCGGCCAGTTTGACCTGGAGGGTGTCCGCCTTGAATTTCAGCGCCTTAACGTGGCTGCTTTCGAATTGCAGGTCGACCCGTAGAGCTTCGGTATTGGGGGTTCCATCCGCATTCTTGTCGTCCGCGGTATTTCGGTCAGTGATGCTCGCGGTAAAGGCGCTCCCCCCCGGGAAAAGGTGCGCTCCACCGGTGGCAAAGAAGATCGAACCGTTGAACTGAACGTCTGCGCCGGAATTAAAATCCACCGAGAAGTTCGTTACGCCAACCCGTAAATCATCAAGGGTAAGGATGCTTCCGATGGAGAGGGCCGGCCCCCCATTGCCTGGGGTCATTGCGGTCGCGCCGTTCTGCGGCGTGCTGCCGTAAATCAGTTGGGCCTGGCCAAAGGTGAAACCGTTTTCGCGGATGATCAGCCCTGGGATCGCAGCCTGCGGGCCGCTGCCATCCGGATCGAACGGCGAGATCTGGCCGGTCAGGTTAAAGCGAGGGAATGTCAGGGTAGCGCTGTTGATTCTGACCAATTCCTGATTTGCCGGAGCGGTTGAGCTTGGATCGTACTGGACCAGAACGCCGGTCGCCTCGGCCTTAACCACGTCCGGCACCTCGACAACGATCTTTCCAACTGCAACACTAAATTTCCCCGTCGCAGAGATCGAGAAATTACCAGGCAGCCCCACAGCCAGATCAAACGTCGCCGAGATGCCTGTCAACGTCGCGGTAATGCCGCCCGCATTGGAACCCGCGCCCTGGCTGGAATTCGCACTTCCTCCGAATTTCAAGGTCGCCGAATTCAGACTAATTGTCGCCGTAATGACGAGCTTTCCGTCATTAAAGCCGATGTCTTGAATCGTGGCCGAAGGGCCTTCAAGAGAAAGCGGGCCCAGATTGATTGTCCGGGAAGTCGTGGCGGTCGAGGTGGCCGTTGGGGCAGCCAGAGTGATGATGTCCGTCTTCGCGAGGTTTCCAATGGCCTGCCCGCCGGCGCCGCTAAAGAATTTGTTCCCGACGTAGTTGATCTGCAGTTGGCCCGGCCCGAAGAGCGGCGTTTGATTGCTGGGATCCGCATCGGTGAGGAAGTAGCGGAAGGTATTCTTGTAAAGCCGGACTGGGAGGCCGGAAATGGCGGCATCGAGTTTGGCCGGCCCGCTGAGGGTGATCTCGTCGCCATTGATCGAGCTCAGATCGATCGCATCACCATTCCGACTGGTGAAAGTCACGTCGATATACCGGCTGCTATTCAGCATTGCCGGATCGTAAGTTCCACCGGCCGCAGGATTCGTCGCTGATGCAGTCGGAGGAGCCGGCAAGCCGCCGCCTGGGACTGCCACTGATCCACTGCCAGGCAAAATGCTCGTGGCCGGGGCATAAGCGACAAAATACTCGCGCGCGGTCTGCCCCTTATTCGGTGTTCCGAGCTTCAAATCGCTCCAAGACCCTTGCTGAAATTCAACCGTGTATTCCGCGTCGGCGGACAAAGTCCCGCTGAAAGCGTAACGGTACGTATTCCCGTAGAGGCGGGTGGTGGCGACCGTTCCCAATTGGCCCGTAACGTCTGTCGCGCCCTGATACAGTTTAAATTCCACGTCCGGATCGGTAATCGTCGAGGAATCCAGACCGTATCCGTTGACGTCATTGAAAGTGATATCGATATACTGACGGCCGTTCAGGACGTTCCGATCGATGGTCGCTCCGTTGTACGGGCTGGCCAAATCGGCGGTTAGCGGGCGATTCCGAATATCAGGCGAGCCCAATTGGAAATCTTCACCCATCACTGTCAATCCGTTCACTCGCAGATCCTGCAGATGGAACCCTTCCAAACCGCCCACCGTGAATTCCACCCGGCCCTGAACGCCAAAGGCGACGGTTGATCCAGAGTAAATCTTCAGACCGTCTCCCGTGTTGCTGGCGTCAATCAGAATATCCACTCCACCGCCCGGGATCTGCCGCAGTTTAATGTCGCCAGCGACTTCAAAGGTGCCCGGAATGCCGATCCGCCCGTGCACTCCAAAGCTCGGAGCCCCGCTCACATCAGCAAAGCCGAATGTCTTGGCAAACCCCGGAATGGCGCCGGTGAACCCGCTCAGGCTGGAGGCCCCGGTCCGATTCAGGCTGAAAGTCAAAGTCGGGGAGCTTAAACTGCCATCGTCGAAACCCAGTCCCGACAAACCGGTGAAGCCCACCTGGCCGCTTGCGTCGAACGCGAATTTCCCACTGTTTGCACCCTGCAAAATGACCAGACCCAAATCTGCATTCTGGATCAGAATGCCCGTAGCGTTCGGGTTAATGCTGTTCGGGTCGTTCAGAGCCGGACCCGACCCCAAAAACGCTTTCAGATTGCTCGCACCCACCAGAATCGGATCGTTCAAGCCAGCTCCGCGGGTAATACTGAGGTCCCCACGCAATTCCACCACATCCGAGACGTTGAGATAGATGTTCTGGCCAACAAATTGGATGAAAGTAGCGCCCGGAGCCTGCGCCGCCTCGGCGTTTGAGAAGGACAGCGAGACGTTCTGATTATTAACCGTGAAACTTTCATTCACTGAACTCGCCCCGGCGGCGCCCGGAGCGAATTCGTTCAGGCGCAGCGTCAGCGTCGCCTGCAACGTCAGTCCCTGAACCCCCACCAACTTCACCAAGCCAGTGATTTGGCCCGCCTTCAAATTCCCGTCGCGGACAAAGATCGCCTGGCCATTCGTCAACTCGAGGCCGACCCGGTTCGGATCATTGAACGCATCGCCGGTGTAGTTACCCACGAACAACCGGATGTTGTTCCCGCCGATGATCTCTTTGCTGGTGCCCGAGCCGCTTTGCAGGCTGAAATCTCCTTCGATCGTCACACCTGGGAAGGCGATGGTCAGATTCGAAATATCAATCTGAATGAACTTCCCAGGCCCATAATTGATCGTCCCAAACGGGCCGGTGACATTCACTGGCAGAGTGGTGTTGTTGAAGGAAAGTGCCAAGTCGGCATTCGCTGAGAAACTGCCGATAGCCGCAGCCGCTTTAAATTTCAAGGAGCCTGCCAGCCCGCCGTTAATGATGACCAAGTCGCCCCGAGCGTTCTGCAGTCCGCTGACAGTGTCACTCGACAAGCCGGACGAGCCAACGCTGGTGAGGCTGACCTGATCCGCGGCAATGATTACAACCTTCGTCCCGTCAGATTTCTTCGTTTGCTGGAAGGCAAAATTCCCGTGCAAGGTCGCCCCCAGCACGGTGAGGTCGACCGTAGCCTGAGCGCTAATGTACGTTCCAGCCGGCAGATTGAGATTGATCGTACTGCCGTCGTTGGCCGTGAATGTCTCGTTCACCGCCGTCGGAATCGTGTTGATAGCCAGGGTAACTGGTGCGTGCAGCGTTACCCCGGGGACATTTTGCAGGTCGAGCGTGGCTGTAACCTGGGCGGCAATGCCCTGATCCGTAATCAGGAACACCCCCGTGCCGCCACTGATTACCACGTAATTCGTTGACCCATCTCCCAATTGAACTCCAAAATTAGTAATGGTCGCCCGGATAATTGAAGTTCCGGCCTGAGTCACCGTCTTGGTGAGTGTCAAGTTCCCCGTGACCTCCACCACTCCCCCGATCACCGCCCGGAAATTATCGACAGTTACGCCGACGAAGGGCGCGGCCACCGTTCCGCTATCGACCACCAGCGGGGCACTCACACCGTTCACGTTCAACGAAGTGCTTATCGCACTCCCCGTACTGTTATATCGGACATGAATCGCGCTCGCAGATACGTTCGCAAAGGTCCCGCCCGCGATCGTCAGACTGCCTGACGCATCCACCGCCCGGGATCCATCCGCCTTGATCCGCATCGCCAGATTTCCCTGCGAAATCCCGATGCTAAAGGTACCGATCGACAGGCTCGCGTCCACGTCCTGCGCCACAATCCAAATCTCTTCCGCCCCGATTGCTCCCGTCTTTTGGAAGCCGAAGGTTCCGTTCAAGGTGATGAAATTGCTCAGAGTCAGCGAAGCGTGTCCGCTGAGGGCCAGAGTGTTGCCCGTGAAGCTGAAGTTCACCGCGCCGATCGTGGTGTCCGGCACCGCGCCTCCGGTCGTATTGAAGAGCAAGGCAAAGCCTGTGGCGTCAAAGCTAAATCCGCTCAGCGGTCCACCGTTGGCATCGGTGACCGAAATATGCCCAATCGTGAGCTTGCCCGCAGCTCCGCCGGATTTAATCAGGAAGCCGCCGTCGATATCGTCCAAGGCGATTTTCACACCGCTCGCCCCGGAACCAACGGTCAGTGACGTGCTCCCGTTGGTCACGAACACCTGCATCACATCCTCGGCGTTGATCGTCGCCTTCTGGAAGCCAAAGGTGCCGTGAACGTCAACGCTCACCGAGCCCACCGTCACCGACAGATCCAGATCCCCCTTCACCGACAGGAAGTTATGCTCCTCCGCTCCACTGAATTGCACGTCGGTCGTCCCGATCGTGGTGCTGATGTCCTGCCCAGTGGTGTTGATCCGCAACTCGGCGTTCGAAACGCCCGCCGCCGAAAGTCCCGGGATTGCCGACCCGTCCGTATGAGTCAGACCAATCGTATCCACGGTCAGAACACCAGCGACACCGGAATCGTTCAGCAGGAACCCGCCGTTAATGCCTCTGGCTTCCGCCTTCACGCCCGCAACGCTCACGGCAGCGGTCGCGTGCTCAACGCCAATCCGCATGACGTTTTCAGGCACGCCGTTGATCTTCAGGGAAGTCCGCTCGAAGCTGACATGAGCTTTCGGATTCGGATCGGCGCCCGTGAAGCTCACGGCAACCACACCGACCTGCACGGCAAAATTCACATCCGCTTCCACCGAGACGAAATCGTGTTGCTCAGCCCCGGCATAATTGAATGAGACGCTGCCAATCGTCGCACTCTGATCCACGCCCGTCGTGTTGATCTCGAAGGTGGCATTGCTTACTCCGCCGTTGAAGCTGAAGAAGCCGCCAGTCACAGCGAGGTCCAACGTGGCGATCGTCAGTTGTCCGGCCACACCGGTTGGAGTGATCAAGAATCCAGCGTTGATTTCCGACGCCGACAGCGAAACCGCCCCCAGGTCCAAGGTGGTGTGACCGTGGGACACGCCGACCGTAATGATGTCGGTGGAGACATTATTGACGGTAGTCGTGGTCTTTTGGAACTCGAACGTGCCGCCCAAATCCACTTGGAATCCGGAGACCGTCACCGAAATGTCCGCGGTTCCGCTGATTCGAACAAAGTTGTAGGTGTCCGGCGTGGTAAAGCCGAGCGCCGTCTGTGCCTGATTCGTCGTGTTGAAAGATACGTGGAAATCCTGGAGCGAGAAGGTTGTGTCGGGAATCGCCGATCCGTTTCCGTCTGTCACAGCAATATCGTGAATGACCAGGTCACCTGCGGCGCCACTGCCGAGCAGGAGGAACGTTCCGTCAATGCCGCTCAAGGCCACAATCACTCCGGCGGAACCGGAGCCTACCGCCAGGGACAGGTTCGCATTGGTAACAGTGAGCTGAATATCGTTCGATCGTTTCTCGAACTTGAACCCGCCGTTGATATTGATGGCCGCCCCCGCTGTAATCGCCAGATTCAGCGTGCCACTGAGACTCAGGAAGTTCGTTTCTGTCGAGTCAAAGCTCAGTACCGTCGTCCCGACCGTGGCATTCACCGGCGCGTTGGTGTTGTTAAATTGCAGCGCGAAATCCGTTACCGTGATGCTCACCGAACCCATCGGATTACCGTCACCGCCCAGGATGTTGATCGTATCGATCGTCAGAACACCCGCGATTCCACCGCCTGACTTGATCAAGAACGCACCGTTGATCCCGCTAAAGTTCACCGTGACCACACCCGCGACGGCCAAGGAGGTGCTGGCATCCGTGATTCCGACTTTGATAATCTGGGTTTGAGTATTGTTAAGCGAGACGATGGCGCGCTCGAAACTGAATCCGCCGGTCAGAGACAGGGTTACACTCCCTGCCGAAATCGTCACGGTCATCGATTGAACGCTGAACGCGATGAAATTCAGACGGTCCGGCGCCGAATAATCAAAGCCATTGGGCCCACTCACGGTCACGGGAGCATTCGTGGTATTCAGCTGCAACTTCGCGTTCAACACCTCCCCGTTGACGTAGGGAGTGGTGACCGTCAGTTTCCCGACCGTTAACTGGCCCGCAACGCCGTTATTGAAAATCCAGAAAGCCCCAGTAATTCCGGTGGCGGCGATCTGAACATTCGCGTCAAAATTCAGAGTGGTGGAACCCGAATCCACCGTGATTTGCAACTGCGGGGTCCCAACGGGAGCGTTGGCCGGGCTCGGCTTCAAGGAAAAGGAGCCGTTAAAGTCCAACCCCGCAATTGTCAGGGTGCCACTCACATTGATCTGGACAGTGGGAGCGACCGCCCCAAACACATCATCCGAATCAACAAGCAACTGGGTCGTGCCGTTAAAAGCAAACCCGGGTCCTCTCACCCCAATGGTGACCGGCAGGTTCACGTGCACGGAACCCTCCTTATCCAGCGTCGCTAGAGTCGAGGAGATAGGCTCGAAGACATCGGCCGTTCCCGTCGCAGTCGGGCTGAAGGTGAGCTTATACTTCCCGGTGTCCGGACCGGATGTTATTGCGGAAATGGTGAATGGCAGAGAGCTGACAACTCCATCGATTTTTAGGGTGACCGCACTGTTGTCTGCCGGCTGATGCGCGAGAACGATATCAACGGGCGAACTCAAATCCGCCGCAAGGATCGCGCGGGAGCCTAACTGGCCGGTCAATTCATCGAGCGTCAGCCGATTGTCCGGCCCTTGGTTGAAGGTAAGGCCCAACTGGGCGCCGAATGCGAATTGACCGCCAACAATTCCAGCCGTTAACGGCCCCACCGCCGCCGTCAGATCCAAATTACTGCCGACTACATCTGCGATCGCCGCCAGCTTGTTGACGCGCACGAAGAATGAATTCCGAATCCCGAGCGGGTTGCCGATCAAACCATCCAGCGACACCCCGATCGAAACATCGAGGTCAACTCCCGCCTTGAATCCAAGCGATCCTTTGATCTTCAGGACGCCGCCCGCGTCGATGTCAAGATCCAGGTCCTTGTTCACCACGGCGTTAAACTTCACATCCAGGCGCACTTCCTTCGTCGCAGGATCGAATCCGCCCTTGATGCTCAGTCCGCCCACATCCACGAGATCGATAGATCCCTCGGCCGCCAGGAGGTCAGCGAACAGCGCTGTCGGGTTGCTGAAGCGGTCCACCAAGGCGTTGATGACACCCTCAATGCTGATCTGCTGATTGTTGGCGTGCGCCGAATCGAAATAGTCGGTCACCGGCTTTTCCAGGAGCGTCTGAAGGAACCGAGTGAAGTCGATCCGCTGTTTGATCGCATCAACGACAAAATTCAAAGCCGGAATTGGAGCCTGCAGAGCGTCGAGTTTGGTGTTCAGGAAGTCACCGAGAGCGCTCAGCTTCGACAAGCCGTAGCGCAGCCCGTTCTCGATGACCGCGTCGACATTGACCAGGAGTTTGATGTCGAAATCTCCGGTGAACAGGCTCGCCGAATGCATCACCACGGTCGGTGTTCCCAGGATATTAAACAGGTCAGCGGCGCTGCCAGCGGTCGCTGACAAGGGCAGTGAGGCATCCAGAGTTCCGATCAGTCCGAAACTGAAAATGCTGGAAAACGGGGTAGCCCCGCCAAAAAGACTGAGCGAACTCAAAATCAGCGGGCTTCCGCCGTTGATTCCCAAACTGGCGCCTGCATGCAGGGCAAAATCGCCACCCACCACGCCCGCTGTGATAAAGTTGGGGATCGTCGCGGTGAGGTTCAGATCGTTCGCATTGACGTCAACTGCTGCCTCCAGCTTGTTCACCTTCACGAAGAATGAATTCTTCAGGGCGTTCGCGATCGCTGTTCCCAGATTGTTGATGTCAAAACCAGGCTGCCCAAAGGCGTCAATGATCGACTGCAAGGAAACACCCAGCGTGAGATCCACCTGCACGCCGCCCTGCAATCCCAAGGTGCCAGCCAGTTGCACCACGTTGTTCAACGCAAACGCCAGTTCGCCAGCGATTCCCGCTTTGAACGAGATGTTCAAGGCCACTTCTTTGGTATCCGGGTTGAATCCGCCACTAGCTTTGAAACCGTCCCCAATCACCGGGATCGAACCACCGGCAGCCCCCGTCAAGCCCTGCGTGAAGAACGAAGCGAGGGCAGCGGGATCACGCAAATTATTCAGGACGGCGTCGATCATGCCCTGAACCTGGATATTGTTTCCCGCAGCCGTAAAGTAATCCGTGAGAGGCTTCTGGATGAAGGCCTCGAGGAAACGCCGAGTGCTCACCAAATCCTTGACTGATTTATTGATGAAAGGGATTTGGGTGCTCGGCAACTGTTGATCGATGCTATCCGCGAGCGTCAGGAGTTGATCGAAGCCGAAATTGAAAGCATCCCGGATAATCCCATTGATGTTTACCAGGAAATCAAATTTGATCTGGCCCGAGAACAGATCGTCGGAATGGAGGACAACCGTGGGGGTCCCGAGGATTTGCAGGAGCGCCTCCAAAGCTCCGGAACCAGGTGCGGTGGCTTGCAACGGCAGACTGGCGTCCAAGGTCCCAACAAGATTCAAGTGAATCCGATCTGACAGCGAGGCCAAAGGCAGGTAGACCTTGTATTCCCCTAAATCGCCCTGGGCTGCTCCAGCACCCGCGAAGAGCGTCAGTTTCGTCTTCCCGTTGTTCGGATCATTCGCGTCGTTGATCGTCGCGGTTGTGAAGGCCGGCGTCACCAGCATGCCGTCCTTTTTGATCAGCAGATCTGCTGAATTCGCTGGAGCCGACGACAGGATGATTTCCAGAGGGCTGCTCAGCGTTGGTGTTCCCACCCCGACGACCACGTTCCCGGCCAGCTCATCCACGGTGATTTTGCCGTCGGCCATAATTGCCGGATCGAAGGCGACCTGCGCACCGGCGTGGAGCTCAAAAGTCCCGCCCACGACCCCAGCGGTGAAAGTGCCGATGCTCGCCGTTAACTGCAGATTGGATGCGCTCGCAGTAATGCCGGCCTCCAGCTGGTTCACGCGCAGGAAGAACGCCTGTTTCAACAGGTTTACCAGCACCGCCGGATTGCTCTTGATCGAGGCAGCGGTTGCTCCCGGCTGGCTCGCCACGTCAATGAGCGAATCCAAGGCAATCCCCAATTGGACATCCACGGTGATGCCAGCGTCCACCCCGATCTTGCCGTTCAGTTGAATCCCGGCCGCACCCAAGCTGAAATCAACATCCTTGTTGATGCCAGCTTGGAAGCGAATGTTCAGCGCAATCTCCTTCGTCTCGGCATTAAAGCCGCCACTCAGGCTGAAGCCGCCCACATTGACCAGATCAAAACTGCCCGCTGCTCCGCTTAGCACCAGACCGCTCAAAAGCGCGCCAGGATTACTAAATTCGTTCTTGAGCACATCCAGGATGCCCTCGATCGTCGCGTTATCCCCGGCACTCGTGAGATACGCGTCCATCGGCGCCCCGATCAGCGTGTGAACAATCTGCTGGAATTTCACCTGTTGGGTGATGGCATTTTGAATCGAACTCAAAACGCTCGGAAGGACGATGCCTTGAACCTTGGTGTCGAGCTGACCCGCAAGGCCTTCCAATTTTTGCAACCCAAAGTTCAGAACGTTCTTCAGAATCGCACCGGTGTTGACCAGCAGATTGACGTTGATGTTGCCGCCAAACAGATCCGACGAACTGATCACCACGGTCGGCGTCCCCAACAAATCAAACAGAACCCCGATCGCTCCCGGTCCGCTGGCGTGGAGTGGCAACGTGGCATCGAGCGTGCCCACCAGCGTCAAAGTGATAAGTTGCGTGATCGGCTTGTCGCTATTGATCAACTCATCAATCTTGATTTTCCCGTCCGCGAGCAAGCTCGGGTGGAAACCGATGACCGCGGCTGCGTGCAAATTGAAGCTGCCGCCTACTACTCCACCGGTGAAGAGCGGCGGGCTTCCGACACTCGCGGTTAGATTCAAGCTTTCAGAACCCACGTCCGCAGACGCCTGCAATTTTTGCACCCGGATGAAGAATGCATTCTGCAGAGCTGTGGCCAGCTGGCTGAAATTCGCCGAAGTTATCGTGCTGACATCGATGCCGCCATTCGCGCTCAGGAAATCCAGCAACGGTTGCAGACTGACCCCAACCGTGACATCCACGTCCAAGCCAGCCTTCAGATTCAGGGTCCCGGCGAGGTTGACCCCAAACTTGTTCAACGCGAATGCGAGGTCTTTGCTCACTCCCGCCTTGAACACGATGTTCAGAGCCACTTCCTTCGTGTCTGCGTTGAAGCCGCCATCAGCTTTGAAACCGGTGCTGACAGTCGGCGCGATTCCTCCGGCGGCCGCGCTCACTCCCAGAGGGAAGAAGCTAGCGAGGGTGCTCGGATCCTTTAATTTTGTGAGGACCGCATTCAGCATTCCCTGCACCGTGATCTGCCCGCCGGCCGAAATCGTGTCCGCAAAGTAATTATTGACCGGGTTCTTGATGAACGCGTCGATGAACTGCTGGAAGTTCACCAAGTCCCGAATGTTCTTGTTCAGCAGCGGAATGTTTTGATCGGGCAGGAGGCCATTCAACTGACCGGCAAGCGTTTCCAGCTTATCCAGGCCGAAGTTGAAGGCATCTTTGATGATGCCGTTCAGGTCGACTAGAAGCTGAATGTCAATCTGGCCTTGGAACAACGCAGCCGAGTGAATTACAACGGTCGGCGTCCCCAGAATTTGAAACAATTTGCCTAGTGTGCCTCCGGCCGTCGCCTGCAAGGGGAGCGTGGCATCCATCGTCCCGACCAGTGCCAGCGAGATCAATTGGGTAATTGGCTTATCCGAGCTGGTCAACTCATCCACCGTGATCTTGCCGTCGGCAAGCAGACTCGGATGGAACTGCACTGCGGCTCCCGCGTGGAGCGCGAAGCTGCCACCCACCACCCCGCCGCTGAAGCCCGCGAAGCTAGCTCCGAGATTGAGATTGGTGGCGTCGGCAGTAATGCCCGCCTCCAGCTTATTCACCCGCAGGAAGAACGACTGTTTCAGCAAATTGATCAGCGCGGTCGGATTGCTCTTAATATTGGCCGCTGTGGCTCCGGGCTGGCTCGCTGCGTTGATCAGAGCGTCAAGCCCCACCCCCAGCTCAAGGTCAACGTCGATTCCAGCATTTACCCCGACCGTGCCGTTCAAATTCACCCCAGCCGTCCCCAAGCTGAATGAGACGCTCTTATCGACGCCGGCGTGGAACCGAATGTTGAGGCCAATCTCCTTTGTCTCGGCGTTAAAACCGCCGCTGACGCTGAAACCGCCTACATCGACAAGGTCAAAACTGCCGGATGCGCCACTCAGAACCAGACCGCTCAGGAGCGCCCCTGGATTGCTGAACTGCGTTTTGAGGACATCAATGATCCCTTCAATGGTGGCATTATCCCCGGCGCTGGTCAGGTAGGCGTCCATTGGAGCGCCAATCAAAGTGTGCACCAACTGTTGGAACTTCACCTGATCTTTGATGGCGTTCGCTATGAAATCGAGGCCTGCGACCGGAATGGTGATCCCTTGGATCTTCGTATCCAAGGTTCCAGCCAAACCTTCGAGTTGCTGCAGGCCGAAATTCAGAACGTTCTTGAGGATCAGCCCGGTGTTAACCAGCAGATTGACATCGATATTCCCTGAGAACAGGTCTGGCGAACTGATCACCACAGTTGGCGTGCCGAGCAGATCAAACAAAACCCCAATGCTGCCCGGCGCGTTCGCATAGAGCGGCAGTTTTGCGTCCAGCGTCCCGATCAGCGTCAAATTGATCAGTTGAGTGATCGGTTTGTCGGTGCTCGTCAATTCGTCAATCGTGATCTTCCCGTCAGTCAGCAGGCTTGGATGGAATCCGATGACAGCCGCCGCATGGAGGTTGAAGGTCCCCCCGACCACGCCACCCGTAAACAAGGCTGGGTTAGCGATAGTTGCAGTTAAATTCAGGCTGTCTGAACCGACATCGGCCGAAGCTTCCAGTTTTTGCACCCGGATAAAGAAAGCGCCCTGCAGGGCCGCTGCCAGTTGAGCGAAATTTACGGCGGTGATAGTGCTGACATCGATTCCGCCGTTGGCGCTG
This sequence comes from uncultured Verrucomicrobiota bacterium, assembly GCA_964566945.1. Classification (GTDB taxonomy): domain Bacteria; phylum Verrucomicrobiota; class Verrucomicrobiia; order Limisphaerales; family SXQI01; genus DASVNK01. The sequence continues at coordinate 54,910 of CAZMKE010000013.1, read as the reverse complement.
AGGAAATCCAGCAACGGTTGCAGGCTCACGCCGATGGTGACGTCCACGTTAACCCCGGCCTTCAGGGTCAGATTACCCGCCAGATTGACTCCAAATTTGTTCAGAGCAAACGCAAGATCCTTGCTCACTCCTGCCTGGAACGCGATGTTGAGAGCCACCTCTTTCGCGTCGGCATTAAACCCGCCGTCTGCCTTGAATCCAGTACTGACGCTAGGCGCGATGCCACCAGAAGCCGCGGTCACACCCAGCGGGAAGAAGCTCGCCAGAGTGCTCGGATCTTTGAGCTTCGCCAGAACGGCATTGAGCATCCCCTGCACCGTGATCTGGCCTCCGGCGGAAATTGTATCCGCGAAGTAGTTGTTGACCGGGTTCTTGATGAAAGCGTCGACAAACTGCTGGAAGTTAACCAAGTCCCGGATGTTCTTGTTCAACAGCGGGAGGTTTTGATCCGGCAACAAGCCGTTCAATTGGGCGGCCAGAACGTCAAGCTTATCCAGTCCGAAATTGAAGGCATCTTTGATGATCCCGTTCAGATTGACCAAAAGCTGGACGTCAATCTTGCCATCAAACAGGGCATCCGAGTGGATTACCACGGTCGGAGTTCCCAGAATTTCGAAGAGTTTGCCCAGAGCCCCAGGTCCGCTCGCCTGCAGGGGCAGCGTGGCATCCAACGTCCCGTTCAGGCTGAACGTGATCAGCTGGCTGATCGGCCTATCGGTGCTCGTCAGCTCCGCGACTGTGACCTTGCCGTCCGCCAACAGGCTGGGATGAAACTGGAGGCCAGCAGCGGCATGGAGCGCGAATGAACCGCCGACCACCCCTCCGGTGAAGCCTCCAAAGCTCGCGGTGAGGGCGAGGGAATCGGCAGTAACATCGGCGAAAGCCTCAAACTTGTTCACCCGGATGAAGAATGCGTTCTGCAACAAGTCGGCAGGCAAATTGCCCACGGAGACATTTGCGGAGAGCTGGGAAACCAAATCCGCCAAGGCGACTCCGAACGAAATGTTGACATCGATCCCCGCCCGGGCGGCGACCGTTCCCGAGAGGTTTACACCCGCCACATTCAAACCGAAGCTCACCGGATTCTCCGTGCTCGCCTTGAACGCCACCGTGATCACCACTTCGTTATTGGCGGGATCGTACCCGCCGGTGATGCTGAAGCCGCTGCCGAGGCTAAGAGTGATGTTCTCTCCGGTCGCGCCGCTCAGCTCGGCAAGCAGATCGCCCGGGCTGCTGAACTTTGCCCGAAGAGCATCGATCATCCCTTGCACCGTGATCGGCTGATTCGCCGCTGTCTGGGCCGTGAAATAATCTTTGACCGGCTGGGTGATCAGCGTACGGATGAATTGTTGGAAATGAACGTGGTCCTTGATTGCATCGCTGACGAAACTCAATCCGGGAACAGGGACCGAGGCGCCCGCCAGCAACAGATCCAACTTGGTGCCAAGGTCCTCGAGTTTCCCGGCGCCAAAGGTAAAGGCGTTCTGGATCACTCCGCCGACATCAACCAGAACATCCGCATGGAAATCGCCACCGAAGAGGTTATTCGACTCCAAAACGACGGTGGGAGTTCCCAAGATCTGGAACAAAGCGTCGAAAGTTCCGGCTGCCTTGGCTTGCAGCGGCAGGCGAGCTTCCAAGCTGCTCTCCGTGGTCAACTGGATCAACTGACTCAACGGATGGTTTGCGTCGGTGAGTTCAGCGAATGTCACCTTGCCATCCGCCAGCAGGCTTGGATGGAAATTCAACGCCAAGGCAGCCTTCAGATCGAATGTTCCGCCCACAACACCGGCTTGAAAGAGCGGCGCGTCGGCCGGCCCGATGCCGACCGCAGCATTTAACCCATCCACGCCGACTTGGGCGAAAGCCTCCAGCTTGTTGATCCGAATAAAGAAGTTATTCAGATTCGCGAGCTCCTCAGGCGAACTGGCCAAGGCTGCGAAATTGAACCCACTGACGCTGACGCCAAAAGAAATTTGGGCGTTGATGCCTGCCAGGAGATTGGCATTGGCATCGATCTTCACTCCGGCAGCCGCCAGTTCCAAACGGACCAGCTTGTTAATGCCAGCTTGAAGATTGATGTCGACGCGCAGCTCGCCGGTGCTCGGATCATATCCCCCTTTCACACTGAAGAGATCGCCAACGCTGATCAGGTCGGAGGTCGCACCCACGAGCCCGGATAGCGGAGGAGGAATAGAGAGAAGGCCCGGGGTCAAAAGCTTCGAGCGAATCGCCTGGATCAACCCCGGGATGCTTGCGTCGCTGGGGTGGGCTGTAAAATAATCGTTAACCGGGGCCTCAATCAGGTTATTGATCAGAGCCTGGACATTCACCAGAGAACGGATCGACTGATTAATCACCGGCAAGGTCGTATCGGGCAGCAGACCGTCAATTCGTTGCCCCACCCCTTCGAGCTGGACCAGACCCAAGTTAACAACCCGCTGCAGCGCGCCCGCCAGATTCACATCCAGTGTCGTGTCGAAATGGCCCGAGAAAAGATCGCTCGAGCTGACATGCAGCTTCGGACGGCCCAAGACGCTGAGCAAGTCCCCGACCGTTCCTCCGCTAGCCGACATTGTCAGGTCGGCCTGCAAACTGCCTGTCGGGGTGACCGTAATCAGGTTCGGCGTCGCGACCAACTCCGCGTAGGTAATTTTGCCGTCGGCCAGGAGGCTGGGGTGAAACCCGATCGCTGCCGACACCTGGAGATTGAAGCTATCCACGGAGACTCCGACACTCGTTATCAGGTTGGGCACCGTCGCCGTGAGGGTGATTCCACTGCTCAACGCTTCCGCAAACGCCGAAATGTTGTGGGGTCGCAGGAAGAAGCTGTTCAGGTTCGCCGCTGACGACGGGTTCGAGAAATCCAAGCTGCTCAAGTCGACCCCAAACTCTACATCGACATCCACCCCACCCCGCAGAGTCACGGTGCCGTCGAGGGCCAACCCGGAATTCAATGATAGGGATGCAGCCTGCTCCTTGCCGGCGCGGAACCGAAGATCAAATCGCAGCTCCTTGCTCACCGGATCGAACCCGCCGCTCAAAACGAAGCCAGCCGCCACATCAGTCCCGGAGGCGGAAGTCGTGAGCTGAGCGAGGATCGCATTCACCAATCCCTGGACCGTTCCGGTTCCAGGATTGGCGGTGAAATAGGAATCGGCCGGGGTCTTCAGGATCTGATCGATCAGTGACTCAATGTCTACCAACTGCCGCAGGGATTTGTTCACCAACGGCAGGCTCGTGTCAGGCAATAGAGAATCGATTTGACTCGCGAAGGACTTGAGCTTTGTCAGACTTCCCTGGATGGCATTCTGGATCGCCTGGGCAATCGTCAGGTCAAAGTTGACCTTGATCGCATTGAGGCCAGCGAACAAATCATTCGACTGAATAGTTAACACACCGAGCGGATTAACATTTCCAAAATAGGAAGCCACCCCCGTCCCGCCCGTCAAGGGAAGGGAGGCGTTAACTGCGCCGTTCTGACTCACACCCAGCAGCCCGGCAATCGCCGCTTTCACCGGGTATTCAACCCGAATCGTGCCCGCCGTTTGTGGAGTCGTGAATTGGACAGCGGTTGGTGTCGAACCGGTCGTCGTAATGGCAAACCCGGTGGTGACTGGAACATCATTAATGAAGACATTCACCGAACCCACGCTGAATGGTTCGCGAGAGAACGGGATCGTCGTAATCGGGTTGCCGCTGGTTGCCGTCCGGGTCGACTCAGTGAAAGTCGCCCCTTCGCCATTCAACTCGTCAAGAGTGATGCGCCCATCCGCCAGCAGGCTTGGGTGGAACGCGACCATTAACGAGGCCTCCAAGGTGACCGAGCCATTTGTCACTCCCACTCCGGTGGCAAAACCAGGAAGGGTCAGGCTGGCCGCTAGCCCAGTCCCAGTGACTGAGGCGAACGCCGCGAGCCGAACCGGTTCAATGAAGAATTGGTTCCCATTCGCCAGGTCCAACCCGAGCACTAGGTCCACATCGATCCCGCCACGAATCGTGACAGTGGCCGATCCGGTGACAGCCGGCAACGCCAGGTCCAAAGACGCCGAAGTGTCGATCCCCGCTTTGAACTTCAGATGCACCCGGATCTGCTGAGCAGTCGATTCATTCGTAATCCCAGTACCGCCGAGGAGGTCAGCCAAAATGGAATCGGACGAACTATTCAGTTTTGCCAACAGTCCTTGAACCAAGTTATCAACCGAACCGCCACCGCCAGACAATGAGGAGAAATAAGAGTCAGTCGGCTGCTTCACCAACTGATCGATTAAACTTGAGAAATCAACCAAGTCTTTGATCGACTTATTGAGGAGGGGGATGTTGGCGGCCGGCAGCAGTTGGTTCAGTTGCGAACCGAAGTTTTTCAGCTGAAGTATCCCAGCACTCAATGCCTGCTGGAGCGCAACACTCAAGGCAGGTTCGCCGGTCGCAGCCGTTAAGTCAGACCCAAATGGGGGTAAAAGCGAAGAAAAAGAAAGAGAGCCACTCGATGAAGTGGAGAGGGAAGATAAAGTCGAATCAGTATTTACATCCTGATTCGCAGACACTTGCGAATCAGATGGTGCCGCCGGGGGACCGTTCGCCGCACGCAGCGTCTCAACAGATTGACTCGCCGCTGATTGAACACCGCCCGCAGACGATGTTGAATCAGGAGCGCTGTCCGCAACAGGCGCTTTGACCGATACCGGATTTGAAACCGCGACAGAAACAACTTCACCGCCCGTCGGGTTCTCCACTTTCGGAGCGACCGCTTCGGCCTTGGTTTGAGCGGAAGAGTCAGACCTCGATCCCGCTTTCTCACTCTCACTCCCCACAGAATTCGCCGACACCGGAGAATCCAAGGCTTGGGTTTCGACACCAGCAAAAATCTGGGCCACATCCTGCCCCCCATGAAGCGCGGAATCCGGAAACGCAGATTGCACAGGCTGGTGTTGCACCACCTCAACTGCGTCCGTGTGAGCCGGGGCAGCGGCCGCCACCGCAGACAAACCGTCAGCAGAAAGCAAAACCCGAGGCTCAAGAGCCTCGAGTTGAAAGCCATAATTAGCCGCCAAACGACTCACAAATCCAAACGTGAGCGGAACAGAACCGCCCAAGTGTCCGGTTGTTTTAAGGAAGAGAGATGCAAAGGTCAATACTTTTTATATTTTTTGAAGCGACAATTCTATAACAGGTCTTTTCTAACGCTGGCCGCCTCAGAAACGAATAGACCCTATCAGCCCTATTACTGAATGGACACACAAGGGCCGTTCTGCCCCCTGTTTTTAAACCACAGACCACCGCGGCCGAGCTCTATCCCATCCCAGCCTCAGCCCGTTTGACAATCCGCTTACCGTTCGGCAGAAGTTTAAACTCGACGCCGGTCCACCATGAGCCACAAGCCTCATTCCTCGCCCCGCTGCTCCCTGGCTTTCCAAAAGGGGGTCTCCGGGCCCCTGGCAGTGGCGCTATTCCTGGCGGCACTGGGCAGTGTTGCAAAAGGGTTCGACAACCCAGTTTCGGAATCGATTCGCGGCAGTGAAGCCGCACACTGTCCACCAACCGACCACGTACTGGTGAAGTTTCGAAGTCGCGTCGCTCCCCAAAAAAGCGTCATATTGACCCACTCCAACTTCCGAAACCTGCTTAACCTTCCCGCAGAATGTGTCTTGGGAGATCGATGCAACAATACGTTCGTACAACATTCAGAACACAGCACAAAACTGTTGTATCCTACTTTCGGAGAGATGCCTATCGAAACCCAAAAACATCATCGTCTGACGACACCCAAAGGTGTCAACGTTGATGACTTCTTGCTCCGGCTCCGGAGCAGCCCTTGGGTCGAGTACGCAGAGTTGGACGGGGTGCTGACCGCTGCCACGACGGTTCCCAACGACCCAGATTTCCCCCTCCAATGGCACCATCAAAATCTCGCATTTCCCGCTCGGGCAATTCCCCCGGATATTCGCAGCGTCCTCGCTTGGGATATTACGCGAGGGTCCACCAATGTGACGGTGGCGGTGCTGGATACCGGGGTGAATACCAACTTGGATGAGTTTCGAGATCGGCTGGTTCCTGGCTACGATTTCGTCAATCAAACCACAACGCCGCTCGACGACAGCGGTCACGGCACAGAGATGGCGGCCATCCTCTGCGCCAATGCCAACAATCTTCAATTCGGTGCGGGGGTGGATTGGAACTGCAGGCTGATGCCGATCAAAGTCCTGAAGTCCGACAACTCGGGCCTTTACTCCACGCTGGCGGATGGGGTCGATTGGGCGGTCGCCCATGGGGCCAACGTGATCACGGTATCAGCGGGTGGCGCTGACTTGAACATTACTCTCAGCAACTCGGTGGCGCGCGCGGTGGCCGCAGGCGTGGTCTTTGTCGCCGCCGTTCATAACGATGGCGCATCCATTCGGTTTCCGGCCAATCTACCCATGTCGATCGCTGTCGGGGCGAGCACGCAAGATGACCGCCGCGCTTCCTTCAGCAATTTCGGTCCGGAGCTGTCCCTTCTGGCACCCGGGACCAACATCTACACCATGACCCGGTTCGGCACCCAAACCAAGATCTGGGGAACCTCAGCATCAGCACCCATGGTCGCCGGAGTGGCCAGTCTCATTGTCAGCCTCCGGCCGGACCTGAGCCCGATGCAGGTCAAGACTCTCCTTTGCGCGGGAGCTGACGACCAAGTGGGCTCGACCACCGAAGATAAGCCGGGGTTCGATATCTACTCCGGTTTTGGCCGCCTGAACGCCTTGGCAAGCGTGGTGCTAACCCAAACCCAGCTGGAGACGACTCCCACCAACGGTACCATCCTTTTGCGGTGGTCCTGTCCGTCCAACGCATCCACCAAGAGGCCGTACGTGATCCAATTCGCCTCCGGCCCAGCACAGCCCTGGACGACGCTCGCCCCGACCAACATTGTTTTCTCTCCGAGCGGGGCGTCCTGGCTTGACGACGGAACTCAGACGGGTTCCCTTCCATCCCTCACCCCCCAGCGCATTTATCGTGTCCTGATCCCGGCTCCATAGGAGCGGAGCTGACCGTTTCAAATCTGCCGATTTTGCCCGTCGGACACAATCCGCACCCATTCCGCTTGTCGGAAAAGGCGGCAAGGCGCTATGGTTCATCCAACTCAGCCCGAACCTATGCGCGCCTCGCAAAGCCGTCCGCATGGGCGTGGTTTCACGCTCATCGAACTTTTGGTCGTTATTGCGATCATTGCCATCCTCGCGAGCCTGCTGCTCCCGGCGCTGGCGAAATCCAAGGAAAAGGCCAAGCGCATCTCCTGCTACAACAATCTCAAGCAAATGGGGCTGGCGATGGTCCTTTACGGGGACGAAAACAACAACCTCGTCGCCCGCGGCAACGACCCGTATTGGTGGCAGATTTACATTCCTTACCTGGGTGGCACCGCGGCGGTGCGCGATCAATACGGGCGGATTAAGGTCTACACCTGCCCCAGCTTTCCCGACCGGCGCCAGTTGGTCTGCTATGTCGTCAACTCGTGGCAGTTCAGCAGCCCGCGCGACAATACCGGGAGCGAACTTACCGGCTTGCAAAAGACGACACGCATTCAGCAACCAGCCGAAACGGTGTATTTCGCCGATAACGAAAACGGATCATGGCGCCCCATCTTCACCGCCACCCAGATCATCGGCGCGGACGATCAGAACGATGTTTGGTCCCCTTCGCACCTCCCCTACCCTTCAACCCTCCCGACGGCGCGCTTGAGCGGTGACCGGCGTGTTGCGGCTACCCGGCATGATCAGGGCTGCAATCTCCTTTACTTTGACGGTCACGCCGCCTGGAAGAACGCCCGTCGCATGACGGTAGACGACTGGCGGGAACAGAAATGAGCGTGAGGCTTCGGCTTATTGTTGCGGCCCAGAAGACTCGATATCCGCCTTGAGGAAGTGGATCAAGTGCTTGAGCCGGGTTTCGAGATCAACTGTTTCGAGAATGACCTGCCGTTGAGTCGGCGCCGCCAATAGCGTACAAGAAACCAAATCCGCGAGTTGATCCGGATTCTCCAACTTCGCCAGATAATCGACGATTGTGTCCAGCGAAGCACCGTTGGGAGCCGGAGATTCCCCCTGAGCGTCCATCTTCAGCAGCTGATTCAAAATCGGGAACGGAAACCCCTGTTTGAAACGCTCCGTCACCAAATCAAGCACCTTCACCGTCAGCGCATCGACCGCCACGCTGTCATGCCGTTTGGTTTCCAGCAGCTTAAACTTCTCGATCCGGTAAGGGCGCTGTTTGACCGTTTCCGTCAGGTTGATTCGCGCCACGCCCTGCAAAATGAGGTGGGAAGTTCCGTCCGGATGGGTCACCGCCGCCCGGATCAATCCGAGCCCCGCGATCGAAGCCGGAGTCCCTTTTGGGGATCCCGGCTTCTGCATCGCCACCGCGAAAATGCGGTGGGATTCCAGAACGTCCCGCAGCATCTTCCGATAACGCGCCTCAAAGATGAACAGCGGCAGCATCACCTGAGGAAAGAGGATCGCGTTCGGAAGCGTCATGACGGGCACTTCGGACGGTAGAACCATGAATAGAATCTAGGCAACTTCGTCGTTAATTCAAGCAAGATGCGGGCTTGCAAAAGATTGCACCTGACCGCATCGTTGCTACCCACTTTATGAAAGCGTTGATCGCGATCTTGATTCTCGTGTGCGTCGGTCTCGGCGCGGGCCTGATCTACAGGCATACTACCGCCGAGCGAAAGGGCAAGCAGGACGAGGAGACGATCGTTCGTTACGAGGCCAAAGTCTCGGAAACGGAAAAGAAACTCGCCGAGCAGTCCGCGGTCAACGCTGTTCTGGAAAAAAACCTCGAGGCGCGCACCAAAGAGCTTACCGAGGTCTCCAACACCCTCGTGACGGTCACCGCCAACCTCGCCAAGGTGCGTGAGGAAGCGCAAATCGCCGCCACCAACGCCGCGGCTGATCTCGCCAAGCGCGACGCACGCATTAACGAGCTCGAAACCCAGCGCGATGATCTCACCAAGAGAATGACCGACCTGAACGGCCAGATCACCGATTACCAGGGCCGCATCGACGATATTCAGCGCAAGCTCGTTGCGTCCGAAGGCGACCGTGACTACCTGCTCCGCGAGCTCAAACGGCTCCAGGCGGAAAAGAATGATCTGGAACGACAGTTTAACGATCTCGCCATGCTCCGCGACCAGGTCCGCAAGCTGAAGGATGAACTCTCCATCTCGCGCCGGCTCGATTGGATCCGCCGCGGCCTTTACGGATCTCTCAAAGGCGCCGAGCGCTTGCAGAAGGGCTTCGCCCAAACCACCACGACCAATCAGGGCAATTTCGACTTGAACGTCGAGTTGAAGCAGAGTGGCGGCGTCCAAGTGGTTCCCAAGCAAACGAACGCTCCGGCCGCGGTGAAAACAGCCCCCGCTCCGGCCACGGTAAAATGACACAGTTGTCCGATTCGTTCGGACGGGTCATGCGGGACCTCCGCGTGAGCCTCACTGACAAGTGTAATTTCCGTTGCCTGTATTGCCTCCCGGAAACCGAAGAAGCCGCCAACTTCTATCGGACCCGTTTTGACCCGGTCAAAAATCCGAAGCCCGCGCCTTTGCCATTGCCGGCCTTCAAGCCTCGTTCCGCCCTGCTCAGTTTCGAAGAGATCGAACGGCTCGTCCGCATTGCCGCACAACTGGGAATTCAGAAAATCCGGCTCACCGGAGGCGAACCGCTTCTTCGAAAGGATATCGAGTATCTCGTTGACCGCCTCGCTTGCATCCGCGGAATTGACGATCTCGCGATCACGACCAACGGCTTTCTCTTCGCGCAACGGGCTGAAGCCCTCAAGCGAGCTGGCCTGAAACGCGCCAGTTTCAGCATGGATTCGCTGGATCGGAATAATTTTCGCAAAATCACCGGCCGGGACGGCTTGATCGAGGTGCTTGGGGCCATCCGCCTGGCGAAACGCCTGGGCATGAACCCGGTCAAGGTGAATGCCGTCGTCATCCGCGGCCTGAATGACCATGAGCTCGAATCGCTGTGCCGCTTCGCGATTGAAGAGGAGATCACCTTCCGCTTCATTGAGTTCATGCCGCTGGACTCCAGCCGCGCGTGGTTGAAAGACCTCGTTGTCTCCGGCCGCGAGATTCAGGAGCGCCTCGCCGGCCAGTTCAGTCTTGAACCGGTCCAAAGTTCGAATCGCTCAGAGACCGCCCGCCGCTGGCGCATCGCCGGGACAAAGGCGGAAATTGGAATCATCGCGCCGGTGACAGAGCCCTTCTGCGGCCACTGCAATCGACTGCGCTTGACCGCCGACGGCAAGATCCGCACCTGCCTTTTCAGCCTGCATGAGCACGACCTGAAAGGGCCGATGCGCGCTGGAGCCTCAGATGAAGATCTGGCGGCCGAATTGCAGAAAATCGTCGCGCAGAAGGAAGCCAGGCATCACATTGGCGAACCCGAATTCGTCCAACCGGAGCGAACGATGAGTTGCATCGGCGGCTAAGCCCGGCCGACGGCCAGAACATTCACGGAATTTCGATTCCCCTTTGCCTCAGCAGGTCAACGACAACTGCCGTCCGCTTCGGAAAATAGTCTTCCAACAAACGTCTTACTTCCGGACGCCAGTGCGCGTCCCGGGTATAAACTTCGTACGGCCCTTCCTTGTAGCGATGCACGCGGCTCCGATACCCGCCCCAGCGCGCTGATTCGGCAATCATCGCGAGGTCAAGCCGGTCCGACCACTTCTTGTAGCGGGCGGCGCACCGACCGGGCGCCAGCGCTCCATCATCCCGCAGGTGCAGCTTCGCCCGTTCGGAAAAGAGCCGCCGAAAATCTTCGTTCTCGATCAGTCGATGAAAAATCCGTGGCGGGCTAAGGTCGTCATCGAAATCAAAGGTATCGTCCCGCACTCCCTCCAGCGTCCGCTCCCCATCCCACACCAAAAACCGGAATGGCCCGGGAGGATCGCGACGCCGCGCCGCATACCAATTGGAAGCCCGATCCCAGTCCGCGTTGGCGCCGTAGATATTCGCCAGCATGTAGTCGGCAAAGTTCTTCAAATCGAGCAACTCGCTCACTCTCGCCAGGTCCGCCCGGGTTTTGACCCCGGCATTCACCCGTTTCATCAGTTCCTCAAAGCCATCCCGGCGGCCCATCAGCAGCTTGTCCGCGTTGAACGAATCGTAATCGATCGCCGCTCCGCCGAAGTGTGCCGCTGCGAACCCGGCATCGGGCCTCTCACTCAGGTTGTACACCCCCCAATACAGCCCGTTCAGGTAAAGGTGGACAAAGGTTCCGGCCGCGGACGGTTGTCCCATATCCCGCAGCGTGTCCCGCATCCATTGGTCGCGGATGTACTCCCCACGCCTGCGTTCAACTCCGCGCGCATGCAGCCAGGTGTTGTTGCATCCCGCCCGGAGAATCAAGGAATCGAAGTCATCCGGCCCCTCCGAGCCCAGCACCGGATAGTGCAGCTTCCCCATCCCGTAGCGTTTTTTGAAGGTCAGCCGAAACGAGTGTTTTGGGCTCTCCTCCGGCCTCCGGTTCCAGCCTCCTTGGACGCGCACCCCGCAATCCACCCGGATCTTAACCTCTTTCTTCTCCAAAAAAGTGAACGAGCCGCGCCGCTCCCAGGCCTCGCCTGCACTTTCTGGATGGGCATAAATCCCCCGCGCAACACCAAAAAGGTCCTCGACCGGCAGGGTGAGAAAAACGCTCGGCAAGGAATCGAGGCTTCTTTCCATCGAGTCCCGGTACTCCGGGGCTCCGCAAATGTCCGGCTCCATCTTGTACCAGGCCGGGACCGGATTATTGTCTTTGCTCCCCCAAGTCTCCGGGAAGCCCTTGCCGTCCTGCCGGACTACGTCTGTCGCCTTCGGCAAGATCTCGGCCCGCAGACAAGTGGCTGCCCAGGCCAGCACTGCGCAGCCTATCGTAACGGTGAAACGCATAGGTCTATGGATCGGCTAATTGGAAAATGGAGTTGTGCACCTTGGATGCGACGCTTTGACCGTTCGCTCCCCGAAGGCGATAGGCGACTTCCATTCCCCAGGTTGGGCGAATGTCCGGGATTTTCAGATGGACGGTCTTCAAGTCCGCGTCGAGCACCGCGCTTTCAACAGCCATCACCGTTTCATTCTCATGTTTCGACCCGTAATTGGCGCTCCGCACCAGAGACCAGCGCTTCACCGAATAGTTCTCCGGTTTCTGCGCCTCCCCCTTGTCGAGCGGATCTGAGAACTGGAATGTCAACGAATCTCGGGCGGCGTGCAGCCCGGTCGGGAGAAACATCGGCTTGCCCGTGTAGCGGATGCGGAAAAAGCCGCCGTCAGCCGTCCGGTTCCCGGCCCAGGCGAAAAGGCCGCACGCGTACAGCTGCCCGTTACCCGGATGAAAACGTCCGCGCATCACCCCCGTGGGGAGGTCCGGCATGGGCAACTGCACCACCCCGCCCTGCATCTGGCCATGAATCGTCTCGTTGGGAACCAGAAAGATCCGCCCCGTCCCATAGGAGAGGTTGAGCAGCATGTCCTTCAGCGGCGCCCATTGCCGGCTTGTCACCCTCACGATCTCACCGGGCGACCGATCCATATCGTTCGTAATCCAGACGACCGGTTGCTCCATTTCCGAGTCCGCGCTGCTGGCACGGTCATGATAGCCATACATATTCCCGTAGAAGCCGCCCGGTTTCACCCAGTCGATCCGATTCTTAGGCGTCCAATGGCCCTCCTGGTCCGTCACAAAAAACGTTCCATCGTCATTCACGCAAACCCCATTCGCCGCCCGAAAGCCGGTCGCCAGGATCTCCGTTTTCGATCCGTCCTTGGAGACTTTGAGCAAAGTTCCATGGTGCGGCACCAGGGCAGGGAGCGCATGCCGCGCTGATTTCGCGTAGTAAAAGTTGCCCTGGGCATCCGTCTGCAACCCCATGGCAAACTCATGAAAATGCTCGGTCACCTGGTGATCGTTATTAAAGTTCTCGTAGTAATCGATCTCCCCATCCCCATTCAGGTCATGCAACCGCACGATCTGATCCCGGCAGGCCACGTAAATCACCTCATCGACAATTTTCAGTCCGAGCGGCTGATACAATCCCGCCGCAATCCGACGCCAGGTCACCTGTGCCAGGTCCCCATCAATGCCCGACACCAGCCAGACCTCGCCCGGCCAGGTGCACACTGCCGCACGCTTGCCATCCGCAAAAAAATCGAAACCGCCCATCCGCATCCAGGATTGCCACGGATTTTGCTCGTCGCTCGGATGCGCGATGGAATCCACGGCAAACGGCCCTTCATCCGATCCTGCCTCCCCATGGGTCACCAGCGGCAGATTCCAGCGGGCCACCCCGCCCTTCAACAGCGGCTGCAGATCCCGCGGCTCATCAGGCTGGCCGCCCAATGCTCCCCGTTCCCCGATGGCAAGCTTTAGCTTTATTGGCGTGGCTGCAGCCGGCACCCGCAGGATGTTGAATTCTCCCTCCTCGACCAGTTTCGCTCCCTCCCCTCCGGCCAAACGAACGCCTACATTCAACCGCGCCACTCGCATCGCCAGGTCATGCGACGACTTCCCGATATTCAACTCCCGAAAGAAAGCCACCGAATTCCCGTTGGTCGCCGCGCCAGGCAATTCGAGAATCTCCGCGTCCCCCACCGTGTAGGCGATCACCGTCTGCTCCTCATGACGATAAAGTCCCTTAAAATGAGCCCATTCCCTCGGCAAAGGCCCGTACGGCTTGTCATCCCGTCCGTGAAACCGGGGATCCGCAAAGCTGCCCGTCACGGGATTCGCCCATCCCGGCCCAACGGGATTCACAAACGCTTTGTCCCCAACAATGCTCGTATGCGTTTGGTGCGATCCGTCGAACGCAATGCCGCGCCAATCCACAAAATTCGTCCCGGTCCACGCCGCTGCCACCCGCAGGGTATCGTGATCGTAAAGCATCCAGGCGTGCCCCTTGGAAACACCCCCCGGCCCCGGGTCCAGCCGCACCGCGATCGCTTTATACGCGATATTCCCGGGCTCCACTTGGTACGTCCAGTTGAGCGACTGCCCGAAATCCATCCGCAAATACTTCGGCAGCTTTTGAAACTCTATCGCTTCCGGGCTTTGTTCCAGTGAGAGCGGTTGCGCGGGCAGCGCGCCCAGGTAGGCCGGCGTGACCTCAAAATATGCCCCTCGGTTCAACGGTTTTACGTAGGTCTCGCGGATGTACTGGATCACGTCGTAGCGCATCTGGGGGTCCAGCCAGGGCCAGGCCGGCATCTGTCCGAGGCCCGATCCGAGCGTCCTGTAAATGCTGTACGGATCGTTCCCGTTTTTGAACGGCTCTTTCCAGAAAGGGCGCGACGTCGGCAGGCTTCCCGCCTGTTCCGGCGTCCCGTGGCAAGTCACGCAAATCGAATGATACAGTTTTTCCCCCCGCGCCAGACTCTCGCCGTTCCAGGACTGAATGAACTCGGCATGGGTCCGCTTCACCGGAGAGGCGGAGGCGCCGGCCAGCGTCAGGCCCATGGCAAGGCTATTGAGCCAAATCCGGGATTTACCATTCATAATCTCTGTCGCGATGGCTGCTTCCAGCTTATTTTCCCTTCGCCAGATCAATGAAGGTGATGCTCGAAGGGTTTCCCACCGGAACGTACTGCCCGGTGAAGGTCAATCGCCCGGTCCGCCGGTTCACCTGAAAGACCGCCACGTTGTCACCCCGTTGGTTGCAGCAATAAAGAAAACGCCCGGTCGGATCGAAACTGAAGCTCCGCGGATAGTCCCCGTGCGTCCACTCATCGGCGACAAGCTTCAGCGTCCCATCCCGGCCGACCGCAAAAATCGCTATGCTGTCATGCAGCCGATTTCCGGCGTAAACGAAGCGCCCATCGAGCGAAACCAGAATCTCCGAGCAGAAGTTGCTCCCGGTAAAGCCGGGCGGCAGGCTGGAAATGGTCTGGCGGGAGGTCAACGCCCCGGTCTCCCCATTGTAATCAAACAGCACGATGGTCGAACCTTCTTCCTGAATCGAATAGCACCAATGCCCATTCGGATGGAACGAGAAATGGCGCGGTCCGTCCCCGGGCGGCAAGGAGATCGACGGCGAAGCCGCCGGGGTCATGGTTCCGGCCGTCTCCGAAAACTTCCAGATGAAGATCCGGTCCAAACCCAGATCCACATGAAGCACAAAGCGGCCCGACGGGTCCGACTGAATCATGTGCGCATGTGTCCGATCATGCCCACTGAAGGCAAAACTGCCCGCCGGCGCATTCGCCGCCCGCTTCGGGCCCAACGCGCCATCGTCCCGCTTCACATCGCTCGGCTCGCCCAGGCGGCCATCCGCCAGGATTGGAAACACCGCGACCGAACCACCAAAATAATTCGCCACCAACAGGAACTTACCGGACGGGTGAAGGCTGATGTAAGTCGGACCGGCCCCACCCGAATGCACGCTGTTCAGCAAGGTCAGCTGACCGGTCTGGCGGTTCACCGAAAACGCGCTAACCGTGCCTTCCCGGTTTTCCCCCACCCGATCGGTCTCGTTGCTGGAATAGAGACAGGTCCCGGCGGCGTTCGCGAGCACACAACTTGGGCTCGTGCCCAGATCGTAAGCACCGGCCGCCGTGAAAGCCCCCGTCGATCGATCGACCTTGAAGATATGAATCCCGCGGCCGTTGCCGGGTGGCAAATCCACCTGAGTCGGCAAGACATCCTTCAAAGGCGAACTGAAAGTCCCCACGTAGGCCAAGAGGTCGCCCCCAGACGCCGCTGCGCTGGTCCCTTCAGGGAGGAGCAAACTGCCGCCAGCCAGAAGGGCGGATTTTAAAAGAAAGGAGCGCCGCGACAGTTTTGCAGAGTTGCCGGCCGAAGGAAGCGTTCGATCTGTAAAGTGCATGCTAATGGCGGAACTGTCTCAAAGCCCAATCCTTGAGGAAAGATGGAACTGATCCAAAACCCTCCTTCCATCTCATTCACTCCTTCTCCTGCCAAAGCTCAATCGAAAAAGCGTGCTCTTCTCCATTCTCGTCTTTTGATTCTTTTCGGCGTGACCGGGGATATTCTTCACGCGAGAATGGACCAGGATGAGTCTCCCGTTCATGCCTGTCGAGGACCTGAACGCCCGAATCCGGTGTCGGTTGCTTCCGTGGTTGGCGCTGTTTTTCGCTTTGCTCCCGGCTGCCCTTTGCGCCGAGGCCAAACGAGCGACCGCCACCCATTGGGCCTTCGTCCCTCCAGCCCCGATTCGTCCTCCATCAATCTCCAACTCGGTCGCCCAGGTCGAGAATCCGATTGATGCGTTCATCCGCGCCAAGTTGAGCGAGCTCGGGATTCGCCCGGTCGGCCCTGCCTCGAAAGCCGAGTTGCTCCGGCGCGTCACTTACGATCTGACCGGACTGCCTCCGACTCCCTCCGAGTTGCAAGGCTTTTTGGCTGATCATTCCGATCATGCCTGGGAAAGTGTGGTCGACCGGCTCCTCGCGTCACCCGGTTACGGGGAGCGCTGGGCCCAGCATTGGCTCGATCTCGCCCATTACGCGGACTCCAACGGCTTCGAACTCGACGCGGACCGCCCCGACGCCTGGCGTTATCGCGATTGGGTCATCCAAGCTTTTAACGACGACATGCCTTACGACCGGTTCCTGACCCTCCAGATTTCCGGAGACGAGACGGCGATTGGGGATCGTGGGGCCCTAATCGCTTCCGGCTTTGCCCGCAGTGGACCCCGGGAAGTGGTCGGCGGCAATATCGATCCTGAGGTCCGGCGCCAGAACGAACTGACAGAAGCGACCACCACCATCGGTTCGGTAGTCCTCGGGCTCACCCTGGGATGCGCCCGGTGCCACGATCACAAGTTCGACCCCCTGCCCTCCACGGACTATTACCGGCTCGAAGCGTTCCTTTCCGGCACCCAACTCAAGGAGCTGCCCATCCACGAAAAGGCCGCGAAAGAGGAGTTCGACCGTGCGATGGAAAAGATTCACGCGCTCACCAAGCCATTGGAGGCCGCCAAAGAAAGACTGGAGGCCCCCTACCGCGAGCGCCTTAAAAAGGAAAAGGAAGAAGCGCTCACTCCCCGCGAGCGCGAAATCCGCACCAAACCTAAGGCCGATCGAACTCCGGAAGAAGAACGCCTGTTCGAGGGCACCAGCGTAGCCTTGCGCGTGACCTGGGAGGAATTGGCGGCCGAAATCGCCAAGAACCCAGCCGACCACCAAGCGCGGGAGAAAATCAAACGCCAGATTTACGAGATCGAACGCCACGCCCCCAATCCCCCCGCCGAAGCCATGGCCATGGCCGAGGAAACGTCCGAACGCCCGGAAACCTGGGTGCTCTCGCGCGGCAACATTAAAAATAAAAGGAATACCGTCATCCCAGGCCCGCCCGAGGTTCTCTTGGCCAGCATGGGTGGCGCGGAAGCATTCCATCCTCCCGCCCGCCCCATAGACAAAACACACTCCGGCTGGCGGCTCTCTCTCGCCCAATGGCTCGCCTCCCCAAACAATCCCCTCACCGCCCGCGTCATGGTGAACCGGATCTGGCAGCACCATTTTGGGCGGGGCTTGGTTGGCACCTCGTCCGACTTTGGCACTCGCGGCGACCGCCCGGCCAATCAGGAGCTGCTAGATTACCTCGCCGGAGAACTCGTGCGCCAGCAATGGCGTCTGAAGCCGATCCATCGGCTCATCCTCCTGTCGCAAGCCTATCAGCTCTCGTCCGATCCGGGTAATTCGAACGGCGGGCAGCTCGATCCCGAAAACCGCTACAATTGGAGGATGAACCGCAAGCGCATGGATGCCGAGTCGGTCCGTGATTCGATCCTGGCGGTCAGCGGCCAGTTGAGCCGCAAGCCCGGCGGCCCTGGCGTTTTGATCGATCTTGAGCCGGAAGTCCGTTCCCTCATTTTTACCGAACAGGAAGTCGTCGAACTCTGGCCGGCCACCGACCTGCCCGCGGAAAAATGCCGCCGCTCCATCTACATTTACCGCAAGCGGAATGTCCACTACCCGCTGTTCGACGCCTTCGATGCTCCCGATGCCCTCACCCCCTGCCCCGTTCGAGCCGTCAGCACCCACGCACCTCAAGCCCTCGTCCTCTTCAACAGCGGTTTCGCCCAGGAATCAGCCCAAGCGTTTGCCAGCGATCTCATCCGGTCCCGCCAAACCTCGGAAAGCCGGATCGAAGAAGCTTTCCTTCGCTGTTACGCCCGCCGGCCCTTGCGGTCTGAAATTGACGAAGCTCGGAGGTTCGTCTCCTCCGCCGAGCGGCCCGAGCTGGAACGCTGGACGGACTTCGCCCTCGCCCTCGTCAACAGCAACGAGTTTCTCTATGTCCCTTGATTCCACTGCCAACCCTGCTCCCCGCCGTTGCCCCGGCCCAGCCTCCGTTCCGGCGGACATATTCTGGTCCCGCCGCCAGTTCCTGCAAAAGACCGGCCATTCCTTCGGTGCGATGGCTCTCGCTCACCTGCTCGGGCGGGCATCCGCCGCCGACCCGACCGCCGCGGCCAAACCGCGCGGCCCTCATTTCGCCCCGCGAGCCAAGTGCTGTATTTTCCTCTTCATGGTCGGCGGACCGAGCCAGATGGATTTGTTCGACCCAAAACCAGCCCTGAACAAGCTTCATGGGCAAAAGCTCCCGCCCAGTTTCGGCAAGATCAACAGTCAGTTCCTTGAAGACGACCCGATTTGCCTCCGCTCCACTCGCCAATGGGGCAAGTACGGCCAGTCGGGCATGGACATGTCAGACCTGATCCCCCACATGCACCAGCATGCCGATCGCATCGCCCTCGTGCGCTCGTGCGCGGTCGATAGCGTGGTTCACGCCCCAGCCCATTATCAGATGAATTCCGGCCGCATGTTCATGGGCTATCCCAGCCTCGGCAGCTGGGTCACTTACGGCTTGGGCAGCGAATCCGAAAATCTCCCCGCCTTCGTGGTGATGGGACAACCCCAAGGCACGCCCGAGGGCGGAGCCCCCTGCTGGAGTTCCGGTTTCCTCCCCGCGAATTACCAGGGCACCTTGTTCCGCCCGGGCCCCAAACCCATTGTCAATCTTGCTTCCAATGATCCGGCCTACGATCGCCTCCGGCAACGCCGCGTGCTGGATTACCTCCAGGCGTTGAATCACCGTCAAACCCAGCCCGGAGATACCGAACTAGAAGCGCGCATCGCCAGCTACGAATTGGCTTTTCGCATGCAGGCCGAAGCGCCTGACGCCGTCGATCTTTCCCGGGAAAGCCCCGAGACCCGCAGCCTCTACGGCTTGGACCGCCCCGAGACGGCCGAATTCGCCACCCGCTGCCTCATTGCCCGCCGCCTGGTCGAGCGCGGCGTTCGTTTCGTCCAGCTTTACTCCGGAGGCGGTCCCGTCGCCTGGCAATGGGACGCCCATGACGACGTGAACGCCAACCACGAAAAAATGTGCAGCGCCACCGATCAACCCGTCGGCGCGCTCCTCACCGATCTCGATCGTCGCGGCCTGCTCGATGATACGCTCGTGATCTGGGGCGGCGAATTCGGCCGCACCCCGGTCAGCCAGAAAGGCAGCCGCGGCCGCGATCATAATGCCACCGGCTTCAGCATGTGGTTCGCTGGTGGCGGCATCAAACCGGGAACCCTCTACGGCAGCACCGACGAAATCGGCCTTCACGCAGTCGACGGGCGCGCGCATGTCAATGATCTGCACGCCACCATCCTCCACCTGATGGGGCTCGACCACCTCAAGCTTACCTTCCTCCACAGTGGGCGCGACGAACGGCTGACCGATGTCGCCGGCAACGTCATCGAATCCATCCTCGCGTAAGCGGGATCTCCACTTTCGCCGTCATTTTTCCGGTCCGGCTCCGCGCAGCGCGCCTCAATTTCCATTGTGCTGCTTCGGCGTTTTATTAACCTTTGGGCATGCACGTCCGAAGCTTATTGAAGCGCATTCCTCTTTTCCTTCTGCTGGCGATCGCCGGCTGCGGAAAGGCGCCCGAAACCGCCGCGCCAGCCCCGGCAGCCGCCACGCCCGCGCCCAAAACGGGCAGCATCACCATCGCGATGCTCCCCAAGCTCATCAATATTGATTACTTCAACGCCTGCCAGCGGGGAGCCGAGAAAACTGCGAAAGAACTCGGCATCACTCTGATCTACGACGGTCCCACGGAACCCAGCGGTTCGGAGCAAAACAAATTCTTCGATACCTGGATTCGCCAGCACGTCAACGCCATCTGCGTGGCGCCCAATCAACCGAAGACCATCACCCGCTTCGTCGAGAAAGCCAAGGAAGCCGGCATCAAAGTGATCACTTGGGACAGCGACGCCTCCGACAGCGCCCGGGACATTTTCGTCAACCAATGCGACGAGAAAACACTCGGAGAAACCTTGATCGACGATCTCGCCGAGCAGATGGGTGGCGAAGGCGAATGGGCTATTGCCATCGCCAGTCTCGATGCCGCCAATCTCAACACCTGGCGCCGTTACTCCGAAGCACGCGCCAAGGAGAAATATCCGAACCTCAAGCTTGTGGCCACCGAAGTAACCAAAGAAGACGAGAATTTCGCCCGGGAAAAGGTTCAGACCCTCCTCAACGCCTACCCAAACCTTAAAGGTATCATCGCCTTCGACTCCAACTCCGTTCCGGGCGCATCCGAAGCGGTGAAACGCGCCGGCAAGATCGGCAAAGTGGCGATCGTCGGCAACTCGACTCCGAACAAGATGCGGCCCTACATCAAGGAAGGCGTGCTCAAGTCTTTCTACCTCTGGGACCCGCGCGCCTTGGGCAGTCTCACCGTTGCCCTAGCCAAACAATTGGTCGAAGGAAAAAAAATCGAGGACGGCATGGACATCCCCGGGTTTGGGAAGATTTCGTTGAGCCCGGCCGACCCCAAAACGGTGATCATGGCCAAACCCATCCGCTTCACGAAGGAGAACATAGACCAGGTAGACTTCGGCATTTGAGCCTATGTTTGACCAGCGCATTCGAGGGGACCTGATTCAGGCGTCCAACGCTCCGCTTCTCCCAGATCATGAACAGGACCTTGCCGCCGCCGCCGCCCGGCTGGAACGGCTCGGCCTGAAACTGGAGAAAGTCATCCGCCAGGCCATGCGCTTTTCCGTAGCCGTGCCCTCTTGGGGATTTCGCCAGGGCGGCACGCGCTTTGGGCGTTTTGTTCCCCAATCCGAACCGCAAACTCTCGAAGAAAAAATGTTTGCCGCCGCCCTGGTCAACGACCTCACCGCCATCACCTCTCACATCTCGCTCCACATCCCTTGGGATCTTCCCTCATCCCCGGCCGCCATTGCCAAACTCGCCCGCCAGCTCGGCCTCAGGTTCGGCCCCATGAATTCGAACACTTTCGAGGACCAACCCGGCCAGCCCCACTCTTATCGTTTTGGCTCCCTTTCGCACACAGACTCCGCGGTCCGCCGCCAGGCCATCGAGCATAACATCCATTGCGTCGAACTCGGCCGCGCCCTTGGCAGCGAAGGCCTCGTCGTCTGGCTGGCCGACGGCAGCTGCTTCCCGGGCCAGCAAAACTTCCGCCACGCCCTCGACCGCACCATCGACTCTCTCGAAAACATCTACGAGGTCCTGCCCGAGTCCTGGCGGTTGCTCGTCGAGTACAAACCCTTTGAGCCCGCTTTTTACTCCACGGTGATCAACGACTGGGGAACGGCCCTGCTCGTTTGCCAGAACCTCGGAGAGCAGGCGCAGGTCCTCGTGGACCTCGGGCACCATCTCCCCAATGCCAATATCGAGCAGGTCGTCTCGCGCCTCATCTCCGCCCGGCGGCTCGGCGGATTCCACTTCAATGATTCCAAATACGCCGACGACGATCTCTCCTCCGGTTCGATTCGCCCCTACCAACTCTTCCTGATTTTCAACGAATTGGTGGATGCCGCGCTCGATCCTTTGGTGAAGTCCAGTGAACCCCCTCTGGCCCCCGATTACATGATCGACCAGTCGCACAATATCAAGGACCCGATCGAGGATCTCATCGGCTCCGCCGTGGAAATCCACAAGGCGTACGTCAAAGCGCTCCTCGTAAATCGGAAAAGCCTCGCGGCCTGCCAGAAGAAAAACGATGTCACGCTGGCCGAACGGGCTCTGAAAACCGCTTTTGAAATTGATGCCAGCCCGATTGTCGCCGAAGCCCGCCGACGCCAGGGAGCGGCTCTCGATCCAATTCTGGCTTACCGTGACTTCTGCCGCGCGCAGTAAAGGCCTGCGCTAGTCCCGATCTTTATCGTCGAAGCCTGGACAGCACGAACCGCATCCCTGATAACAATCTTCGCAGAGCGCCGTTCCGGAGAACTCAAATGCCCCGTAGCGACCGCACTGCTCGCACGCCTTCTCCTCGGTAAAGATCTGGTTCTTGTCAGATGAGGCATCCTCCATCTGCGAGCAACATAGCACATCTCCGCCAACTCGGATCCTCCCGATCCTCCCGTCAGCCATGGAAAACAACTTGCTTCGCTTTCCAAAACCGCGCTCTATCAAATCACTGAAATGCGCGCGTGCTGGCTGGTCTTATCCGGGCTTCTCCTTTCGATTCAATTCGGGACCGCCGCGGCCCTGCCCGTTTTCAATTTTACAGCTCCAGCCGGCGCCGATGGCTGGGAAAGCCCGCACGATGCCGCCTTGTCTCCCACCACCGACGGGCTGCTCATCAACATCTCCGGTCAGGACCCTTACTTCACCGGACCGCCCTGCGACTATCCTGCGCGCGAAACCCTCTGGCTTCAGATCGAACTCAACTCGGAGGTGGGTGGCATGGCTCAGATCTTCTTCTTCGACAAAGGACCATCCGAGGAAAACTCCGTCCGCTTTTTCGTCCCGGGCGGAGTCTGGTCTCGGCAGCGCGTCCCTCTCCCCGCCCTCGGCCCCAATACGCGCCTTCGTTTCGATCCGCCCGGAACCACGGGCGCCTGTCGGTTGCGTCAGATCAGCTTCGAACCGCGTCCTCTCCTGGCCCAACCCGCCTGGCCGCCCGCCAGTTCCCTGAATCTCGGCCCGGACTCCCTGGCTATCACCTCCGGGCCGGTCCAACTGCGGCACGATCCCCGGCGTTTCGGCGCTTTCGCACTCGCCGTTGCCGGCCAGCGCATGGCGCAAGGCCATGCGCGACTGCCCGTGGGTTACGCCGGGCTCGGTGGAGCGGTCTGGCTCGAATTGACCAATTCCACCCGAGTCTCGCTCGCCCAAGGCGTGATCTCCGCCAAGACCGAACTCACCGATCCCGACGGAGCTCAATGGAGGCTGGAACAAACCTTCAAGCCTGCGTCCCTGCCAGGAGCCATTCAAATCCAGAGCCGGGTCGAGGTATCTGCCGACCGCGACGTTCTCTTCCTGCCGCTGCTCCTGCTCTTCCCCGGTATTGATTCCTTCGGAACCAACAAATCCCAAGCCCTCCTCGCTGGCGTCGAGTATCTGGAAAATGAACCGAGCAGTTCCGAGGCGGACGTCATCGGCCCCGGATCTCTCCGGCGAGTGCCCGACAGCCACAAGATCGTCTTCCCGCTCATGGCCCTTGCCGCCCACGATCGCTATCTCGCGCTCTCGTGGGATAAGCAACCGCAAGTCTCCGCCCTGTTCGATTCCCCAGACCGGGTCTTCGGCTCGCCCGGCCACTTGATGGGACTCGTCTTTCCCGGATCCTCACCCGAGGTCCGGATGGACGGCGGGGTGCTCCCTTATGCGGGCGTGCGGCTAAAGTCTGGTGACCCGCTGCAGGCCAGTGCTGTGATTTCCGGTGGGACTGGCCAAACCGTCGTTCCGGCCGTTCAGGATTACATCCAACGCCACCCTTTTCCGCCGATTCCCGAGCCTGGCTACGCCAAAGCCGCTTACTTCGATCTCGCCGCGCACGGGTGGCTCGACAGCCAAATCCGCGATGGCGCAAACTTCCGGCACGCGGTTGGTGCCGGCTTTGCTGGCCAGCCTTCCCCGGAAGCGGCCCTCTATATGCGCTGGCTCAGCCCCAGAGTCAGTGACGCCAGTCTCTCCGCCCGCCTGGCCTCGGCCTCCGACGAAGCCCTCGCTCAAGTGCCCCCAGCCCAGTACAACTCGATCACCGTCGGCCATATTCGCTCGCCCTCTCCCGCCCTCGCCTTCGGCAACCTCCTCGAGAATGCCCAAACCGCACTGGCCGAAGGCCAAATGCTCCTCAATCGCTTCCAGCCGGATGGTTCCTTTCCCTTGCCTCGGCCCGGGAAAGGTAACGACCTCGGCCGAACACACAGGTCGCGTGAAGCGAACGGACTTGCCGCAACTTACGTCTCCGCGGTCCTCGATCGCGCCGTTTTCACCGGCGATCCCAAACTCACTGAGGATGGCCTGCGCCTCGTGCGCCATCTCGCCAGATTCCGCGACACCGTCCCCCGCGGAGCCCAAACCTGGGAGGTGCCCCTGCATACGCCCGACATCCTGGCCAGCGCTTACCTGGTTCATGCTTTCACCCTCGCTTTCGAACTCACAGGCGAGTCGGACTTTCTCGATCAGGCTCGGTACTGGGCTTGGACCGGGGTCCCGTTCCTTTATCTCTCCCGTCCATCCAGCCAACCCGTGGGCCTTTACGCCACCATCCCCGTGCTGGGAGCCACCCAATGGACCGCCCCGCTCTGGATTGGCCTCCCGGTTCAATGGTGCGGCTTGGTTTACGGCCATGCCATCCGCCGCCTCGCTCGCTATGATGCCTCAGCCCCTTGGACGCAAATCGCCGACGGCATTGCGTTCTCCGGCGTCCAGCAAACTCACCCGCCTGCGGACCGGGAATACCAGGGGCTGTTGCCCGACAGTTTTGACGTGGTCCATCAGGTCCGAAATCCAGTCCCCATCAACCCCGCCACCTTGCTGGCCGATGCCATCGAAGCTTTCGGTGAAGCGCCCCTCTCTGATTACCGCGTCTATCGCGCTCAAGGCATCACCGTTCATGCTCCGGGCCCCATCACCACTGTCCGGGAAGCCCCCAACGAAATCGCCTTCACCGTCGCCCCATGGCAGCCTGCCTGGGTTCTGGTTAACGGGTGCCCAAAGCCTTCAGAAGTCCGCATGAACGGTCGTTCCCTCGATTCGACCCAGTATCGGTTCATCAGTCCTCGGCTTGAAGTAAAAATCGAAGGCTCGGCCGAAATCGAAATCATTCGCCGGCTCAACTGACACCGTCCCTTACCTCGGCTCTCCGTTCATCGGGCCGCATCAACAAAAATGCGTCTTCCCCGCCCTTTGGGCCGGCTCTAATTCAAAACCGTATTGCCCGTCGAAATTCCGATTCCGCTCCACGGCTATCTCTATCCGTAACGTGCCAGCCTTCCGACGCTCTGCTCAATTCGAGATCGGAATCTTGAAGAAGCACTGCCAACCGCCGTAATCCGAACCCAGCGACACCTGCTGCCCCGGATACCAGCTCACGTGCCCGTCTTCGAATGTGAAATTGCCGCCTTCAGGCGCAAGGTTCTGCTTCCGATGGACCGAGGTCGGAACTTTCTTGCCATTGTAGTCGGTCGTCCACGCGAGCTTCGGATTGTAGATGTTGGTCGTTTTCGACCCCAGCGACTGCAACCGATCAATCAGGAT
Organism: uncultured Verrucomicrobiota bacterium; assembly: GCA_964566945.1. Classification (GTDB taxonomy): domain Bacteria; phylum Verrucomicrobiota; class Verrucomicrobiia; order Limisphaerales; family SXQI01; genus DASVNK01. The sequence goes on along the minus strand of CAZMKE010000013.1, from coordinate 29,396 downwards.
CGGCGCGGAACTGTACCCGCTATTCAACTTCTTTCGGAAAAACCACTCCGATGTTCCCTGGGCTCCCCCCGTCACGTCCGGATCGCCCGGTTTCCGGCCCGGCAGGTAAAAATAGCCGATCAGTTGGTCCTGGCTGTCGCTTGTGATCATCCCCTGCTCCGCCGCGCGGTGCCACAAGTCCGTCGGACAAAACAGCACATCATTCGCCGACCGTTGTTCCTTCGCGGTCGTGCGGTGATTCTTAATCAAGTAATTGTTCCAGAAATTACTCATGTTCGCCGTCATCCAGCTGAACCCGGCCCCGTCCTTGTTGTCGGGAAATGAGTTGTCGTTGTCGTTCGCGTAGAGGTTGATTGCCAGCCCCCATTGTTTCCCATTGCTCACGCACAACGTTTTCGTCGCCTTCGCCTTCGCTCTCGACAGGGCCGGCAATAACATGCCCGCCAGAATCGCGATGATCGCGACCACTACCAGGAGTTCGATGAGCGTAAACGCTCCGCGCAAGCGCCGTGCCGCGAGGGTCTTTTTCATAGGTGTCTCTCTAGTTGGGATCAGCGCCCCTCATTTGTCAACGTTTTTGCCGCCTTCGGGAGGATTTAAATATCGGCGCCTCAAGGGTTCAAACCGCCAGGCGCTGACGTCAGCGCCAAGGCACGAAAGAAAATCGCCCACCGACCTAACGGTGGGTCCGCACCCAGTCTAAAACCGAAGCCCGGGGGCGAAAGGGCCTCCTCTCCCACAATTCCAAACAAATTCGTCATTCTGCCCTTTGGTCCTTCCTTGGCATTTGCTTTTTGGGAATTCGGTATATCAGCCCCTCCATTACTGGAGTTGCACGCGCGCGCATCGTATCCTCCCCCCCATGACGACGCATGAAGCACTTTGGCCAAACGACCTGTTTGAACAAGGCACCGGCTGGGTAATCGTCTCCCGGTTCAAATCGTCCGGGCGGCGGGTCGAAGCGGGCATCTTCTTATTGGATGTCTTCTGCTTGGGAGTCAAATACGCCGTGTACGAAAGCTGCGATCGGCAGGATTATCTCCACCGCGTCCGCGGATATTATGAGTCGGCTTTCCCCATGGTCGTGGTGGAACCCTGCCGCGCCCGCAAGTTGATCGATCAGGCAATCGATTACGCTCAAGGACTGGGCTTCGCCCCGCACTCGGACTACAACAAGGCGGCCCGGGTGCTTGGCGGATTGGACGCCAGGAAGTGTACCGAGCACTTTATCTTTGGCCGCGAAGGCAAGCCTTTCTATCGCCGGGGTCCACGAGAAACCGAAGCTCAGGCCATGCACATCGTGCATCATCTGGAGAGGCGCTGCGGCGCAGACAACTTTCAGTACTTGGTGCCCTTGGGCGAGTCCGAAGCAATCACCCGCTATTACGAACGGACCGGGAGCCTGCCTCAAAACAACCTCCCGTAGCCCAATTAGCGCTTTCGTCGGTATTTTCGAACCGGTGGTCCTGGCGAGATCAAAAAAATTAGCTTCATTTCCGCCCTTTGGTCCTTCCTTGGCATTTGCTTTTTGGGAATTGGCATTTCTTCTTCCCCCTTTTCCCTCGACTCCCCCTCCCCTTCGTCCACCATAACGGCCCTGCGATCCATGCGACGAGTGGTTTATTTGCTGATGGCCGCCCTGGGCCTCGCCATCCTTTCCGCACGCCTCCAGGCCGCCGGCCAAGCCGAGCATGTGGTGATTGTCGTTTGGGATGGCATGCGCCCTGACTTCGTCTCCGAACAGTACACCCCCACCCTTTATCAACTGGCCAAGCGCGGCGTCTTTTTTCAAAACCACCACTCCAGCTACGTCTCCTCCACCGAGGTGAACGGTGCCGCCATCGGCACCGGGGTTTATCCGAGCCATAACGGGATCATGGCCAATACCCAATACCAGCCGGAACTGGGTTGGCTCAACGCATTCGGAACCGAAAATCTGGATGCCATTCGCCGGGGAGATTTGATCTCGGGCGGAAATTACCTCACCGCCCCAACTCTCGCCGAAACCCTCCAGACCGCCGGCATTCCGACCGTCACTGCGGGAGCCAAAGCTGTCGTTCTTCTCCACGATCGCGCTCAACAAAAGTCAACCCCGGCCGCCAAAGATTCCGTTACTCTCTTCCGCGGACGCACCCTGCCCCGGGCCACGCTCTCGTCGCTGACCACTGACCCCCGGATCGGAGCTTTTCCCGGCGACACCGAGAAGCCCGATTCCACAAAAGATAAGATTCTCGACTGGCTCAAATCCGGCCGGGACAAAGCCTTCACCTGGCTGAATGGCAAGCCACCCACTCCTCCCTTGGCTCGCCAGATCGATGCCTGGACCACCAAAGCCCTCATCCACGGCCTCTGGAAGGATTCCGTCCCGAAATACACCCTCCTCTGGCTGAGCGAGCCGGACTCCTCCCAGCACTCCACCTCGCCGGGCTCCCCGAACGCCGAGGTCGGCTTGGAAAAGGCCGATCACCAACTCTCGCTCGTAATCAACGCTCTGAAGGACAAAGGCATCCTCGAACGCACCGACTTGTTTGTGGTGTCGGACCATGGCTTCTCCACCGTTGAGACCGCACCCGATCTCGTCAAAGCCCTCAAGCGCGCGAAATTCGTCGCTGGCAAGGAATTTGATAATCCGGAGACGGGCGACGTGATGGTGGTCAATCTCGGCGGAACCACCTTCTTCTACGTCTTCAATCACGACGCTCCGACCATCCAGCGGCTGGTCGAGTTTCTTCAAGGGACCGATTTTGCCGGCGTCATTTTCTCGTCCCTGCCCGCGGAAGGTTCGTTTCCTCTTGCGCTGGCCCACCTCGATGCCGGGACGAATGCTCCAGATGTCGTGGTCTCGATGCGCTGGAACAATGATCGCAATGACTGGGGCGCCCGTGGACTCGTGATCGCCGCCGGAGGCCACCGGGGCGCGGGCACTCATGCATCCCTCAGCCGGTTCGATCTGCATAATACACTCATCGCCGCCGGCCCCGATTTCAAAACCGGCTTTGTCAGCGAGCTCCCCAGCGGCAATATCGACATCACCCCCACCGTCCTGTCAATCCTCGGCGTCACTCCACTCAAGCCGCTCGACGGCCGCGTTCTGGCCGAGGCTATGACGGGCAATTGGCCGGCTCCTCCTCCGGCCACTCACGAGACCTTGAAGGCCTCGCGCGATCTCGGCTTCCGCCGCTGGCAGCAATCCCTCACCGTCAGCCGCGTCGGGCCCGTCGTCTATTACGACGAAGGCATCGGAGAGAGCACCCTGAAATAACCCAACTGCCATGCGAGCCAATTTGCATCATCGAGTTTTCAAGGCGCATTGGATCGTTCCGAGCTTGATCCTGATCGCGCTCGCTGGCATCGCCATCCGGTATCGCGGACATCTGTTTTCGGCGTTTGGCTGGGTCACCGAAGCCACCGGCAGCAAGTCCTACGCAGCACTCGCCATTCTCCTGGCTCTTTTCATCCTGGTGTGTGTGATCTTCTGGCTGGTCCTGCCCATTCTTCTCTATCTCGGCCTGCGTGACCTCCGCCAACGCGCCGCTGAACTCGCGAAAGCGATCGAACGGCTCGAAGACCCGCTTACCCAGAAGCCGCCCACCAAGACCGCCCCCGCCGCGGGCGATACTTCGACAAAATAAGGCCGATCCTCCCCTACTGAGCGGTCTCCCTTTTTGAGCCACAGGCAAATTTCCAAAACAAGAGGGCTCGCGATTCCTCGGAGGAACGTTCTCTCTGATCGACTCGGCTTCGAAGTCGCCTTTCCACGGTTCGCGTCCAGGGACGACGGGCAAATCCTCCAAACAAGTGAAACTCGACGATCGCCGGGCACTCCTCTCCCTTTTCAGAACCCAACCCCAGATCGGCCCAGCGAATCAGCTCTGATCGCCGTGGAGCTATTGGAGCCCTTCGACGCCACCGGGCGGTGCATGGTGAAGGCGTTGTCATCCGCCCGCTGCAACGAGTTTGCTCAAATCAACAAAACGCGTAATTCTCAACCGCCCGGGTCCACCTGCCCGGCCTCTAAAACCAGGAAGGACTTTGCATGTTTGCACAACTACTCGGACCGGAAATCAATGCTTTGATCAAGCAACGGAATTTCGCCGGCCTTAAAGAATGCTTCGGCGATTGGGCGCCCGCAGATATCGCGGACCTGATCTCGGAGCTGCCGGTGGAGGATCAGGTGGTGGTGTTCCGTTTGCTTCCACGCGAATCCTCCGGTCCAACTTTCGAATACTTGTCGCATCACGCTCAGCACCGGCTGCTCCGGGCGATGGGCCGCGAGGATGTCGCCACGATCCTCAATGAAATGTCCCCGGACGATCGGACCCAGCTGCTGGAGGAGCTTCCGAATAAGGCCGTCGCCGAACTCTTGAAGCTCCTGAGCGATCATGAACTGCGCGTGGCCAAAGGCCTGCTCGGCTATCCCGAGAACAGTGTCGGCCGGCTCATGACGGTCGACTTCGTCGCGGTCAAGGACGATTGGACGGTCCAGCAGGTTCTCGATCATATCCGCGAACACGGCCAAGATCGGGAGACTCTGAATGTCCTTTATGTGGTCGACGACCAGGGGAATCTGATCGACGACGTGCGCATTCGCGAGTTCCTGCTCAAGCCTCTGACGGCCCGTGTCCGGGACATCCGCGATTCCAACTTCGTCGCCCTCAAAGTAACGGATTTAAAGGAAGATGTAGTGGCGGTGTTCAGCCGCTACGATCGAACCGCCCTGCCGGTCGTTGATTCCGCCGGTCGACTGGTCGGCATCGTGACGATTGACGACGTCCTGGACGTAGTGGAACGGGAAGCCACCGTCGACATTCAGAAGATCGGCGGTTCCGAAGCGCTGGATGAGCCTTACTCTACCATTTCGTTCCCGCGGATGATCAAAAAGCGAGCGGGCTGGCTGATCATTCTGTTTCTGGGCGAAATGCTGACCGCAACCGCGATGAGTTACTTCGAGGTTGAAATCGAAAAGGCCGTGGTTCTTGCCCTCTTTCTGCCACTGATCATTTCGAGCGGCGGAAACTCGGGTTCACAGGCCAGCACTCTCATCATCCGCGCGATGGCTCTGGGGGAAATTCACTTGCGCGATTGGTGGCGGGTGATGCGGCGCGAGCTTCTCGCGGGCCTGACCCTGGGGACCATTCTCGGCGTCATTGGGTTCTTTCGCATCGCCATTTGGTCGGCCTTTAGCGATGTCTACGGACCGAACTGGCTGTTGGTTGGAATCACCGTGGGGCTGGCTCTGGTCGGGGTCGTTCTCTGGGGCACCTTTTCGGGCTCGATGCTCCCACTGGTTTTGCGCAAATGCCGGATTGATCCCGCAACCTCGTCGGCGCCCTTCGTGGCGACGCTGGTGGATGTCACCGGACTGATCATCTACTTCACGATCGCGATGCTGGTCCTGCGCGGCACTTTGCTGGCATCACCCGCCGCTCACATCGTCAAGCTGGGGCAGGAAAAGACCGTTCAGGCCTTCGATCGCCTGCTCGATCTGCCGGACCTCTGGCAGACCGACGAAGCCGAATTGAACACCCAGGAGCACAAACTGATCGTAACTCTCAAGGAGTCCGCCGCTTTAGAACATCGCCGGTGCGCCAAATGCGGAGGACAACTCTCACTCACCGGTCACACGGAGGCCGCGCGCCAACCTTACCTCCCGGTATTCCATTGGCAGACCGAACTCATCGCAGCCGCCCCAACGATGAACTGCAGGAGCTGCGGATTCTCGGAGGTGCTGCCGCCCCCGTTCCCGGCCCAAAAATAGCGTGAAGCCAGGCCGCCGGCCCAGGTCGGGCTTGCGGCCCTGAAGTCTGGCCCCTCGGCGGATTGACGGGCAAAAGACAACTCGTGGTTGTTCTTCAGACTTATCTTAACCCGGCGTCTCGAACTTAGACTTATACCTTTAACTCAAATCAGTTGACATACTATTCTAGGTCCGCATACTCCCCAATATGCGATTGGCAAGTCGTATCCTGGCAAGGCTGCTTTTGATTTGGGCTGCAGTACAGACTATCCATTTATACCGGGCGGCGGAGGCGCCAACCGGATTTTTCTCCAACTGGACGCCGAGCTCCTTTCCCGTTTTTATCAACGGAGTCGCATTCGGTAATAACGTCTATTGCGCGGTGGGCGATGGGCAGGTTCTGCTTGGCCAGCAATCGATTTTTACTTCGGCCGATGCCACGCACTGGGTGCGCCAACCGAGCCCGGGCAAGGCGAACTTTCTCTCCATTAGTTTCAAAGACGGCCTCTTCGTCGCGGCCGGTCCCGACGGAGTAACCGGGGTTTCGCCGAACGGTCTGGACTGGTCTTTCCGCACGAACCTCACCAGGGCTTATACCAGGATCATCGCCACGGATCAGGAATTCCTAGTGACGACTCGAGACGGGAGCATCGGTGTCTCAGCGCACGGACTGGATTGGTCCTTTTCTACCGTGGCGGGATCGATGATTCGCAGCGCAGCGAAAGGAAAGGGAACCTATGTGCTGGCCCTGAACGGCGCCCTGCTTTACTCCCGGGACAAGACGCAGTGGCACGCCTTCAGCCTGCCGGATCTGAATTTCGCCGATCTCACGTTCGGCAACGGCCGATTCGCGGCGGCGGCCACGAGGTCGAGCGGCGGCAGCGAAATCTGGTACTCCGATGATGGCGAGACCTGGCAGAACGCCTATCGTTTGAACGGAGATATTCTGCAAACGATCGCCTATGGGAACGGCTTGTTCCTAGCAGGCGGTTCACGGGCGGCGTCGAATCTCCTTCTGTCGACAGATGGAATTGCTTGGCAGGCCGCCAGCGCCAGTTTCCCGACCACGTCGCTGAGTTTCGGGGGCGGGCGGTTTTTCAGCGGCAGCTATGATGCCGTCAGTGCCAGCCCGGAGGTAACTACCCTGCACGCAACTTCGGACCAGGTGCAGATCTTCGGCCCGGCCGGCAAAACGATCGAGTTACTGTGGAGCGAGCGGCTGGGCGCCAGCCCCACTGTGCTGCAAACCCTTCGGCTCGATTCCAATACCGTCACCATTCCAACGCCCGCGATCGGCTTCCTGAAAGCGCGCGCTTTCTGACAGGACGCAAGGCTGTGTAGCGTTGGACCGAGTTGGACCGTAGATCCCCGATCGATCTCGACAATCTCGATTTCCTCAGCTACCCCTGTCCGGCAAATCTCACGCGTATGAACACGATGAAAACTCTCCTTCTCCTCTCATTCCTGGCGGTCGGTGCGAACTTGGGCGCCGCGCATCTGGGCGTGGGCGATCCCGCGCCCAAACTGGACAATGGCCAATGGGTTCAAGGCGAGCCGGTGAAAACGTTCGCTCCGGACAAAGCGTATATCGTTGAATTCTGGGCGACGTGGTGCGGCCCGTGCCGGGCCTCAATTCCCCATTTGAACCAAGTTTATAGGACGTTCAAAGACCGGGGGCTCGTGGTGATCGGCCAGGACGTCTTCGAACGGGACGACGGTCTGGTAAAGCCGTTCGTGGAGAAGATGGGCAACAACATGACCTACCGCGTGGCGCTCGATAACAAGACCGCGAATAAGAAAGGGGCGATGGCCGAAAACTGGATGGAGGCGGCCGGCCAGGAAGGAATCCCCACGGCGTTTCTGATCGGCAAAGACGGCAAAATCGCCTGGATCGGGCATCCGATGCAACTCGAGGAATCGGTGATCGAAGAGGTGATCGAAGGCAAGTTCACCCCGGAACAAGCCAAGAATCTGGCGAAGGCCATGACGATCGAACGCGAAATCGACGTCGCGCTCGAAGCGAAGAAATGGGACGAAGCGGAAGCGAAAATGGCAGAGTTCGCCCGGCTGGCCCCCGATCTCAAAAGCACTCTCGATTCCAGCCGATTTCAACTGCTCGTCGGCAAGGGCAATCTGGACGGCGCGGCGGAACTTGCAGAAAAAATCTGTGGAGCCGGCAAGGCGGAAGCGCCTGAGCTGAATCAATACGCCTGGGAGCTGCTCACGCAGGACGGACTCAAGGGCAATGCCCTGGCCGCAGCCTATCGCATTGCCGCCAAAGCAAACGAATCGGCGCACGGAACCGATCCGAGCATCCTCGATACCCTGGCGCGAGCCGCCTTCATGAAGGGGGAGAAGGATCAGGCCATCCAGTGGCAACAAAAGGCGGTAAACCTCGCGGACAACGACCGGGCCAGAAAGCAGTTCAAGGCCGCGCTCGACTTCTATCAAAGCGGCAAGCTGCCGCCCGCCAACTGACGGCCAACCGAACGGCCAGTGGCATCCATTTTCGGCTTCCTCAGATTTTTTGAGGGTTTTCCGCGGTTGAGGCGTTTAGTGGGGTGAATGATCACGCAAATCATGACTCCCTTCCTGGCGTTACTGGCCTGCTGCACAATGGCTACCTGGCCGCTGCAGGCACAAATCACCGATGCCAGCAGGCCCACCATCGTCCGCACCAACGACACCTTCACCTTCAACGGAGGCTCGCTCTGGGACTTCGTTGGGCGTCTCGAACGAGACTTTGGCCTGAGCGAACAGTGGCACCACCAGGTCAAAGGTCGTTACTTCTACTCAGTTCAAGTTCCCCGTTTCGATCTCAAGGCCAAAACTCCCCGCGCCGTTCTGGAACGTTACAACCAAATGTCGGAAACCAATTCGACGCTCGGGCGTTGGCTGCTGCCGGCCACCAACTCTGAAACCTCCGCGGCGGCCCCGGTTAAATTCGAACGTGCCGCGCTTCGACCCGAGGGACGTTTTGAATTCGAGGGCGGCCAACTGGATGGATTTATCACTGCGGTTTTGCTGCAGTTCGGCGTGGATCTCTCGGAAATCGGAACGATCCCGACCCACCTTCTGAATGAAGTGCGCTCACTCCCGCGGATGCGAGTGAAAACGGACGACTACACAGCCGTCCTCAACCTCTACAATGACTATTCCCAGGAAACGGGTGGCTCCGCCGGGAGATGGATCTTTCGCACGCAACGCGGCGAAACGACGCTCCTTACCCTGGTTGGAGCACCGCACGCCCCCGAAGCGGAAATCGTGGTCCGCGCTTTCGGTCTGCGCGTATCTCAGGAGCGGTTCAACCAGTTGCGCGACGTGATCGACCAGGAGATGGACAGGGCCATGATAAGCCGCGGAGATCGCCAGATCGAGCGGGGGCTCTCCTATCACGAAGCGACAGAAATCATCGTCGCCAGAGGGCCCAAAGCCTATGTCGACCTGGCGGCTGAGATCATCGGCGCGTATCAGGCGATTCCCCACGCCCCGGAACAGTCGCCTGCCGCCCAGAAAAGCGTGAATGCTAAATAGCTCGCCAGCGATTTGCACAGATCTTCCCGCGGCGCAGTACGTGAATCACGAGGGCGAAATGGGTGACATTCACGACCTGACCCGGCGGATCGCGCGCGGCGATGAAGGCGCGTTCGAGCAGTTCTACGACCGCTACAGCACGCAGATCTTCCGGCTGCTGCTGGTCATCGCCCGGGGCGACGAAGTCGCAGCGGAGGAACTCCATCAACGCGTAATGATCAAAACAGCGCAGAAAATGCCGCCCCTGGCGGATGAGGATCAACTCTGGAAGTGGCTCTCCCAGGTGGCGCGCAACACCTGGCGGGATGCCGTCCGCAAGAAACTGCGGGAAGCGCGAGCCCTGCGGGACTTGGCCCAAATTCCGCCGCCCGCCGCTCAGACGGTCGATCGCGCCGTGGCCTTGCACCAAGCGCTCGAAAGCCTCTCCCAAACGCAGCGGGACTTGGTGACTGCGTTTTATCTCGAGGACGAAAATCAAAAAACGATCGCTCAACGAACCGGCCAAACCGTGAAAGCGATCCAATGCGAACTCGCCCGAATTCGGAAAAAACTGCGAGGGCTTATCGAGCGGCCGCGCGGTGCAACAGAACCCGGGAAGCAAACCTCACACAGGGGCAACAATGAACAGTGACGCACGATTCAATCACCACAACGAACGGGTGAAAGCCCTCGCGCTACGCGCCTTCCGCCAGAGGCAAGCCCGCAAGCTCGGCGCACAAGCCGCGGCCGTCTGCCTCGCCGCAGCCGCGCTGATCTTCTACCGATCCGCTCCGCCCGAAACCGTCAAATCTTTGGGCATAGCGGCTCCGCCTCCTCCCGTTGAGACGGTCGTGCTAACGCACTCCGCCTCGCCGCCGTTGGCCGTCAAGCGCGAGGCGTCCACACAGCTTTCGGACGACGAACTGCTCGCCGCGTTTCCGCCCGGCTCCTGCTTTATCGCCGAAGTGGGAGGCAAGAAGCGTCTCGTTTTCCGCAGCGATGAAATGCGGGCAAAGTTTATGAACTGAACTTTGCCCAACGCCCTGTGAGGCACCCTATTTTTTCTTCGCCTTTTCGGCGTCGGCCAGCTTCTTCATGTATTTCGCGCTGTCCTGCTTGAAATCTTCCAGACAGCCTTTGCAGCAGAGTTTGATTTCGCGCCCTTCGTGGACGAACACGTACGGGGCTCCCATGCTGCCCAACTTCTCGTCGTCGGTGATGCAGGTTTTCAAGGGGTAAGGCTTGGGCTTGGCCGGCTTGTCTTCGCTCCGAACCGCAACCTGAGCCAACAGAAGGGCGCCGAGGATTAATCCGATTACTGCTCGCATTTTCATAAAGTCAAAACTGGGGTCGGGCATTTCCCCCGGATTTACCCCAAGCATTTTACGCCGGATCAGACAAAAACCCTCGCAGATTCGCGCTCATTGCGCTGCCGTGAGAGCCATCTCCTTCTGGTCCCGCCAAATCCGCAGGCTCACGACGCGGTTTTCGGGGTCGTCGGCTTTCGCCGCCGGCAAGGAGCCCACTTCACCGCAATCCTTGCCATTCACTCCCAGGATCACATCCCCCGCCTTCAAACCCGCCCGTTCGAGCGCCGACTCCCGGGCCACTTCCAGAACGAGAACACCACGCACGGCGGCCAGGCCGCGCGCAGACATTTCACCCTCGTCCGCGATGTTCCGCACTTTGGCGCCGAGCCATTTGCGCGCCGTGGCATCGCGCCGAACATTCCCGGACCCAGCCGCCGGTCCGGCGGGAAGAACCGGCGTCCGCGCGATCGATTTCAACCGCGGAATCTGCACGCCGAACTGATCCATCGGAAAGTTCACGAACCCCAGGGAGCGCGCCGGAGAATCGTCGCGCACGCGATAATCGCCGCGGGTTGGCTCGAGGAAAAGGGCATCTCCGAGCAGCGAATGTTCATCCCGACCGCTCTGGCGTTGAAGAACAGAGGCAGGCGCAGGCTGCGCGCCGGACTTCTGGTAGAGATTATAGTCGATTTCCGCGCCCCAGGGCGGTGCGGGCATCAACGCCGGACGATACTCGTCCGAGACGATGTTTCGCCGGAAAACATCGCCGCTGGCGGCAAACCAGACATGCGGGTGGAACCCGGAACCGATCATGATGTTGTTCTCGACGATCCGGCCATAGCCTTCGCGGTTCTTAATGCCGCCATGCAGGCAAAGGTTGCTCGTGATGAGATAGAACGAAGAGCCGTCGTCCAGGTCGATGTCCCAGCCGTGGTCGCAACGCCACCGGTTATTGCGGAGGACCACCAGCTCCAGGGCATCCAACCGCGGGAGGTCTGGGACCTGCCGCACCCAGGCGTTCACCTCCGAGATGTTGGGGCGCCAATAGCGGTCGCGCCCCCAGGAATTGAAAGAGCCGTGATCCCCCGTTTCTTTGACCGTGTCGAAAATGTCGCAGAACTCGATGACGTGCCCGCCCCAGCAGCCGTCGCCAATGTTAATGCCAGCGCGCGGCAGATCATAGATCGAGCATTGCCGCACGGTAATGCGCCGGGCGAGATCGATATTCACGCCGGCGGTCTGCTTTTCCACCCGGCCGGTCCGGGTGATCAGGCAGTTGTCCACCAGGCAATCCGAGGGATAATCATTCGAACGCGGACCGGGCTCACGATCAATCTCTTCCAGCGGATGCACCTGGCCGTAATTAAACAACGGGCTCCGCGCCGCATCCGGACTGCCGACAAAACAAACGCCGCTCGCCCCGGCGCGGGCGATCTGAACTCCCCGAATCGAAACGCGCCGATTGTAGCGATTCACAAAAACCGCGTTTCCGCCAACCTGATCGAGAAAACTGTCTTCGAGGGCGCAATCTTCAGTCCCCTGGAAGAAGATCGCCCCGCCGCGGTAGATAGCCCAATCCCCGCGCAAGAGCGGTTCCCGAGTGTCCATGACCGTGCGAGCGGCCTGGCGAAAGGTCAATCCACGGAGGGTGATAAAGCGCACCGGATGCGCCTCCCCTCCCCGAAATTCCACCAGGCTGCGCAGCCGAGTGGCTTCCACCACCGCCCTCTTCAGGTCCAGGCCGGGCGGAGGATAAAAATAGAGAGTGTGCGTCTGCCGATCGAGAAACCATTCCCCGGGACTGTCGAGCTCTTCGAAAATATTTTCGACGAACCGGATTGTCTTATGCACCGCGCCGCCACGGTTATTCTGCCAGCCGCCTTCCAGGGAAACCTCGCCGTTGGCTTTCTTCCCGGTGATGCGCCAGGTGAAATCTCCCCACAGCGCGGGATGCATCGCATGGAAGTATCCGCCCACCGGATCGGCCCACCGCGCCGCCCGCTCGACCGATATGGCGTCGGCCGCATAACCGTCAAAGTATTCCGACTTCGGATCGAAATTGGGATACCGGGCCAAAAGCTGGCGCTCGCCATTGACGAAAATCTCCTCCGTCTCCAAGCCCGGCGGGACTTCCGCTTGAAAAATGCCCCCCCGATACGGCTTCCACTCCAAGTGATCCAGGCGCACCCCGCCACTGATGACCACGGCCTCGCCCGGGTAAGCCGCATAAACAATGGGGTTTCCGGCTCTCCCTGAATCCTCCGGACCGAAAATCAGGGGCGCGGACAGATAATAAGTCCCAGCCCGCAGCAAAACATTCCCGGGCCGCTGCCGGACCGCGTTCCGCGCCCGCTCGATCGTGGCAAAGGGCCGGTCGGAGGTTCCGGGGTTGGAATCGGCGCCACTGGGCGAAACGTAGTAGGGCTGGGCCAGCGCTGAGAGAAAACCGGCCAGTATCAAGCCGACAGACATCCAAAGTTGCATTCGGCTTACTCCTTCTGAAATCCACCGGGTTATCTAAGCGGAAGGCGAGTGATTGTCCCAAGACCGTCCGCTTAGGCCAGCGCTTCGCGGCAAAAACGAATGGCGCGGGCGAGTTCGGTCATCCGATCGGAGCCAGCCGGGACTTTGTACTCGAATTCAATGGTGGCCTGGATGTTCCAGTGATTATCGCGGATGAGCCGCAGCACTTCGGCGATCGGCGTATCCCCTTCCCCGAACACGGTGTTCGGACCGTTGTTGAATTTCCGGTCCTTGACGTGGACGTGGGTAATGCGGTCGTGGTGCGCCTTGAGGAAGCCGACGGGAGAGGCATTGTTTCCCGCGACAAAGTGGCCGAGGTCGACGTTGGCCCCGTTGTATTTGGCCAGTGCGAACGCTTTCTCCCAATGTTCCGGGGTGGTGGTGGCATGGCCGTGATAGCCGACCATCAGGCTATGCTTGTCGGCGAAGGAACCGACGCGGGCCATTTCCTCCTCCTTCTTGGAAATCTCAGTGGAAATGGCGCGGCCGCCCAGAGCCTTGGCAAGGGCAAAGGCGTAATCCAGTTCGGAGTCGGACATCTGGAAGATACCGTCGACTTTCACGATCTCGATGAGAACGCCGGCCTCGTTGTATTTCTGACGAAAGGCTTTCGCACGATCGACGGAGGCAGACTTGCGCCAATCCGCCAAGCGCTCGGAAATGGCTTTGGCGGACAGCGGGCTGTCCTTCGGTGGAACCACCAGATCGGCCGGTGCGCCGAGGAAGACTTCCACGGGCTGGGTGCGCAGTTCGACGCCGCTCAAACCGAGTTGGACGCAGTTCTTGAGGATATCGTCCCCGCTCATCCGCATGTCGCCGAAGCTGTAAGGGACATTCAGGCCGATCTGGACGCCGGCGACTTTCGAATTCGGCCGCCCAACCGGCGCCTCTGCGGCGAAGGCCGTCCAGCCGCCCAGGGCCAGGGCTGAGGCAGCCGCGCCGAGGCTCAAAGTGAAATCGCGGCGGGAATAGTGGACGGAGCGTTCAGAATCAAAAGCGGAAAACGGCAAGACAGGATTCTTCTTTTTCAGCGGCTTCATGTTCGGGGAGTTTACGGATTGGGCGACGGATTGGAAATGGATTTCCGAGGCGCCAGCGGGTCCGAAACGTCCCGGCGGCGCCCGCCGCCGGGGAAAAAATTGTGCATCCGAGATTCCGCGAGCGGCGTAGTGCCCTGTGAAATGAGGGAAGCATTGATTATGAAAATACTGAGTTTACGAACAGGATTGGTCATTGCCGCGTGCGCAACTGCCAGCGTCGGATTGCAAGCCTCGAGCCATCGCGAAGCGCCACTGGTGACCGAAACGCCCAAGCTGGACGGCACGGACTTCTACATGTTCAACAGCTATGAACCGGGCCGCGAGAACTATGTGACCTTTGTGGCCAACTACCTGCCGCTGCAGGACGCGTACGGCGGCCCGAACTACTTCAGCTTCGATGCAAACGCCGTTTACGAGATTCACATCGATAATAACGGCGACTCGATGGAGGATCTCACGTTCCAATTCCGCTTCCAAAACACGCCGCGCAACATCGCGTTGCCGATTGGCCCGGGCGGGAACAAGAGGACCAACTCCGTGCCGGTGCTCGCGGTCGGGCAGATCGGGGCCGGCAATACTGCGGCACTCAACCTCGACCAAACCTACACCGTGTCGCTGATCCGCGGGCCGCGCCGCACCGGAACCGCGGCTCCGTTGGCCAACGCCGCCGACAACACGACCACATTCACGAAGCCGCTCGATAACGTCGGGAGCAAGACCATTCCGGACTACAACGCCTACGCGAACTCCTACATCTACACCGTCAGCATTCCCGGCTCGAGCGAGAAGGGCCGGATGTTTGTTGGCCAGCGCAAAGATCCGTTTGTGGTCAACCTGGGGGAAACTTTCGATCTCGTAAACATCAGCACCAGCCCGCTCGGGGCTCCGGATGCAAATCACGACACGCTCGCCGACAAAAACGTCACCTCCATCATCCTCGAAATCCCGAAATCCGTGTTGCTGGCCTCAGCCGACAAAACGGTGATCGGCGGCTGGACCACCGCCAGCAAGGTGAGCGCGGAGGGCCAATACACGCAGATGTCGCGCCTCGGGCAGCCGCTGGTGAACGAAGTGGTGATCGGCCTGAGAGACAAAGACAAGTTCAACGCGAGCGAGCCCAAGGATGACGGGCAGTTCGCGGACTATGTCACCCACCCCACTCTGCCCGCAATCCTGGAACTGCTCTTCGGCTCGGCTGGCGTGAAAGCCCCCACCCTTTTCCCACGCACCGACTTGGTCGCGATCTTTCTGACAGGCGTCGACGGCCTGAACAAGAATGGTGGAGTTTCCGAAATGCTCCGCCTGAATACTGCGATCGCCGCGACGCCACGCGATCAACAGAAAAACCTCGGCGTGATCGCGGGGGATAACGCCGGCTTTCCGAACGGCCGCCGCCCCGGGGATGACGTCGTCGATATCGCCCTGCGCGCAGTGATGGGAGTTTTGCTCTCAACCAATGACGCCCCGAGCGGGCAACTGCCGTTCACCGATGGGGCGACCGTCGATTCGAAAATGTTCCTGCCTGCCTTCCCGTACATCAACGCGCCCCTCGGCGGCTCCCCAAACGATCCGACCGTGACGATCGCCCTGCAGACCGCCGGCAAGGTGGATGGTGAATTCCGCAGCGTGCCGGCAACCTACGACGCAGCCAGCAAGAGCGTGCTGCTCCCGCGGCAGGCGGCGGCTACTTTCGTGCGCGCCAAAGGCGACACGCGAGTCAGTTTGGGCGGGGTCACGATCAAAGATGAGAACACGATCCAAGTGAAGCTCGCGAAGCCCTAATCGCGGACTATCCAAGACCCAGCCACGGATTGCGGCCATCTCGGGATGGCCGCAATCCACTTCCAGCCCCCAATTCTCCAGAACGCATGCCCCCCCGGACTCACCTATTTCGCTGGCCACGCCTGCTCGCCCTCCTCGCGCTCCCCGCCGCTGTGCTGGGCGATCCATTCAAGCCGGCCGAGGATTCTTTCGTGGTGGAGAAACTGCCGAGATCCTTGCTGGCACTGCAAAAGACCCGGCCGAACCGCGAAAACCAAGCCGCGAAATCCCGAAGCCCGGGCGAGGCGCTGGCGGCGGCCCGGGAATACCTGCAAATCGCCCAACGCACTTCCGACCCCGCATTTGTCCGCTACGCGGAGGCTGTCCTGGACCAACCGGTTCACGCGACCAACGCGGAAGAACTCTTCCTGCAAGCCGTCATCCGGCAGCATCGCCATGAGTTTGACGGTGCTCTGAGTCAACTAGCACAGGCGGAAAGACTGGCCCCGGGCAAGGAGGAGATCGCTCTCTTGAGGGCGTCGATCCTGCTCACCGAGGGACGATATGATGAAGTGAAGAGCATTTTTGGCCGCCAGCTTAGGCTCGCTTCGAATTTGCGCGGGCTGACCCTGCTCTTGACGACCACCAGCCTCACCGGCGGACTGGCCAGGAGCGAACAAGCGCTCGAGACCGCGATCAACCCCCGCGGTGACTCGGCCGAGCAGGCCTTCGCCTGGTGCGCCCTGGCCGAAATGGCGGTTCGCCGGGGGAATCCGGCAGTGGCCGAAGCCCGCTTTCGGCGCGCGCTCGAACTGGAGCCCGGGGACAGTTACACGCGGACGGCCTACAGCGATCTGTTGCTGGCGGAGAGCCGGGCGGGCGACGTGCTGGCGCTGGCGGAGCCTGATGCCAGTTCTGAAGCGTTGCTGACACGGCGGTTCCTGGCTGCTAAAAGCTCAGGCGCGCCAGTGAAAGACTTTGCCGAGCAACTTCGAAAGAGCGGGCACACGCGTGAACTCGCCCTGCTTGAGCTGGATATTTTTCGCAATCCAAAATCAGCGTTGGCGCATGCCCTGGACAACTGGGCGCGACAGAAAGAACCGATCGATTCCCTGCTCGTTCTGCGCAGCGCCGCCGCCGCGCATCGACCGGCCGCGGCCCAGCCGGTGATTGATTGGTTGCGACAGCGCGGAACCGAGGACCAAAGAATGCCAAAGCTTGAAGCGGAACTTGCCTCTCTATGCGCGCCTCTTTGAGAGCACTCTCACTCCTGTGGATCCTCGCCGCATCGCTCCAACTCCAGGCGCACCAGAGCAGCATCGCTTATCTCTTTCTGGAGGATGGCGGCACGGCGCTGAAAGGGCGCTGGGAAATCTCGTTGAAGGATCTCGAATTTGTGGTGGGCGTGGACACCAATCACGACGGAGAGATCACCTGGGGCGAGGTCAAGAGCAGGCTCGCGGTCATTCAGGACTATGCCTTCCAGCACCTCGAGATCCGGGGTGCGTCCGGGCCAATCACCCCTCGCGTCGCGGATGCCCAGATCAACAAACGGCCGGCCGGGGCCACGCTCGCGCTTCTGTGGGAGGCGGCGACGCCTCCGAAAAGCCCCGTCGCGCTGAACTACAGTTTCGGGTTCGACTATGATGAGAGGCATCAGTGCATTACCACGCTGCAAGACCGCACGATCGTTCTAACCAAGGACCGCAGAACGCTCGAGCTGAGGGAAGAGACCTCCAGCCAGGGCTTTCCTGAATTCGTGCGGGTGGGCGTCTTCCATATTTTCGAGGGGATCGACCATATCTGCTTCCTCCTGGCGCTGATGCTTCCGGCGGTGTGGAGGCGAACGGCGCAAGGATGGGAGGCCGTGACCAGCTTTCGGGCCGCGTTTTTCTCGATCGCCAAGATCGTCACGGCCTTCACTCTGGCTCATTCGATCACGCTCGCTCTGGCCGCCCTGCGGTTGGTCACTCTGCCTTCGGCCCTGGTGGAGAGCGTGATTGCCTTTTCGGTGGTGGTGGCCGCCTTGAATAATCTCTGGCCCCTCTGGACCGAAAAATCCTGGATGGTGGCGTTTGGATTCGGACTGGTTCACGGGTTTGGGTTTGCGAGCGCCCTGGCGGATATCCCCGCCGGAGCCGGGTCCCTGCTGCTGTCCCTGGGCGGATTCAATCTGGGCGTCGAAGCCGGGCAGCTCTGCATCGTGCTCGTCTTCCTGCCCCTGGCTTTCCTGCTGCGAGATTCCTGGTTTTACCGGTGGTGCGCCGTCCGGGCCGGCTCGATCGGGATCGCGACAGTCGCCACTCTCTGGCTTTTGGAACGGGCTTTTCAAATCACCATTTTTTGATCGAATCAGCCGCGCTGCATGAACCCAAACGCCGCCGCCTATCCATTGCTGAACGCTCTCAAAGAGCGCCGCTCCCGCCGGTTTTGCCTGGGAATGTCCCTCGATGGCCCGCTGGCATATTCCAGCCGGTTCGAACCGCGGGCTCTGAGCGAAACGGAAGAAGCCCTCATGGCGTTTGCGGCCTGCGGCGTGACCGGCTGCGCGCTGGCGGACTTGAGTTATGCGCCGGGCGGCGGCGGGAACATCATGGCCGGCTTGATCGGACGGACGATCGCCAGCGGAGACGGCATCCAGACGGTGAGCCTCGTCGTCACCAATGATTCGGGCACTTATCTTTACCGCCGCCCTCAGGACCTGCCGGCGCGCGATCTGGCGGCCCTGGCCAGCTCCGCCGCGAATGATGATTTCCTGAAAGCGGCGGCACAGATGCGCGTGCGCCTCTCCGAGGGGCGCACCCGGACCCAATCGGAGCCGATTTTCAACATCAACGCCAACCGCTGGTCGGTGCATGCGCCGGGCACTTCGTATTACCTGCCGGTGAACGAGCTGACCTTCATGTACATCAACGGGCTGCTGGAGATCCTCAACGAAAACACCGGCGTGTACGTACTCGACGAGAGGGCGGGCTTTCGGCCGGCGGGCCTGGCCGCTTTTGCCCGAAGCAACGGGGGGCATTTGGCGGACGATCCGGCCGAAGGCAAAGTCGCCACTATTGCGCTCATCGAGCGGCTGGTAACCGAGTTCGTGACGATTGAACAGGGCATGATGCTCCAAAATCTCGGCCTCATGGCGCAGGCCTTGGGGTTGGGCGGGTTCCCCAATTTCGCCAATCATGACTTTGCCTGGTTTGAGCCTCTCGGATTCACCCTCGAACGGATGCCAGCCTCCAAATTTCTGGGAGTGAGAGGGCTCTCCGCTCTCGCCATGAAGCTGCTCGGGAGGGACGGCGAAATCCCCGTCCCAATCGGCCTGGAACTGAACGGGGAACTGCTCTTGAAAGCCTACAGCCCGCCCTACTTTCCTTCGATGCGGGCTGCGGTCGAAGCCGTGGTGGCGCACAAGTTCGGGCGCCAAGGAGTCTTCCGCAGCGGCGAAGGGCCTCAACCCTGGAAAGATAACGCCACTCCGCAGAGCGTGGGCGCAGTCAGCGAAAAGGCGATCGCGGCGACCACGGCTTATTGTGAATACATTTGGAACCGTTACGGGCGGTTCCCCGCCCTCATGGCGCCCTTCAGAACGGTTCTTGGGTTTCAGGCGGGTCATCTTGACCTCGAGTTCTACGAAAAGTTCTATCCACCCGGCGCGATCAGCGAACCCCAGCGCGCCTCGGACGCGGCGATCCGGCCGCGCGCGAAAACTGCAACCACGTAATCGACAGATCCCCTCGGGAAATGCAAAACCTCCCGCGCGCGACCGCGGGAGGCTTGCAGCACCGTCTTGAACCAACCCAAGAAACCTTAGCCGACTTTTTCTCCCTTCTTCAGCACAACGAACCGGCTGCCGCCCCGGCTCCAAACCCGGAGAAGAACGGATTCATCCTTCAGGTTCTCCGTCATGGCGACGGCTTCCTCCGAGCTTTTCACCGGCTTGCGATTGATCTCAAGGATCACGTCGCCCGCCCTCAGCCCGGCCTGTGCGCCCGGAGAATCGGGGTCGACCTCAGTAACCAACGCGCCCCGAATGTGATTCGGAATGTTGAACTGCTGCCGCGAAGCCGCGTTGAGTTCATCCACGGTAATGCCATCCGTCACGTCGCCGGAGTTATTGCCGTTTCCATTAGCCTTCGCTAATTCCTTGTCCTGCGGAAACTCCTTCAACGTGACTTTGAGTTCCTTTTCGTCCCCATCGCGGGAAACCTTCATGGGCACTTGCTTGCCCGGAGCGGTCTGCGCCACCTGCAGCTTGAGATGGCGGCTGTCATGCACCGGCTTTCCATCAAAGGCCACGATCACATCGCCATTCTTGAGGCCGGCTTTTTCGGCCGGACTGTTCGGAGTGACTTCCGCGACCAGAGCGCCGTCTTTTTCTTTGATGCCAAACTTCTCGGCGAGGCCAGAGGTGACATCCTGGATATTAACCCCCATATAACCGCGGATGACGTGTCCATTCTCAATAATGCTCTCCATGACAGACCGCGCCAGATTCGCCGGAACGGCGAAGCCGATTCCCTGATTGCCGCCGCTGCGGCTCAGAATGGCCGTATTGATCCCCACGAGCCGCCCATCGGCATCCACGAGCGCGCCCCCGGAATTGCCCATGTTGATGGCCGCATCGGTCTGGATGAAATCCTCGTATTCCAGCCCCAACGTGGCGCGACCGGTGGCGCTCACAATCCCCATCGTCACGGTTTGGCCGATTCCGAAAGGATTGCCGACGGCGAGGACCACATCGCCCACTTCGATCTTGTCGCTATCCGCCACGGTAAGCGCCGGGAAACTCTTCTCCTTGGCGTCGATCTTCAAAACCGCGATATCCGACTTTGGGTCGGTACCGACCACCTTCGCGCTGATCTCCTCCCCCTGGTCGCCGATTTGGACTTTTACCTCTTCGGCGTTCTCCACCACGTGATTATTCGTGAGGATGTAACCGTCCTTGCTGACGATTACGCCCGAGCCCACACCGACTTGTTTGGGAGCCGGGTTGCGCTTCATTCGTCCGCCTCGCCCGCCCTCCTGGCCAAATTGATCGCCAAAAAAGCGGCGGAACATGGGATCGTCAAAAAACGGGTTGCCCCCTCCTTCGCCCATCTCCTTCCCTTTGAAGGTGGAGTAAACTTTCACCACGCTGGGAGAAACTTTCTTCACCACGCTGGAAAAGCTGGTGACCATCTGGCGTTCGCGCTGGATCGGGGCATTATCGACCGCCACATCCACCGGGGCCGCTTTACCTTTTTCCTTGGCGTGCGCATCCTGCTCAAAGAGCACCGCGCCTCCGCCGATCAGCAAAGCACTCGCGAGCACCGCCACCGCATACTGAGCTTTCAAATTCCGAACATATTTTCGCATAAATCTCCTAAATCTCGTTTCGTTTCCTGGAGAGAACATGACAGAGGCAGCTAACCGGAGCCTTTCACGAGCATTACAAGATTGTAAGGAATCGTCAGGAACGGAGGGACAAAGATTGCCCCTTGAATTGCGACTCAGTCTCAGTAAGCTAAGCCCGTGACCGCTGAGGTCTCGACGTGCCGCAATCCGTTGCCAGTCCTTCTTTCACCGAGGCGCCCGCCTGGAGTCCAGTGCCGGGCGGATGGCACCGTTTGTTTGGGAGTTTCGCGAATGATGGCGTCAGTTTCGAATGGCATGACTTTTCCAGCCCAACGCCGTTTGACTGGGGCAAGAGTTTTCATCCGGGAGGAATTGAACTCTGCCTCAATCTGGCGGGAAACGGGACGGTGGAGATCGACAGCACTCCGCAGCATTTCGGCCCGTTGCGCGCCGGGTTTTACTGCCGGGGGAACACCCCGATTTCGGCGACGCGCCAGCAGCGAGAGCATCACCAATTTCTGACGGTCGAGTATTCCGCCGCTTTTCTGCGCGCCTGCTCGGGAGAGTCCACGCATTTGCATCCGATCGTGCGCGACCTTCTGCAAGGCCAGGAAACGACCAAGGGAGCGAGCACCCCACAAGCGTTGACCAGCCAGCATTTGCAGTTGGTTCACTCTCTGCGAACCCCGCCCGTCCCGGCCTCGGCTCTAACGACCTGGTATCGAGGGAAGGCGCTGGAACTGGCGGCGATGTTCTTCTTCCAGGCCCCCGACGGCAGCGAACTTTTCTGCCACCGCCAGAACCGGGTGGCGCAGGCACGGGTGGAAAAAGTGATAGCGATCTTGCAGGCGGATCTGGCGGAACCGCCAACACTCGATCAAATCGGCGCGCGAGTTGGTTGCAGCCCGTTTTACCTGAGCCGGACGTTTTCCAAGGAGGTCGGCATGACCCTGCCGCAATTCCTGCGCAAGCTGCGCATGGACCGGGCCGCGGAATTGCTGCGAGCCGGAAAGCACAATGTGACCGAGGCCGCGCTCGAGGTCGGCTACTCGAGCCTGAGCCATTTCAGCCAGGCGTTTCACGAAACGTTCGGCGTCTGTCCGGGACTCTATCCGATCCTGCCCCTGAAGAAGAAGGCTTAAAACCACGGCGCAACGATCAGCCTCCGCTCAAGCTGCAGAAGAGTTTCCCCCCGTTCTCGAAACCTCCACTTTTCTTTCCCGGATCACCGCGCGGAGAACGTCCAGGCCCGAATCGACCATTTGTCGAAAGAGAGACCCGGTCCGCACAATGCTTCGATAACAGACGAAATCCTGGCGCGCCTTGGCCAGATGCGCTTTCCACGCCAGTTCGATTCCGGGGCGAGTGACGAGCATTTCATACTGATCCAGCGAGAAAAAGTCGGGATAGGAGCAGACAATCTCGAGAGTGCGCCAGAACTTCTCCAGCACGTAAAAATCTTCCAGGCCCTCGACCAATTCCATGCGCTCCCGGGCGGCGGCGCGCCGTTCCGGCGATCCCCATTGGGCCTGGGGAACATTGTCTTTGGAATACTTCACCGCCAACCCGCGCCGCCGGAGATTCGCGGCCTGGCGGAGGTAATCGCGAATGTGAGGAATCATCGGTTCGTACTCCCGATAGAAACTCCGGCGAAACTCGCTCGTTTCGACGTTCGTCCGGGCGGCATACATGATCTCCGCCGCCAGGATGAAGCCGGTGTTGCCAAAGACTTCCGGAAAATCCGCAATCACCGTCAGCAAATCGAGCACCCGGTCATCCTGGTCCCGCACCGGATCGAGAGCCTGGCCAGCAATCGCCGCCACCCTGTGTTCCGCTTCAGCCACTCGATGGGCCGCGGGTTCGGCCATCCGGCTGAAGTCCGGCATCTCGCGGAAGCGCTGCAAAACATCCAAAATGCGCAACTCATGCTCGGTGGGGCTGCGCTGCGGATCCTGGAGCGCCTCAATATTCGCCGGAAAGCGCGGGTGCTCGGGCGGATACAGGTTGAACTCTCCCATCAGGCTCAATGCTCGTGTCGGAACCGCCTACTGACAAGTCGCCCAAGCAGCCCCGAGCCAAGGCCTTTGACCAACTCGGCTGGACGCCTCTTCCGGTCCCCGGTCTCAACCGACTCAATAACCGCCGCGCACCGCCATCTGGATGCCGTAAACTTTCGTGCTCGCCGTAATGAAGAGCAGCTTGCGATCGGCGCCGCCGAAAGTGATGTTCGCCGTCCACGGCTCCGGAACGGGAATATTCGTAATCTTGTTGCCCGCCGGGTCAAAAATCGTCACGCCTTTGCCGGTGAGATAGACGTTGCCCTTTTCGTCGATCGTCATGCCATCAGAACCCATCTCGCAAAAAAGATGCTTATTGCTGAGCGGACCGTCCGGGCTGGTGGTGTAGCTGTACGTTTTGCCCGCGCCGATATCCGCGACATAAAGAATCTTGCCGTCTGGAGTGCCAATGATGCCGTTCGGTTGCTTCAAGTCCGTGGCCACTGGCAGCACCTGATGGGACTTCATGTTCAGAAAGTAAACGTGCTCCCCGCTTTGCTGCCGGGCCGGATCGCGCTTCCAGTAGTCCCGCTTGTAGAGCGGATCGGTGAAGTAAAGGTTGCCATCCGGCCGAACCCACAGATCGTTCGGACCGTTCAGCAGTTTGCCTCCGAAATCCTTCACCAGGACCGTGACTTTCTTATCCGGCGAAATCGACCAGAGCTCGTTCTTTTCGTCGGCGCAGGCGATCAGATTCCCGTGCGCGTCAAAATAAGTGCCATTCGACCGGCCAGCGGGTTTCAGCCAATCCGAGGTTTTGCCGTTCGTGCTCCATTTGACGATCCGGTCGTTCGGCTGATCGGTGAAATAGACGTTGCCCTCTTTATCGGCCGAAGGCCCCTCGGTGAAGGCGTATCCGTCCGCCAAGACTTGCAGTTTTGCGCCTGGAGCGATGATGGACGGCTGCTCGGCTGCGAGCGGGGAAAACGGCAGCAAAGCCTGCGAAAGCAGAAGCGGTAGAACAAGATTGTACTGGGACATGGGTGCGATCTTACGAAGCGCCGAGCCGTTCGGCAATCATGGCGTGCGGCCTGGAGTGCCAGAAGCCCGTCCCAAATCTGGGTTCTCGAATGGTTAGAAATGTTAAATCAACGGTTTACGCAGAAAATGTAGACTCCGGCACTCCGCAAATGAGGCTCGGTGTCGCACCTGCCCGTCTCGGCGGGCCGCCACTGCGGAGCGGCCCGCCGAGATCAGCTGTCAATTAACTGCAAATTGTCAAAGAACAGGCCCGGCCAACGAGGGAAAGGTTGAAGGCGGAGGGCTAAAGGCTAAAACGCTAAAAAAGTGGGACAGTTGCGGGCTGGTCCACAAGGATGTCGGCGACGCGAGTGGAAGCCATTCTTGCACTCATAAAATTCGTAACACTCTTTTTCATAACGAGTTCCAAACGAGGAAAGACTGCTTGTAATCTGTGTTTCGGGTCGGCGATTGTCAGGGAGTTGGCCCAGATTTTTGCGAAACTCGAGGTACAGCAACACTTTCTCTTCTCCACACAGTTAGAAACCATTAGCGTCAAGTGCGGTTGCCACCCATGGTGGGAGATTGCGGAAAAAGGGCTCTCCGAAACGTCCGATCGGACGCTTTGGGCGGGACACTGGGGTGACTGCTGAGAGCAGAGCCGAAACGGCGGCGGTGCGCTGAGGAGTCGCTGTTCCCAGTGACCGGGGGTGATGTTCTGGATCACACATATATTATCTCCTTAATATGCTTTTTTTGTCAACCCTAGACTCTCGGACTTTTGCGTCAACCTGGAAGAGTAGCTCGCACTTGCGGCTCCGTTTCGAATGCTTTTTCTTCTTTCGTGGGCAAGGCAGCGCCGATTGGCAGAGTCGGCTGCGCCACATACCGGATTCCCAATCTGAGCGCCAAGGACACGCCAACCTTCATCTCCAGCTGCCGAGGGTTTGGCACCCTTTTCCGGCGCCCTGGCGTCGGCGATTCCCGATATCGACCAGACACCCGCAGCCTCCTCTACCTTTCGTCCTCACCGGGGCCGCCACACACCTAGCCGATGGCCAGTCGGCGTTAGAAGGCTTACCCGAAGGCCAGTCGCTCCGATACCGGACTGGCGTAACCGCCTCCTTAAAGCGTTACTCCAAATCCGAGCTGCCTTGGACGGTTTGGAGCATCGCGCGGACGGCCGCGCGCATCTGATTTTGCAAGCGGAGCCGCTCGGGTTCCAATAACACTGTCAGCTGCGCTGAGATCGTTTCCTTGTTTTCAAAATCGAGCTCGCATGAGTTACCGCACGTTTCAAGTATCTGTTTGAGTGTGGCGTTTCCTCCAGTCTCCGCGGGCCAGAAGCGGCCCTTTTCCCTCTCCGCCAAATCCGCCCAAACCCACGGCTGGTTGGCCCGGATATGCACCACGCCGGTCAAGCTTACAGAACCCGCCCGATCGATTTCCTCCGGGATTCTAAACGTGCCTTCCGCACAGCCAAACATCGGGCGCGGCACGAATTCCCGAACGCCGCCTTCTGACGGCACAACGAAAGCTGTGCCAGCCTGAGCGGCATAGTTCAGGTGACCGAAACGACGCCGGTAGTCGGCGGTGGTCATCCAGGTATAATGAAAGCGGAGACTGTTTTCCGTCCGCTCCTTCCATACTATTCGACCGTCGGGCGCTCGAAGACAGTCGCAACCGGAGCACGGATCGAGGAAGAAACAAAACGGAATTCCCGGCGGCAGCAGCGGCAGATGTTTGTACCAGCTGTGGGCATGGCAAACAAAGTTCACGAAGTCCGCAATCTGCTCCTCCGACGGCAACGGCAGCGAGCCGACCAACTCTCGGTAGTGCTTCAGGTCACAACTCGGAACTGCACCCGGCATACTGAAGAAGAGTAACTGAACCTCTGGATAACAGAAAGCCCTTTCAAGAGCCAACTGCGATGGGCAGCGAAGAAGACTCGGAGCAAGCTCAATCGCCGCCGGGCAAAAGATCCGGCCGGTTCGCGAGGTCTCGCGCTTCGCTTGGGCGCGGGCTTTCGAACTGCGTTCCGGTCAGATCGAATTGGTAGGCTATTCCCACGTAGCCAACAACGTAGAACTGGCCGTGTTCGTCCATGGAACACGCGGTGATGAACTGGGGGGCGCAGGCAGAGTTGGCGGACGGTCTTCAACGATCGATCTTCCCGCTTCAAGCCCCAGATGCGTTTTGAGGTGTAGTCGCCGAAAACATAGACGCCGTCAAACGGCGAGGCTTTGTCGCCGCGATACACGGAGCCAACCGCAATCGCGGCCCCTTGCTTCCGCCGGGGCGGAGAAGATCGGAGCGAGATAGGCCAAGCCGTCGCGGCCGAGATCGGCCACCCAGAGGTCGCCCGTGGCGGAATCGAAACTGAACCGCCACGGCTCGCCGAGAGCCCAGCGATTCCAGTCGCTCATTGTGCCGCCGTGCGCCGGGGAGATTGCGTCTCGCTCACAAACCCCGAATCGGTTGCTTGCGCCCGGCGAGAACCTTTGCAAAAGTGACCCCGGTTCGAGGCCTTGAGGGTACCCACGGTTGCAGTCTTTTGCATCCGCAACGGCGGCCCATGCAGAGGCACAAAACGAATCAAAGCGGGGCACGTTATTACAACGTTGCCGGTGTGGCGAAATGGCAGACGCACAGGACTTAAAATCCTGGGGCCCCTTAAAAGGCCGTGTCGGTTCGAGTCCGACCACCGGCACCAAAGTAAAGTGGCTCAACGAGAGTCGCTTGCGCGAGCCGACTGGCCGAGTGTCAATGAAAGTGTCAATGGTTTGGGCCGCTCCTGCGGTACTCTCCAAGAACACTTCCACCACCAAGCAGCTACACGTTAACGCACCTCAAAACTTCTCCGTAGGCTCGGAAATGAGCCATGAAAGCCCGATTCGGATTGTTCAAACGTGGGAAGAACTTCTACGCCTACGACAAAGAAAGCGGTAAACAAGAAAGCCTGCGGACAACCGTGAAATCGGAAGCAGAACGCTTGGTGTCCGCGAGAAACGAGGCGGAACACCAGCGCACGATGAATCTTCAGATCGCGCGTGTTTATCTCGCTGCCAGCGATCCCGAGGTAGTGAAGCGAACCTGGCAGGATGTGATGAATGAGATGGCGAAGCTGAAACGCGGCGCAACACTGGAGCGTTGGTGTCGCGGGATGCGGGACAAAGCATTCGATCAGGTGCGAGAGCGGGTGCTGATCGAAACCCGGCCGGAGCATCTTCTGCGCGTTTTGGAAGCCGGCACGGTTTCGACGAATACTTTTCTGCGCCGTCTCCACAATTTTGCACTCGATATGACCTGGCTTCCCTCCCCTGTCCTACCTAAGAAGCAATGGCCCGCGATCCATTTTGGAGAAAAGAGAGCGGTGACATTCGAGGAACACCAACGAATCGTCGGGATCGAGTGGGATGCGGAACGCAAAGCATTTTACGAGCTCCTCTGGCAACTGGGAGGCTCACAAACGGACATCGCGACCCTGCGGGCTGAAGACTTCAATCTCGCAACGAAGACCGTCGCTTACGATCGTCACAAGACGGGCATAGTCTCACTTCTTCACTTCTCGGAAAGTGTGGTGCGGATTCTCAGCACGCTTCCGCACACCGGCCTCCTTTTTCCACGGCTTGCTGCTCAACACGAAAGGCATCGTGCGGCTGAATTTAAACGCCGATGCAAAAGGCTCCGCATTACAGGAATCACCCTGCACAGTTATCGCTACTCGTGGGCGCAGCGGGCGAGAGAAGTCGGATACCCAGAGCGGTTTGCTCAAGCTGCCTTGGGGCACTTAAGCAAAGCGGTGCATCGCGCCTATGCTCGAAACGCCACAATGGAGCTGCCCAGTCTGGAGGAATTCACGAAGAACTTGAAAAGGGGCATCTAGAAGCGGCCAACCAACAGTCTCAGGTGCAAAGCAAGCTGTCGAATTTAGCCGCGATTTCCCCCTAACAGCGCACACCAAAAAGCGAATTGAAGCCCGAGAAGGCAGTCGGCGGGATCTCCTCCACCCCTACCGTCGGGGCTATCCCGTCCACTTCATCCTCCGAAGTCCAAGCTCTCTCCAAATTCAACGGGGCCTACTTTTTCGATGATTCCTGGCCAACCGGAATTCCATGTTTGTCCAGACCGTAACCCATTGTGTTAAGTCTCGCCCAACCCTTTTCCAAGCTCAACAAACATGGCCGCGACTTCGGAAAATTCAGAGTCGGATCCGAACTGTCGGCAATTGGGAAGAACACATTACAAATGATCTCAGGGTCCCTCCCCTCCGGGGTGGCAATCACCCGAAGAAGTCCCTCACCGCTATTAGTTCCACGCGGCGGGCTCATGCGGATCTCTACACTCAAATCTGCAGGCAGAAGTAGAGCGGACAGCAGGTCTCTCTGCCGATCACGCATTGTCTCAGAATTCTGAACAACAGTGCCTGACGCAAATACCGCAAGAGCCTCTCGCATATTTCGTAAGACCTTCGTAACTTCGACCTCCATACTCTGGTGAATCTTTAAACCATCTGCATCGTACGCTCCCTCCACTTTGCCAGTCGCTTTGCTAATGTAGAGCAGACCAATCAAACGTCCCGTCTCATCAGAGTGAACACTTACCTCCAGCCGATCCACAAATCCAACAGACAATTGGCTAGCACGCTCGTTCGGATGAAGTGAAAAAATCGTCCGCAACGGTGAGTTTTCAGTGATCCCGCCGCTGGTGGACAAAGTTGACCAATTTCCGCGCAAGACTTCGTTTGCACGAGCCGAAAGGGGACGCTGTTCCGCCGACTCTCCTTGAGGGGATTCTTTGCTCAACTGAGACGTCGGCTCGTTTTGCCGTTCACACCCACTTACCACGATAATTATCGCGCAAGTAAGCCTCTGTGCAGACAGTTTAAACAATCTCCATGGCGGGGGAGAACCAACGTCTATCTTCGCACCGATGAAGGAGTTCTGCCGAGTAGAATCGTCCCGCACGATAGATGATTCTCGCGTTGAGAGCTGCAGTTCGTTTCGAATCACGTTACCCGACATCATACCATTTTTCCTTTACCGCGAAACTCGCAATTTTTACCAAACCACTCAGACACCTTTTACCCGAGCTCGCTCTTGCCTAGGCGCAATGCCGTTAAGAAATTAGCTGTATAAGACTTCTGTAAGTGACTGGTAGGCAA